>NZ_JBLRVS010000004.1:0-146500 GCF_047915635.1 Rossellomorea sp. FS2 | reverse complement strand
AAGGTGCCAGCCACAAAAAGGGGAAAAGGTGCCAGCCACAAAAAGGGGAAAAGGTGCCAGGCACAACAAAAAAAGAGAAGCGGCCATGCGGCCTGCTTCTCTTTCAATATGTTTACGCACCTGCCCAGACGTCTTTACCATAGCGTCCTTCTTTTTCGAGGGTTTGAAGCCAGTCGATGGCTTCTTGCTGGGTGGTTTGGTACAACGTTTGGTAGTGCTGTTGCAGGGTGGTTTCCACGTCGGGTGCCATCTTGCTTCCGTCTCCGCAGATGTAAAGGTGTCCACTTTCTTTCAGCAGTGGGAGGATGACGTCGGCATTGTCGGCGAGTGCATGCTGGACGTAGCGTTTGTCTTCACCCGGGCATCGGGAGAAGGCAGTGTGAAGGGTGACGAGGCCTTCTTTTTCGGCTTTACGCAGTTCGTCTTCGTAAAGGAAATCATGTTGCGGGTTGCGGCATCCGAAGTAGAGGTGTGCCTGACCCAATGTTTCTCCGTTTTCCTTGCGATGGCGTCTTTCCTGGATGAATCCTCGGAATGGGGCGATGCCCGTTCCTGGTCCCACCATGACGATCGGTGCTTCGCTTTGCTCTGGAAGCTGGAAGTTCGATTGTGGTGTATGGATGAAGCAGGCGATTTTGTCACCTGAAGTTCGATTGGCAAGGTAGTTGGACGCAATTCCAGCGTACTCCCCTTTTCCACTCCATGCGGCACCGCGGACGACGCTGACAGTGAGACTCGCTTTTCCTTCCTGATGGGATGGAGCACTTGAAATCGAGTAGTATCTCGGTTTCAATGCAGGCAGTAGTGACAAGAATTGTCCGAATGGAATTTCGCATGCCATGTAGGCTTCCACGAGTTCTAGCATGGTGAAGCGTTTTGTCAATACTTCATCCCTGTAAGTTGAATCTTCGAGTAATGCCTCCAGTTCCACAACATGGGGAGGACAAACCGTTGTGGCAGCAACTGCACGGATTTGTGCGCGTGTT
This sequence comes from Rossellomorea sp. FS2, assembly GCF_047915635.1. Taxonomy (NCBI): domain Bacteria; kingdom Bacillati; phylum Bacillota; class Bacilli; order Caryophanales; family Bacillaceae; genus Rossellomorea; species Rossellomorea sp. FS2. The sequence continues at coordinate 145,514 of NZ_JBLRVS010000004.1, read as the reverse complement.
GCAGGTTCTTGCATTTCCACATGGTTGGCAAGCAACTCGGAGATCTTCACTGGCATGCCAGATGGAAGATGGGAGGTTGTTCCGCTCTCGGCATTCAGCTGAACATAATCATCTCCGTTTAACGCAAATCGTTCAAGGACCCGTTCGATCAATTCAGGTGGATTTTCCGGAAGGACTCCGATATGGTCTCCTTCACGATAGCTGATTCCCTCTGGGAGACTGACTTCGATATGACGTGTGCTTCGGCCGCTATCTTTATGAAGCAACTCGCGATTTTCGCTGATTACGGCAGTGAATGCATGGTGGGCACGGGCGATCGGCGTGTGACTGACGTGGCTCACATATTCAAGCTCGATGCTTGTATCCGCTGTTTGCTCACTTGGGAGATCAAGGTCGAATGCATCGGCTAGAGCCGGCCAAATGTCTTCTTTCCAGGAGTCATATTGACCTTCGAAGTCATCGCTTGCGTCTCCGAATCCAGGGCTGGTCAGTCTGATCCCACCGCCTTCTGCAAGTTTCTCATCGATCAGGAATGGGATGCGCTGATACGTATTGGCCCAGTTTTTATCCCCGCACCCGAATACGGAAAAGTGTACATCTCCGATGGCAGGTGAGGTTTCCAGCCAAGAAACGAATTCGTCTGCATTATCCGGGGCATTCCCGTTATATGAGGCAGATGCGATGAGTACGGCACCTTGGTGAGGGAGGCCGTTGCTGTATTCATTAAGCGGAGCAGTCTCTACATCGAATCCGAAGCGGCGGCCTTTCTCGGCAAGCTCCATGGCAATTCCTTCGGCCGTTCCCATATTCGATCCATACAGGACAAGAAGGGGAGTACCGTGTGAGTCGATCACTTGTGAGTCGTCTTCCTTTTTCTCATCTGTAGCTGTGGCGGGTGCTGCAGCCAAGGACACGGCTCCTTTGCGAGGCTTCACTTGCATGGTCAGCCCATCAGGCTTCAGGGTCAATGCTTCCTTGATGGAAAGCTTATAGTCTGCGTCCTCGATGAAATCGAAGTGCTGGATGACCATACCGAGTACCAATACGGCCTCGTGCATGGCGAATTGTTGCCCGATGCACGCGCGCTGTCCGTTTCCGAACGGCTTGAACGCATGATGCGGCACCTCGGAAGGATTCTCGAATCGTTCTGGGATGAAGGATTCCACGTCGTCGCCCCATACGGAGGCGTCGCGATGAAGTTGTGGGGACAGGATCGTGAACTCATCCCCTGCGGCTACGGAATACCCGCCTGGAAGGGATGTATCTTCCTTCGCATAAAGTGTGAAGGCCGGAGCGGTCGGCCATAACCTGAGTGATTCGTTCAGGATCATCCTTACGTACTTCAGTTGTTTCACCTGTTTGTAATCTGGTATCCCATCGCCTACGACGCTTTCTACTTCCTTCTGGGCTTTCTTTAGCACCTCTGGATGCTTCATCAGATAGTACAGAGTGAAGGAGAGCAGTCCGCTGGTTGTTTCATGCCCTGCAATCAGGAAGGTGATGATCTGGAAGCGGATGTTCTCGTCACTGAGTGCTTCACCTGTCTCTGGATCGACACCTTTCAGCATATGAGAAAGAAGATCGTCTTCTCCTTGATCTCCGTTCTCCTTCCGTTCTGCGATCAGGTTGTCGACTATGGAGAACATATACTCGATATCTTCCTTGAACTGACGTTTATTCTTGATCATCAGTTTATCCTGGATGCCGAGACGCTGATTCTGATTCATTGCTTCATCCAGTGCGCGCACCATGGAATCGACGAATGGATGTGAATCTTCACGGTAAAAACTGTTAAAGCGGAAGTTGAAGCCGCACAGTCCGATCGTATCAAGGGTCAGGCGGGTCATATCCTCTGGAATATCAACAGCCTCCCCCGGATTCAAGCGCGCCCATTTCTGGATGAGTTGGGACGCGATGTCGACCATTTTGGCATGATAGCCTTTCATGGCCTGCTGGCTGAAACTGGGTAGGAGGATGTTATGGGCCTTTTTCCAGTTCACCTCTGTCGTTTCGCTTGTGAACAGTCCATCACCACCGAATGCGCGCACTTTTTGAAGGGCGGGGCCGACTTTTTTATCGAATTGTTTTTCATTACAAATGGCTTTGGCGAATTCGGCTCCCGATACAAATGTGCTCTTGTGTCCCGGGAATTGGAATTGATAGATCGGACCGAGTTCCTGTGCGAGTTTGATAAATGACTGGACCGGCTTTTCACGGTCGATGAGCGGCATGCTGCCGAGTGGTCCATAGGTTCGTGCGAGAGGATAAATAGTTGTTTGAGTCATGTGGTCATGGCACCTCTTTCAGTGATTTTATGACGGAATGAATATTCATTCCGCTTGCGGTTTGATTAATTGGATGGCGTTCCATAAGCTTTCTTCCACATCTTTCAGAAGGGAAGCATCGGGTTGGATATCGCCCGTTTCCACGATTCTCTGAAGCTCAAGGAATGCTCCATAGATGATGGAGAATAGCACGGGAGATGGCAGAGGCTTCAGCTCCATCATCGTTTTTCCCGATTCAAAAAATTGCCCGAGAAGCTTGGTGAGCTCATCAAAGCAATCATGGCTGTCCTGGTTCAGGAAATGGGCACTGCTATGCATCTTGATGAAATAAAGAGCATGAGGATTACAGGTCGTAAACGAAATCATGGAGCTGAAGATATGGTGAAATTGCTCCCGGATCGATGACGAATACGGGTAATCCGTCCGCAATGCATCGGTGAAGCGGGTGACATTCTCTTGGAAGAGATGATTGCCGAGAACTTCTTTATTCTCGAAATAACGATAAATCGTCCCTGCTCCCACTCCTGCTTCTGTTGCGACCATTGGAATGGTAGTGGCAGCGAATCCTCTTTCTGCGAAGGTTTTCAGTGCCCCGTGGATAATGCTTTGTCGTTTTGTAACAGTGGCGGTCAAAAAATGCACCCCATTTCAGTAGTTGATTCTGCATGAACTTCGATGAATACGATGTTCATTACGTTATAGTGTATACCCTTTGGAGGGATGAACTCAATCAAGCATTGGACCCATAATATATGACGTTTTGGTCAAAATTGGGCAGGAAGTTGGGGGTCATTCAGGATTCACTGTATGGAAACCATTCTTATATAGAATTTCATGAATCAGGAAAATGCAAAAAAGGAAGAAGACACAGTCTCCTTCCTTTTTAGTGGATGGCGGGGAATTTAAGCTTTACTTCGAAGTGCTGATCTTTGTGGATGAAATCAAGGTAGCCTCCGTACTCATTCACAATTTCCATGATCATGGCGGACCCTAATCCCTGGTGCTCTCCGGATTTCGTGGTGATCCCGTGGGTTTGATACAGCTTATCCAGGACCGGCCCTGGAATCTTGAGGCTAGGATTGACGACCTTCAAGATATAAAGGCCACTCCGTTTGGAAAATTGCATGGTGATGGTTCCTTTTTCACCGGTTTCCTCCTGCCATTCAGCTGCGGCATCGATGCTATTGGAGAGGAGGTTCCCTAAGAGCATCACCAGCTTTTTATCCGTCATCGGCATCGTCGAAAGAGGGAGGTCCGTATCATACACCATGCTGAGCCCTGCCTTGGTGGCATCACGATACATCTGATGGAGGATGCCCGCGATGCTCCCGCGTTCTCCCTTGATGGAGAGGTTGGTTTCTTCATATCCGTCCACTAGGTCATTCAGGTACATCTTTGCTTCGGAATGCTGGTCGTGGTCGAGCATGAAGTGGAGGGCTGAGACATGCTTCAGGAAATCATGCCGCTCGCTCCTGACGATCCGGAACGTCTCATTCAAATGTAGTCTTTCTGTTTCAAAGTGTTGTTTCTCGATAATCATGATGGAAAGCTTTACTGATAAATCCGTGCGAAGCCACTCCAATCCTATAAAGACAAGTAGAAGGAGAATTCCTGTGATCAAGGCCGTCCCCATGAGAGAAGGGATAATCAGGAAAAGCTGCAGGAGATAGAACATCCCATCCCAGCGGTTACCCATTGAATGGAGAGGGGTTTTGCGGGAGATGGCGTACATCACCCCCATGACCAAGAACGCAGGTAATAGATAAGAAACGATCCAGTGGTAGCCCGTGAGGATCCCGTGGAGATGGATGAATCCCAAGACGATGATGATACCCCGGTGAATGAATGGTTTTGTCAATATGCGTACACCTCTTAAAAATAATGCTCTTGCAGGAAGTCGACTTTTTCCTTGGTGATCATGGCCTGTTCTTCAATGCCTTCAAAAGTGATCACATATGAATTCTTCGCATACAACGAAAAGTTCTTCACGTAATGGATGTTGATGATGAAGGATCGGTGAGACCGGATAAAATCGCGCTCCCTTAGTTCTCCTTCCAGTTCATTGAGGGTGAGATACGTTTTGATCTGTTCGTTCCTTGTGTATATGGTGGTGGAACGTCCGGAACGCTCGATGAAGATGATGTCCTTCTTCTGGACAATATGGATGTTGTTCTTTTGTTTCAAGTACAGCCTGCCCGTCATCTCGGCGGATTTGGACTTTTCCATGAGCCGCTGTACCGATTGCTGAAGGCGCTCCTTGGAATAGGGTTTCATGATGTAGTCGTGCACATTCAGTTCGAAGGCGTGGACGGCATATCCGCTGTTGGCCGTTACGAAGATGACGGCAATGCTAAGGGCATGGGAGTGGATGATATCCGCAAGTTCATAGCCTGATAGATGAGGCATTTCAATATCGCAGATCAGTAGATCCACCGTTTCTTTTTTAATTTGTTCATAGGCTTCTTCGGCCGACGTGGTGGAGAAGACGATGTCTGCACCCTCCACACCTGATACGATGACCTGAAGTTTATCAAGATCGATGACCCGATCGTCAACAAGACCAATTTTCATAGCAATCGCCTTTCATTTGGGTTTCTCTGACCATTTTACCATTTTCAAGAGGGGTTATGGCATTTTCACGACAGAAAAAGGAACATTCGCGACCACTCCGGAGACGGCCTGCGCTTTCCCTAGTAAGATAAATACAAGAAACCAAACAAGGAGCGGTGAAGATGATTGAAATCAATGAGGTCACAAAGAAATTCCAGGATAAGAAAAAATCCATCACGGCACTGAAGCATGTGAGCTTTACCATCGGGAAAGGGGATACGGTCGGATTGCTCGGGGAGAACGGCGCCGGCAAGACGACCCTCCTCCGCACGATTGCGACCCTTCTGGAGCCGACCGATGGCAGCGTGAAGGTGGGGGGCTACGATACGGTCAAGAATCCGGATCAGATCAAGCGGAAAATCGGCGTGCTCTTTGGCGGTGAGACCGGTTTGTATGACCGCCTGACGGCGAAGGAAAATCTTGAGTACTTCGCGAGCCTGTACGGGATGAGCAAGCATGACACGAAGATAAGGATCGACGAACTCGCCAGGATGTTCGGCATGAGGGACTATCTTGGGCGGAAAGTCGGCGGGTTCTCGAAGGGTATGCGCCAGAAGGTGGCGATTGCCCGCACCCTGATCCATGACCCGGAGATCATCCTTTTCGATGAACCGACGACGGGGCTTGATATCACATCTTCCAATGTGTTCCGTCAGCTTGTCCATCAGCTGAAGCGGGATGGGAAGACGATCATATTCTCGAGTCATATCATGGAGGAAGTCACGATGCTGTGCGACAAGGTGGCGATGGTCCATAAAGGCGAACTCGTCTATCATGGACAGTTGGAAGACCTCTACGCGCAAGAAAACAGCCGCGATCTGAACTTTATCTTTATGAGCAAGCTTGTGAGGGGAGATGAGTACCATGCTTCTTAATATCTTTAAAAAGGAAATGAAGGATGCGTTCAGGGATCGACGTACGCTACTGTTAACGGTGCTTTTGCCTATTCTCATGATGACGGCATTGACTTTCATCTATGAGGGGATGATGTCTGACAGTGAGGGAGATTCCTACACACTTGCAGTGAGCAAGGATGTATCAGACGAGCAATTGGCCTTGTTCCAGGGAGATAAGAGTATCGATGTGGCCAAAGTCGAAGATCCTGAAAGCAGTGTTAAAGATGGAGATGCCCTTGCAGCTGTCGTTTTCAGCAACGATTTCATGGGGAGTGTCCAGAGAGGGGAAGAAGCAACAGTCACCATCGTGGGTGATTCCATGAGTGAAAACTCCAGCCTCTTGATGAGCAAAGTGACTGCCTATCTATCAGGCTATGAAAAATCTGTCACGGCAGAAAGATTGAAGAGTGAAGGCTTGGATGAATCGACGATCCAACCCTTCACGATGACCCAGCAGGAGTTGTCTGAAGAAGATACCGGGCTTTTCCTCATTGCCCTGATCATCCCGATGATGATGGCCCTTGCCATTGGAATAGGGGCGGGACCTGTATCAGCTGATCTGTTTGCCGGTGAAAAAGAAAAGAAAACAATGGAAGCCCTCCTGATCACGCCGGTGAAGCGTTCTACTCTTCTATGGGCGAAATGGTTGACCATCTCATCACTGGGGCTCATTACAGGGATGATCACATTGCTCGTGGTGACCGTGGAAATTGCATTCTTTACTGAAAACTTGAGGAAAGGCATTTCCTTCGGGGATCAGCTTCCGCTCATCGTAGGGCTTGCGTTGGTAGTGGCTGTCGTGTACGCCATGTTTAACGCATCGATCTTGATGCTGACGAGTATCGCGGGGAAAACAATCAAAGAGGCTCAGAGCTATAGTACTCCAGTGATGATGCTGGCCGTATTCCCAAGTTTGTTCATTTCCGGAGTCAGCGTCAACGAACTTGCTGCCCATCACTTCCTCATCCCGATCCTGAATATGTTCAGCATCCTGAAGGAACTGATCTACGGGGTTGTCGACCCCGTCCACCTATCCATGATGATCGGTACGAACCTGATCGTCGTCGTGGTCATCTTCATCATCGGTCGCATCATGTTCCTGAAGGATAAATGGGTGATGAATTAAACAAATGAACACCGCTCCACGAAGGGACGGTGTTCACTTTTGTACAGCCTATTTTCTTGAATCTAGTAATCTAGCTTATACCCTCTAGTATTCCGTGCATATGATAGGAGTAAGAAAGGGGGAGATTCATTTGATACAAGGCTGCGCAGACTTTGCACTTGCCATGGTCCTGTTGATCCTTTGGTACATTACATCATGGACACCTTGCTCCATTTTGCGTAATACGCTGAAGAACAGACTGTGCTGTGTCATAGGATGCTAGTGAGAGGACCTGGTCGTTCGGCCAGGGCTTCTTTTCTTTTTGGGCGGCTTTTTGAAAAAGGACCGGACAACAAGGAAGATACCTATAATGGCCGCATAGATCAGAAAGAATGCGAGGAATCCCCATAGGCCGATGATGGCATCGGCGAATTCCATGTTCCCCCGCTGGGTGATCGCCTGCTGGATCTCGATGGCGAAGACAAGGACGAACATGAAGGTAAGGGTGTACATAAAAGAGAGGCCTGCGATCCCAAACGGCATCTTTGCCGCTACTTTGGATACGGCATAGACAAAAAAGAATACGAGCATCCCGATGATGCCCATCACCCAGAAATGCAAATCTTTGTCGGTCAGGTTCAATCCCAGGCCATCTGTGACTTCAATAACGATGTCGTGGAAGTTATTGATCACTTCTACGATGGAAATGATGGCTTCTTTCAATCTCATCCCGCCTTTACTCAATATGCACTGATTATAGCAGGGGAAGAAGGGGATGGCTACTAATGTTAGGAAATGAATGGAAAGGGTGAGGAGCTCATGCTCATGAAAATCTGCGTGGATGTGGTGATTGACCTGCTTCATCTGGTTTTCGTTTTTCTAGGATGGGGTACGCGGATGTAATAGAGAAGATGAACCGGTTACAATATCAGTGCCTGTAGGGTAGGAAACATCCTTATGTTTACTTCTTCACAAATCGGGAAAACTCCCATTAGACAACCAATCGAACAGGAGGATTCAGAATCATGGGAAGATTAGACAACAAAGTATCCATCATCACAGGAGCTGCAACCGGCATCGGCGAAGCCACGGCAAATGTATTTGCTGCAGAGGGGGCCAGAGTCATCCTTGCCGATGTAGATGAAAAACAGGTGATTAAAACCGCAGAGAATATCCGGAAAGAAGGTGGACAGGCAGAGGCGTATCATCTTGATGTGTCCAGCGAGGAAGGCGTCAAAGCGTTTGCATCCCATTTGAAAGAGAAGTATGGCACGATCGATGTGCTCTTCAATAACGCCGGAGTCGATGAGCAGGGCGGGAAGGTCCACGAATATCCTGTAGAGCTATTCGATAAGATCATTGCCGTTGATCTACGCGGGACATTCCTTGTCAGCAAATACCTGATCCCCCTCATGCTCGAGAAAGGCGGATCCATCATCAATAACGGATCCATGTCTGGACACGCAGCGGACCTTGATCGCTCAGGATATAATGCCGCCAAGGGAGGCATCATCAACTTTACCAAAGCAATGGCCATCGACTATGCACGCCACGGCATCCGGGTGAATTCCGTTTCTCCGGGCACGATCGAAACCCCTCTCATCGATATCCTTGTCGGTGGGAAAGAGGATGATATGGGTGAAAAGTTCCGCGAAGCCAATAAGTGGATCACCCCGATGGGTCGCCTCGGTCGCCCGACAGAAATGGCGACGGTAGCCCTGTTCCTAGCATCTGATGACAGCTCATATGTCACGGGAGAAGACATCAAGGCCGACGGAGGCATCATGGCGTACACCTGGCCAGGGAAGATGCTGATCGAACAAGATGAATGGAAGAAGGGAACTGAATAAGATCCATCATCAAAAGAGGCTGGGACAAGAGTGTTTTAGTCATAGTAAAACCCGAACTATCTTGCCTGAGATAGTTCGGGTTTTTGATTTGTTTCATGACCATTACTATTTACTTGATCCTAGCGGTTGATTGGAGTGCAAGACGAAGACTCCAGCGGGAAGAGTAGCTGATGTGAGACCCCGCAGGCTTGCCGAGGAGGCTCACGGGCTACCCGCGGAAAGCGAAGTCTTGCACGGAAATCATGAGCGGTATAAAGAAGCCATACTGATTGTTCGTCATGACCTTTTTTGTTTTGTCCCAATCTCTTTTTGTGATTAAATAAAAACTGCATTGCTAATAATGGAAACATTTGATAAACTACAACTACTTTGTAATGCAACCTAGTTTGCGTTGCATTCTTTTTCCTCAACTATGTTGTAAAGCAAAATAGTTGAGGGAGAAAGGAGGACGATATGTCATCGAGCCAATTATTGAAGGGTGTACTGGAGGGGTGCCTCCTTTCGATCATCTCAAAAGGAGAAACATATGGGTATGAAATGATCGAGAAATTGGCCCAGCACGGCTTCACAATGGTGAAGGAAGGAAGCATCTATCCGTTGCTCCTGCGCATGAAAAAGGATGGGCTGGTGACAACGGTCCAGAAGGAGATGCCTTCAGGAGGGCCTAAACGAAAATATTATCACCTCACCCCTGCAGGGCAGGAAGAACTGGAACAGTTCAAGGTCAGGTGGAGGGACATGTCGACGAGCGTGAATCGATTGATGGAGGAGGAAAAGAAATGAATGTTTCAAAGGAAAGCAGGGACTTCCTGGACCGGCTGAGTATTTACTTGATTACAAGCGGGAAGAACGAAAAAGAGATTAGGGAGATCACGGGTGAACTGGAAGATCATCTACACGAAGCTGAACAGAACGGGAAAAGCGTCGAGGACATCACCGGACTGACCCCGAAGGCGTACATGGATCAGATTGCGAAGGAGATGCCGATTGATAAGGTGGGGATCCTTAAGTATGCAACTCTCTTGATCTTTGGAGCCGTCGCTTTTTATGTCATGGGGGACGCGATTAAGGGAACAATGGATTATTCATGGATCATCATCATCGGTTTACCTGTCATGATCCTGCTCTATGGTGGGATGGTGGCAAGGCTGTTTAAATATACGGCAGGAAAAGTATTAACAAAAAAGAAGGAATTCACGCTCTATATTATGATGGGGGGAGTACCGCTTATCGGTATGGGAGCAGTTGTATTTTTAGACCTTTTCATAGGAGATACAGCCGTATCGTTTGGTACCACGGGAAGAGTGGTTGGATTCGTAATATGCGCCCTCATCCTGATCGGGATATCGATCTGGTCTAAGACGCTCATCATGATCTTACTTCCTATTGTCGTATTTGTACCCCAATATTTTATCGAAAGATCTTCCTGGTCGGAAGAAACACAGCTTATGATGATCGGGATGATATTTCCTATAGGCTTCATGATTTCCCTGGGCATTTCCTTCTTACAGATCTGGCGAAAGGAACGCAAACAGATTGCGTAATCTGTCGGGAGGAATCCCTTTCTTTCACGCGATTTCTATGGTAAGATGACTGTACTTATAGGAATGGAGGTTTTCCAAATGATCTTGATCAGACTACGAATCCGCGAATGGAACGCATAATTGAATACGTTCAATGCTCTGCCTGTGTGCAGGGTAAATGGGATTGGTCTGATCGATTATAAGGGAAGCCTCGAACGTGGAGCCTTATCATTGAAATTGAATACCGACCGGTTGGCGCATGATGGGGAAGTGCGGATTTCCCCATGCCTTTTTCCGTTTACGAAAAGCACAGGCAGAGGTCTGGGCTTTTTTTCGTATAGAGGACCGATCCAGATCCTCCCCTAAGGGAAGATCGATGAAGGAGTGAGAAATGAATGGAAGAACAAAAATTAAAAGCAATCGCCATCGGCGTGAATACAAAAGACCGTGATAATGACTTTGAATACGGGATGCTCGAGCTCAAGGGGCTTGCTGAAGCACGCCATATGGACGTAGTGGGTGAGTTCACCCAGAATATGCAGCGTCCCAATCACGTGCATTATTTAGGGAAAGGGAAGATCGATGAGCTGAGCCCCCTCATAGAAGAGTGGGAAGCGGATGTGATCATTTCGAATGATGAGCTTTCACCTTCGCAAATCAGGGTGCTGGAGAAGAAGCTTGAGCTCCGTGTGATGGACCGGACCATGCTCATTCTCGACATCTTCGCTGAACGCGCGAAGACAAGGGAAGCACAGCTTCAGGTGGAAGTTGCACAGCTGCAGTATATGCTGCCCCGTCTGATTGGACGGAGGGAGTCCCTCGGCAGACAGGGGGGAGGCTCAGGACTTGCCAACCGTGGTGCCGGTGAGACGAAGCTCGAGCTCGACCGCCGTCGCATCGAGGACCGGATCACGGCCCTCCGCAAGGAACTTGACTCCCTCGTTGAACTGAGAAGCACACAGCGGAAGCAGCGGAAAAAGAGCGGCATTCCCGTTGTTTCCCTTGTAGGCTATACAAATGCCGGCAAATCGACGACAATGAATGCCTTTATCGAGCGATTCCACCACAACACCGACAAGCAGGTGTTCGAGAAGGATATGCTGTTTGCCACGTTGGAGACATCCGTGCGTAACATTACGCTGCCAGATCAAAAATCATTCCTGCTGACCGATACGGTCGGTTTCGTCAACAAGCTGCCCCATCAGCTTGTCAAAGCTTTCCGCTCGACGCTCGAGGAAGTGGTGGAAGCAGACCTGATCATCCATGTGGTGGATCTGGCAGACCCCCATCACGACACGATGATGGATGTGACGGACAAAACGCTTGAAGAAATCGGAGTCGGCGATACACCGATCCTGTACGCATTCAATAAAGCAGACCTTGTTGGTGGGGATATCCCCCGCGTGGAGCAAGGCGGTGTCTTTTACTCTGCAAAGCAGAGGATCGGTATCGAAGAACTGCTGGGTGAAGTGAAAAAACAGATCTTTGGCGATTATAAGACATGCACGATGCTCATCCCGTATGACCAGGGGCAGCTGATTTCTTATTTTAACGAACAGGCAACCGTCCTTGAAACTGAATATGATGAGAAAGGCACCATCCTGAAAGTGGAATGCAGGGAAAGTGATGCCGAACGGTACCGAGACTATATCATCGCATGAACAAAAGCCCCGTCCGGGATGAAGGACGGGGCTTTTTGGTTACTTCTTCTTGGTTGTTGCGGGAAGGTATTCGTTGAAGTAGTGCTTCGTTTCACTGGATATCACCTTGTAAAGGAGTATGAGTGCGATGAGGTTCGGGATCATCATGAGCGCATTGGCCATGTCGGCGAACTTCCATACGACATTCAGATTGGCAATGGCACCGGCGAACGTTGCGATCACATACACGAGGCGATACGGTACGATGAAACGGTAGTTGGTCAAGTATTCAAAGCATTTCTCCCCGTACATATACCAGCCGACAATCGTGGAAAATCCGAAGAACACGACGGAAAACGATACGATGTATTCCCCAGCCGTGCCGAGGGCATGTCCGAAAGCGGCGCTGGTCAGTGCCCCGCCATCCAGGGAAGGATCGTGGGCCACACCGGAGAGCAATCCGCCGGACGGATCCCAGAAACCTGTGATGAGCAAGACGAGCCCCGTCATTGTACAGACGATGATGGTCACGATGAACGTACCGGTCATGGCCACAAGAGCCTGTTTCACCGGATGGTCGGTCTTGGCATTCCCGGCAATGAGGGCCGCCGTTCCGAGTCCGGATTCATTGGAGAAGATTCCTTTCGAGAACCCGCTCCTCACGGCCTCTGCCACTACGACCCCTCCGAATCCACCTGCTGCTGCAACGGGATTGAATGCATATTCAAAGATCAGGGAGAAGGATGGGATGATCATATCGTAATTGATGAAGATGATCAGCAGGGATCCTCCTATATAGAGGAACGCCATAATCGGGACGAAGAAGGATGCCACGGTCGAGATCCTCTGTATGCCCCCGAAGATGATAAGTGCTGTCAATACAGCCAGGGTGATCCCGGTGATCCATGGATTAATGGAAAAGCTGGAAGTCATGACATCGGCGATTGTATTGGATTGGACGCTGTTGCCGATCCCGAGTGCTGCAAATGCCCCGAAGAGAGCAAAGGCGACACCGAGAAATTTCCATTTCCGTCCCAGACCTTTTTCCACGTAGTACATCGGTCCACCGGAGTATTCGCCGTTTTTGTTTTTTACGCGGTATTTCATGGCCAGTAGGGCTTCGGCGTACTTTGTGGCCATCCCCACTAGACCGACGACCCACATCCAGAAGATGGCTCCGGGTCCGCCAATCGTGATGGCTGTGGCCACCCCTGCGATATTCCCGTTACCGATCGTGGCCGACAATGCGGTCATCAGCGTTTTGAAGTTGGAGATATCCCCCTCGGATGAGTCTGTCGAAGCGGACGGTTTTTCTTTCGTAAATGCGAGTTTGAATGCATAGAATAGCCTGCGGAACTGAATGCCTCTCAATACCAGTGTCAAAAATAGGCCTGTCCCGAATAACAGTACTAAACTTGGTGTTCCCCACAAGAATGAATTGATCTTGTCTAGTACGTCTAACATCGAATCCTCCTCTAGCTGTCTGTGAATATGTGAGTTTCCAACTCTTATTATATATAGTATCATCAAGAATGTGGATACCGTTTTGTCGAAAAATGAAAGTTGAAGCGTTTTCAATTGTGTGTTTTCACAAATGAGTGGATAATGTTTGTAAGGATGGAAATGTACTGGAGGGTTCATTTTCAAAAAACTGTTCAAAATGCCGGGAAACCATTGCTTCGGAAACCGTACATCTACTATGATTAAAAACGGATCATTGAATTGCACGCAAAAGGAGTGGTACGAATGGACAAATTTTCAGAGCAACTCGACCCTTTCAAGGGACCATTCCAATCATTAGAAGAACTGGCTGACGCCATTAGTGAGACAATCGGATGCCCGATTACGATAGAAGATGCCAATCACCGCATCCTCGCATACAGCACCCATGATGATGATGTGGATCCGGCACGCATGGCGACGATCATGCGCAGGAAGGTTCCCGATAACGTCATCAAAAGTCTATGGAAAAATGGAGTCATCCCGAAACTATTCGACAGCGACGAGCCTGTCATCATCCCTGCCATCGCAGAAGTAGGTCTCGGGAAGCGCGTAGCGATATCAGTATGGAAGAACGATGAGATCCTCGGCTTCATCTGGGGACAGGTGACGTGGGATATCACAGAAGAAGAATTGGATCTCTTCCGTAAAGCAGGGAAGGTCGTCAAGAATCAGATGTTATCGTTGAAAATCCGGAAGAAGGCGGGGGAAGAGGGGCATAAGGACTTCTTCTGGCAGCTGTTGACCGGGCATTTGAAAGATCGGGGGAAGATCGATTCCCTTGCTGATAAATACCATCTTTCCATGAACGGAGCCACGGGTATTGTCGTGTTTGAATTCCCCGAGGAAATCCAGCAATCCCTGGAGCGTCATGTCAACTACTACATCCAGGCCTCTTCCTATATTAAGCTCATCACGAGCACAACCGATGAAAACCAGTTGATCCTTCTTGTAAGGCCGTTCCAGGATGAAGGACCGTCAAGGCAGATCAAGGATTTCGTCCGTGACTTTGTGGAAGAGATCAGCAGCAGACTCGGGGTCCAGGAGCTGAAAGGAGCGGCCGGTACCCTCTATCGCTCCCCCGTAAGCATCCGTGAAAGCTATAAAGAAGCCCTTTATGTGCTGTCGATCAAGGATCGATTTAAATATGAGGCAAGCGGGATCTATACGTATCAGGAGCTTGGGGTCTTCCAGTTCATCGATGATCTGTATGAAAAGCGCATCCGTGACGGCTATCAAAATTATCATCTTGAAAAATTGATGGAGTACGACCGGAAGCACCATTCCCAGCTCCTTGAGACGATCGATATGTATCTGAGATACGATTGCAACGTAAATGAGGCTTCCAAGGCCCTGCATGTTCATGCCAATACACTGAATTACCGCCTCAAGAGGATCGGGGAAATCACCGAGATGGATCTGAAGGACCCGAATCAGAAAATGACCTTATACCTGGATCTTAAAATTGAACAGATGAAAAAATGACGGGTTTGTGGAATTCTCCAAACCCGTCTTCTTTTTTTCTCAATTTTCCACGATGCAATTACTGTGAAGAATCCATATAATCAGAATTAACCAAACAATGATTATAGGAGAGATGTAGCCATGCAGATTGGAATTCCTAAAGAAATCAAAAACAACGAGAACCGTGTAGCCATCACACCAGCCGGTGTCCTCAACCTGGTGAAGGCAGGTCATTCCGTATATATCGAATCTGGAGCTGGAATTGGAAGCGGTTTCACGGACGAGTCCTATCTGGAAGCGGGAGCGAAAATCGAAGCCACTGCTGCTGACGTATGGAATAAAGCCATGGTCATGAAAGTGAAAGAGCCTCTTCCCTCTGAGTATGTGTATTTCCACAAAGGTCTGATCTTGTTCACCTACCTGCATCTCGCAGCAGAACCGGAACTTGCCCAGGCACTGGTTGAAAAAGAAGTGACCGCCATTGCCTATGAAACGGTGGAAGTCAATCGCACTCTGCCGCTTCTGACTCCAATGAGTGAAGTAGCGGGACGCATGGCTACACAGATCGGTGCTCAATTCCTCGAGAAACCAAAGGGCGGGAAAGGCATCCTGCTGAGTGGAGTACCGGGTGTAAAACGCGGGAAGGTGACCATCATTGGAGGCGGAGTCGTCGGGACGAATGCTGCGAAAATGGCTGTCGGCCTTGGAGCGGACGTGACATTGATCGATCTGAGCGCCGAACGCCTGCGCCAGCTCGACGATATCTTCGGCAATGATATTCAAACCCTGATGTCGAACCGCCTGAATATCGAAGATGCAGTAAAGGATTCCGATCTTGTCATCGGTGCCGTGTTGATTCCGGGAGCAAAAGCACCGAAGCTTGTGACAGAAGATATGGTCAAGTCCATGCAGCCGGGATCTGTCCTCGTGGATGTTGCCATCGATCAGGGCGGAATCATCGAAACATGCGATCATATCTCGACGCATGATGATCCTACTTACGAAAAACACGGGGTCGTCCATTATGCCGTAGCGAATATGCCGGGTGCCGTTCCACGTACGTCCACGATTGCCTTGACGAATGTGACCGTCCCGTATGCCCTCCAGATCGCCAACAAAGGCGTGGCAAAAGCAATCCAGGATAATATGGCCCTTGCAAAAGGAGTCAACGTGGCCAACGGATTCATCACATACGAAGCCGTGGCGAGAGACCTTGGATACAAATACGTTACAGCGCATGACGCCATCCTTACAACCGTTGTATAATAGATATGAAAAAAGACGTGTGAATGGGTACACGTCTTTTTTTCTTGTATAGTAAGGTATCTTACTTCCTTCATCATTTTGGGCATACCAATTGCATTATTTAATGCACAATACATATCGTCCAATTAAAATAGAATGTCTAAATCAAATCATTTGGGCAGACCGGTTGCTATCTTTATAAACTTCCAGATTTGGTTCGTTACCAAAAGTCTAAACCTTACAGATGCTACAATATAATAAAAGCAATGGAAAAGGGAGGGAGATTTTTGAAGATATTAGTAACAGGCTCAACAGGGCAACTTGGTTCAGCGGTCCTTCATCAACTTAAAGATCGTAAGTGTAGTGTCATCATGACTTCAAGACGAAAACCTTTATGTGGTGGGGATTTTGACTGGATCTATAGTGATATGCTCTCAGGTCAAGGATTAGAAGAGGCCTCAAAAGATGTAGATGTGGTCATTCACACAGCAACCAGCCCAATGAAAAAAACCAAAGAAATCGAAGTAGCAGGTCTCTCAAACTTTTTAAGTAAACTCACACACATAAAACACTTTATTTATCCATCGATTGTCGGTATTGAAGATATACCATTTAAATATTACAAGTATAAATACGAAGCAGAAGAAGTGCTAAAACAAAGTCCTATCCCTTATACAATTGTTCGTGCAACTCAGTTCCATAGCTTTGTTGATTCTTTGTTTTTATCAAAAACATTATTAAAAGGGTATTTTATTCCGGGTAACATCAAGTTTCAAACTGTTGATGTAGGTGAATTTGCAAATCATTTAATTAATCTAACGGATAAAGGACCTCAAGGGAAAACGGCTGAATTTGCAGGACCAAAAATAATGACACTAAGAGAAATGGCAGATTTGAAAATAGGAATAAACAATAAACCGAGTAGAATTTATAACTTCTCCTTACCAGGAGGACTTTACAAAGCTTTATTAGATGGTAAAAACACGAATCCAATGCAGAATGTGGGGACAGTTACATTTGAGGATTATTTAAGAAAAAAGGTGACTGAAAGGTAGGAGAGAATGAAAATATTCAGGGACTTTTTTGTGGGAAAATACGTAAACTAGGAGTTGCTTTACTTTAAGTATAACAAGGAAAACTCGCCACATTTGGGCGAGTTTTCCTTTATTTATATTGCCCTCTTGGACGTCAGAAGGACGGCCATTCCTGTGTGGTTTTTTATCAAAGTCCCTCACAACGTAACCCTTCACAGGAAGCGGACGGGGCTTTTTTTTGCTTGGGACCCTATCGCTGCTTTTCTACAGCAGGGTGACCAATAAAATGGCGACGATCGGTGCAAGGATGAGGAGATAGCCGGCAGGTCTTGCGAAGTTCACCGTCCAGCCGACACCGAATCGTTTTTCCACCAAGAAGGAAGGGTCCTCGCGGTTGAAGTAAAAGATGCCGCCGATCCAGTGTGAATCATCGTCTTCATTGACGGTGTCCCCACCCTCATCGATGATGGTGGTACGGTCCAGATCCGAATCCGCTTTCCCAACTTTCACGGCCATCAAGACAGCCCCCAGGAAGACGAGCACAGAGAAGGCCAGTGGTGCAAAAAGCAAGAGGGATCCGCTCAATAGATCTTCGTAAGCCGTTTTGATGTGGAGAAAACTGAATAGCATGGCCGTGGCCATGGAAATGAAGAACAAGAACCAGCTGGAGTACTTCCTCAGCCTGAACTGGCGGACTTTGGATGCGGGAATGTTGCCGGCGCTCAGTTTGATGCCTGAGTTCCGTGTCAGTTCGTGGATGGCAAGGAACATGGCGCTCATGAGCAGTAATACAAAGGGCATGGTAAGAACGCTTATCCTGGTCTTGGCTGTGAAGGCATCCGGCTCTCCGTTGGGTCCCCAATGTGTCGGTAGTTGATCAGGGAAGAGCTGATAATTCATCATGGTGAAGACAATGAGACCGGCCCCGATCACGATCGGGAACAGGAAGAAGTACCATGGGAGCATTTCATCCTTGGACCTTGAGGTAAGCTCCGACACACGGACCTGTCTTCGTCCTTTGAACCATTGGCTTTCACGTTTGTACCGGACCACCTGCATGTGGAAGTAGGCATAGAGGGCCATGGAGATGAAGATGATGATGAATGGAAGCAGGATGCCTGAAGCGATGAGCCGGTCCTCCGGTAGGTCCATTGTGCCAGTAATGATAAAGAACAAGGCAATGCCGGCGACGGATAGAATGGCAGTGACCGCCGCATAGATCTTTTTGAAGCGGAGCAAGTGAGCATCACGTATGTGCTCAACAGGAACCGTGACTCCGAATACGACAGTGCGTTTCACGATGAATGGCAGCATCACTTGTAAAAGGAGCATGATGCCGATAATACCTATCAATAAAATGGATTGCATGGTTATTCCCCCTTGATACTTAATTGAATGGATCTGATCATATCCTGCACCTGTTCATCCGTCATTCCGGTGGCCAGTGCTTCCGCAAGTAGCGGTCGGACGGCGGAGGCGATCAAGTCGATCCGTTCCTTTGTCGGTTCGTCTGGCTTGAGGATGATGGCACCGGACTTGGGCACGATCTGAATGAATCCTTTGTCCTCTAATTCATGGTAGCTTTTATTGACAGTGTGCATATTGACACCCAGGTCAGCCGCAAACGACCGGACCGATGGCAGCGCATCCCCGGGTTTCAAGTCACCCCTAACGATGCCCTCAAGAATACCGTTCCGTACCTGTGCATAGATCGGAATGATAGAGTGTGGTTCAATATGGATCAGCAAAAGATCACCTCCTGTTTGTTATATGTTTATTATAACAGATTTGTTCTATTATATGTATAACAAAATATAAATAGGCTCGTCCTATTTTATCCAAGGCAGCCATTCATCGTCTGCCGCGAACCTTTTTATAATAGAAAATCATGATCATGATAAGAACAACAGTGACCATGCCGGTCTCAATCCAGGACATGGACAGGACCCCTAGGGGGATAAGTGACAGGCAGAAAAAATAAAGGAAGTTGCCCGTGATGGTCCCGGTGATCAAATGCCTGAATGAGATCCCGCTTATGCCAGCCGTTATATTGACGAGGCTTGTGGGAATCATCGGGATGATCCGTCCTTGGAATACATACGTGAATCCTCGTTCCTTCAGATAGGGTGAAGGAGGGAAGCGGGAAGACAAGCTGCGAAGGAACAGCTGTCTGACTGAAATAAACACAATTCCGGCTCCGATGATGCTCGAAATCCAGCTCCACAGGAATCCTTGCCAAAAACCGAAAAGCGTTACATTTAACGAAATCACGAGAATGAGAGGGATGACGGTAAACGAGTTCTGGATAATCATGACGAGCAGGGTAAGTCCGTAAAGACTGAATCCGTGAGACTCCTTCAAGGAAGAAAGGGAGGATTCATCCCCCGACAGGATCAGACCGATGGTATCCTTCTGGAGAAAGGTGAGAGTAGCCAACATGGTAAGGAAGAAAAGAATAAAAACGTTTCTGCTCATACTGGATGCACCGCTTTTTGATGTATCCTATGTCGCGTCTGTAGGAGCGGTGAGGGCGGGCAGATGTCATGAACTCGGGAGAACAGCCTACTGATTTTTGCATATGATGCATGAAAGTGTATTGAAAAGGACTGATTGAGATGTTGAAAAAAGGGAGAGAAACATCATCATTGCCCTGCAAAATCATCCCGCCTCCAAAAGGCTGTGAAGGGTTGTTTCCGAATCCGGGTAATGAGTGCAAGGAGCCGATCATTCAGCTTGATCGGATCGGCTCCATCAGTTGTGATGGGGTTATCAGTGGAAGAGTCCTTTGTGACTTTAGGCCTGTTGCAGGTGTGGCAGTAACATTATCTGCAACTCCTCCAATAGTGAATTTTGCCGATTCCACCCCAATCACGGATGAAACCGGGCGTTTTTCAACGGTCGTATCGGTTCCGCGGGGAACACCGATCACATCGGGTGTTGTGGTGACTGCCGCTGCCGTGGTAGCAGGTCAGAGTGTAAGTGACAGCATCAGTGTGACGGTTGACTGCATCGTATGTACCAATCCAATCCTGACCTTGAATCCGATTGAAGGACCTGTCGGCTGCGAGGGAGCACCTCTAAGCGGGAGACTTATCTGTGACGGAAACGCCATTGCAAGAGCACCCATCACTTTCACCATCACATCCCAGTCAAAGCGGGTCGTCGTAAACCCGAACCCTGCCATCACCCAAAATGACGGTACTTATTCAGCCACGGTCGTTCCGTTCATTGGAATCAATGAAACGATCACGATTGTGGCATCGACGAGGATCGGCGGAATCGAAGTGGTATCCGAAGCACGTCAACTCACCGTGCGCTGTGTGAAGTGTGTCAATCCGGTCATTTTCATTAAAAAAGTATCCACGATCAACTGTGATGGAGTCATTTCAGGCACAGTGCTTTGTGACGGCGTCCCGATCCCAAATGTTCCGGTAACCCTCTCAGGGCCACCCTTCCTTCAGTTTGAACCGGAGGTCCCGATAACGGATGTGAACGGCGTGTTCACTTCCAGAGTGACCGTTTCAAGCGGGACGCCATTCCAGGAAGCAGAAATAACGGCATCAGCGGTGGTGAGCGGCATCGAGGTCTCCACCAGCCGTATTATTACGGCAGGATGTCTCTTCTGCCGTAATCCGGAGCTTACCCTTAATACTCCGAAAAAGGTCATAGGCTGTGAAGGAGCGGAGCTTACCGGTAAGCTGACCTGCGGCGGTATTCCGTTCCCTGGGGCAAGTATAGCCTTCATCTTGACGCCGCAAGAAGGGGTCACAATCGTACCGGATCCGGCCATCACCGGGGAGGATGGATCCTATCGTGCAAGAATCGTACCGGAGCTTGGGACAGTGGGCACGTTCACCATCGAGGCGAGGACCGTGATTGCAGGTGTGCTGATTTCCTCCGAAGTCAAAACGATCCGAGTCGATTGCGAGTGCAAAAATCCGGTCATCAGCATTGATGACCCCGGCAAGATCAATTGTGAATCCCCGATTACGGGTCGCTTGACATGTGAAGGATTCCCGCTCGCCGGTGTCGAGGTCACATTCTCGAGTCCTCTCCTTGCATTCGATCCCAACCCAGTTGTCACGGATGAAAATGGCGAATTCAGTACGACGGCAACCGTCCCATTCGGTACAGAACCTCAGGAAACGACCCTTACCGCTACAGGAGGAGGAGCAACTGAGACCATTACGGTCAAGGTATTCTGTAAAAAGTGCCGGAATCCATTACTGACCCTGAAAGCACCGAAGTTCATCGGCTGTGACGGCGGGAAAGTCACGGGCAGGTTGACATGCGACGGAGTTCCGCTCAAGGGGAATCTCGTCACGTTCACCACCTCACCGGCAGGGGCGATTGCAGTGTCGCCGAACCCCGTCACCACGGACGAGGACGGAAGATTCACGGCTGTCTTGACCACCACGCTCGGTGTAGAGGAAGTCGTGACGATCCAGGCTTCTTCCATTGTCAGCGGAACAGTGGTAGTTTCAGAGAATGAGAAGATCAAAGTGAAATGTGTGTGCAAACACCCTGAAATCATTCTCGAAGATCCGTGTAAGATCAACTGCGAAGGTGAAATCAGGGGGAAGGTGAAATGTGAGGGGCTGCCCCTCGCCGGTGTCGAGGTGATGCTTTCCAGTCCAATCCTGGACTTCGATCCGAATCCTGTGCTGACCGATGAGACTGGATCATTTTCTGCCGAAGTGACAGTCCCTTCCAATACACCGCTCACGGAGACCACCATAACGGCAAGAGTGACAGTGAATGGCAAGACCATAACCGAAACCATCAAGGTGAAAGTGATTTGCTTGAAGTGTCGCAATCCGAAGCTTACATTAAATACTCCGAAATACATCGGGTGTCCTGCAGAGCGGATTTCAGGCCGTCTGACCTGTGATGGGGTGCCGGTAAGGGATGCGGCCATCACCTTTGTCGTTACCTCGGATACCCCGGGAGCCGTCACCGTGGATCCGAATCCGGCATTTACGAATGATATGGGCGAATACACGGCAAGCATCCGTGCAGGTGCCGGCGTCACGGAGGTCATCACCATCAGGGCAGAAGCCGTCGTTTCAAGAGAAGGGGTGTCTTCTGAATCCCAACAGATCAAGGTGGATTGTCAGTGCGAGGATCCAAGGCTGGAACTTGAATGTGTAAAGAAAATCCGCTGCCGTGCCGAAATAAAGGGAAGATTCCTTTGTAAAGGTGAGCCACTTGCAGGGGTGAAGGTAACGTTGACCAGTCCGCTTCTCGATTTTGAACCTGCCGAAGTGTACACGAATCAGGATGGCTATTTCAGGACGTCTGCCGTTGTACCTGGGGAAAGGCCGTACGAACTCACCACCTACACGGCAAGGGTCGAAATCGGGTCTCGGATGATTTCCCAAACGTGCAAAACCGTTGTGGGCTGTGAGCGATGCAAAAATCCCCGTTTGACTCTCTGCACCCCGTTGTTCGTAGGCTGTGAGGGGGAAGAAATCACTGGTGAGGTCCTCTGTGATCATCGCCCGGTCGAAGGCGTAAATGTCTATTTTAAAGTCGTATCATCCCATGGTGAGGAATATATCCTTCCAAATCCGGCAGTTACGAAGGCGGATGGTACCTATACTGCCCGGATCGTGCCTGCAAAAGGAAAGGTGGATATCATCACCATCACCGCAACAGCGGAAGTAGGGGATGAACAGTTGAAAAAAGGTCCGTTCCTGGTCGTCGTGAAATGCCCGTGCCCTCCGCACGAAGGCAAAGAATAAGAAGGTGAAGCCGTCATCCGTGACGGCTTTTCACTGGAACGGTGCAGGACAGGCTATTACATAAAAAAATGAAGATACAATGAACTTTTCACGCAACCAAATACTCTTACAGGAAAGAGAGGTGGAGAAATGAATCTCAGAAGCGCAGTGAAGAAGGCGAAAAAAGGCAGCAAAGACGCGCTCCTTCAACTAATCATGGAAGAAAAGGAAAACTATTATCGATTGGCCTATGTATACGTCGGAAACGAACATGATGCCATGGATGCCATGGAAGATATGATCGTCACCGTTTATGAAAAAATTGAACAGCTCAACGATCCGGATGCTTTTTACAGCTGGAGCAAAACGATTCTTGTGAATGGCTGTAAAACCATGCTCCGGAAACAAAATCGCCTCGTGTTGAAAGAGGAGTGGGCAGACGAGGGGGAATCCTCAAATCCACTGGAACACAGCGACCGCGAGATGGAGATCAAGGAAATGCTTCTTCAGTTGAATGAGCACCAGGCAGAGGCCATCAGACTGAAATATATACTGGATCTTGATTATTCAACCGCCGCTATGGTGATGGGCGTGTCGGTGGGGACAGCAAAATCCAGGGTGTTCCAGGGGTTAAAGAAATTAAGGGAAACGTTTGGGGGGACAGCAGATGAATGAAGTGGATAAAAAACTAAGAAATGAAGCAGAAAAAATGAAGAGTATCCAGCCGCCACAAGACCTCGAAGCGCGCCTTCGCACAGCCCTCAGCCATAGGCCGCAAAAGAAAAGGAACGGATGGAAGGCCGCAGTGGCCGCAGCTGCAGTCCTTATGATCCTCGGTTCGTTTCAATATCCAGCCCTTGCCTACTACGGAAAGAAAATCGTGGGTGCAGAGGACGTCATGAATGGTACGCTCCATGATTTGAACGAGGCAGGGATGGGCCAGGTCATCGACCGGACCTATGCTCTTGGAGAGGATGAAAAGATCACGATCGATGGTGTCATTGTCGATGAGAACCAATTCATCCTGTATTACACTTTGCATAATGCCAACGGAGTGGAAGAAGGGGATACATGGGAGCCGGGTGACCTGACCGGCTTCTTGACAAGAGAATATATGATCAGTGCAAAGACGGTCGTCAGTGAAGACCGGACAGAACTTAAGGGTGAAATCCGATATGATCCACCGAATGCCTTTGCCAAAGAGCTTACCCTTCATCTTGACCACTACAAAAACGATGAATGGGTGAAAGGAAAAAAACTTACCTTCAACTACCGGCCGGATCAAGCACTGCAAACCAAATTCAAGCAGGGGATCAATAAGACTGTGACATTTGATAATGGCTCCATCACGTTCAAGAGTATTACGGCAAGCCCCACCATCACGGTCATCAAAGGGAAGATGAAGCTGGATGAAGATATCAACGATCCACTTCACGATATTGAGCTTGTCGCAGACGGTAAAGTCCTTGAGTGGCAGGGGTCCGGCAGCTCATCCAACTGGGGTCTTTCCAATGATATTGAACTTGAATTCGATGCTCTCCCACACAACCTGAACAAACTTGAACTGGTAGTGAACGCATTTCCTGCAAAGGAGAAAATGGACATCTCCGTACCTCTCTCGGCATCTGAAACGTTTAAAGTGAATGATCAGAACGTAATGGTGAAGAAAAGCGGGGTGAAAGATGGGCAGGCTTTCGTAACAATCGAGAGCGAGGATGGGCTGCGCCTTGACGGAGTGAGCATCAAGACCGAAAGCGGGACTGTCAAGCTCGACCACACAACCGGTGACGAGTATACGAAAAGGGACGGAGAGGCTATCCATGAGCGCACCCTCCTCTTCGATACAAAGGATGAACCTCAATCACTCATCGTGAAAGGCATTTCGTACATGAAAACATATGATAAACATATCGATATCCAGTAGATGCAACGAATCTGAAAAAAGCCAAGAATCCCATGAACGGATTCTTGGCTTTCCTTCGTTACGTTTCTAAGACTGATGCCCTTTATGCAGACTGTTCCTGGCCTTTCTTATTCCCTACATAAATAAACCGTAAAGCAAGGAGCATAAGGACGATGGCAAGGATTCGTTTCCAGTCCAGGTGGATTTCGATCCCGCCGAACCATCCGAAATGGTCGATGATCATCCCCATGGTCAACTGTCCGATGACAGTGGATACGTTTGTGGCGATAACCCCGATCTTCGGAACGGCAAGAACTGTAAGGAACAGGTACCCTACACCGAACCAGACGGCAGCCAGCTGCCATTTAGGAACATCGAATATAGCGAAAATATTTCCATCTCCAAAGAACAGGATGATGAGGAATAAAATCATTGCACCCGTAGCAAACGTCATGAACGCTGTCTCATAGGTACCGGTTTTTCGACTGAGTGCCCCGTTCACGGAGGACTGTGCGCTTAGTGTGAAGCCGCCGAGCATGGCGGCGATCAGGATGAATGCAGACATGTTTGGACCTCCTTAATAGATGAGTACGAGAGAGGCAGCCATCAGGATGATAGCTATGACTTTCTCTTTGTTGATGCTGATCTTTTCACTTCCGAGCCACCCTTTGTGCTCAATGATCATACTCATGATCATCTGTCCGACAATGACGCTGATCATGGACAGTCCAACTCCTACCAGTGGAACACTGATCACAAGGATGGTAAGATAGATGGTCCCGAAGAATCCACCGGTGAGCTGCCATTTTGGTGCTTTGAGGGAATGGGACAGCGAGCCTTTTCCGAGGAAAAGCAGGACAATACCGAGAATGATCGTTCCGACGAAAAAGTTATAAAAGCTGCTTTCCAATTTCCCGATCGTTTTCCCGAGCTCGCCGTAGATGGCTCCCTCTGTACTTAATGATGCACCTGCAATGAGGGCGACGATATAAACCCATAGCTTCATAGTATGATGACTCCTTAAATCTATATTTCGAATAATATCGATATGATAACTCAAAAAAAGAGGCTTAAAGCTCCTCTTTGATCCACTTCGCAAGTTTCTCTATATTCTCTTCATTCCTTCGGTAGTACGTCCACTTTCCGTGACGTTCCGACTCCAATAATCCAGCCTTCTGCATCATAGATAAATAGTGCGAAACAGTGGATTGGGACATCCCGGCCCTTTCCGAAATATCACCAACGCACACGCCTCCTTTTTCACTCATATTCTTCGAAAGATGTGCAGAAGGCTTGTCGAAATGATCATAGGGATCTTTCAACCATTTCAACATTTCCAATCGAGTGCTGTTAGCCAACGCTTTGAAAATATCTACGTAGTTTTCCATGTGCATTAGACTAATCGATATTTATCGATATGTCAACCGGAGAAACTTCATCGGAGAAAGGACCGTGGGCACGTCCCCATTTGTGCATGGCCTGAAGGACGGGCATCACCGTGCTGCCGAAATCAGATAAGCTATATTCTACTTTTGGAGGGACGGTGTCGTAGGATGTCCTGATGATGAAACCATCTTCCTCGAGCTCTTTTAACTGCTGGCTGAGCACTTTATGTGCGACGCCTGGCAGGAGTCTCCTCAGTTCATTGTAGCGATGGACCCCATCCGTTCCAAGATGCCACAGGATCACGGTTTTCCACTTCCCGCCGATTTTTTTCAGTGTATATTCAATGGAGCACTTCAGCTTTCCATTTTCACCTTTCTCAACTGCCATTCAGTTCACCCTTTCTTACCTCCAGGTTAGTATCTCACAAAAAAGTGCATACTTACATTCGGACGAATCGCCGATTATAATGAGGGCAATTCAACTAAAGGAGGACATCAATATGAAACCATATCCAAGATCATTTTCACATATCGGCCTAAGTGTGCCAAGCCTGGAGGAAGCGGTGAAGTTTTACCAGGAGGTATTCGGCTGGTATATCATCATGGAGCCGTCCGATGTTGAGAACGATGATAGTGCCATCGGACAAATGTGCCGTGACGTATTCGGCACTGAATGGGATACATTTAGGATCGCACACATGGCGACAGGTGATCGGATCGGAATCGAACTATTCGAATTCCCGCAAAATGAAGCCCCTGAGAACAACTTTGAATACTGGAAAACCGGCTTGTTCCATTTCGCGATCCAGGACCCTGACATCGAAGGGCTCGTGGAAAAAATCAAAGCACACGGCGGGAAGCAGCGCATGCCGATCAGGGAATACTACCCTGGTGAGAAGCCTTACCGGATGGTGTATGTAGAAGATCCTTTCGGCAATATCTTTGAAATTTATTCTCACGGTTATGAGCTGACGTATTCGGAAGGCGCGTACTGACATCTAGAAAAAGTAGCAGAGGCTGGGACAAACGTGTTTCAGTCATAGAAATACCCGGATTCATTCGCCTAAGATAAGGATTGATGAATCCGGGTTTTTTAATGGGCACTTTATAGTGTTTTCCAAAAATCAGGTCCTATAGGGGCAGGATGACCCTTACCCTTGTTCCTTCGTCAGGCGCACTCTGTACATTGATGGAACCGTTGTGCAGTTCGATCAGCTGTTTCGTAATGGCCATCCCGAGTCCGGTACCGCTTCCGGAATCACTTGTGTTTGTTCCACGGTAAAAGCGTTGGAACAAGTGGGAGAGGGTCTCGGAATCCATTCCTTCTCCATCATCTTCAATTTTGATGACCATGAGTTGGTTTTCTATGGCTTCAGTGGAGATGGTGATCGTTGTACCGTCTCTGTTGTGTTTGATGGCATTGGATAAGAGGTTGTCGAGGATCCGTTGAAACCACTTCCGGTCCACCATCCCGAGCATGGGGGTTTCCGTAGGAAGGAAGCGGATATCGGCTTGTGCCGTATTGATGAAATAAATGACGCTCCTCCGCACCGCTTCGTTGATATCTGTCCTTTCTTTCCTGATGGGCAGGGCTTGGCTGTTGAGCTGATAAACGAGGGTGAGATCATCAAGTAGATCCTTCATGAATGCGGACTTATCCACGATTGTACCGGCAAAATCCCTTATTTCTTCAGGAGTCCACTCATATTGATCGGACTGCAGCATCTGGGCATATCCGGTAATGGATGATAAGGGGGTCTTCAAATCATGCGATAGTCCGCTGATCCACTCTTCCCTTGAGCTGACCACCTTCTTTTCGTGCCTCTCGTTGCTCTTCAGTGTGTCCGTCAGCTTGGATAGCTGGCTGAAAAGTTCTTTGTATAGACGATAATTCCGTTTAAGCTTCCCGTTTTTCTTATAGATCGTGGATTCCCCGACCTGGTTGACCGGTTGGGAGTATTGACCGTCAGAGAGCTGCTTGATCCATTTAACCATGATCAAGAGAGGGGTGCCGAGATTCCGTGCATACCAAAAGGTGCTGAACAAGATCAGGAGGGCAATGACGATAAGCGCGATGAACCACCCGTTATGGATCGGTACCGAAATGGGTGCTTCAGCAGGAGGGTGAATCCCTGATATCAGGATCTTTCCTGAGAGGGGATCTTGGTGCACGGACTGATCCGGATCATCCAGCTGAAGGATGTCCTTGTAGGTGTAGTTCTCTGAAGGTGGCCGGTCTCCATAAGCTTGAAGAACATGGCCATCAGGGTCGGTCAGCTGAATCCACACACCCTCTTTTTTTAGTTGCCGCTGATCCTTTGACGAAGGCAACCATTCTCCTTTACTCCAATCGACCTCATCTTTCACCTTGCTCAACCATTGCTTCTCAGGATGATGTTTCCCGAGCATCACGTAGGACGGTTCATCGTCCATATTCAGGATCTCCCACGTATGGATATCGGTGAAGGGGACCTCATCGGCAGCCGAAAGAAGATGTTTTGAAGAGAGAACGGAATCGGGAGCACCGTAAGATCCGGCAATGTCTCCCCTGGAGTCCAGGATGATCAACCAGCTCTTTTGCTTTTGAAGAATTTTTTGTAAATGTTGATCGATGGTTGCTTTGCCATCCTTGACCTCGACCCTGTCGGAAAAATAGAGTCCTTCTGCGGTGGTGAGGTCTTTTTCAATGGCAGAATTCATGGTGAGGAACGCGATGAATAAGAAAATGATCAAGATCGACAGCAATAATAGGAAGCCGGTCAGGATCAGGCGACCGAGGAGGTGGAGGATGAATCGAGTATGGATATTCATCTGCTCCCCCTTGGAATCTCCAGTTTATACCCGAGCCCCCGGACGGTCAGGATGAGCTCAGGATTCCCTGGATCTTCCTCGATTTTCTCCCGCAACTTCCGGATGTGCACCATGACGGTGTTATCTTCCCCCATGAATGCGTCTCCCCACACCTGCTCATAGAGCTGTCCTTTGCTGAAAAGCTGATTCGGGTGCTTACAAAAGAATAGTAATAATTGGTATACTTGAGCAGGAAGTCGAACGGATTCCCCCCGTACGAACACTTCTCCTGTCGATGTGTTCATTTCGATGGGTCCGCAGCTGTGCACGGTCTGATCCTGTATCGTACTGATCTTCAACCTCCTGGATAGATGTGCCTTGATCCTTGCAACGACTTCGAGGGGGTTGAAGGGCTTGGTGATGTAATCATCAGCCCCGACTGCAAATCCCGATAACTTATCGAGGTCGCCGGCCTTGGCGGTCAGAAAGAAGATCGTGGCATCGGATTGCTCGCGGATCGATGGGCAAATCTCAAAACCTGTTTGATCAGGAAGCATCACATCCAAGAGTATCAAATCATAGGTATGACTCTTACATAGGGCAAGTGCCTGTGAGGCAGTCTCTGCTTTATCAATCTTTGAAATTTCCTCTCTGAGGAGCAGGGTCTCAAGCATATTCATAAGTGCCATTTCATCATCAACAATCAATAATCGTGCTTCATTCATCATTAATCTCCTAACTTAACGGTGTTACACCTATCATATCATCAAAGTTTTAGTAGAATTAGAGAATTAAGGAAAAGTTAAGGTGGGATTTCACCTGCGTTAAATGTAGTGGATTATCCTTTTTGTATAGACAAATAAGAAAAGGAAGTGTTCATATGTTTGCCATCGCCAAAAGGGAATTCTTTCAATTGTTCAAGGGGTTCAAGTCCATCGCCATCATCCTCATGCTCCTTGTCCCGACGTATTATTTTGCGAAATTCTCCTCTATGTTCGAGAGCGCATTGGAGTTAACGCCCGATGAGGCGGATATGGCCCATTCAGCAGGCTTGCTGGTGGTCATGATTGTATTCGGTCAACTGTTCGTCATGGGACTGTCGCATGACACGATGAACCGGGAGATGCATGAAAGGACCATGAGATTCCTGTTGACCCGTACGTCAAGGCGGTCCATCGTGGCAGGCAAGTTCCTCGGGATCCTGGCATTCTGGTTTGCTTGCATCACTGTTTCCCACGTGATCATCGCGATTTTCTCACACCGATTCGATGCTTTCACATTCTTTCAGCTCATGGGTCTCATCGCTTGTCAGGTAGCCTTTACGGTCTTCCTGTCGACGGTGGTCCCGGTGCCTGCGTTGACGATGTTTATGAGTATCATTGCTGGAATCCTCCTTCCGATCCTCGGGTACTGGTTGGCATACACCTCGAATCCATGGTTCAGCTGGATGAAGTATGTTGATCCGAACTATTATCTTGTCAGGGAAGATTATACGTTCTTGCTCATGTATCTTGATGCTTTCATTTTACTTTTACTAACATATGTATTCTTCCGAAGGAGGGGATGTTGATGATTACAACGAAAGGGCTGACAAAGTCGTTCGGGAAAAATCAGGTAGTCAAAGGAATCGATCTCACGGTGGAGAAGGGGGAGATCTTTGGGTTCCTCGGGAGGAACGGAGCAGGGAAATCAACGTTCATCAACATGCTGACCGGTATCGTGATACCAACTTCCGGTAGCTATTCCCTCCTAGGAGAAGAGGAGAATCACAATGCAATCAAGCACAAGATCGGCGTCATGCCTGATTATTCAACATTCTATCAATCCATGACCGCACTGAAGCATCTGCAGTTCCTTGCCGGTGTATCGGGGAAAAAGGTATCCAAGGAAACGTGCATGTCGGTGCTGGCCTCCGTCGGTCTAGAAGGGCACGAGCATAAAAAAACCTCCAAGTTTTCCTTCGGTATGAAGAAGAAGCTTGGAGTGGCACAGGCCATCATCCATGATCCTGAATTGATCTTCCTTGATGAACCGACTTCAGGAATGGACGCAGAGTCGGTCCTGCAGATTCAGCACCTGATCCGTTCCCTGCAGAAACAGGGGAAAACGATTTTCATGACGTCTCATAACCTCGACGAAGTGGAAAAGATCTGTAACCGTCTTGCTATCATGAAGGAGGGGAGAATTATTAAAAGCGGCACGATGGAAGAGCTGAGGGCATTTTACCGCTCGAACATTGAAGTGAAAGTCAAACATTCACCCATCCCTGTCCGTGATCAAGAGGATCTGGAACAATGGCTTTCCATTAACGGTCGGGATCTCGAAATGGAAGAAACCCATTTTCATATAGTGGTGGAGGATGAGAAGAAGATTGCTGACATCATCCGCGTCCTTAACCGGATCAAGGTTGACGTTTACCGGGTAGAGGTCGATGAACCTACCCTGGAAGAGATTTTCCTTGAAAGGGAAGAGGCAAAATAAAAGGCAAGGTGTCGCGAAGACACCTTGCCTTTCGTTTAGCCATCCCACTGTTCGCTCGTCCGTCGGTAACCGGAAATATGGTCCCATACAAAACCGATGACGGCACAGAGAAGAGCGGGAAGGGTCCACTCCAACCCATTAGCCGATAGAGGGATCCAGTCTACGGCGTGTTCGAGACTTTTCGGTACCATATTGAAACTGTGGAACGTTTCATAAAGTGAAAACGCACCCGTCATCCCCACCGAAAGGATGAACATCCTCCTGCTTTTCCCCAGGAAGAGCTGGGCAAGGGAGAGGACAACAAGAACGATGGCTATAGGATAGATCAAGGATAGAAGAGGTCCAGCAATCTTGAGGATCATATTCAATCCCAGGTTCGTAAAGAGAAGCCCGATCAAGGTGAATACCCCGACATACCCTTTATAGGAAAGGAGGGTGAAGCGCTCCTGGAAAAATTGAGCGCACGCATTGATCAGACCGACACAGGTTGTCAGGCAGGCGAGGATCACGATTGAACCGAAGATCAGATTCCCGCTGGGGCCGAATAGCTGTCCCGATGCCAGCACAAGGAGTTCGGCGCCGTTGGCAACAGCCTGGTCGGCAGGAATCACCCTTCCGATCCATCCGAGAGATACGTACACAAGAATGAGACCCAGAGCGGCAATCGATCCTGCACCGATCGTCCCTTTCACAAGCTCACTCCGTTTGCTCATTCCTTTGGAGCGGAACCCATTTATGATGACGATGCCGAAAGCAAGGGCTGCGATGGCATCCATAGTATAATAGCCTTCAATGAATCCCGTAAGGAACGGGGAGTGTTGGAACTTGTCTGTTGTCGGTGCATCCCCGTACGAATAGGTGAAAAAGGCCTTAATGAATAGAATAGCCAATACGATGAGAAGTGCTGGAGTCAGCCACTGTCCCACAAGGTCGATGGCTTTCTTCGGATTCAGGCAGATCAAGAACGTCACTCCGAAGAAGATAATCGAGAATAGGAGAAGCGGCATATGCCCCTGGACGGGAAGAATCTGTTCGAACCCGAGCTCGAATGCCACATTGGCGGCCCTTGGAATACCGTAGAAGGCGCCGATGGATAAGTATACGATGATGGAGAAGATCATCCCGAAAAGGGGATGAACCCGTTCACCGATTGATAAAAGCCCATTCTTCGAAAGAGACACAGTGATGATCGTGAAGAAGGGAAGGAATACAGCTGAGAGAATGAAGCCAGTGATGGCAGGTATGAATGCATGACCTGATTCCATCCCAAGGGTAGGAGGGAAAATCAGATTCCCGGCCCCGAAGAAAAGGGAAAAGAGCATGAATCCAGCTACGATAATATGTTTTTTATTCATAATGTTGAACCTCCTGATTCTATCCTGAAAAACAAAAAAGCCCGCCCCTTAAATAAAAAGGGACGAGCTTATACCCGCGTTACCACCCGAATTCCGCCTGCCAAAGAAGCAAGCGACACTTGAACGTACCAACATACGTCTTCCTGTTAACGGTGGAAAACCGGCAGTGCTTACTCCGTTCGGCACTGCGTCTCAGGGATGATTTTCAATAGGGTACCGTTCGCCTGCTCCCACCAAATGCCGGCTCTCTTTGCAACAGTGTCCCAATCTACTCTTTCCCGTCGTTGACATTTACTATAGTAGTAATCTAGCACAGAAGGAATTCATTCGTCAATTTGTTTTTTAAATATAGTATTTATTCTGACATATAAGGGAGGAACCTGTAAACGCTTAGAATCCCTGTCTAACTTCATCGAACGATAAGGAGGAATGAAGCATTTCTGATAAAGTCACTCTATAGCCATCAGGATCGATCAGGACGACTTCCCGTGCATTCCACGGTCGATCGACTGGCCCTTCCACAATGCTTGAGTCCGGAGCTCTCCCAGCAGTAAGGTGTACGTCATGCCACTGCAGATTGATGGTGATTCCCTGTGGATGAACGATTGATCCAGCAGGGATCAGCATTAGATCCTGGTATCTTTCACCGCGGATATGGGCCATCACCATCTTGTTTTCCTCCCCCCTAAGACTGTACACCTCGTTGAATTCCAAGACATCCTTGTACCATTTCACGGAACGCTCGATATCTCTCACTTCCATTTTCACAAACATGGGCATCGGATATGCTTCCATTCTGTCACTCCTTTCTGTTGATATCCTTCACTGTAATCCATGACGCTACGTAAAGGTCAACAAAAAAAAAGAGGGTGGGACAATACTAAAAAGGACCATTGAATGACGAACACGATCAGTATAGGCTCTTTATACCGCTCATGATTTCTGTGCAAGACTTCGCTTTCCGCGGGAGTCTTCGTCTTGCACTCCAATCAACCGCTGCTGGAAACCATATAACAAAATAAAAACCCGAATTCATTTGCCTGATCGCAGGCAGATGAATCCGGGTTGTACTATGACTAAAACACGTTTGTCTCAGCCACTCGAAAAGGATTATAATCCGACAGAAATATATTTCACTTCCAGGTATTCGTCCATTCCTTGATGGCCGCCTTCCCGGCCAAGTCCGCTCTGCTTGAATCCTCCAAATGGTGCCTGAGGAGCGGATGGCCCTCCGTCATTCAACCCGACAATCCCGTATTCCAACTGCTCACAAATGGCAATTCCTCGGGAGATGTTTTCTGTGAAGACATACGCGGCCAGTCCATAGATCGAATCATTGGCACGTTCAACGGCTTCTTCTTCCGTTTTGAACGTGGTGATCGGGGCAAGGGGGCCGAATGTTTCTTCGCTCATGCAGAGCATATCGTCTGTTACGCCGGTGAGTACGGTGGGTTCAAAGAACAGCCCTTCTTTCACGCTGCCTCCCGTTGCAATTTCAGCGCCCTTTTCAACGGCGTCATCGATATGTTTTTTCACTTTATCCACGGCACGGTCATCAATGAGAGGTCCGATGTCAATGCCTTCATCCAGTCCGTTGCCGACCTTCAGCTTTTTGACCTCTGCTACATATTTTTCGGTGAATTCATCAACGATGGATTCGTGAACATAAATGCGGTTGGTACATACACAGGTTTGACCGGCATTGCGATATTTGGAAGCTACCACTCCTTTGACGGCCTTATCGATGTCCGCATCCTGGGTCACAATGGAAGGAGCGTGACCGCCAAGCTCAAGGGAGATCTTCTTCATCGTATCCGCAGAGTTCTTCATGAGGATTTTACCGACAGGAGTTGAGCCTGTGAACGTGAGCTTGCGGACGCGCGTATCATCCGTCCACGCTTCCCCGATCGTCTTGGAGTCTCCGCTCACAACATTGATGACGCCTTTCGGTATACCTGCTTCTTCTGCCAGATGGGCAAGTTTGAAGGCTGTCAGCGGTGTGAGCTCAGCCGGTTTGATGACGACGGTGCATCCTGCCGCTAATGCAGGCGCGACCTTCCGTGTGATCATCGCAGCGGGGAAGTTCCACGGCGTGATGACGGCGACGACACCGACTGGCTGCTTCGTCACGAACATCCTTTTGTCGCGTTGCGTTGCCGGAATCTGCTCTCCATACACACGCTTTCCTTCTTCAGCAAACCAGGAAATGTAGCCGTTGGCATAGTCGATTTCCCCAAGGGCCTCTTTAAGCGGCTTTCCTTGTTCCAATGTCATCGTACGGGCGAGGTCTTCGCGATTATCATGAATGAGATCATGCCATTTACGGACCAGTTCGCTCCGCTCGTAGGCTGAGTGTTTACTCCAGCTTTTAAACGCTTCAGAAGCAGCATCGACAGCGTCCTTTGCTTCCTTCGTGCTTCCGTTCGGAACGGTGGCGATCACATCTGATGTGGCGGGGTTGACGACCTCGATCGTGTCGAGACCCTGACCGGTTTGTTGACCATTGATCAATAGCGCATACTTTTCCATTAAATGAACCTCCTGAATTAATTGGTTGATGAGATAGTGAGAGTTTTCCCTCTCTATATGTAGCTTAAACGTTACCTCAAATGTTGCAGTGACGCCAACAAATGAACCTCGAAGTTCCTGTGTTTATTCTTATTCAGGTTGAGGGAACATATACCGTATGAACTTAGATTACCAAGGAGGAATCCACTGTGAAAGCAATTGTGATCAATCAATATGGAAGCAAGGATGTTTTGGAAGAAAAGCAAGTAGAGAAGCCGGCAATCGGTGATGATCAGGTGCTGGTAGAGAACCATGCAACTTCAATCAATCCGATCGACTGGAAGCTGAGAGAGGGATACCTGAAGCAGATGCTTGATTTTGAATTCCCGATCATACTTGGATGGGATGTAGCAGGCACCATTTCTGAAATGGGTAAGAACGTCAGCGGCTATTCCATCGGCGATCGGGTATTCGCCCGTCCGGAAACGACGAATCAGGGAACCTATGCGGAGTATGTGCCGGTGGATGCCCATCTGCTAGCACCCATGCCGGATTCCATGAGCTATGAAGAAGCAGCAGCAATCCCACTTGCTGGATTGACGGCCTGGCAGTGCCTGGTGGATTTTGGTGAAATCAAGAAAGGCGATAACGTATTGATCCATGCAGGATCAGGGGGAGTCGGAAGTTATGCCATCCAGATTGCTAAGAGCTTCGGGGCCCATGTCGCCACCACTGCGAGCGGGAAGAACGAGCAGTTTGTCCGGTCCTTGGGGGCAGATGAATTCATCAACTACCGGGAGCAGGATTTCAGCGAGCTCTTATCAGACTATGATCTTGTCGTCGATACGATGGGAGGAAAGGTTCAGGAGGACAGCTTCAAGGTATTGAAAAAAGGTGGCAAGCTCGTCTCCATCGCCGAACAGCCTTCTGAAGACTATGCGGCCGACTTCACAACGAAATTCCTGTGGTTGGAGCCGAACGGCGAACAGCTGAAGAAGCTGGCGGACCTTTATGAGAAGGGAGAGCTGAAACCGATCATAGGAGAAACCTTCGACCTCAGTGAACAAGGCTTGAAGGATGCCCATGCCCTAAGTGAAACTCATCATGCAAAAGGGAAGATCATCATCAAAGTGAAGTAGAAACAGAACCAGTGAAAATCCGGGTGTGCTCACTTCCTGAACGGAAGGGAAACGCCCGGATTTTATATTTTTTATGGGAGTCTCAAAATGGTTTTGTACTTTTCTACCTACTATTGGGGGTGTGAATGCCTTTTATTGTATGCTCTGATTCAAACAACCCCTCCAGAAGATATCGTTGAACCCCTTTACAGCACTGAGCGGCCCCCCTGTAATGCCTCCTGCTTGCTTCTACATCCCCGCTCAGGGAGTGGAGTCGGCCGAGGATACTTTCTTTCATCCATTCTTTTGACATGGAATCGGCCCTTTCTGCGGCTTCTTCAAGCCTTCCTTCCTCTAGCAATAAATGAACCTTGTAATACTCCCTTACCTGCGACTGTTTAACTTGAAGAAGATGGGAAGCGGCGCTTCGTACATCCTTTCGCTGTACAGCCTCTGCAAGAAGGAAAATCGCTTGGTGTGCGGGAGATTTGTACTTTCGCAGGACCTTGTTGAGCTGATCCTTCACCAGGACAGGATCACCTTGGCCGAGCGCCCAATAAAAGCCCAGTATCGGCTGCCTCGTGCGTGCAGATAGAAACTGTTCAACTTTGTGTGAATCTGTTGCATGGTACATATAATACATATAGGGAATCATGGCAATGAGAAGGACAGAGGCTGTGATCACCGTTACGACTGCACCAAAAGGAAGATCAAAAAAACCACCTGTAATACCTAAAATAATAGCGAAGCTGAACATGATGATGTACTGTTTTTTGCTGATCATGGATGGTTCCTTTCCGGTTCGTCTCCAGTCTCTTCATCTACCGCCGGGATTTCCTGTTCTTCATGGAATTCCACTTCTGTCTGCCCGGTGATCCCGTCAAATGGCGTATAGAAGAGCGAAGGAGACCGTTTCTTTTTGAATGATTTTATCCCTGCGATGATGAGGAGCAATGTCACAGAGAGGGGGAGCAGGGCGAATGCCAGCAGCTCCATCATGAATCGTTGGACGAGCTTGTGGCTACGGCGCTTGCAGACATGGTGGCGATCATGGCAGTCTGCTGTGCTTGGATCAGTGTCTCGATCGTCGTCGACAAGCTCGTCGTGGCGAGGGAAGAATCCTCCAAGTGATTGCTCACATAGAAGTTCACGGCCATCATGAAATTCACATCTTTATGCCATCTGAATGCTTTGATCCTGTTCAGGTTGTCCCATACGGAACGGACCCTGCCGCAGTCCGCATCTTTGACGAATGACAGCAGGGCGACCTGCGGATAGTAAGCCGGTTTCATGCGGATTCCTTCCGAGCGGAGGGCATCATATACCCCTAGAACCCTTGATATCAGGGCTTCCGGTCCTTCTTCCTCCTGAAGGGAAAGGATATGGCTCATCGTCTGGAGATCATTCCCTTTTCGGAAGCCTTCATGGTTCAGCTGGTCGTAAAAGGACTCGATATAGCTCACAATATTCTCCTGTTCCTTTGTAGCGAGAAGTACGGCAAAAGGATAGTCGCTATGGCCGGTCAGAAATAAATGTTCCTTCGCCATACGCTTATATAGGGCAAGTGCCCGTTCAGGCAGGCTTGAATCCGTTTCTTCCTCACCAAGGACGGCAAGGGCAGCAAGATGGGTGAAGATTCCCCTCTTGAAACCTGCTTCAATGAGGCGGTCATAAAGAGCTTGGAGGCGTTCAAATTGTAGGCGTGGGTCTTCAGATTTCACATCGAGAAGGGCAGCGAATGAAAAGCGCAACTGCGTTTTCAAGTGAGAAAACATACCGGTTTCTTTTTTGATCATTTCGCTTATCTCCATGAAGCGCTCCACGTCAAAAGCATGATCATTCGTACAGTAAATGGAGGCGGTCAGCATGAGTGCCCGTTGATCGGAAACCTGCCAGCGGAGACGCTTTTTCAAGGTGGTATAGATGAATTCATACTGATCGATCTGGTCTTGGATCATATTGAACACGTCCTTAAATGATTGATTCCTTTATATACGGATGTAATGGTTTGGGGTTTCATTTTCCTGCAGATGTCAATTTCTTATATGAAAGAAGCCATCTGCATTGTCCTGCCATACAAGGATTGTTTTTAATTTTTTTGCAATTTGAGTGAGAAATAGTTAATAGTCTGCTATGGTGATGTAGGATACATACTCTGTTAAACCACCAATATCTAAATGGGGCTATACTACGAGGGCGTTGAAGCAGCATCTGTCCTCAGAAAGCCGAGAAAGACAGGAAGGCTTCCTAGTTTCAATGTATTCTACATAAGGGGGGAATCAAATGGAAATGCTGGAGCGGTTGAATCAGTGCATCGACTATATTGAGAAGAATCTGGACGGAGTAATCGATCCGGATGAGCTATCTGCGATCTCCATGTATTCCCATCATCATTTCCAGAAGATGTTTTCCGTCATCTCCGGGTGCCCGCTTGCGGAGTATATCCGGAAGAGGAGGCTCACCGTAGCGGCCCAGGAACTCATGGTGACAGAGGCAAAAGTGATCGATGTTGCCCTGAAGTATGGATATGAAACGCCAGAGTCGTTCTCGAAAGCATTCCGGAAGCTTCATGGAGTGCCGCCTTCGAGGATACGTTCAGCGTCTGTCAGGGCGTACCCGAGATTGGGTTTTAAACTTCAGATAACAGGGGTGAACGAGATGAATTATCGCATGGTTGAAAAAGAAGCGTTCGAAGTGGCGGGGATCGGCAGGAGAATGAGCACGCAGGATGGAGAAAACCTAAGGGAGATCCCTAAGTTCTGGGAGCAGGTGAACAGGGATGGGATTGACCGGGAGATTTGCAGGGCTGCCAATGCCGATTCGATTATGGGCGTGTGCCTGCACGAAGATCGCACCAAGGATGAATTCACGTATTTCATCGGGGCTGAAAATACGGTGGCTACGGTAGCCTATGAAACGCATACGATGCCTGCTGCCACTTGGGCGGTATTTGAGGTGGTGGGTCCGATGCCTCTGGCCATACAGCGCGTATGGGAGAGGATCTTCACAGAATGGTTCCCGTCCACGGGATTTGAGCACAGCGGTGGTCCTGAGTTCGAACTGTACCCGATGGAAGACGCAGGGGCAGAAGACTTTCGCTGTGAGGTATGGGTGCCCGTTAAGAATCGTTAATATCATGTTGAAGCAAGGCAACGTCGTGTTGCCTTTTTTTGATTTTCAAGAATGTTCTTATTCATTCCTCCTAAAACTGGACCTTCTTGTTATAATGTAAGAAAAAGGATATGTGGATTGGGAGTGAATCGATGGTTTTCCGAAGGACACGTATGTCAAAATGGGCGCTCATGCTCGTGCCCGTCATCTTACTATGCAATATTCTACTGTATCAATCTTCAGTACAACTCTACCTAGATATTCATATCAGCAAAGAAGTGGTGTTCGGCAGCCTCCTTGACCTGGTGGTCGTCCTGCCGGCTTTGATGTATGCAGCATTCAGACTTTCCAAAAAACAGCTTGCAGGTATCGTGGTATTCGGTCTCGTCCTCGCAAGATTCATACTCCCCGAAGCATACTTTGCTCAGTACACGATTCTGCTGTATGCCGGACTGGCGGTCGAAGTGATCGTTGTCATGGGAGAACTTGCACTGGTCTTCCTCCTGGTGAAAAAGATACCGGACATAAAGGGCTATATGAGGGAGTCTGGAAACGGACCCCTGTTTTCACTTCTCCCCGCAGCCATACGGAATGTAAAGGATCATTTTATCGTCAGGTTGATCACCTCTGAAATCCTCACAATCTACTACGGTCTAATGAGCTGGAAGCGCAAGGCACCCGTCCATCGCGGAGTGGTGACCATGCATCAAACCACCAGCCACACAGCCATGAATCTCATGTTGATCCACGCCATCGTCCTGGAATCAGTGGGGTTGCATTGGTGGCTCCATGATATTCAACCGGTCCTGTCCATGGTGCTCCTCATACTCAATGTATACGGGGTCATCCTGTTCCTTGCTGAGATTCAGATCGCCCGCCTGCATCCCCTTGAAGTGAAGGACGGGATGATCTATATCGGCCAGGGACTTCAAAAGAGGATTGTCTTTCCTATAGAAAATATTGAACACATGGAGTGGGGTGGAAAACCAGCTGAAGACGGTCTTCTCCTCATGTATAAAGATTTTGAAGAAGTGGAGCCCCAGGTTGTCATCACATTGAAGGAAGAAGCAGAAGCCACACTATTCATGGGTAG
Organism: Rossellomorea sp. FS2; assembly: GCF_047915635.1. Lineage (NCBI taxonomy): Bacteria > Bacillati > Bacillota > Bacilli > Caryophanales > Bacillaceae > Rossellomorea > Rossellomorea sp. FS2. The sequence goes on along the minus strand of NZ_JBLRVS010000004.1, from coordinate 104,895 downwards.
GAAGGTCATGGTGCGTGAAGTGGCCATCAGGGTGGATGATCCAAACCGCCTGAAAGAATTATTGGTGTGACCCGTATCTTTTTCGGCTTCCCATCCGTTAGTAGTGTGAGAGGATGATAAGGAGTGAAGGATATGGAACCTGTAGAAAAGTCGCCTCACCCAGGCGGCATGAAGGAACAAAGGGACAGTCTCCTACGATACTGCCGCTTTCTGACGAAAAATCAGTGGGATGCCGACGAGATTGCACAAGAGTCTCTTGCCAGGGCATTGGAACATAACCGACATGAGGAGTGGACCCAAGCACTGCTGAAGCGTATCGCTTATTCTGTGTGGATTGATGTAACGCGTAAGCGGAGATGGGAAACGGTGGAAGCTCCACGTCAAGAGCAGTCGTATCAATTGTCTGGTTTTGATTGCGCCCACCTTCTCCGTCACCTTACCCCGAAGTAGATGGTCACCTTCGTTCTGAAAGAAGCATTTCAGTTCCGCATTGCAGAGATTGCTTCCATATTAAACATGAGTGAAACCGGGATCAAGGCGCTATTGAGTCGTGCAAGGAACAGACTGAAAAATCTGCAGGATGAGCCTGGCATGGAGGAACCTTCCGACATTCAAAAACAACTGGATGCCATCCTGCTCCGTACCCTTCGTGCACAGGATCCTGCCCTTCTTCTTCAGTTTATCCCGACGCTGTTAGCCCGTCAGTCGACGGTCAGCGGTGAACGTCTGCATGTCCACTCCTCCCTCAACCTCTCCAGCGCAGCATAATGGAGGAGGATACAAGATGAATGCCATACCGTATGTGATTGAACAATCGAGTAACGGGGAGCGCTCCTACGATATCTATTCAAGACTGCTGAAGGACCGGATCATCATGGTAAGCGATGAAATCAACGATGCCATGGCCAACAGTATCGTCGCCCAGCTCCTGTTCCTGGCGGCAGATGCGCCTGACAAAGATATCTCCCTTTACATCAATAGTCCCGGTGGTTCGACTTCCGCCGGTTTTGCCATTTTCGATACGATGGAGTATATTACTCCGGAGGTGAGGACGATCTGTACAGGGATGGCCGCGTCCTTCGGTGCCATGCTCCTCCTTGCCGGCACCAAGGGGAAGCGGATGGCCCTTCCGAATAGTGAAATCATGATTCACCAGCCTCTCGGGGGGGCACGTGGGCAGGCGACTGACCTCGAGATCTCCGCGAAACGGATCGTCAAACTTCGTAAGCATCTCAATGAAATCATCGCGGAAAGGACGGGAAAGCCCCTGGAACAAGTCGAAGTCGATACCGACCGGGATTACTTCATGACGGCGGAGGAAGCGCTGGAATACGGGATCATTGATCATATCGTCAAAAAATAAGAGTGGGGCCCTTCTGGTATCAGAAGGGTTTTTGAATTGAAGGAGGTTTGCTTTCATTCTCTGGTTCCATCCTTTATGATGAGGGAAAATAGAGAAAAAGAGGGTTTATAGTATGAAGAAAATCCATAGTGATATCATTCAGTTCAGGGGTACTCACTTCGAATTCGGGAAGATGCAGGGAGATAAGTTGAAGGGTTCCTTGACGGTACGGAACCGAGAGAATCAATGGAAAGTGAGAAGACCGAGATTTGACATTGATCAGGAAGAAGCGGAGACGGCCATCAAGCGGTTCGCCCCCTATGTGTGGGAAGAAATTCTAGGCCTTCAGGAAGCCCTTGGGTGGCCGATGGAATCGGTGCTGAGGGAATTCGGCGGGTATCGGGTCCCTTATGGAAAATCAGGCTGCTCCATCATGACTGGAAACGGCTATCTCATACGGAACTATGACTATCACCCAAAAACCTACGAAGGCCGGTATATGCTCTTCCAGCCTACTGATGGGGGATATGCCATGATTGGTCCGAGCCAGCGTACGACGGGCCGTATGGATGGCATGAATGAACACGGGCTGGCCATCGGCTATAATTTCATGCACCGCAAGAACCCGGGGCCGGGTTTCATCTGCTGCATGATTGGACGTCTGTTGCTTGAGTCATGCAGGAATGTGCCAGAAGCAGTCGACATGTTGAAGGAAATCCCCCATCGCAATTCCTTCAGCTATGTGCTCCATGATGCAGAGGGGAGGACGAAGATCGTGGAGGCCTCTCCACGTGGAATCGAGGTAAGGGAAGATCACGCGTGCACGAATCACTTCGACATCCAAGTAGGGGAGAATCGAAATCATCTTGGAGATTCCATGAGGAGGCTTTCCATCCTGAAAGAGCACCCGGGACTGGAAGCCGGGGAAGCCTTCAGGCTAATGAATGACCGTGATAAAGGAGTCTTCTCCGAGCTTTATGGAAGCTGGGCGGGGACCATCCATACATCCGCCTATTTCCCTAAAGAAGGAAAAGCATGGTTCGCCCTCGGCGGAGATCGAGAACCGGTTGAATTCGATTTTACCGAATGGCTGCATGGAAAAGAGATCGGGAAAGAGAGAATCGAAGGGGAAGTGGACACAGATATTCCGTTCCTTCATATAGATGAAGGGGCGGATTGGTTTAAACGATGAAAAGCAAAGCCCGCCTGGGTATTTAGGCGGGCTTTTTCCATCATATTGCCTTTTGTATAAAACTCCTTAGAAGGAGGAAAATTCAAAAAAATACGTCCGTAAGACCTATTTTCATTTTCTGATATTACCTTTTCTTTAGTTCCTTTTAACAAATTTACGGAATTTAGCAAGAGTGACAAAATAGGCACATAGCTTTTAAATCCCTTCTCAGTATAATATAACTAGGAACAACTCGGAGGGATGCAGATGGAGCACAAAAAAAGAACTTGGCTTGGCAGGATGCGGAAGGTTAAGGGCTTAAGCCAGGATGAAGTCGCCAAACTCGTACATATTGACAGATCTTATTATTCGAAGATCGAGAATGGCTTGAGAGCTCCCAGTGAAAAGCTAGCAGAGGACCTCGCCGACCTGCTTGGATTCCACTATTCTGTATTCGGTATGGAAAAGAGTCCGTTCTTTTTTGCTTTGAGGCATTCGAAAGTGGTATTGGCACATTTCGACCTGAATCTGCGCTACACGTGGCTCTTTAATCCTCACGCAGATTTTGATCCTGTCCTTGCGGTCGGAAGGACCGACGTGGAGATGGATAAAGGCAGCGGGTCTGAACAGCTGATGCAAATGAAGCAGGAAGTGATCAGCTGCCGCATGACCATGAGTAAGAAGATCACCTTTACCCTTTCCGATGGTGACGCGTCCTATGATGTGACCTGTCATCCATTATTCAACGCCAGGGGAGTCCTGATCGGAGGGAGCACGGCAGCCATTCGATTACCGGTGTGCATTTTGCCGAAGGTTCATTCATGACAGAAGATCAGGATGGGGGGATACGATGTATCCGGAAGCCTTGACATTACTATTGCTGGATTTTCTATTTATCATTACCGGATTGCTCTTCTTTGCACTGTATTATGACTTAAAGAAGAAATTCCCCTCGAAGGTCTGTGCCCTCATGGTGGCGATTCCTGTTATCCTCTTATGCATGCTGTTCAGCTATGAGATCACTGAAGGCGTTTATGCAGATTTGAGGAGGATCCCCTTCTTCTTGGCAAGCCTTTACTTCGGTCCCCTCGTTTCGATTATCCTAGTCGCGGTCATCGTCGTGTTCCGATTCATTCTCATCGGTCCTGAACTGATCCATCTGGTGATCTTCAATTATCTTTTGGCGTTTCTGGTCATTGTCCCAATCAGTAAGAGGTTCTCTTACTATTCATTGAAGTGGAAACTGGGGATCATGATCATCCTGTGTACATATATGTCACTATTCAATCTGTCTTTCGGCGAGCTGTATGATCCGAAGACAAAAGCTGAGGAATACATGCTCCTGCTGATTGTTCCTGTTGCAGCGTCTGTCATTGCCATTCTTTGTGCCGAGATGATCCGTAATCTCATCACCTTGAAGCGAAAGGAACAGAAACTCGAGAAGCTGAACATGGTGGGGCAGCTGGCAGCGAGTATTTCCCATGAGGTCCGGAATCCCCTGACTTCTTCTAAAGGATTCCTTCAACTGATCAGGGAAGAGAAGGATGTGGAGCTGCAGCGGCAGTTCATCGAGCTGTCCCTGGTGGGCATTGAACAGGCAACAGGTGTGATCGAAGACTATCTGACGTTCACGGATGCTGTACCGGATGAGGCTATACTGATCGATGTCCGTTTGGCCATCACGGAAGTAGCAAACGAATTGGAGTCTTTTTCGTCGGAGCGGAAAATAAGGGTGTATCTTGAGCTGGAGGAAGGGGTATTCATACGAGGGCAACGCCGCAGCTTTAGTCAGTGCATGATGAATATGATGCGGAATTCCATCGATTCCATGCCTGCCGGAGGTAAACTGACGGTAAAGGTGGAAAAGAAGGAGAAAGTACTCATTTCGATCTGCGACACGGGAGTAGGCATGACGAAGGATCAAATCAGACGATTCGGGGAACCCTTTTTCACCATCAAAGATGAGTCGACGGGCCTCGGGGTCATGGCGGCCCATATTATCGTTCAAGCCATGAAAGGGAATATCACTGTGAAAAGCGAACCAAATAAAGGAACGACCATTTATATCGAATTGAATCCTGGAATTACATGAAGAAAGCCGGCGGATGCCGGCTTTTATTCATTCACTCTATACAAATTTCACGATATCATCAAACGGACGGCGGGTTTTTTCTGCCGGATCCTTCACGCGATATCCGAATGCCACCATGACAGAGATGCTGAAGCTGCCATCTTCAAGAAGTCCTTCTTCCTCAAGGAGCTTGTTCATCTTTTCAATGTGGAAGCCTTCAATCGGACAGGAATCCACTCCGATTTCGGCTGCAGCCGTCATCATATTGCCTAGTGCGAGATAGGTTTGTTTGCCTGCCCAGTCGTAAAGCGGGCGGTCACCATCAAGAAGGTTGAAGTCTTCTTTCTGGAATTCTTCGATTCTGCTCAAGTATTTTTGAAGATGCTCATCGGGCATATGTTTCACTTCTTTGAAGTGCTGCTGAAGATAGTCCGCATCGTAGCGTGTATCTTTTTTCGTCCTGGCGAGCAGGATCACGAAGTGGCTCGCTTCAGGGAGTTTCCCGTAGGCTCCCCATGCCGCATCCTTGATCTTTTGACGGAGCTCTTCGCTCTGGATCACGAGGAAACGCCACGGCTCGAAGCCGAATGAAGAGGGAGAAAGACGCCCGACTTCCATGATGAATCGGAAATCATCATCGGAAACCTTTTTCTCAGGATCGAATTCCTTCGTTGCATGCCTGTCCAGATGGGCAGCGAGTATTTCTTGTTTGCGCTGTTCTTTGTTTTGCACTGCGATCACTCCTATCCATTTGATGAGAACACATTCACCCTACCACATGCGGGAGGGAAGTGCATGTATTTAGTATGGCGGAGGTGCAGGATTCCATTCTTTTGAAGTGATTCATGTATAATGGACGTAATTCAAAGGGCTTAGAGCCTGTTAGGGAGATTCTTATGAAAACAGATTACGACCGCCTGCTTCACATCGAGACAGATAAACGGCAAATGGGCTTCCACCGGTCTTTTCACTATCATCGATATGAACCGACGCCGTATGAGGCGCTGGATGAGTTTTGCGAGCAGTATCCATTCTCCAGATCAGACCGGGTTGTGGACTTTGGATGCGGGAAGGGACGCTTGAACTTTTATCTTCACCACCGGTTCAAATGTACAACAATCGGTGTTGAAATGAACAGGGACTTCTACCGGGACGCCATGGTGAACTTGGATCATTATCTCCGGCATGCCGGAATCCGGAAAAATAACGTCCACTTCAAGGAGTGCCTGGCAGAGGACTATGCCATTCACCCCCGGGATAACCGCTTTTATTTTTTCAACCCGTTTTCTGTCCAGATCTTCATGAGCGTCATCAATAACATTCTTCATTCCGTAGAAGGGCACCCAAGAGACGTGGACATTATCCTGTATTACAGCCCTGATGATTATATTCACTATATGGAAGATCATCCTCTATTTCGCTTGAAAGCAGAAGTGGACCTTACCGGTCGATTTGCGGAGAATCCATATGAGAAGTTTAGGGTTTATGAGCTTTTTTATGTAAATAAGGGGTGAGGGTACTTCAGTATATCCCTTTTTATGGTAAACTTAAGGGGATGTATGTCAGTCAATAGGAGGAATCTCTTTGAACATTCTTGACACAGTCCCGTACTTTCTTGAAAAGATGGATGGAGAGATTGATACCTTGAGGAGATATCACAATGAGTACTCCGGGAGCTTCATAGAGTATTTTGCCTATCACTGTAAGGATTCGGAAGAAAGACTTATCTCTGCCCTCAATCAGTATCCTTCTTGCCTTGCCGACATTCGCCTCACACATAAGCGTATTTCTCCCATTATTCATGAATGTGTGGGTGAGTACGAACGGCTTTTCGGACTTGAATTTCCGATTAACGTGAATTTAATTGTAGGGGGATTCGGATCGAATGCCTACACCCATAGGGAAATCATACCCGATATTACTTTTGCTCTGGAAAGGTTATCACCTGTCTCTCGGCACTTGAAAACCATTGTAGCCCATGAATTTGGACATGCCGCTCAAAATATTCTTTCTGATCGAGCAGGGATGGTGTGGAATAGATTGAACTGGAACAGCCCCCTTGTTTGGATGAATCAAGAGGGAGCAGCGACCCACTTCTCAAGGCGTGTGGTGAGGGGGCTGCCTCCCTCAGTTTACTTCCATTTCAATGAAGAAGGAACGGATTGGTTATCCTTCGCTGAAGCCCACACATCAGAGATGAAACAAGCTTTTATTGAAGACGTTTCCACCCATTCCCCAGTTGAAGTGTTTGGCGAGTGGTTTTCCATCAGAGGCGGTAGGCGCTTTGGGTTCAACAGACTTGGGTATTACCTAGGGGATGCTTTTTTTCAACATCAGGTGAAGGAACAAGGGGAGGAGAAGGCAATCCTAGCATGGAAGGAACCGAATTTTGAAGATCATGTATGGAGTTGGCTAGAGGAATAGGTTTCCTTTTTTATGAAACCTTTCATCGCGCCATGCGTACATAGGAGTAGAAAGCGGACGCTTTCATAAGGAGGATGGGACATGTACAAATGGGTGTGGGCGAGCTTTTTGATTGTGATCTTGGTGACCATTGGTCTTTGGGTGACAAAAGGAGCGGAGTCTGCCATTCTGCTTCTCTCGGGATATGGTCTCGTTTTCTTCTTTCTGGTTTATTTCATGTTCCCGAAGTCAAAGAAGCAGTAGGTTGGAGAAAAGAAGAAGGATGATCCTGCATGGAGGATCATCCTTCTTCTTTATAGAGGACGGCTTCAAGGAGAAAGTCAACGATATGGACGGCCCGCACGGTGTCAGACAGCCCTTCACGTTCGATTCCGAGTTTCATCTGAAGGAGGCAGCCGGGATTCGAGGTGACGATGGTCATGGCCCCTGTGTCCTTGGCGTGCTTCATTTTCGTATCCAGGATCTTCATCGACATGTCGGACTCGACGATATTATAAATGCCGGCAGAACCGCAGCAGTGGTCTGCCTGCTTCATCTCGTGGTACTCGGCACCACCGACTGCCTGAAGGAGCATGCGTGGCTCGAGGAACGTCTTCTGTACGTTCCTGAGGTGACAGGAATCCTGATACGTGATGATCTGAGGTGCTACCTTCAAATCTTTTCCGTGGAATCCAAGTTCGACAAGGATGGATGAAATGTCCTTGATTTTAGCAGTGAAACGCTCTGCCCGAGCATTCCATTCCGGATCTTCTTTCAATAGATGATCATAGTCCACAAGGAAGGCACCGCATCCCCCTGCATTGGTGATGATGTAATCGGCACCGCAACGTTCAAACGCGGCGATGTTTTCTTTGGCAAGCTTTTTCGCTCCGTCCTTCTCACCGCTGTGACCATGAAGGGCCCCGCAGCATGTTTGGGCTTGTGGAATGACAATTTCACACCCGGCCTGTTGGAGGAGGGTCGTCGTTGCGTTGTTGGTGCTGAGAAACAGCGTATCCATGAGACAACCGCTGAAGAAGGCGACTTTTTTCTTTTTGGTTCCTGCAGGCTCCAGGTGACGCGGACGATCGGTCATATCACCGCGTCTTGGCACCTTGGGCAGGACCTTTTCCATCGTGGCCAAGTGATCAGGCAGGATGTTCATGAGTCCCGATGCCCTCACGGCTTTCTGGATTCCTGAACGCTGATAGAAGCCGAGCAGGGAAGTGGCGGTCCGCATCCTGTCAGGGTGGGGGAACAGCCCGGAAAATACCGTCTTTCTTACGACCTTCTCTCGAATGGAGTGCTTTTTGTTCTTGTTGATGATATCCCTTGCTTCTTCCAGGAGGTGCCCGTACTTCACCCCTGAAGGACAGACGGGCTCGCAGGCGCGGCAGCCCAGACATAGATCGAGGGAACGTTCCACATCTTCGTCCGGTTCGATGACCCCGTCGACGACGGCCTTCATCAGGGCGATCCTGCCGCGGGGAGAGTGTGATTCCTTGAATCCTGATTCGATGTAGGTCGGGCAGGAAGGGAGGCAAAATCCGCATCGCATGCAATTAAGAAGTTCATCCTCATCCATCCGTTCCTTGAACTCCTGTTGCATCTTCGTTCGTTCACTCATCGTGAAATCACCACGCGCTTCCTGGATTCTTTGGCAAATACTTTATTCGGGTTCATGATATTACTTGGATCGAATGCCTGTTTGATGAGCTTCATGGCATTCACCCCCTCGGGTCCAAGCTTCCATTCAAGATATGGCGCCTTCATCATCCCCACACCATGTTCTCCCGTGATCGTACCGCCCAACGAAATCGCTTCAGAGAAAATGTCGGCGAAGGCCGCTTCCACCCGCTCCATCTCTTCGTGATCCCTTGCATCGGTTGCGACGGTTGGATGGAGGTTCCCGTCACCTGCATGCCCGAACGTACAAATGTTGAGTTTGTATTTTTCGGCGATGCGATTGATGGCCGAGACCATCGTGGCAATCTCAGAACGAGGCACGGTGGCGTCCTCCAGAATGGTCGTCGGCTTCAACCGGGCAAGGGCAGAGAGGGCGGATCGTCTAGCCGTCCTGAGGGCTTCTGCTTCTTCAGGTGTAGCAGCAAGCTCAACGGATACGGCGCCGTGCTCCAAACAGATCTCCTTCATTCTCTCCATATCCCTTGTGACGAGTTCAGCGGGTCCGTCCTGCTCGATGAGGAGGACGGCCTTCGCTTCTGTAGGGAGACCGATCCTGGCGAAATCCTCGACGACAGCGAGGGTCGGCTGATCGAGGAATTCCAGGGTGGCCGGAATGATCTTGCCGGAGATGATATGGGAAACACTCCTGGCCGCAGCCTCCATGTCTCCGTATGTGGCAAGCATCGTCTTCTTCGTTTCCGGGAGCGGCACGAGCTTCAGTGTCGCTTCAGTGATGATTCCGAGCGTCCCTTCCGAACCGACAAGGAGCCTCGTCAGATCGTAACCGGCCACATCCTTGGCGAGCTTTCCGCCCGTCCGGATGATGTCTCCGTTCGGAAGTACAGCTTCCAAGGCCAGGACGTAGTCACGTGTCACCCCGTATTTGAGGCCCCTGAGGCCACCGGAATTTTCGTTGATATTCCCGCCGATGGTGGAGATCTTCATGGAGCTTGGATCCGGTGGATAAAAGAGACCCTTCGCTTCAACGGAGGCTATGAGTTCCCCCGTGATCACACCGGGCTGGACGGTGACGGTGAGATTCTCCTCATCGAGTTCCAGGATGCTGTTCATCCGTGTGAAGAGGAGGACGATTCCGCCCTCGGTAGGGCAGGTGCCGGCACACAGGTTGGTACCTGACCCCCTCGGTACGATCGGTATGCCATGCTCTCCGCACACCTTCACGATCCCTGCAATCTCCTTGGCTGAAGAGGGAGAGAGGATGGCATCAGGCATCGCCTGATAGTTAGGGGTGGCATCGTATGAATAGACGAGCCTCTCTGCGGGGCTGTCATAGTAGTAAGCTTCTCCTACAATGCTTATGAATGATTGCTTGATAGACGAAGTGATCATGGGTGATCCCGCCTTTCTGATATTCTTGTAGATTCAGTTCTTTCCGGGAAACGGGGCAGGGGTGATGGAACCAAGGATCACATAATTCCCGGCACCGGTCGCACCCGGTACATTCCCCGGCTGCCCGTTCAACGTCTCGTGCGCAAGAAGGGCGAAGGCGATGGCCTCTTTGGCATCGGATGAGTAGCCTATTTCTTCCTGCGTGAGGAGAGTGCGGGTTGGAAGCAATTCCTTCATCATGCGGATGAGGGTTGAGTTATAGCTTCCTCCTCCGCCAATGATGATTTCATCCACCTCATAGAAAGGAAAGATGAACGTCTTATAGGCATCAACGATAGAGCGGGCCGTAAAGTACGTCGCCGATGCGATGAGATCTTCTTTCGGAAGGTGAGGGAACTCCTCTATGATGCGGTGGATGAAAATATCCCCAAACTGTTCCCTGCCAGTTGATTTAGGGGGCTTCCTTGAGAAGAACCCTGCTTCCCATTCCATCCATTCTTCCACAATCTTTTCATGCACATTCCCCGTAGAAGCAATGGCCCCGTCTTCATCGAATGGCTTGCCGTAAAGCCTCTCGCATAGCCCGTCGATGATCATATTTCCCGGTCCTGTATCGAATCCGTACACGTCTTCAAGGGATCCGTCCTTGGACAGGACGGTTACATTCCCGATTCCACCGATGTTTTGAAGAAGGCGCCCCACTCCAGGCGACCGGTAGAGGATGTATTCCGTGTAGGGAACGAGGGGGGCTCCCTCGCCACCTGCAGCGACGTCCATGGACCTGAAGTTTGATACAACGGCAGTATTCGTCATGTATGCGATCACGCTGGGCTCACCGATCTGGAGAGTGGAAGGGACAGAATCCGCCGTGGGGAAAGGCTGGTGAAATACGGTCTGCCCGTGGGATCCGATGACATCGAGATCCTCCAGCGGAACACCTGCTTCCGTGCAAAGCCCAATGACGGCCTCCCCGTATATGCGGCCAAGCTCGAAGTGAAGGCTGGAGAGGGCAGGAGTGGATGAGTGTTCCTCACTGATGACCTCGAAGATTTTCTTTTTGACTGACTGTGGGAAGGGGGTGGAGGTGTAATGGATCAGCGTGCAGGCTGCACTGCTTCCCGTCCCTTCCAAGGATACGAGGGCAGCATCCACCGCATCGACGGATGTGCCTGACATGAGCCCTACGGCTAGACGTTTGACCATTTAATGTTTCCTCCTCATTCTTGAATAAGTCGTGACGGCACCCAAGGCCGGGGACATTGGACTCAAAAGGATAGTCGCATCTGGGTAGGTTTCTGAGACTACCTTTTTAAAAGATGTCTGAACTGCGTTGCTTGCTTCCAAAACGCTTCCCTTTATGGCCACCTTCAACGATGAAAGGGAAAGGTTACGGGCGAGCTGAACGGTCTGCATTCCTAGGGAAGCCCCGGCTTTTTGCAGGATCATCTGGGAAGAAGCATCCCCGTCCTGAGCACATGCATCCACGATCTTGGACAAGGAGGCGATTTCCCCCTTATCGGATGTGTAGATGAATCCTTTCAACCCCTTCCCGTCAACAGCACCAATCTCCTTCATCACTGCATGTGAGAGGGGAGACATGGGGACATCTCGATCGATTTCAGAAGTGATGATCTGAATGGCCTGGATAGCAATGGAATAGGCACTCCCCTCGTCACCGAGAAGATGGCCCCACCCTCCGGTCACGCCTGTCATCGTACCGTGGCGGCCGTGGGAAATGGATCCTGTTCCCGCAATGGTGAGGATCCCGTCGCCGTCACCGATCGCACTGTCGAATGCCAGCTCAGCATCACTGATGATCCACATGGGGGAGGGAGACAGGGGTGCGAGAACGTCCTTCACCCGTCCCTCAAGCGGCCCCGATTGAAGCCCGGCCATCCCGATGACGATGGCATCTGCGTCTCCGTCATGCAGACAGTCATTGAGAATCAATGTAAGGTGTTCCATGGCTTGTTGAAATGATACGGAAGGATTGCCATGACCGGCAACCGATTCGAAGAGCACATTCCGTTGCTCATCCATCACGAGAGCCTGTGTCTTCGTCCCACCTGCGTCTATTCCTATGATTCTCCCCATCTCTCAGCCTCTTTTTTCGAAGGCGAATTTGCCCCATGGTTGCAGATAATCGAGGAGGACGATCTCTTCTTCGCGGATCCGGGCGACCACATTCGTCTTACCGGAATTTTTCATGTCTTTCAAGGCGATCTGAAGCTCACCGGCATATTGGGCGTACAGGTCATTCTCAATGATGATGTCTCCACGTCTGATGTCACGGGTGTTATGGGGAGCGAACTCCCGGCCGCGATACTTCACCCGGCTCTGGGTGGAACGGATCATATAATCCGACACGTCCCCGCGGTAGAAATGAGGCTCCTCGAACAGGATGGTTTCTTCAAGTTCCGTAGTAGTATCCCCCACATCCACAGAGAACGTGATTTTTTGAAGATTAAGAGAACTGAGGAGCTTCAATTCCCGTTCGGAAGCATATGCGTTACTGATGATCACATCATCGATCAGCCCCGTTGCAAAAAGGTGTTTTGCCTGGACGTCGATTGGAAGGTCCCGGTGCATTTCAAGGGTGGGAAGCCCTTCGACTACCGGCCAGGGTCCGAATGTCGCATCTTCCGAAGAGACGAATGCCGCGGTCCTCATACCGAGATCTTTAAACTTCTGACTGCACTCGACGAAGAAAGGATAAGACAACCCCGAGTAGCGGTGAGGATAAAAGTTATGACAGCCTAGGAGTGCGTCCTTGTTGGGCTGATAAGTCATGATGTTGTCGATGTATTTTGTGGCATTGCTCATATTGAGTTCAATCTTCAGGTCATACGGATTGAAGGACATCATGGACTCCTCCTGCCCGGTATACCCCATATCGAGACGGATGCCATGGGCTCCCAGATCTGCGAAGAAGGAGAGATCATCATAAGAGATGTTCAGCTCCTTGAAGATGCGCGGTGAGATGTCTGCAATGACTTCCATGCCGAGCTCTTTTGCAAAAGAGATGGTATCCTTGAAGTTTGCAAGGATCGCGTCTTTTTCCCCCTCTACTGATAGAAGACAGGTGAATACTCGTTTGAATCCATAGGAAGAAGCCAGTTCAAGGTACGCTTTGTCATCTTCCACCTTTGAATGATTGGGATAAATTGATACTCCGAGTCGTTTACTCATCTATTCTTCCTCCTTATCGGGTTTCTAATTGGTGGATGCGTTTCAACATAGGGATCATCTGCTCGATGAGCGTTATCTCACTGATGGAAGTCATGAGGTGATCCTGGGCATGGATCATGAGAAGGGACTTTTCGAAGCTGTCTCCGTTCAGCTCCGCTTGAATCAGCGATGTCTGGGTGTTGTGGGCCTTGTTCAGCTCCACATGTGCGTCTTTCAAGAGCTGATCGGCTTCATCGAATTTCCCCTCATGCGCCATGGAAAGTCCTTCATAGGCGATGGCTTTTGCGTTCCCTCCATTTGAAATGATTTCAAAGATTTCTACTTCTACATTTTTGGTCATCTTCCTATTCCTCCTAGTACTCTTATAGAACTGTTTTATTCAGCTTGGTAAAATAAAAGTTTAGAAATTTCAAAAATATATTGAAATTTAATTTCATTATCGCATATAATCATAGTAAATTGAAAGCCTTTACAATACAACTCATTTTTTTGGAGGTGACCATGACAGAGTTTCACGTATTAAAACACATCAAGAGTCAGATGGAAGCATTCACTCCTTCTGAGCGCGCAGTAGCAGAATATGTACTGGAATATCCCGATAAAGTAGTGGAAATGACGACAAAACAGCTTGCTTCATCATGTGGGAGCAGCGAAGCGGCGATCATCCGGTTCTGTAAACGGATCGGCATCAACTCCTTCAGTGGGTTGAAGATAGAACTCGCCAAAACCTCCTGGATCGAGGAACCGCAAAATCCCGAAGTGAACACACTTTTACATTTTGAGGACAGCCTGGAAACGGTATTCAGTAAAGTGACGATGAACACGTACCAGGCCATCAAGAACACGGAGAAACTGTTCTCGGTGGAGGAACTTGAGCGTGCGGTTGAAGCACTGCACCACGCTGATCGCGTCTATCTATATGGAGTCGGGGGATCAGCTGTCGTGGCGGAGGACTTCACCCAGAAGATTCTCAGGCTGAATTACCTGGCCTTCCAGGCGGGGGATATCCACGTTCAGATGATGATGGCAGCAAATATGACGAAGAACGATGTACTGTTCGTCGTTTCAACATCCGGTCAGACGAAGGAAATCCTGAGGCTCATGACCGTGGCGCAGGAAAAGGGGGCGAAAATCATCCTCCTCACCCAGCACGGGAAGTCCCAGGCGAGAAAGCTTGCCGATATCGTCCTGACCATCTCGGAAGAAGAGAACAATATCAGGATCGGTACGATGACGGCACGCATTGCGCAACTCGTCATCATAGACGCCCTGTTTGTTGCATTATGTATGAAAAAAGGACATGGCGTCTTCGGGCAAATCGTCGAGACCCATAATATCGTCCAACGAATGAAGAAGGAGGAAGATTGATGAAAGTATTATTTGTATGTGCAGGTGGTATGTCCAGTTCCATCGTCGTCAATGCATTGAAGAAAGAAGGGGCGAAAGAAGGGCTTGAAATGGACGTCCTTGCAATCGGGACGGGGGAAGTGGCTGATGAGATATCCAAGGGGTGGGATGTCTGCATGGTCGCACCTCAGATCAGGCACCGCTTCGATCAGGTGAAGAAAGCGGCTGACGGGGCAAACGTACCATGCGGCCCGATCCCGCCACAGGCGTACTCGCCGCTCGGTGGGGCCACATTATTGAAAACCGTCAAGGAATTGACGAACTAAAGGGGAAGAACAAGGGGGTAGGAACATGCGAAAATTTGTAAGTTTCTTGGAGAACAACTTATCTGGTCCGATGGCGAGACTGTCGGAGCAAAGGCATCTACAGGCAATCCGGGATGGGGTCATTTCTGCACTGCCGTTCATCATCGTAGGCTCATTCTTTCTGATCTTCGCGTTTCCGCCGCTGCCTGATGCAGGGGTATTCGGGGACATCAAGCAGTGGGCGCTGGATCATCAGACTGAAATCTTGATTCCCTATCGTGTGACTATGTTCATCATGTCGCTCTATATAGCCTTCGGGATAGGCTACAATCTTGCAAAAAGCTATGACCTTGATCCGTTATCCGGAGCACAGATGGCTGTAGCGGCACTTCTATTGACAGTTACACCGCAAATGATAGACGGTCAGGGATGGGTATTACCGATGACCAATCTTGGGGGGCATGGATTATTTGTCACCATGGTCGTGTCGATCCTGGCAGTCGAAATCCTTCGGTTTTGTAAAAAGCGAAATATCACGATTAAAATGCCTGAACAAGTACCACCATCCGTGGCACGGAGTTTTGAAGCACTGATTCCTGTTGCGTTTGTCATCGTAGGAATGTCCGCCATCACAGTCTGGGCAGGTCTTGACCTCCATCACTTGATCGGTGTGGCCGTTTCCCCACTCGTAACGGCAGGGGACAGCATTTTTGGGGTATTGATTCCTGTATTCTTAATTACATTCTTCTGGTCATTCGGGATTCATGGGGTATCGGTCGTTGGTACGGTCGCCCGTCCGCTTTGGGAAATGTTCCTTGGGAACAATGCCGAAGCCGTCGCACACGGTCAAGTAATCCCACATATTGCACCTGAAACATTCTACCAGTGGTTCATCTGGATCGGTGGTTCTGGTGCCACACTCGGTCTCGCACTGGCTATGGTATTCTTCTCAAGATCCAAGTATTTGAAAGCATTGGGACGGACTAGTATTGTCCCGGTCACGTTCAACATTAATGAGCCTATTATTTTCGGGGCACCGATTGTACTGAATCCTGTCCTGATTATCCCATTCGTCATCACACCGCTCGTTACGGCAACCATTGCATATGTGGCAACGGCTACAGGAATGATTTCACCGACCTATATCATGCCTCCGTGGACCCTGCCCGCACCGATTGGCGCATTCTTGGCAACCGGTGGAGACTGGAGGGCAGTGGTGATGGTCTTCATCAATATCGCAATCTCGTTCGCCATCTACTTCCCGTTCTTCAAGATGTATGATAAGAAAATGGTCAAAGTGGAAGAAAACGAGCAACAAGCAGCATAAGCGAAAGCGAGAAGCGGGAATCTCATGATCCCGCTTCTTCACTATGTATCACAAGGAGCGTGAACAAAATGATTGAAACTGTTATACCAAGAAGAATAGGATTCAAAAGCGTACTGGTTCTGATACTTACTGTATCCATAGGTCTCTTACTCTTATCAAAGCCTTTCATGAGTGCCGGAATGCCCAAGGAGTGGAGTATCTTCCTTGCGACTGGCATTTCCACGTCATTGGGCCTGAGTCTTGTCCTTCTGAAAATCGAAGGGCCGGTGACGAATTCGTCAATCAGGAAGAAAAGGTTATTGGTTGGAATCATTGTCAGCATCGCCATCAGTTTTGTCATGGCATTCGTTGTGAAGTAATACAGGAGGAGGAGCATTCATGAAAGAAGGCTTAAAAATCGTGACCATCGGCGGTGGCTCAAGCTACACGCCGGAGTTTGTGGAAGGGTTGATCAATCGTTATGATGAGCTGCCTGTCCGGGAGCTGTGGCTTGTGGATATCCCTGCTGGAAAAGAAAAGCTCGAGATTGTCGGGAGCCTTGCGCGGAGGATGGTGTCTAAGGCCGGTGTTCCCATGACCATTCACCTGGCTTTGGACCGGGAGGAAGCACTGGAGAATGCTGATTTTGTTACAACCCAGATGCGGGTCGGTCAGCTGAAGGCAAGGATTCAGGATGAAAGGCTGCCGATCAAGTACGGGATGATCGGACAGGAAACGAACGGGGCAGGTGGACTATTCAAAGGCCTCCGGACCATTCCGGTTCTTCTTGAGATTGCGGAGGATATGCAGCGTCTTTGCCCTGATGCATGGCTGATCAATTTCACCAACCCGGCTGGAATGGTGACGGAGGCGTTGCTCCGATACAGCAAGCATTCGAAAGTCGTGGGCGTATGCAACCTGCCGATCAATACGAAGATGACCATTGCCAGGCTTCTTGGCGTAGAAGTCGCTTCAGTCGATATCCGGTTTGCCGGCTTGAATCATATGGTGTACGGACTGGATGTGACGGTCGATGGGGGGTCCGTCCTTGGGAAGGTACTGGAACTGATGGGTGATGAGGATAAGCAGCTCAGCATGAAAAATATCGCCCCACTGCCATGGGATCCTGATTTCCTGAAAGCTCTCGGAGTCATACCTTGTCCGTATCACCGGTATTTTTACAAAACCAGTGAGATCCTCGAGAAACAGCTGGAGGAATTTAAAACGGGGACAACCCGTGCCGAGGTCGTCCAGCGATTGGAAGATGAATTGTTCGAGCTGTATAAGAACGAAGACCTTGATGTGAAGCCCCCGCAGCTTCAGGAGCGTGGAGGAGCCTACTACAGCGATGCCGCCTGCAATGTGATTTCTTCGATCTTCAATGATAAAGGGGACGTACAGACCCTGAACGTCAGAAATGACGGCAGTATCACGGGCATCCCTGATGAGTCCGCCGTGGAAGTGAACTGTGTCGTGACCAAAGAAGGGCCTAAACCGATCCATATAGGTGAACTGCCTGTAGCCGTCAGCGGACTTGTTCAACAGATCAAATCCTTTGAGCGGATCGCGGCAGAAGCAGCCGTGTCAGGCTCCTACGAAAAAGCCCTCCTCGCCATGACGATCAATCCGCTGGTCACCAGTGATTCGAGAGCAAAACCATTGTTGGATGAACTTCTGGAAGTCCACCGCGAATTTCTTCCTGCGTTCCATGCACAGTCGAACATCCTCTGAATGGCACATGTGGCACTTTTTTTTTGGTACCAAGGGTACCGTCAACGACAGTAGGACCTTCGAACGAATGTTAGAAATATTTTGACAAAGTAAAAGCTGGCATGCTAGTATTACCCTATTCAACGGACAAATAAATGATCGATACTCTTATGAAGAGCGGTGGAGGGACTGGCCCTGTGAAACCCGGCAACCATTCAACACTTGTTGAAAAGGTGCTAATTCCTGCAAAGCATCATGCTTTGGAAAATAAGAGAGGACATCCCTTTAAAGGGCCTCTCTATCGTGGAGAGGCTTTTTTCGTTGAGTTGAGAACTGAATAGGAAGATGCGACAGGTGCCGTGTGGAAGCATGGCTGAAAAGGGAAACCGGTGAAAGTCCGGTACGGTCCCGCCACTGTATGGGGAAGCAACTTATCACATCCACTGTTTCTGGAGGGAATGGGAAGGGATAAGGCGTGATGAACCTGAGTCAGGAGACCTGCCTGTTGTGTGCACTTGAGCTCTACGGGTCATAGAGGGGAGTGAGGAACGCGTGTTGGAATCATAGGATTGTCAACGTTTATTCATTGCGCGCAAAATCTCTCTTTCTCTGAAAGGGAGATTTTTTTATTGGAGAGAAAATGAGAAGGAGTGAGCAATATGGTGAAAAGTTCAAATCTCGGTTACCCGAGAATCGGTGAAAAACGAGAGTGGAAGAAAGCGCTGGAACAATTTTGGGAAGGAAAGCTAAAGGAAGAAGAATTTGTGGCGAAGACAGATGAGATCCGCCTTCGTCATCTTAAAAAGCAGTCGGATGCAGGGATTGACCTGATTCCTGTCGGGGACTTCAGCCTGTATGATCATGTATTGGATACAGCCGCCATGTTCGGGGTGGTCCCGAAGCGGTTCGGTCATGGGGGAGGGAAAGTCCCGTTGAAGACGTATTACGGTATGGCAAGGGGGACGGGCGACGCAGTGGCATCCACGATGACGAAGTGGTTCAACACCAATTACCATTACATCGTTCCCGAACTGGACGGGGCAACGCCTTCTTTGGCCGATAATCCCCCGCTTCGCTACTTCAAGGAAGCGAAGGAACAGCTTGGCATCATAGGGAAGCCCGTGCTCCTCGGCCCGGTAACGTTCGTAAAGCTGTCCAAAGGGTATGATCCCGAGGCGTTCGCAAGCACTGTCGATGGGTTCGTCCCGTTGTATGCGTCCATTCTCAAGGAGCTTGAAGAGGCTGGCGCCGGATGGGTTCAGATTGACGAACCCGTGTTATGTACCGATCTGACCGCTGAGGAGTGGACGGTCCTTGAGCAGGTCTATGACACGCTGATCAAGGCAGCGCCTCGAATCAAGGTCATCCTTCAAACCTACTTTGATCGCGTCAGTCGCTATGAGAGGGTGATCAGGCTTCCGGTGCATGGGATCGGATTGGATTTCGTACACGATGGTGGAGGGAATCGTCAGGCCCTGAACACCCATGGGTTCCCTGAAGACAAGGTCCTTGCCGCGGGGATCATTGATGGGAGGAATATATGGAAAGCAAATCTGAATCGGACCCTCGACTCGCTTGAGGAGTTGGAGAGCGCTGTTTCAAGAGACCGTCTGATCATCCAGCCATCATCGAGCCTGCTCCATGTGCCCGTCACAGTCAAAGGAGAGGAAGGACTCGGGGACCGCCTTACGCGCACACTTTCTTTTGCAGATGAAAAGCTGCAGGAAATTGTCACGGTTACAGAGGCAATCAAGGAAGGGCGTCCCTCTATCTCCAATGAGGAAGAAAGCTCTGACGGTCTCGAAAATATCAAACAATCCCGGACTCTCAGAGAGAGTGAGCAACTGGACGGAAATGAATTCCTTCATCGTGCCCCATTCTCTGAGAGGCGGGTCGTTCAGGAGGCAGAGCTCGGTCTTCCCCTCTTTCCAACCACTACGATTGGAAGCTTTCCGCAGACCAAAGAGGTGCGGAAAGAACGCCTGAAATGGAGGAGGGGGGAAGTGAGCGATCAGGACTACCGGACGTTCATCCAGGATGAGATCGGAAAGTGGATCGACATCCAGGAAAGAATCGGCCTGGACGTACTCGTTCACGGTGAATTCGAACGGACGGATATGGTGGAGTACTTCGGGGAGAAGCTTGGTGGATTTGCTTTTACCAAACAAGGCTGGGTTCAGTCCTATGGTTCACGCTGTGTGAAGCCTCCGATCATTCATGGGGAAGTAAGATTCCAAGAACCGATGACAGTGGATGAAACGGTCTTTGCGCAATCGTTGACTGAAAAACCTGTGAAGGGAATGTTGACTGGTCCAATCACGATTGTAAATTGGTCATTTGTCCGGACCGACATTCCGCGTTATGATGTCGCCAATCAAATTGCCCTGGCTTTGAGAAAGGAAGTCGAGGCCCTCGAGGCAAACGGAATCCGCATGATCCAAGTCGATGAACCGGCCCTCAGGGAGGGGATGCCGCTGCAGAAAGAAAAGAGGGCAGGCTACCTCGAGGCCGCCGTCCATGCTTTCAAACTTGCAACGTCATCTGTG
Organism: Rossellomorea sp. FS2; assembly: GCF_047915635.1. Lineage (NCBI taxonomy): Bacteria > Bacillati > Bacillota > Bacilli > Caryophanales > Bacillaceae > Rossellomorea > Rossellomorea sp. FS2. Next base: position 84,469 of record NZ_JBLRVS010000004.1, on the reverse strand, counting down.
AAAGACAGTACGCAAATCCACACCCATATGTGCTATTCGGAGTTTGGGGAAATCATCGAGAGCATCAAATCGCTTGATGCGGACGTCATATCCATCGAAACGTCAAGAAGCCATGGTAATCTCATTCATTCCTTTGAGGAAAACACCTATGCCCAAGGGATCGGTCTCGGCGTTTACGATATACACAGCCCTAGGGTTCCAACGCTCGAGGAGATGACTCAGAACATCGAACGGGCCATTCGTGTACTCGATCCGCAACTGTTCTGGATCAATCCGGACTGTGGTCTGAAAACACGCGGAACCGACGAAACCATCGAAGCCCTTGTCGTAATGGTGGAAGCAGCGAAGAAGATGAGGGAAACTGTTCTGGCAGCTCAACAGTGAACGGACACAAAAAGTGCGGACAGCACCCGTCTAGGGACGGTGCTGTCCGCACTTTGCTGTGCATATGAATCAATATTTCACACGCACGGTTTTGGCGTCTCGACTTTCAAGACCGGTATCGGATATAGATGTAACTCCATAGGTGTAGATTCCCTTATCAGGAGGAACGTCTGTATAGGAATCTTCATCTGCGTAGACGACATCAATGATATTGGCAGGGTCATTATAATCGCCTTCACGAGGACCGTCAAACCGGTAGATGACAAACTTTCTTGCAGTGTGTTTCTTATCTTCAATCTCAAGTTTGACACTGCCATGTTTGGATTTCCCTTTTACTTTGGTCGGTTTTTTCGGCAGTTCCCTGTTATTCCAAGGAGTAGGCGGCGTCAATGCTGTATCTATATAGATTTCGTCCTTCAGGATATCGGCATATCCAAGGCGGTTGTTATGAAGCTGCTGAAGGGAGAAATGCATTTGTCCTTTTGCCGTGCCGTTTTCACGGTTATCCAGGATCTGTTCCGGTAGTTCATGCGGGTCATACCATTGCTGGTCGAAGTTGTCACCGACCTTGTAGTCTGCCATCCCGATATAGAGGTGAACGGGGTGTTCATAGGCGTACTCAGTCACTTCATTGCTCCACCAGTCGAGAAGCACGGAATAGTTTGCAGCGGCAAAGTCCCGGGACCAGTAAATCTGTGGTGTGATATAGTCAATGCTGCCGTCTTTGATCCACTGACGGGTGTCGGCATATAAATCATCGTAGTTCGTCTGACCTGCCGTCGTTTCACTTCCAGTCGGATCCTTGGCGATATTCCTCCAGACGCCGAACGGAGAGATACCGAACTGGACCCATTCCTTCATATCTTTAATAGAAGTATTGATATCTTCGACGAGGAGATCGACATTATTTCTCCGCCAGTCTTCGATTGAATCAAAGTCCTTGCCGTATTTTTCATATGTAGCTTGGTCAGGGAAGTCTTGTCCGGCAATTTTATACGGATAGAAATAATCATCCATATGAACGGCTTCAATATCATAATTGGCTACCAGCTCTTCCACAGTCTCGATGAGGTATTGCTGAACCTCAGGCAAGCCGGGATCAAGATAGTATTGGCTTCCATACTTCAGCACCCAGTCAGGGTGTTGCTTTGCCACATTGCCGGGATCAAGGTCGTTAAGCGTCATGCCGGGCATCGTGACACGGTAGGGATTCACCCACGCATGTAGCTCGATTCCCCGTTTGTGGGCTTCTTCAAGCATGATGCCGAGGGGATCATATCCCGGATCGGTTCCTTGAGCTTTACCGGTGATGTATTTGGACCAAGGGGCAAGATCTGATGGGTAGAGGGCATCGACTGTAGGTTTCACCTGATAGATGACCGTATTGAATTTCCTTTCTTTAAGATCATCCAGAGTCGATTGAACCCATGACGTGTAGGCGGCTTTGTCCATCCCTGCCTTCATGTCGATATTCTGAACAGTGGCAATCCAGGCTGCACGCATCTCATGTTTTGGCTGTGCCGATGCAGAAGCTTGTCCAGCCCACATGGGGGCAAGCAGGGCCAGAAGCAGGATGACGACAATTGACTTTTTTCCTTTTTTCATTGAACTCCTCCCTTTCTTCTTTTGGTTAGAAAACGCTTACAAATAACTGAGTGAAATAACACTTCACTTATATCTGATAATTCTGTGAAATATTATTTCTACCTACATTATAGAGGTGGGTAGTTCCGTGGTATATAGTTCCATTAGAGTGAATGGCTTCTAGTGAATACTAGTTGTTTTGCACTATGGTTTTATCTTGTTGAAGAAGGGGTAATAGATTTGGATATCCGGTTATCCAAGAATGACCATCTCCTTCCCTGAAATCCGATCTGTCACCGTTTTCCCCAAAACATCCTTGTGGATGGACCTGAAATCACTTTGTAAAACTGTCTGACAAAAAAATTTTTTTAAAGATTTTTTTGTATGAAAATTCATCTGTGGACCTGCATTTTCCGGATGAAAATGAAAACGATTACTTTGTTGTCAAATCAAGGTTTTAAAGATTCTGAAAATTAAAGGAAATCTATATGTTTTACCCTGTCGGACTTTCCTGTTTTTCCAACTATAATGGTAAGTGCGGGAGGTTTTTTAATGACTAAATTTTTCGTTTTTTCTAAATTTCATGATATACTAACGAAAATCAACTAAATGCATCAGGTGGTATTTATTCAATTTTTATACACGTGAGTAGAGGAGGACATTGAATGAAAACGAATCTTCCGGCGGCACAAGGATTATATAACCCCCTTCATGAGCATGAAGCATGCGGGATCGGGATGATTGCCAACATTGATGGAAGCAAATCACATAGTATCGTACAGAATGCGATCAATATTCTCTGTAACCTAGAGCACCGCGGAGGACAGTCCGCTGATACCAGTACCGGTGATGGTGCTGGTATTCTTACTCAAATCCCCCATCATTTCTTCAAAAAGCAGTGCGAGAAAGAGGACATCTTCCTTCCGCGTAAAGGAGAATACGGGGTCGGGATGGTCTTCCTCCCTGAACAATATGAGAAGAGGATGAAAAGCAAAGAGATCTTTGAACGCATCATCGTCGAAGAAGGCCAGGAAGTCCTTGGCTGGAGGCCTGTGCCGTTAAATGATTCCTTCGTGGGGAAAGTGGCATCGAAGTCCAAACCGTTCATACGCCAGGTTTTCATCGGTGCGTCTGATGATATGAAAACGCGCATGGACTTTGAACGCAAGCTGTATGTAATCCGGAAACGGATCGAAAATGAGGCAGCCAAGGCAGTTGGACAGGAAGATGTGTATATCTGCAGTCTTTCTTCGACCACTATCGTCTATAAAGGGATGCTGGTGCCTGAGCAGCTGGACTCCTTCTACATTGACCTCAATCATCCTGAATTCCGGTCTGCACTCGCTCTTGTGCATTCCCGTTTCAGCACGAATACCTTCCCTAGCTGGCAGCGTTCGCATCCGAACCGCTATACGATCCACAACGGTGAATTCAATACCCTGCGCGGAAATGTCAATTGGATGAGAGCGAGGGAGAAACTGTGCGAATCCACCGCATTCAATGACGAAGACCTTAAGAAGATCCTTCCTGTCATCGATGAGACAGGCAGTGATTCCTCCATGTTCGATAACTGTTTCGAGTTCCTGCATCTATCGGGACGATCCCTTGCCCATACGGCCATGATGATGGTACCGGAGCCTTGGGAAAATGATGAAACCATTCATCCTAAGAAAAAAGACTTTTATGAATATCATAGCTGTCTCATGGAACCGTGGGATGGACCTGCTGCCCTTGTATTCACCGACGGCAAGGAAATCGGTGCATGTCTTGACAGGAACGGCCTGCGCCCTGCCAGATACTATGTGACGAAGAACGGCATGATCGTTCTTGGCTCCGAGGTAGGGGCATTGGATATCTTCGCTGATGATATTGTTTATAAAGACCGCCTGCAGCCTGGGAAAATGCTATTGGTGGACCTTGAAAAGGGAAGGATCATCCCTGATGAGGAAATCAAGCTGCGTGTTGCGTCCGAACAGCCTTATCGCCACTGGCTGGATCAGAATAAATTCAATTTGAGAGATCTACCCGATCCTGTAAGGGAGCCGGATACGATACCAGAAGAAGAGGTAATGGTGCAGCAACAGGCTTTCGGTTATACCACCGAGGAACTCAATAAGCTCATCAAACCGATGGTACTTGAAGGGAAGGATCCCGTCGGGTCCATGGGGTATGATTCACCGCTCGCCGTCCTTTCGAAGAAACCACAGCTTCTCTATAACTACTTTAAACAGCTATTTGCCCAGGTGACGAATCCGCCGATCGATGCCATCAGGGAACAGATCATCACCTCTGTCGGAACGACAATCGGTGCCGAAGGGAATCTTGTTGCACCGACACCCGCTAGCTGTCGCCATATCTACCTCGAGACACCGGTCCTTACGGGTACAGAGTTTGAAAAACTGCGTCAGCAACGTGAAGAGGGCTTCAAAGCCGTCACGCTGTCCATCCTTTTCGAGGTGACTGAAGAAGGAGATCAACTGACCCCTACCCTGGATCGCCTATTCGAACAAGCAGATCAAGCGGTAGAGGATGGAACAACTCTCCTGATCCTATCCGATCGCGGAGTGGAAGAGAAGCGGGCTGCGATTCCTGCCCTCCTTGCCGTATCCGCTCTGCATCACCATTTGATCCGGAAGGGGACACGTACGAGGGTAAGTCTTCTCCTGGAATCAGGGGAGCCGAGGGAAGTGCACCATTTTGCCACACTGCTCGGCTATGGTGCCGAAGCGATCTACCCATACCTAGCGTATGAAAGCCTGCATAGCATGATCGGAAACGGTGAAATCACCGGCAAGACCTTCGACGAAGCCGTCGATAAGTACGTAAAGGCTGCAACGGACGGAGTGGTCAAGGTTCTCTCTAAGATGGGGATTTCGACCATCCAGAGCTACAGGGGTGCACAGATCTTTGAAGCCGTGGGGATCCAAAACGATGTTATCGATCGCTATTTCACCCGTACCCCGTCGAGGCTCGGGGGAATCGGGATCGACCTGATCGAGAAGGAAGTCCTTCTGCGCCATAACAAAGCTTACGCCGACCGGAAAGACCCGAACCGGACCCTTGAATCAGGTGACGAGTTCCAGTACCGGAACAAGGGGGAGGACCACGCTTACAATCCAAGTACGATCCATACGCTGCAGCACGCCTGCCGCACGAATGATTATGAGCTTTTCAAGAAGTATTCGCGCATGCTCACCGACGAGAAGCAGCATCTGCAATCGTTAAGGGGGCTGCTATCCTTCAAGGACGCCAAATCCATCCCGATCGAAGAAGTGGAATCAGTGGAAAGTATCTGCCGACGCTTCAAGACCGGGGCGATGTCATTCGGTTCCATCAGTCAGGAAGCCCATGAAGCTTTGGCCATCGCCATGAACCGGATCGGGGGTCGAAGCAACTCGGGAGAAGGCGGAGAACATCCGGAACGCTTCCAAGTTGATGAAAATGGAGACTCCCGAAGAAGCTCCATCAAGCAGGTAGCTTCAGGGAGATTCGGTGTCACCAGTCATTATCTGGTCAATTCCGATGAGATCCAGATCAAGGTTGCCCAAGGGGCGAAGCCGGGAGAAGGCGGTCACCTTCCGGGTAAGAAAGTCTATCCTTGGGTAGCGGAAGTAAGGGGGTCCACCCCTGGAGTGGAACTTATCTCACCTCCGCCCCATCATGATATCTATTCCATTGAAGACCTTGCAGAGCTCATCTACAATCTGAAGAATGCCAATCCACGCGCACGCATCAGCGTAAAGCTCGTGTCTGCTGTCGGTGTCGGGACGATTGCCGCAGGGGTAGCCAAAGGAAGGGCCGATGTGGTCCTCATCTCGGGTTATGATGGAGGGACCGGTGCCGCTCCGAGAACGAGCTTGAAGCACACGGGCCTCCCGTGGGAGATCGGTCTCGCAGAAGCCCACCAGACTTTGCTCCTCAATCATCTCAGGGACCGGATCGTCGTGGAGACGGACGGAAAGATGATGACCGGAAGAGATGTGGTCATCGCCTCCCTGCTCGGAGCAGAAGAATATGGATTCTCAACGGCACCCCTTGTGGTCCTTGGATGCGTAATGATGAGGGTGTGCCATATGAATACATGTCCGGTCGGGATTGCCACACAAGATCCTGAACTGAGGAAGAAATATATGGGTGACCCTGAGCATGTTGAGAATTTCATGCGCTTTGTGGCTCAGGAAGCAAGGGAGATCATGGCCCAGCTTGGATTCAGGACGATCAATGAGATGATCGGAAGGACCGATGTCCTTGAAGCGAATGAAGCCATCGACCACTGGAAAGGAAAGGGGATCGATCTATCAGCCCTTCTTTATCAGCCTGATGTGCCTGCTAAAGTGACTCGGTATGCAACGCGCAAGCAAGATCATGAATTGACGAAGACCCTCGATTATCAGGAGCTCATCCCACGCTGCCGGAACGCAATCGATAAAGGTGAAAAGGTGGAATGGACCACAGCCATCCGGAATATCCACCGTGTTACGGGCACGATGCTCGGAAGTGAAATCACGAAGCGCTACGGTGCGGAAGGACTTCCGGAAGATACCATCCGCCTGACCTTCAAGGGGTCGGCCGGTCAAAGCTTCGGGGCTTTCATACCGAAAGGCCTTACGTTAAGGCTTGTGGGAGACTCCAATGACTTTGTCGGGAAAGGACTGTCAGGAGGCAAAATCATCGTTCATCCTGATCCAACGGCCACGTTCATCCCCGAGCGCAATACCATCGTCGGGAACGTATCCTTCTATGGTGCTTCTTCAGGGGAGGCTTACATTTATGGTATCGCTGGAGAACGTTTCTGTGTCCGTAACAGCGGTGCCGACGTGGTGGTCGAAGGAGTCGGAGATCATGGATGTGAATACATGACGGGTGGAAAGGTGGTCGTCCTGGGTATGACGGGACGGAACTTTGCTGCAGGAATGTCCGGAGGCGTCGCGTATGTACTGGATGACGACGGAACGTTCCGAAGCCGCTGCAATCAGGAACTTGTCCATGTACAGCCGCTGTTTGATCCCGAAGAATCGAAAGAATTATATGAAATGATCGAGCGATATGTCTCGTATACCAATAGTGATAACGGACGGAAGATCCTTGCGAACTGGGAGTCTTATCTATCGAAATTCGTACGGGTGATCCCGAAATCCTATCTGAAAATGAAAGAACGGATCAGTGAGTTTGAAAGCAAGGGCCTTGAGAAGTTCGATGCTGAGATGGCGGCATTTGAAGAAGGAACGAAGGAAGAGAAAAAGAAAGTGCTAGAAACGGCGAAGTAGAAAAGGAGGGGGACTCATGGGAAAAGCGACTGGCTTTATGGAATATAGTAGACAAACATTGAAGGAAAGGCATCCTGGGGAAAGGACGAAGGACTGGGACGACTACACACTCCCCCTATCGGAACAGGAAGTCAGGAATCAGGGAGCGCGCTGCATGGACTGCGGCGTCCCCACCTGTCAATCGGGAATGGAGATCAATGGCTCCACTACGGGTTGTCCTGTGTATCACTTGATCCCTGAATGGAATGATCTGGTATACCAGGGGCAATGGAAGGAAGCACTGAAGAGAGAGCACCAAATGAATAACTTTCCCGAGTTCACGGGATTTGCATGCCCTGCACCGTGTGAAGGGGCATGCGTGCTAGGCATCAACGAGCCGCCCGTTGCCATCCGTACGGTAGAACGTTCCATCATCGAGAAGGGATTCCAGGAAGGGTGGGTAATCCCTGAGCCGCCGGAGCACCGTACGGGCAAGCGGGTAGCCGTCGTCGGTTCCGGTCCTGCCGGGCTTGCGTCTGCTGCCCAGCTGAACAAAGCGGGTCATCTTGTAACCGTATTTGAGAAGCATGATCGCGTGGGTGGTCTCCTTACTTACGGAATCCCTGAAATGAAGCTCCCCTATTCTGTTGTGGAGCGAAGGGTCAAGATCCTTGAGGAAGAAGGGATCGACTTTGTGACCAATACAGAAGTCGGGAAGGACTACACCGTCGAACAGCTGCGTGAAAACTTCGATGCCGTCATCCTGTGCGGAGGAGCTGCAGTCCATCGCGATGTACAGGTGGAAGGGCGTGCACTGAAGGGCGTCCACTATGCCATGGAATTCCTGCACTCCAATACGAAGAGCCTGTTGGATTCGAACCACGGTGATGGGGAGTATATCTCTGCCGCCGGCAAGAATGTCATTGTGATCGGAGGCGGGGATACGGGAACAGACTGTCTCGCTACTTCCGTTCGGCACAACTGCAAGAGTCTCACCCAGTTCGACATTTACGATAAAAAAGGTGCCATGCGTGATGAAGTGGGCAATCCCTGGCCGCAATATCCTGTCATCCACCGGGTCGAATACGGCCAGAAGGAAGCGGAGGAAACATTCGGTACCGACCCCCGGGCTTATGCCGTCATGACGAAAAGATTCGTCGGTGACGAGAACGGGCATATCAAGGAAGTCCATACGGTCAACGTGAAGCTTCGTTATGATGAAGAAGGCAACAAAATCCGTGAGGAAATCCCAGGTAGTGAAAAGGCATGGCCTGCTGACCTTGTTCTTCTCGCGATCGGATTCAGTGGTCCTGAACAGGATCTCATCAAGGCCATGGAACTTGAAACGAACCAAAATTCAACCGTGAAGGCGGAATATGGCGACTACAGGACCAACGTGGAAGGCGTATTTGCCGCCGGTGACATGCGACGCGGCCAAAGCCTGATCGTATGGGCGATCAATGAAGGCAGGGAAGCGGCGAGGGAATGTGACCGCTACCTGATGGGAACGACGCAGCTGCCTTAATGAGATGGAAAGACTCTTCGGAAGATGGAATCCGGAGGGTCTTTTTTTGTGATGGGAGCCTAAAAAACACCCATTCCCCTTTCTTCTAAATTGCACAATTTGCGAATATCGTCTACTATAGGATTTTATGTCCTGTTCGTCTCTTCGTCAGAGGTGGATGCATGGGCAATTTATCATTATGTTCATTTTCCTATAGAATTGCCCCGGTTTATGAAATTATAATGTGTTGAGCATCTTAAAGAAAAAAGGGGGAAATGTGTATGATGAACTATTTGCAGCGAATCGGTAAATCTCTTATGCTGCCGGTTGCAGTCCTTCCAGCGGCTGCCATTCTCATGGGGATCGGATATGGGATCGATTCTGACGGTTGGGGAGGCAATAATCCCTTTGCTGCCTTCTTGATTAAGGGAGGCGAATCGCTGATTAGCAATATGGGCTTCCTGTTTGCCATCGGGATTGCACTCGGGATGACAAAAGTAAAAGATGGATCGGCGGCACTCAGCGGTCTGGTGGCCTTCCTGATCATTACGACCCTTTTGTCCCCGGATAGCGTGGCCATGCTTCAGGGTGTCGACGTTGGCTCTGTCAATATTGCATTTGAAAAGATCAACAACCAGTTTATCGGGATCCTTTGCGGGATCATAGCGGCTTGGAACTTCAACCGCTTCAGTGAAGTGAAGCTTCCTGATGCCTTCGCCTTCTTCAGTGGCAAACGGCTTGTACCGATTATGACGGCCGTATCCATGCTTGTGGTTTCCGTCATCATGCTTTTCTTGTGGCCGTTGATATTCTCAGGATTGATCGCCTTCGGGGAGGCCATCAGTTCCCTCAGCTATGTCGGTGCAGGACTCTATGGGTTCTTTAACCGCCTGCTGATTCCGACAGGACTTCATCACGCGTTGAACGCTGTATTCTGGTTCGACGTCGCGGGAATCAATGATATCGGGAACTTCTGGTCCGGAAAAGGGGATAAAGGCATTACGGGCATGTACATGGCCGGATTCTTCCCGATCATGATGTTCGGACTTCCGGCTGCGGCACTTGCCATCTACCATACGGCAAAGCCGGGCAAGAAGAAGCAAATCGGGTCCCTCATGCTTGCGGCTGGTTTTGCATCTTTCTTCACTGGTGTGACAGAGCCCCTTGAGTTTGCCTTCATGTTTGCGGCACCTGCGCTATTCTTTGTGCATGCGGTGCTTATGGGCTTATCACTGGCTGTAGCAGCGTTCTTCCATTGGACGGCCGGATTCGGTTTCTCGGCAGGACTTATCGACTTTTTACTGAGCTCAAGACTGCCGATCGCCAATGCGCCCTACATGCTCCTCGTGCAGGGAATCGTCTTCGCTCTGATTTACTACTTCCTATTCCGCTTCTTGATTGTGAAGTTCAATCTGAAGACACCTGGAAGGGGAGAAGATGACTTGGAAGAGGCCGTACAAGAGACGGCTCAGCCTGAGACATCAAAGGAAGATAAGTTCTCAGCCATGGCCTCTGAGATCTATGCTGGTCTTGGTGGAGACGAAAATGTGACATCCGTTGATAACTGTGTGACCCGTCTGCGAATCGAAGTGGATAATATGGACGTCGTGGATCAGAACAGGATCAGGCGCACTGGTGTGCCCGGCATACATGTTGTAGGAGAACATAGCATTCAGGTAATCGTCGGTACATCCGTACAATTCGTCGCGGATGAAATCCACAAAATAAGAAAATGATTGGCTGCCCTCCGGATCGTTCAGGATCCGGGGGGTTTTTAGTGATAAGAGGTTTTTCATTTGCTGAAAATGGTCTATACTTTTCACTAACACTAGATTCATAGAGGAATCTGCAATCAACAGGCAGTGCCTGATAGGAGGATCAATATGAAAGAGTCCGATCTGTATCCACCTATACGCGATCATTTCCACTCACTGGGTTACCGTGTCAACGGAGAGGTCAAGGATTGTGATGTAACGGCCATGAAAGGAGAAGAGCTGATCATCGTGGAGATGAAGCTTTCCCTTACAGTGGACCTTCTCGTACAGGCGGCCAAGAGGCTCAGACTGACGGATATGGTGTACATAGCGGTCCCGAGGCCAAAACGGACGCGTTCCAAAAGGTGGAGGGATGCTTGTCATCTGGTGAGGAGGCTGGAGCTTGGGTTGATCACCGTGGCGCCCCATGCCAAGGGGGATAAAATCGAGTTCGTGCATCATCCGGCACCGTTTGACCGGAAGGCGAGCCTTACATATGGAAAGAAAAAGCGTGCGCAGCTTGTGAGGGAAATCGAAGGAAGGAGCGCCGATTACAATGTGGGGGGAAGCAATAAGCTGAAGATCATGACAGCTTATAAAGAAAGCTGTATTCACATTGCCATCCTGCTGGATCGCCATGGCCCCCTTTCGCCGAAATCCCTCAAAGAACTCGGGACTGGGGAGAAAACCCCGCTGATCCTCCAGAAGAATTACTATGGATGGTATGACAGGGTCAAAAGAGGCGTATATGAGCTTACGGATAAAGGGAAAAGGGAAATGCTCGACTACCCTGATCTTCTTAAAACGTATACCCCCGATGAAGGGTCCCCGGATTGATGGCCGGGGGCCTTTTTTGATTATTTCTACCCCGCCCTGCCCCGACATATATATGTGATGAGACCGAGTGAAGGGAGTTGGCACTGTGGAAAAGCGGATGAGGTCCAAGTTGGACCGGATGGCAGAACAACTTGAACAGCGTCAAAATCCTGACGGAAGCTGGACGTTCTGCTTTGAAAACAGCCCGATGACCGATGCGTTCATGATCATTCTTCTCTGCAGCCTGGGGCAAAGGGAAGACATGTGGGTGGATAAACTGGTGGAACGTCTTTTCCTCCTTCAAACAAGGGAAGGGACCTGGAAACTGTTCAAGGATGAAGAGACAGGCAATCTTTCCTCTACAATCGAAGCGTATGTCGCACTGCGAATGAGCGGAATAAAAGAAGGTGATGAACGGATTGCCCGCGCCAAGCGTTTCATCCAGGAAGAAGGTGGTGTGGGAAAAGCTCACTCCCTCACACGCTTCATGCTGGCGATACTCGGTGGAGTGAAGTGGAAAAGAGTGCTTCCCGTCCCCATTGAGTTCGTCCTCATTCCTCCATCCTCACCAGTCGGATTCTGGGACTTCTCAAGCTATGCCAGGGCCCATATGGCTCCGATCCTGCTGTTGAAAAGCCGAGGGTACACACATGAGTCGCAGGGAATCATTGGGGAATTAAAGGCGATGTACCGCGAAGGGGAGGAGCGCATACCTGACGGGGAGCGACACTTCCTAGACAAGATTGCCACGGCTCTTGGGAACATGGGAGGGCTATCGTCTTCCCTCAAGGAGCGTGCTGAACGTTTCACGAGGGACTATATGCTCGAAAGGATCGAGCCTGATGGGACCTATATGAAATACTTCAGCTCAAGCTTCTTCATGATCTATGCTCTCCTGTCCGTCGGTTATCGCCAAGATGATCCGTTGATCCAGAAATGCGTTGAGGGGTTGAAGGCGATGATCCTGAAAACGGAAAGGGGCTATCATCAGCAGAATTCCCCTTCCTCCATATGGGATACGGCATTATTGTCCTATGCCCTTCAGTCTGCAGGAAGGTCAGCCGCCGATAAATCCATTGAGCGGTCCATACGATTCTTGCAGAAGCATCAGCAGTTCCGATATGGGGATTGGGGAATGGAGTCTCCGGTAGCCCCGGGGGGCTGGGGATTCACTGCGGGGAATACCATGCACCCTGATGTGGATGATACGTCTGCTGCTTTGAGGGCCCTGACATCAGCAGCAGCCGGCCGGCCTGACATGCGGGACTCCTGGCAGCGGGGAGTGGACTTTATGGTAGGGATGCAAAATTCCGATGGCGGATGGCCGGCTTTTGAACCGAACAAGACGAATGAGCTCCTCACGCTCTTTCCCATCAACGGGGCAGAAGCAGCGGCCATCGACCCCTCCACGCCCGATCTTACAGGAAGGGCGCTTGAGTTCCTAGGTAACTATGCGGGACTGAAGAGGAACCGCAGGGGAATCAAGAAAGGAATCAGTTGGCTGAAGAAAGCACAGGAGATCGATGGCTCCTGGTACGGGAGATGGGGAGTCTGCTATATATATGGGACCTGGGCGGCCGTGACAGGCATGAGGGCCGTCGGTGTGCCGGGGGATGACCGTCATCTTGCGCTTGCCAAACAGTGGCTTGAAAAAATCCAGCGCCGTGACGGCGGATGGGGAGAATCATGTCTCAGCGACCAAGTGAAGCATTATATCCCCCTATATAAAGCAACCATTTCCCAGACGGCGTGGGCACTGGACGCCCTCATCTCATTGGAGGAAGGACCGACACCTGCCATTGATACAGGCATGCAGACCCTGCTTGAACTGTTGGAGGAAAAGGATGATTACCCTACCGGTGCGGGCTTACCGGGAAATCTCTATATCCATTATCACAGCTACCAGTGGATCTGGCCGATGGTAACCATCAGCCGCTACCTGACAAAGTATGGATAAGCATATGTACTGCTAAATGAATGGAATCCTGCCATACTAATAGGAACGATTATGGCAGGAGGAAAGAACATGGAGAATTTACAGCAATACGTAAATCGTAGAATCGGTATGGAAGAGAGTTGGTCACCCGCTTTTGCAGATATGCCAGTCCTTCTAGAGGCATTTGCCAAGGCGGTTCCCTTTGAGAATATGGCCATCATAGAAGGTCGGCTCACACCATTCTCGGAACAAACCTTGAAGGAGAAGATCCTGGTGCGAGGTGAGGGCGGACTGTGTTACGACTTGAACGGTCTGTTATACCTCTATCTCGAGGAGGCGGACTTCAGTGTCACGCTTGTAAGGGGAGTCGTCTATCATCAGGGGAAAGGGGATTTCCATGATATCGGACGGACCCATGTCCTGATCCTTCTTGAGCATGGAGGAGAAAGTTGGGTAGTGGACGGCGGGTTCGGGGGGAATATCCCGCTGAAACCGGTCCCCCTCACAGGTGAAGTAGTAACGTCTGCAAATGGAGGATTCAGGGTGGCAAAAGAACACACGCCCCATGGTGATTATATCCTCCAAATGAAGCTGTCGCACAAATCCGACGAGTGGCAGAACGGGTATGCATTCGACACAACAAGACCCGTAACCGATCTGCGTGAACTGGCAGAAGTTCAAAAGACAGTGTCTGTTCATCCGGAATCACCCTTCAACCGGTCACCGCTCTTAACAAAGCGGACGGAATCGGGCAGCATCACCCTTACAGAGGGGTCGTTGACGGAATGGAAGGACGGGAACATGGAAAAGAGGAACGTGGATGAGGAGTCCTTCAAGGTTTACCGAAAGAAATGGTTCAATGGATGATCCCCCGTCACTTCCATGTGTGATAGACTGGGAGCAAGGAGGTCATTTATCATGTTCGACATACTGCTGGCGATCTTCTTCATCCCGATTTTCTTCTGGACAATCAGGGTCGTCATAAGGAAAAGGAAGGCGTATGGCATGACCGGGATCAAATCGGCCCTTACCCCGATCTGTTTTTTATCCGTCGGGGTCTTGAATATCTTTGCCCTGCTGTTTGATTTCATCGGTCTGATCAGTTGGGGTCTGTCTGTTGCCTTCCTCCTCATCGGTGCCTATTTCACAAAGTATCAGATGCCGGAAGAGGACGGGGCCGAAGGCCATTATTGAAGACGAATCAAAAAAGAGCCCCTTGGGCTCTTTTTTAGTTGGCGGGAGGTTGCATATCGGACGTGAAATGATTTCCGTACCATTCTTCCTCTTCCGAAATGATGGCCGAGAATCGCAATCCACTGCTTTCCTCTCCGTTGGAATAGACGGGAACCGATTCTTCTGCAATTGCCTCTTCCACATCCGCTTGTACTTCCTCAGGCTGGTTGTCCGGTATGAGCATGAGATCAACACGATAGCTGCTCTCATTATCGGGTCTTCTCAGCACTGTAAGCTCCATCTCCCCATTGTCACCGATGACGGCTTCTGAGGTCAGGACCGGTTTGGGATCCGGTTCCACCTGACCCGCTTCAATCTGCTCGAATGCATCTTCCTTCGCATACGGCTTCATCTCTACATTCAGGACGGTTCCCGGCGGAAGAGAGGTTTGAGCCCTCAAGATCACCTTGGGGTTATCCACCTGCATGGTGGCCGCAATCAACTCGGAACGCTCGGGAACCTGAGTGTCTTCCGGTGCAGCCGCCATTCCATTCCCTGCGGACGCTTCTTGCTCTGTTGGGGTAAATGAAACCCTGCAGCCTGAAAGGAGCATCGCGGCCGTGGCAGCTAAAATCAACGTTACGTATTTCATATGTGTCACCCTTATTCGTATATTCAGAATAATATTTACAATTCCATTTCAGTATTGTAACATTGTTTTTAGTTTGATTCTACATAAATATGGAAACGAAAAGGGGAGAAGAGATGAAGAGAGTACTATATACTCCTCTACACTTTATTTTAGTTATCATCGGTTTATTTTTATTGAGCGGTCTGGGAGCACTGTTATCCTATGACACCGAGCTTGTCATCAATTTCGGAGACTACGGTGTAAGATTGAAGGAGATTTTCAATCAGATCCTCCACCCTTCCCAGATCGCCATGCCTTGGGGAGAGGGCAATAAGGTTTATCCCATCACGACCGTATTCGGGAAAACATACGGATATTCAGTTTCCATCCTGATTGCCGCGTTTTTCGTGGCCGTGGCGTTTGCCATCGTCATCAGCTATTCCATCATGATGCTGCCGGGCAGAGGCTATCGTTTCACCATGAAAATTGTGAATGCCGTTGATGCCCTTCCCGATGTATTCATCGTCGTCGGTTTCCAGCTTTTCATCATCTGGTTATTCAAGCAGACGGGTCTCCTGGTCTTTGAGATTTACGCATTCGGAGAGGAGAAGATCTACTTCCTTCCGATTCTCTGTCTGTCGCTCCTCCCTGTCGTCTTCCTGGTGAAGCAATTCATCTTTCAACTGAAGGAAGAAGAAAACAAGCCGTACGTCGAATTTTCGTTTGCCAAGGGGTTCAGGAAGTCGTATACGGTATGGAGGCATATTTTCAGGAATGTATGGATTCACTTCTTCCTTCATTTGAAGCCGATCTTCCTATTGATGCTATCGAATCTTTTGATTATTGAGATCTTATTCAACATCAACGGATTCATGATGACACTCTCAACCGCTGCAATCGCCGTACCTGCAGGCTTTTTTATCGGGCTGCTTCTGATATTCATTCCGTTCTTCGTTGTATTTCAACTCGGTTCATGGATTTTGAACCGTTGGCTTGGGGGTGAACACGCATGAAGCCATGGATGATGAAACGACTCGCACTGCCTGTATTGTTCCTGGTGGGACTCGTGCTGGCAAGCTTTTTACTCCCTTATGTGTACCCGGACTTTGATGAAAAGATGAAGTATATGCAGAATGATGAGGGCAGGGTGATTGCAGCTCCTCCTTACTCGATCAGTGAGATGCCTCCGTTCGGAGGGGACGTGCTTGGGAGGAATCTATTTTATCTATTAGTGGCAGGAGCGAAGTATACCCTGTTGGCTGCTGTAGCCATTGCGCTTCTGAGAATGGTCTTCGGCTTCCTTTTTGCGTGCATATATGCCTTCCTTCCGTCCTTGATCAATCGGATCCTGAAGGGTGTGACCGAAGCGTTTCAGTATATTCCACTCGTGATCATCGTCTTCATCCTCCTGATTCCCCTAGAAATCGCCTTCTCTGGGGAGGTCTTGTCATCAAGTAAATACTTTGCCATCCAGATTGCCGTCATCGCCCTGGTAACGATTCC
Organism: Rossellomorea sp. FS2; assembly: GCF_047915635.1. Taxonomy (NCBI): domain Bacteria; kingdom Bacillati; phylum Bacillota; class Bacilli; order Caryophanales; family Bacillaceae; genus Rossellomorea; species Rossellomorea sp. FS2. Next base: position 67,938 of record NZ_JBLRVS010000004.1, on the reverse strand, counting down.
TTCTCTTGGAATCTATCTCGGGGAAGAAATGAAGTTGTTCTTGAAGAATGACTTTATCGATGCATCAAAAACCATGGGGGCTAATCGCTTCCATCTGCTGCGACGTCATCTGTTCCCGCAGTTCATGAGGCATTCCGTGGTGCTATTCTCAGAACAGATTGCAGCAGCCCTGGCGTTGATCATCCAGCTCGGTGTCATGCTCATGTGTCTCGGAGGATTGAAGATAGCGGACGTCGGAGTCATGACCCAGGACCTCGTTTATTTTTCCGAGACGAATGAGTGGGGGGCGACGATCGCCATCAATATCAAGGAAGTCTTCAACAGGGTCCATATCGTGCTCATTCCACTTCTGTTCTTCGCCGTCAGCATCCTGTGTGTCAATTCCATCAGTACAACCTTGAAGAGGGGTCTGGTGGACGGGATTGTTCCTTCCATGAAGAAAAAAAGAGTACGAGATCAAAAGGCAGAGAGAGTAGAAATCACAAGTGAATCCTTTACAATGGATAGTGGAAAATAATTCATTTCGTCAAATCTTGAAACTTTTTGGCAGGTCCTTCCGTAGATAGTGGTGTAGGAATATTCCAATCTATTTATCAACCATCAACAGAAAGGGGTTTTATCATGGCAGGATTAACATTGGCAGGGGTGTTCGTCATTCTCATCCCTCTATTGGTCATCGCCGCAATCGCAGGGGTCGGCTATTATTTCTGGATCCGTTTCCGCTATCGTACGGCGAAGTCGAATCAGGCACTTATCATCACTGGACCGAGATTGGGTGATCCGGAGAAAGAAACGAATATATTCACCGATAGTGAAGGACGATCGATGAAAATCATCAGAGGTGGAGGATACAGGCTCCGTCGATTCCAGACGTCCACTCCGGTAAACCTTACGTCATTCCAGCTCAAACTATCGACGCCACGTGTGTATACGAACGGAGGCGTCCCGATCGTGGCAGATGCCGTGGCCATGGTGAAGGTGGCCGATTCACTGAACGGGATCGCCAACTACGCCGAGCAGTTCCTCGGAAAAGATCAAAAGGAAATCGAAGATGAGATCATTGAAGTATTGGGAAGCAATCTGCGTGCCATCCTATCAAAAATGACGGTTGAAGACATTAACAGCAACCGTGAGAAATTCAATGCCGATGTGCAGGAAATCGCACAGCAACAGCTTGATCTCATGGGCTTCAAAATCACATCTCTCGGGTTGACAGACATCCGCGATGCGGATGAGGAAAATGGATACTTAAAAAATCTGGGTCGTCCAAGGATTGCCGAAGTGCGCAAGCTGGCTGAAATCGCCGAGGCCAACACGGAACGTGAAACACGGATTCACCGTGCCCAGACGGATCAAGAGGCAAAAGAGGAAGAATACAAACGCCAGATCACGATTGCAGAATCCAAGAAGGAAAAGGACATCAAGGATGCCTCCTTCAAGGAAGAAACAGAACGTGCACGGGCGAAATCAGAGCAGTCCTATGAACTGGAAAGAGCAAAACTTGCCAAGGAAGTAAAAGAAGAAGAATTGACTCTTCAATTCCTCGAAAGGGAACGTGCCGTAAAACTCGAGGCCGAAGAATCCAAAGTGAGAAAAACCAAAGCCGATGCCGAGTACTATGAAACGACCCGTAAAGCGGAAGCCGAAGCACGCAAAGCTGAAATCGACGGAGAAGCAAAAGCGAAGATCCGCAGGGAAGAAGGATCCGCAGAAGCAGATGTCATCAGGGAGCGCGGTAAGGCCGAAGCGGAATCACGTAAGCTATTGGCAGAAGCGATGGAGAAACACGGAGATGTCATCATCACCGAGAAACTCATCGAGATGCTACCGGTCTTCGCCGAGAAGATTGCACAGCCGCTTAATAATATCGACTCTGTGAAGATCATTGACTCAGGCAACGGCCAGGGTGTCCCGTCTTTCGGGAAAAGCATCACCCGCACCATGCTTGACATGCAGGAGCCGTTGAAGGAAATGACGGGGATTGACGTGGGAGACCTCTTGAAATCCTACGCCAATCGTACACAGAAAATCGAAGTCAACCAGCCGGTCGCATCCCAGCCGAATCACGCGGAAGCAGCGGCTGCGAAAGAAAGCGACGAAACGGAAGAGAGTCAAGAACCGAAAGAATAATCTCATACAACTATTGTCCAAAAAAAATCCGAACGATCATTCGATAGTCTCCAAGATATCGAATGCGTTCGGATTTTTTGTGTCGGATGGCTTCAAGTTGGTGGTCGAAAAGCTTGAAGGATCGTGCAGATGTTCCTGCCATTACTGAGTGGATTGGAGCGGAAGGCGCTTGACTCCTGCGGAAATGGAGGAATGATCGAGACCCCGGAGGCGCTCTTCAGCCGAGGAGGCTCGACTTCCTCCCCGCGGAAAGCAAGTGCCTGCAGCGGAAAGGAACGGACGGCTTCAGAACATCCTCACGTTCAACCTTCTGCACGGACCGGGATATGCTTCATCTCATCGACATCGAATAGGCCGAGGTCGGTGAGCTTGATGCTCGGGATGACGGGCAAGGTCAGGAAGGACAGGGTGAGGAAAGGATTGAAATCTCCAGTGAATCCGATATCCTTCAAGGACGTATTAAGCTCCTCCAGCCCCTTGAGTACTTCTTCATGACCGGCACTGGACATCAATCCCGCAATCTCAAGTGAGAGGGATGCAATCACCGATCCGTCCTTCACCATTACAAGTCCGCCCTTCATGTCGCGCAGAGACCTGACCGCTGCAAGCAGGTCGGAATCATTGGTACCGACGGCAACAAGATTATGTGAATCATGGGCAACCGTCGTAGCAATGGCCCCTGCCTTCAGTCCGAAGCCCTTGACGATGCCGAGCCCGATATTGCCTGTTGCGTGATGCCTCTCCACCACGGCCATCTTCAATTGATCATGTTCAATCGAAACGGAGAAGATACCTCCGGCTGTGTCCACGGTCTCGACCCGTTTAATGGTTTGAAGCTGATTCGGGATGATCTGAATGACGTTTGCTGTGCTGCCGCCATCCATTCGGATTGAAAGGTCTTCTGCCGCTACATCAGGAAAGTGGAGGGTATCGGCCAATGACATGGGCGGGGTTATATTCGCACCATTGATGGAAAGGGTCTCCCCGTCCCGGGCAACCAGGCGCCCTCCTTTATAGACAGAAGCGATGTGCAAGGTATTTAGATCGTCAAGAAGGAGGAAATCGGCATCGAATCCAGGTGCGATGGCCCCCTTGGTGTAGAGACCATAACATTCCGCTGCATTCAGCGTGGCCATTTGAATGGCCATGAGAGGGTCCATCCCTTCACCGATGGCCAGGCGGATATTGTGATCGATGCTTCCTTCTTCGACGAGATCATCAAGATGCTTGTCGTCCGTGCAGAACAGACAGCGGCGTACATTCCGCTCATTCACTACAGGTAGCAATTTTTTCAGATCCTTCGCCACGGACCCTTCACGGATGAGAAGGTACATTCCCCGTCGGAGCCTGGCCTTTGCGTCTTCCACTGTATTGCACTCATGGTCGGTTGATACGCCTGCTGCACGGTACACATTGATGGCTTCCTGGGGAAGACCGGCCAGATGGCCGTCGACAAGACGGCTGTACTCAGAGGTCAAGGCAATCTTGTCTATAAGGCCGGGGGAGGCTGATCGCAGGGAAGGATAATCCATCACTTCGGCAAGCCCGATGACGCGATCATGCTCGAAGAGTGGGCCAAGGTCATCAGCGCCAAGTTCCGCTCCCGAATTCTCAAATGGTGTTGCAGGTACACAGGATGGCAGCATGGTCAACGCATCAAGGGGAAGGTTTTCTGAATCATCGAGCATGAACTGTATGCCTTCGACTCCTGAGACATTCCCGATCTCATGCGGGTCGGTGATGACCGTTGTCACACCATGGGGGAGGACCACTTTTGCAAATTCCGATGGCGGTACCATGGATGATTCGATATGCACGTGACCATCGATGAACGAAGGGCAGAGCCACTTCCCTTCTGCATCAATCGTTTCCTTTCCTTGGTAGTTTCCGATTCCCACGATGATGCCATCTGTGATCGCGACATCACCTTCTGCGATCTCCCTGTTGAATACATCTATGATTCGGGCATTCTTTATCACGATATCAGCCGTGGCAGTACCGGCGGCTGCCTGTATCCGTCTTGTCAAATCAGTCTTTTTCATCAACGTTTTCTCTCCTTTATAAACAAAAAGCCCCGGGGTTCACCCAGGGTTCGACGTTGGAGAAGGACAGGGCATACGGCCCCTGTCTCCTCGTAGTCAAACCATTTACGGTAGTTTGGTAGAAACTTTTGGACCATATTTCCAATATTATACGAGAACACTCATGCTGCTATTAAAATGTTTAAGGAACATTGTATATCCTGCTCTTTAGAAATGTCAATGAAAAATGGAAAGAACGGACCGGAAAAGGGCGGATTCAGGGTTCCGAATGGATCAGCACATCCAATGTGCTCAATCGGCAGGTTTAGAGTTGCAGGAAAAATGTAACCGTTATACATTAGATGTACAAGGTTCGAACAAACCTTGCATAAAACATATACAAGGAGTGGAGTGAATGAAAAAGCTTTTTGCAATGTTGGTCGCAGTGTTGATGACGTTTGGTGTATCGGGAGCTGCCTTTGCGGCAGATGGAGATGCCATGGTGCGAATCGTGCACGCATCCCCTGACGCACCGGCTGTCGATGTTTATGTAGATGGTAATGCAGTGGTTGAGGGAGCAGAATTCAAAGCCGCCACTGACTATATGGAGCTTCCTGCAGGTGACCACAAAGTGGAGATCTTTGCAGCTGGAACAAAGGAAGATCCGGTGATTTCACAAGATCTTACTGTTGAAGCTGGTATGGCTTACACGGTCGCAGCCGCCAATACCCTTGAGAATCTTGAACTTGTCGTAGCCAATGATTCCATGGACGTAACCGAAGGCAAGACAAAAGTAAGGGTCGGCCATTTATCCCCTGATGCACCAACAGTCGATGTTGGACTGAAGGATGGAGATGCGTTGTTCGAAGGAGCAGAATTCAAAGCCATCACGGATTATCAGGAATTGGATCCTGGAACGTATGATCTTGAAATCCGCACACCTGAAGGAGAGCAAGTATTGGATCTTTCCGGAACAGAACTAGCTGAAAATACCGTATACAGTGTGTTTGCCATCAATACAGCAGACAAACTTGAAGTACTTGTATTGAAAGATTACACGCTCATGCCAGGTGGAATGCCTGAAACCGGTATGGGAGGAGCGGCTGATCAAAACACGATGCTTCCGATCGTAGCAGCTGTTGCAGTGCTTGGTGGAGGAGCACTACTATTCATCAACCGTAAAAAATTATTCTCTTCTTAATGAAGCGGATCGCGGTTGTCCTGTTCATCCCACTGCTTCTGGCCGCATGCTCCAATGACCCTTCCACTGCACCGGAAGCGGATGAACCCGTCCAAAAGGTACAAGCGGTGAAGCCTGCTGTTCAAACAGCCAACGTGCAGGATGATGAACAATCGATCACTCCGGAATCGATTACGATCCCTTCACTTAATATCGATGCCCCTGTGAAAGCATTCGGTCTGGATAAGGAAGGGAATATGGAGCTTCCCAAAAACGGGAAGGATGTCGCCTGGTTCTCACCTGGGATACGTCCCGGGGAACGGGGAAATGCCGTCCTGGCAGGGCATGTCGATGACGAAAAGCAGCCTGCGGTCTTTTTCGACCTGAAAAATATCAAGAAGGGGGACAGGATCATCCTGAAGGGAAAGGATGATGAAGAACTCGTCTTTGAGGTGAAGGATAAACAAGCCTATCTGAAAGATGATGCCCCCCTTCGGAAGATTTTCGGGCCGGGAGATCATATCGGTCTTAATATCATTACATGCACAGGATATTTTGACCACGATATTCATAATTATGTCGAGCGCCTGGTCGTTTATACAGAGCTCGTCACAGATGAAAAAGCATCCGGGTGAACCGGATGCTTTTTTTCAGGTGATAGTGAATCCTTACAGGTATGGAGGCATGTTCCATTTGTGGAATGATCATCTCTCCCGTGCCTTCATCTTCAACACATAATAGGGTTTAACTGCGTAGGGAATAAGGGAAAAAGGGGTAGAGACAATCTAGTTCAGAAATCTTCGGAAGATACCCTTTCCACAACTGACGGGTGATCCTACTTACCATTGACAGGCTTCCATGAGATGACTGACGATCGAAGGAGAACGAGTGATGAAAAGACGAATCATTTGGTTGATCGGTTCATTGTTGGCCCTCGTTGTCATCGTCCTGGGGCTTGCGGGTAACTATATATATGATCTTGCCATCAGCCGCAACAGCGGTGTTGTCCAGCTCTACGGAGGAACGGATGAGGCGGTGGAAGCTGTGAGCGCATTGGAAGAAGAACAAAAAAGGCTGGAAGAACTGCGCAGTTGGACGAGCAGGCAAAAATTCGAACAGGTATCCATCCAATCAGACGACGGTCTGACCTTGAAAGGCCTGTACCTCAAGAATAAGTATCCGAACGGAAAGACGGTCGTTCTTGCCCACGGATACAAGGGAAACAGTGACCAGCTTCCGGAGGTGACACGGTTTTATTATCGCCAAGGCTATAACATCCTTAAGCCCGATGCGAGGGGACACGGGGATAGTGAAGGCGACTATATCGGGTATGGCTGGCCAGACCGGCTCGATTATGTGAAATGGATCGATTTCCTCGTCAAGGAGAAGGGGGAGGAAGCAATCTTCCTTCACGGGTTCTCCATGGGGGCATCCACTGTCCTGATGACGAGTGGAGAAGATCTGCCGCCGGAAGTGAAGGGGATCATTTCCGATAGTGCGTATACGAATCTGGAGGACGAGCTTGCCCATCAGCTGAAATACCTCTATGATCTGCCAGCCTTCCCCCTTGTTGACGCCACTTCCATCGTCACCAAGATCCGGGCGGGGTACTCTTTCAAAGAGGCATCTGCTGTCGAGCAGGTAAAGAAGAATGATCTCCCCCTCCTGATCATTCACGGAGCTGAAGATGAACTGGTCCCAACGGAGATGGCAACGGAAATCTATAAGGCAGCCGGAGGAAAAAAGGACATGTGGATCGTCCCGGAAGCAGGTCATACGGAAGGATTCCTTGTTAATGAAACAGAATATGGTACGAAAGTCATTGACTTTGTCAATGAAGCGATGATGGAACAGGAAGAAAATAATTGAGGATGCTCCGTCCCCTAAGGTAGTCTGGGGGCGGTTTTTTTGTATGATAATCGCTAAGTGAGAAGTTTTTGAAAAAAGTTCCTCTCAGGTCATTGTAAAATTCTGATTATTAGGTATAATTCGACAATAACCATCATCAGGAGGAGAAGCATATGGAAATGGGTACAGAAACATTATACGAAGAACTTCAGAATGTATTGAGGAAAGACCAGATATCAACCAATATAACAGTGAGGGAGCAGCACGGGAGAGATGAGTCCTATCACGAACCGAGTAATCCTGATTTCGTGGTCTTCCCCTCTTGTGCAGAAGACGTAAGGGCCATCGTGAAGACAGCGGCTGCTCACGAAGTACCGGTGATCCCATTTGGACTTGGAACAAGTCTGGAAGGACATGTCATTCCGTATGACCGGGGAATCACGATCGATTTCTCCGGAATGAATGAGATAGTGGAAGTAAGGGAGAAGGATTTTTTGGTTACCGTGCAGCCGGGTGTGACACGCTCCCAGCTCAATAAGGAACTCAAGAAACATGGATTGTTCTTTTCCGTCGACCCCGGGGCCGATGCAACCCTTGGTGGGATGGCGGCTACCAATGCCAGCGGGACAACTTCAGTAAAATATGGGGTCATGCGTGACCAGGTCCGTGATCTGGAGGTGGTGACTCCCGACGGCAGTATCATACATACCGGGAACCTTGCACAGAAATCTTCCTCGGGTTACCATCTCAACAGTTTGTTTGTAGGGTCTGAAGGAACGCTCGGATGCATAACGGAACTGACCTTGAGAGTATACGGGATACCAGAGCATATCGTGGCGGCAAGAGCCGCATTCCAGGAGCTCGATGATGCAGTGGAAGCCGTTGTATCGATCCTGCAGGCGGGTGTTCCGATTGCCAGGGTCGAGCTTCTCGATGAAACATCCATGGTTCAGGCAAATCTATTCAGTGAGACGGATTATCGTGAAAAGCCGACGCTCTTCCTTGAGTTTCACGGGAACGAAGCAGGTCTCGCACAGGATGTGGAATTCACAAAGGAAATCGTCGCTGATCATGGGTGTGAGTCTATTGACTTTGAAACGGACCAAGGGGCAAGGAATCGATTATGGGATGCCCGTCATAATCTTGCATACGCCTATATTCATGGAAACAAAGGCAAAAAGATGATGGTGACCGATGTCTGCGTGCCGATATCCGAGCTTTCCGGGGCCATCAGGGACGCCAGGCAGAGGCTTGATACCTTCGGACTCACAGGTGGCATACTCGGTCATGTAGGCGATGGAAACTACCATGTGCTCCTCATGATCGATATGGAGGATCCTCAGGAAGTGGAGAAAGCCGCACAGTTCAACGAAGAGATCGTTGAATATGCCCTCGAGCGCAGGGGTACCTGTACGGGTGAGCACGGCGTCGGGGTAGGGAAGCAAAAGTATCAGGAAATGGAGCACGGTGATTCACTGCGGGTGATGGAGCGGATCAAGGAAGCCCTCGACCCCAAGGGGATCTTCAATCCCAACAAGCTGATCAAACAGAAGGAGGCGGGACAATGAAGATCCTTGAGACCATCAGCAAGGCTGCAGGTAAGTACTTTGCCTTCTGGGTCATCCTTGTAGCGGTCGTGGCCTATTTCATCCCGGCACCGTTCCTTCCCCTTGGCGGGTATATTACGATCCTCCTCGGTGTGGTCATGTTCGGGATGGGGCTGACGCTAAAACCGGTTGATTTTCAGTTGGTTGTGAAGAAGCCGCTTCCGGTCATCGTCGGGATCCTGGCACAGTTCTTGATCATGCCCCTCGGTGCGCTTCTGATTGCCAACCTTCTCGGCCTCTCAGATCAATTGGCTGCGGGACTTGTCCTTCTAGGCTCGGTACCGGGCGGGACAGCTTCAAACGTAATGGTCTATCTTGCCCGTGGGAACCTTGCCTTGTCGGTCGCTATGACGTCGCTATCAACCCTTATTGCCCCTATCGCTACTCCGTTGATCCTGCTTGGACTGGCTGGACAGTGGATGCCGGTGGATCCCGTGGCCATGTTCCTGTCGATCTTCCAGGTGATCATTGTGCCGATCACGCTTGGTATCATCGTCCAAAAGCTTCTGCCTGCACTGGTTGAGAAGAGTCTCGATATCATCCCGCTGATCTCGGTACTCGCCATCATGACGATCGTAACGGCCGTCGTTTCTGCCAACGCCCCGAGCATCCGTACTTCCGGAACAATCATCTTTGTTGCCGTGATGCTTCATAATCTGCTCGGTCTGACCTTGGGGTATGTGGCCGCCATCATCATGAAACTGAAGGAAGGGGATAGAAGGGCGATTTCCATAGAGGTCGGCATGCAGAACTCAGGACTCGGTGTGGCACTTGCCACCGCCCATTTTGGTCCACTTGCTGCACTTCCAAGCGTGATCGGTGCAGTCTGGCATAATATTTCAGGTCCGATCCTGGCAACCTATTGGAGTAAGAAACCTGCTAAAGTCGATGAAACGGAAGAGAAGGTGAAAGCTGGATAATCAAAAATGGCTGAAGGGGATGTATCCCCATCAGCCATTTTTCGATTAATAAAGGAACAACATGAGGACGGTGGTCACGACCCCGACCCATACGGCCAGGATGAAACAGTAGCCCATGATGTGGCGGATATGCAGTCCGACGATGCTGAGGATCGGGAGGGCCCAGAAAGGCTGGATGAGATTGGTCCATGCATCGCCCCATCCGACGGCCATGGCGATGGTGGAAGGCTCCACTCCCAGATTCATCCCTGCAGGTACTTGGAGTGGCCCCTGCAAAGCCCATTGACCGCCACCGGACGGCGCCAGGAGATTGACGATTCCCGCTGTCCAGTACGTGAAGATATCGAAGGTTTCTTTATTGGCGATCGATGTCATCCCCTGAATGATGCTTTCTCCTAACCCCGAACTGGTCAGAACAGCGATGATCCCTGCATAAAATGGAAACTGCAGGATGATGGGGGAGGTGGATCCCGCAGCTTCCTTGAACGCTTCGCCAAATGAACGCAGGGATCCATGGAAGATCAAGCCGAGGGAAAGAAATAAAAGATTGATGATGTTCAGGTCAAGGTCCCGGCCCAATATGAATTCATGGATCACATAGATCATACCGATCAATCCTGTCACGACCCCGAGTATAGGAGTCGTCTCAAGCCTTGATGCAGGAGTCGCTTCCACGCCGGTCTGGACATTGACCTTCTTTTGGGTGATCTTTTCTTCATAAGGGGTCACCTCCCCCTTTGGTGCCATCAGGCAGATGACGACGGGCATCGTTACGAAGAGAACGAGAAATATGATGATGGTGGAAGGGCTGAAAATCGTTTCAGAAGTTGGGATGACGCCCATGAGATCGACAAGGAAATGATCGTTGGTTGCGACGGTAAGTCCGATCGAGCTTGATAAGCCTGCTGTATAAAGGGCAGTGGGGGAATAAGCAGCTGCTACAAGCAGAGGGAAGTGAACGTTTGGATTGCGCCTGCCGATTTCCCTCACCAGGATGGCACCGACCACCACGGCAAGCCCCCAGTTGATGTAATAGGCGGCGCCCGATAGGCAAAAGGTATACACATAGGCCTTTGTCGGGGTGTCGGCCCATTCGGCCAGTTGCTGTAGCCCCTTTTTGACAAAAGGAACGGATGCAAGGACCATGCCGGTCAAAAGCAAAAGGACCATTTGCATGGTAAACGTCAAATATACCCAGAAACCGTCCCCGAATGATTTAACAAGGCTGAGGGGCTCTGCAGGCTTCAGGGAAATCCCGATACCGAAGACGAGGAGCGTAAGCAGGACAGCAATGACGAAAGCATCTGGCAAGTATCGCTGGACAAGTCTTGATAACCTGTCGGCAATGGAAGCTAACATGATGAACAACTCCTTTCGATGATTGACTACAGTATATTGGGATTTGTCCAGGTTCATGAGCACAAAAAAGCCGGATCTTGGAAGATCCGGCTTTGTGCCCTTCTATTTTTTCAGAAGTAGATAAACGAAATAAGGAGCTCCGATCAAAGCGGCCATGATTCCGGCAGGAAGACCATCCGGCTCGAGGACATTTCTGCCGACCGTATCGGCTGCGAGGAGCAGCCATCCCCCGAGCAGCAAGGCTACCGGAAGGTACAGCTGATGGCGCGGTCCCACAAGGGATTTGGCAAGATGGGGAGCCATCAGACCGATGAAGGCGATCCCTCCCGTCACGGAGACGGCCGATGCGGCCAGGGCCACGGCTGTGAACAGAAGGATGATCCTCTCCCGCTTCAGCGCCACCCCGACGCCGATGGTAGCAGAGTCGCTCAGGGCCAGGAGATTCAGTGTACGTGCTTTATAGAGAGTGAACGGAATCAAAACCACAAGCCAGGGAAGGATCGCCCATACGAATGGCCAATCAGCTCCCCATATGTTACCGGCAAGCCAGTTGGCGATGAAGTCGACTTTTGCCCGTTCCGCGCTGGAGATCATGATGATCATCAATCCGGAGAATGCCGTGGAGAATCCGACCCCTACAAGGATCATCTTGACGGGTTGAAGTCCGCTACCCCGTGTGGACGAGAAGAAATAGATGAGACCCGCAGTCAGAATCGCTCCGGCAAAGGCCACGAGGGGAAGCATAAAGGCGAATGATCCTGCATCGATGGGGAAGAACAGGAAAAAGACCGTGATGGCGACTCCGGCACCGGAGTTGATCCCGATGATCCCGGGATCTGCAAGGTCATTCTTCGTCATCGTCTGCAGGATGGAGCCAGAGAGGGCAAGGGCCATACCGGCAAGCACGGTGATCACGATCCTCGGAAGCCTGATGGAGAAGAGGATGAATTCATCCTTAAAGGAACCATTTCCCATGATGGTGGGGATCAGCCTGTCAATGGAGACCGAGGAATACCCCAGGCTGATTCCGATCAAAACGGTAGACACGATGAAAACCAGAAGAGCAATCAAGATCGCCCGCTGTTTTTTGAGTAGCTTCGGATGGATCATAGTTTCCCGCCTTTCCGAACGATGAATAAGAAGAAAGGAAGGCCCATCAAGGAAACGATGGCCGCAACGGGAGTCTCGTAGGGTGCATTCACGGTCCGGCCGATCGTATCGGCCAGAAGCATGAACGTGCTTCCCAGGACGACCGAGACCGGTATGATGGTACGGTAATCGGTCCCTGTCAGTGCCCGAGCGATGTGGGGGACCATCAATCCGAGAAAGGCCATATTCCCTACTAGGGCGACAGCAGACCCTGCCAGGATGACCGTCAATAAGAAGAGGGCCGATTTGACGAGGACCGTCCGCTGACCCAATCCGACTGCGACCTCCTCATTCAGGCTCAGGATGGTCAATTGCCTTGAAAACCCCATGGAGAAGATCACGCATAAAAGGATACATGGACCGATGATATAGATTTGATTCCAAGTCGTTCCGATCAGTCCACCTGCGGTCCACATGGAGATGTCTTTTGATAGTTTGAAGTAAAGACCGATGCCTTCTGACACAGCAAATAAAAAAGCAGATACAGCCGCTCCAGCAAGGACGATGCGAAATGGCGAGAACCCGCCCCTTTTCACCGCTCCGATACCAAAGACGAGCCCTGCGCCGACAGCCGCTCCTATGAAACACGCAAGCATGATGCCGAATGGACCGATGGAAGGCAGGAAGGCAAGGGCGGCAGCCAGGGCTGCATTGGCTCCTGCCGTGAGGCCGAGCAGTCCCGGGTCAGCCAGGGGGTTGCGGGTCATCCCCTGCATGATGGCACCGGAAACGCTGAGAGCGGCTCCGACGAGGATGGCAGCCACTTCACGGGGGAAACGGAGTTCCTGGAGAATCGAGATCTTGTCCCCGCTCCCGGTATTGGTCAGCGCCCCCCAGACGTCGGAAAGGGTCGTGTCAGCCGCACCAAAGGTGACGGATACAAGGAATGATCCGCATAATACGATAATGAGAATGGATAGTGTAGGTATGTATGGTAGTTTTCGACTCATAGCCATCATCTTTTCTGTCGTAGTATAAGAGAAAGGAATTCTTATAGTAAGAATTCCTTTCGGGAGATTACTGGTTTCCTAGGAATTTCTCTTTGAAGAACTCGAGCTGATAATCCAGCGTCAGAGGATCATTGAAGTAGAATTCCATCATGTTTACTTCATATACGCGGTTATTCTTCACAGCAGGTATCGAACGATACGTATCCGTCTTGGTGAAAGAATTCTCTGCATTCGGATCCCTGCTGACGATCAGGTAGTCACCAGCGAAGTCAGGGAGTACTTCCGTGGAGAGGGCGAAGTAACCTGGCTCAAGCGCTTCTTCTTTTACTTTGTCAGGCATGTTAAGTCCCATTTCCTGATAGAGGATCTCGGTTCCGCGTCCCCAGTTGTTTCCGTATACATAGAGTTGTTTATTGAAGCTTTCGATGACGGAAACAGTGGCATCATCACCGATTTTCGCTTTGATATCTTCACCGGCATCAGCTGCCCGTTTTTTGAAATCATCCACCCAGGCTTTTGCTTCATCCTCTTTGTTCAGGAGCTTTCCGATCTCAAGATGCTGCGTGAGGTAATCGACTTTTCCATACGTATATGTAACGGTAGGGGCGATTTTTTTGAGCTTATCGACATTCTTGATATTGGATAGTCCGATGATGAGATCCGGGTCCAGCTCGATGATTTTCTCAAGGTCTTCATCGCTGACTTCCTTGACATCTTTAAGGGAATCATCCCAGCGGGGGTTCATTTTGGACCATGAATCCACCCCGACAAGAGGGACGTCGAGGGCCATGACATTACCGGCGAAGGACGACAGGACGACGACGCGTTTAGGGTCGGCTGGAACTTCTACGGGCCCGTTTTCAGATTGATAGGTAATGGTTCCCTTGTCTTCTTTCTTTTTCTCTTCCTTTTGATCCGTTGATGTTTGATTGCCGCATGCACTAACTAGTAGCACGAATAGCAGAATGATAGGTGCCAGCCATTTCTTCATGTTGTTCTTCTCCTTTAATTAAGTTGTATGTGATGCACATTGGTTTGAGGGTCCGGGGATCGCGGCCGATTTCGGCGTCGATGTTGAACACCTTCCTCAAGGTCTCGCGGGTAATGACCTGCTCCCCTGTACCGGAACTCACCAGATCACCGTCCTTCAGGGCGATGATGTGATCGGCGAACCGGGCTGCCTGATTCAGATCGTGGAGGACCATGACGATCGTGCGTCCTTGCTCCCGATTGAGCCTTTCCAGGAGCTCAAGGACCTCGAGCTGGTGGGCCATATCGAGATACGTTGTCGGTTCATCCAGGAAGATGATGTCCGTTTCCTGGGCGAGGGCCATGGCGATCCACACGCGCTGACGTTGCCCACCTGATAAAGCATCTACTTCCCTGTGTTTAAAAGGAAGCGTGCCGGTCTCCTCCATTGCCCAGTGGATCATATCCTGATCCTTCTTCGTTAAGCGGCCCAAGCCTTTCTGATGCGGGAATCGTCCGTAGGATACAAGTTCACCGACGGTCAATCCGCTTGCGCTTTCAGGGGTCTGGGGGAGTATGGCCATTTTCTTGGCCAATTCCTTCGTACTCTGTTTATGGATGTTTTGTCCATCAAGAAGGATATTCCCCGTCTGATGGGGGATGATCCGGGTAATCGCTTTCAGCAAGGTCGACTTTCCACAGCCGTTCGGACCGATGATGGTGGTGATCTGTTTATCCGGGATGCTTACGCTCAGATTCTTCACGATGAGTCGATCGTCATACCCAACGGAAAGCTCGGTAGAAAAGAGACGATTCATCCTATCCCTCCTAATTGGTGATAATGATTCTCAGTGTCAACTAATACTCATCGTATATTCCTTTTTGCCCATTGTCAATAGAAAATTGGTTGTCAAAGCGGTTGAAAAGAGGTAGGATGTAATTGAGAATGATAATCATTTAGATAGCGGGGGATTAGGATGAGTGAGAAGGAGATCTATGATGTCACGATAATCGGCGGAGGACCAGCCGGTCTATATTCCGCTTTCTATAGTGGATTGAGGGAAATGAAAACGAAGTTGATTGAGTCCCAGCCGCGATTGGGAGGAAAGATCCATGTGTATCCTGAGAAAATGATATGGGATGTCGGGGGCCTTACTCCTTTGTCCGGAGCCGACCTGATCAAGCAACTCGTGAAGCAGGGTCTTACATTTGATCCGACCGTCGTACTCAATGAAAAGGTTTCTTCCATCAGGAAGGATCCGGAGGGGATCTTTATCCTCGAAGGAGACTCGGGTGATGTCCATTTGTCCAAGACGGTGATCGTGGCGGTGGGGAGCGGAATCATCAATCCTCAAAAATTGAAGATTGAAGGCGCAGAGCGGTTCGAGGTGTCCAACCTTCATTACACAGTGAAATCCCTCAAACAATTCAAGGGCAGGACCGTCTTGATCTCGGGAGGCGGGAATTCGGCTGTTGATTGGGCGAATGAGTTAGAGCCTGTGGCAGGGAAGGTCATGGTCACTTACAGGAAGGCCTCCTTCACAGGACATGAAGCCCAATGCTCCCAGCTCATGAACAGCTCGGCCGATTGCCTATTCAACACAACCATCACGCGCTTGATCGGTTCTGAAGATGGGGAGAAGATCGAGAAGGTGGAGCTGATGAATGTAGAGACGGAAAATACAACCATCGTGTCGGTCGATGACGTCATCGTCAATCACGGGTTCGAAATCGACTCATCCCTCTTGAAAGATAGTTCCCTTGGAATCGAAATGCTGGATGACTTTTATTTGAAAGGAAATGCCGTGAGCGAAACATCCGTGCAAGGATTATACGCGGCAGGCGATATCTTGAAGCATGAAGGGAAGGTCCATTTGATTGCAGGAGCATTTCAGGACGCAGCGAATGCCGTCAACCGTGCAAAGAGCTTCATTTCCCCCGATGCAGACAAGTCCGGAATGGTGTCATCCCACAATGAAGTATTCAAAAAGCGGAATCGTGAGTTGATTAAAAAGATGGTAGGGAAATGACCGGAAGTCATAAAAAAATCCAGACAGGTGTCTGGATTTTTTTTAGTTACCCATATTGATTCTCACGTTTAGAAGATCTGCGCTTATTTACGAGGAAGCCGATCAAAAGGATGGCAATGGTGAGGGCGATGGTGATCGTCATGGTCGTAGCACCTTCATGAAGATTCAGGAACTTCAGGAACTTTTCATCCCCGACGATCATTTCCCCAGCCGTATAGGCTAGGATCCCAGAACCGAGATAGGCGATCCAACGATACTTTTCAAGGACCTTGACGATGAGTTTCGAGCCAAAGATCATGATCGGGATGCTGATGAAAACCCCGAGGGCGATCATGCCGATATGACCATGTGCGGCTCCTGCCACTGCCACGACATTATCGAGGCTCATGACTGCATCGGCAAGGATGATGGTCCCGATGGCCTGTCCCAGTTTGGAATGCGATTTGATATCGGCATCGCCTTCATCCTCGACGAGGACATTATAGGCGATCCACAGTAAAAGGATTCCTCCGAGTAGATGGACATAAGGGATCTTTAAAAGATAAACAATGATAGCTGCAAATAATATCCTTAGTATGACTGCGCCGCCTGTGCCCCAGAAGATAGCTTTATTCTGCAGATCTTTTGGAAGTCTTCTCGTTGCCATCGCGATGACTACGGCATTATCGCCAGATAAGATGATGTCAATGGCGATGATCTTCAACAGCGCAATGATGGCTTCGGATGAAAATGATAAATCCATAATGGTTCCTCCTGTATTCTTCTCTCAAGCAGTATGTTGCCCACTTATTATAGCACTAAAACCATCCCCATCCCATTTTCCCGAATTGAAAAAAGGCCGGCAAATGACCGGCCGACAGCCTACTGCACTGTATAAGGGTATGGATACGGGTAAGGATAGGGATAGGGATATGGGTAAGCGGGCACGGGGACTGGGTAGGGTCCTGGTGATGCAGCTGTCCCGACGGCAAGACCGGTGACCGTTCCGGCGGCAAAACCTGCACCGGGATATCCCCAACCATGATTCCAACCCGGTCCCCAATTTCCACCGTGGTTCCAACCTCCTGTATTCCATCCGCCGCCGTGATGCCAGCTGGCCGAGCCATTGCCCCAGTTGACGTGACCGCCTCCGCCGTGGACAGGTCTTTGATTCCTGATTGCATAGATGTTCATATCATCCACCCTTTCTCATTCTGTACAGTATATGCCCAACGAATCTTCAAGGTTATTTGTTCATATCCTGCTTCCATCCCCTATATATATTAATGTAATGGGCATGAGTCCGGAATGAACAAAGGAGGAATAAAATCATGAACGAACAGATGCAAAAACTTATCAATAACCTGATTCAGATTGAACATGTCTCTACCACCCTGTACCTTGCTATGTCTGCTTACCTTGCCAATCAAAATTACACAGGGATGGCCAATTGGCTCCGTGTCCAATCGGAAGAAGAAAGGACGCACTTATTGAAGCTGATCGATTACCTGACCGATCGTGGAGGTGTGGTGGAACTGGCGGCTCTTCCTGCACAGCCGAAGACATTCGGGACACCGCTCGAAACCTTCCAGAAGGTATTGGAGCACGAACGTTTCGTCACGGATGCATACCGGAAAGCCTATGAGTACGCCGCCCAGAATGATCAACAGTCTGCCATCATCATTCAGGAATTCCTCCGTGAGCAGGTCGATGAAGAAGCTCAGTCCAAAACGATTGTAGACCGGTTGACGCTTGCCGGTAACAACTCAGCCGCCCTGCTGGTCCTCGATCAGGAGCTCGGTCAAAGGACACCGGCCGGAGCCGCAGGAGGAGCGGGTGCAGCCGGGGGATAAAAAGAAGGAAAAGGCCCATACTGATAAAAAGACGATCGGTAAGGGTGATGAGATGATTTTTATTTACCATGATTTCGGAGGGACCCACACGACCTCCATGGCTGCAGCGATCCACCTGAGATTGCTGCCTGATAGAGAGTGGACCGATGAAGAAATCCTTTCCATCCCTGACTTCAATCAGCTGAAGAAAAAAGATGCCGGTCATCTTTTTTTCAAGGGAACGGATCATGACGGTCATGATGTATATACGATAGGGAAAAGGTCTTCTAAGTATGTGCTCCCCGCCATGAAAGATGTAAGCAAGATGCTTCTTTCCCGCTATGATCGTGACGGAAAGATCATCTTTTCCAACACTTCCCCCGTTGTGCCCCCGGTCATGACCGCGGGCGGTTTTTTAGCCCGGGGACTCGGGCTTGATGCAGTCGGCGTCCCTCTGTTAGTAAGGGGAGCGAAGCAGTGCAGGGTATATCTTGAAAAGCTTGTGGATGAAACAAAACGCAGCGCACATGAATCACATGCCGGACGGATCATTGACCTTGAAAATAAATATTATCAGTATAAAAAAGGGAAAAAGTTGTAAAAGGGAGAAGTAGGTATTAAGAATCAGTCACCCGGGGATGAGAGCGATGATAACGGAGGTGCAATCAGATGGAAGGAAAACCATTGCATTTTGATGGGAGTCACCCGGTAAGCAAGGAAGGCGAAGGGGTACAGGAACCCTTCGTCTTGACAGAAGAGATGCGGAAAAGCATTTCAGGTAATCCATACGGATCGGAAGAATGAAAAAGAGCGACCCCGGGTACAAAATCCCGGGGTCGCTCTTTTTCAAAAAACGGGATAAACGAGTGTAAAAGGCGAAAACTATGGAGGTTCTTTCTCCCTTAGAGAAGAGAGCAATAAGGAGGAGGTCCCAAAAATGGCAAAAGTTCTATATATCACCGCACACCCGCATGATGAAACCCAATCTTACAGCATGGCGGTTGCTTCAGCGTTCATCACGTCCTACCAGCAAAGCCATCAGGATGACCAGATCACCCATCTAGATCTCTATAAGGAACATATCCCGGCCATTGATGCCGATGTCTTCAGTGGATGGGGGAAACTCCAGTCCGGAGGAGATCTGTCCCCGGATGAGCAGACAAAGGTAAGCCGCCTGAATGAGCTTTCCAAGCAGTTCGTGGAAGCCGATAAATATGTGTTCGTCACGCCACTCTGGAATTTCTCATTTCCACCGGTCATGAAGGCATATATAGACTCGGTTGCCGTCGCAGGGAAATCATTCAAATATACCGAGAATGGTCCTGTCGGTCTCTTGACGGACAAGAAAGCGATCCACATCCAGGCAAGGGGAGGCATCTATTCCCATGGGCCCCAGGCCGAGCTTGAGATGGGTCACCGATATCTTGGGATTATCATGCAATTTTTCGGCGTCCCGTCTTTTGAAGGGATTTTTGTCGAAGGGCATGCGGCCATGCCGGATAAAGCCGAGGAAATTAAAGCGGATGCCATTGAAAAAGCCAAAGCTGCTGCTCCGAAGTTCTAATAAGAAAATCCGGCCGAAGTGATTTCGGCCGGATTTTTCTATCAGATGATGGCGGAGCGATCGACGGATTCTTCCTTAGGCTCAGGTACGAAGGCGAGGATGACAATCCCGATCACAAAGAGGATCACCAGGGAGAACACCCCGCTGTTAGACTGCCCTGTCACCTGGGACGTCACGGCCACGAGCAATGGCCCCATGATCGAAGCGAATTTCCCGAAGATATTATAGAAACCGAAGAACTCATTGGCGTTCTTTTTAGGGACCATCTTGGCAAAATAAGATCTGCTCAGTGCCTGGATACCCCCCTGAGAGGAGGCGACAAGCATGGCGAGAATCCAAAAATCAAGGGTCGTTTCGAGGAAGTAGGCGTAGATGCAGACGCCGATATAGACGATGATTCCTGCGTACAACATTTTCTTCCCCGTGAACTTCTCTGAAAGTCTTCCGTAAAGGATGGAAAATGGCCCTGCCACCACCTGGGTGACAAACAGGATGATCAACAGGTTGGTAGAAGTGATGCCTAGATCACTTCCATAGGCTGTGGACATGGTGATGATCGTACCGACTCCATCGATATAAAAGAAATAAGCCAACAGGAATAGAAAAAGGGCTCTGTATTTCCGGATTTCTTTAAAGGTCTTACCGAGGCGTTTAAAGCTCTTCGCAACGGGGTTTTTTTCGCGTTTGATGAAATAGTGCTGTTTGACATGCTTGAGGAGAGGGATGGTGAAGATTCCCCACCATATCGCTGTTATCACAAAGGCGATGCCACTGGCCGTGTCGACGGCGATGGGAATGACCTGGCTCTGGGCGAGCACAATGATGGCGATGGCGATGATGAACGGGATCGTGCTTCCGATGTAACCGAGCCCATAGCCCCTGGCAGAAACACGGTCCATCCGGTCTTCGCTTGTTACATCGGTGAGGAAGGCATCATAAAATACGTTGGCTCCCGCAAATCCCACGGTGGAAACCGTGTAAAAGATGAGGAGGAGGATCCACTGCTCCCCTGGAATGAAGGCGAGGGAAGCTGTAAAGATGATACCCAGGGTGAAGAAGAAGGTGAAGAATTTTTTCTTGTAGCCTTCGTAATCAGCAATCGTGCCCAATATCGGACCGAGCATGGCCAAAATGAACGTCGCGATGGCAATGGTGTAGCCGAGATACGCCGTGGAGTCCACGGAGCTCACTCCTGCACTTGTAGCGGCTGCCTTGAAGAAAAGCGGGAAAACGGCCGTGGAGATGATGATGGAATAGGCTGAGTTCGCCCAATCATAAAGGATCCAACTATTCTCTTCTTTTGTGAACTTTTTCATCCTTTTCCGTCCTCCTGTTCAATGTTCACTGCATCCAGTAATTCATGTCGGCATACCCCATCTGTATCCCCGAGGTCAAGGCCGAGGAGGCGTGCCATGGTAGGACCCTCATCCACAAGATTCATCAATGGGATTTCCGTCTTTCTGATTCCGTTGCCCATGGCCATGAACATCGTCCCGTACTGTTCCTTGGAAGGGGAGTAACCATGAGAACCCCATGTATAGTTGCGATCCTGGACATCTTGAGGGGTGATGCGATGAAGGAAGTCGCCCTCGGTAAAGTCCTTGAAGTAATAGCCCTTCTCTGCCTCGAGCATGAATGCGGCACTCCCATCTGCACCCATGAGTCCCGCTTCATATCCCGTGAAGATCTCTTCGATTCCACCTTCTTTTTGAAGCGCTCGCAACAATCGGTGTACCCTATCCATAAGCCCTTCGTCTCTCACATAAACATACGATGAGCCGTCGCACCCCTTAGCATAAACCTGCCAATCGGTCACTTTCCCCTTTTGATTACATGTGATCCACCCTTGCTCCTTGAAGCAAACGTTCAGTTGGATGGCCGTATCTTCGTCGAGTGCACTGTGATCTCCCAATGCAATCAACGTATACTCACATCCGCTTTCATCCAGTGCATGCATGATCCTTCCCAGGCGATCATCATGACGGTGGATGGCATCAAGGGCTTCCTTGGAAGAGAATCCGTGATAGTGCCTCATCGTATCAAGGTCGGTGAAATGGATGAGTGTCAGGCCTGGCTTCTTCGTACGGATCGTATGGATAGCGGATTCCAGTACAAAATCATCCAAAGCGGGTTGTTCAAGACCGTTCCTTATTGAACCGAATCGCCGTTGAAGATCCATTTGGTAGAGCGGGGTCCCATTCATGAGTGAAACCATGATCTGGTGGTGCCACGGACGGTTGGCGAATATCTCGGGAAGATTGTAATCGATGTTTGCTTTCGCAGTGACGGGCCATAGAAGGGCGGCCGTTGTAAGCCCGGCTGCCTTTGCTTCATCGTAGAGGGTGGTTCCCTGGATGTGAGAGCGGTGCCAGTACCAGTCGGGCGAAGGGCGTCCCGGCTGGATGAGCGTATTATTGATGATCCCATGACGCTTCGGATAGTTACCCGTCACGATCGATGCATGACAAGGGTAGGTGACCGATGGATAAATGGTGCGCACATTCCGGCATAATGCCCCTTCATCGAGCAGGCGGCTGAAGTGTGGGAGCTCTTGCAAAAGGGGATAATCCAGTGAAGACAGGCAGTCAAATGATACGACGATAAGATGCTCAGTCAGGCGGGTCATGTGTACCTCCAACAGGGAAATATACTATATATCTATTAATATAGCAGAAGATTCAGAATGTACATAAGGACTTTTGTTAAAAACAGGTAAAGGGAACAAGAAAAGCTCCGGAGAGCCCGGAGCCTTGGTTGTTAAATCTTGGTCGAACGCATGACCTTTGCATTTTCTTTCGTGTCTAGTTCATGGGAATATTCCACGTTTTCAATTTCACAATTCTCTCCGATGATGATGTGCTTCCCGCGAACGAGCTTTGCTTTAGTATTTTCCAGGGTGATGAGATCCCCCTCAATGAGGTCACAGTGGAGGAACTCATCTTTTTGTGTGAAGAAATTGACCACCTGCTTGAAGAATTTCCCCGTGCGGCTCTGTTTGACCACCACTGTTTCGCCGCCGATTTCCTTGATGGAGGAGTGATGATGCAGCTTGATATCAATCTTATCCGCATTCAGCAATCCGTCAATATGGACGGAGCCTGAAGAAGTGAAGCTTTCCACTTCGCAGTCCTTGCCGACCTTGAGGGAACCGCTTGTCTCAAGGGACTGCCCCTGGATCCTTCCGTCCACTTTACATGCTCCGCTGCTCTCGAGCGTCTGTGCGAATAAATCACCGGCGATCTTCACCGAACCACTGATGTCAACTTCTTGTGCTGTAAGATTCCCGTTACATTTGGAAGAACCGCTTACGATGAAGGTCCCTGTTTGGATGTCGCCTGAAAACACGGAAGAGCCGCTCGTTTTCATATGTTCCGCATCCACTTTTCCATCCACCTTACCCGAACCAGACATATGGAAATCCTTGCAGGATAAGTCGCCATGAATCTTTCCGCTTCCGCTAATTTTCACATCTTTGAATGTCCCGCCTCCCGATGTCCCGCTTCCACTGATCTTCAAGTCATATAATTTCGTTTGAGCTGCACTCATCGTTATCCTCCTTAGAATATCTTCACTTTGTTGCAATGCTGCCGTTCACTTGTTCCATCAACGAACCGATGTCCATCTCCACGGCTTTCACGGATTCTTCCATGACCCACTTACTGTCACCGGGAAGCTGCATCCACATCCATCCCGAGCCTTTGCTCATGCCGATGAGCCTGTAGTCGAGGGGAGGAGGGGAAGATTCCAGAAAGGAGACCAGCTCCTTCAATGCTTCTTTCTCCACGCCCTCCTCTTTGGCAATGTGCAAAATCTTGCCGTGCAGCAGATCCTGACCGGTAAAGGTTTCCCTTGCTTGGAACAAGTTCCAGAGATCTTCCGGTATCAGGTTCAGTTCCCTTACCTGCTGTCCACTCAGTTGGATGGTGG
Organism: Rossellomorea sp. FS2; assembly: GCF_047915635.1. Lineage (NCBI taxonomy): Bacteria > Bacillati > Bacillota > Bacilli > Caryophanales > Bacillaceae > Rossellomorea > Rossellomorea sp. FS2. The sequence continues at coordinate 44,473 of NZ_JBLRVS010000004.1, read as the reverse complement.
ACGAATCAGGAGAGAAGATCGCTGAAAGCTCATCGAGGGAGTGGTCATCCTTCAGCTCTTTGATCTTTTGTATGCGTTCGAGCACTTTCTCCTTTGGAAAGTAGGTTTCTTGTCCCGTGAAGCTGGACTTTTTGATAAACCAGCTTTCAGGGAGGATGTTCTTTCTTTTCCACCGGTAGAGCTGTCCGTAGGAAATGCCGGTCATATCGAGGACTTCACGTTTGGAAATCAGTTCTTCACTCATACTCAACCTCCTTGTAACAAAACATTGTTACGCTGTATCTGTATTCAGAATAGCAGAACAATGTTACGTTGGCAAGTGAGTTTGAAAAAAATTCCTCTGTACCTATTGCAAAACAACGTAAATCGGTATATAGTACATTACATCAGTAATGCACTATGGCAGGGAGAGGTGAATGCACTCTTGATCTTAAATTCAAACAGTTCGAAGCCGATTTACGTCCAGATTGCCGAATGGGTCGAAACGGAGATCCTTTCTGATGCCCTACAAGCAGATCAGAAAGTTTACTCACAATATCAGCTTTCCGACATGCTCAATATTAATCCGGCCACGGCAGGAAAGGGACTATCGCTATTAGTAGATGAAGAAGTGCTGTACAAAAAAAGGGGGCTGGGTATGTTTGTATCAGAAAAGGCAAAGAACATCATCTTGATGAAGAGAAAAAATGAGACTCTTGCGGAACTCGTCGGGAATCTGGTGAGGGAAGCTGAGTATCTGAATGTATCGGAAGACGAACTGATCCGGTTGATCAGGGAAGAAATGATAAGGGGGGATGAAGAGTGAGTGTCATCGAGTGCAATCGTGTCTCAAAGTTGTATGGTGGGAAGAAGGCCGTGAACCAGATGACATTTACGATCGAGGAGAATGTGATCACGGGTTTGATCGGAAGGAATGGCGCAGGGAAGACGACTTTATTGAAGCTCCTGGCCGGATTCATACAGCCGACGGATGGAGAAATCCGCATTTTTGAAGAAACTCCCTTCAATTCCTTGAAGGTATCCGCCAACAGTATCTATGTGGATGACCAAATGACCTTTTCCCCTTATCTGAACCTGAAGGAAATCCTCCATGCCATGAAGACCTTCTATCCCAATTGGGATATGGAGATCGCCCGGAAGCTGATGGCCCATTTCTCCCTTGACGGAAAAGCGTATCATAGCCAGCTGTCCAAAGGCATGAAAAGCACCTTCAACGTCATTGTCGGCCTTGCTGCACGCTGCCCCTTGACTATCATGGATGAGCCCGTCACGGGGATGGACGCAGCCGTCAGGAAAGACTTCTATCGCATGATGCTGAAGGATTATCTCGCCCATCCGAGAACCATGATCCTCTCCAGTCATCTCCTGACCGAGATGGAGGATCTCATTGAGAACATCCTCCTCATGAAGGACGGCGGGCTGTGCCTTCATAAGAGTGTTGATGAAATCAGGCAGCTTGTCATCGAAGTGAGCGGACCGAAAGAAGAACTGGAAAAGTGGGCTTCCGCGCAGGACGTGCTGCACATGAAATCCACCACCCCTCACCTGGCACTTGCTGCTGTAAGAGGGGACCGGCTTGAAGGGCGCATCCCTGAAACGTTTGCGGTCAGGGAAGTAGCGGCAGAAGACGCATGTGTGTACATCACAGGAAGGGGAAAAGGGGGAATCGATGATGTCTATCGCTAAGGCAGACTTTTGGAGCATCGTCATGAAACAGCTTCGATACAAGCTGAAAGCTTATAGAGGGGTTTATACATCGATGATCATTGTTCAAGTTGTCGCGCTTTTACTATCCCTCGGGAGCACCGGTGGGTCGGTCGGATCCTCTTCCATGGGCTATTCCTTCGAGGTGAACGGGTATTCCGGGAACCTGATCCTGGTCTTCACGATGATCTGGTCATTCATGACGGCCATCGTCATCACGACGAAGGCGTATCGATACAGTGACTTTTTAATGGTTAGTAACAGGCTGACCAGTCAGGTTTCATCACTGCTGTGTCTATTGATCATATCCATCATCGGGGCACTCACAGCGATCGGTGCAGATTATTTACTCCGTGATCTGTTGATTTTGTTCCGGGATGCAGCGTTTATTTTTGAGGGGGCTGCACCGACGATTCAAGGAATCCTTGGAACTTGTATGTACCTGATATTGTTCGCCCTTTCAGGGTATACGTGCGGTATGCTGGTTCAGATGAATAAGCTGTTCCTCTTCATCATTCCTGCCATAGTCATCGGCGTCCCCATGACCACTTCATTTATGTTGGGCGTCCGATTCTTAACAGAAGATCTTTTCCTCTTCTTTTTGGATGAGACCTCATTCAGTCTATTCGTTGGAAAGTTCCTGCTCGTCAGCCTCCCGCTTTTCGCGGTGAACCTGATAACAGGAAATCGCTTGGAGGTGAAATCATGATGGTCCTTGGCCTTATACTCCCCATCTTCATCATCGCCCTACTTGCAGTGCTTATTGGTTTTTCTCTCAAAAAGACGAAGGTTGCAGGGTTAGGCAAACGGATCTTACCGGAAAAAATCTTGCTGGTATATGGGATCATACTGGTTGCTTCCATCCTCGTATTCGTATTCTTGCCTGACCATATGAAGGACACAAGGTATGCAGCAGCTGATTATACAAATGAAAAAGACTACAACCGATTTATGACCGGCCTGATGGACGGCACCATTGAACAGGTGCCAACAGCTGTTTTGCAAAAAGAATGGAACTTCCCCGGTAAGGAAAAATCGTTCGATGTCAAAACGATGGGATGGCAAGACGGCGACCCTTTCATCATTGTAGACGACCGGGGGAAATCAGATGAAATTACGGTAAAGCATATTGTATCCCGGAGCGTTCTTCAGAATCTGGATATCACGAGCGAAGTACCTTCTCCAAAGATAGCATTTAAAGATGGGGTCCTGACAGTGAAAAGTCAGCCCGAGAAGAAGATCGTCATCAATCAGTACACAGGCTCTTTTGTGACCAATCAGTTTAAAGGTGTGACCGCTTTTGGAGGTGAATCGTTTGAATCCTCCATCGGCACCGACGCCGTTTACATCACGGTGCCAAAGGGAACCCTTGTATCCGGCCCTGTAGAATGGATAAGGGATCATGAATGATCGATGAAGAATCGATGAAGAATGAATAGAGGATGAACGGAAGGAGGCATCTTTGGAAGATGCCTTTTTTTCTATGGAAATAATAGGTTAGGAGGAATACCTCTCCAGAAAATCATGTTTATTCTACCAATAGAAGGGTAGTTTGTAAGTGGATTTGTTTACATAGTAAACAGCATTAAAAAACAGGTGGAGAGGGTTGAGAGAATGAGTAATGAACGTCATGGCAAGGTGAACGGGAATAGCAAGGATGAACAGCTGGAACAGTACCGTGTGGATGATAAGGATAAGCATCTCACCACGAATCAGGGACTGAAGGTATCGGAAGATGAATTTTCCCTCAAGGCGGGGGAACGCGGTCCGACCCTGATCGAGGATTTCCACTTCCGTGAAAAGATGACACACTTTGACCACGAGCGGATCCCGGAGCGCATCGTCCATGCCAGGGGCTATGCCGCACACGGTGAGTTTGAAGTGTATGAATCGATGAAAGACTATACAATGGCGAAATTCCTTCAGGATCCGTCCGTGAAGACGCCGGTATTCGTGCGCTTTTCCACGGTGGCAGGATCGAAGGGATCTGCTGAAACCGTGCGGGATGCCCGCGGATTCGCCACGAAGTTCTATACAGAAGAAGGGAATTATGATCTTGTTGGGAACAACATCCCTGTCTTCTTCATCCAGGATGCCATCAAATTCCCTGATTTCGTCCATGCAGTAAAGCCGGAGCCTCATAATGAAATGCCACAGGCGGCTTCAGCCCATGATACATTCTGGGATTTCGTCGCCAACAACCAGGAATCGGCCCATATGGTCATGTGGGCCATGTCGGATCGTGCCATCCCTAGAAGTCTCCGCATGATGGAGGGCTTTGGCGTCCATACGTTCCGCTTTGTCAACGATGAAGGGAAGGCGCACTTTGTGAAATTCCACTGGAAGCCGGTCCTCGGGACACATTCCCTTGTGTGGGATGAAGCACAGAAGATCAACGGGAAGGACCCTGACTTCCATCGCCGCGATCTTTATGAATCCATCGAGAACGGAGACTATCCGGAATTCGAGCTTGGCGTTCAGCTCATCAAGCAGGAAGACGAATTCAACTTCGACTTCGACGTATTGGATCCGACCAAGCTATGGCCGGAAGAAGATGTACCGGTCAAGATTATTGGGAAGATGACCCTCAATCGGAATGTGGATAACGTATTCGCCGAAACGGAGCAGGTGGCATTCCATCCGGGATCTGTCGTTCCGGGCATCGACTTTTCCAATGACCCGCTGCTTCAGGGAAGGCTCTTCTCCTACACGGATACGCAGCTCATCCGTCTAGGCGGACCGAACTTCCATGAACTCCCGATCAACCGTCCGGTCTGCCCGTTCCATAATAATCAGCGGGACGGTTACGGCCGCCAGACGATCAATCGTGGTCAGGTGAGCTATCACAAAAACTCACTCGCCAACAATACTCCGGCGCCGGCAAGTCCTGAGGAGGGCGGCTATGTCCACTATCAGGAGAAAGTAGAGGGCCACAAGGTCAGGGCCAGGAGTGAGAGCTTCAAAGACCACTTCTCCCAGGCGACGATGTTCTGGAACAGTATGAGCCGCCCGGAAAAGGATCACATCATCCAGGCATTCAGCTTTGAGCTCGGGAAAGTGGAGAGTGTGGACGTGAGGAAGCAGATTGTGGCCATGTTTGCCAATGTCAGTAAGGAACTGGCCGCAGGTTTTGCGGAACAAATCGGGCTTGAAGCTCCTGAGGATGCCGGTTCCAATATAACGAAATCATCTCCTGCACTCAGCCAGGAAAACACGAAGAAGAAGCCTCAGACCCGAAAAGTCGGTGTCATCGTGACAGGAGGATTCAACAGTGCAGTATCTTCCATCCTTAACTCACTTAAAGAAGAAGGGGTGCAGCCAGAGATCATATCCGGCAAGCTCGGTGTTGTCAAAGGAGCTGACGGGGCTGAGCTTGAGGTGGATCATACATTCCTGACAGGCGAATCGGTTCTGTTCGACAGCATCTTCCTCGCGGGTGGAACCGAAACAAATAAGAAGTTTACAAGTGAAACACAGTATTTCGTGAAGGAAGCCTTCTCACACTTCAAGCCGATCGGTGCCGTCCATGAAGGAGCTGAATGGCTTGCTTCTGCCGGTATCAAAGAAGGGTCAGGTGTCGTGACGAATGAAGGAGATGATTTCTCCAAACGCTTCGTCAAAGCCATTTCCGAGCACCGCCACTGGGATCGTGAAGTGATTTAAATATAAGATACACCGTGCTGGGCCCACTAAGGGTCCAGCGTTTTTTTTGTGCTCCCATGAGGATGGGAGGGGCTGGCGTCAAGGGGACTATTCAATCTATGCTGACGTCTATTTTCGCCCGTTTTAATAGAAATAGGCTTCTATCAGATGCGAAACTACCAGTTCTACATAGAATAAGGGTGTAAGGTGATTTACTAGAAAAGAACAAGGAGGTGACTGGATATGGGTTACTCAAAATCTCAACCAAGCTATGAATTTGATTTCTACAGCCTTTTGTTGGTGATTCTTGTGGCTGCGTTCCTTATCACGCTTGCTATTGCCCCTCTTGCGGCACTAGTAATCGGAATTGCGCTACTTGTATTGTTAGTGGTAGGCGAGTTGTAAGAATGACGCTCCTGAAGATGGGACAGGCTCCCTTCTTCAGGAGATAATAAGAAGACCCTGAAGGGAGGAACGGAGAATGAGTGAAAAAGGAAATCCACTTGAAGGATTATTCGAAATGATCAACAAAGTATCGAAGGATCAAGGACAATCCATCGATATGGATACATTGAAGGAACAGATGAATTCCATCATGAATGAAGACAGTCTGAAAAACCTGATGAAGGGGACAGGACTGGGATCAACGGAAAATCTCCTGGGAATGGCAAAGAACTTCGATATCTCATCGATGCTGAACAATGTCATGAGCAAACGGATGAACCGTGGTGCGGGCAATGTAAACGCGGATATCGAGAAGATGAAGTCCGATATTCAAATGATCAAGAAGTATATCAAATCAAACAACTGGGAGCAATGGTACTAAAATTCTCCTTTAATAAGGATTCACATAGATGAATGATCTCTGAAAAATCAGGGGTCATTTTTATTTTGGACACAATGTCAGAATTTTCTTTCGCTTAACCTTGTCTTATTGTATACTTGTATTACAAGTTTTGAAGCGCTTACATAAAGGAAGGTGGGAACGTTATTTATGAAGAAATGGAAGATCATCCTCAGTATCGTGTTTATCTTCATTGCCGCCGTTGTGGGGGTCAGAACCGCTGAAGGCAATAAGGGGAAAAAGTTCGTCTCTGTTGCAACTGCCTCTACAGGTGGAACCTATTACCCGATAGGGGTCGGAATGGCGAATATTTGGAGCAGCCATTTAAAGGGGGAAAAAGTTCAAGCAAGCGGGCAATCTTCTGCGGGATCCATTGAGAATATTGAATTGCTCCGGGAAGGGGAAGCGCAGCTCGCCATTTTGCAAGGGTTGATTTCCACCCAGGCTTATGAGGGGGAGAGTACGTTCTCGGGCAAGCCCTATAAAGATCTGCGATCAGTCGCCATGTTGTGGCCGAATGTCGAGCATTTTGTGCTCATGAATAACAAAGTGAAGTCGGGAACGATCGAGGATATCGATGGTACAAGGTTTTCTGTGGGACCGCAGGCAAGCGGTACAGAACAATCAACGCTGGTAATGATGGAAGGACTTGAGCTCTCCAAAAAGGATATCTCCCCTGAGTATCTCGGCTACAGCGATACGGTATCCGCCATGAGGGATGGACGTCTGGACGGAGGGTCACTGCCTGCCGGCATACCGATTTCCGCTGTTACGGATATGTACGCAAGCAATGTCAAAGCGACTGTACTCGAAGTGACGGATGAAGAATTGGATGCCATCAATGAAATTTCGAACAGCTGGTATCGTTACACGATCCCTGGCGGAACGTATCCTAGAATCGATGAAGACATCCAAACCATCGCACAGCCAAATCTTCTCTCTACTACAAAAGAAATCGACGAAGACACCATCTATCTGTTGACGAAGACCCTTTATGAAAATCTGGATGAAATGTATGAGGTTCATAGTTCAGCGAAGGACATGACGTTAGAAACAGCTCTCGACGGAGTCACGGTCCCTCTTCATGCAGGGGCGTATAAATATTTCAAAGAAGCTGGATTGGATATTCCGGAAGAATTGATTCCGCCGGAAGCACAATAAAGGAAGGAAGTGAAGACGATGTCAACGAATACGGAAGCAGCGAATCTTGATAAGGAAGCAGGGGGCGGGGCAAGGGAACTGACTGGCATATATAAGACCATCGCCGGATCGGTTGCCGTGTTGTTCTCGGTCTTTGCCATCTATACAAATGGTTTATCCAACATACAGGAAATCTATCGGAATCTGATTTTTCTCGGTCTACTTTTACTTCTAACGTTCTTTTTCTACCCCTCAGGAAAGAAGTCAAGCAATACCCGGTTCACTCTTCTGGACTATGTTTTTATCGGCCTTTCTTTGGCGGGGATCGTGTATCTTCTTTTCAATTATTCCGTTATCCACGTGGATCGTGCTTCACAGGCGATTACCATCGATTATGTCTTTGCAGGAATCACGATCATCGTCCTGTTGGAGGCAGCGCGCAGGGCAGTCGGTGCATTCATTCCGATTCTCTGCCTCATCACCATCGTATATGCCCTGTTTGGCACCTACTTTCCGTGGATCTTCGGTCACGCAGGATTCTCGTTGGAACGCCTTTTGTACCGGCTCTATATGACAACGGAAGGGATCCTTGGACTGACGCTCTCGACTGCTTCCACCTTTATCGTCATGTTCATCCTCTTCGGTGCATTCCTTTCTGTCAGCGGGGCCACACAGCTGTTCAATGATCTCGCACTGGCCATTGCCGGAAGAAGACGGGGAGGACCCGCACAGGTAGCGGTGTTATCGAGTGCATTGACGGGGTCATTGAGTGGTTCGGCGGTTGCCAATGTGGCCACAACGGGCACATTCACCATTCCCTTGATGAAATCCATCGGATTGAAACCGAAATTCGCAGGAGCTGTGGAAGCAGCGGCCTCCACTGGAGGAATGATCATGCCTCCTATCATGGGGGCCGCAGCGTTCATCATGGCCGGGTTCCTCGGGATCTCCTACACGACGGTCATTCTGGCTGCCATCATTCCGAGCTTCCTGTACTATATCGCCTTGATCTTCGCCATTGATTTTGAAGCGAAGAAGCTAGGGCTGAAAGGTATTGCAAAAGAAAATATACCGGATGTCGTGAAAATCCTGAAGGAGAGAGGAGTTCTTCTCATTCCGATCCTTGTGGTCATCGGGACACTCTTGGCAGGAAAGACGGCATTATTCGCCGGTTTCTCCGGAATCGGAGCTGTTATTCTTGCAAGTTGGATCGCGAAGGACAAAACCTCCAGGATCACATTCAGGAAAACGATCCAGGCCTTCATTGACGGAGGGAGGGGGACCATACAGGTGGGAATCGCCTGTGCAGCCATTGGGATCATCATCTGTGTGGTTACGATGACGGGCATCGGTTCTACGCTCGCCTTTAATATTGTCGAGTTGACCGGTGGGAAGCTTTGGCTCGTCCTGATTGTCGTCATGCTTACCTGCATCGTGTTGAGCATGGGGCTTCCATCGACAGCCCTCTATATAGTAGTAGCTGTTACCGCTGCGCCAGCCCTTGTAGCGGCAGGCGTGACTCCGATTGCAGCCCATTTCTTCGTGTTTTGGTTCGGTGCCCTGTCCAATATCACGCCGCCTGTAGCCCTCGCTTCTTACACGGCCGCAGGACTTGCCAGAGCCAACGCCATGCAGACATCCTGGGAGGCGCTGAGAATCTCCCTTCCAGGGTTCATCATTCCGTTCATGATTGCCTATAATCCGATTCTTCTTTTACAGCCGGCTCAAGATGGAGAAGCGCTGAGTGTCTTTTCCATTGCCATCGTTGTCATCACAAGTACCATCGGGGTGTACGCCCTTGCGAGTTCATTGGGGAACTTCCTGATCACCAGGCTTGCCCTTCTTGAACGGGGCCTGCTCTTCATCGGGGCTTTGCTTTTGATCAAGCCCGGACTTCTGACAGACGCTGCCGGGCTGGTGATATGCGCTTTGACAATCCTGTACCACGTGCTTACCCATAAAAAGCGCAGTTCCTACGAAGTAGCTGCATGATGTTCATGAACGAGAAGTAGTAGTTTAAAGAAAAGGATCCGGACCTTATTCATTATTGATGAAGCAGGGTGTCCGGATCTTTTTCTATGAGAGTGAAATTTTTCTGAATACTCTATCTATCCAAAGGTGATTGTTGTATACTTGTAATACAAGTTATTCACTAAAGGAGCTTTCATATGATATCACCGATTGAAAGAAAAAAAGTATCTGAACAAGTCCTTGATGAATTGAAAAGGATGATCAAAGATAAAGAATTCCCGCCAAACTCAAAGCTGCCATCTGAAAATGAACTGGCAGGCATGTTCGGGGTCAGTCGTTCTCCGATCCGGGAGGCGCTGAGAGTACTGCAGGCAGGGGGGATGGTAGAGTCGAGGCAAGGTGGAGGAAGCTACGTGAGAGAGGTCAACCTTGCGAATATGCTGGATCCGGTCACCTTCGATTTCATCCATATCGATCAGGTCTATGACCTTCTGGAGATGCGTACCGTCGTAGAGACAGAGGCCGCCTCTTTTGCAGCCATGAGAAGGACTGAAGATGAACTGGAGGCCATCCGGAAGGCGCTTGATCTGTTCGCCGAAAAGATGGAAGACGAAACGTCTGTCGGATCCGAAGCAGACTTTGCTTTCCACCATGAAATCGTGAAAGCTTCAGGGAATCGCTTCCTCCTGCAATCAGTGGAGGGGCTTAGGGGACTCTACGAGAGGGCTCTTACATTTTCATTGAAGCAGAATGTCGGCCTCGCCAGGAAGAGGCAGCAGATTTATGAAGAGCACGTGAAGATTTATGAAGCCATTGAACGTCAGGATGAGAAGGCAGCAGCTTACTATATGAAGAGGCATCTGATCAACGCCAGAATCAAACTCGGAGATAAGCGGATCAATCCCATGAAAGAGAGCATGGATTGATTCGGAAAGGAGGCTCGGAAAATGGAACTGACAATGGAATGCCGTCATGAACTGAAAGCAACCATGAAGGATCCCAAAAGATGCCTCGAGGATGCGGCCGATCTTTATAGCTATGCCTATGATGCATCATTCGGGATCTTCCAGCCGGATCTCGTTCTTCAGCCTATGTCGACGGAAGAAACGGCTGCGATCGTGAAAATCGCCAACATTCACCGTGTGCCGCTGTACCCGAGAGGAAGGGGAACATCTTTGAGTGGTGGGCCCCTTGCCGTCCATGGGGGTGTCGTACTCGATTTTTCCCTTTGGGATCAAAAGCTTGAGATCCACCCTGATGATATGATCGCCATCGTCTCCCCAGGAGTGTTGACCGGGTCCATTGACACCGCAGCCGGTAAGCACGGGCTGATGTATCCGCCTGATCCGAGCTCGGCTCATGTTTCCACTATTGGAGGAAATCTTGCTGAGAACTCCGGTGGACCGAGGGGGTTGAAGTATGGGGTGACGAAGGACTATGTCATCGGTCTTGAGGTGGTCACTCCAGAGGGGGAAGTGATCAGGACCGGTGGGAAGACGGTGAAAAATGTAACCGGTTACGATTTAACCAAGCTCATTGTCGGGTCGGAAGGGACCCTTGGAATTGTGACCGAGGCCATCTTGAAGCTCATTCCGAAACCCGTGGCGACGAAGACGGCCCTTGTTCCTTTCAAGGATCTGGTCGATTCGGGCAAGGCAATCTCAAAAATCCTCACATCCGGGATCCTTCCTTCAAAAATGGAGATCATGGACCAGGCATCCCTCCTTGCGGTAGAGGAATATGAGCCCCTGGGACTTCCAATCCATGCTGAAGCCGTCCTCCTTCTGGAACTCGATGGCCATCCAGAAGCCATTGCTCAAGAGATGGAGGTCGTGGAAAAGGTATGTCTCGACGCGGGAGCTGAAGAGGTGAAAGTCGCCCGGGATGCCATAGAAGAAAGGGAACTGTGGAAGGCGAGGAAACTTGTATCCCCTGCAATTGTCAAAATCAAGCCAACAAAGATCTCAGAAGATGCGACGGTTCCCCGCAGCAAAATCCCGGAGATGTTCAGACGTTTAAAGATCATCAGGGATACCTATGGGGTTCATCTGGTGGTCTTCGGACATGCGGGTGATGGAAACCTTCACCCGAATATCATCGCAGATCAAAGGGATGCCGAGGAAATGCGCCGCGTGGAAGAAGCGGTCGGTGAGATTTTCAAAGCGGCGGTGGAACTAGGGGGAACATTGTCAGGTGAACATGGGATCGGTGTCATGAAATCCCCCTTCATGGAAATGGAAGTCGGCAAGGAAGGCCTTGATATGATGCACCGGATTAAACGCGCATGGGATCCGAATAACGTCCTCAATCCAGGGAAGATCTTCCCGGAGCCAGGTCAAAGGCTGGTGCTGTCCAATGAGTAGCACAATGGATTACACCACATCCCTTGCCTACGATGAAACCTTTGCCTGCGTCCAGTGCGGGTACTGCCTTCCTTCCTGTCCTACATATATCACAATGAAGAAAGAAACCCATTCCCCGCGGGGTAGGATCAATTTGGTGAAGATGGCTGCTGAAGGGAAGATCTCGATTGACGATCTGGCTGGCCCCATGGAGCTCTGCCTGGGATGCAGGGCGTGCGAACCGGCATGTCCCACCAATGTCCAGTACGGAAAGATCCTGGAATCTGCCCTCAGCACGGTTTCTGCTTATCGAAAAGAATATGAAACGGTGAAGCAAAAGACGATAAAAAAGGTGTTATTCCACCATGTTTTTCCGAAGCGAAATGTTCTGGGCTTCATCGGGTCGGGTCTGCACTGGTATCAGTCATGGCATCTCGATGACCTGGTCAAAAAGCTGAATCTGACAAGGGTCCTCCCTGAATCAATGAGGGAAATGGAGGCTATCATGCCTGAGGTCCTCTCCGGTAAACGAAAAGAAGAAACCACGGCGGTCAAAGAAGGGGAGACCCGCTTCAAAGTCGCCTTTTTCACAGGATGTGTCATGGACACCTTCTTCAGGAAAGTCAATGATCTCAGTATGAAGCTTCTTACGGCATCGGGCTGTGAGGTTCACTTCATTGAAGAGCAAACATGCTGCGGCGCGCTTCATCAGCATAGTGGTGAAAGGGACAAAGCGAAGGAACTCGCAATGGCCAATATTGAGGCATTCGAACAACTGGATGTTGATTTCGTCGTCAACAGCATAGGAGGCTGCGGGGCAGCCATGGTCGAATATCATCATCTTTTCGAGCCGGAGGACGCATGGTATGACCGGGCAAAGCAATTCGCTTCGAAATCGAAGGATATCAGTGCGATCCTTCACCAAGTGGACCTTCCTTTCAAGGAAGGGGCTCCTTTGAACGTTGCGTACCAGCCTTCCTGCCACTTAACGAATGTCCAGCGTGTCGTAGACGAACCACAGGAGCTCATCTCGAAGATCCCGGGGGTTAAGTTCCTCCCGTATCCCGATATGAAGATGTGCTGCGGATCAGCCGGCATCTATAATCTGGTGCATTATGAAGAATCCATGGAAATCCTGGATATGAAAATGAAAAATATCTCATCGGTCCACCCGGATGTGATCCTCACCTCTAATCCAGGCTGCCATCTCCAGATGCTCCTTGGGGTCAAAAGGGAAGGTCTTGAAGGCAAGGTCAGGGTGATGCATCTCGTCGAATTGCTAGCAGAATCCTGCAATATCCAATAAGAAGGGCAGTGGTCATATGTATGATTTCATCATTGTAGGCGCAGGAATCGTCGGTCTTTCCGTCGGGCTTGCCATACATGAAAAGAATCCGGGAAGCAAGATCGTCCTGATTGATAAAGAAAAAGAGGTGGCTTCTCACCAGACCGGGCACAATAGCGGGGTGATCCACTCGGGGATTTATTACAAGCCGGGCAGTTATAAAGCCCGCTTTGCCAGACAGGGAAGCCGCACCATGACCGAATTTTGCAGGCAACATCAGATTGAGCACGATATTTGTGGAAAGGTCATCGTGGCCGCAAATGAGAAGGAGATTCCTCTCTTGGAAGATCTTTATCAACGGGGCCTCCAGAATGAATTGAGTATTACGAAGCTCTCAAAAGAAGAACTTCTCGAAAAGGAACCCCATGTCAACGGCGTAGGAGCCATTCACGTTCCCATGGCAGGCATCGTGAATTACAGGCAGGTTTCAGAGAAAATGGCCGAAATCCTTTCAAATAATAATGGAGAGATCAAACTTTCGAAAGAAGTCAGAGCGATCCAGGAAGGAAAGGATGAAGTAGTGGTTGAAACCGAACGGGAAACGATCAGAGGCAGGTACCTCATCAACTGCGCGGGTCTTCAGAGCGACAGGATTGCCAACATGACGGGCTATCACGTCGATATGAAGATCGTTCCCTTCCGTGGTGAGTACTACAAGCTGAAAGAGGACAAAAAGGACCTCGTGAACAACTTGATCTACCCTGTACCGAATCCGGACTTCCCGTTCCTCGGTGTCCACTTCACCCGAATGATCGGAGGGGCAGTCGACGTCGGACCCAATGCGGTCCTTAGCCTGAAGCGGGAAGGATACCGGAAGACAGACTTTCATCTGAAGGATTTTGCAGAAGTGATGACCTACCCTGGATTCTGGAAGATTGCATCAAAATATATGAAGGAAGGGATGGGGGAGATGATGCGCTCTTTCAGCAAGAAAAAGTTTGTTGAAAATGTACAGGTGCTCATGCCCGCAATCCAAGAAGCCGACCTGGTGCCGGCAGATGCGGGAGTTCGCGCTCAAGCCTTGACAAGTGATGGTGAGCTCGTGGACGACTTCTTCATCGTGAATGGCAAAAGGAGCATCCATATCTGTAACGCTCCCTCTCCAGCCGCAACTGCTTCCCTCGAGATCGGAAAGGAAGTCGTGCGAAAGATTCCATCCGATCATTTCGAACGAACGAAACAATTCACATAATCACGAACCGTCATAGGGCGGTTTTTTTTTTTGAGCAAAATCCTTGAGAGAAGATCCCCTAGATCTTATACTGTTGCTCACACTCCAAAGCAGTCGGAGTGACATTAAAAAAAATGAGCAAAAACCTTGAAAGTCAAAAAAGGTCAGAGTATACTATTGTCATAAGGTCAAAGTTAGTCAAAGTCAAATTCGACCTTACCCATTGATGAATCTTGAACAGGAGGTCATACACAATGAAATGTGAAGTTTGTCAACAACATCAAGCAACCATTGAATTGTTTACTCAAGTGAACGGAACGAAATCCAAAGTGCATATGTGTTCAACATGCTTTCAACAGCAGACCGCACCTTCTGGAATGCACAGTGGATTCCCGTTCGATGAATTATTTAAAGGAATGAATATCGGAGGCAGCCAGCAGTCAGGATTCAAAGCCGGGCAAGGAAGCCAACCGCAGACTCAACAAAGGGGCGGGGGAATGCTCGACCAGTTCGGACGCAATGTGACGGACGGAGCAAGAGCAGGACTGATCGACCCTGTCATCGGACGCGACAAAGAAGTCGACCGGGTGATTGAAATCCTGAATCGCCGCAACAAAAACAATCCGGTCCTCATCGGGGAACCGGGTGTCGGTAAGACGGCTATCGCGGAAGGCCTTGCTTTGAAAATCGTAGCTGGAGACGTACCTTCGAAATTATTGAATAAAGAAGTATATGTAATGGATGTTGCTTCCCTTACAGCGGGAACAGGTGTAAGAGGTTCGTTTGAAGAGCGTCTGAAAGGCATCATCAATGAGCTTCAAAGCCGGAAAAACGTCATGCTCTTCATCGATGAGATCCACCAGCTGGTCGGTGCTGGATCTGCAGAAGGAAGCATGGATGCAGGAAACATCCTGAAACCTGCACTCGCCCGCGGTGAGCTTCAGGTCATAGGGGCGACAACCCTTAAAGAATACCGCCAGATCGAAAAAGACGCGGCTCTCGAACGTCGCTTCCAACCCGTGATGGTCCATGAGCCTTCACTTGAGGAATCAATCGAAATCCTGAAAGGCCTCAAGGATAAATACGAAGCCTACCATAAAGTCACATTCACGGATGAAGCCATTGAAGCTTGTGTGAAGCTTTCACACCGCTACATCCAAGATCGTTTCCTTCCTGATAAGGCGATCGACCTCATGGACGAAGCCGGTTCAAAAGTGAACTTGCTTTCTGAAGGGAAAGATACAGCCGAACTTCATCAAAAACTAAATGACATCAAGATGAAAAAAGAGCAGGCTACAAAAGCAGAGAACTATGAAGAAGCAGCCCGCCTGAGAGACCAGGAAGCGGCTCTTGAAAAAACCTTGAACGAGGGACATCAAACCCATGATGCCACTGTCGAAACCGAACTTATTCAATCGCTCGTGGAATCCAAGACAGGGATTCCTGTCGGCAAGCTCCAAAGTGACGACCGCGAGCGCATGAAATCCCTTGAAGAAAATCTTGCCGGTAAAGTCATCGGCCAAGAGGAAGCCGTGAAGAAAGTGGCTAAAGCAATCCGCCGCAGCCGTGCAGGACTGAAGGCAAAACATCGTCCTATTGGTACATTCCTCTTCGTCGGCCCTACCGGTGTCGGGAAAACCGAGCTCACGAAGACGCTTGCAGAGGAACTCTTCGGGTCCAAAGATGCGATGCTCCGACTCGATATGAGTGAGTATATGGAGAAGCACTCTGTTTCGAAGCTTATCGGATCACCACCTGGATATGTCGGTCATGAGGAATCAGGCCAGCTAACGGAAAAGGTAAGACGGAACCCGTATTCCATCATCCTTCTTGATGAAATCGAAAAAGCGCATCCAGATGTACAGCATATGTTCCTGCAGATCCTGGAAGATGGCCGTTTGACTGATAGCCAGGGCAGGACAGTCAGCTTCAAGGATGCTGTCATCATCATGACAAGTAACGCCGGAGTGACGGATGTGAAGGAAAAAGTCGTCGGTTTCGATACAGGCGGAACGGATGCCATCAAAGAAACCAACATTCTGACCTCTCTCGGAGCGTACTTCAAACCGGAATTCTTGAATCGCTTCGACAGCATCATCCAGTTCCAATCACTCGAAAAAGAAGAACTTCTTACGATTCTCGACCTTATGCTCGATGATCTAAGGAAAGATCTATCCGAACAGGGCATCACGATTACGGTCGATGCGGCCGCAAAAGAAAAACTGGTGGACCTTGGTCACCATCCTGCATTCGGTGCACGTCCTCTCCGTCGTGTCATTCAAGAACAGTTGGAAGATCGCATCGCGGATCTCCTTCTTGATGAAGACGGTGTGAAGGAAGTAAACGTGTCTGTGAAAGATGACACCATTATCGTCGGCTCATAATGAAGAAAAGGCGTATCGGTTTTGACCGATACGCCTTTCTTGTATGGAATTATTGCTCATCCAATAGTTTATGGATGGCCTGCGCCACTCCGTGATCCGTGTTGCGGCCGGTTACCCAGTCTGCCGCCTCCTTGACGACTTCCTGCGCATTGCCCATGGCGACACCGATTCCGGCTTCACGTATCATGGCTATGTCATTCAGGCTGTCTCCGCATGCCATGACCTGGTCCATGGAAAGCCCGAGCCATTCACATACCTTGACGAGTGCTGCGGCCTTGTTCACGCCGGCAGGATTGATTTCAATATTGGTCGGGCTTGAGTTCGAAACTTCAAGTGCTTCATTATTCATGAGCTCGTCCAATACGACCTTCCTTACTTCATCATCCTTGATATCAAAACCGAATTTGAGCCAGTTATAATCCTCGATCTTTCCATCAAAAGGGTTATGGCTGTTAAAAAGGCCTTGAGAAGTGGAAGACCAGAAGTAGACACTATCTTTATCGTGGGTTTCCTTCAGTTTCCAAAGTTCCTTCACAAGCTCGGTATCCAAAGGAGTACCGTGGACAAGATTGTACTCCTTGTCGTAGATCTCCCCGCCGTTTACGGTCACAAGGTAAGAAGATCTGCCAAGCTGGTCCGAAATATCGCGGCATGTGCGCAAGGAACGTCCCGTACTCAATACAACATGGATGCCTTTTTCTTTGGCGAGCTCAATAGCCTTCTCATTCTCTGGAGAGACCATTCCCTCGTCATTTACAAGCGTCCCGTCCATATCGAGGGCAATCAATTTAATATCTGTTGGCATTGACAATCACGTCCTTCTTAGAATTCTTCTCTAGTGTAATACAAAAACCACCATCCTTCTAGGAAAGAAGCTTTAGTCAGAGAGTAAAACAGTATAAAATAAAGAAAAGCGGAGGCGGGTTGGGATGACCCGACAAGCATAAGGCGAGGAACCCGGAAAGGCGTTCTGTGCCTTTTTGGGTTCCTTGACTTATGACCTCGAGGGTCAACCCGCCGGAGCTGGACAATAAAGAAAAGCGGAGGTGGGTTGGGATGACCCGACAAGCATAAGGCGAGGAACCCGGAAAGGCGTTCTGTGCCTTTTTGGGTTCCTTGACTTATGACCTCTCGAGCCCCAAGCGCTCCGAACTGACTCCCGCTCCATAGGTACCCAATACATGACAAATCCCTGAAAGGAAGACCCAATGAATCCGTCAAATGAAAAAAATTCCTGGAAGCACCTATTCACCTTGATTCGTGAAACAAAACCGCCTAAATTATTATTTGGCATTTCCCTGGGACTTAGTCTCCTTACGACACTGGCAGGACTTGCGATTCCGCTGCTTACAAGCAGGCTCATTGATGACTTCAGTTTAGACTCGCTAAGCAGGGGTGTGATCATTGCGATGATTGTCGCCTTTTTCATCCAGGCACTCGCTGGTGGTGTCTCGGTCTATCTGCTTGCCAAAGTAGGTCAGCACGTCATTGCCTCCCTGCGTGAAAAGCTATGGGGGAAACTTCTGACGCTGCCGGTCCCTTATTACGATACACACGAAACGGGGGACTCTGTCAGCAGGATGACCAACGATACAGGAGTCATCAAAAACCTGATCACAGAGCATCTCACCGGATTCATTACAGGCATCATTTCGGTTGTCGGGGCGATCATCGTCCTCTTTTACCTTGATTGGCCATTGACCCTTGTGATGTTTTCCATCATCCCGCTTGCTCTCTTGTTCCTGATTCCTGTCGGCAAGAAGATGGCGGAAATCTCAAGGGGGATCCAAGGTGAAACGGCCAGCTTCTCAGCCAACCTTACACGTGTCCTCTCGGAAATACGACTGGTGAAATCTTCGAATGCAGAAGCCATTGAATATGATAAAGGGAAGACCGGAATCAAGAAGCTTTACCGGTTGGGGATAAAGGAAGGAATCATCCAGTCCCTCATGTCGCCTGTGGTCTCGTCCATGATCATTATCGTGCTTGTCCTGATCATCGGATTCGGCGGTATTCGCGTAACGTCCGGCGCCATGACGGCAGGAGAACTGGTGGCATTTTTTATTTACCTGTTCCAGATCATCATGCCAATCACACAGATCATCGTCTTTTTCACCCAGTTCCAAAAAACAGTGGGGGCGACGGAAAAAGTCCTTTCGATCCTCCAACTTGGAGAGGAGCGCCTCGATGAAGGTGAAGAGGTGAAGGATCTGGATGAGGCTCTCATCCTCGAAGATGTATCATTTGGCTACGAGCCCGACGAAATGGTCCTTAAGGAAGTAAATATCATAGCTGAAAAAGGAAAGGTAACAGCCATCGTCGGACCGAGCGGAAGCGGAAAGACCACATTGTTCTCATTGATCGAACAATTCTACCGACCTCAGCATGGTTCCATCCGTTTTGGGAATACCCCTATCAGCACCTTCTCCTTGAAATCATGGAGGAGCCTGCTTGGTTACGTTTCCCAGGATAGTCCGATCTATTCCGGATCCATCAGGGATAATATCGCTTACGGGCTTGAAGGGGAAATACCTGAAGAAAGAATGATCGAAGCCGCAAGGATGGCATTTGCCCATGACTTCATCAAGGACCTTCCGGAGGGGTACGATACGGAAGTAGGGGAGCGGGGTATCAAGCTTTCAGGTGGTCAGCGCCAACGTATTGCCATTGCGAGGGCGCTTCTCAGGGACCCTGATATCCTCATGCTCGATGAGGCGACATCGAGTCTCGATAGTCAGTCTGAGATTGTTGTACAGGAAGCGCTCAAGAATCTGATGCAGGGGAGGACGACGATTGTGATCGCTCATCGCCTGTCAACCATTGTCGATTCCGACCAGATCATCTTCCTTGAGAAAGGGAAGGTGACAGGAAAGGGCAATCACGAAGAATTATTTGCTTCACACGCTCTGTACCGTGATTTTGCCAGGCAGCAGCTGAGGATCGGGGACCGTGAGGGGCTGGAGCATTGAAGCCATTTACGGAACGTGCAGTCAGCATCATCAAGTCGATTCCACACGGAAGGGTCATGACCTATGGACAGGTAGCTGCGCACGCAGGGAGTCCCCGGGGAGCAAGACAGGTGGTCAGGATCCTGCATTCCATGAGTGCAAAGCACGGCTTACCCTGGCATCGGGTCTTGAATGCGAAGGGGGAGATCAGTCTGGGAGGAAAAGAAGGTCAGCATCAAAAGGATGCTCTTTATCAGGAAGGGATCCTCTTTCAGAACGGGATCGTGAACCTCGATTACTACCGCTTTGAACCAGTGCCTTTTGAAGAGGAATAATGGAAAGCCCCCGCTCACAAACGTGAGCGGGGGCTTCTGTCGTATGATGGTGCTATTTCTTCGCCTGGGCACGCTGATTGGCAGCGTTGGCGCGGGCTTGGGCTTCTAGATCGGCCTGGTCGGCAAGTTCACGTGAGAACTCTTCGTCGACGCCCATTTTGTTCTGGGCCGGAGTCTGAGGCAATGAATTGGCATTCTTATCACGATTCTTATGCGATCTTCCCATTCGAAACATCCCCTTATCATACATAGTCGGTACAAGCGCTGGCGCCTGTACGTATAGTGTGGGTCATTGTCACCCATTTTAATAAGGGAAAATTTCCTAGCGATTCCGTTTCGGCGCATAGCCCGCAGCCCGGTCAGCTGCCTTGAACTGATGGGAATAGGTGACCTGTTGAGCAGAGGTCAGTGTGGCCTTGTTTTGATCGCCCTTTTTCTTGTCCATATCTGTACACCCCTTCCAAACAATCTACTACCATCTTTTCCTTGAAGAGGTTGGGGTATACGTAAGTTACCTATAAATGGCCTGAAGTGCATCCTTCAAGTGGGGGTATTCAAATTCATATCCGTGATTCAGAAGGACTTCTGGAATGACTTTCTGTCCGTCGAGTACGAGGGTACTCATATCCCCCATGGCCGCTTTAAGAGCCAGGGAAGGAACCGGCAGCCAATGGGGCCTTCCGAGGACCTCGGCAAGTACCTTTCCAAACTCATTCATCTGAAGCGGGTGGGGTGCCGTCAGATTGACAGGGCCCTCAATGTCTTCGTGTTGCAGAGTATAGGAAATTCCCTTGGCAATATCCTGTATATGGATCCACGACATCCACTGTTCCCCGCTTCCGACTGGACCTCCGGCGAAGAGTTTGTAAGGAATGGCCATCTTAGGCAGAGCCCCGCCGTCTTTACCCAATACGATCCCGAATCGCATGAACGCGACACGGATACCCATCTCCCGGGCCTTTCCTGCTTCGCGTTCCCATATCTGCACCGTCTGCCCCAGGAATTCCTCGCTGTGCTCGGTAGAGGCTTCTGTATAGGTCTTGGATACGGATGAAGGGTAGATCCCGATGGCGCTTGCATTAATGAAGGACGTCGGCTTGTTTTCCAGATTCCTTATGATGCGCAGTGCTTCCTGGGTCGAATCGATCCTGCTTGCAAGGATCCTGCGCTTTCGTTCTTCCGTCCACCTGCCGCTGTTGATGGATTCACCTGCCAGGTTGATGAAAGCATCGATCCCATCAAGATGGGTTTCAGGTGTGGCTCCTTCGGTCATCCAGCCGATAAAGGTCATGTTTTCGTGTGCGGATTGTTTGTCAGGATTACGGGTCAAGATGAATAGCTCGTGTCCATCTTTGAGAAGTTCATCCGATAACACGTTCCCCACAAATCCTGTCCCGCCGGTAATCGCAATTTTCATGATCATCCCTCCAGTTAATACTTATTATTTTACCTCTTTACGGAATTAAAAACATAAAGGATGTGTTACGATTGAAATGAGGTGATAAAGATGGGAACCATCACAAAGATAACAAGGCAGGTCAAGAATACAGAACGTTACAACTTATTCATAGATGGAAAATATGCATTCAGTGTAGATGAAGGCATACTAGCCTCACATCACCTGAGAAAGGGTCTCGAAGTTGATGAGCTTGCCATCAGCGAGCTTCAATATGCGGATGACGTGAAGAAGGCTTTCAACAAAGCAAGCCACTATCTTTCCTACCGGATGAGGACGGAGAAGGAAGTACGTGACCACCTTCTTGAGTCGGAGTGGGAGGATGGAATCGTGCAAGAGGTGATGGATAAACTGAAGGAATTAAAATATACAAACGACGCGGAGTTTGCCCATGCCTTCACGGGGACACATATGAACACATCGGATAAAGGGCCGAAGTGGATAAGCGGAGAACTGAGAAGGAAAGGCGTGGATGCCCGGTATATCGAGGAAGCTCTTGAAGCCTTCTCTCAGGATCAGCAGGTTGAAAAGGCTGCTGCACTTATGGAGAAGATGCTGAAGAAGTACAAAAATGACTCGGTGACCGTGGCAAAACAAAAAATCGAGCAGAACTTGATGAGAAAGGGCTACACCGGCTCCATCATGAAGCTGGCATGGGAAACGGTCGACAACCAGCGGGATGATGACGAAGCGTGGCAGGCAGTCTACCATCAGGCATTGAAGGCCCATCGCAAGCTGAGCACTAAGTATGAAGGATATGACTATAACCAGCGGATGAAGCAGGCGTTGTACCGTAAAGGATTTTCCATGGAGGATATCGACAGGGCAATAGAGGAAATCAAGAACCAGGAAGCGTGACTTCCTGGTTCCTTTTCTTATTTCTTGGATTCAATGATGATTGCTTCAGTTTCCGCGTACTGGGATACAATCATCTTTGCCACTTCTGCGGGTGAACGGAATCGGCTGGGATCTTCAACATGATCGCTTTCATCCCAGAAGGGTGTATTCATTCCCCCCATAAAGGCATTCACGATTCGGATCTGGCTCCCTTCGTATTCTTTCTGAAGGCTTTCGCCGAATCCCCTCAGTGCAAATTTACTGGCGGCATAAAGGGTTTCATTCTTCTTGCCACGGAGCCCGGCCGTCGAGATGACATTGATAACAGTAAAAGCGCGATGGGGGACAGCTTCGATCATGGCCTTGGTCAGGCGGATGGGACCGAATACATTTGTTTCAAAGGTGGCGACCATCTCTTCGTCGGTGGATGATTCAAGTGGTCCGAAATACCCCACGCCTGCGTTGTGGACAAGCAGTTCGATATCTCGCGAGCCCCATGTCGATAGCGTCTGTTCAATCTCAGTTCGGGAGCGGACGTCCATGATGTCATATGTAGCATGACCACCTGATGCGAGGATGCTTTGAACAGTTTCTTTTAAGGGTTGTTCCCGGCGGCCGACAAGTAGAATGTCATACCCCTTATCGCTTAATTGTTTTGCAAGTTCTTTTCCTAACCCGGTACCTCCACCGGTTATGACTGCTGTACCCATGATGATCAATCCTTTCGGGGTGTATACAATGGATGAGTGAATGCTGAAACGCTGCTTGTCGCCCCAGAGCAAGCGCCCTGCGCTTTTCTTATTATACCATTTTCCTTATACTACAATAGTAGGGAGGAGTGAGGAAATGGATCAGGAGAGACGTTATAGTGAGATGACGGAGCATGAGTTGAATCAGGAGATTGCTTCGTTGAGGGAGAAGGCACGTAAGGCAGAACAGCTGGGCATTGTGAATGAGTTCGCGGTTTTGGAGCGAAAGGCACTGATGGCTCAGGCTTATTTGAGGAATCCTGCCGATTATGAAGCGGGTGGCGTGTATGGGATCGAAGGAGATCCCGGTGTGTATTTTAAAGTGGATTATTTAAACGGGGTGTTTGCGTGGGGCTACCGCCTAGGTGGCAACGGGGAAGAGGAAGCGCTGCCTATTTCACTGCTGGCCCCTGATAAGAAAAAGTGAAGCCCATTCCGATAAGGAACGGGCAACAGATTATGAACGCTTTTTTGTATCGCGTTCAAGGATGATCAGATTTTGTGTCTGGGTTGTTTGTCCATTTGCCTGTGCATGGGCATGCTTCGGGTTATAGAATGCCTTTTTAAATGGACTGTTGTAATCACGATTGAATTTCATCAACTATTCCCCCTGCTCTAGAGTGAATCCTGCTTGCGATTGTTTGAAGCCTTCATTCGTTCTTGAGGGTGGGTATTGATGGTCCCATCCGCCCTTTTGGATGCAAATTCCGCTTTAGCACGGGGCTCTCCTTCAAACTTATTGCCGTGTTCATTCGGAAACCCTGTTGTCTTATTGCGCATGTGTCTGCCTCCTTGAAGGGTGGAATGTTTGTGGACGATGCCACATCTATAGTATGATGATTTTTCAGATAGAAAACACGTTACTGTCACTGGAAAAGGAGGGTGGATAATGGAATCGATTTTTCACGAGTTGACACAGCTTCTTATGGATGAGAATTCCAAACTGACGTATGAAAAGGCCAGGACTTGGGTTGAGCTCGTTTGGGAAGACTTTGAAACGACCTATGCCAAGGCTGGTTATGAATATAAAGGAAAAGAAGTCACGGAGAAGGTCGTAAGGCAATGGATTGCGACATACGGGACGAATGTGCATGATTTCGCTGCGAGTAATCCGAAATACAGTCATTTGCTTGATGACGGAGATCATACGGTCCACTGATCAGGTGGAAATCAAAAGGGACAGCCAATCGGCCGTCCCTTTCGTCATTCAATCGATGATGATATTGATATCCACCTTCTGGCGTAGTTTCTCTTCACTGAACACCCATCCCGTATAAGAACTCACGATGTTCAGATCCTTATCAAGCTGCACGAGGGCAACGAATGGATAGTGTCCGTTGTTGCGATACCGGAGGTCGATGAATCTCACTTCATAATGGTCATCGTATTCGTCCATTTCCCATCGGTAAATTGGTGAAAAGGACAGGAATGCGGCCAGATTCTTATCTTTCCGCGCTGCATTCATAACCGGGATATCCGGTATCGGAACTCGCTTGAACTCATCGTAGATCGTGATGGATCTCCTGTAGGCACGTGCCACATAGTAGTGGTGTTTGGTCAGTACGGCCAGCCTCCATTGGAAGAATCGGATCGTCGGGGAGACGATGATCCGTTCGGCATTGGGGATTCTTCTTTTGACTGCGTTTTTGACCGTCTTCTGTACGATGAAGCGCAGGACGTAATATCCGATAATGACCGCATACATCACAAGGAACGTCTGACCTGGCGGAAAGCCTACGGCCCAGAGGATCAGTCCGATGATATGGATACCGAAAATGATGGGGTCAAACGTGTTGATGACCCCAAGGGCCACCCATTTGGATGAAATCGGCCGGATGGCCTGGGTGCCGTACGCATTGAAGATATCCACGAACACGTGAAGAAAGACAGCGAAAAAGGTCCATAACCAAAGATGAAGCAGATTGGCACCCGGGAAGAAGGGGTACAGGCAGGCGACGATCAGGAGTGGCCACAGGATGACAGCGGGTATGCTATGGGTGATGCCCCGGTGATGCCTGATGTAAACGGCATTGTTCCGGAGTTTAAGTATGGTATCGACATCGGGGATCTGGGAGCCGATGACGGCAGCGATCAACACGCTGTGCGCGGTTGAGGCATTTTCGGCCACGACCGGATCCAGCGTCGCTAGCCCCCCGAGTGCAAATCCCATGACGATGTGTGTACCTGTATCCAAAAGTTAGTCCTCCTTGGCTCGCATGTTTAGTGTCGCGAATCGTTTCTGAACATGATATGGTTAATGGGTGTGAATTTCAAGGTAAGAATGATTACAGTTTTGTGATAATTCATTGTAGCAGGAGGGAAAGCTCGCCCTGCTTACAGGGATTATTCCCTATATCGAGTACCAAATAACATCCTGGAGGGACAAAAGTGACAGATGAACCATTAAAGAATCTCCATTCCATCGACCGGGAAGCGTTCCAGGAAGATCTGATCTCCTGGTTCACCAATGAGCAGCGGGATCTTCCATGGAGGAAGGATCAGGACCCCTATAAAGTGTGGGTGTCGGAAATCATGCTCCAGCAAACCCGTGTCGATACGGTCATACCTTATTTTAACCGATTTATCGGAAAATTTCCTACGTTAGATGCTCTTGCGTCTGCCGATGAAGAAGAAATCCTGAAAGCTTGGGAAGGCCTCGGCTATTATTCCCGCGTCAGGAATCTGCAGGCAGCGGTCCGGGAGGTGAGGGACTCATACGGCGGAATCGTACCGGACGATCCCAAAGAAATCGCCACCCTGAAGGGAGTGGGGCCCTATACGGCTGGCGCCATCCTCAGCATCGCCTACGGGAAACCCGAACCGGCCGTGGACGGCAATGTCATGAGGGTCTTCTCGCGCATTTTATCGATTTGGCTTGATATTGCCAAGCCTTCCTCAAGAAAGGTGTTCGAAGAAGCGGTGCGGGCCCTCATCTCTGAAGAAAACCCTTCTTACTTCAATCAGGCACTGATGGAGCTGGGGGCATTGATCTGTACCCCGACCTCCCCTTCATGCCTGCTCTGTCCTGTAAGGGAGCATTGTCATGCATTTGAAGAAGGCGTTCAGTCTGAACTTCCCATTAAATCAAAAAAGAAAAGTGCCCGTAAACTCAATATGGCAGCAGCCGTGCTTTTCAACACAGATGGGAAGGTTTTGATCCATAAGCGTCCCGGCACGGGACTTCTTGCAAATTTGTGGGAGTTCCCGAACTTCGAAGTCGGAAGCACTGGTCGCATCCGTGAGCAGCTCCATGAAAGCCTCATTGAAGTATATGGGGTGGAAAGTGCGTTGAAAAGGGAAATCGCTTCAACCTTCCAACATATCTTCTCACACATCATCTGGGATATCGATGTATTCGTTGGGGTGGTCGAAGATCATGAATCATATGGGGATCTCATTGCAGTCACGCCGGAAGAGCTTGAAAAATATGCGTTTCCCGTTTCCCATCAGAAGATATGGAAGGAAGTCAGCTTACAGCTGGAAAAGGGGCAAGTGCGCCCCTAATCATAACTGACCTTCGTTCCATTGGTATAAGTGGCTTCGTGATGAGACAGGCCTCCGCGTGACTCGATCTCTTTGATGATTTCACGATGGATGGATTGTCCTTCGCTGTTCAAATAAGGTACTATTTGTTGTAGTGAGTGATGGAAGAAGGCAAGCTCAGATTCCTTCCACTCACTCTTTGGTACCATGGAAAGTTCGGTCATATCTCTACCTACATACATTAATGATCCCTCCTGTCCTTAGTTTGGATGAATGAAGGACGAATATACAGGGGGTAAGGAAGGAAGATGAACATGAGTCAAAAAGTAGCATTGGTAACGGGAAGCAGTCGTGGATTGGGAAGGGAAATCGCTATCCAGCTTGCTGAAAAAGGATACGATATCGTCGTTAACTACGCACGTAGTAAGAAGGGGGCCCTCGAGACAGCTGAACAGATTGAAAAGCTTGGACGAAAGGCGTTCATCGTTCGGGCGAATGTCGGGGATGTCGATAAAATCAAGGCGATGTTCGAACAAATCAAGGAGGAATTCGGGAGGTTGGATGTCCTCATCAGCAATGCTGCCTCTGGTGTGCTCCGCCCTGTGATGGAACTGGAAGAATCCCACTGGGACTGGACGATGAACATCAACAGCAAAGCCCTCCTCTTCTGTGCACAGGAGGCGGCAAAGTTGATGGATGATGGCGGAAGGATCGTCAGCATCAGCTCCCTCGGTTCGATCAGGTACCTTGATAACTACACCACCGTTGGCGTGTCAAAGGCAGCCGTGGAAGCATTGACCCGATATCTGGCCGTCGAGCTTGCGCCAAGGAATATTATCGTGAATGCCGTATCTGGCGGTGCGATCGATACGGACGCACTGAAGCATTTCCCGAATCGCGAAGAGCTTCTTGAAGACGCCCGCCAGAATACCCCTGCTGGAAGAATGGTCGAAATCGACGACCTCGTGAAGTCCGTCATGTTCCTCGTGTCGGCTGATTCGTCCATGATCAGGGGACAGACGATCATCGTCGATGGCGGAAGGTCGCTTCTCGTCTGACCCGATTATTTTTCAAAAAAAAGTCGAATAGTCACCTCCACCCTTGGTTATCTTAATAAGCGTGGAGGTGATTACAATGGCAAAACAAAACAACAAAACAAACATGCAACAACAACAAAAACAACAAAATGCCGGACAACAACAGTACGGCACTGAGTTTGCTTCTGAGACTAACGCTCAAGAAGTGAAAAAGCAAAACCAACAATCAGCTCAAAAGAACCAAAAATAATGTCTGAAATAGCATAGAGCTATTCCATGACCACTGAAAAGCACCCGGATCCCATCCGGGTGCTTTTTCATTTTTCCTTCGACAAAACTGGTGGGAATGGGACAGGAATAGTCAAAGGGATTACCGCCTGGAAGGAGAATCTGTGTAGAGAGTCTTTTACAGGGAGTGGATGGGCTATGCAGGAGTTATTCAATGAACTGATTCATGAGCAGCTGGAAACGATGGACAAGCTGCTATTCCTTCAATCCGAAATCGAGCGCTGCCAGGATCTTGAAAAGGAATTGATCGAGCTAGAAGAGATGGCTCTTGCCGAGTCGCTGAAAAGAGAAATTGAAATGAAGAAAAGTGAATTGAAAGATATTCAAAAAGTATTCCAGGAGCAGACAGATGAAGTCATCCGCTCGTATAAAAAAGAACAGGAAGTATCCCTTTAAGAACGGAGGACAAGGGCGCCCAGCGAATGTATTTTCCTAATGGGTAGCCCTTTTGTTTTAAATTTCGGGAGGAAACGTTATAATAATAGAATAGACTTTTATTTATACGTGCAATCCGAAGGAAAGAAGGGTAGAAAATGGCGGTTCCCACAGAAGGGCATTCAGTACAAATACATAGCTTCAAGCATGATGGAAACATCCACCGTATATGGAATGAAACAACCATCCTGAAAGGGACTAGCAATATGATCATCGGCGGAAACGACCGGACAATGGTGACCGAGTCCGACGGCAGGACGTGGATGACCCGAGAGCCTGCAATTTGCTACTTTCATTCAGAATTATGGTTCAATATCATCTGCATGATCCGGGAAGACGGTATTTATTATTATTGCAATCTGAGCTCCCCGTTCGTATACGATCACGAAGCGATCAAGTATATCGATTATGATCTTGATATCAAGGTGTACCCGGATATGACCTATACGCTCTTGGATGAAGATGAGTATGATACCCATCGCAAGTTGTACGGTTATCCCGATGTTATCGATCACATTCTGCAAAGGAATGTGGACAAGCTCGTCAGATGGATCAGGCAGCGGAAGGGACCGTTTGCCCCTGATTTCATCGATATTTGGTACGAGCGCTATTTAATGCACAGAGGATAAAGGAAGTAGTAACCGATAGAAGGGCTGACCCTTTCTGAGAGCCGCCGGATTCAATTCGATCCGCGCAGGGCTTCTCAATCAACGGGGTCACCCCTTTTTCATGGTCAGATTGAAAGGAGTTTTGAAGTGGACAGTATCAAACGATACCTCCAGTTTGTCAAGCCTTACCGCTGGCAAATAATAGGTACGCTCATTATAGGAATCATCAAATTCGCCATCCCGCTTCTCATTCCGGTGCTCATCAAATATGTCATCGATGATGTAGTGGGGAACACCTCCCTATCAGCCGGAGAGAAGACGAACCATCTCCTCCTAGTGATGGGGATCATGGTTGTGGTCTTTCTGATCATTCGTCCGCCTGTTGAATATTACCGCCAATACTTCGCTCAGTGGACAGGGAATAAAATCCTCTATGATATCAGGGACCAACTTTTCTCTCACATACAGAAGCTCAGCTTCAAGTATTACTCGAACACGCGGGCAGGAGAAGTCATCTCCAGGGTCATAAATGATGTTGAGCAGACAAAAAACTTCGTCATGACGGGGCTTATGAATCTCTGGCTTGATCTTGCAACGATCTTGATCGCAGTGGCCATCATGTTCACCATGGACGTCTCACTGACCTTCGTTTCATTGATTGCCTTTCCGTTCTACGCCCTTTCAGTGCGCTATTTCTTCGGGCGTCTTCGTGGCCTTACGCGTGACCGGTCCCAGGCCCTTGCAGAAGTGCAAAGTCATCTTCATGAACGGGTTCAGGGAATGCCGGTGATCAAAAGCTTTGCCGTGGAAGATCACGAGCAAACCGCTTTCCGCAGTCAGAATAAAAACTTCCTGCAAAAGGCATTGGATCAGACGAGCTGGAACGCCAAGGCATTTGCCGTCGTCAATACCATTACAGACATATCACCGCTCATCATTATCGGGTATGCGGGTTATCAGGTCATCCAGGGAGATCTGACCATCGGGACGATGGCGGCATTTGTCGCCTATATCGACCGCCTCTATAGTCCGCTGAGGAGACTTGTGAATTCTTCTACGACCCTGACGCAGTCCATTGCGTCAATGGACAGGGTGTTTGAGTTCATGGATGAAAAATACGATATCGACGATGAGCCCGGAGCGATTCCTTGTACAACTGTAAAAGGGGACATCAAGTTTGATCATGTATCCTTTAAGTACGAGGAAGAAGAAGAAACGGTGCTGAGCAACCTGAACTTGGATATCCATTCTGGTGAAACGGTCGCTCTTGTCGGAATGAGCGGAGGGGGGAAATCCTCCCTTGTCAGCTTGATCCCGAGGTTCTATGACGTCTCCGAGGGGAGCATACTTCTTGATGGGACGGATATCAGAAGGTTCCAAGTGAGAACGCTCAGGGATAAAATCGGAATGGTTCTTCAGGACAACATCCTTTTCAGTGAATCGGTCAAGATGAATATCAAATTCGGTAATCCTGATGCGACGGATGAAGAAGTGATCGAGGCAGCCAAAGCAGCCAATGCCCATGACTTCATCATGAAGCTCCCTGAAGGCTACGATACGAAAGTCGGGGAACGCGGTGTGAAACTTTCCGGAGGTCAAAAGCAGAGGGTGGCCATCGCCAGGGTATTCTTGAAGAATCCACCGATCTTGATCCTGGATGAAGCTACCTCCGCCCTTGATCTTGAAAGTGAACATCTCATTCAGGAATCGTTGGAGATGCTTGCCAAAGACAGGACGACTTTCATCGTCGCCCACCGCTTGTCCACGATTACCCATGCAGACCGTATCATCCATATGGAGAACGGGGAAATTGCTGAAATGGGTACCCATGAGGAACTAATGAAGAAGCAGGATCATTATTACAGATTGTTCCAGGTTCAACAATTAGATAATTAACAGAAAGCCGGTGAAGAAACGAATGTTTCTTCACCGGCTTTTTTCTATAAGTACATGGGAGTATTTTCCTTTAGTTGTAAAGGTATGATCTAGGACAAACGGCATATAGTGGGAAAAGGGGTAATTGTCTATTAAGAATAAAAATTCTGAAAATAGATTGCAACATTTGTAGCATCTTGTATAATAAGAAACAGATAAAAATTAGAAAATAAAGATTTTTTAGATAATGGAAAGGGAGAGGTTTGATGGGGAAAGCACGTCCTTTATTGCAGGTAGAAGACTTGAGGACCTCCTTTTTCACTGATGATGGAGAGGTTCCGGCAGTCGACGGGGTAAGTTTTCATGTGAATGAAGGGGAAATCCTCGGGGTGGTTGGAGAAAGCGGATGTGGGAAGAGCGTCACATCCCTATCGGTCATGGGACTAATTCCCTCACCACCAGGTAAAATCACTGGAGGGCGTATTCTTTATAAAGGGGAAGATTTGACTAGCGCAACCGATAAGCGGATGAGGGAGATCCGGGGGAATGACATTGCCATGATCTTTCAGGAACCGATGACTTCCCTTAATCCTGTGTTTACCATAGGAGATCAACTGACCGAGTCCATACGTATACATATGAAACTGAGCAAAAAGGAAGCGCTTAAGAGAGCCATTGAGATGCTGAAGAAAGTCGGCCTTCCGAGATCTGAAGAGCTGGTGAAGGAATATCCTCATCAACTGTCGGGAGGAATGCGTCAGCGGGTCATGATCGCCATGGCAATGGTATGCGATCCGAATGTCCTCATTGCAGACGAGCCGACCACAGCCCTTGATGTGACCATCCAGGCGCAGATCCTGAAGCTGATGAAAAATCTGAATAAGGAATTGAATACGGCCGTCCTCCTGATCACCCATGATCTCGGTGTAGTAGCCGAAACATGTGAGCGTGTCGTCGTCATGTACTCTGGGAAAGTGGTTGAAGAAGGGACGGTCGAAGAAATCTTTAAAAATCCTCAGCACCCCTATACTAAGGGACTGATCCAATCGGTTCCCGACATGAGGATGAAACAGCAGCGTCTCCATTCCATCAAAGGCAGTGTGCCCAGACCCGGCTCGATCAAGACGGGTTGCCGATTCGCTGCCAGATGCGAATCGGCCTTCGATCGCTGTCTGGTCGAAACCCCTGAACTATATGAAACATCCAAAGGACATTGCACAAGATGCTTCCTATTCGATGAAGCAGAGGAGGGAGTTTATGACGGAACCATTGCTGAAGGTTGAGAATCTCCAGAAACATTTCCCCATCACCGGGGGGCTGTTGGGGAGACAAATCAGCTCGGTCAAAGCGGTCGACGGCGTATCATTCACCGTCAACAAGGGGGAGACCCTTGGAATCGTCGGTGAAAGCGGATGTGGAAAATCAACAACCGGAAGGATGCTCATGCGCTTGATCGATCCGACCGATGGGAAAGTGACGTTTCAGGACCGGGAGCTTACGAGTCTATCAAACTCCGAAATGAGGAAGATGAGAAGGGAGATCCAAATGGTCTTCCAGGACCCGTATGCCTCTCTTAATCCAAGGCATACAGTGGAACAGATCCTGGAAGAGCCCCTCAAGGTCCACGGAATCGGGTCCCAGAAAGAAAGGCGCCAAAGGGTCAGGGAGCTTCTCGAAATTGTAGGGTTGAGCAGCTATCATGCAAAGCGGTATCCCCATCAATTCAGTGGGGGGCAGAGGCAGCGGATCGGGATTGCAAGAGCCCTCATGACGCGACCGAAGCTCATCATTGCAGACGAGCCGGTGTCGGCCCTTGATGTTTCCATCCAATCACAGGTGCTGAACCTCATGCAGGATCTACAAAAAGAATTCGGACTCACCTATATATTCATCGCACATGATCTTGGCGTCGTCAGGCATATCAGTGACCGGGTAGGCGTCATGTACCTCGGCAGGATGGTAGAGCTCAGCACCAGTGAAGCGCTCTACGATAAGCCGATGCATCCATATACGCAGGCGCTTCTGTCGGCAGTGCCGATACCGGATCCGGAGTTTAAAAGGGAGACCATCCTCTTACAAGGGGATATTCCGAGCCCTTCCAATCCTCCGAGCGGATGCACATTCCACACCCGGTGTCCGCACGCAACAGAGATATGCAAGCAAAAGGTTCCTGATTTCAAGGAACAGCAACCAGGGCATTATGTTGCCTGCCATCTTTATTGAGGGCAGGCGGTATAACGTATATATAAACCACAGGAGGGGATTTGTTTGAAGAGAAAAGGTTGGTCAATGATCATGCTGATGATCCTGCTCGTATCCACAGTACTCTACGGCTGCGGATCCGAAGGTTCATCCGGTGAAGGCGGGGGAGACAAGGATAATGCTGCACCGAAGCAATTGATATTCGGTCGTGGTGGAGATTCCGTGGCACTAGACCCGGCAGTCGTCACAGATGGAGAGTCATTTAAAGTCACAGTGAATATTTTTGAAACCCTTGTGAACTTCGGGGAGCAGGACACAGAACCGAATCCAGGTCTGGCGGAGAAGTGGGACGTAGCCGATGATGGATTGACGTATACCTTCCACCTTCGTGAAGGAGTGAAGTTCCAGGACGGGACGGACTTAAATGCGGATGCGGTCGTAAAGAACTTCGATCGCTGGATGAATGGGAACGAAGAGGCATTCTATTACTATAAATCCATGTTTGGTGGGTTTAAAGGAGACGAAGGGCACGTCATTGAAGAAGTGAAGGCTGTTGACGAGAAAACCGTCGAATTCAAGCTGAAACGTCCGCAGGCTCCTTTCCTTAAGAACATTGCCATGAGCCCGTTTGCGATCGTCAGCCCGAAAGCAATCGACGAACAAGGCGATAAGCTCGGAGAAAACCCGGTGGATGCAGGAACTGGTCCATTCAAATTCAAAGAGTGGAAACGTAACGACAAAATCGTACTCGTGAAAAATGAAGATTATTGGCAAAAAGATCAACCTAAATTGGATGAAGTGGTATTCCGCGCAATCCCTGAGAACTCTGCTCGTCTGAACGCCTTGATTTCCGGGGAAATCGATCTTGCCGATGGAGTCAATCCAAGTGATGCAGGCCAAGTCGAGAGCAATGCTGACCTACAGATCTTTGAGCGCCCGTCCATGAACGTCGGATACCTCGGTTTGACTTCAACACGCAAGCCGTTCGACAATCCGAAAGTGCGCCAGGCCATCAACTATGCCATCAATAAGCAATCGATCATCGACGCTTTCTTCGAAGGGAAAGCCGAAATTGCCAAAAACCCTATGCCTCCTGTCGTAGCTGGTTATAACGATGAAATTGAAGGGTATGAATACGACCCTGAAAAAGCGAAGGAACTACTGAAAGAAGCAGGCCTTGAAGACGGTTTTGAAATGGAGCTTTGGGCGATGCCTGTACCGCGTCCATATATGCCGGATGGTCAAAAGGTGGCAGAAGCCATACAGGCCGACCTTGAAAAAATCGGAGTCAAAGCCAATATCGTATCCTATGAGTGGGCAACGTATCTTGAAAAAGCCCGTAAAGGTGAAGCGGATGCCTTCCTTCTTGGTTGGACCGGTGATAACGGAGATGCCGATAACTTCCTTTATGTCCTTCTCGATAAAGACAATATCGGAAGCAACAACTATACCTACTACAGTAATGACGAACTCCACAAGCTCCTGATCGATGCCCAATCGGAAACCGATCAAGATAAACGTAATGAAATGTACAAGAAAGCCCAAGAAATCATCCATGAAGATGCTCCTTGGGTACCGCTTGCCCACTCGACACCACTTCTTGCGGGCAGCAACAAAGTCAAAAACTTCAAGCCACATCCAACTGGATCCGACTTCCTCGGAGCAGTGGACTTAGAATAATCCATTACCACCAAAGGGGAGACGCCAAAAGCTCTCCCCTTTGTACATAGAAAAGCGGAGGGCGCTCGATCTGGCCCGACAAGCATAAGACAGAAATCCAGAAAGGCGTTCTTTGCCTTTTTGGATTTCGGGCTTATGACCTCGAGGGCCAAGCGCCCGGAGCTAGACAGGAAAGAAAAGCGGAGGCGGGTCGATCTGGCCCGACAAGCATAAGCCGGAAATCCGGAAAGGCGCTCTTTGCCTTTTTGGATTTCAGGCTTATGACCTCGAGGGCCAACCCGCCGGAGCTGGACAAAGAAAAGCGGAGGGCGCTCGATCTGGCCCGACAAGCATAAGACAGAAATCCAGAAAGGCGTTCTTTTCCTTTTGGGGTTTCAGGCTTATGGTCAGGAAAGAAAAACATAGCAACCATTCCTTTTAAAAAGAGGTGAATACTGATGTTTC
Organism: Rossellomorea sp. FS2; assembly: GCF_047915635.1. Lineage (NCBI taxonomy): Bacteria > Bacillati > Bacillota > Bacilli > Caryophanales > Bacillaceae > Rossellomorea > Rossellomorea sp. FS2. Next base: position 9,553 of record NZ_JBLRVS010000004.1, on the reverse strand, counting down.
AATACACCATCCGAAGATTATTGCAGCTGATTCCGGTTCTATTGGGAATGACATTGATTGTATTCTTCATTATCCGTGCCATCCCTGGTGATCCGGCACAGGTCATTCTTGGGCAGCAGGCCTCGAAGGAAGCGATCGAGCAGCTGAGGAATCAGCTGGGACTTGATAACGCCTGGTACGTTCAATATTTTGACTATTTAAAAGGACTCCTTACAGGAGATCTTGGGAATTCCCTCAGGACGAAAACAGAGGTTTCAGCAGAAATCTGGCCATATCTTGCAGCCACTGCGGAACTGGCCATCGTGGCCATGATCATTGCCGTCGTCATTGGTGTCAATGCAGGTATCATCAGTGCGTGGTTCCAAAATTCCTGGTTTGATTACACGGCCATGATCCTTGCTCTGATCGGGGTATCGCTTCCGATCTTCTGGCTTGGCTTGATGGAACAGTGGGTTTTCGGGATTCAACTTGACTGGCTTCCGACATCGGGCCGTGAAAATGTAAGGAACCCTGTATCATCCATAACGAATTTCTATCTGCTGGATACCCTGATACAAGGGAGATTCGATCAATTCGGGGATGTCTTCAAGCATCTCATCCTACCGGGGATTGCCCTCGCCACCATCCCGATGGCCATCATTGCACGGATGACGAGGTCCAGTATGCTCGAAGTCATGCGATCCGATTATATCCGGACGGCACGGGCCAAAGGGTTGAAGATGTTCTGGGTCGTGTACAAGCATTCTTTGAAAAATGCCATCATCCCGGTCCTGACCGTCATCGGGCTTCAAATGGGTCTCCTTCTCGGGGGAGCGATCCTGACGGAAACGATCTTTGGGTGGCCTGGCATCGGCCGCTATATATACGATGCCATAGCGTATCGGGATTACCCCGTCATTCAGTCAGGGATCCTGGTGGTTGCCATGATCTTTGTCACCATCAATCTGATTGTGGACCTTCTCTATGCGGCTGTTGATCCGCGTATCAAATATAACTAGCATCTACAGGAAGAGGTGAACTCTTATAGCAAAAATAGCAGAACCGCAAAAGGAGCTCAATCCTGCCCTTCAGGAGGAGCATGTCTCCCCTTGGAAAGAGGCGTGGAAAAGCTTTCGGAAGAATAAAATAGCCCTGATCGGTCTTTTCATCGTCTTGTTCTTTGTGATCCTCGCGATTGCTGCACCACTGATCGCCCCGCAGGGAATCAATGAGCAAAACCTGGCGAAAAGGCTGCAGGCACCGTCCTCGGAGCACTGGTTCGGAACGGACGATTTCGGTCGCGACATTCTTTCAAGGATCATCCATGGTGCAAGGATTTCCCTGTGGGTCGGATTTTTTGCCGTCATCGGTTCGGCCGTCGCAGGTAGCCTGCTTGGGATTGTTGCAGGTTATTATGGGCGCTGGGTTGATACGATCATCTCGAGGATCTTCGATATCATGCTTGCGTTCCCGAGTATCCTCCTTGCGATTGCCGTCGTTGCGGCACTTGGGCCATCCTTGAGGAATGCCCTCATTGCCATTGCCATCATCAACATACCGAACTTCGGTAGGCTCGTCCGCTCCAGGGTACTGAGTGTGAAGCAGGAGGAGTATGTCATGGCGGCAAAGGCGATCGGCATGAAGGATAACCGGATCCTGCTCCATCATATCCTTCCGAACAGCATGGCCCCGATCATCGTTCAGGGTACCCTTGCCATTGCGACGGCCATCATCGAGGCGGCTGCTCTTGGATTCCTTGGTCTGGGCGCGCAGGCTCCTCAACCGGAGTGGGGTAAGATGCTCGCCGATGCCAGAACGTTCATGCTGCAGGCGCCTTGGACAATGATCTTTCCGGGACTTGCCATCATGCTGACGGTTCTCGGGTTCAATCTCATGGGCGACGGTCTCAGGGATGCACTAGATCCAAAAATGAAAAACTGACAAAAAGGAAGGAGCCGACAGTATCGGCTCCTTCCTTTTTTATACTTCCTCTTCTTCCGAGATGGACACTTCGTTATCTTCTTTGTGATACGACTGGAAGCTGGTGATCAATCGCTCCAGATGCTCAAGATTCTCATCGTATTCAAAGATGGCAGAGAAGATATGAAGTAGGTGGAAATTATGGATATCATCATTCTTGGTGTGCTGTTTGACTTCCTCTAGCATGATGGTCATCAGTTCTTTTCGGTGAAGACAAACATCCTGCTGGGCTTCCGATTCAGCATGGGGATGCATCTTGCCAAGGAACTTCAGGTGTAATTGTTCATGATAGGTCAGGAGACAATCGAGTTGAGCCTTGATGACGCCCCGGAGTTCATCGGGAAGCTGGTAGATTTCGTTTTCATAGCGGTTCAACCTTTTTAACACTTCAAAACTGCGGTATGTGGAGGAAATCATCTGCCTGAAGATGACAAGCTTCCGGCTTCTGACGATCGTGTTCCGCTTGAAGTATTCCCGCTCTTCTTTGTACAACAGATAAAGCTGGTCGACCTTGATGAGCTTTTCTTTAATACGCTCAAGATCTTTCTTTACAAGGTGGAATTCGGTAGCATGCCTTGTGCTGAGCCTGATCCACTTCAGGATCTCTTCTGTGGAATCTGAAACCCGGTGGAACAGCTTTGTCTCATACTTTGGTGGCAGGAAGATCAGGTTGATGATGAAAGAGGAGAATACCCCAATCAAGATCGTAGAAAAACGGATGAGTGCAAATGTAATAAAGTCCTGATCGGTAACCTCCATGATGGCGATGAGTGTGACAAGGGCCAGGCCGATGGTGTTTTGCAGTTTGAGTTTCAAAATGATGGCGATGGCGATAATGACCGCAAGGCCGACCACAAGAGGGCTGCTGCCGAAAATCAATACAAAAATCACGGCGATCCCGGCGCCGACCAGGTTTGCTTGGACCTGCTCAATGATGGTCAGGTACGAGCGGTAGATCGTCGGCTGTACGGCGAATACTGCTGCAATCCCGGCGAACACAGGTGCAGGCAGTTTCAGTATTTCTGAGATAAGGAGAGCCAAAACGATCGCAATCCCCGTCTTGAGGATGCGGGCACCAAATTTCATGTATATAGATCCTTTCCATTCTTGACTTTTTCAATAAACAATACTGTACTATACAGGTACTTCAGTACAATATCAATAGGCAATTTCAATTTATTTCAGAAGGTTGCAGCCTGATATCACAAGGCTTTTCTTACTAGGGTTAGTACCACTTTGAAAAGGAGATTAAACGGGAGTATCTGCTCTTTAGTATATGAAGAAGGAGAGGGGATTATCATGGGATGCATGATATAAAAAAGCCCGTCTCGGGTGAGGCGGGCCGGTGCGATTAAAGCTGTGAGAAGGCTTTATCAACGGCAACGAGTGTCGCGTTGATATCTTCTTCTGTATGGGCTGTGGTCAGGAACCATGCTTCATATTTTGATGGAGCAAGATTGATTCCTTGATTAAGCATGAGCTTGAAGAATCTGGCGAACATTTCACCATCTGTAGCTTCGGCCTGCTCATAGTTTTCAACCGTTTCTTCTGTGAAGTAAAGGGTCAGTGCTCCTTTCAAACGGTTGATGGAGATCGGAGTGCCGTGCTTTTTGGCTGCTGCAAGGATCCCTTCTTCGAGCTTGGCACCGAGTGCATCAAGTTTTTCGTACACACCCGGTTCCTGCAGTACTTCAAGGCAGGCGATTCCTGACAGGATCGAAGCGGGATTGCCGGCCATCGTCCCAGCCTGATAAGCAGGGCCGAGGGGAGCCACTTGCTCCATGATTTCTTTTTTACCGCCGTAGGCACCGATCGGGAGTCCTCCACCGATGATCTTTCCGAGTGCGGTCAGGTCGGGCTTCACTTTGAGAAGATCCTGAGCCCCTCCGTACATGAATCGGAATGCTGTGATGACTTCATCATAGATCACAAGGGAGCCGGCTTCGTGGGCAATATCATTGATGGCTTCGAGGAATCCTTCCTTCGGCTCGACGATCCCGAAGTTTCCTACAATCGGCTCGACGAGAACGGCTGCGATCTGGTCGCCCCATTTTTCCATCGCTTCTTTGAAAGGTCCGATCTCATTGAACGGAACGGTGATCACTTCCTGGGCGATACTTTTCGGTACGCCTGCAGAATCGGGTGTCCCGAGGGTGGACGGACCTGAACCTGCTGCTACAAGGACAAGGTCGGAGTGTCCGTGGTAACAGCCCGCGAACTTGATGACTTTATCTTTACCGGTGTAGGCACGGGCAACTCGGATGGTCGTCATGACGGCTTCTGTACCTGAGTTGACGAAACGCACTTTATCCATATAGGGCATGGCTTCTTTGATCATTTTTGCAAATTTGACTTCGTGGCGCGTCGGCGTACCGTATAATACCCCGTTCTCCGCAGCGGTTTTAATGGCTTCTGTCACGTGGGGATGCGCGTGTCCCGTGATGATCGGACCGTACGCAGCAAGGTAGTCAATGTACTTATTCCCGTCGACGTCCCAGAAATATGCCCCTTCTCCGCGTTCCATCGCAACGGGAGACCCGCCCCCGACTGCTTTATACGAGCGTGATGGGCTGTTTACACCACCGACGATATGCTCCAGGGCTTCTGTATGTAATGATTCTGATTTAGAAAATTGCATGGTAACCTCCTAGTATTCTTTGAAACTTCCTTCTCTATTGTAGTACTGTGGTACAGGGTTTAGCAAATAGGGGAATACTGGATGTGAGAATGTTTTCGCCGGAGGATGCGTACATATTAGAAGACAAGCTCATGGATGAGGGATGCGGATGTTGTATGTAATCGGATCAATGATCTTTCTGTGCATGATGATGAGCGTGTGGGCGCTTTTCACTCCCGGTGGGAAGAGGGACCACGTTTTTTCCCTGCACCATTTTTTCTTTCTCGGGATGTGCTACTTGACGATCATGATCGGTTTCGGGGCGATTTACCTTCTCCTCGACCTTGAAGGGGTCCAGATCCTGGTGGAGGATGGTGCCCCCATCACCGGCACATTCATTGAGCATTTCTTCACGAGCATCTATTTCAGCGGTGTGACGCTCTTCTCTCTTGGATACGGAGATGTTACGCCGGTTGGTGTCGGCCGGGGTGTCGCTCTCATAGAATCGTGGCTGGGCTATACCGTACCGGCTGCCTTTGTGGTAAAAAGCTTCATGCGGCCAAAGGATGATCGAATCAGTTGAGTTTTATCCCTGTTTTGGTTACGCTATCGGTAATCAAACATATGGAGGGATCAAAGGATGACAGTTGGTCAAAAGGCACCGGAATTCGAACTGACGGCGAATAATGGTGAAACAGTGAAACTATCCGATTACAGAGGCAAGAATGTCGTACTCTATTTTTATCCGAAAGATATGACACCGGGATGTACGACAGAGGCTTGTGACTTCCGTGATCACCATGAGAACTTTGAAGAACTTGACGCAGTCATCCTCGGTGTAAGCCCCGATCCGGCGGAGCGCCATGAAAAGTTCATCGAGAAACACGGTCTCCCGTTCCAGCTTCTTGTGGATGAAGATCATAAGGTGGCTGAGGCATACGGAGTGTGGAAGCTCAAGAAGAACTTCGGAAAAGAATACATGGGTATCGAACGCTCCACTTTTATCATTGATAAAGAAGGCACCCTCTCCAAGGAGTGGAGGAAAGTGAAGGTGAAGGGACATGTGGAAGAGGCCCTTCAATACATCGAAGAGCATCTTTCCTGAAGCGAAATCGCCTATTTTTCTTTTCAGAGGCGTTTGTCCATTCACTTTTACTGCAGGTACATATAGTAAGAGTAGGGCAACCTCCTCAAATAAGTCAGTCTCCCATAGACAGGGCCGGTCGATGACCGCCCTCTTTTTTTTGCCGCTTGAGATTAGAGGGCTGTAGGACGGTGTGATAAAATGGGAAAAAGGAGTGTGGGTGTCGCGATGGATGTTGTATTTACATATGAGCCGAAAGAAGATTTCCGTGTGGAGCTGAAGCGTGAATTTCCTGATCAGCAATTTCACTTCTGCAAAAATGTGAAGGAAGCTGGGGGAATACTGGCTGAGGCCCAAGTTGCTGTAACAATGGGGGAGGACTTGACCCCTGAGATTCTTGAAAATTGCCAGCAGTTGAAATGGATCATGGTAACGTCTGCCGGCTTGGAGAAGATGCCGTTCGATTCCATCCGTCAAAAAGGGATCATGGTGACAAATGCGAGGGGGATCCATAAGATCCCCATGGCCGAGTTCACGTTGGGCCTGATGCTGCAGCATGCGAAAAAATTCCCGGTCATCGGTGAGCAGGAGAAAGAGAAGACGTGGTCGCGCAGGATCGGCTTCAGCGAGCTTCATGATCATGTGATTCTCATTATCGGTGCCGGAGCGATCGGAGGGGAGGTCGCCAGGCTGTCAAAAGCATTCGGGATGAAGGTGATCGGCATCAATTCATCGGGTGAGGCAAAAGACCATTTCGATGAGATGTACACCTTTGAAGGGATGGATAAGGTCCTTGGATCTGCTGACTATATCGTTTCGGTCCTTCCGAGTACGAAGGAGACCCGCTCCCTGCTGACAATCAATCACTTCAAAGCCATGAAAGACAGCGCCGCCTTCATCAATATCGGGAGGGGGGATCTAGTGGAGGAAGAAGTACTCCTCCGGGCGGCAAGGGATCGCTTGGTGGACAAGATCTACCTGGATGTATTCAAGGATGAACCCCTGCCTGCAGATCATCCTTTCTGGGAAGAGGAGTCGATCACCATCACACCTCATGTGTCGAGCATAACGGAACACTATATGCCGAGAGCGCTCTCCATATTTAAAACCAATCTGCTTGCATATCATAATGGTGAAGAGCTTATCAATATCATTGATACTGAAAGGGGTTATTAAGTTGAAAATTTATACAAAGACCGGAGATAAAGGATCGACATCTCTTATATACGGGACCAGGGTGTCCAAAAAGGATCAACGTGTAGAAGCATATGGTACATGCGACGAAGCAAATTCGATGCTTGGACTGGCACTGAGCTATATGAAAAACGAATTCTTCGAAGGGAAGGATTCATTCGAAGAATTCCTTCATAAAGTACAGACGATTCTGTTCCATGTAGGAGCAGAGCTTGCCACCCCGCAGGGCAAGGAAGTGAAATGGAAGCTGGAGGAGGAGCATGTGAGAGAGCTTGAAGAACAGATTGACGCCCTCGACGGGACGCTCACTCCACTGACGAATTTCATCCTGCCCGGCGGTCATCCATCCGGAGCTGCTTTCCATACGGCGAGGACGATTGTAAGGAGGGCTGAGCGGGAAGCAGTCGGGATCGACGAACCGGTCAATCCCCTCGTTTTATCGTACCTGAATCGGTTATCTGATTACCTTTTCGTGGCAGGAAGATACATCAACCAGCAGATGGGTGAGGAAGAGAAAAATTTGCACGGTTGATGGTGGCATGGATTGACAATCAGCGCCTCCATTAGTACACTATTTATAAAGATTATAAACTAATAATTTTTATGAAAAGAGGTGCATGACGATGTCTGACGAAAGCCAATTGAAAGAAGCGATCTCGACATTGAAGGAAACGGGAGTACGAATAACTCCTCAACGTCATGCGATATTAGAGTTTCTCATTGAATCAATGGCTCATCCGACTGCTGATGACATATACAAAGCCCTTGAAGGAAAATTCCCTAATATGAGTGTGGCAACCGTCTATAACAATCTGCGGGTATTCCGGGAAGTCGGACTGGTGAAGGAACTTACCTACGGGGATGCGTCCAGCCGTTTTGACTTTGTCACCACGGAACACTATCATGTCATCTGCGACAGCTGCGGAAAGATTGTCGATTTCCACTATCCGGGACTCGATGAAGTGGAGCATCTTGCCTCTCACGTGACGGGATTCAAGGTTAACAGTCATCGAATGGAGATTTACGGAACCTGTCCTGAATGCAGTAAAATCAACAAAGAAACCCATTAAGAATGGCCCAACCGGACCATTCTTTTTTGTTGCGCACCACAAAAAAATAGGGCCCTGTTAAGGTCCCTATCGGCTGCGTTTTTTATTATAGTCTTCGTTGAACTCTTCGCCTTCAAGCTTCGGATCCAACGTAAGCGGCTCATTGCAATACATGCACATATCGACACGCCCGAGCACCTTCGTGACCTTCCCGCAATTGGGACACGTCACCTGGACGGCCTTCGTCGAAAGCATGCCGATCCAGAAATAGACGACCGTACTTCCGATGATTGACAGAAACCCCAATAGCATGAAGGTTGTCATGACCCACGGGTGCTGTCTAAAATAGATACCTACATACATAATGATGAATCCGATGAAAACCAAGCTTAACGCAAAGGTCCGGATTTTATTGATTTTGCTAGAATACTTCTTTGCCATCTCCATCCCCCTCCTAAAAAAATACTATACCATAATCAGGATGGAACGGGGGACGGGAATGACGTTTGTCGAAAAATGACTATAATTACAGAAGGAAATCCAGTGTTCATGTCGAAATAGTTACCAACCAATGATTGATGTGGAGGAGTAAGCAATGGAAGACATTTTAAGACCGATATACCAGGAGCGTACAAGTCATCCCAACACGCTGGGCGCCCTGTTGGTGGAACAGAGTAACAAATTCAGCCCCTTGACCGATACCTTTGATATCGTTCTGTTTCTTGTGGTGAAGGAGGCGGAAGAGCCGGTCTTCATCAAGCATTATTCCTATAAAGATCAAAAAGCCGCCCTGCACGTGGTGACGGAAGAAAAGCTCAGGGAATGGATCTTGCTAGGTTCCAACCGCAAAGTCATCGACTGGATTTTCAATGGAAAAGTATTATTTGATCGGAACGAGTTCATCCAGAATCTGAAGATCGAACTGAGGGACTTCCCTTTCTATGGAAGGAAAATCAAAATGGGTCTCGAGTTTGCCAAACTGATCAGACGTTATATGGATGGAAAGGTATTCTTCGAGAGTAGACATTACCTTGATGCCTATAATCATATTGTTCATTCCCTTCATCACCTTGCCCGGCTCTCCGTCATCGAGCATGGATTCCATCCTGAAGTGACCGTGTGGAATCAGGTCAAACAGATTGAACCGGAAATTTACAAGCTATATGAAGAGCTGGTGACGAGTGATGAAGAAATCGACAAGCGTCTGGAGCTTCTTTTCCTGGCAAGTGAATTCCTTATCCATTCGAGGATGAAGGTGGCATCAGAGCACCTGATCAGCATACTGGAGCAGAAAGAGTATTGGACGTTCCAGGAACTCTTGAATAATGAAGGGGCCAAACATTATTCCGTCGATCTGAGCATGATGATCGAGTATCTAACGGATAAAGGCTTCATCGAGGTGGTTGATGTGGAAACCAAAGGACAGGGAATTTACCATAGATACTACAGAGTTAAAAAATAATTATATTAAAATATCAATTTGTGTTGACTTCCTATTCAAGGCTTGATATATTAGATGAGTCGCCGCTGAACGACAACATAAAACGGTCAGTGGCGACCTGATAAAACGAAAAAAAGTTGTTGACAAACGAACGGCAACTTGATAAGATTAAAAAGTCGCTTCTGAGAGAAACGAAGCGCTTACAATCT
>NZ_JBLRVS010000003.1:136760-137338 GCF_047915635.1 Rossellomorea sp. FS2 | reverse complement strand
AAATAGTGGAGCGGGTGATGGGAATCGAACCCACGACATCAGCTTGGAAGGCTGAGGTTTTACCATTAAACTACACCCGCATGAAATTGTGATGGTCGGGAAGACAGGATTCGAACCTGCGACCCCTTGGTCCCAAACCAAGTGCTCTACCAAGCTGAGCTACTTCCCGTAAGAAAATTATGTATAAGCCAGTAGAAGCAAATATGGCGCGCCCGAGAGGAGTCGAACCCCTAACCTTTTGATCCGTAGTCAAACGCTCTATCCAATTGAGCTACGGGCGCTAATATTGAAAGTTTTTGGTGCGGCCGAGAGGACTTGAACCTCCACGGGTTATTCACCCACTAGGCCCTCAACCTAGCGCGTCTGCCATTCCGCCACGACCGCATTTATTGAAGCGACATTAACTATTATATCACGATAATTTCGCTTGTCAACAACTTTTTTCAAGGGATAAAAGTGCGGGTGAAGGGACTTGAACCCCCACGCCTTGCGGCGCCAGATCCTAAGTCTGGTGCGTCTGCCAATTCCGCCACACCCGCATATGATGGACCTCTTGTCCAAGACAAGAAATCAAATGG
>NZ_JBLRVS010000003.1:136251-136660 GCF_047915635.1 Rossellomorea sp. FS2 | reverse complement strand
TCATTTTTTGACGAGGTATTTATCATACCATGTCGATCTTTCGAAGTCAACAACTTTTTTCGGAAGATAAATGGCGGTCCGGACGGGACTCGAACCCGCGACCTCCTGCGTGACAGGCAGGCATTCTAACCAACTGAACTACCGGACCAAAGCTTTTGCGATAGCAAAATAGCTATCATTAATGTTTCGCGTTAGCGAAAACAAAGAACATCATTGCTTCACGATAGCAAAATAGCTATCAATCACTACCATCCAGATCCGCTTCCGCAACCAGAAGTCAACTTCCACGAAATAACTGAACATATGTATCTTTTCTCTCAAAAGAGAAAATGACCCGTACGGGATTCGAACCCGTGTTACCGCCGTGAAAGGGCGGTGTCTTAACCGCTTGACCAACGGGCCACAATAA
>NZ_JBLRVS010000003.1:13657-136151 GCF_047915635.1 Rossellomorea sp. FS2 | reverse complement strand
CGTCTTATCGACTCTTATGATTATAATGACTGCACCGTTGGTTGTCAATAACTTTCCGGCCTTTTTTTAGGAACCCTGAAACTCTTCTACTTTTTCAAGGATCAGCTTTCCTTTACACCGTCCGCAGACGAAGCGATCGGTGTCCACCCTTCTCTTTCTGATGAACTCCATGGAGCAATCCGTACACCTGTATGTCAGCCGCCTCCCTCTTTTCTTTTGGGTAGGCAGAGATGAACAATGACGCGGGCCCCCTACCTCTGCAAGCAGTTCTTTGAAATCCCTGTCCCCATGCTTATATCCCTTTCCTTCAAGATGAAGATGGTAGTGACAAAGCTCATGCTTGATGATGCCGATCAGTTCATCCATTCCGAACTCCTGGAGATACTTCGGATTCACATCGATATGATGGGACTTCAGCATATAGCGGCCGCCTGTCGTACGCAGGCGCGGGTTGAAGTAGGCCTGATGACGGAACGGCCGTTTAAACAAACGTTTGGATAAGGTTGATACCAGCTGCTGCAGCTCCTCATTTGTCACGGTGTCCAGCCCCCTCTTCCCCTGGATTTCCCCTTCTTAACGAACGGGACAATCCATTATAGCATACATTAAGTATCACACTCATCGGGTAAATTCCTAAGGGAGGTGCGCCTGTGCCGAGCTGGCTGGTCAATCAAATGAGAAGGGCCTATCTGGAGAAAGACCGCTATCAGATCAAACTGTTGAACCAATGCTGGAATTTTTACCGCAAGCGTAATGAAAAAAAGAGCTGAAGGAATGGACCTTCAGCTCCTCTTTCATCTATTACTGAACCATCGTAAGTGAAACGCGGCCTTTTCGGACGTCCACCCCTTCGACCCAAACCGTGACTACATCACCGACGGATACCACGTCCAGCGGATGTTTGACATAGCCGTTTTTGAGCTTGGAGATATGGACGAGTCCATCCTGTTTCACCCCTATATCCACAAAAGCCCCAAAGTCGACGACGTTTCGTACCGTACCCTGCAGCTCCATTCCCTGACTGAGATCCTCAAGCTTCAGCACATCTTTCTTCAGCAGCGGCTTAGGGAATTGATCACGTGGATCACGCCCGGGACGGATCAACGCATCGATGATATCCTTCAGGGTCAGCTTCCCTATACCGAGCTCTTCCGACGTTTGATGGACATCAAGTGCATGCAGGGCCTGCTTCAGCTCCTCTGTACCGATATGTTCTTCCTTATATCCCGTCATGGAGAGAAGACGCTTCACCTCACTATAGTTTTCGGGGTGGATCGGCGTGCGGTCAAGCATCTCTTTTCCATCCATGATACGGAGGAACCCGATGCACTGCTCGTAGGTTTTCGCTCCAAGCCTCGGGATCTTCTTGAGCTGTGCCCTTGAGGAGAACTTCCCTTCCTCTTCTCTCTTCTTGACGATATTCGTTGCCACCGTCTTCGAAAGCCCGGCTACATATTGAAGGAGGGAGGACGAAGCAGTATTGACATTCACCCCGACTTGGTTGACCGCCGTCTCCACTACGAATGTAAGGGAGTCGTTCAGTTTCTTCTGGGATACATCATGCTGGTACTGTCCCACCCCTACAGACTTAGGGTCGATCTTTACCAGTTCCGCCAGTGGATCCTGGAGTCTCCTTGCGATGGATACGGCACTCCTCTCCTCTACTTGGAAGTCAGGGAATTCTTCGCGCGCAATGTCTGAGGCGGAGTACACACTTGCCCCTGCTTCATTGACGATCAGATAGGAGATGTCTCCCCCCACTTCCTTCAATACGTCCACGATGAATTGTTCGGTCTCCCTTGAAGCGGTTCCGTTCCCGATGGCGATGACCTCGATCGGATAGCGCGAAAGGATCGCCTTCACCTGTTCTTCCGCTTTTGCCTTCTGCGAGCGTGGCGGATGGGGGTAGATCACATCGATCGAGAGGACTTTTCCAGTTTCATCGATGATGGCAAGCTTGCATCCCGTCCTGAATGCCGGATCGACGCCGAGGACGGTCCTTCCCTTCATCGGTGGCTGCAATAATAACTTCCTCAGATTCTCCGAGAAGATATGGATAGCCTGATCTTCCGCTTTGTCGGTCAGCTCCCCGCGGATCTCCCTTTCAACAGACGGCAGGATCAGTCGCTTGTATCCATCTTCGATCGCTTCCTGGACGATGGACGCCGCCTGCGAGCGTGTATCCTTGATCACCTGCTTATTCAAATAGCGGAGGATCGACTCTGCATCGGCCTGTACCCCTACTCTCAGGATCCCCTCCTTCTCTCCCCTATTCATGGCAAGAACACGATGGGGAACGACCTTGTGAATCGGCTCCTGGTAGGCATAATACATTTCGTACACATTCTTCTCGTCTTCTTCCTCTTTTTTCACTTTGGACTCAATGAGGCCCTTCCGGAAAATCTGAGTCCGTATGTACTCACGATGCGCAGCGTCATCCGATATAAATTCTGCGATGATGTCCTTCGCGCCGGATAAAGCTTCCTCGGTGCTTCCTACTCCCTGTTCATCCGACACGTACTTTGCGGCTTCTCTATTGATATCAGCATTCAGCGGAAAGGAGAGGAGGAAGTCAGCGAGCGGTTCGAGCCCCTTTTCTTTCGCTACCGTCGCTTTTGTCCTTCTCTTCTGTTTATATGGGCGATATAAGTCCTCTACCTGCTGCAACTTCTCTGCCGAAGAAATGGCTGCTGATAGTTCCGGGGTCAGTTTGCCCTGTTCCTCTATTAGACGCAGCACTTCTTCTTTTCGATTCTTCAGGTTCTGTAGATACTCCCAGTTGGTCATGATATCGCGGATCTGCACTTCATCGAGTGCTCCGGTTTGTTCTTTCCTGTACCTCGCTATGAAGGGAACCGTATTCCCACCTTCTAATAGATCTATCACATTTTTTACGTTCTTAGTGGAGATGGATAAGTCTTTGCCAATTTTATTGATCAAAATAGCTTCATTCGTTAACGTAGACGTCACGGTATAACCTCCAGTTATTCACAATTTCACTTTAAGTTTATCACATACTCAGCGGGAATTCTTCGCAATGAAAAAGCTTACCCCAATCAGAGTAAGCTTCCAATAATATAGGTTGTATCATCCGCCTTCTGGTCCACCTTCGCTTCAATCTCGTTCAGCGTTCCATGGAGGGTCGGATACTTTTGCATTAAACTTTTGACTCCTGGGATATTCAGTCCATCCGAATGGATGAGGAATCTTGAATTCGAATGGTAGGAAAAGCGTTGAGTTTTGTATTTCTGCGGTCTCCCTGAAAGGTATCCCGTGACCGGCAGTGGATAGGTCATCTTCCCTTCAGGTGCATACATATAAAAACGTATATTCCCCACACAGCTGTACACAAACTCTTTTGAGTGGTAGTACACCTTTACAATGGCAACAGCTGCCCCCCGTTTCTTCTGGAGCGCTTCATTGCACATGTCCATCAAGGTGTCCACATCTTCGTGGTGGTTCTCTTCCACGATTTCCACGACGGCATGTGAAGATTCAAAGGCATAGACTCCGCTGCCCAAACCATCAGCCAGAACACAGATGAAATAATCATCCGTCGAGGTGTAAAAATAGCTATCTCCACAAAAACGATTGCCGTTTTTAGAAACCTGACCCGCATAGACTTCTACATCATTTTGTTGAAGGTATGGCATCAATAGTCATGCTCCCCGTCTTGCATCTCTTCCTGTATGGCGTCGCGGAGTTTTTTGATGGCCCTTCGTTGAAGTCGGGATACGTGCATTTGCGAGATCCCCAATTGCTCGCCCGCTTCTTTTTGACTAAGATTATCCAGGTACGTGAATTGGATAATGGCCTTTTCGCGTTCGGAAAGTACGTGGAGGACCTTTTCAAGCACAAGACGCTGATTGACTTTCTCATATCCTTCGTCGGGGTTCCCCACGATGTCGAGGATCGTAACCGTGCTTCCTTCGGAGTCCGCTTCGATGGAATGATCCACAGAGAGGGCCTGATAGCTGCGACCCATCTCCATCGCTTCCAACACTTCCTCTTCGGTCACTTCAAGGTAATCGGCGATTTCGTGAACCTGAGGAGAGCGTTCCAGCGTATTGGTCAGCTCTTCGACTGTTGTTTTGATTTTGGGTCCAAGCTCTTTGATCCGTCTCGGAACGTGAACGCTCCATGTCTTATCACGAAGGAATCGTTTGATTTCCCCGATGATGGTCGGGATGGCAAACGCTTCGAATGAACGACCAAAAGACTCATCATAACGCCTGATGGCGCCCAAGAGTCCGATCATACCGACCTGTATGATATCTTCGTGAAATGATCGTCCTTTGGAATATTTCCGAGCAATGGACTCGACAAGATTCTGGTAATGAAGGATCAATTGGCTTTGAGCGTCTTCATCCTTGTTTTCCTGATAATCTTTGATCCACTGCATCACTTTATCTTTATTGGCCTGGTGGTTAGGTTGAGATAGTTTTTTCATCCCTCTCCACCTGCTCCCCTGATAGGAATTTCGTCATAAAGACCGTCACTCCCTCTTGATGATGCACCTTTACTTCATCCATAAGGCTCTCTATAAGATAAAGTCCCAACCCACCTTCTCTGAGGAATTCCACGGAGTGATCCGCATGGTAAGGGCCGACTGCCTTTTTGATCTCGGTGAAGTTAAAGCTTTCTCCGTGATCGGCGACCATGACTTCAAGGCGGTCCTCGTATAGACCAAATCCGACAACGACTTCTCCATCGTCATCCTTGTAGGCATGCTGAACCGCATTGGTGATAGCCTCACTGGTGGCGATCTTCAAGTCTTCAAGGGCATCGTAATCAAAGCCCATCCTGCTGGCAATCCCGGACAGGGTAAGACGGATGACCCCCACATATTCCGGCTTCGCGGGAATCTTCATCTCGATGTAATCATATTCCTGCATCATTCCACTCCACCTTTTACTTTGGAATCAATATTCATGATATCTCCCAGGCCAGTGATATCGAACAGGCGTTGCAGTCTATCCGATAGACCGACAAGGTGCAGTTCTCCCCCGCCTGCCTTTACGGTTTTAAATAGGCCAACGAATACCCCAAGGCCGGTACTGTCCATATAGGAAACGTCGGAAAGATCGACGGTTAGCTGGCTGTTTTCTTTTTCAGCAGCTGGCTGAAGGCTTTCTTTTAACTTTGGAGCTGTATATGCATCAATTTCACCTGAAACTTTTACGTTTATATCGTTATCCATTTCTTTCATATCTATTGATAAGTTCATGAAAAGACCACCTTTTAGGCATGTATTAAAATACTCTTAATCGTTTACCCCTATTATTTACAGGATAAACCACATTATTGATTTCTTTTAATGATGATCAGTGTGAAGTCATCCCTAAGTTCAAAGTGCTGCAGCTTCTCAAGCTCCTTATAGACGCTGTTGACGATTTCCTGAGGAGGCAGGTGATTGTACTTCCTGATGAGTTCCACCAGGTCTTCCCGCTCGATGAACCCTTCCTCCGAGCGGCATTCTGTCACACCGTCAGACAGAAGGATGATCATATCACCCTCTTCGACTCCTCTTTCGTATTCGCGATACTTCGCTTTCTTATCCACCCCGAGGAGAAGGCCCTTGGCGTCCAGATCCTCGAATTCCCCGTTGATCGCGTTGTAATAGAACCCGGGTTCATGACCGGCTGATGAATAGGAGAAGACATGGCTTTTGGAGTCATATACACCATAGAACATCGTGATGAACATGCTTGCATCCACATTCTGTTCGACGACGCGATTGAGGCTCTCAAGGACGAGGCTCGGCTTATGTCGATATTCAGGAAGGCTGTCCATGGCATACTTGATCATGGACATGCACAGGGCCGCTGGGACCCCCTTTCCGATGACATCGGCGATCGCGACGCTCACATTTTCATTTTCATCTTCCACGAAGTGATAATAATCACCGTTCATCTTCTTGGCAGGCACGCTCACCGCACCGACCTCGAGCCCGTCCACTTCAGGTATGCGGGTACCGAGGAGGGTCTGCTGCATATTGGCGGCTACGTCGATCTCATTATTCAATTCCTGTTGCTTCGTACGCAGGCTCTGATGTTCCCTGTAGGCGAATCCGTAGCCGATCATCACTTCAAGTAATATATCGAAAGAGTGCAAAACGTGATGAGGAAGGTCCGGTTCCATTTCTAGGATGACACTCTTATGAAGGGAAATGATTTCTTCCGGAGACACGTTGTGTTCAATCGATTTCCGGCTGAACTTTTGCCCAAGGTAAAGAGCCTTTTCATCCTGTTCGTTCAAATAGTGCTCGAGGATCTCTTTGTATTTTGTATCCATCAATTCTCTGAACTTCATCTAACTCCCCCTAGCGGAGCCACTTGGTTGCCCTGATATCCGTTCCCTCTCCCGGGACCGAGTCGACATTGAATTCGTCCATCAGCCGTTTAACCCCTGGCAAACCGGCTCCTAATCCACCTGATGTAGAATATCCATCTTCCATTACTTTTCTGATATCTGTTATGCCCGGTCCTTCATCAAGGGCAATGATCCTTACACCCTTTTTCCCCGCATCAAGCAGTTTCTCGATACAGATCTGTCCGGTACCTGCATATAAGTATATATTACGGGCCAACTCACTGATCGCCGTAGTAATACGAGCTTGGTCAACGGTGCCAAATCCGAGCTCTTTCGCTACATTTCTCCCTAACTGGCGGGCAGCAACGATGTCCCATTCATTCGTGATCTTCACGCAGGATTGGCTATCCATACCTAGTCCCCCAGTTCCAATTTTAATTTCTCCAGGCCTTTTTCAAGGTCTAAAGCTGTGAGGACATCGTCCAGACGGATCCCCAATTCGATCAGTGTAATGGCGACCGCTGGCTGAATTCCAGTTATGACAACTTTGGCCCCCATCAATCTGGACATGTTGATGACATCACCAAGAACCTTGGCGATGAATGAATCGATGAAATCGATTGACGTGATATCGATGACAACGCCCCGTGCACTCGTTTCGTGGATCTTGTGTAGAAGATCCTCTTGAAATTGAAGGGCCGTTTGGTCATCAAGTTCCCACTGGATCGAGATCAATAGGCAGTCTTCGAGCTTCAGTATAGGTATTCTCATTCCAATCCCTCCGCAGAAACAATTTTTCGGCTGGTCATTTCCAAAGCCTTTTCAATTCCTTTACGCAGTGTGCTGTTTGTCATGAATTGGGTAAGGTCGATCCCTAGATTCACAATCGTTTGAGCAATTTCCGGTCTGATCCCGACAAGCATACACTTTGCACCAACGAGGCGGACCGCGTCAGCTGCCTGTATGATATGATGGGCGACCATCGTATCGACGACGGGTACACCGGTTATGTCGATCAAGACGACTTCTGCCCTATGCTTCACGACACCATGCAAAAGGTTCTCCATGATCTGTCTCGCGCGCTCCGTATCGATCGTCCCTACCAGCGGCATGACAGAAATCTTTTCGAATACCGGGATCAACGGGGCAGACAGCTCTTGAAGGGCGATCTTTTGAAGGGAAACCGTCTTCTCCCATGATTCCGTGTATGCCTGGATGACTTTATTCGTCATCGGGGAAAGCCAGCGATCGAATTTATCGATCTGCTGCTGATAATTTTCTTCCGTAATAAACCCGGCACTCTCCATGCCTTGATAAACCACTTTGCCGAACACATTAAGGGCAGAAGTCACAAACGTCAACGGCCAACCGAGTCTCACCACTTTCTCGGCAAACTCTTCCAGTCTATTGTTGAACTCTTTGGAATCCCGCAGGCGTGAAGCAATCATTTCGACAAATTCATGGCTTGTCTTTGTGAACACCTGATCCGAGATGACTTGAAGGAATTTATCATCCGCTTCTTCCTTCATTTTGTCCATCCAGACACTTGTCAACTCGGCCTTATTCGTTTCAATGTATTCCGTGACTTCACTAAACATCCCGTTCTCTCCATTCTATCATGTGAAATTTATGACGACGTTCTCCATGACCAATGTCATTGAACTCTAATAAAGTTTACATGGCTATCGCATTTGAATTAATAGTATCAAAAAAAGACAAAAATAAACAAGCATGTACTAACTTCACCGGGGATTCCTCCCCATATACTTTCCCATTATAAATGGTTTACAAAACTTTGTCATACGATTGGGTGCATTTACCACACATCGACAAATGATTACACGATTTTCATGAATCATTGCGGATTATGCCACCCTTACCGATGTTCAGCCGGAAAGGATCACAGGAGCATAAAAAAAGCCTGCCGATCGTTTGACTGATCAGCAGGTGCTTGCTGTTGTATTCCCAATATTTATTTGCATGGCGTTTCTGATTAAAATTGTATGAGACCCACACTGATCTGGAGGGCGTCATCGACTTTCTCCATCATTTCGTCGTCCAGGTGTGTGATCTTATCGGTAAGACGCTGTTTATCGATGGTCCTGATCTGTTCGAGCAAGATTACGGAATCACGTTCAAAGCCGTACCGTTTGGAATCGATTTCGACATGGGTAGGCAACTTCGCTTTTTGGATCTGAGCAGTGATAGCAGCGACAATAACAGTGGGACTGAACCTGTTCCCTATATCGTTTTGAATGACAAGGACCGGCCGGACGCCTCCTTGTTCCGACCCAACAACAGGAGAAAGGTCTGCAAAATATACGTCACCACGCTTTACAATCAAAGGATTAACCTCCGCTTACTAAGCGTTCGACTGTATGTTCTGCCTCATATTCTGCCTGGATTGCTTCCGAAGCGATGGCGAGATTGATCTTAGCCATTTCCATATAGCCTCGTCTCATGGATTCACGCAGATGTCGTTTCTTACGCTCTCTTAAATACATTTTAGTAGCACGATAAATAAACTCATTGCGATTCACATTTTCCTGATCTGCAAAGCCGTCCAGTTCTGTGACGAGCTGTTGCGGAAGACGAATCAAAATTTCCGTTGTTGCGCTGGATTCAGACACAAACTACACCTCCACCAATCACTACATACCGTTTCATTTTATAACATGTTAATCATACCATCAAACAATGGGAATGAAAAGTCAATTTATTAATCTCTTCTATTATCCACCATATGTTACATGGATTATTCATGCGATTTCTTGAAATAGGCGGTCTTTTCTGTCCTGCTTACAGAAGGTGATTGGATACTTCGACAACGGCGCCGCCTCTCGTGTAGACCCTCGGGACACGAGCTGCGATCATGCAGGTCACCTCGTAGTTAATGGTGTCCAGCTTATCTGCGAGTTCATCTGCGGGAATATGCTCATCCCCTTGGCGGCCGATGAGCGTGACGGGTTCCCCCGTCTCCACCGGACCGGGGAGCCTGACCATGCACTGGTCCATGCAAATCCTGCCCACGATGGGCGCGCGACGTCCGCTTATCAGGACCTCCTGCCCCTGAAGCTTCCTGATCCATCCGTCGGCGTATCCGATGGGAAGGGTGCCGATCCACTCCCTGTTCCCTGTTTCATAGGTGGCGCCGTAGCTGACTTTTTCCCCTTCATCCATTTCTTTCACATGGATGAGTTTCGTCCGGAGGGACAGGACTTCCTTCAGCTCAAAAGGGAGATGAGGCTGCATCTCCCGTGAAGGTGTCAGGCCGTAGAGGCTGATCCCGATCCTGACGGTGTTGAAAAGGGCGTCCTTCCGCCGGAGTGTAGCTGCACTGTTGGAAGAGTGTACGTACTCGGGCAGCTGTGGAAGCTGACTGATCATCGAATTGAAGGTTTCAAGCTGGGTGTCGGCATACGTATCATCCAGCTCATCGGCCGTCGCGAAGTGGGTGAACACCCCTTCGAAATGAAAATGTTCATGGGCGTTGATGGCATCTGTGATTTCGAGCAGCTCTTGTGCGTTCCTCACGCCGATCCTCCCCATGCCCGTATCGCATTTCACATGGAGGTTCAGGCGTTGCCCCACGTGACGGGTTGCCTCTTCAAGCCATTCCTTCGTATAGACGGTGAGGGAGACCCCCTGTTCAGCTGCCGTTCCGGCATCCTCCGGTCTTGAAGCACCAAGGACGAGTATCGGGGTATTGATGCCCGCTTTTCGAAGGAGCAGCGCTTCGTCAAGGAAAGCGACGGCAAGTCCGTCCGCCCCTGCCTCGAGTGCGGCCCTTGCAATCTGTTCGTACCCGTGCCCGTAAGCGTTCGCCTTCACGACGGCAAGCATTTTCACGTTGTCCGGTATATGTTTTTTAAAGTTCATGACGTTTTCACTTACATGGTCCAGGTTGATTTCGGCCCATGTATCTCTGAAGAAAAGTGTATCCAATGTCCATTCACTTCCTAAACGATTTCCTTCCTTACAAGAATACCATTCCTTCCATCGAGATTCATTCTTTTCTTTCAGGCAGTCCGCACATGAAGAAAGACAGCCCTCAGGCTGCCTCGGTGTTCTTTATTTCACCATTGAACCTTGCACGGACCTGGCGATGGTCACCATCTCATCCTGCGAGAGGCTCTTCGATGCAAGCATATAATCCACTCCGTCATGGGTCCAGGTGATGGACTGATCCGTCATGGCCCCTACCGTGAAGCCGAGGTCCACTACTTCTCCCTGAAAGGATGTCGAAACCGTCATGGTCGGAACCGATGTGGTTTGTTCCTGGATGATGGTAAAGGATTTTTCGCCATCGTATGTCAGGACGACCCGCTTGCCGTCTTTCGTTGCGACTTCTTCCTCATCCACAAGCTCTGCACCACTGATTCCATCTGTAGGGTAGAGGACGGAGAATTCTTTCTCTTCCACATTCCCGCTCACCGGAATCTCAAGCTGTGCCCCCGTCATGTTCTTTTTCATGTCGAAGTCTTTTTTGTCAAACGCAGCCTTCACATCCATCTTGGAGAACTCGACCTTCACCAAGGAGTTCTTATCGGAATCCATGACGTTCACCGATACCGGGGTAAGATCTTTTTTATTGAAGGTGATTTCCTGTGTAGGAAGCATTTGATTGTTCTGATAGCGTGTCTTTGTATTGAAGACGTAATGATTTTTCGTCTCTTTGAATGTAGCATTTTTGTCTTCCAGGACGTCCTTCACAAGTGATTCATATAGATAGGCCTGACTGCTGTTGGACGGCCAGTCGCTCTGGAAGCGGAAGCTCTTGTTCAATGCAGGCGTCAGGACGAAGACACCCTCTTCATTCCGCAGGATCATCTGGCTTTGGTCTTTGGCCTCATTCTTCAGGGATACCCTGTAATAGTTCGGATCATTATGCCAAACTTCCACTTCATACGTCTGTGGATCTTCCCCGACTTGAAGGGTCATCTTGGCATCTGCCTTATAGCCTTTCAGGTCTTCCACTTTCGACTTGAGATCCTTGGTTACATCCTCTTTGGACTTTTCCCCACATGCGGCCAGCATCAATACGGTCAGTACGGCCAGCACGAGCACCACCAGTTTCTTGTTCATTTCTACAGCCCCTTTTGTCTCAGGATATACGTATCAGAGAGGGGTGGACCGGAGGGTGGAAATGGACGACTCATGCAGAATCCCCCTCGCGTTCTACGGATGAACCGCGATTTTCACCTCACCGGTCTTGTCTCTCCTATTGCACTACTGAATATATGAGACAACCATGGGGAATATGCAAAAAGAACTGACAAGCATCAATCTTCCAATACGACCTGTGCCGCCGCAAAGTCCCGGCTGTGGGTGATGGAGAGGTGGACCCTCAGTCCAGCAGGCTTTACGATATGGGGTTTCCCCCTTTCATCCTTCTCGATCTCGATATCCTGGAAAGACAGTTCCTTTCCGATACCCGTGCCCACGGCCTTGGCAAATGCCTCCTTTGCCGCAAAGCGCCCGGAAAGGAATTCCACCTTCCTTCTATCTGAGAGGGAATCGAATGAATCCCTTTCCCTTTCTGTTAAAATGCGCCCGGGGAATCTGGGCTGACGGTCTATCATGTCCTTGATACGTTTCAGCTCGACAATATCCAATCCGATTCCTTTGATCATTATCATTCTCCTTCTACTCAAGTCCTGTCCGGCATATCCGTATAAGGAAACACCTTGTCTAGCAGGCTCACATAAGCGACAATATCAGTACTACCATCCTTTTGGAGGAGGACGATCCATGTTTGTTAGGACGGAAAGCTTCTCTCAGTTCCTGAAGAAATATCCGGTCATTTCTGTTATTGTATCCATCCACCTGATCCTGTATTTGATCAGTTCCCTCCCCATTTTCCCTCAAATGTGGGTGTACGAACAACTCGCAGGCATCAACTTGCTCATACGGGACGGCGAATGGTGGCGCCTGATCACGCCGATATTCGTCCATATGGGATTCTCCCACGTCTTGTTCAATTCATTTTCACTCGTCCTCTTCGGTCCGGCACTTGAAGAGCATCTTGGAAAATGGAAATTCATGGCCCTGTATCTTGTGAGCGGCATCTTTGCCAACATCATCACCTACGTCAGTCAGCCCCTCACATACAGCCATGTGGGTGCTTCCGGGGCGATATTTGGATTATTCGGCTATTATCTGGCCATGATCGCGACGAAGAACCCCTTCATCACCCGCGAGAGCAAACAGGTGATCCTGCCGATCGTCATCATCGGGTTGATCATGACCTTCACCCAGTCCGGGATCAACATCACCGCTCACCTATTCGGCCTCATCG
Source organism: Rossellomorea sp. FS2 (assembly GCF_047915635.1). Classification (NCBI taxonomy): domain Bacteria; kingdom Bacillati; phylum Bacillota; class Bacilli; order Caryophanales; family Bacillaceae; genus Rossellomorea; species Rossellomorea sp. FS2. The sequence continues at coordinate 123,541 of NZ_JBLRVS010000003.1, read as the reverse complement.
CCGGGTTCCTCATCGGCTTCATTGCCGGGAGAAAGTAGAAAAGTGACCTCAGCAGGTCACTTTTTTTATTCTTCATAGGAATACCAGATTTCGATCTGCTTCATATCCTTTTCCTCAAGATCTCTCAGCGTGCTCTTGTACCCGGCATCACCCGACTTCACGGTCGTCCGCAATGTACTTAAGTCCATGCGTGATTGAAACCACGTTTCCTGCCGGTCAAGCGACTGGATACGGTTCTTTTTCAAAAAGACCGTGCTTTTTGAAAAGGTCCGATATTGCAAGGACAACTGGCCTTCGCTGAGCTTCCATCCGCCGGACCGGTGCTGCCGGTATCCAAGGAACGCAAGGAGCGCCACAAGGATCAGCCCCCACATCCCATAGGGCCAGAGGAAGATCGATACCACGACCGTCGGGATGACACCGACCGCGGCCGCACGGATCATATATTTCCTGATTGAACGGACAGGAAGCCGATTGAATTCGGTCTCTACGGAGTAATCCGGGAAAATCTCGGCAAGAAGGTTCTCCACTTCCCTTTTCCTTACGATAGGAAACAGCTTGATACTCGAGCTGTCCTTTTCAAGGGCGGAGCCCCCGGCATTTTCAATCTGGACGGAACAGTAACCAAGGAGCTGACGCACGGGGTTCTCGATGATACGGATTCCCTGCACGCGCTTGAACGGTACCGTCACTTGCTTCTTTTCCAACAGCCCCCGATTGATGATGATGTTTTCATCGGTGAGCCGGATCCGGAAGTCCCCGTACACAACGAAGGTCCACACGAGTGAAAGCAGCCAGGCAATGAACAGGCCGACGAATGCCAGGATCCCGATGATGAGGACCCCTCCCCTGATGTAGCCTGAAGCTCCTTCGTAAATCTCTTCAAACGGAATGAAGTCATCAAACTGTGAAAGGAAAGCTCCGACACCCGACAAGATGACCCAGACTCCGCCAGACGTCAAACCGAGCATCAGCAGATCCTTCCCGGACATCTTGAAGATTTCCTCCTGACGGTCAGGCTTCTCTTCGACGACGGCTTCCGGGGATTCGGATAGGCGTTCTTTTTCTTTAAAGATCGTCTTCTCGATCTGAATAGCTTCTTCCTTGAGGATCGCCGTCAGTTCCGCCTCCGATTTTTTATCAGATGAAGAACCGGCGGTCTCCACCTTTACCTTCACTAGTCCGAACGGGCGGTGAAGGATCCCTTCCGAGAAGTTCAGGCTCTGGATCCGGTCATAGGGGATATACCGCTTCTTTTTCACAAATAAACCGTGTTCGATCCGCAGTTCCCCGTCTTCCAGGCGATAGGTGAACCGCATCCACTTGATGATCCCGGCACCAAGGACAAGGACGAGGACCGTTACCATGGAAATGACGGGCATGTATCTCCAGAAACCCCCGCCGCTTCCCGAACCGTTCACGAACAAGAGGACGACGATCGGGATGATCATTTCCTTCACTTGTTTCATGAAGTTGACGATGGCCGAGATGGGGTGCAGCCGCTTATACTCAGACATCATCTTCCGCCACCCTTGCCAGTTGGGATATGGAATCCCTCAGTCCGTCCGCTTCCTCTGTGTCGAGGGCAGGGATCTCATGAACCGTTGCAGCTGTGGAGATCGTGATTGTCGATAGGCCGTATTTCTTCAAGATCGGCCCCTGCACCGTATCCACATGCTGGACCCGTACCATCGGGACAAGCGTCCTTTTGACAATAAAAATGCCTCGTTGAAGCTCGATTTCCTGCTCCCTTACTTCATAGCGCCAGCGCTTCCACCTGACATCAGGAACAACTTTGATCTGTATGTATGCAAGAATGACGACAGCGATTCCCGCCACGATGGAAATCCAAGCCGGCCAGTCGAATAGAACGGTTAGTGTAATGATCCCACCTGCGACGACGAGTGCGATCAAGGTCTCGATCCCACCATAGATCCGCCATACATTGAGAGCCTTCGGTGAAACCCTGTTGCGTGGTCCTTCCTTCATATCCATCCCCCATTTCCTTCTATGTCTAAATCTTACAGTATAGATACGCATTTGAGTAGGGGATGGTTTCATTTAAACGATTTCGATCGTAGACCCGTCCACTCGGCGGATCCCTTCTTCTTGCACCAGGGCGTCCATCAGCTGGAACAGGGCATTATCTTTCTGCTTCGCCTCGATCATGCAATCGATGCGATCTACACTTCCCTTCACTTGGTGAAGAAACCCGAGGAAATCATGAGGATCGATGTAATCTGCGTGAGCTTTGAAATCATCAACGGACCGCGGACTGGAGATGTGCATCTTCAGGGGAAGCGGAGATCTCTCCCACGTAGCGACGACACGATCCCAATCAAGCATCCAGTCGCGTTCCCCATTCGCCATATGGTGGTGAAGGTCGAATACAAGGGGGATCCCGAGTTTTTCACAAAGGTAAAGGGCATCGAATGCCGAGAATACGGTATCGTCATTCTCCAGCATGATCATCCTTTGGATGCTCTCCGGTGTCAGTCCCCAGTTGTGGATGAACTGCTCCATCGCTTTCTCCTTATCGCCATGAGCACCGCCGACATGGAGGACGCAGCGGTGCAAGGGATCGATGCCCATCCCGTTCAGAAGCCCCTCATGAAGACGCAGGGTCTTCAATGAATTCTTCATCACCTGCGGATCAGTTGAATTCAGGAGGACAAAATGATCCGGATGGAAATCGACCCTCATGGGATGCTCCTGCAGATAAGATCGGATCCCGTCCAGAGCAGGCAGGAGCGGCGTCAAAAAGTCCCATCCCGCAAGATCGGGGTGATTGGCAAGAGGAATGAGCTTCGAACTGAAACGGAAAAAATGAATGTCATGAAGCGCATTATGCTTCAGGAGCCGCAGGCAATTCTCGATATTGGACACAGCAATCCGCTCCAGCTTCCTGATCGCCGCCTCTTCATCCTTCAAGCCGGAAAACTGCTTGTGGGTCATGGTCTGAGAAGGGGAAGCGTGCTGCAGATTCATGCTCATGGCTACGTAGCCGAATCGGATGATGGTCATGTAGGGATACTCCTTTGGCAGGCACAGGGCCTGGGTGATGTTAGGAGTAGTATGGACGGGATTGCATTGGTTTATTGCAGGATCAGTCGTTTTTAGATGGTGGATGGTTTATGAGTTCTAAGTGTTTACGTTCGACTTTTGGGATTTAGTTTCAAATTTGAATCTTTCACTTTCTACTTTTCGCGATTAATTTTCAACTTTGAACATTTTACTTTCAACTTTTCGCGATTTACTTCCAACTCTGAACGTTTTACTTTCAACTTTCCAAATCTCACTTTCAACTCGGACCGATTACTTTCAACTTTTCGCGATTTACTTCCAACTCTGAACGTTTTACTTTCAACTTTCCAAATCTCACTTTCAACTCGGACCGATTACTTTCAACTTTCACGATTTACTTTCAACTTCCCGCTCCCCGGAATCTACTCAAAAAAAAAACACGACGGCATCTCTGCCGTCGTGTTCTCCATTCATTAAGAGTTATATGATTTACGCTTAGAAGAAGATTGTGGTCTGCTTCCGCCTGAACGGTTGCGATCTCCGCCGCGGGATGAACCGCCGCCACGGTTGTAACCGCCTGAACGGCTTCCGCCGCTTCCGCCTTTACCAGAGCGTGAACCACCTTTGTATCCGCCGCCTCGGGAATTACCGCGACCGCCGCCTCTTGATGGAAGTGGGCGTTCTTCGGTGATTTCGACTGGAGTGGTATCCGGTTCTTTTGTCAGAACGCGGATGGCCGCTGCCACCGCTTCGATGGATTCATGATTCGCAAGGAATTCTTCAGCCAACGCATAGTAATCTTTAAGATCAGATTCTTTCGTTGCTTCTGTAAGCTTTTCAAGAGCCAGGCGCTGCTGACCTTCAAGAGCTTCGTTATGACTAGGTGGCTTAAGAGCCGTCATTTTCTTCTTGGTTGTTTGTTCTACTACTTTAAGGTAGCCCATTTCACGTGGAGTGACGAATGTGATGGACATCCCTTTCTTACCTGCACGGCCCGTACGTCCGATACGGTGAACGTAGCTTTCAGGATCTTGTGGGATATCGAAGTTGTATACATGCGTTACACCAGAGATATCAAGTCCACGAGCCGCTACGTCAGTAGCAACAAGAACGTCGATGCGTCCTTCTTTGAACTTTTTAAGGACCGTCATACGGCGAGCCTGTGAAAGGTCACCATGGATTCCTTCTGCAAGGTAACCACGGATGCTCAATGCACGTGAAAGCTCATCTACACGGCGTTTCGTACGTCCGAATACGATGGCAAGTTCAGGAGACTGAACGTCGATCAAGCGTGAAAGAACGTCGAATTTCTCTTTCTCGGTCACTTTTGTGAAGAACTGCTCGATGTTGGATACAGTCACTTCTTTCGATTTCACTTTGATGACTTCAGGTTCAGTCATGAAACGCTCAGCGATGCGACGGATCGGATCCGGCATGGTTGCTGAGAATAGAAGGGTTTGACGAGTCGGAGGAACGGTTTCAAGGATGCTCTCGATGTCATCGATGAAGCCCATGTTGAGCATTTCGTCCGCTTCATCCAATACAAGGGTATGAACATTTGTAAGGTTCAATGTTTTACGCTTGATGTGGTCAAGAAGACGTCCTGGCGTTCCAACGATGATGTGCGGGTTCTTTTTCATCGCACGGATCTGGCGCTGGATATCCTGACCGCCGTATACAGAAAGGACGCGTGCGCGCTTATCTGCACTGATGCGGTATAGTTCTTCCGAAACCTGGATCGCAAGTTCACGTGTCGGGGCGATGATAAGACCTTGGACTGCCGGGTTCTTCACATCGATCTTCTCGATCATCGGAATACCGAATGCCGTCGTCTTACCTGTACCTGTTTGTGCTTGACCGATGATGTCTTTTCCTTCAAGACTTACCGGGATCGTGCTGGCCTGGATGGGAGTTGCTTCTTCAAAGCCCATACGTTTAATGGATTTCAACGTAGCTGCGCTTAAGTTTAAATCTGCAAACTTTGTCAATGCTATTCATTCTCCTTTTGGTATACATCTTTTATAACTAATCGATGGAGCTGATTATATGTTTAAATCGGATCCAAATCTTACATGCCGACTTCGGTATCTAATCTAAAACCGTCTATATGAGATGTTTAGTTTATGTTGTGTACAAAAAAATACACTCTTCAAAATCGAAGAGCTGGCACGTCCAACAAATAGAACTATGTTGTAGTAATGTTACCACTTCTAGAAATGAATTTCAATGACATGTCAAATAGTCACTCTATTCATCTTCGAGAAAATGGTAAATATGATCAAAAAGTTCAGCCTTATCTTCGCTATGACAGATGAGATGTTTGGATCTTGAGGCATAATAAATATTTTTTTGTCGGGACGAAATGGTTTCATAGATGTAAGCTGCACTGGCGGGAGGGACGATTCCATCCACTTCCCCCTGGGCAATGAATGTGGGGATGGTGACTTTTTTCAGCAGCGGTCGGGCAATGGTGACGACCTTCCTGAATTCATAGGTGGATAGAAGCGGGGTATTGGTCATTTTTACCTTATATCGATTATACAGTTCGTTCTCGAGGAGATTTCCTTGCCATCCCTCTCTGATCAAACCCCCGATGTCTCTGAAGAGCTGCTTGATATGGATATATCTGGCGGCAGCGCTCAACAGCACAAGCTTACTAACATTATAATGGACTGCAAGATAGGATGCAATGAGACCACCCATGGAAAAGCCGGCGACATAGACTTTGTCGCATGTCTCAAGCAGTGATTTGAGACAATCTTCCGCATGTTCAATCCATTGCACATGCTTGATTCCCCTTAGGGATAGTGTTTCTCCGTGACCAGGCAGGGTCGGGACGACAATCTTCCAATCCGTCTGCTTCCTCAGGTATTCAGCAAGGGGTTCCACTTCGTATGGTCCCCCTGTGAACCCGTGGAGCACTAAACATCCGATCATGCTCTCACCTTTTCCCATTAGTGTGGCGCACGGACAAGCCCCTTGCTTACTTCAGCCCGTCAATGATCTCTTCAAGCTTCATTCCCCTCGATGCTTTGAAGAGAATCAGTTCCTTGCCGGTGATGAGTGCATTCAATTCTTCCAGCAGGGCCTCTTTATCAAGGAATGCGTGTACGCGCTCTTCGGGGAAATTCACTTTTGCCCCTTTAGCCATATATTCACCCAATTGACCAAAAGTAAACACGTGACGGATGCGTTCAGGGTCGATCAACTGACCGATTTCCTCATGGTATTCCTTTTCATGCTCCCCAAGCTCGAGCATGTCCCCGAGTACCAGGATCTTAGTATCAAAACCTTCCAGCTCGGAAATCAGCTGGATTGCCGCTTTTACAGAAGTGGGACTGGCATTGTACGCATCATTGATGATGCGCTCTCCTTTTTTACCTTCAATCATTTCCATTCTCATCTTCGTCAGCTCAAGGGACTTTAAGCCTTGTTTCATCTCCTCTATTGTTAGACCGAATTCCTTCCCGATCAGGATGCCTGCGAGCGCATTATGGATGTTATGCTGCCCAAGCACCGGCAAGTGGAAGGTTTCCCCTTCCTCCATGGAAGTTTCGAAATAACTGCCCGTATTGTTCATTTCCGTTTTCGTCGGGGAAATGGTGTTATCAGCCGTCTTCCCGAACGTTTCCACTCTTTTCAATCCGAGTTCTTTCACTTGTTCGTTCAGGAGGGGCTCATTCCCGTAATAAATGAACAGGCCGTCTTCCTTCAGACCGTGGATGATCTCAAGCTTCGCTTTGGCGATGCCTTCCCGGGAACCGAGATCCTGCAGGTGGGACTCACCGATGTTGGTGATGACCGCTGCATCCGGCTGTGCGATATCGGATAGGAGTTCAATCTCTCCGAATCCGCTCATCCCCATTTCCAGCACGGCAACTTCCGCATCCTGAGGCAGAGCCAGGAGGGTAAGCGGCAAACCGATGTGATTATTATAGTTCCCCTGGGTTTTATGGACCTTGTACTTCTGCGCCAGGATATTCGCGACGATATCCTTCGTGGTTGTCTTCCCGTTGCTTCCTGTGATGCCCACGACTTTGAGATCCAGTTCGTGACGGTATTGATTGGCAAGGGACTGAAGCGCCTCAAGAGGATCGTCCACCACTAGAACCGGAAGATCTTCCGGCGGATTCGGGACGCTTACATCCCATAGTGCAGCCGACGCACCTTCTTCTATGGCAGAACGGACGAATCGGTGACCGTCCACGTTCTCCCCTTTGAACGGGATGAATAGATTCCCTTTTTCCATCGTACGTGTGTTGATGGATACACCTTTTACCACGATGTCGCTGAATGAAGATAGATCATTCTTCACATCGAGCATCGTGCATATATCGTTAATCGTTTTTTCGAACATGATCCTATACTCCTTTACTCGTTCATCCATGTGCAACAGAGATGGGACCGCCCGAACTTTCATTTCGTCCGCTGCCGGTCCCATGGTGACTACATCGTATACTTGATTGATTGCTTTTCTTTGTGTCGCTCCGCCCCGAGTTCAACCAGCTTCGCGATGAGTGACGGGTAGTCGATGCCCGTATGTTTCCAAAGAAGCGGGAACATACTGAACGGGGTGAATCCAGGCATGGTGTTCACTTCGTTCATGAAGATCCTTCCGTCCTTCGTCACGAAGAAGTCGGCACGGACAAGCCCTGAACAATCAAGCGCCTTGAATGACCGGATCGCAATGTCCTTGAGTCGTGCATAAAGCTCCTCGTCGACCTCTGCAGGGATGATGAGTGCGGTATCGCCATCCTCATATTTCGCTTTGTAGTCGTAGAAATCCTTCTTAGGGACGATCTCTCCCGCTACCGAGCACTCAGGATGATCGTTCCCCAGTACGCCGAGTTCAATCTCTCTGGCAACGACTCCTTCTTCAATGATGATTTTACGATCAAATTGGAAGGCTTCTTCGAAAGCCGCTTCAAGTTCATCACGTGACGTACATTTGCTGATCCCTACGGAAGAACCGAGGTTGGCCGGTTTTACGAAGCATGGATAGCCGATTTCTTCCTCCACTTGCTTGTAGGCTGCCTCGCGGTCGCTTTCCCATGAGCTTCTGATGAACCAGGTGTAGCCTACCTGCGGGATACCGGCCTGGGCAAACAGATTCTTCATGATGACTTTATCCATACCTGCGGAAGACGCAAGCACGCCGTTCCCTACATACGGAAGATTCAATAATTCAAGCATCCCTTGTACGGTCCCGTCTTCACCGTTCGGTCCGTGAAGGAGAGGGAAGATCATATCGTATCCGTCCGATCCTTCGACCGACGTCGTGAGGGCGTTCGGGGCAATGGCTTCCCCTTCGGAGAATTGAAGTTCTTTCACATCATCGACCGGTCCTTCAAGCTGTGATCCTTTGATCCACGCGCCGTCTGTCGAGATGAAGATCGGGTGAATATCGAATTTATTTAAATCCAGGGCACCGATGACTGCCTTGGCCGTTTGCAGTGAGACCTGATGTTCCGCGGATTTTCCGCCGTATAATAAACAAAGCTTGGTTTTCATTTTTTGAGTGACCTCCAATATAACAATAGATATTTCTATTTTATCATGTTCAAAGGAAAGAGAAAGAATGATTCATATGGAAAATGCAATTTATCTTCCGCCTGCGCTCCTTTGTTATATGTATGCCATGTCAAACTAGTCCTGCGACTAAACATTCGCGACGTTATCAGAATACACTTAACATTCCGCCTATTATAAAACCTATTAAACAATCGATCCCGTCATTGTATAATCCATCTAACATAAACATTTGTACACTCAAGGAGGACAGGAAGATGAAAAGACTTGGATTGTTACCACGTATCATTCTGGGGATCGTACTAGGAATCATTGTCGGGATGTTCGCCCCTCATTGGTTCATCAAGATTTTCGTTACATTCAATGAACTATTCGGGAACTTTCTTGGATTTGCCATCCCGCTCATCATCATCGGATTCATCGCACCGGGAATCGGTTCCATGGGGAAAGGGGCGGGCAAACTCCTTGGCCTGACAACGGCCCTCGCATACGGTTCTACCATCCTGGCTGGCCTGGTGGCGTTCATTGCGGCGAAATCCCTGTACCCATCCCTGCTTGTCAATCAAAGCTCCAAATCGTTTGAAAACCCCGAAGAAGCGCTGCTCAAAGGATTCTTCACCGTGGAAATGCCGCCTGTCATGGGCGTGATGACCGCTCTCCTTATCGCCTTCACACTTGGAGTCGGAATGGCGGCCATCAAAGGGGATGTGCTTCAAAAAGGCTTGGAAGAGTTCAAGAACATTATCGAGAAGCTCATCGAAAAAATCATCATCCCGCTCCTCCCGATCCATATCCTCGGGATCTTTGCCAATATGACCCAGGGAGGTCAGGTGACATCGATTATCTCTGTTTTTGCCAAAGTCTTTATCATGATTATCATCCTGCATTTATTCTTTCTTCTGGTACAGTACACAGCAGCCGGAACCCTCCGGAAAAAGAATCCGTTTTCCATGATCAAGACGATGATGCCCGCCTATTTCACGGCCCTCGGCACCCAGTCTTCTGCCTCCACCATCCCTGTGACGCTTGAAAGGACGAAGCTGAACGGTACGCGGGGAGGAATCGCGGACTTCTCGATCCCTCTCCTTGCCACGATCCATCTCTCAGGGAGCACCATCACCCTTGTGAGTTGTTCCATGGCCGTGATGTTCATCCAGGGACAAGCACTGGAGTTCACACAGATCTTCCCGTTCATCCTCATGCTCGGGATTACGATGATCGCTGCACCCGGAGTGCCCGGCGGAGCCGTCATGGCTTCCCTCGGACTGCTCGAGACCATGCTCGGCTTCAGCCCGACCATGACATCCCTGATGATCGCCCTCTACCTGGCACAGGACAGCTTCGGTACAGCTTGTAACGTTACAGGCGACGGGGCGATTGCGTCCATCGCAGATCGTCTTACAGGTAAAAAACAACCCGTTTCATAGATTGGAAGACACAGGATGGCCAAGCCGGGCCATCCTGTTTTTTATCTTCACCCCATCTTCCGGAACTTCGGTATAATGGAAGTCATCAAGAAAGAGACTGGAGGAAACGATGTGAAAACACAGCTTCGCCCGATTGAAAAAGAAGATCTACCCGCCTTATGGAACCTGTTATACCGCGACCCCTCCCCCGAGTGGAAAAAATGGGACGCTCCCTATTTCCCTCATGTCAACATGTCATTGGACGAGTACGAAGCTTCCTATGTTGCAGATCCGGACCGATTCCTCGAGCATCAGCGCATCATTGAATGTGACGGGGTCATCATCGGGACAGTGAGCTTTTACTGGGAATATGAACCGACAAGGTGGCTGGAGGCCGGAATCGGCATTTACGATCCGCGCTACTGGAACGGCGGGTATGGTACGGACGCACTCGCCCAGTGGGTGGAGCACCTTTTTGCCACCAAAGACATCGGCAGGGTGGGCATCACCACCTGGTCGGGTAATGAACGCATGATGCGTACCGCCGAGAAAATCGGCATGATCCTCGAGGGCAGGATGAGGAAATGCCGCTATCATGAAGGCGTGTATTACGACTCGATCCGAATGGGCATCACCAGGGAAGAATGGGAGGATCGGAAATGAAGACCGTCATTCTAGCAGGAGGCGGTCACAGTCACCTCCATTGCCTCCTGGAACGGTCCAAGGAAAAAACGGCCGACCGATGGATCCTCATCTCTCCTTCGCGCCACCAGTATTACAGCGGGATGTTTTCGGGATTCGTAGAAGGCATGTATAGCGAGGAGGAAATCCGGGTCGACCTTGAGGACCTGTGCCGGAAAGCACAATGCGATTTCGTCGAAGCTTCCGTACTCTCCGTCGATCCCATCCAAAAGCAGCTGCTGACAGATACGGGGGATCTGTATTCCTATGACGCAGCTTCCTTTGATATCGGCTCCCGGAATGAGGATCCGGACATTCCCGGTCTATCGGGAGTCAATCTTAAAATCAAACCGAATCACCACTTCCCTTCCCAGGTCGAAAGACTGTACCGCAGCAGGAACACGGTCTTCATCGGAGGCGGAGCGGCGGCATGCGAACTCGCGCTCTCCTTACGCGCCTGGAAAGAAAAAAACGGGGATCCCGGTGATTCCATCACAGTCGTTCATTCATCCCCATTGCTCCACGGGACCGGAGTCCTTGCATCCAGGAGTATGGCATCGCTTCTCGCTCGCCGGGGTATTTCCACCGTGAGAGGAAAAGCCGAACAGCTTCAGGAAGGGACCATCGTGACCGACCGGGGCCGTCACATCCCCTTTGACGAAGTGATGTTCCTCGGCGGAGCGGCGGCACAAGGCCTGTTTGGCAGCAGTCTGATCCCGACGGATGAGAAGGGATTCATGCTGACGAACGCCCATCTTCAGTCCATCTCATTTCCGGATCTCTTCGCTGTCGGCGACTGCGGAACACTGGAAAATTTCCTCGACCTCCCCAAAAACGGGGTCACGGCTGTCCGCCAGGGACCCGTCCTGTGGGATAATCTGAACCGGTTTCTAACAGGCAGGAAACTCCATGCCTTTCAACCGCGAAGCCGATATCTGTCGATCCTGTCGACGGGTAATGGACACGGGTTCCTCCTGTACGGATCATTCGCGGTCCAGGGCAGATGGACAAGGAAACTCAAGGAGAGATTGGACCGGTCATTCATGGAGAAGTACACCTTCCATGAAAAATAAAACAGGACGACCAGGGAAAGGGTCTACCTTCCATACCTGGTCGTCCTGTTTTTTTAATGGCTTTATCTTTTATACTCAATCAGCTTCTTCGTCACGGCCGGAACCGGTCCGTCAAAAAGTTTCTCCCGCCAGAATAGATCCGCTGTCTGCTGTACGGCTGCTGCATGATTCGGATATGGATAGGTCATATTCGAAAGGGAGCCGATACCATTGTTCTTCGCCATGGCGTATAGGACTGGCTGCATCCAATCCCCCGCTCCTTCCCCGACGGCATGCGCCCCGAGGATCTTCCCTTTCCAATCCGTCAGAATCTTCACGAGGCCGCGGGTTTGATGATCTGCCACGAAACGGTCGACTTCATCAAGGGTCGTTTGGTACACCTTGTATTTGATACCCGATTCCTTTGCTTCTTCCTCCGTCATTCCCGCATGGAAGATCTCCGGTGAAGTGTACGTCACCCAAGGTAGCTGATCGTAGTTTACCTTCCCCTTCAGGCCGAAGACGGCATTCTGCACCACCTGCTTCCCTTCCATCCCTGCCGCATGCGTGAAGAAATAGCGACCGTTCGCATCACCGATGGAGAAGATGTGGGACACATTCGTCCTCAGATCGTCACCGGCAGGAATGAAGCCCTTCTGATCCGTCTCCACACCTGCTTTGTCCACATTGAGGGCTTCAGAATGAGGCTTCCTCCCCGTCCCGACGAAGAGCATGTCGCCGTTGATGTGGAGATCCTTCCCGTCAACCGTACAGTAGAGTGAAAGTCCGTTCCCGTCTTTGGTCACCTTCTGGATGTCGGCGTCCGTCACGATCCTCACATCTTCCTGTAGGACTTCAATGGCAACTTCCTGAATATCCCGATCTTCTTTGGAAAGGATGGATGAGGCCTTCTCGACCACCGTCACGTCAGAACCGAGACGGCTGAAAGCCTGGGCGATCTCGAGGCTGATCGGTCCTCCCCCTATGAAGATGGCTTTTTCCGGAAGTTGCTCAAGATCGAACACCGATTCATTCGTGTGATAGCTCACATCTTCCAAGCCGGGGATGTCCGGGATGAGAGGACTCGATCCCGTAGCGATGACAATGCTTTTTCCGTAGACGTAATCCTCCCCTTCTATCAGGAGGGCGTTCGGGGTGACGAATTCTGCACGCCCGAAATAGATGTCCACCCCCAGCTCTGTGAACCGCTCAGGATCATCATGCTGTTGGATGCTCGCCACTGCTTCTTCGACACGTTTCTTCACCGCCGACATATCGACTGCTCCGCTCACGTCAAATCCGAACGAAGCGGCCTTCCGTGCTATGGAGACTTCCTTAGCCGCCTGGATGAACGCCTTGGACGGGACGCATCCGAAGTGGAGGCAGTCACCTCCGAGGCGCCCGCTCTGTTCGATGAGGGCGACACGCGCACCAAGTGACGCCGCGCCCGACGCGACCGTCAATCCCGCTGATCCTCCACCGATCACCATCACATCATACTTCTCCATCTATATCACTCCATTATGAAAGTAGTCGCTTTGCTTCTGCAAACCGCTGAAAGCCCGTGTACAATTCCACTGCAACAAATAGAAGGGTCGTCCAAACGACAATCGACGGGAACAGCATCATCAGGCTGAAGAGGATGAAACCTTCTGTCCTTTCAGCCAGACCCGCCTGGTAATAAAACGATTTCCCGCCTTCTTTCTCAGAGACGGCACCGACGGTCAGGAAGATCGTCATCGAAATGATGATCGAAACACTGAGAAGGAGGAGTGGCCAGACGGCTTCGGGATGTACCGCGGCAACGCCAAGGATCACGGAAATCTCGACGATGCGATCGAATGTGACATCCATGACGGTCCCGAACGGTGAAGGCTTTGTGAGCCTTGCCATGGAGCCGTCGACTGCATCCAAAAATCCCGATACCCACAGAAGCAGGACAGCCAGGATGGGGAATCCGGTATAATAAACAATTCCCGTCCCTCCTCCGATGATGAACGCCCCTACCGTCACCCCATTTGGAGTGAACCCGGCCTTCAAAAATAAACGGGCGGTCGTCTCGATGCCCGGCTGCACCCATTTTCTCGCATGTGTATCCAGCATGTTCCTTCCTCCTACCGCCTTTTAGATAACCCGAGCCAGTTCTTGAGCTTCTTCCTGAAAAGGAAAGGTACCGCCGCCACAAGGACAAACACGAAGATGGCTATGTAAATATGACTTTTATCGTCCTGGACAAGACTCGAACCCAGATAGACATATCCGAATGTGCCCGGCAGGATCCCGATGGCCGTCGCCAGGATGAACGGACCATACCTCACCTTCGCCATGCCGGCCAGATAACTGACCAAATCGAAGTTCAGGAACGGGACGAGGCGCATCACAAGGATGTAGATGAATCCGTCCTCCTCCATCCGCCCGCGAATCCTCCTCATGCGTTCAGAGGGATTCTTCAGGATCCGGTCCCCGAGCAGGGTGGCGGCAAAGAACGCTACGGTCGCCCCTCCTATTGCACCGGCCACGATGTACACGAAACCTTCCAGGGGACCGAATGCAAGACCGGCCCCGAACGACAGGATCGATGCCGGGAAGAGGATGAGAGGCCTTATGGTATAGGCCACAATGAACACCAGGGGTGCCCAGATCCCGAAGGAGGTGATCCAATCCCTGATGGCGATCGGGTTCACACTGAACACATGACGGCTGAACCAGATCAAAAACAGGATGACTGCGAGCACAAGGGCGATCTTCAACCATTCCTTCTTCTTCATCCTTTTCCCTCCCTTCCCTCTCAATCAAACGTTTGAATGTTTTTTTCTGAAGCCGTAATCGTGACAGGCCCACCCTGATCACCGTCAGCCACCTTCAGGACGACCGACTGCTGAAGCTCTTCAATATGGATGGAATACATATGATGTCCCATCCTATACTTTTTCTCCCGTATCAATCCCACCCATTGTAAATCATCCGGATGGTGTCTCTCTGTCGATAAGTGTTCCCGGTGGACGAACCGCTCATTCCCGAGGTGGATACCGTCACTCATGAGACCGGCGATGAACGGAGTGGCAGGATGGTGATAAACATGCTCCGGCGTTCCGATCTGGGAGATGCGCCCCGATTCAAGGACGGCGATCCGGTCGCCCATTTCGCTCGCTTCATCCCGGTCATGTGTCACGAATAGCGCCGTGGTGCCCACTTCCTTGATCACGTCTTTGACCCACGCACGGATTTCCATCCTCCGGGTATGATCCAGACTGGCGAACGGTTCGTCCAGCAGGAGGAGCTTCGGGCGGAGGATCAGGGATCGGATAAGTGATACGCGCTGCATCTGACCTCCCGACAGCTCGGACGGATAATGATCCAGCACCTCTGAAAGGCCCGCCATTTCGATGAATTCATCCGCTTCCTTCTTCGCATCGCTCTTCCTGTATCCTTTCATTTTGAGCCCATACAGGACATTTTCAAGAACCGTCATATGCGGGAATAGGAGTGGTTTTTGGAAGACCATACCGACTGGCCGGTCTTTCGGTTTCATGGATGTGACGTCTTGTCCCGCCAGATGGATCGAACCGGCATCGGGTGACTCCAGCCCGGATATGATGCGGAGAAGAGTGGATTTCCCCGACCCTGATAAACCAACAAGGGAGACGATTTCTCCCTCTTCCATACGGAGTGAGACCCCCGAAAGGATCGATCGCTTTTTATACTTCTTGTGCAATTCCTTCAGTTCCATGGGGTTTCATTCCCCCTCCTTTTCTTTGACGGACGGTACGGGATGAAGAATCTCAACACCATCACCGAGATGAGGTATGTGATCAAGGGGATCATCATGAACATAAGGGAGAAGGCCGACATGACCGACTCATCCGCCGTGCGGGTGAACGGGTAATAGATCATGGCCAGCGTGACGACGTTGCCCCCGCCGATGATGGCCGTAAGCACGTATTGGCCAAGGCTGATCACGACGGTCAGGAACAGGACACTGTTCATGGCAGGGATGAGCTGGGGCAGTTCGATATGTCGGAACCTGTCCATAGCGCCTCCCCCGAGGAGCATGGACTGCTCGATCAATTCCGTCCCGATCCCCTCATAGGCGGATTTGAAGAGTTTGATGCTATAAGGGACCGTGGGGATCAAATGCACAACGGCGACACCAAGCCGCGTATCGGCAAGTCCAAGACGGATGAAGACGAGCTGGAGACCGGCGGCGACGACTAATGCCGGAAGGAACAGAGGCATCATCAGCATGCTTTCCAGGATGACCTTCCCCCTGAACCGATGGAGGGCGAACGCTTTCCCTGCGGTCAACCCGATCAAGAGGTTCAGTATGAGTACCATTACGGCGATCCCGACGGACACCACCACGGCCGAGAGGAGCTCTCCTTCCCCAGCGATTACCTTCCACGCCCTCGCGTCGGGATCTACAGGGAATGCCTCTCCCCATCTCCAGATCCCGAAGAAACTTTTATAGATGAAAAAGCAGACGGGAAACGAGAAGAACAGGAGGGTGGCCGAATAGAATCCGATTCGTTTCATCCGCCCCTCCCTCCACTGGCGATCCTGAGCCTCTCTTTATTCATGGAGTGGGTCAGGAGCCACATGCTCATCCCGACAGCGCCCCCCGCCAGGAGCAGGGCGGCGAATGCAAAGGGACGATCCGTCCACGCTCCGCTGTAGAACCATTCGTATGTAAGGACAGCGATCATTTGTGGCGACGTGACCCCAAGGAGCTGGGGGACCTCGAACGCTGTGAAGATAAACGCAAACAGGATGGCACCCGTCTCGATAAGGGCCGGCTTGATGAAGGGCCACTCTGCCGTGGTGAACATGCGAACGGGGTTGGCACCAAGAAGGGTAGCCGCTTCCCTGTACCCTTTAGAAAGAGAGGCATAGACCGGCAGGAGCATCAATATGACGAACGGCACCTCTTTCCAAACATATGTGACAATGATCCCGATCCCGCCCGGATCCTGCACGAGGACGGGAAAATCCGTCCGTTCGGCCATCAGACCACTGACACCCAAGAGGTTGGACAGGAATCCGCTTTGATTCAAAAGCAGGAACACAAGATAGGCCCATACGAAATGGGGGAACAGCATGGGGATCCATACAAGGAGCCGCCCTGTTCCGCCCTTCAGCTTTTCCTTGAACACCCGGACGAAGAGGAGGCCGATGACGAGGGAAAGGACCGTGGACACGGCCGTGATCCAGACGCTGTATAGGACGGAACGCATGAAGCGTTCCTTCCTGAATAATTCCATATAATAGCCCATCGTCGCCGTCCCGTCATCCATGAGGCTCTCCATGAATGCCATGAGCATGCCCAGTCCGAAGATCATCAGGAAAAGGATGCTTGGCACAAGGAACAGCCCCTCAGTCCGTTTCCGCCACTTCACGAACCCAGTGCTCCTTTACCCATTCCACATAGGAGGCGTCCATCTCCCCTATATAAGCCTCCTCCAAAAGAGCAGGATCGGGAACCGTATCGCCCCTGTCGAGCTCTTCGAACTTCTTCCTCATCCCATCTTCAAGCTTATCCATGGAGATCGGGGTGCTGTCACCCCACCCGTCCGGCTGCATCTTTTCCAGCTGCATTTCGGGGGAAAGCATATAGTCGATGGCGACGAGGGCTCCCGCCTGATTCGGGGAATTGAACGGCACTGAAAGGAAATGTGTATTCCCGATCGAGCCCGCATCTTCAAGGAGGAACGGTTTGGTCCCTTCAGGATAGATCCCCTTCTTCACAAGTGATTCCGCCCTTGCTTCGTTGTATCCCATGGATATCCATACCTCCTCCTGGCCGAATAGACGATCCAGATCCGTCAGCTCCTTCGGGTATGTCTTCCCATCCCTCCACAGATCACCTTTCATTTCATTCAGGTCATCCCAGACCTTCCCTCCTGCTTCTTCTATATCTTCCCCGGCCTTTTCGATGGGTTGGTCCGAGTTCGCGTTGAGGAGATGACGGATGAAGGCATTCCCCGTGAAGTCCCTCGGAACAGGGTAGGTGAATTTCCCTGGATGCTCCTTCACGAACGATTTCAGCTCGTCCACCGTCCGCGGCGGGCTGTCTATCTTGTCAGAATTGTAGAAGAAGACGAACTGAACCTTCCCCCACGGTGCCTCATATCCTCCCGTAGGCGTTCCGAAGTCATTTTCGAAATCCTTTTCGTTATAGTATGAAGTCAAATTGGGAAGGCGGTCCGTGATCGGTCCGGACAGAAGATCATTTTCCTTCGCATTCTTGAAGTTCTCCCCATTCATCCATACGATGTCCATGGACCCGTCCTTTTTCCCCGCCCGTTTTTCCGTTTGAAGCTTCTGCAGGATTTCAGGGGTATCCATCGGGACACGTTTCAATGAGATGCCGTATTCCTTCTTCAATCCGGGAGCCACCACGTCATCGATGTAGTGATTGACGGCCTCATCCCCTCCCCACATAAAGAGGTTGACCTTGGAGCCTTCCGCCTGACTGACGATTTCATTCCAATCGTCGGGGAGCTTTGTTTCACCTGTTTTGGTCCCGCACGACGCCAGGATCAATGAGACCATAATCACAAATGCATATCTTTTCATCTTGTTCCTCCCTTTACCGGAATTGCGTGTTATTATGTATGTAAATCAATCCCCTATAATCTGGTTTCGGAAACCTTTCCCTGCGTATTTCAGGGCGGGGAGGTGACCATGCGGGCGTAAACGCCACTTCTACCTGAGAGAGGTGTCAAATGATGAAGAAACTCATCCCATTCATACTGACAGGGGTGGTCCTGGCAGGCTGCGGTACGGACGAAGTGAAAGATGGAGATCAAGAGAACGGAAATCATGTTGAACACAATGGAATGGAGGACGGGGAAATGAAAGCCGCCATAACGAAGAAAGATTCGACGTATGAATACAGTGTCAAAAACGAGACCGACAAAGAAATGACCTTCACCTTCACCTCGGGGCAGACGATTGATTTCGAACTGAAGGACGCCGACGGCAAGGTCGTTTACAAGGATTCCGAGAACAAGATGTACACCCAGGCCATCCGGGAAAAAACCATCGCTCCCGGTGATGCACTTGCACAGGAAATCAAGCTTCCCGATCTTCCTGCAGGCACGTACACACTGAGCGCCTGGCTGACAGCCAAAGGGGCGGACGAGTATAAAGTAACGGAAGAAATCGAGCTTCCATAGAAAAAAGGATTCTCCGCCGGTGGCGGGGAATCCTTTTTATATCGTGGTATCCACTGGAATCTTCCTTCCCAGTGTCAAATGGGTCGGTGTCACTTCACATACGCGTCCATAAAAACGGACGCCTTTCTGTCCCGCTTCCTCCATGACCTTGGCGAAATACGGATCGATCTCAGGCGCCGAGGTGATCGAATCGATGTCCCCCCGCTGGGCGACGAACAAAACGGCGGTCTCGTACTCTCCCTGCAGAGCCGCGAGCCCTTCTACGTGTCTCGCCCCCCTGGCCGTCACCGCATCGGGGAATCTACCTGCACGTCCATCTGCCATGGTGACGCTTTTCACCTCGACCAAAAGGGAAGCGTCCTCCTTCTTGTGTCGAAGAAGGAAGTCATAGCGGGAATGACCGATGCGGTATTCAGCCCGTTCGAATGCCCAATCAGAGAATTCATCCAGGGCACCGTTCATGAAGGCCTCCCGGATCAATGTGTTGGGAAGCTGTGTATTCAGGGAGATATAGGCACCGCTGTCGGGATCGCGGACCATGACGGCCGACCATTTCGTCTTCCGCGCAGGATCCTTTGCCGGCAGGAGCCAAATGCTGCGCCCTGGGACAAGGATCCCCGTCAGTCTTCCCGGGTCAGGCAGATGAACCTTTTCCACCGAGCCCCCTGGCAGCTCGCAGTGGAGGATGAACCGGTTCGGTCGGGAACGGAAAGTGGCTTCAACGAGCCCTTCCCCGATCTTCAGTGACGTCATGCCCGGCTCCTCCCTCATTTCAGGAGCGCGCTCCAGCTCTTCGTTTTCCTGTCGAAGGAAAGAAGGCCGTTGGCCGGCGCCTTTCTGATCTGCTTGTAGTCTTCCCCCATCTCATCCATATCGAAATAGTCCCCCATCACCCAGAACGGGATCTCGATCTTGCCCCTGGCGAGGATGGCCTTTTCAAGGGAGATGACGACTCCTTCTTTGAGCTTGTCACGGAGTGAACGGATGACGTCCTTCCCGATGGCGGGAAAGTCTTTTTCCTTCTTCATGCCGAAGAGACCCTTCCCGGCTTTGGAGGTTTTCAACTTCGACGTGATCGTTTCCCCAAGGAGATGGTAAAAGTCTTCGAAATCCCTGTAAAATACTTTATTGAACCAGCCGTCATCGTGAGTAAGGTACGCAAAGCGGTTGTTCAGCTTGGAGTAGAAAGGAAGATTGAGAGGCTGCTTGATATGTCCCATATAGAGCAGCTCCGCGATCTCTTGGCCGTTCAGCTCATCGACCCCGACTTCCTCCTCGAAATCGATCCAGCAGAAATCACCGTACGTCTGTACATGATCATTCATGAGCTTCTTCATATCACCCTGCTCCACATATTCCATATGGGTATGTATGTTGAACCCTCCATGCTCATACTGATGCTTGATCAGGAGCAGGTTCTGTAACGGATGATGAGCGTTCATGACAAATTCATTGAAATGGATCCCATAAGACACAACGAATTGCTGATCCGCATTTTGATGGACATAGATGATATCTTTCACTACATTATTAGCCTTCAAAAACGTTCCCTCCAAGTGGTGACACGATGCATGATTAATACTTCCTATTTTATCAAATTATTTCCCCTCTTGCTCTTTTCTATTTCATTTCAAAATGATGACAAAAGCAGTATAGAATTGTCGAATATAGTAATATAATAGGAAAGGCTACATCGGAAGGAAAGCGAACGTGCGAAAATCGGAAAATAACCATCATATTGGTTAGCTTTTGACATAGTTTATTATTAAATCTCTTCCTATTTAGAATTTGACGCTGAAAGTAGTTATTCTTATAATGATTTTAACTTAAACTTATCCGGTTATCACTGATAACCAACAGGAGGTGACTCCTTACCCGTCTGACGGGATAAGGAAAATTATTTGGACATATACAGTTTGGTGCTTGTCGCGATTTTGATCGGTTTAACAGCTTTTTTCGTAGCTTCGGAGTTTGCGATCGTGAAGGTAAGAAAATCACAAATCGAGCAACTGGTCGAGGAAGGTAATCGAAATGCCATAGCTGCTAAGAAAATCATTACAAATCTGGATGAGTACCTCTCCGCATGCCAGCTCGGTATAACCGTGACCGCTCTGGGGCTCGGTTGGATCGGAGAACCTGCCATCGCTGGTATTTTGGAACCTTTACTATCGAAAATAGCTGCGTCCGAGGCCCTTTCCCACGGAATATCCGTCGGGATCGCCTTCACTCTCATGACGTTCCTGCACGTCGTCGTCGGAGAGCTGGCCCCGAAGACCGTTGCCATTCAAAAAGCGGAATCACTGGCCTTGTTATTCGCCCGTCCACTTATCACCTTCTACAGGATTTTGTACCCTTTCATCTGGGTATTGAACGGCTCTGCCCGGGTCGTGACGAGGATGTTCGGCCTGAAGGCCGCATCCGAGCATGACGGGGCCCACTCGGAAGAAGAACTTCGCCTGATTGTATCGGAAAGCTATAAAAGCGGAGAAATCAATCAGTCCGAATTCAAATATGTGAACAACATCTTCGAATTCAACGAACGCTCAGCGAAAGAAATCATGGTCCCGCGCACCGAAATCGTGACCTTATCCGCTGATGATCCCATCGATACACTCCTCGAGCTTGTGCAGGAGGAGAAGTTCACCCGTTATCCCGTCACTGACGGCGATAAGGACCATATCACCGGATTCATCAATGTGAAGGAAGTCTTCACCGACCTCCTCCACAAGGATACGGAGCTCAGGCCGCTCGGATCGTACGTAAGACCGATCATACAAGTCCTCGAGACGATTCCGATCCACGTCCTGCTCCTCAGAATGCAGAAGGAACAGACCTACGTTGCCATCCTTCTCGATGAATACGGCGGGACATCCGGACTTGTCACCATCGAGGACATCGTCGAAGAGATCGTCGGGGAGATCCGGGATGAATTCGATATGGATGAGACACCACAGATTCGAAAAATCAAGGACAACCATTTTATCCTCGATGGAAAGGTCCTTGTCAGCGAACTGAAGGATATCCTCGGCATCGACGTGACCGAAGATGATGTCGATACCCTCGGCGGCTGGATCCTGACGCATAATTACGACGCACAGCAAGGAGACAGCATCTCGTACGCCGACTTTGAGTTCTACATCCAGACGATGGAAGACCACCAGATCAAATCCGTCGAAGTGACGAAGCTCCACTCGATCACGGAAACGACCGGGGAGCCTGCACCACTCGTGCAGACAGACAAAGCTCTTTCACAATAATGTAATAAATGGTATAGAAACGTAAAAGCCGATCCGTGGAACCCTTCCACTGACGGCTTTTTCTTTACCAATCGCTTACAGCCTCCCCCCTTCTCCCATCCATCGCAAACGGAAAGCCGTAGATAGAGAGTAGAAATTTTCCTCTCTTTCTATTAGACTAAGATATGTGAAATCTTTAGAAGTACAGGTGAAATGATTATGGAAAACCGCCAGCGTCTCGCTGATCGAATCGATTGGGGATTGCTTTTCATCCTCATGTTATTTTTTATTGTCAGTGCCATCAGTATAAGCAGCGCCCAAACTTCAGGACAGTATACTCAGAACTTCGTCATCCGCCAGGCTTTCTGGTATGTGGTGGGGGGCGTGATCATTACAGGAGCCCTTTTCTTCGACTCGGACCAGTACAAGCGACTCGCCTGGTACGCATATGGAATCGGGATCGTGCTCCTTCTCGGTCTCAGGGTCATGCCTGAAAGCATCGTCCCTTACCGGAACGGTGCACACAGCTGGTATAAAATCTCGGAATCGATCCTGATCCAGCCTTCAGAGTTCGTCAAAACCTTCCTGATCCTCGCCCTTGCACGGGTGATCACGAACCACCATGAGCAAAACCAGGTAAAGACCGTACAGTCCGACTTCATGCTTCTTGCGAAAATTGGATTGACGGCCCTTGGGCCACTGGCCCTCATCATCACCGATGACCTCGGGACCGCTCTCGTGTTCATTGCCATCGTCACCGGGATCATCCTCGTTTCGGGAATAACGTGGAAGATCATCGTGCCGATCTACGGCAGCATTGCCGTCATCGGCGGGACCATCTTCTCCCTTGTTCTCTATGCACCGGATTTCCTTGAAAAATATCTCGGTGTGGACAAGTACCAATTCGGTCGGATCTATTCGTGGCTCGATCCGTATAACTACACAAGGGAAGAAGGATTCCACTTGATCAAATCCCTGAACGCGGTCGGATCGGGGCAGATTTACGGGAAGGGATTCAACGGCAGTGAAGTCTATATCCCGGAAGCCCACACCGACTTCATCTTCAGCGGGATCGCCGAGCGTTTCGGCTTTGTCGGGGCAAGCGTCGTGATCAGTCTCTTCTTCATCCTGATCTACCACTTGACCAAGACCGCCCTTGATACGAAAGAGCCATATAATGCGTATGTGTGTGCAGGGGTCATCAGCATGATCACCTTCCACGTATTCCAGAATATCGGAATGACAATCCAGCTCCTTCCGATCACCGGGATCCCGCTTCCGTTGATCTCGTATGGAGGAAGCTCGCTCATGGGGAATATGCTTGCACTCGGCCTCATATTCAGCATGAAGTTCCATCACCGTTCGTATATGTTCTCGTCGGATAATTCCTGATCAGGAGTTGCATTCTCCATCAAAATGTGTAAAATATAGTTAATTATATGACAAACCGTCGATGATGAAGAGAGTAATCCCATTGTGGAACAAAGCGAGCCGGGGATGGTGGGAGCCTGGTGGGAAGCACGGGATGAACCGCACTTTTGAGATGCCGTTTTACGGCCGGGGAATCCCCCCGTTATGCAATGAGAGCCCTTGTTGGAGGGAATCAGAGTGGTACCGCGAGTTCAAACTCGTCTCTATGTTCTATAGAGGCGGGTTTTTTTATTTTATCTGGAGGTGGATGAAGATGGATTTAAAGATGATTTTCGCAGACGCACTGCATGAACAGGTTGTACCGCATTGGAACAAAGAAGAGCTTTATACCTTGATCGAGACGCCAAAGTTCTCTCATATGGGCGACGCAGCCTTCCCCTGCTTTGGCCTTGCCAAGGAACTGAAGAAGGCGCCGCAGGCAATAGCTGCTGAGTTTGCTGGAAAGATCGGATCCCCTTATTTCGCTTCGGTCGAAGCAGCAGGTCCTTATGTGAATGTCAAATTCGACCCGGTCAAAGCCGGCCAGCAGATTGTCTCCACCATCCTTGATCTACAGCAGGAATACGGAACCCAGTCGTTCGGGAATGATCGCACCGTCGTCCTGGATCTTTCTTCCCCCAATATCGCCAAGCCTTTCTCCATGGGGCATCTCCGTTCCACAGTGATCGGAAACGCCATTGCCGGCATCGGTGAAAAATGCGGATTTGATACGGTCAAAATTAACTATGTCGGGGATTGGGGCACCCAGTTCGGTAAGCTGATGGTTGCGTACAAGAAATGGGGAAGCGAGGAAAAAGTGAAACAGAACCCTATTGCGGAGCTCTTCACCCTCTACAAGCGATTCCATGAAGAAGCAGAAAACGATCCTTCCTTGGACGAGGAAGGCAGGAAAGCTTTCAAACTCCTTGAAGACGGCGATCCGGAAATGGTTTCTCTTTGGAAATGGTTCAAGGATGAATCACTGGATGCGTTCAAGGAGATCTATACCCTTCTTGGAGTGGAGTTCGATTCGTATAACGGGGAAGCCTTCTTCAACGACAAGATGGATGAAGTGGTCGAACTCCTGTCCGAAAAAGGATTACTGACTGAATCCGATGGTGCCCAGGTGGTCTGGATGACCGATGACACAAGCCTTCCACCCTGCCTGATTAAAAAGTCGGATGGCGCTACCTTATATGCCACCCGTGATCTCGCCGCCGCCCTATACCGCCAGCGGGAGTATGGATTCGATGAGGCCCTCTATATCGTGGGGCAGGAACAGACCGTCCACTTTAAGCAGGTGAAAAACGTACTGGCACAGATGGGCTACGAATGGGCCGACCATATGAAACATATCCCCTTCGGCCTCTACCTGAAGGATGGGAAGAAAATGTCCACGAGGAAAGGCCGGGTCATCCTCCTCGAGGAAGTACTGAAAGAGGCAATCGCCCTGTCCCAACAAAACATCGAAAGCAAGAACCCCCATCTGCCGGATGCAAAACGGGTGGCCAATGCAGTCGGTGTCGGGGCCGTCATCTTCCATGACCTGAAGAATGACCGAATGAATGACATAGAATTTTCGCTCCAGCATATGCTCACATTCGAAGGCGAGACCGGACCGTATATCCAATATACCAACGCAAGGGCCCACTCAATCCTGAGAAAATCCGATGTGAAGGCTGGAGAGTTCACAGGCCTTGCTGATGAAGAAAGCTGGGAAGTCATCAAGCAGCTGCGGTTGTTCCCAGACGTGATCGCCCGTGCCTGGACTCACTATTCCCCGTCGATCCTGGCGAAATACTTGATTGAAACGGCTCAGCACTTCAACCGCTACTATGGGAAATCAAAGATTCTTTCCGGCGATGGAGATCAGGCATCACGCGTGAGCCTCGTAGCTGCGGTATCCATCGTCCTGACGGAAGGACTGCGCATCTTGGGCATATCAGCACCATCAGAAATGTAATATCGATTCCTGTCGGATATTTCTCGGGAAATAGCGACAGGAATCGATTGATTTCACGAAACTGTAACGAAGGGTCCGATGACTCTTCCCTGTAATCATGGTATACTTTCAGAAGTCCTATCCTGCAGGGCATGTACACTGTGTCGATTGAAAGAATATTCGGTCGACCTGCATTGCTGCTTGCCAGTGCGTGAGCCGACACTTATTGAACAAGGAGACTCATTGAATATGTCTGAATGGATACATATGTTTGAAACGTGGTTAATGGATTATGGTGTATGGGGATTGATCCTGGTGTCTTTCGCAGACTCATCCTTCTTCCCGATTCCCCCTGATGTCCTTCTTATCCCCATGTCGATTGCCAACCCGGATAGCGCATTGTTATATGCCCTTTATACGACAGTCGCTTCCGTTATCGGAGCCCTTTTCGGATGGTGGATCGGAAAGAAGCTCGGTCGACCGGTACTGGTCTATTTATTCAAAGAAGAACGCATACAAAAAGTGGAGGACTACTTCAATAAATTCGGCCCGATGGCCATCCTTATTGCAGGACTCACTCCCGTTCCTTATAAGATTTTCACCATCTTCGCAGGAGTTTCCGGCATCCGGATCCGCGTGTTGGTCATCTGGTCCATCATCGGTCGCGGATTCCGTTTCTTCCTCGAAGCGATCATCATCATGACACTCGGTGAGAAGGCAAAGCCATTTATTGAACAAAACTTCGCCATGCTCAGTTTCGTTGTAGGGGCCGTTCTCGTCACCCTGTATGTCGGATACGTCTTGATCAAAAAAAGAAGAACGTCCGTACAATGAAAATAAAGAGGCCGTATCCTGGGCACCCCAGGGTACGGCCTCTTTCCTTTTATCTTTCAACGCCTACGATAAAATCCATATGACCTTGAAGCACCTTCATCGTCTGACGCTTACCGTCATACAATTCCCCGTCCATATCGAACTTCTCTTCATCGGAGAGCTCGACCTCCAAACTCGATGTACGGATATGCCGGATATCTTCGAACGTGTGGCTCACATCGCCGGTCCCCTTCATCAAGAAGAATTCCTTCAGAAGCGGGAAGCCGCTCCTTTTTACAAGATAAAGGTCGAGGAGTCCGTCGTCCAGACTGATGGACTGTGGCAGGGCATTCGCACCGATGGATTTCCCATTGGCGGCCAGGACCATCACCACATCTTCTTCGAATTCCTCTTCGTCGGTCCTCACTTTCACCTTCAGAACCGGGGCATCCTGGATGGATTGAAAGGCACTGATATAATAACTCAGCTTCCCGAGGACACCTTTTGATCCGACGTCGATGTTATCGCTCGTCTGTGAAATCAATCCGGTTCCCCAGAAATTACTGAAGTATCGGCTGTCCGTTTTGACGAGATCTACACTCTTCCGGAGAGGGTGCTCGACGATAAGCTGGACAGCCTGCTTGATATTCATGGGGATATGAAGGGATCGGGCAAAATCATTGCATGTCCCGCCAGGAAGGATGGCTGTCAAAGGACGCACCTCAAGGTCAGCGAGCCCGTTGATGACCTCATGGACCGTCCCGTCCCCTCCAAGGACGATGACGAGGTCGAATGAATGGCCTTTTTCCCGGCAGAAGCGCTCGGCGTCGCCTTTATCTTTGGTCGGGTGGATCGTTATATTCGTGCACACATCCAAAAGCGGGGGAATGGTGTCCTTCAGCAGTGCTTCCAGTTTTCCCTGCCCCGCCTTTCCGTTGCATATCAATAGAATATCTGAGTACATGGCGCTCACCTGCTTTCTTCTCATAAGGGTATGCAGCCGAAGTTTCCGGAAACCAAAAAGAGGCTGACCCAAAACGATGAGGAATAGTCATCCTTAAAGGACAGGCCAAATGAGTTCTGCGTATTCATTTAACAGTCAAAAGCCTCACTCATGTGTCAGTGCGTTTACCCGTCTTGGGTCAACCTCTTTCCTAGGCTGTATGTGATTCGGATACAGACAGCAATGAACGGTGTGCCAGCCCGAGCCTGCCCCTGATGTAGCTCTCGGGATCAAATGGAATCGAACGGCCATTCATCAGATGGAGCTCAACTTCTGCAAACATCGACAGCGCGCGGCTCACTTGATCCAGCGCCTGGGTCAACTTCACCGTGTCCGGTTCATCGGTCCTGCTCAGACAAAAATAGGACAGTTCATCCGCTTTCTTCTTGATGTCCTTCAGCGTAGCCATATCGAACATCAGTTTCTCCATGGGATCCCCTCCTCTTCATTATTCCATAGTATATCGTGAAGGGCCGGGAATTATGTCTGTACAACCCATGGACATTAAGAGTCTTGTGTTAACGTCTTCGGTAATGGTTGATACTGCTTCAGTGACTGTAGGATTTCCCGTCTTGATTTCGTTTTGGTGATATTGACACCGACATTCGACAATTTGGTTATCACTCGTTTTAAGCGATCGTTCTCCTTTACCACGTTATTCACCTCTTTTTTGGCCTTAGGCCAGGTTGGTTTCGTACAAGCAGGATCATAATCAACAGCGACAGCTCTTGTATGTATCACTCACCTATTTGTACGTTCGACGCTATAAAAAGTTTCACCTTTATTCAATTGCTTTTCTTTTTCCCCAAAAATGAAACAATAATCCTATAGAGCTGAACTTTTTTCTCCTTCCGGCCTATCGATCGGTGACGGGTTCACCCGAAGAACCATTCCCCGCTATGGAAACACTGACATATGAAAAACCGGGCGTCGAATCGGCGCCCGGCTTATCCTCACTCATGGAACAGCATCGTAATGACCCTTTTTGCCTGCCCCTCCTTCAACAGGTTTCGGCATAATTCTTCAGACAAGGAAGGATTTTCACTTCATTCCTCGAATTAACTCATTACTACCATAAAGGAGGAATCTCACTATGAGTCGAGTCGTCCATACGCATACACCACGTAAGGAAGTTCGCCATTTCAGACGTTCCAACCGCAAGAAAGTATTCGTAGACAGCGTTCTTGATTTCTTCTTTATGCTGATCGGAATCACAGTCATCACCAGCGTCTTGCTGGTCGTACTCGGATTCTGGAAAATCTTCTAGGCTCTATACGTGCCTTTTCTCCATGAAATTGAGCCCCAGACCGAGGAATAACACTCCCATAAGGAGAAGGATCGATACCGGGTAAAGGATGTCTCCCAGACCGAGCTGATTGACGGTAATGCCCTTCAGGATCTCCATTCCATATGTGATGGGGATGACTTTGGAAATCGCGATCATCACGGGGGAGTTCACGATCTCAAGCGGCCAGTAAGCCCCACCAAGCATGGCCATGCTCACGGCAACAATGGGAATCACGGCATTGAAGTGCTGGGATTTCTTCACAAGCCCCGTGATGAAGATGGATAATGCCACGATTGCAAAGACATATGGGATGAGCAATACGAGCACCCATGCGAAATGGCCGTAGAAATTAACATCGGTGATGTACCGGAACACCATGAATACAAGGAGGATCTGTACGTACCCCAGGATGAAGCTGTATAACAGATTCGCCGTATACATTTCCCACTTCTTCACGGGAGACAGGATCATCCGGTCCCAGATCCCCATACGCTTCTCATGCATGATGGTCGCTACATTATAAGCGATCGTATAAATCACGAAAAACAGGGAGAATCCGAATAGCGACTGAAGCTTCACATCGTATACCCAGTCCCCGTCGCTCCGGAACGTCGTTTCATTTAGAGAGAAAGACGGGTCATCTTTGACATCACGGAACCATCCCTGTACCTCATCCGAGCCGATTCCCTTCTCCGCAGCAACAGCCTCCAATCCCTTCTGTTGTGCCACCTTCATGTACGCCTTCCTCACGATCTGATCGACCTGTGGAACGTTCGGGGTATCGGCCGAAGCAATGATGGTATAATCGTCATCACCAAGTACAAGGCCCAGTGGGCTCTTCCCTTCACTGACTTGGTCATTAAGGTCACCCTTCGACATTTCCTGGAAGATGATTGAATCGGATGCCTTCAATTCCTCCATGATCGCTTTGGGAGCATCTTCCCCCCCTTCAGTCGAGTACGGCACGGTCACTTCATTGGCGCCGGACTGACTGGTAAAGAAAGCAAACATCAGGCAGACAATGGTGGTGAGCAGGAACGGCCAAGGCTTCCTGATCAACATTTTCAATTTCCCGTACAATAGACCCTTCATGCTGCGTGCCCCCCTTCCTTAGGAAATATAATCGTGGCAACAATGATGGCAAGGAGACCGAAACCGAGCATGGCCCATATATTCGGGAGGACATCTCCGATCCCATATCCTTGAAAGACTTTGAAATACGCTGTCATGGCGGCCCCATTCGGAACCAGATCGGCGAGGATCCCCATGAGCTTGCCGCTCGTAAGCGGACCGAAGCTTCCACCGAGGAAGGCGAGGACTGCCACTCCGATGGAGGAGAAAAAGCTCGCGACCGTCTCTGAGTTGCCTTTATAGCAGATGGCCGTAATCAATGCCCCTAGTCCGCCGACGGCAAAGCAGATGCATACGGTCACAAGAAGAAATGCGCCTATGTCCGGGAATTTCACTCCATAGATGAGCGCGCTCGCACCGAACAGGATACTGATCTGGAGGAACGCGAGGATGATCGTGGTGATCAATACGCTCAACAGATACTTCAATGGTGATACTCCGGCGAAGATCAGACGGTCAAACACGCGATCTTCCTTCTCCATGAAGGCGAAGCTTCCCATATTCGTCGCGATATAAAGGACGAACATGACACTCATCCCCACCGCATAATACGCCATGGACGAAAGGGATTGACGGTCCTCGAGCTTCTCCACGGAACCGAAGGATGCATCATCAGGGATGATGGCAGCAGGATCGATCCCTGCTTTCCCTGCCTGCAGGGCAAGCGTATATTGCTCTTGATACGACGTGAGCAGATCGGTTACCAGGTTAGCCGTTAGCGGCCTCCCTTCATTTTTGATCACTGTGATATCCGGACTTTCACTTCCGTCAAGGAAAGCCTGACGCAGCATGGTCAGGGTATAACCTTCTGAAAAATGGATGATGGCTGAATAATCATCGTTATCCCTGAGCCGGTCAAGATCTTCTGCTTTTTTCTCTTTCAGGTGGATGAACTTCTTCACTTCTTTACTACCGAATAGATCCTTTTTCAGGGCGTCGATGGGAAGGGCCTTGGCGGCTGCCGCTTTCAAGCCCTCTTTTTGTTGTGCCGGCATCTCGCTCTCATCTACTTCTTTTTGGAATTGCTTGAGTTCATCTGAGGGATTCCCTTCCACAACAAAACCAACCTTGGCTTCAATGGGCTCTTCCTCCCCGTTCATCAGATCTCCCAGGGCAAACCCCAGGATGGTGATGAGCAGAAGGGGCATCCCCAACAGGATGAGGAGGACTTGGGGGTTCCGGATCATCAGGAGCAATTGTTTTTTGATAAATGGAATCGTCATCTTCTACTCCTCCTCAATCCCGTAATGCCCGACCGGTCAAATGGAGGAAAACATCCTCAAGCGTCGGTATTTTTCGATCAATGGACAGGATCACGGCACCGGTATCCTCAGCAAGCTGGAATACCTGATTGAACAGATTCTGTTCTTTTGGGATCACCATCACGATTTCCTTCTCCGAAGACGTCACGTTCATGACGGATGGGATGGCAGAGAGGCCTTCAGCGAAGGAAGGCACCATCTTCTCCAGTTTGATCACAATCGTGGATTCAGAAGAAAGGATGCTTTTGATCTCCTCTTTTGTACCCGAGGCGATGATATGGCCTTTATCCATGATATAGATCCGGTCGCATAGGAACTCCACTTCCTCCATGTAATGACTCGTATAGATGATGGTCATGCCCTTCTCCTGATTGAGTCTCTTGACCTGCTCCAGAATATAGCTCCTTGACTGGGGATCGATCCCGACGGTCGGTTCATCCATGATGAGGATTTCCGGCTCATGGAGAAGGGCGACACCTATGTTCAGCCGCCTTTTCATACCTCCTGAGAAGGTTTTGACGATATCATTCTTCCGCTCGGTCAGCCCGATCTGGTCCAACACCTGGTTCACCCGTTCCTTCAGGAGGCTCCCTTTCAGATGGTTGATCCTCCCGAAGAATTCCAGGTTCTCCTTTGCCGTGAGGTCCGTGTATAGGGCGATTTCCTGAGGGACGACACCGAGTACTTCCCTGAGGGGCTGAGGATTTCTCAGGACGCTCTCATTCTTCAACCTCACATCTCCATCGGTCGGTGAGATGAGGGTCGAGATCATCGAGATCGTCGTGGACTTCCCGGCTCCGTTCGGGCCAAGCAATCCGACCGTTTCTCCCTTCTCGATGAACAGGTTCAGTCCGTCCACGACCTTATTCTTCTTGAAATGTTTTGTCAGCTCCACGGCTTCCAACATAGTGAACCGCCTCCTTCTTTATACATTCATTCTATTGGAAGGAGGGTGCACCTTACACTTACCTTTGTCACAACCATCCCCCTCCACCCATGACCTCCGTCATATTTTCCATAAAAAAAGACCGGATAACCGGCCTCAGGCAATATCATGCCGCACTGCATAGATAGCGAGCTGGGTTCGATCCCTCAGCTCCAGCTTCTGCAGGATCTGGGAGATGTGATTTTTCACTGTACCCACCGATAAGAAAAGCTGATCGGCAATCTCCTTATTCGTCTTCCCTTCACCCACAAGCTTCGTAATGGACAGTTCCCTGGGCGTGAGGGAATGGGTCGGTGGCGTTTCCTTCCGGGTGGAAAGAAGGCGGGGGACCACTTTCGCCGCCACTTCATCGTGAATCGTCATCCCTCCATTCAGGCAGCTGTGGACAGAGTGCAGGAGCTGCTCCCCGTCCGAGGTCTTCAGGAGGAATCCATTGGCCCCTTCCTTCAACGCCTGCATGGCATATTCGTCATCGTTGAAGGTTGTGAGCATCAGGACCTTCACCTGGGGCCAACCTGCTTTGATGGCCCTTGTCGCTTCGATTCCGTTCATCTCAGGCATCCTGATATCCATCAGGATCAGATCCAGGGCATGAAGGTCCATCTTCTCCAAAGCCTCTCTTCCGTTAGAGGCTTCAGCGACCACCTTAAAGGCGGGATCCTGCTCGATCATCATCTTCAGACCCTGGCGGACGATGCCCTGATCTTCTACAATCATGATCCTTTTCATCTGGCTACGCCTCCTCTATAGGAAATGATATAGTCAAAGAGAACTCACGATCGGTCTGTTGGACGTCAAGCCGACCCCCGATCTTCTCAAGTCGTTCCCTCATATTCGTCAGGCCGAATCCCGGTTTGAACGGGACCGGATCTTTTACATTGTTCACGATGACCAAGCTTGCGTGCCCCTGTGCCGTCTTTCCGAGGGTCACGCGTATTTCTCTTACATGAGCATGTCTCATGGCATTCGTCACGCCCTCCTGAATGCTTCTGTAAAGGGCGACATTCTGTTCATTCGTAAACCTTGAGGAGAGGATCCCCTGTCGGGTAGTGAGCTGGATCTGGATATGACTCTCTGATTCTAGCTTCCTGACAAGCTGGAGGACGGATTGGATACCCGACAGTTCCCCATCCTTCAGTGTTCTTACTGCTTCCCTCGTCTCTTCCAGGCTATCTACGGCAAGACGCTTAAGATCTCGATATCCTTCCTTCCCATTCTGGATCGACAGCATCTCGATCTGCATGAGGAGGGCCGTCAGTTTGTGACCGACAGAATCATGGATATCACGTGCGATCCTGGTACGCTCCTCGGCCTTGGAATGTTGCTCCGTCACGTATTGCAGGCGCTTCAAGTTTCTGTATTCTCCCAATAACTGTTCATAGAGCTTCCGTTGCTCCTTGCTTTCCAGCCGGTCCTCATTTACCTTATAAGTAGAAAAGAGGAAAAAGAACACGATGATCCATATTTCATAATCGGTGATAGGATAAGAATAAATCGCCACCACGATCAAGAAGGCGGCCGTTGCAAACAGACTCTGCCGAAATTGATCCCTCCTTAGTGTGACTGCAGCTTCCATGTGGATCAGGAACACGACGGCCCACATGATGAGTGGTGTATAATGGGTGATGATGGTTCCGACCATCACCAAAAGCAGCTGAAGCATATAGCTGATCTGGGGGATTTTCATCAACGGCACCAAGAAGAACAGTGCGATGGACAAGGCAGACAGAACGATGAGGGTGATAAGGGATTCAAGACCCGTATAGGCTTCTGTTATCCAAAACGCCCAGAGACCCGCCATCAGCATCGTCCGTATGAAAGCATACTTCATCTGTTCACCTTCTTTCTGATCCGGACATACTATAACTCGTACACTACAATATATTACCATTAGTTGGTTTGAAAAGGAGAAAAAGCATGCACATTCTTTCCATCCTCTTAGGGGTTTTATTCTTCTTTAACCTGGTGCTCGCTTCCATCATCGTCTTCCTTGAACGGAGAAATGCCGGGGCGACGTGGGCTTGGCTCATGGTTCTCTTTTATATTCCTTATCTCGGCTTCATCCTTTATTTGATTTTCGGACAAAACATGACCAGGAAACGCCTCTTCGACTGGGAAGGAATCAAAAAGATCGGAATCGAGGACCTCCTGATTGAACAGACCCGGTCGTTGAGGGAACGTTCCCTCCCTTTCAGGCACAGAGAAATTTCTCCCCATCAGGACCTCATCTATATGCACCTCATCAACAATGACGCCCTGCTGACCCAGGACAATGATGTTACGCTCTATACAGACGGCCAGGAGAAGTTCGAAGCCCTCTTGCGCGACATCGAACAGGCAAGGAGCCATATTCATATTCAATATTATATCTTCAAAAAAGATCAGCTCGGCAAAAAAATCGTGGATAAGCTCATCGAAAAGGCAAAACAGGGCATTGAAGTCCGCATCCTTTATGATGAGATGGGCTCAAGACGAACAAGGCCCCGTTTCTTCAGGCATCTGACGGCAGTCGGAGGGGAAGTCGCGGTCTTCTTCCCGTCGAAGATCCCGTTTGTGAACCTGCGCCTCAACTACCGGAATCACCGCAAACTCGTCATCATCGACGGGAAGGTAGGGTACGTGGGCGGCTTCAACGTCGGAGATGAATACCTCGGCTTGGATCCAAAGTTCGGCTACTGGAGGGACACGCATCTCCGGGTGATCGGCAGCGCCTCCCTCGCCATGCAGACACGCTTCATCCTGGACTGGAACCAGGCCACAAAGTCAAGGAAGATCTCCTATGAAGGAAAATATTTCCCGACCGCTTCCTTCAGCGGTTCGACGGGAATCCAGATCGTCACCTCCGGCCCTGATTCAGAATGGGAGCAGATCAAGAACGGATACTTGAAGATGATCTCATCGGCCAAGCACTCGATCTACATCCAGACACCCTATTTCATCCCGGATGAAAGCCTCCTCGATTCGCTTCGGATCGCTGCACTGACCGGGAAGGACGTCCGGATCATGATCCCGAACAAGCCAGATCACATGTTTGTTTACTGGGCGACCTACTCGTATGTGGGGGAATTATTGAAAGCCGGGGCCAGGATCTTCATTTACGATAACGGCTTCATCCACGCGAAGACGATCGTGGTGGATGATGAACTTTCATCGGTCGGCACCGCCAATATCGATGTGAGGAGCTTCCGCCTGAACTTCGAGGTGAACGCCTTCCTGTATGACCGGAAGCTTTCACGTGAGCTCAGCCGCTCCTTCATGGAAGACAGGAAATTGAGCAGGGAATTGACCCTCGAGGACTATCACCGCCGTCCGCTCATGATCAAATTCAAGGAGTCCATATCCCGGCTCCTCTCCCCGATCCTGTAACCATTGCCACCGCTGCGAAAAACAAGCATAATGAGACATATACCAATCGAAAGAGGGATGAGGGCATGAGCGTACACAAGGACATCACAAAGCATTCAAGCAAGCAGCACAGCCTCGTGAAGGAGTTCATGAAGCTTGATGAATCGAGGGAACAGGCCATCGAAGAAGCCCTTACATTATGCGAAGCCGGCAAGCCATTCACCACCGACCGCATCAATCACATCACCCAGGAGATCAATGCCCTTGCAAGGCAGGGCGTCGTACCCCAGCGCAAGACCGTGACGGAAGAAATGGTGAGGGAGTACGCAAACCGGAGATGAACCGGGGGGAAGGTGAACCACCTGCACAGCCATCTTCCTGCATGCTTCACCTTATCACCTGAACAACTCAAAAAAATCCCCCGGACGCCCATTTTAGCGCCGGGGGATTTTTCTTATATACTATTTACGCCTTCAGCGCACTGTTCCAGCCATCGTAGACAAAGACGGGATTCGTGCCGTTTTCAGCACGCTCGATGACGGCATAGTTCTTATGGGCAACCACGGTTTGATCATCGGGAAGGTCCAGTTTCATCGCTGACTCCTTATCCATGCGCACGATGACCGTGTTCTCCCTTAGGGTCGTCACGACGCCTTGCAGGACGTGCTTTTTCCTTTTGAATTCTATAATGTCGCCAAGGTTGGCATATTCTTTTGAGTAGACGAAGGTATTATCCATAATAGACTCCCCTTTTACATGAAAGTTGATAACGCTCGAATCCTATATGTGATATATATCTTTCTTGTACCACCAGTCAAAAGATTTAAAACCTATTATTCTAATAAAATAATCTTTATTCTGAAAATTATTCAGATTTACGGTCCACCAGGGTGATTTTATAGATATAGGCCTTGTCGGATTTTTTGAAGCTACCGACAGGTTTCCCATCTTCCAATCCAATACCTACGGAATCCCCGTTGTTTTTAGAAGTAGCCATTCCGTAAATATACACAGGCTTATCTTTCTTGAGCTCCACTTTCTCTGTCAACAAGGAGGATGCAATGCTTCCACTTTCTTCAGGTATGGGGTCTTCGTCCATAGTGATGAAGGCGCTCTCGCTCCCATTAAAGATCTTCAGATCCTTTTCAGAGCTTTCCATGCCGAAGGAGTTCAGGGAGTGTTTATATTTTTTCGCTTCTTCGTCGTATTGAAACGGCTCATCGCTTACGAGCTTCCCTTTTTCATACACTTCTATGGTCCTTTCAAGATCCATATCCTTCGCCAAGGTTCCATCCAGGGTAAAGAAGAACATGGAACCTCTCCCTGTAGCGGCAACCACCTTTTCTTCCTTATCACTCAGGTCATACGGTTCCAACGTCAACTTCGATGAACCATTTCCCTTCCCTTGAGAACACCCCACCAGTAACAGACACATACCCACTGCCAGCAGCCAATATCGCTTCTTCATAAGGTCACCTCTCCCGTTGTGCTGAGGGATTTCCACCCCCTTATTTTTCCATTAACTGATTATAGCATCTGATTTATTCCAGTTCAAATAACGACGGAATTCATCATGAAAATTTGAATGCGTTTGCTTAAGGAAAATGAAAATTTTCCCGTTTGACATTTAGGATGAAACCCATTAAAGTATGTAAGTATCTTAAACATAACTGCATAACGTAAAATCTTCTTATCCAGAGAGACGGAGGGACTGGCCCTATGATGTCTCGGCAGCGGACTCAACCAAACGAGTGCTGTGCCACATCCAGCAAGCCACCGGCTTGAAAGATAAGAAGGGTGTTTCGTTTTCATGGAAACCTCTTCTTATTTGAAGAGGTTTTTTATTTTATGCGCAACATATCATCTAAAAGGAGTGCACAACATGAATCAGGAAAAAGGCAATCTACTGGCATTATTACCATTACTCATATTCGTTGCCCTGTTCCTTGGGGCAGGTATCATTTCAGGGGACTTCTATTCCTTCCCCGTACTCGTGGCGATCATCATCGCTGCTGTCGTGGCGCTGGCCATGAACCGGAAGGACAGCCTCAATGTGAAGGTTGAACGCTTCGCCAAAGGAGCGGGTAACCTCGATATCATGATCATGGTCTTGATCTTCTTATCGGCTGGCGCTTTCTCGGGTGTGGCTGAAAAAATGGGAGCCGTTGATTCAACGGTCAACTTTGCTCTTTCCGTCATCCCGGAAAATCTTTTGATTGTCGGACTGTTTGTGATCGCCGCCTTCATCTCACTCGCCATGGGAACTTCCATGGGAACGATTGCGGCCCTTGCCCCTATCGGTGTAGGAATCAGCTCAGGAACGGATATCTCCCTTCCTCTTGCCATGGCGACCGTTGTCGGGGGCTCCATGTTCGGTGACAATCTGTCCTTCATTTCGGATACGACCATTGCGGCGGTCCGCACGCAGAAAACAGAGATGAAGGATAAGTTCAAAGTCAATTTCTTCATTGTCCTGCCTGCAGCCATCATCACGATCATTGCGCTATTCTTCGTGACGCTCGGCAACCAGTCGTCCGTCGACGCCGGAAGCTATTCCATCGTGAAAATCCTTCCGTATCTTGCCGTCATCATCGGCGCCCTGTCGGGATTGAATGTATTTGCCGTCTTATTCGGCGGCATCCTTCTATCAGGAATCATCGGATTCATCGACGGAAGCTTCACACCGACCAGCTATTTCGGCAGCATTGCCGATGGCATGCTCGGCATGGGCGAGATCGCCTTCCTATCCATCCTGATCGGTGGAGTGGTGGAACTGATCCGTCATAACGGTGGAATCCAGGCGCTTCTCTATCTTGTAACCAGGAAGATCGGTTCATCCAAAGGCGCGCAATACTCTACAGCTGGACTCGTGGCTTCCACGAATCTTTGCACGGCCAACAATACAATCTCCATCATCATTGCCGGGCCCCTTGCCAAATCGATCAGTGATGAATACGGAGTGGACAACCGGAAGACAGCTAGTATCCTTGATATCTTCTCATGTGCCGTCCAGGGTCTGATCCCATACGGTGCCCAGATGCTTCTCGTAGCAGAAACAGCCGGCATTTCGCCACTGAGCATCCTTCCGTATGCATTCTACCCGATCTTGACGGCCATTTGTGGCCTGGTGGCGATCAAATTCGCCCTGCCTCGTTTCACCCGCAGGAAAGCTCATTCTACAGAGCCGGTACGATCATAATTCAACAGGAAAAGCCCCGGGATGCTGGTATCAACCAGAGCCCGGGGCTTTTTTTTGTCAGATCATACAAGGTCATTGATGTGATAAAGTTTGCCGCTTTCCACTTCTGTTCCCGTGATCAGCCCGACGAGTGCATCTGCCACCGTTTCTGCACTGCGAAGCGTCCCTTCTTCCTTATAGCGTTTGAACTTTTCCACTTCAGCGAAAGCTTCCTTCGCTGAGGAACGGATTTCTCCCTGCATATCCGTATCCATGACACCAGGGCTGAAGGAAATGACCTTATGATCACGTCCTGAACCGGATAGCTCCAGGCTCACGGTTTCCGTCAGCATATTGAGCCCTGCCTTGGTGGAGCAGTATGTACTCCAACCATAGACGGGCCGGCTGCCGGCACCGGAACTGATATTGACGATCAGCATCTGTCCAGCCGTTCCTTCAGACGCAGAGATCAATTCGTTCAAGGCGATCATGGGAGCGAGGAGATTGACGTGCACACTCGCTTCCAGGCTCTCGGCATCCACTTTTCCGGACGGATTAATCGGAGTGACCAAGCCGGCATTCTGAATCACATAAATCGTGTCGGCTCCGCTTGAAAACACGCTTGCCCCCACTTCCCTGAATACCTTCTCCGTGTCTGCAGTAGACGTCAGATCGCACGGATGGAAAGAATATGCCACCCCTGCATCCGTGGCCATGGCCTTCAGGTTATCATTATCTCGCCGGGATATGTTGATGAGCCCGACCCCTTTTTTCACCAGGCCCGAAGCGATTGCTTCGCCCAGTCCCCTTGTTGCTCCGGTCACAATAGCCATTTTCATGTAATCGACACCCCTTCCGATTGTTCATCACCTATCAGCATACAACTCATGGCATGCTTTCATCAATCAAGTGATACTCAGGAATAAGGTCGGATAATGGGACAATATTGGCTTCTTTTTCGTAGACAGGAATGAAGTCCTTCAGCATCGATGCAATCATCGTACCCGTTACACCGACATGACCGATGGCTACCATGCTGTCGTCTTTTTCAAGTTTAGCGGCAAGTTTCGTCGCCTGCTGTCCGATATGCTCCTTCGTGTAGACATCATCGAAGAAAAGACCGTTCTCGAGATACGGCACCTTCAGTTCGTCAGCAAGCTTCGGGATGACGCTTTTCCCCGTTGTTTTGCTGTCGAGATAAAACATCCCGTGCTTTTTGCATACTTCGAGGACGATCCTCATGATGCGTTCATCGGCTGTCACCTTCGAACCCATATGATGATTCATCCCCACGGCATGCGGGACATCTTGGATTGCTTTCTCCACACGGCTTCGGATCTCATCATCCGACAGGTCTGTTGTCAACGCCCCGGGCCCAAGCCAGCTTGCCTTTCCCGTCACCGGCTCCATCGGCATATGGAGAATCACTTCGTGGCCTTTCGCATGAGCCCGTTCGGCATCCTTCTTTGTAGACGGCAGGAACGGCATGACAGCAATCGTCAGCGTCGCCTCTGTATCAAGGATATCTTCCGTTCCCTCCATATCGTTCCCAAGGTCATC
Organism: Rossellomorea sp. FS2; assembly: GCF_047915635.1. Classification (NCBI taxonomy): domain Bacteria; kingdom Bacillati; phylum Bacillota; class Bacilli; order Caryophanales; family Bacillaceae; genus Rossellomorea; species Rossellomorea sp. FS2. The sequence continues at coordinate 83,560 of NZ_JBLRVS010000003.1, read as the reverse complement.
AATCACGATGGCAAGTTCTTTTTTATGGGCGGGCAGGGGCAGGATGTCCCTTGCAACCCCCGTCGTTGTCAAAGAAAAAGTCAGCGTCAAGCTGATGAGCAGTATCCTCATCGTTCATCACTCCTTTTCCTTTAACATGTCCTTCCGTTTCAGATTTCATGCCGGGTGGACATCATCCCTTGATGTTCTGATGCGTCAAGGTGAAGTCTCCTTCAAGAGGCGGGTTCACCTTAGCCTTTTCACTCTTACTCCACTTTTTCCATCCTTTGATCGGTTTCTTATTCACCCTTACACCGACCTTGGCCTGCTGGATCTCCTTGACGCCCTGGACCACGAGTTGCATGGCGAAGATGGCAATCATGAAGGCGAAGAGCGGGAATAATACGATCCAATATTTCTCGGTCATCAATGCTTCTTTGGAGGAACTGATGAGCCCGGACCATTCAAATGTAGCAGATTTCGGCGGATCGGGAAGGAGTCCCCTTGATACGATGGTTCCACCGAGGAATAAATAGAACAGTCCCATATGGACCAGGATGAGCATCGTTTGAATGAACTGCTGCCCGAACAGGATGAACATTCTCGGCGCGAGATGCGGGAACAGATGAGTCCAGAGCAGGTGGCGGTTACTCCCTCCAAGAAGCTTGGCCGAGACGACGAAGTCCTGCTGTCCAATCAGCTTCAACTCATTGCCGATCAATACCATCGTCAGCGGCAGCACCAGGATCGTCAGGACGATAGCCTCGAAGACGAGCCGTTCAAACAGGGAGTGCTGGAAGCCTTCGAATGTCAATCCCCACAGCACCGGTCTTAATAGAAGATACGCAATGAGGCTCAACGGCAGGAAGTGGATCGAATCCACGATTCTGTTCACCCAGTTCTTCCTGCGTTCGTTCAAGAAGAAGTGATAGCCTACCCCGAGATAGAAGCCGCCTATCACCCGCAACAGTGCCACAACAAGGGCGAAGATGAGCGTGTATTTCGCTCCGACGATAAGCTGGTCCAAAATGCTGAAGCCGTTGTAGTCGGATCCGAGCGCCATGAATTCAGATGGCGCATGAGGCGGGACACTGATCAGAGTGCCGTCATCATCCTTTACATAGTAAAGCTTGCTGACAGGTTCATCCTTGAAGAGGGAATGGCAGAAACTATACACAATCATTCCGAAGATGATGATGAATCCTCCAGCAAACTTCGGATTCTTCATGTGCACCTTCCAAGCCCTCCACGAAGTGGCGATGAACCCCCAGATCTTCCATTCTGAGAACTTGACCTTGTCCTTTTTGATGCGGTAGTGGGAATCATCGATCACGGCGGCCCGATTCATCCACAGGTAAACTCCTTGATAGATAAAAAAGAACGGAGTGAAAAGAAGAATCAGGGCATACGCAATCACGACAGGTCTGAAATCCTGTGTGATATAGAAAGTGATCCCCTTCATATCAAACAGGGTTTCAATAATGAATAAACTCGACAGGGTCCCCCAGATGATGAGTTTCCCATGATAAAAGGAGCTTGGTGTGATATTCTTCATCACATGTGAGAAGAGGATGCGGCTTTTTGATAACCCTTTGCTCCTGGCAAATTCAATGTGATCTTTCACCATTTCCTCTTCCATGACGAGGAGGAGGATCCGGAAGAAGGAAACCATCGGCACGATGGCAAGGGTGAAGATTGGTGCCCCGTAAATCTGTACCCCGTCAAACTCCGTAAACTCCATGAGCATAATGCCGTACTTCTTGAAGAAGAAAACGATAAATAATTGCAGGAGAAAAGCAAATAGAAGATCCGGCACCGACTCCATGAAGTTCAGGATTTTCTTCAGCATGGAAGAAATCGGAGTCGGGAGGAAAAAGGTAATCACGGCAAATATCACCGCCAGTACAAGGCCCAGGGCGATGGCCCCAAGAATGATGGTCATGGAATACAGATAAGGCTCCCACAGGACATTGAAAAGAGAGTCGACTTGTCCCTTATAGTTGTATTCCCAGTTTGCCGGATCAGCAAAATAGATGGTGAATTTGAGGAATTCTTCAATGAAAGCGACGAAGTTGTACAGTCCTTTTTCACTCAGAACCTGCGGGGCGACGCTCACGCCCAGGATTCCGAGAATCCCCAGTATGTAATAAAGAATAAAACGCAATGGTACAGATAGGTACTTGTTCATATGGATCCCCTTTTTCTCTTTTTCCTTTATCCTACTCTCCTCTTCAATATTTTTCAATTTAATTTATTTTCTGTCAATAAAAAATAGGGAGAGGCACAAGCCCTGCCAAACCCAGCGCCTTGATCAGGCCAACAATCTTCCCGGCCTGCCCAAGTGATAGCCCTGTCCGATGGCGATCCCCATCTCAAGGGCGACCTCCATGTCTTCCTGCTTTTCAATCCCCTCGAGGACGATGAGGGTATCTTCGGAATAGAACTGGCTGAAAAACGACAGGAACCTCTGCTTCTTGGGATCGCGTGCAAGATCCATGGCAAAATAGCGGTCGAGCTTGATCACTTCCGGCTCATATTCCATGGACTTCTTGATGGAAGACGTCCCCTGCCCGAAGTCATCGATGGCATACCACACCCCGTACTCCCTCAACCCTTTCAACGCCTGTTTTAACAGGGGGTTCTGCCAAAGTTCCTCGGCACTTGATTCGTTGATCTCAAGGACGAGCCTTCCTTCCATCGAAGGATGGGCCTTCATCAGATGGTCGAAGTAATGACGGAAACTCGGATGCAGGATGGTCGTGATGTAAATATTCAAGAACAGCTTGCAGTCGAGGCCGGTATTCACGAAGCTCTCCATCGCCTTTGTGATGGAAAGAGTGTCGAGCTTATACAGGATATTGGCTTTGATGGCGGTTTGAAACACGTGCTCCGGATTCTGGTTGAACGTATTGCGGAGGAGCCCCTCATACGCATAGAGAGACTGATGATGCCCCAGCCTGTACAAGGGCTGGAATTCGTGATAGATCAAGTCGTCTTGAAAGATGCTGAAAATATTCATTAGGACCCCTTATCTCTCTGTATTTTTTGAACAAACAGGTACAAAAAAACCACATAGAAATAGACTTCATATGTGGTCGGTTGCGCTACTGGCTCCCCTGAATGCAAGCGCCCATCGGACATTCAGGTTCAACGCCTTCCCAATAGACGGTGAGGTTGGTTATATAAGTAAAATATACCATAAACGAAATAGTTTATGGGGGTATTTATTCCTATTTTTCTGAATTTCGCCCGCGACCCTTTGATACGTAGGGATTCCCTTCGATCCAAAACCTCCAGGGATAATCCTTTGCTTCCCCGCTATTATCAATGCCGATCCGCTTACCCTCGGCGATTCTTTCCGGCAGGTACCCTTCGCAAATAGTCAACGGAGGCTCAAGGAAGCTTCCACCGTAATCTTCCATGGTGATGCCCATGGCTTTGGTCAGCTTGCCGGGACCGCTCGTCCAATTTTTCATGGAGTGGCCTTCACGCCGGCTGCCCATGAGTCCAAGACCCTCAGCTGGCTCAATAGCCCGTATCAGAATCGCTTCCGGTACGCCTATGCCTCCACTTACCACATTGACGAGACAGTGGGTATGCATCACATAGGTATAGATCCTGCCCGATTCCGCGAACATCACTTCCGTCCGTTTCGTTCTCCTGTTGCCGTAGCTGTGGGCTGCACGATCCTCAGGTCCCATATACGCCTCCGTTTCGACGATATAGCCCGAAACGGTCCCTTCCTCCGTTTCTTTGACCATCAGACAGCCGAGGAGGGACTTGGCAAGCTCAAGCGTCGGCTGTTCATAAAATGTCTGTTCCAACACACGATGCGTCATGGTTTCCCACCTTTCATTTCCTCTCATCCTGCATACTCCCCCAATTGATCAACGTTCAAACTCTCCACTAAGACCAGAGGCGGATAAAAAATTGATCCGGGGGCGCATTGCGGAATAACGGTTCTCCACTTACACTATAGAAAGATTGGAAAAACGAACCAAGGAGAGAGAGAGATGAAAAAGAATGTATTCGCCATCGTGGTCGCCTTGTTGGCACTGGGTGCGATCTTCCTCATTTTGAATGATCGGACCACCCTGTTTGCCAAAGGTGGAACATCCACAGACAGTGTAAAAGTGAAAGACGGAACCAAGCTCATCCACTTGTCACTCGGAAGCGGAGATACGAAAATCGTCACGACGGATGATGATGAAGTCAGGGTCGAATTCAATGGAAAAGGGACTATGAACCTTGAAGATCGGGGAGATGAAATCAATCTCGATGTCAAAATGAAGCCTATCTTTTATATCGGCTTCAACAACAAAAAATTTGATACGATTGTATTTCTTCCTCAAAACTACGAAAACAATCTGGAAATCGAGGTCGGCTCAGGAGAACTGATCTTCATACCGGACGAAATGATGTCCCTGGACGACCTGAAGACCGAGATCGGCTCAGGCGATATGAAAATCGGGAATTTCAATACCGGATCCTTCACATATAAGGGGTCATCCGGAGATTTTGTCGGCAAGGATATCAAAACCCGGGAAGGATCGGTTGATATGGGCTCAGGGGATGTGCTGCTGACGGGATACGAAGGACCATTGAAGGGCTCGGTTTCCTCAGGGGATCTATCGGTATCCATGAAAAAACTTTCGGGGGATGTTGATTTCACCATTGGATCGGGGGATGTCGATCTCAATTTGCCTGAAGACGCAAGCTTCAAATTGAACGGGAAGGCTGGCAGCGGAGATATCCTCAACACCATCGACCTGAAGGATCAAACAAGCAGCGAACGATCCGTCAAAGGGACGAAAGGTTCTGGAAAACATTCCATCAATGTTGACCTCTCCAGCGGGGATATGATCATTCGGTAAACCCAAAAAAGGGTGGGAGCATATGCTCTCACCCTTTTTCCTCTTCCGATTTCACTTTTCCCCCGAGCTCTTCGCCGAGAGAAACGATGGACTGATTGATTTTCCATATATAATACACATGATGAATGACATCAATATGGGATTTCAGCCTCCCGGGGGCCTGGGTTTCGATTTCCCTTCGTTCTTCCGCGAGATCCCAGAGACTGGAGTGCGCGGAAGGATCTTTCATCATGAGTCGGACCGCTTCGATGTTCTGCGTCAGTTTCTCGCTCGTCACCCCGATCACCTTCTGCAATTCTTCCGGGAAGGGCTCGTTCCGTCTATGGGAAGAAGCAAGCAGATGCTTCGCATAATAATTGACGGCGATGACGACGGTGATCCACCGTCCGAGTCCGGTCCGGGTCATGGCCCCTGGACGCTGAAGGATCGACTGGGCTTCATCCTTGATTGCCTGCACCTTGTGGTCAAGATCGAAGGCCCGGTCCGTCAGGGGCTTTTTCTTCTCCTTCAGGAAGGAAGAAAGATAGGTTTCCACATATTCTCCGAGCTCATCAAAAAACTCATCGAATGCATCCGTGACCTTGGCCTTCGTCTTCTTCGGAAATACGATTGCCGACACGATCAGTGCGATGAAGGCACCGATGATCGTATCAAGCACCCTCGCCCCCATGAGGCCAACGGAAATCCCGCCAAGGAGGATATCGTACATAAAGGCGATGAGCATGGTGATGAACAGGCTCATGAGCGTATAGGATACGGGGAATAGGTAGAATGATAGGAAGAGGGCCAGGAAAAGCAGTCCCACCTCAAGGGGCTTCACCCCCGACACAAGGGTCGCGGCCCCGAATCCGACGATTGCCCCGATGACGGTACCGAATGAACGCTGGAACGCCTTCAGATAGGTTCTTCCCACCGTCTCAGTACCGATCATGATGATGAACGTGGTCAACAGCACCCAGTACGGCTGGGCGGGGGCGATCAGTTCTCCTGCCACGATGGCGAGGATCCCTGCAATCAAAGCCTGTATCGCTTTTCTCGTCGACGGCTTCAATCCTTTTGACTCTTCTTCGTCTTCCTTCTCTTCTTCCTCCGGTTCCTCCTCTTCCTTTTCAGAATGGACTTCCCGTTCGCCCTTCAAGGCTTCCTGGATCGTAAGGGCTGCCTGCAGGACGTGATTCGAGATGGACTCGATCCTGCGCAGAAGATAAATCCATCGCGGGAGATCCTCCTCATCCTTCAGGACATCCGCCAGCATCAGGCGCAGTTCCTGAAGGGCACGTTCGGTTTCTTCCAGTGTCTTCGGTTCATAATCCTGTGCCAGGACGTCGGCATCCCGCAAGGAACGGATGACCCGCATCAATAGCTGGCGGATTTCATCCTGTTCGAAAGCCTTCAGTTCCTTCAGCTTCTTCAAGGAATCAGATAGCGTCTGGATCAGCATCTCCGCATCGAAGACATAGAGCCTGAGTTCCGATACGTCTATTCCTGGATACAGTTCCTTCAGATCACTTTCATTGATGTCACCCGACAGCGTCCGTGCATACTCATTCAGTTTGCGTACGTTTCGATCGAGACTTTTCTTCCTCTTCTCACTGCTTTTTGGATCTTCCATCGCCTTCAACAAGATGGTGAATGTCAGATTCGACTGGATATGGAACGAAATCAGGCTTCTTTTCAATACGTAAGAAGAACTCTTGAACAGAAGGAACTGATACATGTAGGCACTGAGCGCCCCGATCACGATTCCGATATAGAACCAGAGCAGATGCGATGCGTCGAGTTTAAGAACGGATGAAAAGTAGATCGACATGAAAGAGGCCATCCCGATGGAGAAATAGCGGACGGCGAAGCGTGAAAAATAAAAGGCGCTGAACATGGCCGCCACGAGAAGGATGTTGACGGCATAAGGATGTTGGCTGAACAGGGACCCGACCGTGATCCCCCCGGCCACTGAAACAGCGATGCACAGCAGCGTCACTTTCTTCTTCCGGTCCGTATCATCCAAGACGATCAGGACACCGAACATCCCCACCATCCCTGAAACGATGGCAGGTGTGATGGACGGATACTCATTCATTTTCAATAGGAATAATGTGATAAATACCGAAGTCATGAGGCTCAGCGTTGTCTTGCCGGCCTGCTGCAACCTTTTTCTTCCGGGATCGGAAGCGAGGAAGCGTCCAAGCCATATATGTTGTCGATGTAGTTGTCTCATTGTCATCAAACCCTTTACTCGTCCTGCGATTGAATGTCTCTTTTATCGTACCCACCCCAACAAAAAAGTAACCAGAGCCGCAGAGGGCTGTCCGGTTACTTAATATGGGTGTCATCGCGAAATAGATTAGTATAAGTATACGGTTTTCCGGCGGGACGGTAAAGGATCTTGCCTGTCCGAGTCTCAGCGGAAGCCCTTTCTTCTCCTGAACCGCCATGCTGCAATGAGACCAAGCATGAGCACGGATATGGAGACTCCACTCACCGTGAGGGCTGCCATCGGATCGACGGCTGCTTCTTTTGTTTCGTTCCCTTGTGGTCCTCCTCCCCCGGGACCAGCCCCGGGGTTGAATCCATCGGGTCTATCAGCGGGATCGAACCCCTCTGGTGGTTCTCCCTGTCCGCCGTTCCCTCCATCGGGAGGAGCACCATTTTGTCCTCCCTCGGCCGGAGGAGCATTCCCTTGAGCATTGTCTGCTGCTGGATTGCCTTGCCCTGCCTTATCATCCTGACCTTCATTTGCCTGTCCGCCATTCGGAGGGCCCTGCCCCTGACCGCCGGATCCGGCCTGGCTTTCAACCGTCCGCTCGCCGGACAGCTGTTCCAGGATCGACTCGGATCTCAGCTTCGTGAATTCCGCAAGGCTTTCGTCGCCGGAAACGCCTTTCAGGAATTCATCCGTTGTGAAGAACTTGGTCGGGTCGCTCTCGACATAAGTGGTCAGGATCGACGCCAGATTGTTCGTGATCTCGGAAACGCGCTCCTCTGTGAAGATCTCTTCAGCAAAGGTCTTCAAGTACTCTTCGTATTTCTCCTTATACTCCGAGTTGGATAGGAGGGCATTGAGCAGGGGCCGGTCTTCAAGGGTCGTATTGACAACGGGCTCGCTCACGCTGAAGTCGATGGCAGAGTCGGTGATGAGCTGGCTCGTCATCATTCCGTCCCCCATGCCGCGCTTGTCGATCCCATCGTTCCCTTGAGGAGCATCGTTCGCATTGCCATCTTGGGCACCGGGCTCTTCAGCCTGTTCCCCGTCCTCTAGACCTTCTTCTCCCGCATTGCCCCTTCCGCCCATTCCGACGCCGAAGCCTCCGAAGGACATATTATAATCCCAAGGGATGATGGAGAAGCTCCCATCCTCTTCATAGAGATAATAGTTGTGCTTCATCTGCCCCTGATAGCTGTCGAGGTTGACGAGCGCTGTATTGACGGCGAAATAGCGGAGCATTTCATCGACATCCAGAACCTTCCCGATGTCGCCGCCGTTGTTGATGGCATCGAGCATATCGGTGAAGGTCGACTGATCTTTGTTGGACTCGTTCGTTTTCAGCTCGACACCCGTGTAGTCGTCGAGATCATCACTGATCCATTGAAGGTCGGAACCGACCCCGTCAGGCTTGAACAGGAATCCGTCATTGGATCCGAACTCGCTTGCGAGGAACGTTTCATCCACCTGTTCGACTCCAAGGAGCAGACCATAGTCCTCACCGTTGATGGTCACATACATGTAAGAGTGGGCAGGCGTCGCGATCCCCATCTCTTCCATCATTTCATAGGAAACAAATTCCCTCATCTGCGTCGAGTCACTATAGTTATTGTTCAAATTCAATTTCTTCAGGCCATACAGACTTTGAGAGCTGTCATAATGATCAAAATCGATCTTCAGGCTGTACCGGTCCGAGTCACTATTGGCAACGGACGTCAGGGAAGAATTCCCCTTCGCCCTGATGGCCACATCGCTCACCTTTTTGCCGTTGACGGTCACGGTCGCCCGCTTATATTCCTCCTTGGTTGCGTTTTCCACAAGGTCATCCCAGTCGTCTTCGTCGATTTCGATATCGACGCGCCCCACCTCGCTCTCGTTGAAGACCGTCTGTTTATAGGAGGTGGACGTATCCTTCTCTTCGAGTCCGGCGGCCGGAAGGACATATACGCTTGCCACAAAGGTAAGCATGAGGAGGACAAAGACCACAGCCACCATCTTTTTTCCGATCATTCCCTCCACCTCCTATGCAGTGAAGTTTCCATCATAGCTCACCATGACGGCGGATTTGATACCCGGCAGTGCCTTCAGTTCGGCAAGCATGGCCGATTCGCCTGTTTTCATGCGTACTTCATAGGTCGTTTCCATTTCGTCGCTTCCCATGAAGGATTGAGATTTCAGCTGATAGCGGGAAGTCAGCTTTTTGAGTTCTGCTTCGATCGTTTCACTGCTGCTTCCACTGTCTGCCTTCACGATCAGCAGGAACGGATTCTCCACGGTGATCTTATTCACAAATACAAGGAGGACGAGCCCGATCAGGACAGAACCGATGACGACAAGGGGGATGAACCCCGCTCCACAAAGGATACCTGACACGATGGACCAGAAGATGTAGACCAGATCCATGGGATCCTTGATCGGCGTCCTGAACCGTACGATAGACAATGCACCGACCATACCAAGTGACAAGAGGACGTTATTCGAAATCCCCATGATGACAAGGGCCGTCGCCATCGTCATGATGAGCAGGGAAATATTGAAAGAATGGGAATAGATGACCCCATTGAATGTCTTCTTATAGACAACATAGATGAAAAGGCCGATCAAGAAAGCTACGACGAGACCGATGATGGAGTCGGTCAGGCTGAACGACGTCGTCTTCTCGATGAAACTGGATTTAAAAATATCACTGAAATTGATTTGTTCATTCACGTTGGTGTACCTCATCTTTCTTATTCAATTTTTTGATTTAGCCGAACATCCTGCTGAGCTGATACTTCGAGTAGGCTTCCGTCCTTGTATCCACTGCCTGCAGGGCATATTTGATCATATCCGGGAGATATTCATCGAACTTCACCTCAAGGATGATGAGGGGCTCTTCCATGACGGGAACCATGGGCAGGTTCCGGTCGAACATCGCCGTATTCCTCAGGCTCGTGCGGATATTCTGATCAAAGGTGATCCTGACGTTTCCATACGGATAGGTGTAGGCTTCCCGCTCATAATCGACGACCGCCACCGGCTTGATCAACCGTCTCGTCATCTCCCCGTGAAGATCGCGGATGAGGGGCCGCATGTCATCCTCCATCCACTCCGTTTCTCCCCGGCGGATGGCTTCATATTCCTTCCGGGTCAACGGGCATTTCGTTTTGAACGTCTGATTGTTCCGCTTGCTCTTCCGCTCAAGGTGGATCACGGACGTGGAGAGGTTGTAGATCCTCACCCGGTACTTATCACGGTTCAGGTAGCCTTCCTTCTTCTCCGTCAGGATCCGGTCGTCCATATTATCGAAATAAGCGCTTCGTATATGGTACTTCCCGTCCCGTCCGGCATGCTCATCCCTCGTCATCAGCCACTTGAGCTTATGGATCAGGATGTGATATTCGGGGATGGAAATGGCGAATTTCAGTTCTTTTCTTCCGATTTGACTCATATTTGTTCCTCCTTTCGCTTGGTCTATAGTTGTATTGTAGGGAGCGAATGTGTCAGGGGGATGTCGGATAAACAAAAAAAGATCCCGATTCATTCAGAATCAGGATCCACCTATCACTCCGTTACATATTCAGTCTTGTTCATAATCTCCACTACATCCAACAGATTATCGATGACATAGTCGGCACATGCCAACTCTTCCTCCCGGGCAAAGTCGAACCTGCAGCCGATGGACGGGATGTTGTTATCACGCCCTGCGTTGAAATCGGACAGGCGGTCCCCGACCATCACGGCAGGTCCGTTCCCCGCCTCTGCCAGGATGGCTCCGACCAGGTCGGATTTATTCAGGGAGTCGATTTCCTCGATGCTGTAGACTCCTGCAACCCAGCGGTCGAGCTTATAGTGGTCCACGATGGCAGCCAGATACCTTTTCAACCCGTTACTGGCTATGTAGATGGCACAGCCACCCGCATCCAATCGTTCAAAAAGCTCGGCCACGTTCGGATACAGCTCACCTTTTCCCCCGTGGATGTTGGCGATCAGGCTCTCGAGGAAGTACCGATCCGTTTCGTTGCGGTCCACTTCTGAATGATTGGGCATCAACGTCTCCCACACTTTCGGAAGGGGGACTCCCATGATGTCCTGATACTCCTTCAAAGGAGCGGTCCCTTGCCATTTGCCGGCACGGGTAAGATGATCGAACGTATCCACGAGGGACGCCTCGAGGATTTTATTTGTCTGGAATAATGTTCCGTCCATATCAAAGATGACGGTTTTCTTCATAATGCATGCTCTCCCTACAATTGAAATTAAACAAACGTTTGAACGAATTGATTGCCTATTATTCTACCAAACCAACTCATAGATGCATTTTTCCTTTTCCCCGCGCTGGTACAGATCATTATGGGGAGGGACGGCTACGATTCCCTTCAGCTCCGCTCCCACATATTCACACGTCTTCCTGGACGGGAGGTTGTCGGGGTTGCAGGTGATCGTCACCTTTTCCATCCCGTGTGCGAGTGCAAGTTCCTTCAACAGGAGCACCGCCTTCCCTGCATAGTGATGGCCCCGATGCTCGGAATGGACGGCATAGCCGATATGTCCTCCATAGTAGAGGTTCTCGTTATGGCCGATGCGGAGATCGATGACACCGATCGGCGTGGCGGAACCCTTCAGGGCGATGTTGAAATGATAGGCCGGTACCCAATTCTTTGCCGGGTTGCCCGGTACGGTTTTAACGAGATGGAGATCGATTTCCTCTCCTTTGATGATGGTGATTTCTTGCCATTGGGTTGTCATATGCTACCTCCAGATTTCAATGTTCCATTTTATGAGATTAAGAGGATCTTTTTCTCTTCATTCTAGACGTCATCAAGACTCCCACTATGAACAGAATGCCCAGGCCGACATACAGGAGACCGGAACGTTCCACTTCATCTTGGTCCGGAAGCAATCCGGCTCCGCCCGTGGCGGTATTCTGTCCGTGCTCCATACTCACTTCCGGATCACTGTATCGCCCATGAACATACTCCATGTAACGGGAAAGACTCCAATCCCCTTTTCCCATCACGGATTCCGCCTGCTTATTGAGGCCATGCACGCTATCTTCGTCAATCATGAACCAAGCATCGGCAGGAAACTCGTAGACCAGTTTTCCTGCCTCGGTCCCTGCCGTGTCCAGGGCGACGGCCAGATCTTGACCGAATCCGATACCCATGAATGCGTATTTCCCGTTCTCATTCTTCGAAGCAGCCATGACGTTCACAGGCTTGCCGTCCTGATACACGACAGCATACCATTCATCTGTTTGTTCAAGGGCATCACTCTCTTGATCAATGAACGCCTCCCCGTAACTCCATGATGGCTGGAACAGGCCTACCCGGATGTCTTCGCTGGTGGAAAAGTGATAATCGGCATGATCCCCCGATCTTACGGTATCCAGCACATCTTGGACGGCATGATCCTCGGCATATTGCTTGATGGACTCTCCTTCTCTTTCAGACTCGAAAGCGGTCAAAATAAAGAATAGAAGCAGTGTGCAAGCAAGCAGAATCAATCTATTCATCTTCTCCCCATCTCCTATCCATCATTTTCCCACCCCGACAATCAGAAAAATAGGACTGCACCCATGAATCGGATATAGTCCTATTTTACAAGATTATACAGTTTTTATATAGAGCAACTTATCGGTCCGACCAGATCTTTGCGTTTTCTTCCAAGAGCCATGTATGCTCCTCTTCCATGATCCGTTCCGTCCACGGATTGTCGTCGAGGTGACGGATCATCCAGCAGAAGTACATGGCGTAACCCGGTGCCGTCGCCTGGGGATGATCCAGGCTGCCGGGAATGGTGATATAGCTGTTGTGCTCGACGCGGTGGGCGTCGGGTCCGACCATGGCGCAGCCGAATCCTTGGGGGCGGTCGAACTTATAGTAGTACACCTCTGGCTGATCATGATGATGGGGGGGATAGCTCGACCACCTTCCTGGATAGGAGATCACTTCGCCGATGACGAGATTCGAATAGGGAGCGTTACCGTGATCAAAGATGGTACGGATCACGCGCTCAGCGGTCCCGTTCCATACGCCTTCTCCCGCCACCGTGCTCGAGCAATCCTCGGGCGTATAAAGCTTCGGTGCAAAGTCTGCGGCGTTATCGGTCTTCTGCACCAGCACTTCGCTCTCCCCTTTGGCCGTCACGATGACCTGGACGCCTTTCGGGACGTGGAGGCACCACGGATCTTCATCGAACACACTTCCCCGGCTGATGTCCTGAACGTGTCCGTTCCACTCCAGGGTGATGGATCCTTCCATGAGGAGTACCGCGGTTTCCTTCCCTTCGTCATGCAGGGTTTCCCTGTCTCCGGCACTCAGCCGGTACACCCCGATATCCTGCAGCATATCCGGATGCTTGGAGTCCATATCCGTGACGGTATTGTATCCTTGCTGTAATTCTCCGAGCTTTTCATACATGGTGATTCTCCTCCTTCTGTTCTAGATGCCTGCCGTTTCCCTGATATAGCCCCTTGCTTTGATGGCATACTCCAGGGGGTTGGCGATGGCCGGGTCCTGTTCTGCTTCGACGACGAACCACCCTTCATACGCACCTTCCGCGATCAATCCGAAGACAGGGCGGAAGTCGATGCTTCCATCGCCGGGGACGGTGAATGCCCCTGCCTTCACGGCCTGGAGGAAGCTCCATTTCTCCCGCTTCACCCTCTCGACGACTTCCGCTCTGACATCCTTCAGATGGACGTGATGGATCCGGTCCATATAGTCTTCAAGGATCACAAGGGGATCTTCTCCTGAAAACGCGAGGTGACCTGTATCATACAAAAGGGACACGTTGGCGGGATCGGTCCGTTCCATGAGCTTTCTGATCTCATCGGTTGTCTGGACGCCCGTTCCCATATGGTGGTGATAAACGAGCTTCATCCCTTTTTCTGCTGCAAGGCTTCCAAGCCGATTGAGCCCGTCAGTGAGGAGTTCCCATTCTTCCTCGTTAAAGACCGGCTTATGGTCGAATAGCGGTACATCCATCTGTCCCTGGATGCTCTTCCCCTGTTCACTGACGACGATGACCTTTGCCCCCATTTCATGAAGGAAATCACGGTGGGCAATGAATTCAGCAGCGGTGCGCTCATACCCATCCGTGGTCAGGTGCGCGCTGAACCATGCACTCGCAATGGACAGCCCCCTGAGATCAAGGGCCTTCCTCAGCTGATCCGGATCACGGGGGTATTTATTCCCCACTTCGCTACCCTGGAATCCGGCCAGGGCCATTTCACTGATGCACTGCTCGAAGGTGACTTCTCCGCCGAGCTCCGGCATGTCATCGTTGGTCCATCCGATCGGGGCGATGGCCAGCTTGATCTCTCTCCCGTTAAACATCTCTTTCCCTCCCATCAATACTGACGCGCCGTTTGACGTTTGGCCAGATTCCGATCATACGCTTCACGGATGCTTTGTTTTTCCGATACTTCGGCAACCCCTGTGTTCCACCAGGAATCATAGCCATGGGTCATGGTCTTCGGCAGGACTTTGATGTCGATGAGGGTGCTCACCGGCTGATCCTTGGCATCCCTGATGGCCGTTTCCAGTTCTTCAAGGGTTCGGACGGAATAGGTTTTGGCACCGTACCCTTCTGCGACCTTTGCATAATCGATCGTCATGACGGGACCGTCCATGCGGCCGCTTGCCTGGTTACGATGACGGAACTCCGTGGCGAAGCTTCCCATCCCGTTGTCCATCTGCAGATTATTGATGCAGCCGAATCCGGCATTATCAAAGAGGAGGATATTGATTTTCTTCCGTTCCTGCAGGCTTGTGATCAATTCCGTGTGGAGCATGAGGTAGCTCCCGTCACCGGCCAGGGCATACACTTCACGTCCGGGCTCTGCAAGCTTCACGCCCAGGGCCCCGGCGATTTCATACCCCATGCAGGAATAGCCGTATTCCATATGGTAGGTATCCTCCTCCTTGGCAACCCACATACGCTGAAGATCACCCGGAAGGCTGCCCGCCGCACCGACGATCACCGCATCCTCATCAACGAGACGGTTGACGGCCCCGATGACCGCGGTTTGAGCCAGATTCGTCTTCAATGATTCTTTGTAATGAGGAAGCTCCCCGTCAAGCTGTCCGGCGATTTCAGGTGTGAATGAATCACCTGGATCGATCTGGTGGAGGCGGTGAAGTTCTGCTTCCCACTCCCCGCGTGCTCCTTCAATTTCGTCCTGATAGGAAGACAGGTAGTTTCCAAGACCCGACGTAATGGCTTCAAGACCAGCTTTTGCGTCTGCGACCACCTTCACCGCATCAAGCTTACCGGCATGGAAATCAGAGATGTTGATCGTGAGGACGTCTGCTTCCTGGAACAATCCCTTGGAACCGGTGGTGAAATCCGTGAATCGTGTGCCCACACCGATGATCAGGTCGGCCTTTGATGCGAGGAGGTTGGCGGCTGCATTGCCGGTCACACCCACCCCTCCAAGATTCAGGCTGTGACTTCCCGGCACCCCGCTCTTCCCTGCCTGGGTTTCACCGAAGGGGATCCGGAACGCTTCTGCGAATCGGAGGAACGCCCCGCCTGCTTCCGAATAACGGACGCCTCCTCCTAGGATCATGAAGGGCCTCTTTTTGGAGCGGATCAATTCCACGGCATCCTCTACACTTTCAACGGAAGGCATGCGACGCTCGATGCGATGGACACGTTTTTGGAAGAATGATTGTGGATAATCCCATGCTTCCCCCTGTACATCCTGGGGCAGTGAAATCGTAACGGCTCCTGTGTCTGCAGGGTTGGTGAGGACGCGCATGGCGTTCAGCATCGCCTGCATGAGCTGCTCGGGTCTGCTCACCCGGTCCCAATATTTGCTGACAGGACGGAACGCGTCATTGGTGGATATGGAAAGATCATGGGTCTGCTCGATCTGCTGGAGGACGGGATCGGGCTGGCGCGAGGCGAAGACGTCTCCCGGCAGGTACAGGACCGGGATCTGGTTGGCTGTTGCCGTGGCGGCAGCCGTGACCATATTGGCAGAACCGGGACCGACCGAGGCGGTGCAGGCCATGATCTGCTTCCGTTTCGATTGCTTGGCGAAGGCCATGGCTGCATGGCCCATCCCTTGCTCGTTCCTGCCCTGGTACACCTCAAGTTCACCCGGATCCTCTTCGAGTGCCTGCCCGAGGCCAAGGACATTTCCATGTCCGAAAATGGTGAAGACCCCTTTGACGAATCGCTCTTTCCTGCCATCAAACTCGACATACTGCGCATTCAGGAACTTCACTAGGGCCTGTGCAGTGGTGAGTCGGATTGTTTCCATACTGATTCCCTCCTTCTGTTATTCACTCCATATGATAAAAAAGGAAGCGGCGAATGCCGCTTCCGTCCATTATTTGACGTAACGGGCCGTGACCATCTTCTTCCTTGTATAGAATTCCAAGCCGTCGGTTCCATTCGCATGAAGGTCACCGTAGAAAGAATCCTTGTAGCCGGAGAACGGGAAGAACGCCATTGGTGCCGGCACTCCGATATTGACGCCCAGCATCCCTGAATCCATCGTTTCCCTGAACTGGCGGATGGCTGAGGCACTATCCGTATAGATGCACGCACCGTTTGCGAACGCAGAGGCATTGGCCAGGTCGATGGCATCTGTAAGGTCCTTCACCCTGACGACGGAAAGGACAGGGGCGAAGATTTCATCCTGCCAGATCTTCATTTCCTGCGTCACATGATCAAAGATCGTCGGTCCGAGGAAGTATCCTTCCCCTTCCGTCTCCTTGTCTTTCCTGCCATCACGGAGGAGGGTCGCGCCTTGTGAGATCCCGGAATCGATATAGCTCAATGTGCGTTCCTTATGATTCTGGCGGATGACCGGCCCGAGGAAGACGCCTTCTTCCAAACCGTTCCCGATCGTGATGTCGTCTGCGGCCTGCTTCAGCTTCTCGATGAATGCGTCGGCGATGCTCTCCTCTACGGCGACGACTGCGGCGGCCATGCAGCGTTCACCGGCAGAACCGAAGGCGGCTCCCGTGATCTGGGATACGGCGACTTCCAAGTTCGCATCCTTCAGGACGATGGAATGGTTCTTCGCACCTGACAGTGCCTGCACACGCTTCAGATTCTCTGTTCCTTTCTTGTAGACGAGTTCTGCGACCGGCTGGGAGCCGACAAAGGAGATCGCCTTTACCTTCTTCTCTTCGATCAAGCCGTTCACGACATCATGGGCCCCGTTGACAATATTCAATACGCCGCTCGGTAGACCGGCTTCCTCGAAGAGCTCGGCAAGCCTTGCCGCAAGAAGCGGGGTCCGTTCGGAAGGCTTGAGGACAAATGTATTCCCGCAGGCGATAGCGAGAGGGAACATCCAGCAAGGGACCATCATCGGGAAGTTGAACGGCGTGATGCCGCCCACGACCCCGATCGGGTACCGGTACATGCCTGATTCCAAACCGGCTGCGATGTCAGGCAGCTGCTTGCCCATCATGAGGTTCGGGATCCCTGCGGCAAACTCGACGCATTCGATGCCGCGGAGGACTTCCCCGTGTGCTTCGGCGAAGCTCTTACCGTTCTCGATCGTGACAAGCTTCGCCAGTTCATCCCAATGCTCGACCAGGAGCTGCTGATACTTGAACAGGATGCGCCCGCGTTTCGGCACCGGTACTTGGGACCAGGACTTGAACGCTTCATGCGCCACTTCGACCGCTTCATTCACTTCTTCCCTCGTACTGAGCTTTACGATGGCGATTTCTTCACCGGTGGCAGGGTTGTAGACGGTCTCCGTATTCTCCGATGCTGATTCGATCCACTTTCCCCCGATATAGTTCTTCACTGTACGTACGGTTGTCACTGTCATGCTACCTCTCCCTTTCCATCTTGTATTAGATTGTTTCGTATAAGGCTGAATCCATATGTTCCAAAAGCTCTTCCTCTGTCGGCATGGCGTCGGAGCAGCTGTGCCTGGAGATGACGATCGAGGCCGATGCGCTTCCACGCTTCATGGCTTCGGATACATCCGTTCCTTTCATCAGGCCGTGGATGAAGGCGGAGGCGTAGGAATCTCCCGCTCCGAACGTCTTCAGTACATTCGTCCGGAAGATCCCACTTCGGTGTGAACCCCCGTCTTTCGTATAGGCGATCGATCCCGCCCCTCCGTGCTTGATGACGACGATGTCCGCACGATGGGAGAACCAGCGTGTTGCCGTGTAGTGATCATCCGATTCGGTGCGGTTCAGGAGCCGTTCCATCATGTCGAACTCTTCACGCGTGCCGATGATGCAATCGCATTTCTCGGCAGCCAGGTTATAATAGACCGCCGTTTCTGCTTCATCCTTCCACGTGTAAGGCCGATAGTCGAGATCGAAGAACACGGTGACATCATGCTTCACCGCATACTCCAGGGCGAGGAATACCGCTTCACGGGACGGGCTTTGGGCAAGGGCCGTTCCCGAGATGAGCAGGGCCTTGGACCTTCTGATATAAGCTTCACTCACCTCGGACGGATGAAGGAGCAGGTCGGCCACATTGTCCCTGTACATCAGGATGCTGCAGTCTTCCGGACTTTTGATCTCCGTGAAGGCAAGGCCCGTCACGGCTCCGGTGTTGTCGATCTTCACCCCTTCTGTATCGATTCCATTCCGCTCAAGGTATCCGGTGATGAACCTGCCCATCTGGTCGTCGGATACCTTTCCGATGAAGCCGGTCTTCATGCCCAGTCGTGCAGAGCCGATGGCGATATTGGCAGGTGATCCTCCGACGTATTTCGTGAAGGTGCTCGTTTCTTCCATCGGACGGTTCGTTTCATTCGCATTCAGATCGATGCACAGTCGGCCGATTGCGATCAGGTCGAAGGGACGGTCTTCATGAAACGATAGTGGGTTCATACGATCTCACTCCTTTTGACCGTTTCGTGGGTCAGTTTGACCGGTACGCCCGTTTCAAGGGAGGTCCTGGCCGCTTTGGCAATCCGTTCGGCCTGCAGCCCGTCAAATCCAGAGCATGACACCGGCGCATCATTCTCGATGGCCTGGATGAATTGGATCACTTCTTCCACATACGCTTGGGTGTAACGCTCCAGGAAGAAGTAGAGCGGTTTTTCCGTCGTCACATAATCTTCCGTTGCAAGTTTCACCGTGTTAGCCCTTACATTTTCAGCCTGGGCGGCTCCTTTATCTCCGAAGATTTCAAGGCGCTGATCGTATCCGTAAGCAGCTCGGCGACTGTTCTCGATGACCCCGAGGGCACCATTGGCAAACTTCAGGGAGACGATGGCCGTATCGATGTCTCCTGCTTCCCCGATGGCAGGATCCACAAGGACGGCACCGTGGGCATGGACTTCGACCACTTCGCTCCCCATGATGTACCGGGCCATATCGAAATCATGGATGGTCATATCCATGAACAGACCGCCTGATGTACGGATGTAGGCAGCATTCGGCGGCTCCGGATCCCTTGATGTGATACGGAGGATATTCGGAGTCCCGACTTTCCCTTCGCTCACAAGCTCCCGCACCTTCTGGAAGTTGGCGTCAAAGCGCCGGTTGAATCCTACCTGGAGCTTCACACCCGCCCTTTTCACCGCTGCCAGTGCCGCTTCGGTTTCTTCGACGGTGAAACTGACAGGCTTTTCGCAGAAGATATGTTTGCCTGCTTCTGCTGCCTCGCGTATGAGATCGGCATGGGTGTTCGTCGGGGAACAGATGAAAATCACAGAGATGGACGGATCGGCAAGGAGCTCCCGGTAATCCGTTGTCAGATGCTCGATCCCCGTCTCCTTTGCCCAGTCCTGCAGGTGTGATACCTGAACATCGGACACGCTCTTCACTTTCACATTCCTCAACTTCCTCAAGTTTTCCACGTGGATCTTTCCGATCCTGCCTGCACCTATAATACCCACTGTCATTTCCATTCTGTCTTCCTCCCTTTTCCCTATCTATATGCCTTTTAAGTTAAGCGCTTTCCCTTTTCGGTTAAATGAAAGCCGACTTATTCAGTCAGCTTCATGGTTCTCTACTGTCTTCACTGAATCCCTCTCGACAAGATAGGGAGCCAGCGTGATGCGATGGGCAGGACTGTCGGGGTCCTTGATGGATTTCATCAATTGCTCGATCGCATAGGAAGCAAGCTCTGGAATCGGCTGGGCGATCGTCGTCAATCCCGGATCCGCGATTTCGGCATAGATCGTGTTATCGAATCCGATGATCGACATGTCGCCGGGTATCGATACGCCTGCTTTCCGCGCTTCATTGATGAAAATGGCCGCAATCAGATCGGTTGAGGCGAAGACGGCTGAAGGACGGTTTTCTTTCTTCAGGATCTTCCTTGCTGCTTTCTTCGCATCCTCAAAAGTGGACTTGGAGTTGACTACGGAATCGAGATCGAGCTCGATCCCCGCCGCTCCGAATGCCCTCTTAAAGCCTTCAAGCCTGAGCTTTCCACTCGCACGCTGCAGCTCCGTGATGACGGCTGCATGACGATGACCGTGGTCCAGAAGGTATCTCCCGGCAAGGTAGCCCCCCTTCACGTCATCCGTCGTCACCACATGGGAGTCGAGCTCCAGGTGATCGAAGGAGAACATGATGTAGGGGATGCCGCGGCTCTCCAGATTCTTGAACTTCTGAAGCTCCTTCGGTTCGGTGGCGATGATCATTCCGTCCACCTGCTTCTTCATGAGCAGGTCGAAATAATCCTGTTCCCGCTCCTTCTGGTAATCCGTGCTGCATAGGATGATCGTATAGCCGCTTTTCCTGGCGTTATTCTCAAGGGCACGGGCAATCTCTGCGAAGAAGGGGTTGGCGATATCGGGTACGAGCACGCCGATGGTGAACGTCCGTTTCCCCGTGAGGGCTGCTGCCACGCTGCTCGGCTGATACTCGAGGTCCCCCATGATCTTCGTTACCTTCTTGCGGGTCTTCTCACTGATCCGCCCTGTATTATTGATGACTTTTGATACGGTCGCAATGGATACGCCCGCTTCCTTTGCCACATCATAGATTGTTGTTTTCATAGTTAACTCCTCTTTCAGGGCCCACTCCGATGTCTATTTCCTACTGTATCAGGCTACTAATTTTTCATGCTGAAGAACTTCAGAAAATAGTACAATCGCCAGGGCCTGCCCGTAAGCAGTGGGAGCAATGATGATCTTCTTATAGTCCTCTTTGGAGGCCCCGATTGCCGTTCCCGCCGATACCTTAAGGACGGTGCCGTCATCGTCGACTTCCTGTAGGATGGAATCAACTGCTCGCCTGCACACATCCAGGTAGGATTCATCCAGCAATCCATAGCGGATGCCCTTCAGGATGCCCGCCGCGATGGAAGAGGATCCCGATACTTCCGTGTATGAATCCTGATCATCAAGCAGCGTATGCCAAAGGCCATCCTGTGCTTGAAGCTTCACTAGTTTGTCGACCTGGGCTTTGTAGGTTTGGGCAATGGTCTTGTACGTTCCGTCATCCAGCTGTCCTTCCATCATAGCAAGAAACTCGGGTGCTGCCAAAGTGAACCAACTGTTCCCCCGGCACCAGTAGGCTTCACTGAACCGGTGGTGACCATTGAAATCGAAGCCGTGATAGAAAAGGCCGTCCTCTTCACTGAAAAGGAGCTCTATATGAAGGAGGAATTGGCGTGCCGCTTCTTCCTTCCATTCCTTACGGTCGTACCTGACCCCCATCTTCCCGAGGAAAAGGACGACCATGAAGAGCGTATCGATCCAGATCTGACCGTCATTCATCGTCAGATCATTCTTGGTGGCGCCGCTGGTGACGTGTTGAAGGCCTCCACGTTCGGTACGCGGTGCCTTCTCCATGATCCAGTCCGCCCACTCCAGGGCAAGCTGCTCCGTCCCCTCCACATCCATGAGAGTGAGGAGCGGGGCTGTGGTGTTGATGTTCTTGAGCGGAAGGCCCCTTTCCTTCTGATCCTCAGCCCACTCTTTCAAGAACGTGTGATAGTCCGGAAAGCCGTCTTGACCCGACAGGCTCTTCAGTCCATACAATCCGACTCCCTGTGGCCAATCCCATTCTTCCATTCCGAAATCCCTTGGGAAATAGCCGATCTTGGCTCCATCGCCAATCCCCTCAAGCTCCGATTCATTCTCTGGTCTTTTCAGGTCCAACAGCTGTCCGGTCACCTTTTTGACCGTTTCCTGGACGTTCTTTATCAGTAGTGTCATTGCTTCCACCTCGCATAGCATCTTTTCGTCATGCCGTATTCCTTAATAAATACATTCGCTAACAGACTGTAAATCTCCTATCCTTTTCCATTAATCTTTCAAACCGGAACTGGCTCCCGTGTCCATGATGTAGCGCTGGAAGATCGCGTAGAGCAACACCATCGGCAGGAGGGAGATGACGGATGCCGATAATAGAAGGACCCAGTCGATATTATCCGCCCCGACGATGCTCCGGATGGCGACCTGAATGGTGTATTTGTTCGGGTCGCTTATGACGATGAGCGGCCAGATGTAGTCATTCCATCTCCACTGGAAGGAGAAGATGGCGAGCGTGATGATGATCGGTTTTGCAATCGGGAGCATGAGGCGGAAGAAGATCCTTCCTTCATTCGCTCCGTCGATCCGTGCTGCTTCGAGGAGATCATCGGGTACCGTCATGAAGAACTGCCTGAACATGAAGATTCCGGTTGCCGTGTTGATGGACGGGATGATCAGACCCCACAGGTTATCGTACAGCCCGACCTTCTGGATGACCGTGAACGTCGGATTCATGATGACCTCTGTCGGAAGCATCGTCGTGGCCAGGATACAGATGAAGAAGACGCTGAGCCACTTGTATTTGTATTTCGCCAGTGCGTACCCGCAGGAAGCACTCGCCATGATGGTCAAGAGGGTCGCCACGATGGTGACAAAGGAAGTGTTCAGCACATATTTTGTAAACTCCATGGTCGACCATGCGTATTTGTAGTTATCCAGGGTGAACTCTTCAGGAAATAGCTTCAGCGGGAAGCTGAACAGCTCGCTGCCCGGCTTGAACGAACTGAGCAGAAGCCACAGGACCGGGAACAGGTAGGCGATGGCCAGTATGGCCATGATCGCCGTCATCAGGATCGTACTGCCGCGATATCGCTTCATCATAATTTGCTCCTTTCTTCCACCTTCAGATTAATGATCGCAAAGAGAAGGAGAATGACGAACAGTACCATGGAAACCGCGCTTGCATAGCCGATATTCCGCTGGTCGAATCCTGTCTGGTAAATATATTGGACGAGGAAGGTGTTATCCGTACCGGGTCCCCCGTTATTGAGGGCCTGCACCATCGGGAACTCTTTCATCAGATGGATGACCGACAGCAGGATGACCATGAAGGACGTCGGCTTCAGGCTGGGAAGCGTCACATGGATGAATTTCTGCCAGCCGCTGGCGCCGTCGATGTCGGCTGCTTCATAGTACGATTGCGGGATGTTCACGAGCGCCGAGATCATCAGGAGCATATTGAATGCCGTCCCCATCCACACGGTGGCGAATAGAACGAGTATGAACGCCATATTCCCGTCAGAGGACCAGCCCACGGGCTCCATTCCGATCAGTGAAAGGACAAAGTTGACGAACCCGAAGCTTTCCCCGAACAACCAGCGGAAGATGACCCCGGTCACGATGGAGGAAATCAGCCATGGGAAGAAGAAAATGACCTTGGCCACGGATTTCCCCTTTGTGAACTTGCTCACCAGGAGGACCGATATCAGCAGGGAGAATGCATATAGAAGTGGCACTCCGACCGCTGTATAGAGGATCGTCCTTCCCAGGGATTTATAGAAGCTTTTGTCCTGGAACAGTTGAATATAGTTGTCCAGTCCGATAAACGAAGCGCTGATCCCGGTGTAGTCCGTGAACGAATAGTACACGCCGAGTATGCCGGGCCAGGCAAAAAATATCGTGAATAAAACCATGTTGACAATGACGAAGGCCAGAGCCCATTTCTGGTTTTTATCTTTTCTCCTCACCGTTCTTCCCCCTCAATCCTTCACATCCAACCCAGGAGCCGCCATGCAGGCGGGTCCCAGGGTATGATGTGTTAGTGATTACTTTTGAAACTGTGGAATGCTTATATGCTCTTCCTCGACTTCATAGCCTGCGTCGTATTCTACCGGCTTCCCGTCCACATGGAGCTGATCATCGATCACCTGGAGCGCTCCGGCTCTTTCCGTCGCATACGACCATTGATGGCTGTCGATCGAAATGGCTGCATTCATCTGTTCTTCCACAAATGCCTCGAATGAACCCACTTCTGCTCCTGAAGCACATGTCGCGACCACCCGGTGATGTGCCCCGTATGAACGGGCTTCCCGGTGTGCAATCGCGCCCTTCTCCTGCAGCTCGTAACCATTGCTGAAATATAGGCCGATATAGGCATCATCCTTCTTCGCAAACAACCAGTTGCCTTCCTCCCTCACTTCGTCAAGCTTCCAGAACGGAAGATACGCATGTATATATGGAAGGAACGGCTCTTTCAGGCGATACTCGAGGAACATATACTGCTTATATTGGGTGATGTTCGGGCTGACTCCGTTCCCTGCCCAGAAGCTCGGCCTGTTCTCACCGCTGTAGACCGCTTCCCCGGGATGGTTGAGCCATATCTGGGTATTATCCTGGTCGAGGGCGATATTCATGGCATGCTGCTGATGCCCTTTTTGATAGGAATTGAAGCGTATTGCCGCGCTCATAGAGTAGCTCGATGTTTTGTAATTGTACGTATAGACCTCTTTGATCCCTTGTTTGTACTGGGTCACGAGGGCCTTTGAGGCATCCTCGATGAAATAGTCTTCAAGTGTAGGCGGTTCATAGGATGATAGACAGAAGAGCGTCGTGCACCTCATCGCCGTGTTGAGCTTGCCCTTTTTCCACGTGATGAACGCCAGATTGGCCGTCTCCCCCATCTCCATCGCCTTCAGATCGTGTTCATACACCCGTCCATAGGTCGTACTCATCGTCTTTCCGTGCAGGTTCACGGCAATGATCTTGAAGGTGAAATCCAATGCCTCCTTCGCAAGCTTCCGGATATGCTCATCCGGGGCCGATTCATAGAGACTGAAGAATCCGATCAGGTCGATCGGAAGGTAGGTCGTCGAGTTCCACTCTGAATAGCCATACTTCAGGAACACCTCAAACCACTCTTCCAGCCTTTCCTTCCCTTTTTTATACTGCTGGCGCCCTGTCCTTCCGCTCACGCTGAACGTTGCGTCGGGATAGAGATGTCCGGCGAAGTACTGGGACACATGGAACAGCAGGGCATGATTTTCGCTGAAGTACCACATCACGTCGTTCCCCGGCTCGTCGATCCAGTATCGGAAGTTCACGGCGAGCTCCTTCAGCTCCTCATGAAAGTCGGCCGGGATCGTGTCCTGATACTTGATGGTGAATCCAAGCAGCGGTGCCAGGCGGAAATCGGCGCAGTCGCCTTTTTTCTGTATTTCATCGAAGCAGCTCCTGATATGACGCTTCGCTTGTTCGTCCACTTTTCCGTTCAGGTGGATGAGACTGAAACCGGCATTGAGATCGAGCTTTTCGCTTTGAGAGAAGAATTCGAGGATTTCGCGCTTTCGTTCCGGAAGAGAATCGGAGAATGACCGACCCGGATCGTCGTTCGTCAGGATCGAAGCCACCATCCTCCTCGCCACTTGCACTCCACCAGGGAGCACCACGCCGATATCGAACTGCAGCAGACCGTTCGAGGACAGCTCATCTACGCTCATGAGCTTCTGGAATCCACTTTCATCAAGATTCACACTAAAAGAGAAATCAAAGGCATCCAGTTCGTCGTCGGCTTTACTGTCGAACACGGGATTCAACAGATGATTGCGGTTCACATTGACGAACAGCTCTTCGATGCCGGAAGCCTCTTCCCGGTTCATATAGACCTCCAATCGTCCTGATCGATAGATGTCTTTCGAAAAGTGCAGGGAAGTCAGTAGGCGCTCTGCCTGTTCGATTTGTTCCGCTTTGGCCGGAACCTGTATGTAGCCTTCAAGGGCCGTCTTCCCCGTATATCGGAGCTCGGTGAAATAGTTCACATCCCTCTCGGCAAGGTCGTCCATGTAGAGAATGACTTCATTAAAGCCTTCTTCAAGGGTCAATGTGATGTCTTTATGGGAAGCAAGATTCCTTGTATAGGGGGTCCAGCTCAGTTGCTTCGTACCATTCACCCAGATCTCGACGCTTCCGCACGTGCTGACCGTGAACGGAAATGTACCGCCTTGGTCGGGCTTGATGAACGTCCTGCCATAGACGCTCAGGAGATGTGGTGTCGGGATGAAAGCCGAAAACTCTAATCGGGGATTTTCAAAAGGGAAGTAGATGTGGTGAAAATCCGTTTCAGGAAGAAGGATCTCTTCTTTCAGACGCTGATCCAGGAATTGCTGTCTCCCGGGATAAACGATCTGTACATATTCTTCCGTGATGTTCACAGGGTGATCGAATACGGCCTTATCGGATTGGTATGGAGCGATGGTTAAATCGGTGTGGACCCAGCGGTTTAGCGGTTCGCCCGGCTGGACGGTGAATTGATAGTCATTCATTTTCATAGCCTCTTTTCATGAAGCGGGGAGTATGGACCATACTCCCGCACCGGTTTTTAATGTTACTTTACATACGCATCCGTGTACTTTTGCTCCACCGTCTTGATGGTGTCATCGATGGATTGCTCGCCGTTCAACGTCTTGATCATGTTGTCGCGGAGCACGTTATTGGCTATTTTTTCAGACGTCAATTGCATTGTATCGCGTTCTGATTTTGACTTGGCAGCTACCTTGGCCGTAGAGTTGATCTCTTCGTTGTATACTTCGTACGCATGTGTTCCTGCATCACCCACACCGTAGTCCACTTCTGCATCCTGGACAACCGGAAGGTATCCGCCGAGACCTGCAAGCTCTTCATAGTTTTCTTTCGTGTAAAGCCAGTCGATGAATTTCTGCGTTTCTTTCTCCACTCCGGATCCTTCAAATTTCACCATGTAGTTTCCACCGAAGTTTGTGGAGCGGACCGTTTCATACGGCATCTGGACGCTTGCCCATTCGAAGTTCTTGATGTTCTTCTCGAAATCTTTTACTTGCCATACACCTGAGTAGTACGCTGCCACCTGTCCGCTCTTGAACATGGAAGATGGATCTTCACCCGCAGCCCAAACGGCTTTCGGCATGATTTTGTCATCGTTCAGCTTCACGAAATATTCAAGGCCTTTTTTCGTTTCGGGATTTGTGGTGTACTTTCCGTTTTCTTCATAGAATCCTTTGCTTCCGAACTGATAGAGCAAGGTGCTCAGGCGGTGCTCGGATTGATCCATGACCATTCCGTATTTGGCATCCGTTTTTTCAGTCACCGTTTTTAAAGCGCTTACAAACTCATCCCATGTCCACACAT
Source organism: Rossellomorea sp. FS2 (assembly GCF_047915635.1). Taxonomy (NCBI): domain Bacteria; kingdom Bacillati; phylum Bacillota; class Bacilli; order Caryophanales; family Bacillaceae; genus Rossellomorea; species Rossellomorea sp. FS2. Next base: position 56,211 of record NZ_JBLRVS010000003.1, on the reverse strand, counting down.
CATCACCTGATGTCGGGTACTTCACTCCGGCTTTGTCAAACAAATCTTTATTGATGAAAAGACCGACTGCCGTGAAATCGATTGGAATGGCTTTGATCTTGCCGTCATCTTTAATCGCAAGGTCTTCCCTTACGTTTTTATCCTTCAATGTAGAGCTGAGATCTGCCAGTGAATCACTCCAGATCGGATTGAATTCTGCCGTACGTGCCAGTGCAGGAGGATTCCCTGCCTGTACCATGTTCGTGATCCGTGTCGCCATATCACTGAACGGCACATCCACGACCTCGATCTCCACCCCTGTTTCTTCCGTATACTTCTTCGACATGGTCGCAAGCGCAGCCCCTTCGACATTATCACCGGAGACGAAGAACTGAAGCTTCTTCTTATCCGAAGATGATTTTTCAGAGTTTGAACATGCCGTCATGAACAAAAGTACAAATGATACGACTACAAGCAAACTGACCTTCCATTTTCTCACACTAACACCCCATTGTTTAGATTAGGTAAGCGTTTTACCTTAAGATGGCAAAAAGCCGCTTGATTCCGTGTGTAAATCTAGTAAGTATATTTGGGAAAGCGCTTACTTAAACTGATTATATTCTGTGTTCGTTTGAATTACAACAATTTTTTGAACAATTAAATATTTATTTTTTATTTCTAAATAGGAAACCGATTGTCTTGTATAGCAATAATCTGTTCGATATACTAAATAAAAAGCGGTACAGGAGAGAAAAACATGACCACTCAAAAACCTTACGGGACCGTGCTGATCAAGGCGTCCCTCATTCTGGATCACCTATCTTCGAGCAATGGCCCCCAGTCCCTTCAATCCATTGCAAAAGAGACGGGTCTGTCCAGCTCGACTGCCCTCAAGATCCTTGATACGCTGGTTCTCATCGGCTATGTACAAAAGGATCCTGAGCTGAAGCGATTCAGCCTTGGGCCATCGATCATCAAATATGCCCTGAAGGCGTTGAGTCAGCTCGATATCAAACAGATTGCCCAGCCCCATCTCGAAGCGTTCCAGGCGCGGACGAATGAAACGGTCCACCTTGGGATACTCGACCACATCCATGTTGTCTATGTGGCAAAGATCGAAAGTCAAAATCCGGTCTGTCTGTATTCCAAGGTGGGGAAAAACATCCCGCTCTACTGCTCTGCCATGGGAAAGGCGATCCTCGCCGACCAGAGCGATGAGGAAATCAGGCGCTACCTGAATTCCATCGACCTGGTGAGGATGACGGACAATACCATCACCACCCATGAAGGATTCTTTGACGAAATCGAGAAGGTGCGTGCTCAGGGGTATGCGTTTGACAATAGCGAGCACGAGAATGAAGTATTTTGCGTGGGAGCGTCCATCACGACATCGGGCGGCAAGAACGTCGGGGCGATCAGCGTCAGTGTACCTACCTATCGCCTCACGGACGAAGTATTGCAGAACCTGATCAAAGAAGTCGAGACGTGCCGGAACAATATCCTGAATGACCTTGAATAAAGAGCATAGAAAAGCCCAAGAATGAAATCATTCTTGGGCTTTTCCGTTTATTATGAGCTCATCCATCCGCCATCGACGCAGAGGATATGTCCGTTCACGTAGTTGGAAGCATCCGAAGAGAGGAAGACAACGGCTCCCTTGAGATCCTCTGGACGACCCCAGCGCCCCTGAGGGATGCGTGACGTGATCGATGCACTCCGCTCGGCGTTCCCGCGGAGCTGCGCTGTGTTATCCGTCTCGAAGTAACCAGGGGCAATGGCATTCACATTGACGCCCTTCTTGCCCCACTCGTTGGCAAATGACTTCGTCAATCCTGCTACCGCATGCTTACTTGCCGTGTATGCAGGGACGCGCAGGCCACCCTGGAACGACAGCATGGACGCGATATTGATGATCTTCCCGCTCCCTTTCTCGATCATCTGCTTGCCGACCTCTCGGCAAAGCTGGAAGACGGCATGCTGGTTCACATTGATGACATCGAACCAATCTTCATCCTGGAAATTCTCCGCATCTTCCCTGCGGATGATGCCTGAATTATTGACGAGGATGTCGATGCGGCCTTCCTTTGCCAGCGCTTCCTGGGCAAGCTTGGAAGCTGCACCCTTCTCTGAAAGATCGACCTTCACTTCATGGAACACTCCGCCAAGTCCTTCAATCTTCTCGCGCGTTTCACTCATCGCACTCACGCCCGCACCGATGACGACGGCCCCTGCTTCCGCCAGTCCGACGGCCATACCCTGACCGAGTCCGCGGCTCGCACCCGTGACAAGGGCGACTTTCCCTTCCAATGAAAACAATCCTGTCATGCTCATCCCTCTTCCCTTCTGTTAGGCCTGCTCGTACTTATTCTTCAAAAATGCCAGACTATCATCGATATACGGCTCCACCGTTTCTTCCATGATGATATTGATGTAAGGCTTGTTTGCCTTCAACCAACCGAAGAGCCAGTCATAGTTCATCAAACCGGTCCCGACCGGAGCCGTGCTGAGCACCCCATCCTCGACCTTGAAATCCTTCGCGTGGAAGATGGCAATCCGGTGGCCGAAAGCCTCCATCGCTTCTTCGAACACCTTCTCCTGCTCTTGATGATTCTCAAGTGTCATGAGGTTCATCGGATCAAAGACGACCTGCAGGTTTTGTGAATCGACCGCATCGAGCAGCCTCTTCATCTTCTCCACTGTATGGACCGGGTGGTTGACTCCCGCCTCGATTCCGACGATGACGCCGAATTTCTCAGCTTCGGCCACCATTTCCCTGACGCTCCTCACCACTTCCTGGAACGGCTCTTCATCAAAATTATCCGTCGTATACCCCATCTTGGAGTGGACGTTCCCCGTCTCCGTCGCCACGATGCTGCAGCCGAAGTCCCGGGCATAGCGAAGATGCTCCTTGAACCGGTCCATCCCTTTTCTCCTCTCCGTATGATCGGGGTCGATCATATTGAAGTAGCATCCGAGGACGGCGATCTGGATCCCGCGTGCGTCGAATGCGTTCTTCACACGCCTCCCGAATCCAGGGCTCAGCGCCCCATGGTGAGATGGGACATCAAGGGATTTCGCCAGCGCGAACTGCACGCAGGCTACCCCCTTGTTCCCAAGCTCCTCCACCAGTTCCGGGAGCGGACGCTTTTCGATATCATGTGCTCTCATCCCGATGTTCATGGAACCACCCCTTACCGTAAGTCTTCCATCTTGATATGGTCCATGTCGTCATAGGTGATGTTCTCTCCGCACATGCCCCAGATGAACGTGTAGTTGCTTGTCGCCGTACCCGTATGGATCGACCAGCTCGGCGATATCGCGGCCTGCTCGTTCTTCATCACAAGGTGGCGTGTCTCATCCGGCTGACCCATGAAGTGGAACACCCTTGTATCCGGCTCCATATCAAAGTACAAATACACTTCCATGCGGCGCTCATGCGTGTGGCACGGCATCGTGTTCCAAACGCTTCCCGGTGACAACATCGTGAGCCCCATTTGCAGCTGGCAGCTCTCGCATACGTTCGGATGGATATACTGGTGGATCTTCCGTTCGTTGAGGGTCCCCTGTTCACCCATTTCAAGCGGTTTGATTTCATTGATATCGATCTTCACCGTCGGATATTTATGATGGGCAGGAGTTGAATTGATATAGAACTTTGCCGGATTCTTCGGATCCTCCGAACGGAAGAGAACCTGCTCCGTCCCTTTCCCGACGTACAGTCCGTCATAGCGGATCATGGAATACTCTTCCCCATCGAGGATGACGCTTCCTTCGCCCCCGATATTGATGATGCCGAGCTCGCGACGCTCAAGGAAGTAGTTCACTCCAAGCTCCTTATCGAGCTTGATCGTCAACTCCTGATCGGCTGGTGTCACACCACCGAAGATCATGCGATCCACATGCGTATACGTGAGATGGACCTGACCGGCTTCGAACAGGGTCTCTTTCAAAAAGTGCTTCCGCAGTTCCTCGGTATTGTAGCGTTTGATTTCCTCGGGATGGTTGGCATAACGTGTTTCCATGACTCATCTCTCCTTCATTTTCATAGTATGGTAGGTTGCGATGCTATCTGACGATGATGCCGGATCCGCTATCTATAAACTGACGGACCTCTTCTTCGGTGAAAAGGCTGCTGTCTCCGCGAACGGTATGTTTCAGTGCTGATGCCCCCGTGGCAAAGGCGGCAATCACGTCCGGATCATTTCCTTTCAGGATGCCATGGAGAATTCCGGCAGCAAAGGCATCTCCTCCCCCGACCCGATCGACGATGGGATCGATGTGGTGGAGCTTCGATTGATGAAGGGCGCCGTGAACAAAGTAATTCCCCTGCAGGTCATTGACGGTGGAAGACTTCACATCCCTGAACGTCGACGCCATATGGCGTATGTTGGGATACTCCCTTTCCATCTCCTTGTAATACTGAAGCAGTCTCTCTTCACGCGGAAGTGCCGGATCTTTTCTTTCCAATCCGAGGAGATGTAGGGCATCCAGTTCCCCGAAGAATGCGATATCCACATATGGAAGCAGTGGCTTATACGCAAGGGAGGCTTCCCGTTGGCTCCAGAGACTCGCCCGGTAGTTGAAGTCGAAGCTCGTCGTGATCCCGCGTTCCTTTGCTTTTTGAAGCGCTTGCAATGTAATCGTCCTGAGTTCCTCTGAGAGGGCCAGGGTGATCCCTGATACATGGAGGAGACCGACGCCGTCAAGGGTGTGATCCCAATTTATTTCACCAGTGGATAAATGGGAAAAACTTGAGTACTTGCGATCATAAATGACCTTGGCACTGCGTTCCCCGACACCCGATTCCAGATAGTAGGTGCCGAGACGATCCCCTCCCTGGAGGATCAAATCCGTACTCACACCATGGGACCGGAGGTGGTGCTTGACCGCCTCACCGATGGGATGGGCCGGAATCTTACTTACAAAGTGGACGTCATGCCCGAAGTGGGCAAGGGAGACGGCGACATTGGCCTCGGCACCGCCGTAATTCATCTGAAGGGAACCTGCACGGATCAGTCGCTCCCCTTCACCGGTGGATAATCGAAGCATGATTTCACCGAACGTGAGTACCTTCATACGATCCTCCCCTTGCTTCTTTGACCTTCAGGATATACTCTTTCGCGTACTCCGTGATCTTCTCGAAATCACCAGTCTTGGCTGGCTCGAGGAGGCTTCCCCCTACACCGACGGCCACGCAGCCGTTCCGAATCCACTCTGCTACATTTCCGAGGCTCACTCCGCCGGTCGGCATGATGTTCACCTGAGGAAGAGGAGCTTTGATGCCCTTGATGAAGTCCGGACCATAGGCACTTCCCGGGAATAGCTTGATGATGTCGACTCCGCTCTCGAGTGCGGTCTTCATTTCAGTGATGGTCATGCAGCCCGGCATGTAAGGCACCTGATACAGATTGCATAGTTTGGCGGTCGCTTCATCGAAGCTTGGGCTTACGACGAAGTCGGCTCCTGCCAGGATGGCGATCCGAGCGGTCTGGGCGTCGAGGACGGTGCCTGCGCCGATGAGGACATCGGTTCCTTCGTAGATGGAGCTAAGCTCTTTGATGACTTCGGCGGCCCCGTCCACGGTGAAGGTGACTTCGATACCTTTGATTCCTCCGCTGACGCACGCGTCGGAGATGACGATGGCCTGTTCTTTGCTGTCTGCCCGGACGACGGCGACGACGCCGCATTCTTTGATTCCATTCAATACTTCGATTTTTCTCATTGTTCTCCACCTGCACTCTTTAAATTTCCTATTTGGAAATCTAATTTATTATTTAGAAATATATGAGTTCAGTATAAACAAAGTTTGGGATTTTCACAATAAGAAACGCTTACAATTCTGAAAATTGTTTTCGACTTAGTGTTCGGAGATTTTTGTAATCTTGATTAAATGAGGGATCATTTATACGGAGACCGTTCCGTTTCGCTGCGGGTGGCCGCTTTCCTGCGGGGTGGACGGTGAGCCGCTTCGGCTGCGCCTGCAGGGTCTCACCTGCCCACTTTTCCCGCGGGAGTCGGCCCCCCTCCGCTTCACTTCACTCTTTTTTGTTTGATGGGGAGAAAGAAACGGAAACTTAGATTCATAGGTTAGATTTGTCCGAGTTGTCTATATTGAACCTACAACCTACATGGTGGATCAAATCAGAGGAGCGGACCTATCTACATCACATTTCTTTAGCTCAGGGATGCTTGCCATGATAGACTCATCCACTTGAAATTTCTATCAAACTCTTCTAACCCTCAGAGTGGATCGGAGCGGAGGGCACTTGACTCCTACGGGAATAGAGGGATGTTCGAGACCCCGCAAGAATGAGGAGGCTCGACTACTCCCCGTGGAAAGCAAGGGCCCGCAGCGCAGAGGAACGGACTCTTCCACATTGCCATTTCCTCTATACTAGGAATCACTCATGATTGTCTCTCCTCCTTGAAGAATTCCACCGGAACTCCTCTAACCCACAGAGTGGATCGGAGCGGAGGGCACTTGACTCCTACGGGAATAGAGGGATGTTCGAGACCCCGCAAGCATGAGGAGGCTCGACTCACTCCCCGTGGAAAGCAAGTGCCCGCAGCGCAGAGGAACGGACTCTTCCACATTGCCATTTCCTCTATACCAAGAAGCATTCATGATCGTCTCTCCTTCCTTGAAGAATTCCACCGGAACTCCTCTAACCCACAGAGTGGATCGAAGCGGAAGGCTCTTGACTCCTACGGGAAATGAGGAATGATCGAGACCCCGCAAGCATGAGGAGGCTCGACTTCCTCCCCGTGGAAAGCAAGGGCCTGTAGCGCAGAGGAACGGACCCTTCTCCATTACCACCTCCTCAATACCGGCAGGCAACCCATATCTGTCATTGATATAAAAAAACAGGCTGATCCCAAAAGACCAGCCTGCTCCCAAATACTATTATACCCGTGTTGCTTCCCTGTTGATTTCATCTTCATACGCTTCATGTGCAAGCATGAGAGACCCGGTAATACCGGCGTTATCTCCAAGACCTGGTGAGACGATATACTCTTCCAGCGGCGGAAGATCGACATATCCATTGATCATCTTCTCCAGATGCTTGTAGATGATCGGGAAAATCTGCTCCTGCTTCATCACGCCCCCACCTAGGATGATCTTCTTCGGTGAGATGATGACGATATACTGCATGAGGGCCTGGGCGATGTAGTAGCCTTCCATCTCCCATACTTCCCCTTTGTCTACGAGCTGGTCGCCTTTGACACCCCATCTTGCTTCGATGGCCGGACCTGCTGCCAGTCCTTCAAGACAATCCTTATGATACGGGCATTTGCCTTCATATGCATCATCTTCATGACGGCGAATGAGGATATGGCCCATTTCAGGATGGGAGAGTCCCTGGAGGAGTTTCCCTTGGACGACGGCACCGGCACCTATGCCCGTGCCGACCGTGATATAAAGGCAGCTGTCGAGGCCTTTGGCTGCGCCGAATGTTGCCTCCCCAAGGGCTGCGGCGTTTACATCCGTATTGAATCCGACCGGAACGGGAATGGCGTCTTTGATCGCTTGAACAAACGGATAGTCCTTCCACCCGACCTTAGGCGTGGATGTGACATTTCCGTATGAAGCGCTTTCTCTATTCACATCGATCGGTCCGAATGATCCGATGCCGATCGCCTTGACGGGATGTTTCCTGAAAAACTCAATGACCTTCGGAATCGTTTCTTCTGGAAGGGTCGTTGGGATCTGGACCCTATCGATGATGGTTCCCTGTTCATCGCCTACAGCACAGACAAACTTCGTACCGCCAGCTTCAATTGCACCTAGCATGTCTCATTACCTCCATCTTCTCTATCAATCTTCTTCTATTCTACCTCAGGTTAAGCTCGGTTTCCTTTACTTTTATCGGATTCGGCATACATTTTTCTTCGGAATTTCTCCTATGATGCACAAAAGCCGCCGCTCCACTGGCGGAGCGGCGGCTTCTTTTCAGATCGTTTTGAATTTCTTTTCTTGTAAGGGAGGTGCTTCCTTCATGATGGCGGACAGCACCCTTTCCTCCAAAGCGACGAGTTCCGGTGATGAAACCTGCCTTGGTCTTGCAGCATTCACCTTGACATTCAACGCGATTCGCCCGTCTTCGACCAGAACGATCCGATCTGCGAGGCGGATGGCTTCCCGTACATCATGTGTGACCAGGAGCGCAGTGAATCCTACCCCCTGCCAGATTGTCTCCACAAGGTTCTGCATCTCAAGCTTCGTGAAGGCGTCGAGGGCACTGAGCGGTTCATCCAATAGAAGGAGGGACGGCTCATGGATAAGGGCACGGGCCAAGGCGACACGCTGTTTCTGTCCTCCGGAAAGCTTAGATGGCCATTGATCCTTGTAGGACAGGAGTCCAACGGCCTCAAGTACGCTTTCCGCCCTGGCCTTCCAGTCCCCTTTCAGGCCCAGACCGACGTTCTGGATGACCGTCTTCCACGGAAGCAGCCTGGAATCCTGATACATCATCGTAATCTTGGACGCATCTTCACCCGCAGGCTTCCCGTTGAAAAGCAGTTCACCATCGGACAATGATTCAAGTCCGGCCACCAGGCGAAGCAGCGTACTCTTTCCGCTACCGCTCTTTCCGATGATGGCGACAAATTCATTTTTCTCCACCGTGAGCTCTATATCTTTCAACACTTCCTTATCGCCGAATTGTTTACCGGCACCGACCAGGTCGATCCGGACCGGCTGGCTGTTGCGTTTTGTTTCCAGATTGGACATAAGACTTCCTCCTTTCTATGATTTCACATAGCTTTCGTTCCACTTCAGTGCCTTCTTCTCGCCGACTTGAGCGACGATGTCGGCCAGTTTTCCGAGGAGGGCGTAGATGACGATGCTCAGGATGATGATATCCGTCTGCATGAACTCCCTTGCGTTCGTTGCCAGATAGCCGATCCCCTGCTCCGTCGGTATGGTTTCTGCCACAATCAATGTGAGCCACATCACGCCGAGGGCATAGCGGAGGCCGACAAAGATGGATGGGAGAGCCCAAGGGAAAAGGATATGTTTGAACAGCTGCCATCCCTTCAAGTTATACATCCTGCCCATCTCGATGAAGTTCGGATCCACGGTCCGGATGCCATGATATGTGTTGATGTAAACAGGGAACATCACCCCGAGGATCACCAGGAAGATCTTCGCGCTTTCATCGATCCCGAGCCATACAATCACCAGGGGCAACAGGGCAAGATGGGGGATATTCCGGATCATTTGGATGGTTGTATCCGTCAGGCGGAAGGAAACATCCGACAGTCCATTCAGGATGCCAAGGACGAACCCGATCACACCGCCGATCAGCATTCCGATGGCCGCACGCGACAGGCTTGCGAGTATATGTGTGGAGAGTTCTCCGGATACCGCAAGCTCCCATCCACTCACTACTACGGCAACAGGGGACGGAAAAAGGGACGGGGAGACAATTTCAAGGGATGACACAAGCTCCCATAGGGCCAGGAGAAGGATCGGGATGATCCACGGCTGGACGGAATGGAACCAATTATTCTTCTTCAAACCTATCATCCTTCCTTACTTGATCGGCATGTCTTTTGATACATCCAATTCTTTTGGAATCAAGCCGATTTCGTAGTATTTATCAGCCTGCCTCTGCTGGGCATCGATGATTTCCTGTGTAATGCCCGTGGCACCGTACGTTCGGCGTTCAACCGCTTTGGAAATGATGCTCTCATCGATTCCGAGCGCTTTGGAAAGAAGATCCGTTACTTCGTCTTTGTTTTCGTTCGCCCACTGATCGGATTTGTCGATGGCTTTTATGATGACGTCCACGAGCTCCGGATGGTCTTCGGCGAATTCAGGAGTAGAGTAGTAGAATGTGCGATTCGGATAATCATAATCCTTATTTTCCGTCAGGGTCTTCACGTCCAGTTCGGTTTCGATACCGGCGAAGAATGGGTCATAGGAAGCAAGGGCGTCCACCTGTTTCGTCTCAATGAGGGAACGGCCCTGCGCCGCATCTTCCGGGTACACCCATTGAACATCGTCAGCCGTCAGTCCGACGGATTCGAGGGCAAGAATGGCAAGATAGTGATGGTTTCCACCCTTCAATACCCCAACCTTTTTGCCTTTCAGCTCTTCTATGGAATTGATTCCAGAGTCGGTCCTGACCATGAGCCCGACACCTTCCGGATTGGGGGCATCCGCCCCTACATACACAAGGGGTTTACCAGAAGCCTGGGCAAAGATCCCCGACCCATCTGCCGCATGACCGAAATCGATGGCGTTTGAATAGATTCCTTCAAGAAGGGTTCCGCCATGGGTGAAGAGCTTCCACTCCACTTTATATCCTTCTTCCTTCAGGGCTTCTTCCAGGAACCCGCTTTCTTTCAGGATGTTGATCGTATTCCCCTTTTGATACCCGATCTTGATCACCTTCGAGTCCTTCTTCTCCGCACTCGATGATGAACCGCTGCATCCTGCCAATAGGAGAAAGATCGAGATCATGATGGCTATGACACTGTACTTTTTCATTTGGCTTCCTCCTTTACCTTGAATCGATAATCACCTTCGCGAATTCTTTGTGTTCGGGATTCATTTCCTTCAAACAGGACCTGGAACGGCTTTTCTCCCCGTTCGTCGAGCACGTTCTGTACGATGCCTTTCCCGTTTGGTGTATAGAATACGAGGTTGCCTCCTTGCAACTTCAGGCCCTTTCCCTTTGCCTGCAGGGACTCGTCTTCAAACTCCTCTGTTATGGGAAGGTCCAGGATGTCGGCCCAGCGTGAGACTGCCCCGAGATCCTTCACGGCAAACCCGACAGCTTCGAGCGTCAGTCCCCCCGCTGGATGCGCAGAGATGACACCTCGCTCTTCGAGGTCACGCTGCCGCTCCCCATCTCCTTCTTCCCATTGAATGAAAAAGGGCAGTTCAGGTCCTCCTTCAGGATCTCCTACATGCAGCAGCTTCCAACTCACGACGCTCCCATCAGGACGTTTCCTGCTCATCGGGTTCGGTCCATGTACATCAAGACCGAGTTCTCTGAAACGTTCCGCATCCTGCTCCAAATCTTTCGACCTCAATGCAACCCGTGACAATCCTTCCTTGTATCCGTCATGCCGGAACGTTTCGCGCAGACTGTAAGGAACCGCTGAGGCAGACTCTGCCAGTCCCTGATCGAATACACCGATCCATTCGATGTAGCTCAGCCCAAAATATCCGAGGGCATTGTACGTACCATGGTTTTCGTGCCTTCCTCCTTCGACTGCATGGATCCCGGCGCGAATGACTTCTTCCCGGGTCTCTTCAGGACTATTGACGAAATGGACCAAATGATCAAATTGAAATCCCATATTCCTCTCCCCTTCTTTGACGCTTTACATGATAAAAGCTTGACGCTGCAAAAAAAGACCCTACTACCCCCTTGAAAGGGTAATAGGGCCTTCGGTTTGTCCGATCAGCTCCGCTAATTCATATTAAATTCATCGGATTAATAAAATTTATACTAATATGGTTTCAAGGAAAAATCAACCTTTTATTTATAAAATTCTGACCCTTTATTTATGTAAACGCTTTAATCTATCTATAATCGGATAATGAATGTCGACCCTTTCCCCATACAGCTCTCCACCTCGATCTGTCCCCCATGACGTTCCACGATTTGCTTGGCAATGGCGAGTCCGAGTCCGCTTCCCCCTGTCTCCCTGTTGCGTGAATGTTCCCCGCGATATAAGGGCTGAAAGATGGAGTGGATTTCGTGAGGAGGTATGCCTTCCCCGTTGTCTTCCACTGCAATGCTTGAAGAACTGACAGTCACCGTCACTTCCCCGTGTGACGGCGTGTACCGGATGGCATTGCCGATGATGTTTTCAAGGGCACGTGAAAAGAGAAAAGGATCTGCATCGGCTACAAAATCCCCTTCAGATCTTATCGATAATGCCTGAGCTTTCTCCTTCGCCAAAGGCATGAGACTGATCACGAGCTCCTCTGTCAGGAGGCCCATATCCACCTGTTGAAGAGAGAGCTTGGCATCGAGCAAATTCATCTTCGTGTACGTATGAAGCTCGTCGATAAGCTGATTGAGGACGTTTGCCTTCCGGTGGCTGATGTCGACATAGTTCATCCTCTTCTCCGGCGTATCGGCCACTCCCTTTTGTATCCCTTCCAAGTATCCCCTGATCGAGAAAAGCGGGGTCCGGAGATCATGGATGATGGAGGAGATGAACATCTTTCTTTCCTCCTCCATCTGAGCCTGACGGGTCGTGGATTCCTCCAGCTTCACCTGCATGGCGGAGATGGACCTGGACAGGTCATTCAGTTCCTTGACCGGAGTAGAGGGCAGCTGCGAATGGAACTGCCTGGTGCTGATGAGTTCCGCTGCCTCCTTCAGTTCTTTTACAGGCAGGAGGATCTTCTTCCTGATGAAGCGTGAACCGATAATAAGAATGAGGGCGAATACCGCAAGAAAGATGAACCCGCCCCCCCATTCATTAACGAGATAGTTCAGCCAGGAAGGTCGCTCCGGCATGACGGGACTCCTCAAATCTTTGACGTAGACCGTCCCTTGCCGTTCCTGACCATCCATCAGCGGATATTCCTCAAGAAAGGAGAGGCCCTGGCTTCCCCCTGGCTTCATGTTAGAGAATAAGAGTTTGTCCTCACCGTCGAAGATTTTCAGTTCGACTTCCTTCTCCTCAGCTTCCATCTCCATCTCTTCTTGCCACCCGATGTCTTTCCATAGGTCAGACTTTGAGAGGACGTCTTCGTTCACCCAAGGCTCCAGGCTCGGAAGGAACGATTCGGCCTCTGACGCATGCCAACCCTCATAAAGGGAGACGACGCCCCTTGTCACCAATAAAGGGAGAACCATGAAGAGAAGCAGGAAGAGCAGAAGCCATTGTTTAATCGAAAGGGCCTCCTTACGCATGGATCAGCTCCTCCGCTTTGTACCCGACGCCCCATACCGTTGAAATCTGGAAGCGTGACGTCTTTTCCTGAACCTTCTCCCTCAGCTTGGCAACGTGGACCCTGACGGTGTGAAAGTCCCCTCCTTCATACCCCCAGATCCTCTCCAGGATCTGTTCGTAGGTGTAAACCTGATTGGGTCCCTCAAGGAATAGATGCATGAGCTCGTACTCCTTCCCCGTCAGGTTCACCCGTTCGTTTCCGACCTGGAATGTACGTGAATCAGTATGGAGCGAGACACCTGCATAGGACAAGGTCGAAGAAAGGGTGGGACCGATCCTCCGCTCCACTGCCTTGACTCGTGCCACGATTTCTCCGGGGGAAGCATTTTTGACAATATAATCATCCGCCCCGATGCTGAGTCCCCTGATCTTACTTGTATCATCATCCAAGGCACTCAGGAAGAGAATGGGGATGGACGATGTCCGGCGGATCTCCTTGCAAAGGGTAAAGCCTGAATCGTCCGGCATCATGATATCCAGCAAAACAAGAAAAATCTCTTCCCTTTCAAGGTGCTCCCTTGCTTCCTTTGCATTGAAGGCCTTCAAGACATCGAATCCTTCCACCATAAGAAAGTCTTCCAAAAGGTCTGCGATCTCTTTTTCATCATCTACGATCAATATTCGTCTACTCATCTGTTTCGTTCCCATCTGTTTTTCTTTTATTATATCAATCCCATCCTTGGATAAACTTGATAGTTTCTTGATACTTTCCCGATGGGGAGTTGAGGTCCCTTCTGTACGATACGGTCATAGAGGAGGAAATGATATGACCATCTTGCAAATCAACCATCTTGAAAAAGTATACGGGCAGGGCTCCAACGCCTTCCATGCCCTGAAGGATCTGACGATGAACGTGGAAAAGGGTGAGTTCCTTGCCATCATGGGGACAAGCGGTTCAGGGAAATCGACCCTGTTGAATATGATGGCCGGACTCGATCAACCGACCAGGGGGACCATCCACCTGAACGGGCAGCCTGTCCACTCATTGAGAGACGGTGCCCTCACCGAACTGAGAAGGGATCACATCGGATTCATCTTCCAGTTCTTCAACCTGATCCCGGTTCTTACGGTTCTGGAGAATGTCACCCTTCCTTCAGATCTGGCTTCAAAGAGGAAAGGCATAAAGAAAAGGGCCATGGATCTATTGGATCATCTCGGCATTTCCCACCTTGCCGGTTCGTTCCCCTCCGAGCTCTCGGGTGGACAACAGCAGCGGGTGGCGATTGCGAGGGCCCTGGCGACAGAGCCTAAGATCATCCTCGCCGATGAACCGACCGGAAGCCTGGATTCAAAAACCGGAAAGGAGATCCTGCAGCTTCTGCGAGCTTTTACCGAAGAGCTCGGTCACACCCTCATCATGGTCACCCATGATGCTCAGGTTGCCGCCCACTCCCATCGGGTCATCTTCCTTCGCGACGGGGTACTTATAAACGACACGCGCCTTTCAGGAAAACACTCCATCATGGAGAATACGGCCCTTCTCAATCAGGAAATCGAGAGGTTCTCCCTATGATGACAGCCCTTCGTTTAGCCATTCGCTTCCTGCTCTCCCGGAAGAGCAGGACCATTTTATCCATCATAGGGATCTCACTCGGATTCGCCCTGCTGTTTGCCACCAACATCCTGATGACGTCCCTGGAGGTCGCCAATGAAGGGATTGCCGAAGAGAAATATGGCCGATATGAAATCATCGCAGGCTATCAAACCGCTTCATCGTTCCTGACGGATGAACAGGTGAAAGACATCCAATCCTATCAGGAGGTGTCCCGCACAAGTTCGTTTCTCTATCCCTACATCGGGGACGATCATCCGTACCAGTCCGTCACCCAGCTCCAGCCCATGTACATCGGTGTGGATTGCGTGCCGTTGACCAGTGAGCACCCCTTGGGGAAGCTTTCTTCGGGCACGCTGCCGGGGAACGGGGAGATTGCGATTCCATACAGCTGGGCCAAATCACATCATCTTTCCATCGGCTCAGAATTGACCCTTCCGTTCCCCCCGGGTAAAGACCGGACCGTACGGGTGTCAGGGATCCGTGCCAAGAGCGAGCATACCAACTTTATTTTTTTGTTCGAGCGGAAATGGCTTGCAGATGCAACCGGACAATCAGGTCATACAACGACCGTCATGCTCGACCTCAGTGATTTGAGAGAGAAGGAGGCTGTCCTCCAGAAGCTGAATGAGATTGATCCGGATTTATATATCGACCGGCAGGCTGCAAAGGATACCGAACGCAGCCAGCTTGGCGGACTGAAACCTCTCGTCCAGGGACTGGGTGCCGCCGTGACGCTGGGGAGTACACTTCTCCTCATCAGCACCCTGCAGATGTCGATCCAGGAACGGAAGAAAGAAATCGCCACCCTTCGCCTGCTCGGATCGAAAAGGCGTCAGATCGTATGGCTGGTCATGACCGAGGCCATCATCCTCGCGCTTGTATCGGGCTTGCTCGGAATCGGCATTGGCGCAGGTCTCGCCTTCATGCTGCAAGGCTTCCTGGCCCGCATGAGCGGACTGACCATTACCGGGCTCACATTCGATCCGTCGTTTGCCCTCCTGAGTCTGGTCGGGGGGATGATGGTCACTGTAGCGGGCAGCTGTCTCCCAGCCGTCCTTGCCAGCCGCGAACGTCCGCTTCATGCATACCGTGAGGCGAGCATTCATGGTCACAAGGGCGGTTGGGTCAGGAACTTGCTGGGGGCTGTGGCCATCGCCTTCGCCCTGATAGCGGCACTCTTATCAGGGGGAGCAAAGGGACATCTTGCCTCAGCAGCCCTCCTTACAATCGGGACTGGACTCCTACTGCCTGCCCTTTTCAGCTGGACCATCCGTGCATTGAGCTCCCTTCTTGCACCCCTGATCCGCAATGGGGCATCCCTGGCGAGGCGCAGCACCCTAAGGCAGGCGCGACGAAGCGTCCAGATTGCGGCCGTTGCGATGCTTGCCTGCTCGATCGGAATCGTTGGTACGGGGGTGCTCGGTACCGTCAAACAGGATACGATGAAGAGCATCATGGATCGTTATCCACTCGATCATATCCTTCAGTCGAATACAGGATTGGATCAAGATGGATTCAGTCCAGAATTATTCCACGATATCCAAGAGCTTGACGGGGTCTCTGCCGTGCCGATTTATAAAGGAAAGCTCATGATTACCGATGGATGGAAGATGCGCGGCACTAATATGAGTACGATTGATGTGGACGGTAAGCCTGAATTGCTCACCTCACTTCAACCCGTGGACTGGAAGGTGCTTCAACAGGCGTTTCCCCTTATGATTTCAGCAGGGGAAATCAAGATGACCGATTTCAATGAGGGAGGGGTAGTCATCACTTCCTTTATGTCGGAAAAACTTGGCCTCCTGGTTGGAGATTCCATCTCCATGGTAAGAGAATCAAGCTACGACTATGGCTCAGGTAAATGGAAGAGAGGATATGAAACAGTAGACTTAAAGGTAACCGGTATCATACAGGCATTCCCTTTCGGCGATCGGGAGGATTTCTCCTTCTACACCTCACCGAGTTGGATGGAAGCGAACATGGGACCGGTCAGCTTGGATGAAATCCACTACACCCTTACCGATTCCTCCAAAAAGGAGGAGCATGAAGCACGTATTCAAACGTTTGTTCAAAATGAAGGAACATCTGAGGCGATTTCGTTGGATAAGGGCGAGGAACTGGAGCTCTTGCAGCATCAATTCCTCCAAAGGACCACTTTTCTGGGGATTACCATTTCCCTCATATGCCTATTGGCCTTGATCGGATTGATGAACAACATGACAGGAAGCCTGAAGGAACGAAGAAGGGAAATCGCGACGATGAGGGCGTTAGGGATATCGTTCAGGAAGATTTCACGCTTGATCCTGACCGAAGGAGTCCTCATTACATCGGCAGGCGGCATCCTGGGCTCCCTTTACGGGACCATCCTGCTTCAGCTTCTCTTGTCTGCCCTGGACCATCATTCATTTGTCATGTCGTGGGCATTCACTGGGGGTTGTTTGATCCTCTCCCCCTTCCTCGGCATGGCGGCGGTCCTTTTCCCTTTGTGGAAGCTAAGGAGATCCTCCATTCTACAAGAATTGGCGGCCCGTTGACGTCAATTCCACACCCGGCCTTCATAACATCCTGATTATTCCGATAATGACAGTAACAGGAATAAAAATGTGTAAATGAGGTGGAGGAATATGAAGATCGATCTTTCGTATACCGGGGCATTGATGGGCGCCCCCAAGGATCTGAACCAGAATGGACATGCACCTGCTTTTCCGAAGGACCCCGTAACGATTCCAAAAGAAGACAAGGCGTATACTGTCACTCTTTCCAATGAGTGGAGAACGTTCGCCGATACGGAGAAGATCAGGATGGAGGACCTTTATTCCAAGACCACCATTGATCCCGATGATCCTTTCTCCTACAAGCCCAAGGATCAATGGCTGATCTTTAGTCAATCCCTTCAGGAGCAGGGAGCTTTCGAGGGGAAATCACGAGAAGAAGTCGCATCCATGGAAGAGCATCTAAAGCGGATCACGGATGGATTGGACAGTCTGCACGTCGGCGGAATCGATCTTGCCGGCGGAATCACCAGAGAGTTGGATTCCTTCGAAGCGCATCTGGAATATGCCGCTTCCCTTTCGGCATTGAATCGATTCAGCGAGAAGTTCCTGACCGGTGATACTCAGGCAGGATTCAATGACCTCATCGATGGATACGCAAAGCATAACCGTGCGGTCGTCGAACATCACAGTTCGTTGGAAGAGCGATTCTTCCAGGCACGGGCATCAATCGCTGTACCTGATGTACGTCTGACGCCTGAACAGGAAAAAGAAGTGCGCATCACCAACCGCCTGGGGAAATCCGATCGGATCCTGAAGGATGAGCTTGTACAGACGTACATCACTTTCTTTGAAGGAATCCGGCATGGAGATGACATCCAGCCGGCAATAGACGCAGTAAAGAAGGCCTTCCTCTCTAACATCATTGACCAGACCCCCTTGAAGGACCGCGAAGAGATGAAGGAATGGCTGATGGAAAGGACCTCAGACACGTTTGATAGAATTGGATCCTACTTCGCTGCATTGAATGACCGCTGACGCCAAACGAAAAAACCCAAGAATGAGTTTCCTTCATTCTTGGGTTTCCTTTTTTTGTATTCCTACAATTTGAACCTTTGGACTTCTTCCTTCAATGAGTCGGCCATGGTCTTCAGCTCACTGTTTTTCGTTTGAAGGGTTCGGACCGTGGTATTCTGCTGTTCGGAAGATGAGGCGATTTCCTGAAGCGTCGCCACCCCTTCCTCTGAGATCGCCGCGATTTCATGGATGGATTCAATGGAATCTTTTGTGTTTGATTGCACGGTATCCATGCTCGATACCATTTTCCTCACTTCATCGGAGAGGCCCTGGACACCGTGGAAGATGGTTTCAAACAGCTCTCCGCTTGTAGCTACAAGATTCACTCCGTCTTCGATATCGGAATTGACTTCTTTGTTGGCATCCATCATTTCGGCTGTCTGCTGGTTGATCTCTTGGATGGCCTGATTAATGGTTTTTACATTGGAATCAGTCAGGCGCGCCAGATTCTGAACCTCTTCTGCCACGACGGCAAACCCTTTTCCAGCTTCTCCCGCCCTGGCTGCTTCAATGGAAGCATTAAGTGAGAGGAGATTGGTTTGATCTGAAATGTCCTTGATCAGGTCAATATCCCGGTTGATGGCGACGATTTTATTTTCCAGGGTCATCAATCGTTCGTGGCTGATCTGGCTGTTCTTCTGGATCCGGGTGATTTGATCGGTGATCCTCACAATCTGATCGGACCCTTCTTTTGCCCGTTGGCTCGTGCTCTGTGTGAACTGGTCGATGAGTCCGGTCTGTTCTGTCAAAGCCTTCACTTCATCAGACATGGAAGTGGTACCGGCTGAGATCCGCTCGATATGCTGTGAGCGGCTCTCGCTCGCCCGCGCTTCCTCCATCGTTCCCGTGGCGATTTGTTCCGAAGCCTCGGTCATCTCACTGAAGCCTGTCACGAGATCAACGCTTGTGGCATCGATCGCGTCTGCATTCGTCTTCACGCTTTCGATCATCCGGATAAGATTCCCGCGCATATGCTCGAACTTATCGGAAAGGGTCCCGATCTCGTCTTGCCTCGACGTGGTGATTTCTTTGGTCAGATCTCCACTGGCCATTTTATCCATGGAGTGGACAAGCTTCTGGATATGCTTATTCATGTTGCGTCCGAATAAGTATGCAATGACACCGCCGATGAGGATGGCCATGACCACAAATCCGATGAGGAAAAGATTGATCGTGGTGATGAGGTCATCTATGAACTGCGTGCTCATATCGACGCCGATGATGGCATCAGATCCATCCACCGGAACGAAGTAGGATTTATGACTTCCCCATTTATCTGTATAAATAGAGGTAAGGACGGATTTCTTCTCCTCAAACGCACGTGCCTGATCATCCGTGAACGGAGATTCCACCATGGCATCGGACGATCCATTCATCCCGACGATGTAGTCTTTCCCATTCTGCCGGGTCAGCACGTACACGTACTCGAGGCCTTCCTTGCCCTTGGCGTACTCATCAAGGAATGTTGTGAGCTGGGATTCACCACCCTCGCCTGCTATCACCTGATTCACGACGTTTTCATCGGTGAACGCGGATAAATTCTCTCCATTCATCTCGAGGATCTGATCGAATTCCGGAAGCACATGTTCATCGATAATGTATCCGGTGATGGATTTCACGAAAATGAACAGCGCCAGTCCGATGATTGCAAATGGAATCATGAAGTTCAGGAACATCTGGCCTTGCAGTGACTTCTTCGGATTCAGATTGAATGATTTCATGACGGTACCCCCTCTTTCTTCTCGGTGATATACGGGTTCAACTCTACGTGCAGAAGATCGTGGACCTCTTCCATGGATGACGTTCTGAAAAAGACCACTGAAAGCATCTGATCATCAGATGATTCGACGTTCCGGTATTCGAGGATATCCGTGAAACGTTCTTTCAATGCTTCATGATCAAAGCTGTGCAAGTCCTGTTTCAATATGTCTACAGGAAGTTCTATGCAACAGAACCCATAGATGCGATCGTCGGTGCGCTTTAAGATTTCCGACCAGTCCGGACGTTCATTGAGCATATAAGCCTCTGCACCATTGATGCCGTATGCATGGGTACTGATATCCGTCGTACCGGCTCCAGCAAAGCGGAGCGGGTTCAACTCAATTGCCATCATACCGGCTTCACTGCGACGCAGCTCCAAGTGGAAGGGGTAGTGACTGACTTCAAGCATCCCGCTAAGTTTGTGAAGGAATCCCTCCACTTCATGGAATACTTCTGCCACGATGGACGTAGACGTATAGTACATACGGTCGGATGTATCGGTTGAAGAGGCAAACATCCTCTTCAGGATGTTCAGGATCACCGGTTTCCCTTCATGATCGAAGTAGCAGTCGACTGCATACTCCTCCCCGTCAATCCACTTCTCGATGATGATCTCGTCCTGGTCTACGACCGACTCGCTGTAGACTCCCTTGGACAGGGTCAGCTCGCCATATAGCTCAGCAACGGATCGATCCCATTCGGAGCGATCTTGAACCAGCTTCACCCCGACACTTGAATAGCCTTTATTCGGCTTGATGACGAGGGGGAATGGCAGGATCTCTTTTGACATGGAGCGTAATTCTTGCAGGGATACCAGTTGGAAATAGTAGTCCGGGAATAGATCGGACAACATCGCTCTGAACGTTGCCTTTTGTTTGACCATCTGGGAAATCCGGGTGAAAGGATGATGAGGCGCCCATTCATTCAGACGCTGAAGGCATGCCTCGGAATTCGTCAGTACTCTGGAATGCTCGTCCAGTTCCAATGGTCCTTCGCACTCTTCATCAATAACGGGTATATGAAGGCGCTGGGCCGTTTCCATCAACATGGGGGATACATTTTCTTTTTTGATAATAAACACATTTACACCTCCGTGGATTCTACCCTATAACTATCGGCCATCCTCATGGAGTTTGAATAGAATTACACTTATATTTGTAGGTATTTAAGACTAATCATGAAAATAAAAGTGATTCTTTTGGATTATAAATGGTATAATATCCAATTAATATTCCTTCTATGGAAACTTCTTCTTATTTTTCATAAAATGGTGATAGCCAATTGCATCTGTGTTGGATATGACGCAAAACGTTTCACATGAAACAATCGGTTGATCCAAAGAGATACGTTAAGCCTTGAGGAGGAAATGAAGTGAAAATCATAGTAGATGATGTATCGGGAGCGGCCATTCAAGAATTGATTACAAGTCATCTAGCAAGCATGAATGAGACGTCCGCACCGGAAAGTGTGCATGCGTTGGGAATCGATAAGCTCAGGAGAGAGGATGTTACCGTTTGGAGTGCCTGGATAGAGGAATCCCTGGCCGGGTGCGGAGCCTTGAAAGAACTAGATCCCACCCACGGTGAAATCAAATCCATGAAGACCGACCCCGGACACCTTCGGAAAGGCGTGGCCGGCGCCCTTCTCTCCCACATCATACAGGAAGCAAAGAATCGGGGGTATCGCCGGCTCAGTCTTGAGACAGGCTCCATGGATGCCTTCCGTCCTGCTCAGCTCCTGTATGAGCGCGCAGGCTTCCATTACTGCCCACCATTCGGATCATATACCGATGACCCGAACAGCCGGTTCATGACATTGGAATTATAAGGATAAAAAAGAGGATGCCCCCGTTATCAGGAGGCATCCTCTTTCATTTCATTCATTATTTAAGATCTTCGATTGAGTCGGCTTCTACATAAGAAGGAACGACAAGACCTGTTTTTGCACCTTCAAGGTTTGGTCCAAGACGGTCCATCTTATCACCATATTTATCAAGGTAGTCTTTATGAGTCAATGGCAACCATCCGGATACCGTCGCATCTGCATTTCCTTCAGCTACAGCCGTGAACATTGGACCTGCATCCAGCTGAACAAGCTTCACTTTGTATCCGATGCTCTCAAGTACTTTTGCCACAACATTCGTGCTGGCGATTTCGGAATCCCATGCTACATAAGAAAGGGTGATGTCTTCGCCGCTTACTTTGTCAGCACCTTTTGTCCATTCATCGACTTTATCTTTGTTGTCTTTTACCCATTTATCAGCAGCTTCGGCAGGATCGGTACCTTCTTGGATATCGACCATGACTTCACCGATGTCATCATTCGTCCAGCTGAACTGATCCAGCACGGTGTAGGCGCTCGGTTGATCTTCTTTCAAACCTTTACGTGCGAAGGTTTCGATTTTTTCAGCGTCACCGTACACACCTTTAGGGTCTTTCAAATATTTCAGGTCATACTTGGCGAACATCCAATGCGGAGTCCAGCCGGTCACGATGATTGGATCTTCATTTTTGATGGCTTTATCAAGCTCTGCAGCCATTGCAGCTGAAGAAGACTCGACCAATTTGTAGTCTTTAAGATTATCGTACTCTTCCAGGGCTTTGTTCGTTGCCGTCATGATACCGGCTCCAGGCTCGATCCCGGTGATTTTGTAGTCCACTTCATCACCGATTGTCTTGCCTTCTTTTGAATCATTTCCACAAGCGGCCAATCCTACAGATAGAGCGAGGATGGAAGCCAAACCAGCAATACGTAGTTTTTTCATTGTGTTTCCCCCTTTTAGTTTTTAGATGAACCTATATTTTGAGAAATCCGATCGAGCACGATCGCCAGGATGACGATGGCCAGACCAGCTTCAAAACCAACACCGACTTTCAATTGGGTAACAGCACGGTAAACATCTGCGCCTAGTCCAGGAGCACCGACAAGTGAAGCGATGACGACCATGGAAAGGGCCAGCATGATGCTTTGGTTGATACCGGCCATGATGGTGCTTGTAGCCAGCGGCAGCTGAACTTTGAACAGTTTCTGACGTGGTGTTGAACCGAATGCATTCGATGCTTCCACGAGATCTTCCGGCACCTGACGAATCCCGAGGTTGGTCAGACGGATCGTTGGAGGCATGGAGAAGATGACAGATGCAATGATACCCGGTACAACTCCGATTCCGAAGAAGATGATTGCCGGAATCAGATAGACGAATGCAGGCATCGTCTGCATAAAGTCAAGGATCGGCGTGATGATTTTCATCGCGCGGTCACTTTGTGAAATCCAGATCCCGATTGGTATACCTATTATGATAGATATGATAACGGATGCTAAGACGAGGGCGAGCGTATCGATCGTTCCATCCCAGTAACCAAGATTGTCAATGAGCAACAGGCCGACTGCCGTAAATACGGCGATGGTCCAGCGGCTCACCCACCAGGCGAGGGCAACAAAAATCAAAATCAACAGAAGCGTAGGGATCGATTCAAGAACCATGACGAAGAAATCAACAACAGATCCGATGGCATCAGTCAGGAAGTCAAAGAACGGTCCGAAGATGTCTTTGATCCAGTTGACGAAGCTATCCACCCAGCTTGCTAACGGAAGTTTCGGTAGGAATGTCATATGTTATTCACCTCGATTCCCTCAGCGTCTACATTTGTATCTGAGTGTTCTTTTGTTTCGGTTGTAAGATTCATGTCTGATTCGAGACCGGCAAGTGCGCCTAATACGGCACCCCTTACGATGACTCCACGCAGTCTGCCTTCTTCTGTCACGACTGGAAGTGGCAGGCTTGCCGTTGCGACTTGTTCGAACATATCGACAAGCAGTGTCTCAGGTTTGAGAGACTCGATATCCGTGATCAGGATATCCTGAAGCGTTTGTTGATTTTTCACCGCTGCCGAAGCAGCTTCGATGGTGACGGCACCAAGCAGCTTCTGTTTGCTGTCCACGACGAACAAGTGGGAGATCCCCTCGTCCTTCATGACTTTCACGGCTACACGCGGTCCGCGGTCGATGCGCACCATTTCAGGGCGCTTCATGACATGCTCAGCAGTGAGCACTTTAGACAAGTCGACGTCCTCTACGAAACGCTCAACATAGTCGTTGGCAGGGTTTGTCATGATCTCTTCCGGTGTACCCACCTGTACGATGTTCCCATCTTTCATAAGGGCGATGCGGTCGCCGATGCGAAGGGCTTCATCAAGGTCATGGGTGATGAAGACGATGGTCTTCTCCATTTTCTCTTGAAGCTCGAGAAGTTCATTCTGCATGTCTTTACGGATCAACGGATCCAATGCGCTGAATGCTTCATCCATGAGAAGGATATCAGGGTCGTTTGCAAGGGCACGCGCCAGACCGACACGCTGCTGCATACCACCGCTGAGTTCGCTCGGGTAGCTGTTTTCGTATCCTTTGAGACCTACAAGCTCAAGGGATTCGATAGCCTTTTGCTTACGTTTGGATTTTTCTACACCTTGGACTTCAAGTCCATATTCAGTATTATCGAGAACAGTTCGGTGAGGGAATAGTGCGAAGCGTTGGAACACCATGCTCAGTTTCTTCCTTCTTACTTCCCTAAGCTCGTTGGGTTTGAGCTTAACGATGTTCTTGCCATCAATGAGGACTTCTCCATCGGTCGGGTCAATCAGGCGATTGAGCATCCTTACCAATGTTGATTTTCCACTTCCTGAAAGCCCCATGATTACGAAGATTTCACCTGCATATACATCGAAGCTTGCTTTGTTTACACCGACGGTCATGCCGGTCTTTTCAAGTATTTCCCGTTTGGTCTTGCCCTCGTTCAGGAGTTTGACTCCCTGTTGGGGCGATTTACCAAAGACTTTAGTAACGTTTTGAACGCTAATTTTCTTCTCAGCCATAAATCCACCTCTAACTTTGTTTAAAAACGTCAAATTTTGTCGAATCCGAGCGATTTTTCTAGCATACCTTAAAAGTATAAAGGACTTTTGTCGGAGGTAACAAATGGGATAAACCTTCATATTCAACGTATATAGTCCGTACAGTTAAAACTGTACGTTCGAAATCATCTTATTCTTAGATTTCTTTGGATATCCTCCCATATCCTCTCTTTATGTTCCCTTTACTTTGAAGAATTCAAACCTTAAAATAAATCAAGATGAATAGTTAAGGATGGTTTCCGTCCTTTTTTATTGTGATTAGAATGGTGGTGTATTATGCATAATGAAGGTTTAGTCGCCCAGGCACGGGAGAGAGTCATTGAATCCGTGGCGAGAAACATGCATTTATACGGGGTTTCTCCTTCCATAGGACGCATTTACGGGACCCTCTATTTTGAAAATAGACCAATGACCCTGGATGAGCTGAAGGAAGAGCTGGAAATGAGTAAAACCAGCATGTCCACCGGTGTCAGGACGTTGTTGGAATTGAATATGGTTGAAAAAGTATGGCGAAAGGGTGAGAGGAAGGATCTGTACCAGGTGAAGAATGACTGGTATCAAAACTTCATCGACCGGTTCACCACTCAATGGAGGAAGGGAACCCAGATGAATCTCGACGCCTCCGTCAAATCCATGCGGGACCTGGAAACTGCCATAGCAGACACAGATGACGAAGAAACCGCTCAGAGGGCAAAGGATCACCTCGAGAGGATCACCTACGCCATTGAATACTATAATTGGCTGAATCAGGTCATCGACCTTTTTGAATCGAGGAAGATTTTCGACCTCACTCAACATAATGAAGAATGAAAGCCGGTTTCGATGGAAACCGGCTTTTGTTGTGGCCTTTTTCATGCATTCCGATGTTAACAAAATGTAACTTCAATCCAACTGGGTGAAGATGGTATAATATGGGCAAATCAGGATGCTTCATCTGCCCAGTGATTCTTATGGGGGTTTTCTTAACATTGAAGGGACAAGCGTTGATGGTGGGCACATCAAGTGTCTAAAGTTGAATGGTCCCAGCTTACGGGCAGGCAGGAGCCTCCCGGAGCAACACCTCATGTCTGATGAAGCATTGAAAAAGGTGTGATTTAATTGAATAAAAGGAATGTGAAGACCTTGATATTCCTGGTCTGCCTTACGATCCTTCCATTCGCGTTCTACTTTTCCATGTATGAAGGAAGTGCGCTGCTTGAGGATCAGTTCGAGTGGAAGAATTCGGCGAAGGTGTCGGCGAGCGCGGGGGAAGTGACAAAAACGGGGGATATTAATCAGGTGGACTTCTTCATCTATGCAGCGAAATTCCGGCCATTTTTCCCGATCGTGACGACGATTTGCGCAGCTGTCATTGCATTATGGGTCATCGACCGCTTCTTGAAGGCCCGTGCCCATATGATCGGTAACGGGATTGTAGGTTTTGCCTCCATCATCGGTGGCCTCTACTTGATCAGCGGCGTCACAGAAGGAAGCAGTTATTTCAGTATTGTGCTTCTTCTACTCGGTGCAGCTGCCCTGCTTCTTGCTTTCAGGAGCTTCAGGTCGGGGCACTCACGCTCGATTTTGAACCATTCATAAGAAAACCGGCCATTGAAGGCCGGTTTTTCATTTACAGATAGTCTTTGATGTCGTGTACAAATTGGTATAAGAAGTAACATCCGAAGCCGAATAGCAGGATCCCGGCCGCGATCGAGGTCCATTTGATCATCGCTCGATTCATGGCCCGGCGGGTGGCGGCCACGATCGAGAGCAGTCCAAGGTCATGGATCAAGATTCCCGTAAGAACCCCCGCTGCAGCCAGGACTAATCCGATCTTCGAGCCTGAATAGGAATCGGCCAGGACCGTGCCGAACACAGAGACCCAGAAAACGAGATTACCTGGCGATACAGCCACGAGCACTCCGTTCCGGTAGGTCTTCCATAAAGAGGATTGGGGGCGATCCCCTGCCATCGTGATCCCATGGTCGGCATTCTTGATTGAATCATAAGCAAGGCCAAATAGGAAGATGGCTCCTACCACCCATAGGGGCAGCTGTACATACGGCAGGGACAGGACCTGGGCGAGTCCGAGATACATGGCAAGAACAAGGAAGAAATCGATCGTCATTCCGCCGACGCCCACTGCCCAGCCGTGGAGGAAGCCGTTTTTCAGTCCCTGCTTGGTCATTTCCACGGTTACGGCCCCCACGGGGAGGGCAATGGAAAATCCGACGAGTACAAATTTTAAATATGTATCCATTCAGTTGTGTCTACTTTCATGTAAAATGCACATTCATTCTCCGTTTTGTATAATTATACACTCAGAGATGGGTGTCTTCAACCACTAAGATGAAACGTCATGGTGCCCCTGTCCGTCTTGACGATCGTCGGGGCGGGCAATCCTGATTTGTCGGAGAAAATCCATCGTCTCCCGGCCCTTGCGATGATGATGAAGGCACCATCTCCTGCCTCCCCCATGAAGTTCAAGGTTTCCCCGTTTGATAATGGCCCATCATTTCGCGCCGGGATCCCTTTTGCCACCACTTCTTGTGAACAACGATACACTTCTTCCGACGAAATACCGATCTCACTGATCCCCAGAACCTCTGATGGACTGAATGATCCCGCGTGTGAATCGGGGTTCACACCTTCTCTCGCAATGAATTCGACAATATTTCCAGCGGGGTCCAGGAAATAAAACGCTCTGGCCTTGGATTCTTTGAAAAACACCTCGTCCTCATCATCCTCCCTTGCAAGCGTCACCCGCTCGGCCATAAACGCTTTTGCCGACTCGAACAGATTGACCGGAATATTGAAAGCAAAATGGTAGTAGCAGTCCACCCCAGCTTTCTTATGGACGGTCAGGGTTCCGTCGCCCACTTCAATATCCGTCGAGCTGTCACCATTTGTCGTGCACGTGAAGCCTACTATATCCCGATAAAAAGCAACCGTTTCTTCATGGTTGCCGATGAAAAGCTCCAGCTGATGGATCTTCATTGACATCTCCTCCTTTATGCTAATCATAAATGCTGCAAAGGAACGGACCATCAACCGATGGAATGAACTTCTTTCAGCCATAAGGCGGGGATCTCAACCGGAATTGTTAAATCAATATGAACCCATGTCCTTCGGGAGATTGGAAATAGACATCTTTTCTTGAAATCGATCTCCAATCCCTCAAAAAGCCTTTTTAATATCCAGGATCGTCTGAAGGTGCATCCCTTCATGGAAAACCGTGCGAATGAGAACCTGCTCCACCGTCCTCATCCCCATTTCGGTCTGAGGAAACGCTTCTTCCATCCGGTGACCCCATCGTTCCCTGATCATCCCGGGCTGCTCCTTCAGCAGGGTGAACAACTCCTCGAGGGATGGCGTTTCCTGAGTGAAATTCTGCGGAGAGGTTCCGTAGCCGAACCAGGCAGGATACGTTTCAGGCACCTCCTGCTTTTCCTTCGTCAACGCCTCGATCCACTGATACTGATCGAGGTAGATATGCCCGAGGTTCCAGCGGATATTGTTACGGAAAGGCGGTGGAATCACCTCTGCTTCTTTTGGAGTCACAGAGGCCGCCGCATGCAGGACCTCACGTCGATAGGCGCTCAGTTGGGTGAACAAGACTTCATGACGATCAATCAATTTCGATTCCCTCCTTTAGGAACGTATCACCATTAATCACTTCGCCCTTTCCTCCCGTTTTCCTCTGCTTTTCCACACAAAAAAACACCACCCCATGGATGATGCGGATCATCTGTGGACGGCAGCGTCAACCCTCTTCATCGTCCACGCCTTTTTGTTCACTGGGAGAGAATTTGCCAATCACCAACGAAACGACGACCATCAATACCACGACAAGTCCACCAGCAGCAATGATCAACCAAAGCCAACTATTCATTTGACTGTCCCTCCAGGTTTGCGTTTTATCCATTATATACCACCTGATACAAAAGGGAAAGGGACGGTTCCAATGCATCCAAATGGTGCATCGGAACCGTCCCTATGTGTCACTTTTCGATTTTTCGGAGCCACGCTGTGAGAGCGACGGCGCCTGCTACCATGACGGCACCGATCCAAGGTGTGTGGATGAGGCCGATGCTGTCGACGATGAGTCCGCCGACGAAGGAGCCGATGGCGATCCCTACGTTGAATGCGGCGATATTAAGTGCAGATGCCACGTTGACGGCAGTAGGCACATATTTCTCTGCCAAGTTGACGACGAGTACCTGAAGGCCCGGTACGTTCATGAAAGCAAATAGACCCATAAGGAAGATGGCAATCAGACCAACCACTTTGAATGGTGCAGCAAACGTCAGGGCGAGGAGGATGATGGCCTGAAGGACAAACATCCAGAATAAAGCCTTGAGCGGATTTTTATCCGATGCTTTCCCGCCGACAACGTTCCCGATGGCGACAGCAATTCCGTAGACTAGAAGGATGATGCTGACCCATTTAGCGCTGAATCCTGTCACATCTTCCAGTAACGGAGTCAGGTAGGTGAATGCAACGAATGTTCCGCCGTATCCAAGGGCCGTGATGGCAAATGCCAGCATGAGCTTACCGTTGGTCAGGATCTTCAATTGATCACTGAACTTGGCAGGTGGTGCTTCTTTAAGATTCTTCGGCACAAGGATCGAGCTTGCTACGATTCCGATGACACCAAGTGCGGCTACTCCCCAGAACGTCGCTCTCCAACCGAAGGCCTGTCCGATGAAGGTTCCAAGTGGTACCCCGGTGACCGTGGCGACGGTCAGACCCGTGAACATGAAGGCGATGGCACTGGCACGCTTATGTGCCGGAACAAGGTCTGCTGCGATCGTGGATCCGATCGAGAAGAAAATCCCATGGGAGAAGGCCGTGATGAACCGTGCCACAAGCAGAAGTCCAAAGCTCGTGGACAGGGCAGCGACGGAATTCCCTACAATGAAGAGAAGCATCAGGGACATGAGCAGGCTCTTCCTGCTCATCCTGCTGGTGAGGGCCGTCAGGACGGGCGCACCGATGGCGACTCCCAAGGCATATCCGGAAATCAGCAGACCTGCAAGGGTGATGGAGATCGACAGGTCATCTGCAATCGATGACAGCAAACCGACAGGGACGAATTCTGTCGTCCCGATTCCGAACGCACTGATGGCAAGGGCAAGTAGCGCCGGAGTGCCTCCTTTGGACTTGGAGGCGTTTTGATCTATAGAAGTAGAATGAGAACTCATAATGATTTTCCTCCTTAACAATTTCAATTCACCGGTGATGTGCCGGTAATCGTTAGTTTAAGGAGTATGCAACCGAAAAGGAAGTACGCACTTTAAAGTACGGTAGACACCTGGAGGTACCCATGCGCCGCTACTTGCTTCATGTGCCGATCGGGTATAGAATGATACTATTCTACACATCATACAGGCATGTACATGTCAAAAAGATCCCATAAAGGAGTGACGGGAAATGAAGACATTTAATATACCGGTCGAAGCAGCACTTGAAGTCATCGGAGGCAAATGGAAGGTAGTCATCCTCTGCCACCTTATCGATCACGGCACCCTCCGCACGAGCGAACTGAAAAAGAGGATGCCTAACATCACCCAGAAGATGCTCACCCAGCAGCTTCGTGAGCTCGAATCCGACGGGGTCCTCGAGCGGATCGTGTACAATCAGGTACCGCCGAAGGTCGAGTATAAGCTGACCGACTACGGGACATCCCTTGCTCCTGCCCTTCAGATGCTCTGCTCGTGGGGTGAACAGCATATCGAGAAGGCGGTATCGGAAGGTGAGGACGTGATGGTCCTTTCCGGCGCTGAAGAATAAATTAAAAAGGACGTCCATGCCAGGCATGGACGTCTTTTTTATGGGCGCAATTTTTTCAGATAAGGCTTCGGGTCCTTTTCGTCCCCTTTGCTGTTTACCGTTCTTTCTCCGTCAAAGAAGTAGTTGCTGTCATCCACGACACCTGACACAAAGTCCCCCTTCAGGCGGTCGGGATCGGTTTTGATGGAGATATTTTTTGTGAAAATCCCCTGCTCTTCCGGTTTGAAATACGGGTTGATCCGGAAGATGAAGTTGTAGCGCTTATTATCGATGGCGATATTTTTGTGAACAATGATTTTGCCTGGATTGAAGTTGTCTGTGAACCCATCCATATTGTTATCGAATGCCAGGTTGTTCTTAACGATATGAGCGACCGGGAGGCCTTCCCCGCCTACCTTGAATCCACTGCCCGAGGTACCGTCTTCATTGTAACCACTACTGAGCTTCCCATTGGAATATGAAATGTTCCCGTCAAGGGTAACCGGCTTGTTGGCACCTTCATTGGTACGGTTGTATAGATCCCAGCCGTCGTCGATATTATGGTGGGAAATATTATTCTTGAATACATTCCCTTCCCCCACACCAAGCTTGGCCGCAAAGCCGTCGGCATTGATATCAGACGAATCACGATTATCATGGGATTCACTGTTCGAGATAAGATTGTGTTTCGGCCACAGTTCGGGATCCGATCCACTTCCCGAGATTTGGAACCCGGTATTCTGATTGTAGCTGAACGTCATATGATCGATCTTGTTATGACTTCCATTCACCCTCATACCGTTTCCGGTCGACTTCGTCAGCTCAAAGCCCGTGATCACCCAATAGTCGGCATTCAAATTTAGAAGATTTCCTTTCTCATTCTTCCCGTCGAATAGAACATTGGCACCCTTATACGGAGCCAGGGTTTTCATTTTTTTCTTTTCCCCGCTGTATGTCCGGCCGATGGTCACGGGCTCTGTATATACCCCTTCCAGGAGGTAAATCGTCTCTCCCGGCTGTACGTATTTGATGGCGGTATCGAGGTCCAGGGGATCGTTCTTTTTACCGGAAGCAGTCGCTTTCCCATCCGGTGAAACGAACAGGCCTTTCCCACCCTTGAACATCTTCATCGTGACGGTCCATTCCTCGGTCAGGACCACTCCATCATTCGTCTTCCATTCGACACGGAACGATGTCTTTTCATTTTTCAGCTTTGCTTTTTCATCGAATACTTGTTGAGCTTTCACCTTTTTATTCTTCACAATCTGCTTGCCATCCTGCCAAACGGAGATGTTCCCTTGTGTGTTCGACGTCACTTTCAACGAATACTTCTTTGAGCCCGACTCTTTCGGAGAAAGGATCGTCAGGGATGGCTCCGGCTGAAGGACAGGCTCCTCCGGTGTCGGCACCGTATTCGCCTCACTCACCGATAAGCTTGCATTCTCCACGGTCATGGAGGCATTCCGTGAAGCATAGAATCCCACTTGCATACCGTCGGGATCCATCACCTGAACAAGGTCTGCTCCTTTTAACTCCTGTTTGAACGTAGGAGATCCCGACAGATGGGTGAAGGTGGCAGACATGACAAAGCTTGTATCCGTCCGCTCAAGCTTCACGCGGACCGGTGTATTCATCGGTACTGCAGGCGCTCCCGGAAGGACTTTATTCACCCACTTACTCCCTGTACTTCCCCACGGTTCTTCTACGCCCGTCCGTGAGAGGGCGCTCATCCCGTCCCTCATCAAACCGACGGCAAACATATTGGATGCAGCGGTCACTTCTTCAAACCCTTCCATCATCGGGTCCTGCCTGGCCGCTCCATTCACGTCCCTCACCATGATGCCAGCTCCCTCTTGGCCGCTCTGCTTTGCCCCTGTCTCCGGGCCAAGCTGATGGAAAGTCAAGTCGGCCTCCAAAACAAAATTATCCGCATTCGGATTCAAGGTGGTGTAATAAAAGGTCAACCCATCATGCCCTGGAGCCAGTTTCCCTCCCCTGCTCTCCAAATGAATTTTCCCATCGATCGTACCCGGATGTTCAGGCTCTGCTGTATTCAGCCCGACTTTATCCGGCAGTACATTTGCAGAAAAATTCAGATCGGTCGATTGACCGAATGTGATCGACTGCCACTCCGGAACATCGTCCGCCACCGCCGATATGGGTAGTGCCACCCCCATCACCAAAACGGAAACCAAGAACAACAAGATCCCTTTCCCAACCTTTTTCACTCCATCCACTCCTTTGATTGTTTTACCGCCTAGATATAACAACGTTGTTATTTTATAGTAAGCGCTTACAGTATTAGAGTCAATAAGATGTTTGGACTGGTTTTATCAGGGGAGGATCCACTAAAAAAGCAGCGAGAACCTGTTTCCCGCTGCACTTCTCTATTCATTCATATAAAAATCCATGATCCCTTCGCAGAGATCATAGTGTACCGTTCCCTCCGTATTCATAAGGATAACGATGCCGAGTTGAAGGGCTGGCACCATCGTCATGAGGGACCGAACACCCATCTGCCCGCCTCCGTGCTCAATGATTGGCATATCCTTATAATTGTCCGTAAACCACGCGAGACCATAGCTTCTGACTTCACTGCCGAATCGCCATTCTTCACTGACCAGATGGTGGGGCTTTTGCATGATCTTGACGGAGTCATTCGTTAACAACGTTGTTCCACCGTTAAGATGCGCGGCCAGGTAGCATCCCAGCTCATTGGCAGTCGAGTACAGATAACCGATTGGTGCCGCGAGTTCGTTTTTAGGGAAAGGCGTTTCGGTTCTTTCCTCTCCCATGTAGTAACGAGCGCTATTTTCTGCTTCCTCAGCTCCGTGGCTTGTGGTTCTTACCAATCCAAGTGGACGGAAGACATGGGAATTCAGATGGGACTCCCATACCATCCCTGTCACCTTTTCAAAGAGATCGGCGAGTATGACATAGGCGTCCGTACAGTAAGCCCACTGTGAGCCTGGGGAGCCAATGAGTTCGACCTTTTCGAACCACCTTGTGATGTCTTCACGGGTCTCAATTGCGGAAATCTCTTCTTCTGACAGTCCGTAATGATCCAGCGCTTCCTGAAATTCCGTCGGGGTATCCGAGAAGATCTCCCTCACATTCGGTGCGACCATATTGGCGATGCCCGCTTCCGGGAAACCTGCCGTGTGCGAAAGGATGTGGCGGACGGTGATTTGATCGCTCGCAGCCCGGTCCTTTGTCCTGAAATACGGAAGATGCTTCACTACGGGATCATCCAGTTCGATGGATCCTGCTTCCACGAGCTGCATGATCGAGGTCGCCATGAAGTTTTTCGAGATGCTTTGGATGCTCATGAGTGTATCGGCATCCATTGGTTGATCCCTGTCTCGGTCTGCGAACCCGAAACCTTCAGCATACACTACCTCGCTCCCTTCCACGATGGCCACACTCGCACCCACGATATCAGATGATTCAAGCTGCTTGGAAATCATCTGTGTCAAGTTGTCTTTAACGTGTTGATTCATCTGTGTCCTCTCCTTTACCCGGAGCCACAAGCTCCACCTTGATCCGATCAGGATCCTCGAAGAATACAGCGTAATACCCTTCTCCTCCTGCATATGGGTGCCGATCACGGTACAGGACGGGTACCCCTTTCTCCTCAAGTGTTGCTGTCAGATCATCCACATGCTTCCTGGATTTTCCGTGGAACGCCAAGTGGTTCAGTCCGGCGCGTGACCGATGGTACGGGACGTCCAGGAAGCGCTCCTCCGTCTGGACGAATACGATGTACGTTTCACCGAGGCGATAGCTTTTACCCTTTGCCCATTCCTGATAAGGTTCATAGCCGAGTTCTCCTAAGAACCATCCCCAGAATTCTGTAGATTTATCTAAGTCTGATACGTTCAGTTCGATGTGATGGACCAGGCCGACCATCAGCCCACCTCCAAGAATTCGATGAATGGCGGTTCTTCCAGGCTTTCGGTTTGCTCATGGACAGCCCCTGCGAATTTCTCATAGTCGATCTCCGATTCCGGATAGGTCATGAACATTCCCCCGCCCTTCTCGTATACCGCCACCATCGGGATCTTTTTCAGGCCGAATAAACCGCCCTTCTTCCATTCGATCGTCAAGGTCTGGATGTCCTTCAAGAAGATAGATCGGTCCCCTTCCCTTGAGTGGACGATGAGGGAGTTCCCTTTGATCAAGACGGCTCCTTCCTTCGTCTTCGCCTCATAATGGATTTCAGATGCTTCCTTCTCCATCCGTTCCTTCCGCTCCTGCATGAACGCCGTTTTCCAGCCTTCCACATTCCTGCTTTCCAACGGCTCCTCAAGGATGGTGGAATCATCCCATTTAAAGAGGGAATCCTGTCCTTCTTCCAGGCTGAACGCACCAACCCACGCGGGGTACACGTGGCCTGAGAGGTCGCGGTAAGAAGCTAAGTAGTATCGGACCGGCTCTTCGTAAGCGGTGAATGTATCGATCTGATCCAAAATCGTGATTTCCTCCGCGTAGAGGCTCTCTTCACGGTCAAATAACAGATAGTAGAATAAGTGGGTCCGGGCCACATCGGATTGACGGGAATCCTTGACCGGGTTGTGATGTTCGATCCGATCGATGATGAGCCTCCAGTGGAATAATTCCGCTGACTCGACATGGGTGGCGCACCAGTAGACCTCTTCCTGATCAACGGGGATGCCCCGCTTGAGGGATACCGTGACGGCAATCGTCTTGACAATGGGGTCATTCCACCCCTTTGCCTCCTCCAGATACGGCAGCCATTCCTCGCCCCAATACACATCCATCAGCTTCAGGAAATTCTCCAGCTCCTCCCGTATATGGAGGTATGAGTCTTTCCACGAACAATGGACGTGCTTGGTTTTATAATCACGATCATACTGGAGATAGGCTGCCTTCGCTTCTTCCCAATGACGATGGATGAGGGGCTTGATGACCTCAGGCTTGAATTGATAGAATACTTTTTCCTCGTGGAGATTGGCCAGTATTCTGTAGAGATCTCGCCTGCAGGCTTTATCGTCCAAACGGGTATAGAAATGATTGATCAACGCTTTGGATACGACCCCGTTTTGTTCTAAGACCGCATGGGGAAACCATGCCTGATTAAGAGGAATCAAGATCTCGTACATTTCGATCAGGGCTCGCACAGCACCATCATGTTCGTGCATGCTCGTATGATAAAGGACACACTGCTTCCCCATCTCACTGAAATCGGCTATGTGACGGGTCAGGTCGCGTGCCACCCTTTCTTCCATATAATCAACCACGAATTCAAGGAGGACCAAGCTCGGATCATCCCATTCTTCCCCTGTACGCTCAAAGGGACCGGCAGCGAGCTTTATCATGTCCTTCAGAAGGGAGATGTCACACTCTCCGCCTTTGTTTTCCACCGTAATGTCCTTCAGCTTCATCAATCCATCATGGCGCACATCGGGATCCGCACTCTTGATCTCGGAAAGGGCATCTTTTACCTTCGATTCTAATTTCCCCATGGTTTGTTCCTCCGTCCTATTTTATAGGTCCATTATAACGGATTTGCACTCCTTTTATTTTCTTTTTTTTCATTTTTCTCCATCTCTTTTTTATTGCCCGGACACATTCCCCCTCGAAACATAGAGTAGTAGTTACGAAGCAAAGAGTGATAGATGGAAAGGCTGCTTCTGAACAGGGCTACCGTGTCATCAAGCGGACCGGCTCCAATCAGATACACATTGTCCTGAAGCAATAGGGCTATCACATTATTCAGAATATGTGGACAACCTGTTGAAAACTCGATTTATTTTCAAATTTTTTGGAGGTTTGGGTACCAATGGCTGTTAATAACTCCTACGGAAAGATTATTGTCCACATTATCTGTGGATAAAGTGTGAGTAACCAGTGGATAGTACTTTTCTTCGCTTTACTGGCTACCGATCCATCCACAGCGTGTGGAGAAATACAATCAGAGACCAGCTCGCACGGCGTTTAGGTTGTTTTCAAGAATGATTGTTGGAATCAAGTGAGATAGGTTGTTAAAACTGAAGTTCCATCTAAAGGATGAAATGGATTCAACCCTTTGCAGGAGCAGTAATTCCCAGTTTTTGGTGGATAATGAACCTAACAAACAGAAAAGGCGGGGTTCAGTGAGGGGATATGTGACATTACTTAGAAATGCGTACTTCAGGAACTTTCTTATCGCTTCGACGGTTCTGAATATCGGCAGGAAATTATCGTGGATTGCATTGGGGTGGTTTGTTTATCAAGTAACCGGTTCAACCGTTGCCGTCGGAATGGTGATATCGGTGGCTACAGTCTCTCCATTATTATCGAGCATCCTGGTAGGGGGAATGTTAGATCATTTCGACCGGAGGACCGTTATGATGTGGGAAAATGTCGTGAGAGGCGGATGTTTAGCTCTTATCCCTCTTCTCTATTGGCTCGATGTCCTCTCCATCTGGATGATCATCGTGGTGGTTTTTGTGGAGGGATGTCTCTCATCCTTCACGACCATAGGCACCGCATCTATCCTTCCTGAATTTCTTCATAAGGAGGATTTGGAAACAGGGAACGCGGTTTTTACGATGACCGGCCAAATCGGGTCATTGATCGGACCGGCGCTGGGAGGATTCAGTACCGCTCTGGTAGGGGCCCCGATGACTT
The DNA here is from genome assembly GCF_047915635.1 of Rossellomorea sp. FS2. Lineage (NCBI taxonomy): Bacteria > Bacillati > Bacillota > Bacilli > Caryophanales > Bacillaceae > Rossellomorea > Rossellomorea sp. FS2. The sequence goes on along the minus strand of NZ_JBLRVS010000003.1, from coordinate 19,126 downwards.
TATTGCTTAATGTCATCTGTTTTTTAATGGCAGCCCTATTGTATCTTATGATTCCGCCTGAAGCCTATCACAGCAGTCAAACAAGTTCTCAGACGGGAGCGAGATGGAAATGGCGTCATTTCCTAAGGGAAACCAAGGAAGGGTTCACCTATATCCTCTCTTATAAGATCCTCATCGTCATTGCCTTGATCACGTTACTCTTTAATTTCACCTATGCCCCTTTAGAACCGATGCTTCCTGTCTTCGTCGATGAGATCGTCAAAGCAGGGCCGGGCACGTTAGGAACAATGTGGTCATTTTTTGCGGTAGGGTCCTTTGCCGGGGCGATCCTATGGGTCAGACTGAGAAGGAAATTCCCGTATTCCTATTCACTCGGACTGGTCATCTTATTATGGGGACTCGTACCGACAAGCTTAAGTTTTCACACACACATCTTGATCATCTACGTCCTTATGTTTTTGGGCGGCATCGTTTATGCGCCTTTCAATATTGTGTCACCGACCCTCCGTCAACAGCTTGTACCCAATGCGATGAGGGGCCGGGTATTCGGAGTGTATGGATTGATTGCAGGGATCGGCTTCCCGATCGGGGTCTATGCAGGGGGACTCCTGGCTGAGCTGGTTGGTGTTACGCAGACGATTCTGTTCAGTGGCGTACTGACCATGACTCTTGGCCTTGTTGTGGCCATTCACCCCATTTTACGATTCACGGATGTCAGTGCCCTCGATGTGCCCCCATCTGAATCAAGCCGGTAGAAGTCATTTACCGAGCAAAACCCAGAACCATACAGGCTCTGGGTTTTACTGTGTTTTATCATTCAAGGGGAGGGTGAATCCGGCAACCGTCCCGACATTTTTCTCACTTCTTACATAAAGCTGTCCACCATGAAGTTCGATGATCTGCTTGCTGATGGCAAGACCAAGACCGACTCCCTCCGATTTTTCATTTTCTTTATAGAATAGGGTCAGCACCTGTTGGAGATGTTTCTTCTCGATCCCGACACCTTCATCCTCCACCTCGAACACAAGGTTGCTTTGATCACGGCGATAGCGGATTGAGATTGTCGAACCCGGGGCTGAATATTTGATCGCATTATCAAGGAGATTCAAGATGACCTGCCGGACTCTGTATTCATCTGCTTCCAGATTGACCGGCTCGCCATTCTCCAATACGATTTCCATCTCCCTCGCCAGCCGCTTCTTATCGAGCTGAAGGACCACTTCCTGAACCAGACGATGAAACGGGAAAGGGTGCGGTGAGATCTCAAAGGTACCCTTTGCATAACGTGAAAAGTCCAGCAGTTCCTCCACCATGGCTATCAAGCGGTCCGTTTCATTTGTGATGATGTTGAGCCCCGTCTTCATCTCTTCTTCATCTTTCATATCCCCTGTCAGCAGGGTTTCACCCCATCCTTTAATCGAGGTGAGGGGGGTCCTGAGCTCATGTGAGACAGAGGAGATGAATTCATTCTTCAGCTTCTCCGTTTTCAGCAACTCCTGCCCCATATCATTGAAGGATTGGCTCAATGTACGGAACTCATCTTTATACGTACCCGTCATTCTTGCTTCAAGGTCTCCTTTTGCAAGCTTCTGCGAAGCGTTCGTCAGCTCCACGACGGGGTCGGTGATCATGCGCGAGAAGAAGGTACTGATCACGAACACCATGAGGAGGATGCTGAGTCCGATGCCGATCAAGGTGGCGAGGATCGTCTTGAAGTTATCGTCCAGCGGTTCCAGGGATGAAACGAAACGCAGGAGGGCCACCGTTTTCCCATCAGACTCCAGGGGGATCGAGACGGCCAGCACATGCTCGTCCGTCTCAGGGTTCGTCCCCATCCACGTCCCTTCCCCTTTCCTAAAGGCATCCTGAATATCAGGGAAGTCGAGCTTTTCATGACTGATGAACCCTTCGGAGGAAGACAGCATCTTCCCGTCCGTACTGATCACCTGTGTTTCGGCCTGGGGCAGGGAAAAATTCGTCTGGATATCCTGCACCTGATCCCTGATCGTATACGGGGAAAGATCCATGTACCTCTTTGAGAACTGGGCTGAATTTTCAGCGTGATTCTTCAGGATCTCTGCCGTCCCGCTGTAGTAATAATGATAGATTCCAGATATGAGGATCCCGAGGAAGAGGAGGATCGTCAGCGTGATGATGCTCAGGTTCTGGATCAGCAGCCTTTTTTTAATCCCCATGTTCCCGGCCCTCATTCCATCGGTATCCGAAGCCCCAAACGGTCAGGAGGAAGCGTGGATTGGACGGGTTCTCCTCGATCTTCTGGCGGATCCTGCGGATGTTCACGTCCACGATCTTCGGGTCGCCCATGTAGTTCACACCCCACACCTTATCCAGAAGATCGTTCCGGCTCACCGCCTGTCCATTTTTCCTAATGATACTGGTGACCAGCTCATATTCAACGGGAGAAAGGTCAATCTCCTTCCCCTTGACATAGAAGAGCCGCTTCTTCTCATCAAGGAACCAGTCGGGCACGGGTTTCGGCACTGGAGCTGGCCGGAGTCTCCTGAAGAGAGATTCAATCCTCGCAATCAGTTCGTTCGGACTGAAGGGCTTCGACACATAATCATCGGCCCCGTTCATCAGCCCGTGGACTTTATCCATCTCTTGGACCTTGGCCGTCAGCATGATGATGCCGACAGCCGGATTCCACTTGCGGATTTCCCCGCACGCTTCAAACCCGTCCATCCCAGGGAGCATGACATCCAGGAGAAGGATATCCGCACCCTGTGCCTTCAGAAGTTCGATTCCTTCTTCTGCACTTCCTGCTTCGAGCACCTCATATCCATATCGTTTGAGATTGACTTTGATGAATCCTCTGATCGATTCTTCATCTTCAATGATCATGATCCGTTTCATACACCACACCTACATTTCTTAGTTCGCTTGGAAGTTTTGCGGGTACCGCTCTGGCGAATACTTGGTCAGGTAGATGAATTGATTGCTTTCACTCAATTCATTCCAGCCTTCATCCGGGATGACTTTATCCTTCTCGACGGCATAGATATCGTACAGGACACTGCCATCTTCCTTGGAGATGAATTTGACGTACCGACGGTCTCCGCTCGTGTCGATTTCAACATCCGGCCACGAATCGGGGAGCTTCCATGTATATTGATAGTTCACATTTTCATATGTGCTTTCGATGAAGCGGGCTTCTCCGTCATCCTTCAGCTGGTAGTACTCACTGATGAACGGCATATCCACATACGGCTTGTCTGCGCTCCCTTCAACAAGCACAGGGATTTCAATGATCCCGTCATCATTCGTATCGATACTATTCGCCGCTGTTGCCCTGAAGAGATCTTCTTCCGTCAATCCCTTCGGTTTCACTTCCTTCAGCTTACCGTCTTTCACCCCCACGATGAAAGAGGTGGAGGAGTGCGCCCCCACACTGGAATCCAGGACAGCTCCCTTTACGGATGGAGTGACGTATCCCGCCACCGTATGATAATAAGGGTATACATAAGGGTCCAGCTTGAGCTCATCGACCTTTTCCATTTTGTCCTGGAACGAGTAGAGGGTGACGTTATGTTCCTGGTTCGGGACAAGGGACGCAAGCATCAGCTCACCCGTTCCATCTTCGTCATAATCGTCGGCAAAAAAGGCGCTGTATTGAGATTCAAACAGCTTCTCCGGCTTCTTTCCGCTCACATTGAAGACGAGGAGGGCTTTATCCGATGACTCATTGGAATAGGAAAACCCGATCAGGACCTCATCCTCCCCATCTCCGTCAAGATCCGCGAACTCCACCTTCTGCAGCTCCCTGCCAAGATCGCTGAAATGGATTTTCTTCTCCCATTTCCCCTTGCGATTCTCAAGGATGATCCCTTCCATCTGAGACGTTTTATCCGGCATCCGGTAAAAGACGATCAACTCCTTCTCACCGTCCCCATCAAGATCCCGTTCGATGATCCGGTTTGTGTCGCCACCTTCAAGAGGGGAGAGCCACTCTGCCTGGGCCGGCACATACTGACCGATCGCCTGCTTCAGCTCCTGCTGCTGGACGGGGAGCTCAGGGGGCTTCATCAACGACGAATTCGATTGAAATAATGAGCATCCGCTGCATATCAATAGTATAAGGACCACTTGTATCATCAATCGCTTCATTCTATTCACTTCCTACTTATAGCTTCCATCAGTATAGTGTAAACCTTCTCGACAAAAGTAACAAAAAAGTTACAGCGTTCGACGGATGTTTGTAACCGATTAGTAACCCTTTTCCATCAAGAATGTTTTACCATGGGAAATAGAGACAAACAGCGAGAAGAAAGGTGAGGGGAATGCAACAGCAGGAACGAAAATACAACAGGAGATTAAACGTGAAACGGGTCATCTTGAGCGCACTGACCCTCGTACTTATCCTATTATCCAGTATATTGATCAAAGATATCGTGGTGGCCAAGAGCTCTGGGGTCGGAGACAAATGGATTGCCTTCAACCAATCGGAATCCCCCTTAGGTGGGGAAGCGGCCAAGATCAACAAACAGGAAAAACCGGAAAAGACCAAGGATACCGAAAAAGAACAGCCTGCTGATCCTGAACCGAAGGACGACACGGACCAGCAGACACAGAATGATCATCAAGAAGCCACGGAGCCTGTCGAACCAGCACCTGATGCCGATGCACCGGAACCAGACGCTAATCAAGAAGAACAAGCGACAGGGAAAAAAATCGTCTATCTGACATTCGATGACGGTCCGAATGAAAATACCGAAGGCATCCTTGAGGTGCTCGATCGATACGATGCCAAAGCCACCTTCTTCATGCTTGAACCGAATATGAAGACATACAGCACTGCCATTCAGGAGATGGTTGCTGCCGGTCATTCCGTCGGGATGCACGGCGTCAGCCATGATGTGAAGAAAATCTATCAATCCAAGGACAGCGTGGTAGGGGAAATGAAACAAGGGCAAGCGACACTTCAAGAACTCACCGGTGTAACCAGCGATCTCATCCGCGTCCCATACGGTTCTGTGCCGAATATGACACCTGCCTACCGACAGGCCGTGAACGATGCCGGCTTCCGACTGTGGGACTGGGATATCGACAGCGAAGACTGGCGCTTCCTGAGCCCCGCCTACGTCCCTAACGTGATGAAACAACTCGAAGACTATCAATATCACGAAACACCGAGGGTCATCCTCATGCACGACAAAAAGACGACCCTCGCTTCCCTTGACCAACTCCTTCAACAGCTGACCGAACAGGGCTATGAAATGAAGGCCCTCGATCAGGAGATGGAGCCTGTGACGTTCAAGGGGTAAAGGGAATAGAGGGTCGCGCAGTCCCCATGAAACGCCCAAAGACTTTTTACGATCTAAAGAGCATGGGACAAAACTAAAAAAGGCCCCTTTAATGCCGAACACAATCAGTATAGGATCTTAATGCCGCTCATGATCTCCGTGCAAGACTTCGCTTTCCGCGGGTAGCCCGTGAGCCTCCTCGGCACGC
>NZ_JBLRVS010000003.1:0-13557 GCF_047915635.1 Rossellomorea sp. FS2 | reverse complement strand
CACACACAACGAATGAATCAAAAAGTGGGTGTCCAATAATTTGGGTCCAGTGCACACGCCTGCGGGGTCTCACATCAGCTACACTTCTCGCAGGAGTCTTCGTCTTGCACTCCGATCAACCGCTGGAACCGATGAGATTTGAATGTTCATTAAACCAATTTAAAACCCGAATCATTTGCTTTATCGTAGGCAAATGACTCGGGTTTTACTATGACTAAAACATGTTTGTCTCAGCCCCTTTTCATGTCTTCATCCTTGCGTTAAAATGGAAATAAATACATATTTCGTTATCGAAGGAGGGGTTCCATGATTAAAAATAAGGCATCGGTTCTAACAGCCATGGCTATCTTCCTCATCTGCATGGTGCTGTACTTCCCATTCCCTGAACACAAACTGAGTGAAGCCAGAACAGTATTTATGTCCTTCCCGATCACCGACAGCGACGGATTCGTCATTCTCGGCATCATCGGCAGCTTCCTTTATATCAGCGCCATCGTCTTTCTCGTACGTGGATTGAAGAAATACCGGATCCGCCTTGTCCTCCTGACCATGTTCGCCTATGCAGCGGCTCCCACCATGGCCATCTGGCTCTATCAACATACATTGGCCAGCGGCATCTACGCCCTTTCCTATGACGACAGGAGCGAGTGTACATTTGAATTAGATGGGGACGGACATATTTATGCTACGTGCGATATAGAATTGAAGAATCATAGCCGGAATGACGTCTCATTCAACCTCGAGCTCCTCGACTCCACATACGACAAGCAATTCCCACCCGAGGAATTCCTCAAAGGCAGCTATCCCGTGACCGTGGAGGGGAAAGGCAGCCACACCGTCCTGATCGAGGATGAAATCGATCGCCCCGATCTTAAAGGTGAATTCAACGGAGCATCCTCCGGCTTCCTTCGGATCAAGGCGACGGACGGGGACTCGGAACGGAGATTTTAAAGAGGCATGGTTCGATTTGAATTCTACGTCTATTCAAAAGAAAGTAGCCGAGGATACGGATCCTTGGCTACTTTCTTCTCTCTTGTAAAAAGCATGAACTAATACAGCTTCACCAAATCCCCGAACGCCTCCAGCACTTCATCATACTTCTCTACATGACCGAAACCATATTTGGCATAAACAAACGGGATTCCCGCAGACTCCGCTGCTTTCCGGTCACCATCCGTATCCCCGACGTAGACCGGGGCTTTCAGGTTGTTCCTTTCTATGATCAGCTTGATGTTTTCTCCCTTACTGAGCCCCGTGCGTCCGGGATTCTCGAAGTCTTCGAAGAAACGCTCAAGCTTGTGATAGTCATAAAACGTTTCGATATAGCCGTCTTGGCAGTTGCTGACGATGAAGAGCTTATAGGAACGGGACAGGGTCTCAAGCACCTTCTCCACATCCGGATAAAGCCTTCCTCCCCGTTTACCGAGAAGCTCTTCTTCCCGCTCCAGACATGCCTGTAACATCCTCGACCGCACCTCTTCATCAACGTCCGGGAATAACTTCTCCTCGATTTCTTTCACCTGAAGACCCATGACCCCTTCAAAATCCGCACGCGTCATCGTCTGTGCCGCTTCATCATGCTCCTCGATCGTCCGATTCCACGCTTCCAGAACCGTATCGATTGGATCCCAGATCGTTCCGTCCAGGTCGAATATGATACTATCCATCTATGAACCTCCTTTATGCTGATAGAGAGTCTTTCTTCCAAATGGTCACCAGCCATTTTCCGTCACTATGGAATCCCGTAGAATACGTCACCGGGAGCAAAGCCGACAGGATGAGCATACCCGTCGCGCCGAAATAATACCCATCCAGGAAGTGGTTATGATCGGTATATACCTTAACGAGGATGAGCATGGTGATGGTCACTGCATTGAACAGGACACCGCCGATGGCAATGAAGGACAGCTTCAGACGGCTTTTTGATATCTCCGGAGTCCCTTCATACCGGCACATCCCAAAGATGAAAAATTGCTTATTCACCTGTACATGTCCCACCCGAAAGAGGGATTCACCTGTTCCAACCTCGATTTTCGTCACCCGACCTCCGAATATCTTCACAAAGAAAGCGTGACCGTACTCATGGATCAGGACATTGAGGGGTTGAAAAAGGAAGAGGGCGACGGCATAGGCGATGAGGTTTTCAAGCATTGTTCTCCCTCCTTTTTATGGTTTATATTTCCATAATAACAAAAAGGCAAGGTACAAAACATGTTGAATGATAAAAAAAGACCTTCTATTCGAAAGTCTTTTAGATCACTTTTTCACCCAATGCCTTCCGTATTCATCAACACCACTCGCCATCCCTCGGGATCCTCTATCGTGATGCCCTTCTCCTTCCAGTATGGATTCTCCGGTTCCACCGGATCGTATCCCATTTCTGCAAGTCTGGATACAATCTCCTCCATTCGATCACCATCCGGGATATAGAACACAAGGAGATTATCTTTTGTCGGTGCCTCACAGGGCCCTTCGTCTTCGCGGGTCGTGAACTCCAGATGATACGCATGCCCCGGGAGACCGAGCATGATCCCGTCATACCCGTTGTGCGCCTCGAATCCGCCGATCTTCTTCAGCCCGATGCCTTCCATATAAAAACGTATGACCTCGGCGAACTTCCTGGTTGGACGCGCGATGCGGAACTGGACGACTGGAAGCTCTTCATTCCATTTTTCTTTTTTCATGGGTGCCACATCCTCTCTGACCTCATTGTAGCCTGCGGGAACGGGCACCGCATTGGGGATTGGTCGCATCTTTTTTACGACCTTTGGCCGTGTTCACTCACATCTCGGGATCAAGATCTGCCATCAGCATGCCGTACACGAAACTGTCCGTCCACTCGCCCTTATTCCAGTAGTCCTGTATGAAATGAGCTTCCTTCCTCATCCCAATCCGCTCGCACAGCCTGGCCGACGCTTGATTCCGGCTGTCAAGGGTCGCCTGGATCCTATGAATATCGTATTCTATGAAAAGTCGCTTTACGAGCCCCCTGAGTGCTTCCGTTGCGCAGCCTTTCCCTGCCGTTTCCCTTGCAAAGCTGTATCCGATCTCCACCGTGTCCTTCATGCCGGTGTACCATACCGACAGATCACCGATGACCTTGTCCCCTTCGACCACGGCGAGGCTCAGGCCCGATTCACTGGAGAGCGCTTGATTCTGGAGCTTCTTCCGGAACCGCTCCACCCTATCCTCCGTGGTCCACGGGCCGTGGAGAAGATAGCGACATGTTTCTTCATCTTGATAGATCGTGAATACATCGTGGATGTCATCCTCTGTGAACGGTCTGACGGTGAGTCGGTCGGTTGTGAAATGCATATGGTTCTCCTCGCTTTCCTGCTCTATATGGTGCCTTCAAACACGTGAAATGGATTCCCTTTGCCGTACCCATCCAACACTTCATGGGCAATCACGTTCACAAACCCGCTTTTATGAAGCAATTCCTTACACTCTTCTACTCCGTACATCCGCATCGGGAAATCCATCAGCTCTTCTTTGATTACCTCTCCCTCATGTATAAGGTGATACTTCAGCTTACTATTCAGAACCCTGCTGTCCTTGTCATAGGTCATCCGCTTGTATTCTATAATGGTATTCTTTCCATCTTGAAGTCTATTGGTCTCCTTCCACTCCGGGCAGTCATCAGCCCCCTGCTGAATGATAGCCGTGATCAGAAGTCTACCACCCTGCCTTAGGGACTCTTTTAAATTCCTCAGGCACAGGGGGACGATTTCTTCCGGAAGAAGGGAGAACGACCCAAATGGGATCATGATCAAATCATAAGTATCTTGCCGGTTGAAGTGCCTCATATCTTGATGAAATACACGGGGTTCCATACCCCGTTCATTCCCCTTCACCACGCATACCTTCAGCATTTCATCCGAGATATCAAAGCCCTCAATATCGATCCCTCTCTGCATGAAAGGAATGAGCATCCGCCCGTTTCCGCACATAGGCTCCAGCACCTTCATCCCTTCGGTCACATGGGATAGATAAAAGGCAAGCTCCTCCCCTTCAGCAATGGACTTCCCGCTTTCGTATACCTTCGTGCAAAGCTCCCCGTAGTAGTCCATTTTCTACACTCCCTTTACGTAGATGACCTTGTATATTTCAATGGGATCAGCTCCCCGATCCTGGTTTTCACCAGCTTACCGTCCACCTCCAGGATGACCAAGCATTCGGGTGAATAATCAGCGATCAATTCCCTGCACATGCCGCATGGACTCACGACACGGATCGTGCGATCAACTTCGTCGGAATAGGGGTGCCGGACAGCCACGATGGTATGGAAACCCTTGTGGCCAGAAGAGACAGCACTCCCCACGGCTATCGCCTCGGCACACACGGTCACACGTCCAATGTAGGCTTCGATATGTACAGCAGAGACGATATCACCCGAATTCGTACGCAGGGCTGCTGCGACGTGGTGTTTATCATCTTCATAGAGCATGGTGATCTTGTCTTTGGCGGATTCGATCAGTTCAAAGTCCTCAGGTGTTAAATCTAGGGTATTCATCTCTTGTCTCCTTTCTGTAAGTACCTTTATTTATAGGAATACTCAGTTAATGAAGAAGTTGCCTGTTGGTGACAAGCGCATTCTTTATCCCGTTACCATCTATAGTATGAGAATTGGAAATGGAAAGCCAGCAAAAAAAGTCCCCCGCATTTACCCATGCGGGGGACTTTAACATATTCCGTTTTTACAACTCCATGGTTCTCTTACTCAACCGTAACAGATTTAGCCAGGTTACGCGGCTTATCGACGTCACAGTCGCGGTGCAGGGCAGCGTAGTAAGAGATGAGCTGCAGTGGGATGACAGAGATAAGAGGTGTTAATAATGGGTTCACCTCTGGGATGACGAAGCGGTCTTCTTCGTCTTCCAGGCCTTTCATGGAAATGATACAAGGATTGGCTCCGCGGGCTACGACTTCTTTGACGTTTCCACGGATTCCAAGGTTTACTTCTTCTTGTGTCGCCAAGGCGATGATCGGTGTGCCTTCTTCGATGAGGGCGATGGTTCCGTGCTTCAGCTCGCCTCCTGCGAATCCTTCGGCTTGGATGTAGGAGATCTCTTTCAGTTTAAGAGCACCTTCAAGTCCAACGAAGTAGTCCATGGAGCGGCCGATGAAGAAGCAGTTGCGCGTAGTCGCCAGGTATTCCTTGGCAATCGCTTCGAACTCTTCTTTCGTATCGCAGAGGGCTTCCATGGCAGTAGCAACGATTCCAAGGTCGTGGACAAGGTCGAAGCCTTGTTGAACGCCGATGGCTTTTCCTGCTGTATGTCCAAGGATGGCAAGGACTGCAAGCTGAGCTGTGTACGCTTTGGTAGATGCAACGGCGATCTCAGGACCCGCGTGAAGAAGAAGGGTGTGATCCGCTTCACGTGAAAGCGTAGAGCCTGCTACGTTCGTGATGGTGAGGGATTGGTGACCCAATTCCTTCACCTTGACGAGTACGGCACGGCTGTCTGCTGTTTCACCACTTTGTGAGATGAAGATGAAGAGCGGCTTCTCCGATAGAAGCGGCATGTTGTAGCTGAATTCGCTGGCAACATGTACTTCGACAGGGATATTGGCGCTTTTCTCGATGAACTGCTTCCCGACAAGACCTGCATGGTAGCTTGTTCCGCATGCTACGATGTAGATGCGGTCTGCTTCCTTCATGGCCCCGACGATCGGCTGATCAATGTGAAGCTCTCCGTTTTCATCCTGGTATGCTTGGATGATCTTGCGCATCACAAGTGGCTGCTCATCGATTTCTTTGAGCATATAGTGAGGGTATGTTCCCTTTTCGATATCGCTTGAATCGATCTCAGCTGTGTACGGGGCACGCTCCATCACTTCACCGATCAGGTTCTGGATTTCGACCTTTTCTTTGGATACGATGACCATTTCTTTGTCCATCAGTTCAACGAATTGATCTGTTACCTGGATCATGGCCATGGCATCACTTGCCACGACGTTGAAGCCTTCTCCAAGACCTACGAGCAGCGGGCTCTTGTTCTTGGCAACGAAGATGGTTTCTTCGTTCTCGGCATCCAATAGGGCGATGGCATAAGAACCTTTAAGGAGCATGAGTGTTTGACGGAATGCTTCCGTTACATCGTTTCCTTCGCTTACGAGTTTGTCGATAAGCTGTACGATGACCTCTGTATCGGTTTCACTGACGAAGTTCACTTCTGTAAGGTATTCACGTTTCAGCTGTGAATAGTTCTCGATGACACCGTTATGAACGATGGTGAAGCGTCCAGACGTGCTTTGGTGAGGATGGGCATTATCGTGGCTTGGCACACCATGTGTCGCCCAGCGCGTATGTCCGATCCCTGTATGGCTTTCTACGCTGCTGTCTACGACTGCGCGAAGATCCGCGATACGTCCCTTTTCTTTGAACACGTGGATGCCTTCTTCATTTTGAACCGCGATACCGGCAGAATCATATCCGCGGTACTCAAGCTTCTCAAGACCTTTTAACAAGATTTCCTTTGTATCTGCATTTCCGATATATCCAACAATTCCGCACATGTGAATAGTTCCTCCTTGAAAGTACAAGGGGGCAAATCTCGTTTGGGGACAATTTGCCCCCTTATCTCTATTTGTCAGTTGTATTAGGGTCACTTGAACCTTCCCTTTGTCCACCGGGTTGCCCCGATGTTTTGAAGAAGGATCATACGGTTCTGTGACTAGAACCGGGAGGCACCCGCCGATCGATCGATAGAACCTCCACCTCGTCAACTAAGCAGCCGCTTAGTCCTGGCGCTTTTTATAAATAATACGACCTCTTTCCACCTTTCCATTCTTGAGTCAAGTGTTTCCAGTATGTTGAAAAATTAAAAACAAAATCATCATACACCAGTTGCTTATCATCCGTCAATCAAATTATGGATGGACCGACCATTTGTTAGCGGTTTGTCACTGCTTCGCAACATGGTGACCACATGACCATCACTATAAAATATGCATGAGGGGTCGTGAGTGACCCCTCATGCATGGAAAATCAACTATTCAGCCAGGCCCATTTCCGCCTGTACCACGGCGACGATTTCATCGACGTATCGGGCACAAAGCTCTTCTGTCGGAGCTTCTGCCATAACACGGACAAGGGGCTCGGTTCCGGATGGACGGACAAGGATCCGGCCGTTGCCGTTCATCTCGCCTTCCACCTTGCTGATGACTTCACTCACCTTGGCATTATCCGTTACGTGATGTTTATCGGTCACACGGACGTTCACAAGCTTTTGAGGAAACTTCTTCATTTCACCCGCAAGCTCAGATAGGGATTTCCCCGTGATCTTCATGATGTTCACAAGCTGGATTCCTGTAAGGAGTCCGTCACCTGTCGTGTTGTAATCCAGGAAGATGATGTGACCGGACTGTTCCCCGCCGAGGTTATAGTTGTTCTTCTTCATTTCCTCGACTACATAGCGATCTCCCACGGCCGTCTGGATGCTTTGGATGCCGTGCTCCTCGAGTCCTTTGTGGAATCCGAGGTTGCTCATGACGGTGGAGACGACCGTCGATTGCTTCAAACGACCTTCTGATTTAAGGAATTTCCCGCAGATGTACATGATCTGGTCTCCGTCGACGATTTCCCCATTTTCATCGATAGCGATGATCCGGTCTCCGTCTCCGTCAAAGGCAAGACCAAGGTCCGCTCCCTTTTCCTTCACCATTTCCGCGAGTGTTTCTGGGTGCGTGGAACCTACTCCCTCGTTGATGTTCAACCCGTTCGGGGATGCTCCCATCGTGGAAATGTCGGCATCGAGATCGGCGAACAGATGCGTCGCAAGGGAAGAAGTGGCACCATGTGCACAATCGAGTGCGATATGTAGTCCGTCGAAGTCTTCATCCACTGTTTGTTTAAGGTATTGCAGATACTTTTGTCCACCCTCGAAGTAGTCGCTCACCTGACCGAGATCTCCGCCTACCGGACGAGGAAGGGTATCTTCAGTAGCATCAAGGAGCACTTCGATTTCATTCTCCTGGTCATCGGACAGCTTGAATCCGTCCGGTCCGAAGAATTTGATTCCGTTGTCTGCCACAGGATTGTGGGAAGCTGAGATCATGACCCCTGCCTGTGCCCCCAGTGCCTTAGTGAGGTAAGAGACTCCCGGTGTGGAAATGACTCCAAGACGCATGACTTCCGCTCCGATCGACAGCAATCCTGCAACGAGGGCGCCTTCGAGCATATGTCCTGAGATCCGCGTATCCCTTCCAATCAATATTTTGGGACGTGTGGCATCCTTCGTCAGTACGTAACCCCCGAATCTACCCAGCTTAAAAGCCAGTTCAGGTGTCAGTTCCGAGTTGGCTACTCCCCTTACTCCGTCTGTTCCAAAATACTTACCCATCATTATTCTCTCCTTTTTCAGCCATCGGCTGATGTGTTCTTATCTTTGATTTCTACGGTTACGGTCTTTTGTGACAGGGTCCAGTCCACGTTATCCGGTCCCTGTGCAGTAATCTCCACCTCATGTTCACCCGGCTCGAGCCCCGAGAGGTCGAGGGCAAGGGAGAAGTCATCCTTCGTCACCTTGCTCACCTCATCCTGGGGACCGCTGAGTGAGACATCCACAGCCTCAGCCTCGGGAGACGTCACGGTGTACTCATAGTCTTCCGGGAGGCCCTCCGGTGTGATCGGCACACCCGTCAGTTCCTTATTCTCATCTGTTGACACCTGTGAGACATCGATGGTGATCTCGACTTCCTCCGGTGTCACCTTATTGAGATCGGACTGCGGGCCGATCTTCACTTTCTTTGTCGTATCTTTCTTGATGTCCGAAAGGTCCACTTCGGCAAACAGCTCCTTCACTGTATCGAGGAGGCTCTGATTTCCGAATATGGTGGCTTCTTTTGGTTTGACGCTGATGGAATTGAGCGTCACGCCTTCAGGCAGCTCACCCTTCTCCTTCACCGAAATGGGGACGGTTTTGCTCGGGTTGGTGACCGAGACCGTCACGTCGACCGTTTCCGGTTCCACTTCGACATCCAGTTTATTATAGTTACGGTCGAGCACTTGTACCTGTGCTTCTCTCGTGACATTCTGGTTGATTTCATTATCGACATCGATGGTCGCCTTCACATAGGTGATGCGCTCCACTTCGTCTTTCGCACCTGTCACCTTCACGGTTTTAGGCTCCACTGCCAGTCCCTGGGCATCATAGCCGTCGGCAAGCAGTCCTTCATTGAACTCGGGCTCGACCCCGAATTCCTTCGTGACCTTCTCCTGAACTGACACATTCACATAGCCTGGATTGACCTTCGCCTTCATCTTATCCGATAGGTTGTCTATTTTGACTTCCACCTGATGGTTCCCGATGCCGACGTCATTCAGGTCGACGTACACTTGGAAGTCCTTCACCTGCTTGGCTGCCTGCACAAGGGCTTTCGGTCCTTCCAGCCTGACGTTCACCGTCTCGGGCATACCCGTGACGACAAGGTTATCACTGTCATAAAACACTTCAAGGGGCACATCCTGAACGGTTTCCACATCTTCCTGAGAGCTTCCGCTACTCGGACGATTCGCTTCTTTTTGAAGATCGCCGAAGTTGACGGACATATAGAGGATGAGTGCAAGCAGTAAACCGACGATGCGCATGAACCAACGGCTTTCCATAAACTTATCCATCTATTTCTTCCCCCTCCAGTTCCATTTCACCGAGGAAGCATTCGAACGTTCGCCAACGAGCTCATTCGTCAGGATCTCCTTGAAACGATCCAAAGTCAGGTCGCGATAAAGCTCACCATTCTTCGTAATGGAGATGGCACCTGTTTCCTCAGATACAACGATGGTAATGCTGTCTGTCACTTCGCTGACACCAAGCGCTGCCCGGTGCCGAGTACCGAGCTCCTTTGAAATGAACGGGCTCTCTGAAAGTGGCAGATAGCATGCCGCTGCCGCAATCTGATTCTTCTGAACGATGACGGCACCATCATGCAAAGGTGTATTCGGGATGAAAATGTTGATGAGGAGCTCTGATGAGATCTTTGAGTCGAGCGGGATCCCCGTCTCGATGTAATCACTCATCCCTGTTTCCCTCTCCAGGGTCAATAGGGCCCCGATGCGGCGCTTCGCCATATAGCTGACCGCTTTGGTCATGGATTCAATGATGCGTTCCTGCTCTTCATCCTCCTGCATGCCGGATCTCGAGAACAGACGGCCCCGGCCGAGCTGTTCGAGGGCCCGTCTCAATTCGGGCTGGAAGATGATGATGATGGCAAGGAATCCCCAGGTCAGTGCCTGCTGCATCATCCATCCGAGGGTATCAAGGCCAAAAATGCTACTGAGACCCCTTACAATGATGATAACGAAAATTCCTTTTAACAATTGTACTGCTTTCGTGCCTTTTATCAGCATGATGAGTTTGTAGATTACAAACCACACCACGAGAATATCTACAATATCGGAGACATAATCCAGTGCGGAGTAATCCGTAAAAATATCGAGAAACGGCATATTACATCCTCCAATAGCTTAATCGAAAGCGTAAGCCGCCATGTGGCTTCTTCATTTTCGTAACTTTTTTAGTATATCACATTTTGTCCTTGTCCATTAAAAGACACCCATGGCCTCTCTTGCTTTGAACTTACGTTTTACAGAAAAAAACTGACACCACGTGAATGCCAGCCCTTAGAGGGAACGTCATCCACGTCCCTCTAGTCTATCTTAATTTTCAACCATTTGCGAATTTCCTAAATCCACGGTTCCTTTGACACCTTCTTTGATCTTATACCATAGCCATCCGAAGGCTTCATCGATCTCGTTGATATCACCGGTCACACTTCCGGCAGAAGCGAGATACTTATCACCGTTGATGACGGTCACATCCCCCGTGACCTTTCCTTCTATCTTCACATCCCCATTGCGTACGGTCAGATCCCCCTTGACCACTTCCCCTTTAGGGACGAGGACCGTGTGATCCTGTACGACGAGATTGTCATGCTTGGTGAATGAGAAATCATCATTACCATTCCAGGAGGTGAAAAGTCCTCCCGTCATGAACGTCAGGAACAGCGCAGCCGCTGTGAGAAGCGGATGGCTTTTCAACCATCGCTGGAACCCTACTTTTTTCTTCTCCTTCGGAAGCCTTGCCATCACACTGTCAGTGAACCCGCTTGGTGCACTGATGTGCGAGGTGCTTTGTACAAAGGCGATCGCTTTTTTAAGCTCATGAAAATGATGCTGACAATCATCGCATTCCTGCAGATGTTTCTTCAGTTCCGATGCTTGGGTGCTTCCTATATCTCCATCTAGATAATCATGCATATAGTCAATGACTTCTTCAGGACATGCTTTCATGAATGCTCCCCCCTCTCTTACAAAGATCGTAATTGCTTCCGTAGGGCTTCCCGCCCTCTATGCACTCTCGTCTTCACTGTACCGAGCGGCATATCCAATATCTCACTGATTTCTTGAAGGGGCAGCTCCTCAATATACTTTAATACGATGACAGAACGATATTTCTGAGGTAATTTCGAAATTTCTTTCTGGATCGTCTCCTGGAGCTCCATATTCTCCACTTCTTCTTCAGGGAGTTGGATATCAGCTGCGATTTGAGAATACATGGTCAATCCGTCGGTCCCGGCTACTTCCGCATCCAGGAAGTAATCGGGTTTTTTCTTGCGTATCCGGTCTATGCAAAGGTTCGTCGCGATCCGGAACAGCCAGGTGCTGAACTTCCTGTTCTGATGGAACGTCTCGATATTCACATAGGCCCGTATGAACGCCTCCTGTGCAATATCTTCCGCCTCATGCCGATTCCCGAGCATCCTGTAGCACAGTTGGAATACCTTGTCTTTGTATAACTCCACAATTTCCCCAAATGCGTTCTGATCGCCTTTGAGAACCTGTTTGATTCTTCTATTGATGATTTCGTCCATTCCTCAACCTCCGCTCCATGCGGGTATCGTTATATACGTTACACCCTATTGAAAGGTTTCATAAATTTTTTATATTTTTTTATGCCTTTATTCTTCCACCATGTTCAGGACCTTTTATCGATGAATCCATCCCGACTATATGGGATACAGCCCATATGGCTCAATGCACCACTATAGTGGACGTATTTCAGCGGAAAAAGTTACCCGATTTATAGGTAAAAACGATGTGAAACCAAGCCTGCAACCTATGTAAAACGGTCTCTCTTCATTATCCTAACAAATTTTTGCCTATAAATGTTTACAATTATTTCAAAAGGGGTATAAAGGGACTAATTATTTATATTTAGGGGGATTTTGGAAATGAGAGTACGCGTACGTGATCTACTGTTCGAGATAGAAGACTGCCGTCGCCAGATGGTCGAGATGGCCCTGAAGTCATCCTTCGCAGATGAGCAGGTCGTTGATATGAGTGTAAGGCTCGATGACTTACTAAACCAATATCAAGGGTGTAAACACCATTGAACATACAAAAAAGCTGATCCCCTGCGATAGGATGATCAGCCTTTTCTTTTATTTGTCGTTTTTTAAAGAAGTTTTTCTCCAAACAGGGACCCCATGAGCGCCACTGCCACTGTTGCCGTCTTATTCTTTTCATCGAGGATCGGATTAACTTCCACGAACTCTGCAGACGTAATCAGTCCGGATTCCTCCAGCATCTCCATGGCAAGATGACTTTCACGATAGCTGATCCCGCCGAGGACCGGTGTGCCCACTCCCGGTGCATCACTCGGATCCAACCCATCAAGATCAAGGGACAGATGGACCCCGTCCGTTTTCTCCTTCAAATAATCAATCGCATCTTCCATCACGTTTGCCATGCCGAGACGATCGATTTCATGCATGGTGTAGACCTTGATACCCCTTTCCTTTATAAGCTCCCTCTCGCCTTCGTCCAATGATCGGGCTCCGATCAGCACAACATTCTCAGGCTTAATCTTTACGCGGTCATGCCCGATATCCAGAAGATCCTCATGACCGAGTCCCAAGCTCACTGCAAGCGGCATTCCATGGATATTGCCTGAAGGGGATGTATCCGCCGTGTTCAGATCTCCATGGGCATCATACCAGATCACGCCCAGGTTTTCGTAGTGAGGCGATACACCGGCAAGCGTGCCGATGGCGATACTATGGTCCCCTCCGAAAATCAAAGGGAAATCCCCGCCTTCAATGACATCGTCCACTTTTGCTGCCAACGTCTTGCTTGCCTCAACCACCGCCTTAAGATTGCGAAGATTCGTATCCCTGTCCTTATGTACCCGCTCCGCCTGGCCGATCTTGATATCTCCAAGGTCCTTAATTGCATAGCCTAGATCCTCTAGCCTTTCAATCACACCTGCATATCGAATAGCGCTCGGTCCCATATCGACTCCACGCCTCATTTGACCCAAGTCCATCGGTACCCCAATAATCGAAATATTCTTCTTCATCCCAACCATCCTCTCATCTCATCGTTGTATCTCCCTCTATTGTATCCGCTTTCACATCAATGACTCAACTGCACATATTCATGTATATATATGCGGACAGTCCCTAAGCTTCCTTCCTAGGTTCTTCCCTCACCCTCTCATTTTCGCCCATCATAACAAAAAACTCCCACGAAAGAATTCGTGGGAGTTTTCATGA
>NZ_JBLRVS010000002.1:0-20294 GCF_047915635.1 Rossellomorea sp. FS2 | reverse complement strand
ACTACTTAAGCTCTCTTGAGCACCTCTTAAATATACCATGATATCAGTCAGTGAGTCAAGCTTTTTCTTAAGTTGTTTTTCGTTGTCGTTTTGGCGACAAGGAATATAATATCACCTATCACCTTATTGCGTCAACACTAATTTCAATTTATTTTTAAAAGTTTTCAATTTCCCCGGCGCAGGTGTGGATTTACCCTTACCCGCGCCAAGGACATCAATCAGTATACAAGGTCTTCACCGATATATTTGATTCCCTTCTTAGGGAAAAATCCATCAGGGAATACAAGGTCCCATACCACTCCTCTCTCTCTTCTTCCAATGGCTCCGGCAATGACCATCCCTTCATCGATCCTGTGGACAGGTACATTGCGGATGAAGTACGGAAAGCGGGTCAGGAGGTCGATGAACAAGATTCCTTCCTTTTCAATAGAATGAACTTGAAAAAGACCCTGCGCACGTTCTGCGTAGAGATTCCACTTTTGATCGGCCACGGCCATGTCGGCGCGGTAGTTCCAATCGGGCTGATGCATCCTGGGATAGTTTCGAAGGAAGAGGTCGACAAATAAAGATTCATAGCGGCTGAGCATCGGGAGGGATTCCTTAATGAAGGGAAGGACCTTCGGGGAGAGAACAGTGAGGTCGCGTTCGTCGAGCCAAGAGAGGAAATCGTGGAGTTCATGAAGGAATAAATGGGTGAAATTCTTTTCAGGGAGGATTTTCGTTTTACTTGGGAGATAGGTGAAGATGAGTTCTTCCCAGAATGATAGGGGGCACTCATCCCAGGAGGCGGGACATTCGTCTTCGAGGTGGATGGTCATATACGAAGAAATGACTTCAAGGAAGAGGTTTCTACCTGCCGAAACCCGATTCTCTTTTTTGAAGGCGACAAAGTCTTTTCCATAGTAACAGAGGAGACCACGGTACTTCATCTTGAACTCTCGGCTTACCCTGAACATGTCCAGCATGTCTTGATGATCTTCGGGGCACTCGATTGATCCCTCGTATTCCGGTACAGTTTCTCTTTTTTTCAATCCATCACCATCTTTCTATTTAGTATCATGAGCAACATGACTTCCTCAGTATATCACAAACCCCCTTCTATTTAACTGAATATTTAAACTATTTAAAGGCGGCAGGGAACAGTCTTCCTTTCTCGAATGTGTGTGGAGAAAGGGGATGGAAGAGGTGGATGAACAAGTACATGCCATACAGGATGAGTACGCGGAAGATTTTGCGTGGTGCTACGGTTGCGGGCGCCTGAATGAAGAAGGCCATAAGTTCAGGACCGGTGTGGAGGGAGAGAAGACGGTTACGGTGTATACGCCTGAACGAAAACACACGGCGATACCCGGTTTTGTGTATGGAGGGGTGATCGCCTCCCTCATCGATTGCCATGGGACGGGATCTGCTGCTATCGCCCTGCATCAGAAGAACGGAGGGACGATCGGGGACGGGACCGCTCCTCCTCGTTTCGTGACGGCTTCTTTGTCTGTTGATTTCATGAAGCCGACGCCTCAGGACATTCCGTTAAAGGCGGTCGGGACCGTACATGAAATCCACCCTAAGAAATTCAGGGTGGAAACAGAAGTATTCGCTGACGGCAAGCTTTGTGCCAAAGGGGAAGTGATTGCCGTCGTCATGCCTGCGTCATTCGGTGGATAATCAAAAAGCCGCCTGCTCCATTCGGAGCAGGCGGCTTTTCTTATAAGACCCACATCTGAATGACCGTCAGCCCTACGACTCCTGGAATCCCAAGGATACCTGAGATGGAAGAGGTGGCAAGGTTGATCGGGACGTGGATGCCGTATTTACTGCCGAACGCATTCAAGAAAAACAGAAACAATGCGCCGATCATCACTTTAATGGCGACTTGTCCCACAAATCGCAGCGGCTTGATCGGAACTCCCGTGGCAAGCAGGAGGATGATCAATCCACTGATGGCTGCAATGACGATGACAGGGCTCATACCTTATCTCCTTTCTAAAGAACGATTCGTCCTGTTATAGAAAGGATATGAAGGTTGTCTACCTTTTTATGACGATGTTTCGATGTTTCGCTTCCCTGAACAGAAAAAAATATTTCGCTTCTGCAATTTTCGTATGACATTGGGCGCCAAGGCTGTAGTCGACGCTCATTTCGTCGATGGACTGCTGTCGATTCCACTGATCCTTCATTTCATCCAAAACGTTCAACAAGGATTGGTCATACTCTTTTTTCAGCTTACCCTTCTTTCTGAAAAACAATGGGCTCCACTCCTTCTAGACGTCTCTTCTTCCCTCGAGGGCTTTGGATAGGGTGACTTCATCCGCATACTCCAGATCTCCACCGACCGGGAGTCCGTGTGCGATCCGGGTAATGCGGATACCTGAAGGTTTGACGAGCCTGGAGATGTACATGGCCGTCGCTTCCCCTTCGATGTTGGGATTCGTGGCAAGGATGACCTCCTGGATGACATCGTCTTGAAGACGTTTGATCAGGTCCGGCACATTGATGTCTTCCGGTCCGATCCCGTCCATTGGGGAAATGGCACCGTGAAGCACATGATAAAGGCCGTTGTACTCTCTCATCTTCTCCATGGCGATGACGTCCTTCGGATCCTGCACGACACATAGGATGCTCCTGTCCCTCCGCTGGTCCTCACAGATATAGCAGGGATCCTGGTCGGTGATATGACCGCAGACGGAGCAGTAGCTGAGGTTCCGCTTCGCGTTTACGAGTGCTTTCGCAAAATCGAGTACGGTGTCCTCCTTCATACTAAGAACAAAAAAAGCCAGACGGGCCGCAGTTTTCGGCCCGATCCCCGGCAATTTCATAAAGCTGTCGATCAGCTTTGATATAGGCTCAGGATAGTGCATCGGTTAGCCTCCTAGAACATGCCCGGCAGGTTCATTCCTTTTGTGAATTGACCCATCGTGGAGTTCGTTAATTCTTCTGCCTTTTTAAGGGCGTCGTTCGTCGCAGCAAGAACTAGATCTTGCAGCATATCGATATCTTCCGGATCTACGACTTCTTCGTTGATTTTTACGTCAAGGACCTGTTTGTGCCCTGAAACGATGACAGTGACCATACCGCCGCCTGCTGTTCCTTCGATTTGCTTTTCACCGAGTTCTTCCTGTGCTTCGGCCATCTTCTTCTGCATTTTTTGCATTTGCTTCATCATATTTTGCATATTACCCATTCCACGCATGTTCATTACCTCCATAAAATGTTTTGGATGACTCAATCATTGACTTCCATTAAATCGGGGCCGACCAATTTTTCCGCTTCGGTCAGCAGGCTGTCTTCTTCTTTGTCGGGACCTTCCTGATCACTTGATTTCGAGTGACGGATGAAATCTTCCCGGATGGCCGTCCACTGGTCTTCCGGCACTCCTATGGCTGCATAGCTGCTTCCGGTCAATTCTTCAAGGATCGAAGAAATGGCAGAGGTGAATGCATGGTTCTCCATGGCCATCTGACAGTGGATATCATACTTGAATTTTAACACAAACGAGCCGCTTGTTGCCGCCACCGGTTCCGCATCATTGAGAAGGGCGGACTGAGAGCGCATCTGACGCTGATTGAGGGTTTCGACCATATCCCCCCACCGGCTCTTGATCTTGTTCAGGTCTTCTTTGGTGGCTGACTTCAGCACTTCCTGGATCTGTCCTGCAGGAACACGGAACCCTTTTTTGGCCCTGACCGGTTTCTTGGCCGCTTGAGGGGCACTTGCTTCCCCTTGGATCGCAACACCGTTTTGCTTAAGCTGTTCCAGTTCTCTTTCCAACTTGCCGATCTTCTTCATCATCTCTTCGACTTCGGGAGATCCCGACGCCTTGGGCGCATCCATCTGACAGAGCTTCACAATGGAGACTTCCAGATAGATCCGGGCATGGTTGGTGAATTTCATCTCCTGCCCGGCCTGATTCAGCACGTCGATATACTGATAGATCTGATGCGGCTCGATCTGTCCGGCTAGCTCCTTGAATTCCTCGTCGAGCATCACCCGCTCGAGTGATTCCTCAAGGTTCGGGGCCGTTTGGTGAAGGAGCATATCCCGGAAGTACAGAATGAAGTCTTCTGCGAAGCGGGCCGGATCCTTCCCTTGGAAAAGAAGTTCCTCAAGGGCACCGAGGGCCGTCGCGACATCCCTCTCCATGATGGCCCTGCCGAGGCGGTTCAGGTAATCCTGGGAGACGGCACCCGTCACCGTGAGGGCGTCATCGACCGTCACCTGATCCTGACTGAAGGAAATGGCCTGATCGAGGAGACTCAGGGCATCACGCATACCGCCTTCCGCTGCGCGCGCGATGATGTTCATGGCGTTCTCTTCATACTGGACACCGGACTCCGTGGCGATATGGCTCATCCTGCCCACGATATCCTTTGCCGTGATCCTTCTGAAGTCGAAGCGCTGACATCTCGAAATGATCGTCAGCGGGATTTTGTGGGGCTCGGTGGTGGCCAGGATGAAGATGACATGCTTCGGTGGTTCCTCCAGCGTTTTCAACAGGGCGTTGAAGGCACCGATCGACAGCATGTGGACTTCATCGATGATATATACTTTATAGTCGACGACGTTCGGTGAATACTTCACCTTGTCGCGGATATCCCTGATTTCTTCCACGCCATTATTGGACGCGGCATCGATTTCGATCACATCGGGGATGGATCCATCGGTGATCCCTTTGCAGGCATCGCATTCATTGCAAGGCTCCGCTACGGGAGATCGTTCACAGTTGACGGCTTTTGCCAGAATCTTGGCAGCACTCGTCTTTCCTGTTCCACGCGGTCCGGAGAAGAGGTAGGCATGGGAGATCTTCTGTTGAAGGAGAGCATTCTGCAACGTTTTCGTCACATGCTGCTGCCCGACGACATCGATGAACGATTGCGGCCGCCACACACGATATAATGCTTGATATGCCAAGATACTCCCCCCTCTTATGTATATTCTATCCTGTCTATTATAACGAGTTTGAAATGGTTTTACAAAGGAATCCCGGACCAAAAAGCATCCGGGCCTTCATAAACAAAAAACCCATCCGTTCCGGGATGAGTTGTTGTATATGTAAATAACTGCCGTGCACCTTTCGTCGACGAGCATCCATAGGCGTTACTTAAGTAGTTAGCTCAGCCCAGGCAGCCCCGCGGCACATGGAAGCTTCCACTTAATGCTGCTTCCTTCCGGACCTGACATGGTTCATGGATTTCCATTGCGCAGGACCCAGACGTCGACACCACTTGCTTAAGGCAGACCCTACAGAGTGCAAGCCTCAGAAAGGAATTCAGTCTCGCTAGAGCGGATTGCGAGTACAGGACACCGCTACCTTCCCACCTAGCACGGCAAAATTGATACCACTATTCAGTTGCGGCGCAAAAGAGCGACGCAAGATTAAGTATACTAGCATTCAAGGTAAAAAGCAACGGATGGGTGATGTAAATTATTTGAATTTCTTCTCCGCTTTCTTCCTTGCCCTTAAATCCCTGAAGAAAGCAGAAAGCATTCCTCCGCACTCCTTTTCCATCACACCCGGCACCACCACACATTGATGATTGAACCGTTCGTCATCGAGCAGGTTCATGAGGGTTCCGGCACAGCCCGCCTTCGGATCCTTCGCTCCATAGATGACCTTTTCCACCCTGGAGAGGATGATGGCTCCCGAACACATCGGACAGGGCTCCAATGTCACATAAAGCTCCGCTCCTTCCAACCTCCACGTCCCCATATGCTCGCACGCTTCCTGGATGGCGAGCATTTCTGCATGTGTGACGGCGTTCTGTGTCGTCTCCCGCAGATTATGGCCCCTCCCGATGATCTCGTCTCCAAGGACCACCACCGCACCGATGGGCACCTCTTGGATCGCAGCCGCTTTTTCCGCTTCTTTGAGGGCTTCTATCATAAACCGTTCGTCTCTTGTCATAATCGCATGCTCCTGATCACGTAATGGCTTCATTGTACTAAATATCTAGCGGGTATGGAAAGGGTATGTCCACCGGTGCTCATAAAATCCTTCCATTCATACAGACTAAAGAAGAAAGGTGATGATGAAATGAATACAAATGACACCGCCCTCCTGATCATCGACGTACTGAATCCCTTCGACTTCACATACGGCGAGACCCTTGCCGCCCATACGCGGACCATCGTACCCCCTCTATTGAAGATCCGTACTCACTGCAGGGATCGGGGGGTCCCGGTCATCTACATCAATGACCACTATAAGCTGTGGAAGGCCGATTACCGAAAGATCTATCAAACATGCCATAACGAGAGAAGCGATGCCATCATGACGCCCCTGAAACCGGGGGACGATGATTATTTCCTCATTAAACCGAAGCATTCCGCCTTCTACGGGACCGCCCTGAATACACTGCTCCATCAGCTTTCGGTCAAAACGCTGATCCTTACCGGCATTGCAGGCAACATCTGTGTCCTGTTCACAGCAAATGATGCCTATATGAGGGAATTCAAGCTGATCGTCCCATCTGATGCCATCGCCTCGGTGAGCGAAGAAGATAATCGCTATGCCCTCACGATGATGGAGAACGTCCTGAAAGCCACCGTTGCCCCTACAGAAAATCTCCTTGGCTCATCATAACTTCCTCCCTCCCCTCATAGAATCCCTATAGCGGATATATAAATGGGAGGGGAAAGCATGCAGATCCATGTCGTACAGCCGAATCAATCCCTGTCTGGCATCGCCCAGGCTTACGGTACAACCGTTAAAGATATCGTGGAGGCCAATGAGCTGCCGAATCCGAATAATCTTGTCGTCGGTCAGGCTCTGGTCATCCCGATCATCGGGAGTTTCTATTATATACAACCCGGGGACAGCTTATGGCTGGTCTCTCAGAAAACCGGCATTCCCTATCAGGAGATTGCCAAAGCGAACGGCATCACCCCGAATCAACAGCTACAGGTCGGGTATCGTCTCTATATCCCACCCCGTCCCAAGACCAAGGGAGAATTCAATGCGTATGTAGAGCCCTACGGTAAAGAAGTCGCACCGAATCTTGAGGAAAGTGCAAAGGAGGCTGCCCCTTACCTGACCTATCTTGCTCCTTTCAGCTTCCAGGCCCAAAGGGACGGTACGCTGAAGGAGCCTCCCCTCGGGAATCTGATCCAGACCGGCAAGAATAATAACAACGTCATGATGATGGCCATAACCAACCAGGAAGAAGGTGCCTTCAGTGATGAGCTCGGGCGAATCCTCCTGAATGACCAGGCCATCCAGAATACCTTCCTGGATAACGTCGTCAAGACCGCCAAGAAATATGGATTCCGGGATATCCATTTCGACTTTGAATACCTTCGTCCTCAGGACCGGGATGCCTATAACCAGTTCCTCAGAAAAGCAAAGGCGCGTTTCAATCAAGAAGGCTGGCTTCTCTCCACGGCACTCGCCCCGAAGACGAGTGCCGACCAGAAAGGGAAATGGTATGAAGCCCACGATTACAAAACCCAGGGGGAAATCGTTGATTTCGTCGTCATCATGACGTATGAGTGGGGCTACAGCGGCGGTCCGGCCATGGCGGTATCCCCCATCGGCCCGGTGAGGGATGTACTTGAATATGCTGTTTCGGAAATGCCTTCCAGCAAGATCCTCATGGGGCAAAACCTGTACGGATATGATTGGACCCTTCCGTTCAAGCCGGGAACCACAGCCAAAGCACTCAGTCCCCAGCAGGCGATTCAGCTTGCCTCACAGAATAACGTCAGGATCCAATATGATGAAAAAGCCCAGGCCCCTTTCTTTAAATACAAAGCATCCGAAGGCACCGATCATGAAGTCTGGTTTGAAGATGCCAGGAGCATCAATGCGAAATTCGATCTGCTGAAAGAATTGAAGCTCAGGGGGATGAGCTACTGGAAGCTGGGCCTTTCCTTCCCGCAAAACTGGCTCCTTCTTAGCGATCGGTTCGACATCACCAAGCGATAAGGACGGGTGCCCAGGGGGCACTCGCTTTTTTTCTGGAAAAGTTTATGCAAAATAAGCTGAACACACCTTCAGGCGATTATGATACAATAAATCCTGTCGAAAAATACCGTCATATTTTGAGGAGGACACACGTAATGGGGCCGATTCCGTTCATAACCGTCGAAGGTCCGATTGGTGTAGGAAAGACCTCTCTTGCCAAGGCGATATCCGAGCATTTTCAATTCCATCTGCTCCGGGAGATCGTCGACGAAAATCCATTCCTGGACAAGTTTTATGATGATATCGAGGAGTGGAGCTTTCAAACGGAGATGTTTTTCTTATGCAATCGATATAAACAGCTTGAAGATATCGAAAAGCATTACCTGTCACAGGAGAAATCCGTTGTGGCCGATTACCATATCCTGAAGAATATTGTGTTTGCGAAGCGTACATTGAAGGACGCGCAGCAATTTGATAAATACTTAAAGATCTATGACATCCTGACGGCAGATATGCCGAGACCGAATGTGATCATTTACTTGAACGCCGGTCTCGATACACTACTCAGCAGGATCGAGAAACGCGGACGGGACTTCGAGAAGAAGATCAGCCCGCTCTACTTGAAACAGCTGTCACTGGATTATGATGAATATATGGAAGCATTCGAGGAAAAGCATCCCGATATCCCTGTCCTTCGCTTTAACGGCGATGAGATCGATTTCGTCCAGCGGCAGGATGACTTGGAGCTTATCCTGAAGCAGCTTGAGACGACACTTAAAGAAGGAGTCCACCACCATGAATCTTCGAACTAAATATGGCATACCGAACAATGCCGTCATCACAATCGCAGGAACCGTCGGGGTCGGAAAATCCACGATGACCAACGGACTGGCGGAAGCATTGGGGTTCAGGACGTCATTTGAAAAAGTCGACACGAATCCTTATCTGGACAAGTTCTATAAAGATTTCAAGAGCTGGAGCTTCCACCTTCAAGTGTACTTCCTTGCCGAACGCTTCAAGGAGCAAAAGAGGATCTTCGAATACGGGGGCGGCTTCATCCAGGACCGCTCCATCTATGAAGATACGGGCATTTTCGCGAAAATGCATCATGAAAAAGGCACGATGAGCGATACCGACTATGAAACGTACACAAGTCTCTTCGACGCCATGGTCATGACGCCTTACTTCCCGCATCCTGATCTTCTCATCTACCTGGAGGGATCCCTCGGTCATATCATCGACCGGATCCGAGAGCGCGGTCGTCCGATGGAGCAGGAAACGCCGGTCGAATACTGGGAAGAGATGCACGAACGCTATGAAAACTGGATCAACAACTTCAACGCCTGTCCGGTCCTGCGCCTTGACATCAGGGAATATGATCTTGTGAAGGATGCCGGTTCCATTGAACCGATCATCGAACGCATCGCCTACTTCATCGAACAGACACGGATGTTGAAGAACTGAGATGGCATACTAAAACCGCCTGGAGCTTTCCAGGCGGTTTTGTTGTTCAAAGCATATCAGTTACTGATCATAAGGATTTTCTGATACAGTAGACACGGTAAACGAAAGGAGAAATCATCATGAATCAATCCCTATACAATCAGTTCCAGCTGACAAGAGCCCAGCTCCTCAATGAAATCAAAGACCTGAAGGCAGACGTCATCGACGTGCAGCCGGAAGGATTGAACAATACGATCCACTGGCATATCGGACATGTCCTTACTGTCACTGAACAGTTCATGTTCGGTTTTGACAGCCTAGGAAACGTCCTTCCTGCACGCTATGCCGAATTATTCGGCTACGGCTCGAAGCCGGCAGACTGGAGCGGTGATGTCCCTTCAGTCGAAGAACTTTCTTCTCAGCTCCAAGACCAGCTCGTGCGCATCAATGAACTATCCGACGAGCATCTCGCACAGCCCCTTGAACAGCCGTTCCACGGTCTCAAGACATTCGGCGAACTTGCCCACCTCTCCCTCAGCCATGAAAGTCAGCATCTCGGACAGATGCACGCCATCAAGCTGTTGGCAGAACGCACCATTGTCAACGGATAATCTGAAGCCGGTCATATGACCGGCTTTTTTCATGTGATCTTCCTCCGCTTCAGTATGGCTTCCACAATCGGGGCCATCATCCCGATCAATACGACGGGCAGGAACCATTCGAACATCCCCTTTACCCAGCCCATGGCAATCGCAACCGTCTCAAATGCCAACAGTGCAAAAACCAGCACAAAAGTATTCTTCATCACATTCAGCATCTGCCGGCTATTCAGGTAAAATGCCCTTGCATTGGATTCATTCAGCCTTTCCGGGTAATTATGAACCTCCGGGAACTTCTCCAACACGTGAAAGGATAATCCCAGCATGAGTCCGATCGCCGGGAGGATGAGCAGCTCATACTTTGATCCCCAACGTGTGATTTCCGTCAGATTATAGTGGGCCGGTACCCGGTCAGGAAGCGACGTCCAGGTCATGACGAGCAAACCGATCATCCCCGCATAACTGCCGGCACCCACCAGATCCCAAAGTTTCTCCCTGGTTGTCTTCAGTATTGAAAGTTTCGGTCGATTTCCAGCCATGCACACCCCGCCTTTCTTACTATTTCTTACGATTTTACGTTCTCGAGGTTTCAAATAATGGAAAAGAAATCGTTTACGGATAACAGTACGGAGGTATACAAGACTAAAGGATATTAGATTAAAGGAGGATGAAGATGGAAGAAAAAATGACGTATTATGTTGATATCAATAGCGGGGACGTGACGCCTGAAGCGGAACAGAACCACAGCCCGAGCTTCAGGATCTTTGCCACACCAGAGCAGGTGGAAGAGCTCAAGCTCATGTTCGAGCAGAACGACGCAGACGCAATGAGTACAATGAGGCGTGCACAGGTACCGTTCCGTCAGTATCATAATTCCCCCGAGGACGACCGCTATGACGAGTCCATGAGGCAGATTTACGGGAAGATCTTCGAGCTTGGAGACGAGGAAGCAAAGCGTCATATCGTAGAGAACGGAATCCTCGAGAGCAAGCATAACCCGAACCTACGGGAGGATATTGAAAACCTTAAGTAAGTGAGTGTAAAAAAAAGACTGCTACTTCATAAGAAGTAACAGTCTCTATCTCCAATGTTTATGCGCATCGGTTAATATTAAAATCAATGGAGGAGGAAGGGGGATTCGAACCCCCGCGGGCTTTGACACCCCTGTCGGTTTTCAAGACCGATCCCTTCAGCCGGACTTGGGTATTCCTCCGTATCGACAAGAATTATAATACCATGCCTGAATTCCCGAGTCAATAAGAACTTTCATTTTTTTATAAAAAGGTGCTGCAGCTGCTTATTCCGCAGCCGCAGCACCTTTTTGCCCTTATCCTTTGATGACTTCTAGGCCGCCCATATATGGACGAAGCACTTCAGGAACGATGACCGTACCATCTTCCTGCTGATAGTTCTCAAGGATCGCCGCCACGGTACGTCCGATGGCAAGTCCAGAACCGTTCAGCGTGTGAAGATGTTCAGGCTTCGCATTCGTTTCCCTTCTGAAGCGGATGTTTGCACGGCGTGCCTGGAATCCTTCAAAGTTACTGCAAGAAGAGATTTCACGGTACGTGCCGTAGCTTGGGATCCATACTTCAAGATCGTATTTCTTCGCTGCCGTGAAGCCCAGATCCGCTGTACACATAGAGAGCACGCGGTAAGGAAGACCGAGGAGCTGAAGCACCTTCTCTGCATGACCTGTCAGTTTCTCGAGCTCATCATAAGAATCCTCCGGTTTGACGAAACGGACCAGCTCGACTTTGTTGAACTGATGCTGGCGGATCAGCCCGCGCGTGTCGCGTCCGGCAGAACCTGCTTCAGAACGGAAGTTGGCGCTGTATGCCACATAGCTCAGTGGAAGATCGTCCCCTTTGATGATTTCATCACGGTGGTAGTTCGTCACGGGAACCTCAGCCGTCGGTACGAGGAAGTAATCTTCACTTTCGATGCGGAATGCATCCTCTTCGAATTTAGGAAGCTGACCGGTACCCGTCATGCTGGCACGGTTCACGAGGTATGGCGGAAGCATTTCCGTGTAGCCATGCTCATCCATGTGAAGGTCCATCATGAAGTTGATCAACGCACGTTCGAGACGCGCACCCATACCCTTGTAGAAAACAAAGCGGCTTCCGGTTACTTTGGCAGCCCGTTCAAAGTCAAGGATATCAAGCCCAGTTGCGACATCCCAGTGAGGCTTCGCTTCAAAATCGAACTCTCTGATCTCTCCCCATTTTCGTGCTTCTACGTTGTCATCTTCCGTTTCTCCCACCGGCACAGACTCATGAGGGATATTCGGGATCGCCATAAGGATGCGGTCAAGCTCTTCCTCCACACCTCTTAATTCATCATCGAGCGTCTTGACCTGTGCACCGACTTCACGCATTTCCACGATGAGGTCCTGTGCATCCTGCTTTTCTTTTTTCAATTTCGCGATTTGTTGGGAAACGTCGTTCCTCTTGCTCTTCAGGTCTTCGGTTTCAACAAGGAGTTCCCTTCTGCGCTTATCAAGCTCTTCGAATTTACCGAAGTCTTCTAGGTCTTCTCCCCTGTGTTGAAGACGCGCTTTTACATCTTCCAGATTGTTTCTCAAGTACTTAATGTCCAACATAGCTCTTCCTCCTTTAAAATGACACTCCCAAAAACGATAAAAAACCCCCATCCCTGGTAAAAGGGACGGAGGTTTCCGCGTTGCCACCCTAATTGAAGACAGATGACTGCCTTCCTCTTAGAGATGGTAACGGAATCACCGAAAATACTTACTTCATTCAGTACTTCACTCGAGGATGGATTCATAAAGGCCTTGTATCGGTTCGCACCAGCCACCGACTCTCTTGATCAAGCTTCCCTTACTACTAGCTCCTGTCATCGATTTAATTGTGTATTGGTTATAACATAATCTACTACAATGATTTCCGATTTGCAAGTGGATTATGCCAATGACTTTTCAAGACTTTCTTCTACCATCTTCACGAAATACTGTGTGAGACGATGGTCATCGGTCAGTTCCGGGTGGAATGAACATCCCAGGAACTGGCCGTGGCGGGCAAGGACGATCCGCCCATCATGCTCTGCCAGGATCTCCACTTCTTTCCCAGCCTCGACGATATGGGGTGCCCTGATGAAGACCGCATTGAACGCTCCCCCCACATGGGTGATCGTCAGGTCAGCTTCGAAGCTTTCCTTCTGCCGGCCGAAGGAATTTCGCTCCACCGTGACATCCATGACGCCAAGATGGGGCTCATCGTATCCCACAAGCTGCTTCGCCAGCAGGATCAGGCCCGCACACGTTCCGAACATCGGCTTCCCGGCAGAAGCAAATTCCCTTAACGGCTCCATGAAGCCGTAGCGGTCGATGAGTCTCCTCATCGTCGTACTTTCTCCTCCAGGCATGATGAGCCCGTCCACTTCCCCAAGCTGCTCTACTCTTTTGATGACCAGGGCCTCAGCACCCGATGCTTCAATCGACCGGATGTGTTCCCTTACTGCCCCCTGAAGGCCGAGTACACCTATCTTCGTCATGGCTGATTACCACCCGCGGTCCTGCATGCGGTTTTCTGGAAGGATCGATGCAATTTCGACGCCTTTCATGGCAACTCCAAGCTCTTTCGAAAGATCGGCGATCAGCTTGTAGTCCTGGTAGTGAGTCGTCGCTTCCACGATTGCTTTGGCGAATTTCTCAGGGTTCTCGGACTTGAAGATACCTGAACCAACGAATACTCCGTCTGCTCCAAGTTCCATCATAAGGGCTGCATCGGCTGGAGTCGCCACACCGCCTGCTGCGAAGTTCACCACTGGAAGACGGCCGTTTTCTTTGATCTCAAGCAGTAGTTCGAACGGTGCGCCAAGGAGTTTAGCTTCCGTCATGATTTCATCTTCATTCATGGAGACAAGCTTGCGTACCTGCGCATTCACTTTACGGATATGGCGGACGGCTTCGACGATGTTCCCCGTTCCCGGCTCGCCCTTTGTACGAAGCATGGATGCTCCTTCGCCGATGCGTCGTGCTGCTTCTCCAAGATCACGGCAACCACATACGAATGGAACCGTGTAATCACGCTTATTCAAATGGTATTCTTCATCAGCCGGTGTCAGTACTTCACTCTCATCGATGTAATCGACGCCCATTGATTCCAATACTTTCGCTTCTACGATGTGACCGATACGCGCTTTTGCCATGACCGGGATCGAAACAGCCCCCATGACTTCTTCCACGATGCGCGGGTCAGCCATACGGGCAACTCCGCCGGCTGCACGGATATCTGCAGGCACTCGCTCCAATGCCATGACGGCAACGGCTCCGGCCTCTTCTGCAATCTTCGCTTGTTCTGCATTGACAACGTCCATGATGACGCCGCCTTTTTGCATTTCTGCCATTCCTCGCTTAACTCGATCTGTACCAGTTCTCATGTATGTAGCCCCCTTGTGTTTTCCAGGGATGTCCCGCATGAAATGAAGAAATCGGACTATACCCATCGGATTGAATATTGTTGCTCTACTGCTTAATAAACAATAAATTCACACTTCTGTCAAGGTTGCCTGCGGGCATATCGGCCCAAGGTCACCCTGCCAATATTTATAAAAAAAACACCAGGCTTCCGTAAAACCTGATGTTTTTCCTAGCAAGAATCAGAACCAGCCCTTGACCGTAGAAGTCACGGAGCCCCAGATGTCGCTGAAGAAGCCGCCAACTGCTCTCATGGAGAGGATGAACCAGTTTGCTTTTTCTACGCCATCTGCCGTTACAACAGCTGCTTTTGAACTGCCGCCCTTGTCTGTGAGATACCCGAGACCGTCATCAGATTTCACTGTGACATAGCCGATGGTTTCTCCTTTTTTAACAGGGGCTTGCAGTTTACCGTCTTCATTCAATTTTTTCTTATCCACTTCAAACTGAGGATTGAATTTCTTATCCGCATCGCTCTTCAGTACCATTTGAAGCGGGTCTTTCGTGTGGATCTTAACGTCCTTCTCTTTTCCTTTTACTACTGGCATCGTCTTGTGGCCCTTAATTTCATAATTGGCAGGGTAGACTTCTTCCAATGTATAGTTGTTGAAGGCGTAATCGAGCAGTTTACGTGTTTCGTTGAAGCGTGCGTCATAGGAATTTTCACCTGAAGGAACATTGACGTCCATCACAACCGAGATGAATCGGATGCCGTCGCGCTCAGCCGTTCCTGTGAAGTTGGCTCCTGCGAAATCCGTTGTACCGGTCTTTAGCCCGTCCATTCCTTCGTATTCACGAATAAGTCCCGGAAGCATCCAGTTCCAGTTAGACATATTCGTAGGATCTCCGCCCTTATCGAACACTTTCTTTGGAATACTTGATGTTTCAAGTATTTCAGGATGATCCTTCAGGAGACGATAGGCAAGAGTGGCCATATCTTTTGCCGACATGACATTTTCTTCATCTGGCTCTCCGACAATTGAATCAAAATATTGAGATAGGTCCGCATTATTGAGACCTGTAGAGTTTACAAATTTATAATGTTCCAAGCCCAATTCTTTGGCTTTTGCATTCATCATTTCGACAAATTTCGCTTCTGATCCTGCAATGGTTTCCGCGATCCCCATGGTAGCCGCATTGGCTGAATAAATCGCCATGGCTTCATAGAGTTCTTTCACCGTGTAGCTTCTGCCCACTTCGAGGGAAACATTGCTAAGCCCCGTATTATGGGACATTTTAGAAATGTTCATTGGCACTTCGTATGTTTGATCCCATTTTACTTTTCCGTCTTGAATAGCTTCTAGCAACAGATATTCTGTCATCATTTTTGTCATACTTGCAATGCCTTGTGCATTGTCTGCGTTCTTTTCATAGAGAATTTTGCCCGTACTCGCTTCTACCAGGATTGCCGCCTTCGCTTTAACATCCAGATCGTCCTGGGCTGCACTGGCAGGCTTTTGGACAAGGCCCATCGCCAACATTAATACCATCATACAAACAACAGATTTTTGAATCCAACTTCTTTTCACTATTAGCCCTCCAAGATTTTATGTACACCTTCGTTATTTTAACATAGTTCAAATGGTTAGAATAGATAGAGAATATTACTAGTTTTCAGTTAGGTCAGGGGATGCAAGCCCTTGGATACATATTATTTCCAATAATAAAAAAAGCTGGCTAAGATAGCCAGCTTTTCATTATAGTGCGGATTCTGCCGGTACGGCCGGCGAGAAAAATTATATTAAGATAAAGAATAGTTAGGTGCTTCTTTCGTGATCTGAACGTCATGCGGATGGCTCTCGCGTAGGCCCGCGCCAGTCATGCGCGTGAACTGTGCATGCTCGCGTAGATCATGGAGATCCTTCGTGCCGCAGTAGCCCATTCCTGAACGGAGACCACCGATCAATTGATACAATGTGTCGGCAAGAGGGCCTTTGTAAGGGAGACGGCCTTCGATGCCTTCTGGAACGAATTTCTTTGCTTCTTCCTGGAAGTAACGATCTTTAGACCCTTTTTCCATGGAGCTGACAGAACCCATCCCTCTGTATACTTTGAAGCGACGGCCTTGGAAGATTTCAGTTTCCCCAGGGCTTTCTGTCGTACCTGCAAGGAGGCTTCCGAGCATGACGGCATGTCCACCGGATGCCAATGCTTTGACAACGTCTCCTGAGTACTTGATTCCGCCGTCTGCAATGATGGCTTTACCGTGCTTGCGTGCTTCCGTCGCACAGTCATAAATGGCTGTGATCTGGGGAACACCGACACCGGCTACGACACGGGTCGTACAGATGGAGCCTGGTCCGATTCCCACCTTCACCACATCGGCTCCGGCTTCGATCAAATCTCTTGTTCCTTCAGCTGTAGCCACGTTACCGGCTACGATATTCAATGTCGGATAAGCATTTCGGATATCACTTACGATAGAAAGGACGCCTGCAGAGTGACCGTGAGCTGTATCGATGACGATGATATCGACTCCGGCTTTAACCAGATGCTCGACGCGTACCATGGTGTCCTTTGAAATTCCTACTGCCGCCCCAACGAGAAGGCGTCCTTGTTGGTCTTTGGCAGAGTTCGGGAATTCGATGACCTTCTCGATATCCTTGATGGTGATAAGGCCTTTCAACGTACCTTCTCCATCGATGAGTGGGAGCTTTTCAATCTTATGCTGCTGAAGGATTTTTTCGGCTTCTTCCAGCGTCGTGCCTACAGGTGCTGTCACAAGATCTTCTTTCGTCATGACATCAGAGATGAGGATCGAATAATCCTGAATGAAACGGAGGTCGCGGTTGGTCAGGATCCCAACAAGTTTTTGTTCCTCTGCGTTGTTGACGATCGGAACACCGGAAATTCTATATTTGCCCATCAAGTGTTCGGCTGCGAAGACTTGATTGTCTGGAGTAAGGAAGAACGGATCGGTGATGACTCCACTCTCAGAGCGTTTTACCTTATCGACTTGCTCAGCCTGCTGTTCGATGCTCATGTTCTTGTGGATGACACCAAGGCCACCTTGACGTGCCATGGCGATGGCCATCTCTGCTTCTGTGACCGTATCCATACCGGCACTGATGATCGGGACGTTCAGTTTCACTGTATCCGTAAGTGCAACGGAAATGTTCACATCTTTCGGCAACACCTCTGAACGAGCCGGTGTCAATAGCACATCATCAAACGTTAAACCTTCTTTAGCAAATTTAGATTCCCACATAATTTTGGCCTCCCTATCCGAAAATATTATTAGTAGGTTATCAATTGGGCAAAATACTGTCAAGAACTATAGGATTAGTTTAACTATTCAGATTAATCGGGGGTTGTACATTTGCGTGATATCAGGCACTGGAGGGACTTCCTCCACTATTTCCAATCGGCTTCCTACACACAGAAATTCCTGAGCCGATGCTATCGTTCCATGCCCGGATCCGATGTCAAAAGCTATGGTAATTGCTACCCCTTCATGTATTATCTCGAACAAGGGGAGATCTATTATAAACAGGCAGAAGATTCGCCGCTGTCGATCAGACCCATCCTTCTTTTTTACGGCTTCATCCATTTCATCAAGGCGGTCGTGCTCACGACGGATCCGAACTACCCGGAGACCACTACGGTCCTCGCCCACGGGATCACGTCCCGGAAAAGGAAGAAACAGCAGTACCGATTCCTGCACGATGAAGTGAAGATCCAGAAGAACGGACTCTTCAATCATTTTTCATCCCTCCACTTCGATCTCAAGCATCTGGAAGGGGAAAAATATAAGATGGAAGACCTCCTGGACCAGATCCCGGAAATGGCCGATTCCTTTAAGATCCTCACGAAGAAGACGACCATGTTCCCTTTTTCCGAAGGAAGGCTTGCAATCGATGATTGCATGCTTAGCCATTTCCACTGGACACCCAATGCTTTCCGTCAGCACCACGCATCCTTACCGGAAGGAATCCACTGGGAAGGGCAGGACACCCTTTCCACTACCCTGAGGAATGAAGCCCTTCCGTTCAGGTGGGACCGTCAGGAACGGAAGCTCGCCTTGCCTGCGATCAGGAATGAAGCCAGCTCACTGCCTGAGGTTCTGATACACTATGCCATCTTGTACAATCTCAGCATGATTGCCCGCTATGAAACCGAGTGGTGGATGGAACTCTTAAAAAACCGGACGACCGAAGACTACCCGTTTATCCTCGCCTTCATCACCCTAACCACTGAAAAAGGCCCTTCCCTATTAGGGGAACTACTTGAAAACAAAATGAAGCAGGAGATGGAATGACCCTCTCCTGCCTGCACCTATTGCTGAAGCAATTTCACAATATCATCTTCGATTTTACGCGGATTGGTCTGAGGCGAATAGCGATCGTACACTTCCCCGTCTTTGGAAATGAGGAACTTCGTGAAATTCCACTTGATATCGGAAAGAAGAAGGCCCTTCTTTTCCTTCGTCAAATACTTGAATAGTGGATGGGCATCCTTCCCCTTCACATCCACCTTCGCAAACATCGGGAACGATACCCCATAGTTCACCTGACAGAACTCCAGAATCTCATCCTGATTATCAAACTCCTGATTCATGAACTGATCACATGGGAAGCCAAGGACAACAAGCCCCTGCTCCTTATACTCTTCGTACAGACCCTGCAGCTCCTTGAATTGAGGCGTGAATCCGCACTTACTCGCCGTATTCACGATCAGCATCACCTTGCCTTCATACTCTTCAAGGGCCACATCCGAACCATCTGATTTTTTTACCGTCAAATCATATAGTGAAGAAATCATACTATCTCTCCTTTTTCACATTTACGTAATTTAATCATACTCATTGAGGGGGCGGAAGGCAATTTTGGAGATGTGTGAAGTAGTGTTGGGACAAGGTTCTGCTCTTTTAACAGGTCCCGTTGGGGTTGTACAGAGACAAAGCGCCAAGTTGTGGGTTTTTTTTGGATGTTACGAAGGTTTTTTTGTAGGTAGGTTGGTGGCTGGGCTATTGGTTTTTTCGGGCAGATGACTCTACTTGGTTTTGTGTATTGCAGGGGTATGAGAAGGCGCTCGTTTATTTATCAGATTCCATTGAGTTTGTACACAGACAAAGCGTCAAGTTCTGGAGGTTTTTGGAAGTAGGCGCTAATTTATTTTGAATGGGTTAGTAGCACACTTCTTATCAGGTGTACAGAGACAGAACGTCAAGTTGTGGGTTTTTTTGGATGTTACGAAGGTTTTTTTTGTAGGTAGGTGGCTGGGCTATTGGTTTTTTCGGGCCGATGACTCTACTGGGTTTTGTGTATTGAAAGGTTATAAGAAGGCCCTCGTCTGTTTAGCAGATTCCATTGGGGTTGTACACAGACAAAACGTCAAGTTCTGGAGGTTTTTGGAAGGATAACTAAATAAATTTATATGGATCATTAGCTTATTTCTTATGAGGTGTACAGAGACAGAACGTCAAGTTGTGGTTTTTTTTGGATGTTACGAAGTTTTTTTTGTAGGTGGGTGGCTGGGCTATTGGTTTTTTCGGGCCGATGACTCTACTGGGTTTTGTGTATGGCAGGAGTATGAGAAATTACTCTTCTGTTTAGCAGAAACCGTTGGGGTTGTACACAGACAAAGCGTCAAGTTCTGGATGTATGTGGAAATTAAGGAGAGATATTTTCACTCATTACGAATTTGAAAATATGATTGAAAGTTCACTTGTATATAAAGCCGTTCGCAAATAAAGGAAAGGGATCACAAATAGAGAAATGGCCAGTGATCCGTTTCGCAATTAAAAAGTCGATTTTCACAAATAAAATCAAAAATGTCGCAAGTAGATGGTTGAATTTCGCAGGTATTTTCGTGCCTGAAGGGGAACGATGGGTCCTTAAGTGCTCAAAATGGGAAAAAGATGTTGCGGGGAATGTCGAATAGTGTCAGGGACATAAGTGAATACTTTATCTGG
>NZ_JBLRVS010000001.1:1162948-1870925 GCF_047915635.1 Rossellomorea sp. FS2 | reverse complement strand
CAGGGAATAAGTATACATAAAGTATAAAAAAACCTTGAAATCGCCGCGAGAATGCGGTATAATAATACTTGTCCTTTTGAAGGACATACATAGTCTGGTGACATTGGCGAAGAGGTCACACCCGTTCCCATGCCGAACACGGAAGTTAAGCTCTTCAGCGCCGATGGTAGTTGGGGGATCTCCCCCTGCGAGAGTAGGACGTCGCCAGGCGGTACATTCCACAGTAGCTCAGTGGTAGAGCTATCGGCTGTTAACCGATCGGTCGCAGGTTCGAGTCCTGCCTGTGGAGCCATTATATGGAGAGCTGTCCGAGTGGCCGAAGGAGCACGATTGGAAATCGTGTAGGCGGTTTATAGCTGTCTCAAGGGTTCAAATCCCTTGCTCTCCGCCATATATGGCCCGTTGGTCAAGCGGTTAAGACACCGCCCTTTCACGGCGGTAACACGGGTTCGAATCCCGTACGGGTCACCATTTTTAAATGCAAAGAATCAGTGGAGGATTAGCTCAGCTGGGAGAGCATCTGCCTTACAAGCAGAGGGTCGGCGGTTCGATCCCGTCATCCTCCACCATAGTTTTTTCGCGAAGCGAAGCGTAGTGAAAATAACTTATCATTATCGTCGCGGGGTGGAGCAGTTCGGTAGCTCGTCGGGCTCATAACCCGAAGGTCGCAGGTTCAAATCCTGTCCCCGCAATACCGTTTTGATCCGTGAGGATTGGAATGCAGTGACATTGATAGCGGATTTGCTATCGCAGTACTTTGATCTTTATTTTCGCTAACGCGAATACTAATGATAGCTATTTTGCTATCGCAAAAAGCTTTGGTCCGGTAGTTCAGTTGGTTAGAATGCCTGCCTGTCACGCAGGAGGTCGCGGGTTCGAGTCCCGTCCGGACCGCCATTTTTCATTTTAATACAAATATGCAATGGCTCAGTAGCTCAGTTGGTAGAGCAATGGACTGAAAATCCATGTGTCGGCGGTTCGATTCCGTCCTGAGCCACCATTTTTTTGTGCCGGTGTAGCTCAACTGGTAGAGCAACTGACTTGTAATCAGTAGGTTGGGGGTTCAAGTCCTCTTGCCGGCACCACTGATTTTTTATAGCTGGAGGGGTAGCGAAGTGGCTAAACGCGGCGGACTGTAAATCCGCTCCTTCGGGTTCGGCAGTTCGAATCTGCCCCCCTCCACCATTTAATACAGGGGCATAGTTTAACGGTAGAACGAAGGTCTCCAAAACCTTTGGTGCGGGTTCGATTCCTGCTGCCCCTGCCATGGCGATTGT
The DNA here is from genome assembly GCF_047915635.1 of Rossellomorea sp. FS2. Lineage (NCBI taxonomy): Bacteria > Bacillati > Bacillota > Bacilli > Caryophanales > Bacillaceae > Rossellomorea > Rossellomorea sp. FS2. The sequence goes on along the minus strand of NZ_JBLRVS010000001.1, from coordinate 1,869,648 downwards.
GGCGAAGTGGTTAACGCACCGGATTGTGGTTCCGGCATTCGTGGGTTCGATTCCCATCAGTCGCCCCATATTTTTGTCACATTTTTCTCTGTGTGTCATATACTAACAGTGGGCTATAGCCAAGCGGTAAGGCATCGCACTTTGACTGCGACATGCGTTGGTTCGAATCCAGCTAGCCCAGTAGTGCGGAAGTAGTTCAGTGGTAGAACACCACCTTGCCAAGGTGGGGGTCGCGGGTTCGAATCCCGTCTTCCGCTCCATAGAAAAATGGCGGCATAGCCAAGTGGTAAGGCAGAGGTCTGCAAAACCTTTATCACCGGTTCAAATCCGGTTGCCGCCTCCATATTTTTTTTAGACGCTTGCCGGTGTGGCGGAATAGGCAGACGCGCACGACTCAAAATCGTGTTCCGTAAGGAGTGCCGGTTCGACCCCGGCCACCGGTACCATAAGCGGGTGTAGTTTAATGGTAAAACCTCAGCCTTCCAAGCTGATGTCGTGGGTTCGATTCCCATCACCCGCTCCATCTTACATATTCAGACTTCCAACAAATTCGTTGGAGGTCTTTTTTTGTATCAGGGGAGAGAATATCTGGAAACCCCATCCGTCTCCTTATATACTGGACATAACGTAACGTATTGATCATTAGGGGGAAAACGTATGAACATTCAATCCATCCAGTTGAGCAGCAACCCGCAATCGACGCTTACAGCCTATTCATTGGATACAACCAAGCGTATGAAAAACATCTCCACCCGTCCTGCCGTGTTGATCCTTCCGGGGGGAGGGTATTACTATACATCGGACCGGGAGGCAGAACCTGTAGCCATGGCGTACTTGTCTGAAGGCTATCATGCATTCATTCTTCGTTACTCTGTAGGAGAAGACAAGGGGTTTGAAGATTCATTCAGGGATGCTGAAGAAGCATTGGCATATGTAAGGAATCATGCCTCTGAATTTGGAGTGGATCCTGAGCGGATCGCAGTAGTCGGCTTTTCCGCCGGGGGGCATCTGGCCGCTTCACTGGGAACCATGGGCATGTTCAGACCGAGAGCCCTGATCCTCGGGTATCCTTGTATTCTTTCAACCCTTGAGGATGTACTAGCTTTTCCGGTGCCGTCACTGGAAGAGAGAGTGGACGGGAACACACCTCCAAGCTTTTTGTTTTCGACTTTTGAAGACCGCATCGTACCGGTCGAACATACGCTGGAATTCATGAGGGCCCTCAGCCGTGCTGGCGTCCCCTTTGAATCTCATATTTTTCAGCATGGTGTCCACGGACTTTCCCTTGGGAAGCCTTTGTCATCGGCTGGACAGCGTTCAATGGTAGACGGTGATTTCTCACAATGGTTTCAGCTCAGCATCTCCTGGCTCCACCGATTGATGGGAGACTTCCCCCTAGACCGGGAATAATAGATGTGACCCCCGCCCGCTTTACTCGGGCGGGGGTCTTTTTTTGTTGTCAAAGAGGTCAATATCGTGCCCCATCCATGTCAACTCAGTTGACTATAAAAAGTAAGCGTTTACATTATAATGAGAAAAAGCGTTACTGAAGGGGGAGAAGAGATGGAACCGAAGATAGAGACGGGACCGGTCAGGCCTGAGGTACAAATGAAGCCCGTTCCGAAAAAAGGACTCAAATGGAAAAGCGTATTGACCTATACCGCATTTGTGGGTCCGGCACTACTATTCTTTCTTGTTATACAAATCGTCCCGTTCCTGATGGGGCTGTACTATTCGTTTACATCGTGGAACGGGGTCAGTTCGGCTGTGGAATGGGTTGGATTCGATAATTATATCCGGATATTCACCGATGATCAGGTGTTCTTCCAATCCTTTATGTTCACAACAAAGTTCATGTTTGCAGCGGTGATAATCAGCAATGTGATCGGATTCGGGTTTGCCCTGCTCCTGAATGCAGCTTTGAAGACGAAGAATATCCTGAGAACCGTATTCTTTTTGCCGAATGTCATCGGCGGTCTGCTACTCGGATTCATCTGGCAGTTCATCTTCGTAAAAGGCTTTGCGTCGTTGGGCAACCTGACCGACCTCTCCCTGTTCAAGATGCCCTGGCTTGGGGATGAGAAGACGGCTTTCTGGGGCATCGTCATCGTCTTTGCATGGCAGATCAGCGGTTATATGATGGTCATTTATGTGGCAGCCCTGCAAGGAGTCGATACGTCCCTATTGGAAGCAGCAAAGATCGATGGTGCATCGAACTGGACGCTGTTGACACGGATCATTGTTCCTCTGATCCTGCCGGCTTTCACGATCTGCTTCTTCCTTACGATATCAATGGCATTCAAGATCTTTGATCTGAATATATCCCTGACAGGCGGGGGACCATTCAACTCCACCCAGTCTGTAGCCATCAATATTTATCAGGAAGCATTCCAGAATAACCGGTACGGTCTCGGTACAGCCAAATCGATCCTGTTCTTTGTCATCGTCGCTGTATTCACTACCGTCCAGGTGATGATCACGAAGAGGAAGGAGGTCCAGGCATGATGAACAACCGCTATACAAAAAGGACGTTCCTGCTCGAAATTGTCGCAATCGCACTGGCCATCGTCTTCATGATTCCCTTTTACTTCGTGTTGGTGAATTCGGTCAAACCGTTCGCAGCCATCTTGATCGATGCAGCGGCCTGGCCGGAAGAGTTCATGTTTTCAAACTATGCAAGGGTGTGGGAAATCATCCAGTTCCCCCGTGCCTTCATGAACTCCTTCATCATCACAACGATCAGTAACATCGGTCTTGTTCTGATTTCCTCCATGGCCGCATGGAAAATGGTCAGGACTCCGGGGAAGTTCAGTAAAATCCTATTCATTTTATTTGTATCAGCCATGGTCATTCCTTTCCAAACGGTCATGATTCCCCTGATGAAGGTGGGGGGGACACTGGGCCTGACAAATAGTATCCCGGGGTTGATCCTCATGTATTTTGGTTTCGGCGTGCCTCTGTCCCTCTTCCTCTACCATGGCTTTGTCAAGACGGTGCCGGTCGAGATCGAGGAGTCGGCCATGATGGATGGTTGCAGCTCATTCGGTGTCTTCTGGAGGATTGTCTTCCCTCTATTGAAGCCCATCACCGTCACAGTCGTCATTCTGAATACGCTCTGGATATGGAATGATTATCTTCTGCCGCTCCTGGTTCTGCAGGATGCAGAGCTCCGGACGATCCCGCTTGCTGCGAGCTCATTCTTTGCACAGTATACGAAGCAATGGGACATGGGACTTGCCGCTTTGGTCCTCGGGATCACACCGGTCATCATTTTCTTCCTGTTCCTTCAGAAGCATATCATTAAGGGAATTGCGTCAGGATCCATCAAGTAGATATAAACTTTCTGTGTATTCCATGCAGAAAATTATATAAAATTTAAAAGAAGAATGGGGAGGTCGAATCTAGTGAAACGTATTCTACTGTTAAGCATGTCGCTGATCCTGGTATTTGGGATCATTGCAGGCTGTTCATCCAAAGGCTCTTCGGGTTCGGATGGGAAGAGTGATGGGGATGTCGTGACCCTGAATTTCTTCCAGTTCAAGGTTGAAATCGCCGATCAATTACAGGAAATGATCAAGGAATTCGAAGCAGAGCATCCGAATATTAAAATCAAGCTTGAGACGGTAGGGGGAGGAGCGGACTACGGTGCAGCCCTGAAAGCCAAATTCGCTTCCGGAGAGGAACCGGATATTTTCAATAACGGTGGATTCAAGGAGTTGGATCTTTGGAAAGAAAAACTTGCCGACCTTTCAGGTGAGCCTTGGGTCGATCATGTACTTCCAATCGGTAAAGTCCCGATGACAGATGAGGATGGCAAGCTTTACGGGATGCCGGTCAACCTTGAAGGATACGGGTTCATTTATAACAAAGACCTTTTCGAAAAAGCAGGCATCAAGGAAGCACCAAAGACAATCGACGAACTGAATGATGCAGCAAAGAAATTGAAAGCGAAGGATATCACGCCGTTTTCAGCCGGTTATGGCGAATGGTGGGTCATCGGACAGCATTTGCTGAATATCCCGTTTGCCCAGCAGGAGGATCCCGACGCGTTCATCAAAGGATTGTATGATGGAACGGAAACATTCAAGGATAATGACAAGTTCAAAGAGTTCAAGAGTGTACTGGATGCAGAAATCAAGAATGCCAACGATAATCCGCTGACGACGGATTATAACACCCAAGTGACACTCTTTGCCTCAGGGGAAACCGCGATGCTTCAACAGGGGAACTGGACAGAAAACATGATCACTGAAGTCAACCCTGACATCAACATGGGCTTCCTTCCTATTCCACTGGATAATGATGAGAGTGCCGATCGACTGCCTGTAGGGGTCCCGAACAACTGGGTACTCAATAAAAACTCAAAGCATCTGGATGAAGCGAAGATGTTCCTTGAGTGGATGGTTTCATCGGAAACAGGAAAACGTTATATCACAGAAGAGTTTGCCTTCATTCCGGCTTTCGATAACATCGAACCGAATGGATTGGGGGACCTGGGAGAATCCATCCTGACGTACTCGAAGGATGAGAAGACGATCCCTTGGACATGGTTCCAATGGCCGGATGGAGCAAATAAAGAATTCGCTGCTACCATCCAGGAATATGCTGCAGGGAAGATCGACTACGATACGGTCCTGGATCGATTCCAGAAAACATGGGATAACCTGAAGTAAAAAAGGGGATGGAAAGCACAGGTCATGGGTGCTTTCCATTTTTTATCGGTTCTATCAGTATTTTAAAATATTTTTTTAGAAAACCCTTTCAAATAGGAGGAGGGAAGATTTATACTATTTTATAAGCAAGTTTCGGGGGGCCTGGACCGATGTTGAAGGGAAGCATCCGCAACAAGCTCATTTTCTTATTGATGATCACGACGATCCTGCCCTTTGGCTCTTCGATCATTGTCACCTATCTCTATACAAAGGATTCCATGGAAGACCAGGTGGTGAAAGAGAGCAGCAACTTGCTTTACCAAGGGAAGGTGAACCTTGAAGGGTATATTGGGGAATTGAATGATTTGTCCCTCTCCCTCTATAACAATCCCGATTTTATCAATTATATGAAGTCTCCTGACAAAGACCACGGCTATCTGACCATCGGGATGGTGAAGAATGTGATGCAGACCATTCTTTACACAGGAGATACGATCAATGGGGTGAAGATTTCTTTTCTTGAGGAAGACCGCTTCATCTCGGCGACGAGACGCACCAATGTCGTATTCTCAAGGGGGATATCCGAAGAAAATGAGGCCTCTTATCTGAAGGCAGCCCAAAGTCCATTCAATATGTATATTGAGCCTGCTTACAGCCAGCAGGAGGAGAAGATCAGGCGCTCAAAGGAAATCGTGACGATCCACCGGGCATTCCGGAACGTCCCGGATAATGACGTCCTTGCCTACATATCCCTCGATGTCGCTCCAGATAAAATCGTCGATCTCAGCCGTAATATGTACAATAGTGAATCAGAAGAGTTTTATGTCCTATCACCTCAAGGGGATATGATCTACAGCTCCGATGCCGAGATATCGGATAAGCAGCAATGGATTCAAGAGGTCATCGGCGAAGAGAAAGAAGCGGGCACCATCGAGTGGAAGAGAGATGACTTCAATGGGGTAATCATGTACGATCGCCTGTCACCATCTGCAGGAGGATGGTTCCTCGTCAAACGTGTCGCTTATGCAGACTTATATGAAAGCGCTTTTAATGTAGCGAAGATCAATATCCTCTTTGGGGTCATTGGGCTCGGCTTGGTGGTACTTGCCACCCTGTTTGTTTCATTCAAGATCACCTCACCCATCCGTGGGCTTCTGCAATCCATCCGGCAGGTTGAAAGTGGGAACATGCAGGTGAAGGCCGAGGTATACAGCGAGGATGAAATCGGGGTTTTGAGCAGAAGGTTCCATCAAATGGTGGACCGGATCAATCATCTCATCAATCGGGAGTATAAGCTTGAGCTTGAAAACCGTACGAGTCAATTGAAGATGCTCCAATCACAGATCAATCCTCATTTCTTGTATAATGCACTCCAATCAATCGGCACACTTGGCTTGAAGAATCATGTTCCACACATTTATTCCCTTGTGACACATCTCTCCAAGATCATGAGGTACGGGATGGATATGCAGGAAGACGTCGTTCCCCTCCATAAGGAAATCACCTATGCGGCCGCCTATCTCCTGCTGCAAAAAGAACGCTTTGGAGACCAGCTCCAATACGACATCGATGTACAAGACGACATCAGGGAAGTCGCCGTACCCAAGATGATCCTGCAGCCCATCATTGAAAACTACTTTAAGCATGGTTTTGATGGGAGAAACGGGGTAGGCGTCATCGCCCTGGATTGCCGGCGCGAAGGAGATCAATTGATCATCGTGGTGAAAGATAATGGAGGAGGCATACCAGATCAGAGGCTTGAAGAAATCGAGAAGCAGTTGTACGACTCATCCAAAAAGCCGGAAGGGCATATCGGATTGAAAAACGTGTATGTCCGATTGGCTCTCTACTATGGCGGGAAGGCCGCTCTTTTGTTGAAGAACGTGGATGGGGGCGGACTCATGGTAAGAATCGAAGTACCACTCCAATGGGAGGATGATGCCGATGAAAGCCATCATCGTGGATGATGAGAAGCACGTGCGGGAGGGGTTGATCCTCCTTGCTGATTGGGCAAGTCATGGAATCGATACTGTCATGGAAGCAGAAGATGGGGAGGAAGCCGTCGAACTGATCCAAAAGCACCGGCCGGAAATCATCTTCACCGATATGCGCATGCCCAAGAGAGACGGAATCAGCCTGTTGAAATGGATCCACACGGCCGATATCCGAAGTAAAACCATCGTCGTAAGCGGCCATGATGACTTTGAATTGATGAGGAATGCCATCCATTATAAGAGCTTCGACTATCTGTTGAAACCCATCGAGCCCGAGATACTGAATGAGACCCTCGAAAGGGCCGTAAAGGAATGGAGGGATCACCGTCGTTCGGAAGCAGAGGAGAGGCAGGCAATGAACGAAGTGAAACCCCGCTATTGGGATCACTTGCTTTCGACTCTGTGCCGTCAATCCTCCGTCCCCCCTTCAGCGGAGAAGGAATTTCTCAAGGAGCATGGACGATCGCTGGTGGACTGTGAAAAGCGCATTGCGATCTTTTCAGTGAAACCCATGATCCGACACGTTTTCCAAGGTGATCTCGAACTGACGATGTTTACCGTGATGAATATTTGCAATGAGTGGCTCAGAAGCAAGGATATCGGTGTCTGCTTCCGCCATACCCATTCAGATGATGAAGTCGCCATCCTCCTCTGGGATATACAGGATGCAGAGAGAAGGCTCCGTCAATTGACCGAGCGAATCTATCACTATAGCAGCGTGCATATCACCATGGCCATCGGGACGATTTCCACCCATATGCATGAAGCGTATCAAGAGGCACTTGCCATTCATCTTGGAAGGGATTTGACCGGGAAGGAGCCCGTTGTATCAAGAACTGAAAGGAAGTCTGAGCTTCCTCATCTTTTCGATTATGCCACCGAGTTGAAGCTTCTGATCCAGGCAGGCGATAAGGATAAGCTCTCATCCAAAGTAATGACGATCGTGGATTCCCTGTATAGGAAACAGGGCCTCACCCTTGCCAGGCTGAAGGAGTGGGATGATCAGTTCAACCTCCTCCGATCCAATTGGCTCAAGGAGTACGGTATAACTCTCGAAAGGAAACCGGAAGGATGGGACTATTGGGGAAGGGATGGGTCCTTTTTGATTGATCGGTTCAAAGAGGGGAAAAGAAAAGACTTTCTCGAACTCATCGATTGTCTGTCGAACATCAGGTATCAGAAGGAAAAGAACCCCATGCAGGAAGTGGAACAATTCTTGAAAAAGCATTATGTAGAAGAAGTGAGTCTTCAGGAAATTGCCGACCGATTCTTTCTGAGCAGGGAATACATTTCCCGCAGGTTCAAACAGGAATACGGAGTGACAATTACGGATTATCTAGCATCGGTCAGGGTAGAGAAGGCAAAGCAGCTGTTATCCAATCCTTACGTGAAAATCTATCAGGTTGCTCACGATGTAGGATTCCAGAATGAGAAATATTTTAGTAAGGTATTCAAGAAGCTTACAGGAGAAACACCGGCACAATTTAGGCAATCGCTTGCACAATGACAAATGGAGGGAATCGAATAATGAATGTTACAGTTTGGAACGAAAATCGTCATGAACAACAGAATCCAGTGGTGAGGGAAATCTACCCAAAAGGAATACACGGAGCAATCGCTTCCTTCCTCGAAGAGGCATTCAATGTGAGGACAGCTACATTGGATGAACCTGAGCATGGCCTGACACAGGAGGTCCTTGATGGAACAGATGTATTGATCTGGTGGGGGCATCTTGCCCACGGGGAAGTGAGTGACGAAGTAGTAGAAAGAGTGAAGCAGCGGATATTGGATGGAATGGGTCTGATTGTTCTTCACTCCGGTCACTTCTCGAAAATCTTCAAGACCCTCATGGGTACTTCCTGTGATTTGAAATGGCGTGAAGCCGATGAGAAGGAACGGATTTGGATCGTGGATCCATCCCACCCGATTGCAGAAGGGATAGGGGAAAGCATTGAGCTTGAGAAAGAAGAGATGTACGGCGAACACTTTGATATCCCGGCACCGGATCAGCTTGTGATGGTGAGCTGGTTTGAAGGAGGAGAAGTCTTCAGGAGCGGATGTACGTATCAGCGTGGGAACGGGAAGATCTTCTATTTCCGTCCAGGCCATGAAACGTATCCTACCTATTATCATAAAGACGTGCAAAAGGTGATTGAGAATGCGGTGAAGTGGGCTGCCCCTGTGAACCGAAACAGACCTGTCTACGGAAATGCCCAGCCGCTTGAAACGATTAAAGCGAAGGAGGAAGCAAAATGAAACCATTGAAGATTGGTGTGATTGGATGCGGTAGTATCGCGAAACACAGGCATATTCCTGAGTACATGGCCAATGAACACGCAGAGATCGTGGCGGTTTGTGATATCGTAAAGGACCGCGCCGAAGAGATGGCAGACCAGATTGGTGCAAAAGCGTATACGGATTACAAAGAATTGTTGAAGGATGAGTCGATTAAAGCGGTGAGCGTCTGTACGCCGAATGCCCTCCACGCTCCGATTTCCATCGATGCATTGAAAGCAGGAAAGCATGTCCTTTGCGAAAAGCCGATGGCCACTTCCACTGAAGAGGCGCAAGCCATGATCGATGCAGCCAATCAAGCCGGCCGAAAACTGATGATCGGACACAATCAGCGTTTTGTCCCATCCCACCAAAAAGCGAAGGAGCTCATCTCCAAAGGAGAAGCCGGAAAGATTTACAGCTTCCGCACCGCATTCGGTCACGGTGGTCCTGAAGGCTGGAGCGTGGATGGAAAAGATAGCTGGTTCTTCAGGAAAGAAGAAGCCTTCATCGGTGCCATGGGTGACCTTGGCGTCCATAAAACAGATCTTATGCGATACATCCTCGGTGAAGAATTCGTGGAAGTCGGCGCATTCGTCGAAACGTCTTCCAAAGAAAATGCCGATGTCGATGATACGGCCGTATGCGTCTTGAAAACGGAGAGCGGGACCATCGGGACCCTCGCTGCCAGCTGGTCGTATCAGAAGGAAGATAATTCGACCGTCATCTACGGTGAAAAAGCCGTTCTACGACTTGAAGAAGATCCAGTCAATTCCCTTGTCGTCCAGTATTCAACTGGTGAAGTCGTCAAGTATGAACTGGGTGGAATCCAGACGAACGATGACGGCGGTCAGTCTGCATCGGGAGTCATCGATCGTTTCGTGACTTCAGTCGTGGAAGATGTTCCGGCAGCTGTCCCGGGTGAAGAAGCCATGAAATCTCTGCAGGTGGTCCTGGGAGCCCTTGAATCGAGTAAAACCAAGCAGATCATTAGATTGTAAGATAAGGAGTTTCAGCCATGAAAAAGCTCAAAATGGGAATCATCGGTGCCGGAGGGATCGCCCAAGGCCGCCATATTCCCGCTTATAAAAAACTGTCAGATATCGTTACCATTACAGCGGTGAGCGATCTTAACCCGGCAACCGCTGCCGGAGTCGCAAAGGAGCACTCCATTCCCCATGTTTTCAGCAATTATCATGACATGTTCGACATTGTGGATGCCGTCACCATCTGCACGCCGAATAAGTTTCATGCAGAGATCAGCATCGCCGCCTTGAATGCGGGGGTCCACGTTTTCTGTGAAAAGCCCATGGCGATGACGACGGCAGAATGCGAAGCCATGATCGATGCGTCCAGAAAATCAGGAAAACTCCTCGGGATCGCTTATCACTACCGGTTCATGAAGGATTCCATCGCTGCAAAAAGGGTCATTACTGAAAACGAAATCGGCGAGCCGATCGTGGCAAGGGCCCGTGCGATCCGACGTCGCAAAGTCCCGGGCTGGGGTGTATTCACCAACCGGGAGCTTCAGGGAGGTGGCAGCCTCATCGACTACGGATGTCATTTCCTCGACCTTTCCCTATGGCTCCTTGGAAATCCAATCCCGGTTGAAGTGACGGGTACTGCTTACAATAAGCTCTCCCGCATGCCTGGACAGGTCAATCAGTGGGGGGATTTCGACAGGGAGAACTTCGAGGTGGATGATCACGTGACAGCCTATATCAAATTCGATAATGGTGCATCCATGTTATTTGAGACATCCTGGTCGGCCAACGTCAAGTCGGATGAAGAGACCATGAGCATCTCTGGTGAAATTGGAGGGATCGACCTTTTCCCATTCCAGATGAATCAGATGAAGCACGGCATGCTCCTGAATAGTGAGGCGGATTGGATACCCGGTGACGATGATGCGGGCATCCCCCAGGCGATGAATTTCATCAAGAGCTGCTTAGGTGATGAAGAGCTTATTGTAAAACCGGAAGAAGCACTGCAGGTTTCAGCCATAATTGAAGCCATCTATAAAAGCAGCGAAACGGGGAAAAGCATCACATTAAGATAGGAGGAAACATAGATGAAGCTCGGAGTATTTACTGTATTATTCTCTGAAAAGAGTTTTGAAGAGATGTTGGACTATGTAAAAGAAGCGGGGCTCCATTCCGTTGAAATCGGGACTGGGGGGTATCCCGGTAACGCCCATTGTGACCTCGACGTTTTACTGGAGAGTGAGGAGAAACGCAGGGAGTATGCAGAGAAAGTGTCGTCAAGAGGATTGGAGATCAGTGCTTTTAGCTGCCACGGAAATCCACTGACACCTGACAAATCATTTGCAGAAGAATCCCATAGAGCCCTTGAGAAGACCATCCGTCTTGCCGGTCTGATGAATGTACCTGTCGTGAACTGCTTCTCCGGTACGGCCGGGGATCATGAAGGAGCCAAGCATCCCAACTGGCCCGTCACCCCGTGGCCGAATGAGTACGGCGACGTGTTGACATGGCAATGGGAAGAGAAATTGATCCCATACTGGAAGGAGATGGGGAAACTCGCAGAAGAAAATGGCGTGAAGATCGGCCTTGAGCTTCATGGCGGGTTCCTTGTGCACACCCCATACACCCTTCTGAAACTAAGGGAAGAAACGAGTAAAGCCATTGGCGCCAATCTCGATCCTAGTCATCTGTGGTGGCAGGGGATCGATCCGGTTGCCGCCATCAAGATCCTCGGGCAGGCAGATGCGATTCATCACTTCCATGCAAAAGACACGTACATCGATCAGGACAACGTCAACATGTATGGCCTGACAGATATGCAGCCATACGGAAACGTAAGGAGCAGGGCCTGGACGTTCCGCTCAGTCGGATGCGGTCATGGGTTGCAGGAATGGTCCGACATGATGAGCGCCCTTCGTACGTATGGGTATGACTACGTCGTAAGCATCGAACATGAAGACCCGATCATGTCGATTGAAGAAGGCTTCCTCCGGGCAGTGAAGAACCTGAAGTCGGTCCTGATCGAGGAGACACCGTCTGATATGTGGTGGGTGTAAGCCCGCTTTGTGTAGGATTCCTCGCTTGCAGGAAGATTGGCAAACGATGAATGTGTGAATAAAGAAAAGAACTCCTTTGTGGAACCATTCTACAAAGGGGTTTTTTATTGAAGACTAGTGTCATTCTTGTAAGGGAAAGTTTGCAGTGTATTTTACATATTAGAGAGGATAAGGTAGCAGTGAGGATTGCCGTAACGCAAGTGAATCCACGTTTGGATAGTAAATGACTGGCTTCCTAACATTGTTCAAATTTCTATAGGTTTTTGCATCATCAAAGAGTGTATTGAAGCGGAAGGGACTTGACTCCTACGGGAAGAGAGGGATGATCGAGACCCCGCAAGAATGAGGAGGCTCGACTTCCTCCCAGTGGAAAGCAAGTCCCTGGAGCGAAAAGGAACGGTCTCTGTTTCTGAAGTTACCCTATAAAAAAAGACAAAACCAAAAGGCAAAAATCGCCTATCATGGTTTTGTCCAATAGAGTACGATCAATAATCCGTCGTGACGACCGTATGTGTGGCTTCACCACCGTGGATGCCGGTGAACATTTCTTCGAGGGAAGAAGTTAGCTGATCGCATTCGTCGGACGAGAGTGAAGGTCTCATGTAGATGATCTGAACAGCCTCCGTTGTCTTCTCATCAACCGGCGCACGTGCCGAGTCCACAAACGGACTTCCAAATGGACCCGATCCATCGCAGGCAATGATCAGACCTTCAAGCGAGTTGTCCCTTCCGTTCAGCCCTTTGTATGTTTCACCGGGGCCCCCTACGCGCAGGGTGAGGGAGTTGCCGTCGACCTTGTTCCAGTCGTACACTCCTACGGGCACCTGGTAGCGGAGGGAAAAGAAATTATTGAGGTCGATGGCCGAGTTGATCGTGCCGAGATAATTCTGTTTTCCGATTCTCCTGTAGAGCGCCTCAGCTGAATGACGGTAGCGGTTCGGATCTTTTCCGGTCTTCCTGAATACATCGCGCCATTCGTTGATCCCCGGGAAGTCCGTCACGCTTTGGTCCTGAAGATCAAAGTAGATGGATTCTTGAAAAAGCTGAAGACGCCCTTTGAGCATCTGTGGTGATTCCCCGACCTCGATGCCTCTATAGTGAATGATCCCTGCTTTGAAGTCGGGGACCTTTTCTTTCAATGTTGAATCAATGATGATTTCCACTTTATTTCCCTCCACATTTCGTTTGAAATAGTTTATCATAGTACAATGCATTCATGCGAACGAGAGAAAGGAGGCGGATGGACATGGACATGGAACAGTTGAAGTCGGATATCATTTCCTATAGTAAAACGATCGGAATCGATAAGATCGGATTCACTACGGCAGATACATTCACGGAAATGAAGAATCGCCTCATCCGTCAGGAAATGGCGGGATTCCAGTCGGGTTTTGAAGAACCTGACATAGATAAGCGCGTTGACCCATCCCTTACATTCGATCAACCACGATCCATCATTGCCATCGCCCTTGCCTATCCTTCGAGGATGAAGGATGCCCCAAGGAGCAAAAGGGGTGAGCGGAGGGGGATCTTCTGCAGGGCTTCGTGGGGGACGGACTACCATCATATCCTCAGGGATCGGTTGAAAAAGCTGGAAGAATACATTGTTTCCCGTATCCCGGAGGCCCGGTTCAGGTCGATGGTGGACACGGGGGAACTCGTGGACCGCGCTGTGTCAGAACGTGCGGGTATCGGATGGAGCGGGAAGAACTGCTCGATCATTACACCTGAGTTCGGTTCATACGTCTATCTTGGGGAGATGATCACCAATCTTCCGTTTTCACCGGATAAGCCCATTGAAGACGGCTGCGGCACATGCAATAAATGTGTGGACGTATGTCCGACCGGCGCCCTGATAGAAGGCGGCAGGCTCGATGCTCAGAAATGCATTGCATTCCTGACGCAGACAAAGGGATTCCTTAAGGATGAGTACCGGGTCAAACTCGGGAATCGACTTTACGGATGTGATACATGCCAAACGGTGTGTCCGGAGAATAAGGGCAAAGATTTTCACCTCCATAAGGAAATGGAGCCGGACCCTGAAGTGGCGAAACCGCTCTTGAAGCCGCTTCTGACGATTTCCAATCGTGATTTCAAGGAAACTTATGGCCACATCTCAGGATCGTGGAGGGGGAAGAAACCCATTCAGAGAAACGCCATCATTGCACTGGCCCATTACAAAGATGAAACCGCGATCCCTGATCTGATCGGGGTTTTGAGGAATGATGTCCGTCCCGTCATGAGGGGGACCTCAGCCTGGGCACTCGGGAAAATCGGGGGTCAGGAAGCGGAAGAAGCATTGAAACATCAGATTGAGAAGGAAGCAGATCCTGAAGTCCTCGAGGAAATCGAAAAAGGTCTGCACATGCTGACAGAATAGAAGCCGACCATGAGGGTACGGCTTCTTTTTATTCCCTTCGCGGCATACCCATTAGGGAGGAGGGGAACGTATGATCAGAAGGATATTAATGGAGAACGTCGGGGTCGTGATCAATGATTTCACATCAATCGGCGACTCGCAGTTCGAAAAGGTGAACCGCAAGAAGGCGTCCTTCCTGAAGCGTGATGCTAAGCTGCTCAAGGTGGGAGCGACAGGCAAGGTCCACACCATCGACAAACAACTGGACGATACAGAAAAGGTCACTTATTCTGTTCACTATACGTATTTCATCAAACACGGCAACCACTACTATCTTGAAGAGGAAGTGGAAAGCCGGAAGGCCGTTTATTATGGTGGAGTGATCTATGAAGATGTGGAAGAGCCGATTCCCGCCATGGAACCGGGTGTGGATGAGGAGGAATATGAGGGAGGGGAAAGACTCGAATATCGCTATGACCGGCACGCGGCGGTTCAATATGCGGAAAAATGGTGGAACAGCTATAACCCTGCATATAAAAAATTTGAGAATGACTGTACGAACTTCATTTCACAATGCCTTCATGCTGGCGATGCTCCCATGAGGGGATATCCGACAAAGGGAAAAGGATGGTGGATGAGGAATCAGAGCTGGAGCTACAGCTGGACCGTCGCCCATTCCCTGCGGCAGTATATTCCTAATTCGTCCGTAGGCCTCCGTGGCAAGCTGGTTGAATCTCCCGATAAGCTGAAGCTGGGGGATGTAATTTGCTATGATTTCGAAGGGGATGGCCGGTTCGATCATACGACCATTGTGACGGGGAGGGATGCAGATGGGATGCCCCTGGTGAATGCCCATACGTATAATTGCCGGATGAGGTATTGGAACTACGAGGATTCCACCGCTTACACCCCCAACATCAAATACAAATTCCTTACCATCATGGACGATCGCTGACAACCTTTTTATAAAAGTGGTATAATGTCACGTATAGTTTTAAGAATGAGGTGACAACACTTGGGAGTACATGTTGTTTTATATCAACCGGAAATCCCCGCCAATACGGGGAATATCGCACGTACGTGTGCAGCCACTGATACGACACTCCATCTGATCCGTCCACTCGGTTTTTCGACGGACGATAAGATGCTGAAGCGTGCAGGGCTGGATTATTGGGAATTCGTTGAAATCATCTATTATGATTCCTTGGAGGAATTCTTCGAAAAGAATGCTGAAGGAGAGTTCTTTTATCTGACCAAATACGGTAAGATCCCCCATACAACGTTCGACTACAGCGACGTGGAAAAAGATCATTATTTCATATTTGGAAAAGAGACGACTGGTCTTCCCGATGAGGTAATCGAACAGAATATGGACCGTGCGCTGCGGATCCCGATGAATGGGAATGTGCGCTCATTGAACCTGTCCAATACCGCGGCGATCCTC
The DNA here is from genome assembly GCF_047915635.1 of Rossellomorea sp. FS2. Classification (NCBI taxonomy): domain Bacteria; kingdom Bacillati; phylum Bacillota; class Bacilli; order Caryophanales; family Bacillaceae; genus Rossellomorea; species Rossellomorea sp. FS2. The sequence continues at coordinate 1,853,885 of NZ_JBLRVS010000001.1, read as the reverse complement.
GTATATGAGGCCCTTCGCCAAAAAGGATATCCCGGGCTCGACTGAAGCTGATCTTAAAAAGGAATGAAAATCAAATGATTTTCATTCCTTTTTTCGTTTGGTTTATACTAAGAGTCAAGGAGATGATACCTATGAATGAAACAATAGAAACGATACTCAAACACCGTTCCATCCGTCAGTTTACTGATCAAACCTTGACGGATGAAGAAATCCGTACGATTGTGAGCTCTGCTCAGGCTGCAAGTACGTCAAGCTACATACAGGCGTATACGATCATCGGGGTGAAGGACCCGGAGAAGAAGAAGAAACTCGCCGAGCTCGCCGGGAATCAATCCTATGTAGAGCATAACGGTCACTTCTTCGTGTTCTGTGCCGACCTCCACCGCCATGAAAAGATCGGTGAGTGGGAAGGAGCCGATGTGGTACCGACACTTGAAAGCACCGAAAAATTCATGGTCGCCCTCATCGATGCGGCACTTGCTGCGCAAAACGCATCGCTTGCGGCGGAATCAATGGGACTTGGAATCTGCTATATCGGCGGAATCCGAAACGATCTTGAACGTGTAAGTGACGTATTGAATCTTCCCGACCGGGTCGTTCCGTTGTTCGGTCTTGCAGTGGGACACCCTGCACATGAATCCGACGTGAAACCGAGGCTTCCGTTTGATGCCATCTACCATGAAGATGGGTATGAGAGGGATGAGGCGAAGATGAAGGAAACATTGAAAGAGTACGATGATACCATTTCTTCCTATTACCACGCACGTACGGCTGGGAAACGATCCGACCGCTGGAGCGGTCAGATGGCCAATATGCTTTCGAACAGACCCCGCATGTATATGAAGGAGTTTGTGGAGAAAAAAGGATTCAATAAGCGCTGAAACAAAAAAACTGACCGATGGGGTCAGTTTTTTTGTTTAGTTGGAGCCGGGCTTGTCATTATAGCCTGCAGTGAAAATCGCAGTCAAGAAAGCCAGGGATACTCCCAAAATCAATAGAAAATTCATTTCCAGACCTCCCAAGATGAACTTGTCATACAGTCTGGTTTTAGTATAGCCTATTTTACAAATGTTGTGAACTTCTTTTTGAAAACGCGTTCAGTCGCCTTCCTTTATTCCCCTTGATAAATCCCATCTTCTTAACATGTTCACAGGAGGATGGGCATAGAGTATATTAATCGTCTCTCAACAAGTGACAAGGGGAGGTCCTTATGGATATCTTAAAAAGAATTGAACATTTTCGAGAAGAAGAAGAAAAGCTGAAATGGGAAGGGACGTTTGCACAGTACCTGGATCTGCTGAAAGAAAAACAGTGGGTCGGTCAGTCAGCACATTCACGGGTTTTTAATATGATCAAAGACGCAGGCGTGGAGGATATAGAAGGCAAGCGGAAGTACAATTTCTTCAGCGATCAATTATTTGGTCTCGAGGAAGCACTCGAACGCCTGGTAGAAGAATACTTTCATCCGGCTGCGAAACGACTGGATGTCCGTAAGCGGATCCTGCTTTTGATGGGTCCTGTCAGTGGAGGGAAGTCGACCCTGGTAGCCATGCTGAAACGGGGTCTGGAACAATACTCAAGAACCGATCGCGGAGCGGTCTTCTCCATCAAAGGTTGTCCGATGCATGAAGATCCGCTCCATCTCATTCCCCAGCATCTCCGGGAGGAATTCTTCGAAGAATATGGCATCCGGATCGAGGGGAATCTATCCCCGCTCAATACCATGAGGCTTGAAAAGGAATATCACGGGCGCATCGAGGATGTGCAGGTGGAAAGGGTTTTCTTCTCTGAAGATAAACGTGTCGGCATCGGGACATTCAGTCCTTCTGATCCAAAATCCCAGGATATTGCCGATTTGACGGGCAGCATCGATTTCTCGACCATCGCGGAGTATGGATCAGAGTCCGATCCGAGGGCGTACCGGTTCGACGGGGAGTTGAATAAAGCAAACCGCGGACTGATGGAGTTCCAGGAGATGCTGAAATGTGATGAAAAATTCCTATGGCATTTATTATCCCTGACGCAGGAAGGGAATTTCAAAGCAGGACGTTTTGCGTTAATTTCTGCAGACGAACTGATTGTGGCCCATACAAATGAAACGGAGTACCGCTCCTTCATCGCGAATAAGAAGAATGAAGCCCTTCATTCAAGGATCATCGTCATGCCGGTTCCGTACAATCTCAAAGTGACACAGGAAGAAAAAATCTACGAAAAAATGATCAATGAGAGCGATGTGAACAACGTCCATGTGGCCCCTCATACTCTCAGGGTGGCAGCCATGTTCACGATTCTGACGCGCTTGAAAGAACCGAAGCGCGGGGATATCGACCTCATCAAAAAAATGCGCCTGTACGACGGCGAAAGTGTCGAAGGATTCAACTCGGCCGATGTGGACGAAATGAAGAAGGAGTACCAGGACGAAGGCATGAGCGGCATCGATCCGCGGTACGTGATCAACAGGATCTCTTCCACCATCATCCGGAAAGAAGTGCCGACCATCAATGCGCTGGATGTCCTCCGTGCGCTCAAAGAAGGACTGGATCAGCATCCGTCCATCACAGCCGAGCTTCGGGAAAAATATCTGAACTTCATATCACTTGCCAGAAAAGAATACGATGATATCGCGAAGAAAGAAGTACAGAAAGCCTTTGTGTACTCGTATGAAGAATCAGCCAAGACCCTCATGGATAACTATCTCGATAATGTCGAAGCGTACTGCAACAAAGCGAAGCTCCATGATCCGCTCACCGGTGAAGAAATCAATCCGGATGAAAAACTCATGCGCTCCATCGAAGAACAGATCGGGATCTCTGAAAATGCGAAAAAAGCGTTCAGGGAAGAAATCCTCATCAGAATTTCCGCCTATGCCCGTAAAGGGAAGAGATTCGACTATAATTCCCATGATCGCCTGCGGGAAGCCATCCAGAAGAAACTTTTTGCCGATCTGAAAGACGTTGTGAAGATCACGACATCTTCCAAGACGCCTGATGAGCAACAGTTGAAAAAGGTCAATGAAGTCGTGGCAAGACTCATCGATGAACACGGATATAATTCAACCAGTGCCAATGAGCTCCTCCGCTATGTAGGAAGTCTCCTTAATCGTTAAAAGGTGAGCCGTCGGTCAGGTGCCGTCGGCTTTCTTGATTATCCGGATGTACACCTCATCGGTTTAGAAACCACCATTACGGGAAATTTAGTAATAGAGGTGAAAACGGATGAAAAAAAATCATGAACAAGAACCTGAGAATGGTTCAATGGCCGGTAACATGGAAGAGATGGAGCAGCTCGGGAAGCAGATGGAGCGTCTACGTACGAATGAAGAACTGAAAGAAGATAAGAAGCAGCCCGATCCCGTACAATTCAAAGAAGAAGATAAAAGTTGAAAGAATAATCAGAATATAGTAAGCTGAATTCAAAGCCGGTATTCTTCGAAGGAAGGTGAAGGGATGTCCACACATGACAAACCGATCTTGCAGGAAGAACCTTTTAACGGTACGATGGCCAACAATCTGGATGAAGTCATACGACTTGGAAAACAGATGGAAAAGCTCCGTTCAAGTGAAGAACTCAAGCTGAATAATCGTCAGTCAGACCCGGCTCAATATGAAGAAGGATGAACAGGTGTGAATTCACACCTGTTTTTTTATTGTGCGGTGGTAGGGCTGCTGGGGATAGCATAAGTATGGACTAGGGGTTTGTACGTAGGGCTGGTCAGGTCCTGCCGCCTCCGCTTTTCTCGATGTCCAGCTCCAGGGGCTTGAGGCTCGAGGTCATAAGCTGCTCTGGTCAAAAAGGCAAAGAACGCCTTTCCGCCCAGCTCATCTTATGCTTGTCGCCTCAGAGCGAGCCCCTTCCGCTTTTCGTGATGTCCAGCTCCGGCGGGTTGACCCTCGAGGTCATAAGCCAAGCAACCCAAAAAGGCAAAGAACGCCTTTCCGGGTTCCTCGTCTTATGCTTGTCGGGTCAGATCGACCCGCCTCCGCTTTTCTAAATGTCCAGCTCCAGGGGCTTGAGGCTCGAGGTCATAGGCTGCTCTGGTCAAAAAGGCAAAGAACGCCTTTTCGCCCAGCCCATCTTATGCTTGTCGCCTCAGAGCCAGCCCCTTCCGCTTTTCGTGATGTCCAGCTCCGGCGGGTTGACCCTCGAGGTCATAAGCCAAGCAACTCAAAAAGGCAAAGAACGCCTTTCCGGGTTCCTCGTCTTATGCTTGTCGGGTCAGATCTACCCGCCTCCGCTTTTCTATCATTGTCGAAATTATTTGTAAATTTATCGATGCTTTTGCATAGGATAGAGTAATCCCCGTTTCTTTATTGACGGGAAAAATGAGTGCGGGCAGCCATCATAGTGTATGCACCGATACCGATACATGTGAAAAAAGATAAGGAGGGGAAACGTTTGAGCCAGATGGATAATCATCAATTTGTCATTTCCAAAGAAGATTGGGCCCTCCACCGCAAAGGTCATGACGATCAACAGCGTCATCAGGAAAAGGTACAGGATGCAATCAGGAATAATCTTCCGGATTTGATCACAGAAGAAAACATCGTCATGTCAAATGGAAGAGACGTTGTGAAGATACCGATCCGGTCATTGGATGAATACAAGATCCGCTATAATTATGATAAAAATAAGCACGTTGGCCAGGGGGACGGGGAAAGCCAGGTGGGGGATGTTGTCGCCAGGGATGGGAATCCCCAGCAGGGACCCGGAAAAGGGAAAGGAGCAGGGGACAAAGCCGGTGAGGATTACTACGAAGCCGAGGTCTCCCTCATGGAAATTGAAGATGCCCTTTTTAAACAGCTGGAACTGCCGAATCTGAAGAAGAAAGAGCAGGACGTGCAGACGGTTGAGCATATCGAGTTCAACGATATCCGCAAGACGGGCCTGATGGGCAACATTGATAAAAAGAAAACGATGATGTCGGCTTTTAAGCGGAATGCCATGACGGGAACACCTGGATTCCATCCGATTACAAGGGAGGATCTGAAGTTCAGGACGTGGAATGAAGTGCTGAAGCCGGAATCCAAAGCTGTCGTACTGGCAATGATGGATACAAGTGGATCCATGGGGGTATGGGAAAAGTATATGGCCAGAAGTTTCTTTTTCTGGATGACGCGCTTCCTCAGGACGAAATATGAGACGGTGGAGATTGAGTTCATCGCCCATCACACAGAAGCAAAGGTTGTCTCTGAAGAGCATTTCTTTTCCAAGGGGGAAAGCGGCGGGACGATTTGCTCGTCCGCATATCGGAAGGCTTTGGAGCTCATCGACTACAAATATGCACCGAGCAGGTACAACATCTATCCATTCCACTTCTCCGACGGAGATAATCTCACATCTGATAACGTGAGATGCGTCAAACTGGTGGAGGAGCTTATGAAAGTATCGAGTATGTTCGGATATGGGGAAGTGAATCAGTACAATCGCCATTCTACCCTGATGTCGGCATATAAAAATATTAAGAACGAAGATTTCCGCTATTATATCTTGAAACAAAAAGCGGATGTGTTCCATGCCATGAAAAGCTTCTTCCATAATTCAGGTGACAAAGCAGCACTTGCATGACCGAAGACCAGCCGGGCTGGTCTTCTTTCTTTTGGTGTAACTTTTATATCGTCAGTAGAATTTTTCCAGAGATCCCGGAACATTTGGATAGAAACTTTACATAGGGTAGTGCTAAACTAGTCATAGCGTAAAAAATATGTTCATGTGAGGTTACAGTATGAGTGTGGAGACACAGGAAATCGTTCAGTTAAAAGAAGAGGTCCAGGAACTGAAAAGAAAGCTGGTGGAAGCGGAACGCGAGATTGCGGATATTTCTGCCCCGGTCATTCCCTCCATCGTTCCTGAAACCATCCTCATTCCAATCATGGGTAGGTTATCTCAGGAAAGATTCGAGGCGATCATCACCAAAATCCTGGATGTATCCTATAATCAGGACATCAATACGATCATCGTTGATTTCTCCGGTATAAGGGAGAAGGACATCGGTGAGACGGACGTGTTCGGCATGAATATCAATAATATGGCCAAAGCGGTACAGCTTATGGGAATCGAAATCCTTTTCGTCGGGTTCACTCCGTCCCTGACCCAAATCGTGATTCAATCAGACGTAAGGGAAGTCGGACAGGTGAAAAGCTTCCTCAGTTTCAAGACGGCTCTTCAGTACTTGATGAGCGAAAAGAGTCTTTCATTCCAGAAAAAGTGATGCGAATCAGCCGAGGCTGGTTCTTTTTTTAGCGGATGGATTCCCTAAGGTTCCGGGACAATAATAAAAATGGATAAGAAAGAAGGGGATTCTGCATGAAACGATTTTTTAAGTGGGCAGGAATTCTCCTCCTCGCCTTGATTGTCATAGGAGGTCTATCCTTTTATGTTTGGTCACAGCAAACCTACTCAGCCACTTCATCGCTTGAGGAAAAAGTGGATCTCCAAAAAGCCGAGGCAAAGGATGGCAAGTGGCTGGTGTTTGAAGGAGATGGAGAAAAGGGCGTGATTCTTTACCCAGGGGCAAAGGTGGAAAAGGAAGCGTACGCCTATATTGGACAGGAGCTGTCTGATCGGGGATACACCGTGGTGATTCCAGATGTACCATTGAACCTTGCATTCTTCGGGGTGAACGTACCGGATGAAATCATGAAAGAATATAAGGGTGTGAAGGAATGGTACCTGTCGGGTCATTCTCTTGGAGGAGTGGCGGCATCAAGCTATGCTGCTGACCATCCGGACAAGGTCAAAGGGATCATTTACCTTGCATCGTACCCTGCGGAATCCACGGACTTTTCTTCCTCAGACCTATCATTTCTGAGCATCTGGGCAGAGAATGACGGACTCGCAACTAAGGACAAGATTGACAAAAGTAAATCTCTTCTTCCTGCAGATACGGGGTTTCATGAAATCCAAGGCGGAAACCACGCAGGATTTGGTGTGTACGGTGCTCAAAAAGGAGACGGGAAAGCAACCAAATCAGTCTGGGATCAGCAGGATGAAGTGATTCAAACGATTGATGAATGGATTAAGGGAAGAGCCGGATGATCGGCTCTTTTTCTATTGGGCAGGAAAAACCGCAGGTACAGACGAAATAGTAGTGGAGGAAACAGTACTGCATACAGGAGGAAACATGATGGAATCTTGGATTGACGCACAATGGACAAAGGAAAGATTGAAAGAAGCGGCCGGGATGTTTGAGTGCGATGCATCGGACGCCCGAAAGCTTGGTGATTTTGAGAACTATGTGTACGAAGTGAAAAAGGAAGGGGCTCCCTTCATCCTGAGGATCACCCATAGCTCCCACCGCACGCAAATCGAGTTGGAAGCAGAAATGAAATGGATCAACTTCCTCCATCGGCATGGATTGAACGTGTCCCTTTCCCATCAATCCAGTACAGGTAGACTTGTTGAAGAACTGCCTGGGGAAGACGGATGCTTTTTTGTCAGCTTATTCGATAAAGCACCGGGAGTAGCTGTAAAGGTGAACTCCGATCACTTTGGAGAGGAGCTCTTCGAAAAGTGGGGAAGTCTCACAGGTAAGATGCATGCCACCACAAAACACTATCGAGATCCTTCTTCAAAGGCAAGAATGGCGTGGGATGAAGATGACATCCTGAATTTCGACCGGTATCTTCCCCGGGAGGATGAAGAGATCATAGAACTTGGAAAACGGACAATCGAGGAAATCAGGACATTTCCACAATCCGAGGATACATACGGTTTGATCCACTCTGACATCCACCACGGCAATTTCTTCTACGATCAGAGGGATGGGGATCTTCATGTCTTTGATTTTGATGATAGTATGTGGTTTTACTTCGCCAGTGATATCGCCATACCACTATATTATTCAAGCTGGTCGAAGCATGGAGGTGATCCTCTTCATGTGCGTTCCGCCTTCGGGGATGGGTTCCTTCGTTCCTTCCTGCGTGGATATCAAAGCGAATGCCCGGTTTCGAAAGAATGGTTCCTCCGGATCCCACAGTTCCTCCTTCTAAGGGATTTGACCCTCTACTCCGTTTTCCACCAGAAGTGGGACCTGGCCAATATTCTTCAGGGAGAAAAAGAGCTACTTGATGGATTGAAGAAGAGACTTGAACAAAAGGAACCTATGGTCGACCTCGATTGGGAGGCCATCTACGACAACCGCTAAAATCGATTGAGGCTGGGACAAACGTGTTCTAGTCATAGTAAAACCCGAATTCATTTGCCTACGATCAGGCAAAGTTCGGGTTTTTCATTTGTTTCATGACCATTACGATTTCATTGTGTCCAGCGGTTGATTGGAGTGCAAGACGAAGACTCCTGGGGGAAAGTAGCGTATGTAAGACCCATGCCAAGTAGGCTCACGGGCCACCCGCGGAAATCTAAGTCTTGCACGGAAATCATGACCGGTACAAAGAACCTGCACTGATCGTGTTCATCATGAAATGGTACCATGGATGTTTTGTCCCAACCTTGGTTTTTGATGTGAACCATTTTTCCTTTCAGTGGTTTTTTGATATGATTCATAGGTGGAAGAAGAGGTGTAGAGAATGAAACAATCAATCGGCTTTATCGGCTGTGGAAATATGGCGCAGGCCATCATAGGCGGCATCGTCAGCTCCGGACTGGTGGATAAGACATCTGTCATGGCGAGCGCCAAAACCCGCGGAACCGTCGAGAGAATAGAAGAAAAATACGGAATCCATACCACGTTGGACAATGGAGAGGTAGCGGCATTTTCTGACTTGTTGTTCATCGCAGTCAAACCGGATCAACACCAGGAGATCCTCTCCTCCATCAGGGAGAACTTGAAGCCGGATACCATCGTCATCACGATGGCCGCAGGTATTACGCTTCATTGGATGGAATCGGTTCTATCTCCGGACTCTAAAATCGTCAGGACGATGCCGAATACGCCATCCCTTGTAGGAGAAGGGATGACAGCGTATTGTATTAATGGCAGGGTAGGAGAAGGCGAGCGTGAGATAGTCCATGCCGTTCTTGAGAGCTTCGGCAAAGCAGAAGAGTTGGACGAAAGCCTCATGGACGCCATTCCTGCCGTCAGCGGCTCGTCACCGGCTTATGCCTTCATGTTCATGGAAGCACTGGCAGACGGTGCGGTGAAAGAGGGCATCCCCAGAAAGCAGGCATATAACCTGGCAGCCCAGGCGCTCCTCGGAGCAGCAAAGATGGTGCTTGAAACGGGCAGCCATCCTGGAGAGCTGAAGGATGCGGTCTGTTCACCGGGAGGGGCTACCATCGAAGCCGTCATTGAACTTGAAAAGAGTGGCTTCAAGGGAAGCATCGTAAGGGCAATGGATGCCTGTACAAAAAAAGCAAAACAGCTGGGAAGGGAAGATTGAACATGAACGTATTGGTAATCGCTGCACATCCGCGAATGGACGAATCAATCGTCAACAAAGCCTGGGTAAAGAGGCTGGAGGAAGAGGGCGATGTGACGGTCCACGACCTTTACCGCGAATATCCGGATTTCCAAATTGACGTAACACGTGAGCAGAAGTTGGTCGAAGAACACGATAGGATCGTCCTGCAGTTCCCTTTCTACTGGTACAGTGCCCCTGCGCTGATGAAGGAATGGATCGATGCCGTGTTGACCTATGGTTGGGCATACGGCAGCCAAGGTACGAAGCTTCATGGCAAAGAACTTCTGATTGCGACGTCTACGGGTTCACCGGCAGAGGCCTACCAGGCTGGAGGAAAGAACCATTATTCCATGAGCGAGCTATTGAAGCCGTTCCAGGCAACATCGAATCTGATCGGAACGACGTTTCTTCCGGCATTCATCGAGCAAGGCGTCAGGATGCTGGATGAAGAAGGAGTGGCCCGGTCTGCCGAGAGGCTTGCGGATTATATTAAAAAGTAATAAAAAAAACGGCTCCTGGAAGCCGTTTTTTTGTGAAATCAATGCGTAGTAAACGTAACGATGAGTGAAGCCTTAACGGATATTTCACCCGGCAGGATGGCAGATTCCTGAACTGCGAGCTTCATAGGGGAAGGGAACTCAACGGATTGACCTTCTTTGATAGAAAGCGGATCAGGCACCAGCTCCTGACCAGACTGCCTGGCAAGGACCGTGGCCTTTGCCAGGGCATCCTGAAACGCTTGTTCAAGGGCATGCTGATAAAGGGCAGTGGAATGGGAGGAGAGGAACTGGATCCCTTCCACCCGGTTTGCTCCGGCCTTCACGGCGTCATCGATGATCTTTCCCGCCCTTTCAATGCTTCTAAGGTGGATGCGCAGAATATTCACGACTTCATATCCGTTAAAGATCTGCTTTCCATCTTCAAAGGAATAGCGGGGGATGATCTGATAGTTTGCCGTCTGTATATCACTTTTTGAAACTCCGTTTGCTTGAAGCGTCCCGACTATGTTCTTTATGTTTTCGTTATTTTCCTGCTGGGCTTTTTGCAGATCGGGGCCTTCAGTCATCACCCCTAATGTGAGCAGGGCTTCATCAGGCGCTCCATAAGAGGTGTGTTCTCCTGATACGGTGATGGTCCCACGGGAATCGGTCACGCGCATGTATGGAAACATCGTGTTATACACATGTGAAGGATTCGATTTTATCGAGATCGATTCCGAAATACACCCATGTGAATCCGATCCATCTCCACCCTGCTATGGACCTTCTGCCGAGGAAGACAGGGTAGAACCAGAAAGCATCCCGGTTGAGCCAGATATAGGTATAGCGGAACAGGCATCTCCGGATTGAACCCGGGTCCACGGCAAACGTCGACGTTCCTCCAGGGCCGCCCTGCATGACGGTCTTCTGAGGCTGGAAGTTAGGTGGAGGTCCAGGTGGCGGCTGATTTTGTCCACCGCCCTGAGAAGGCGATGGGGGCCCGCTGCTGCCCCCTTGCCCAGGTGGCGGGGATGGCGGGAATACATTTGGAAGTCCGGGGATGGAAGGGAAGCCACTGCCTCCGGAACCTCCTCCACCGGGAAAACCGGGTAGGAATTGTCGCTGATCGTACATAATAGAACCTCCTCCATTCATGTTGGTATCATTGTATGAGGAGGAGGTTCGTGTGTGCGTGTCTATAAATCAGAAGGGAAACCGGTACTCATGGCGTGCTTCAACGTATCAATGGATCTCTTGAATTGCTTCTGCTCCGTTTCATCCAGGGGAAGTTCGACCACCTTCCTGATGCCTTGTCGATTGATGATGGCAGGCACCCCGGTATAGAGACCGTGCTGCCCATACTCCCCATCCAGGAGAGAAGAGATGGTAAGGATGCTGTTCTCATCATTCAGTATAGCTTTGGTGAGACGGGCCAATCCCATGGCAATCCCGTAGTAGGTGGCCCCTTTTTTCTCAATGATATGGTAGGCAGCATCCCTGACGTTTTCAAAAAGGTCCTGAAGATCGCTCTGGACCTGTGGATCCGTAAGATCGACCAGGTCACCAAGGGCGCTGGCCCCGATGGTGGCGTGACTCCAGACCGGAAATTCGGTGTCGCCGTGTTCGCCCATGATATAGGCATGGATGTTCCGCGTATCAAGGTGAAAGTATTCACCCAGCAGGTAGCGTAGCCTTGCGGTATCAAGGATCGTCCCTGAGCCGATCACCCTTTCCTTTGGGAGCCCGGAGAAAGTCCAGGTGGCATAGCTTAATAGATCGACGGGATTGGTGGCCACGAGGAAGATACCATCAAAGCCGCTCTCCATCACCGAATCGACAATGGTTTTAAAGATCCGGACGTTCTTATCAATAAGATCCAACCTCGTTTCACCGGGTTTTTGATTGGCCCCAGCGGTGATCACGACAAGATCTGCATCGCGGCAGTCGCTGTAGGCTCCTGCACGTATCTTCATTGGGGAAGAGAATGCGAGGCCATGATTAAGGTCCATGGCGTCTCCCATGGCTTTTTCGACGTTCATGTCGATCATCACGAGCTCATGGACAAGATTTTGATTGAGAAGGGCAAAAGCATAGCTTGAACCGACAAAGCCTGTTCCGATCAATACGACTTTATTTGTTTTCATCTGTCATACTCCCTTTTTGATTGGATTTATGAAAGTGGTAAGTTGATGTTGATAATGTGAAGTATTTCACAAACTTATAATAGCATACTCCAAATTGAATTTCCAACACGAAATTTCGACAACTTTAAAGGGATTCCCCGAAGCTGCGGGGAATAAGTCCATAGGAGGGATGCACGATGCGTTATGAGAAAGGTGATATCAAGGTCCGGCCGCTGAAGGAAGAAGATGCCGAATTTCTTTATAACTGGCTGAACGATCCGCGGATCCTTGAGTATTACGAAGGAAGGGACAAACCCTTTACCCATGAGATGGTGAAGGAAGCTTTTTATAATGACGATAAAGAGAAGGTCGCCTGCATCGTTCAATATAAAGGGGAGAAGGTCGGTTATCTCCAATACTATCCATTGGACGATGAGACCAAGCAGCGCTATGGATATACGAATCTTGATGAATTCATCTACGGGACCGATCAATTCATAGGAGATTCACGGTACTGGAATAAAGGCGTGGGCACCCTGATGATCAAGGCCATGGTGGAATATTTTATGCTTGAAAAAGGCCTGCACCGACTGGTGATGGATCCGATGACATGGAATCGAAGGGCAATCAGATGCTATGAAAAATGCGGCTACAGCAAAGCACGGATCCTTCCTCAAAATGAGCTGCACGAAGGTGAATGGCACGACTGCTGGCTGATGGAATACATACCGGATTGAAATGGATGGGTGGATATGGAAGATGCAATGAAAAAAGCGATTGAAGCAAGACGATCAGGGAATACAGGGGAGTCGATCAGAATACTGAAAGAGCTGATCGCCCAATACCCCGACAGTGGAATCCTGCACTATCAATGTGCCTGGAGTCATGACGCATCAGGGCTTGAAGAGGAAGCCGTAGAGTATTATGAAAAAGCATTGAAATATGGGTTGGATGAGGAAGAGTCGATCGGTGCTTACACGGGACTCGGGAGCACCTACCGTGCCCTCGGGAAGTATGAAAAATCAAAAGAAGTGCTTGAGGAAGGTATTGAACGGCACGGAGACCGGGCAATGACTGTCTTCTACAGCATGACGCTGTATAACCTTGGAGAGTCGAAGAAGGCAATGGAACTGCTGTTGGGACAGCTGTGTGACACTTCTTCCGATGAATCGATTCAATCATATGCAACCCCGATCAAGTACTACAGCTTGGACCTTGATCGTACGTGGTAAAGCAATCAAACCAAAAAAGGCAGCTCCCGTCGTGGGAGCTGCCTTTCCTCTTTAATGAGGGATGAATGCCAGCTGATAGAAGAACAGCACGGCAAAGATATACACAAGGGGATGGACTTCACGCCATTTTCCTTTGGCCACTTTCAGGAGAGGGTAAGAGATGAACCCGAGTGCAATCCCTGTAGCGATGCTCGAAGTAAGAGGCATGCTTAGAATGATGAGGAATGCCGGGAAAGCTTCATCGAGCTCGTCCCATTTGATGTGGGAAATGCTTCCGATCATCAGGCTTCCTACGATGATCAAAGCTGGAGCCGTGATGGCGGATAATCCCGAAACGGCACTCACAAGAGGACCGAAAAACGCTGAAACGATGAATAGTACAGCCACTGTAAGAGAGGTCAATCCTGTACGTCCTCCTGCTGATACCCCTGCGGATGATTCAACGAAGGCACTGGTAGGACTCGTACCGAACATAGCTCCGACAGTCGTCCCGAGTGAATCAGCAAGGAGTGCTTCGCGGGCACGCGGCATTTCATTGTTTTTAAGGAGCCCGGCCTGCTGGGCAACACCGACCATCGTACCCGTCGTATCAAAGATGGTCACAAGCAAGAAGGAGAATACGACAGCGTACAAGCTGTGCTGAATCACATCGGTGAATGCAGTGATCGGGTTAGAGATGATCAGCCCTTCAGGCAGATGAGGCATGGCGACGAAGCCTTCCTTGAACGACAGGTCACCAGTGAAGAATGCAACAATGGCCGTGATGATCATCCCGATGAACAGCGCCCCATGTACATTTAGGACCATGAGGACGAGGGTGACAGCCAGTCCGATCAGAGCAAGGATGGCAGACGAAGAATGCAGGTCCCCGAGTTTAACGAGATTGGACGGATCAGCTTGGATCAGTCCGGATAAACGAAGACCGATAAACGCGATGAAGAGACCGATACCGGCTGTGATCCCATGTTTAAGGTTTTGCGGTATGGCTTCGATCAATTTCTTACGGAACGGTGTCAGCGAAAGGATGATGAAGATGATACCGGCTACGAATACTGCTGCAAAGGCAACAGAGTACGAAATATCTTCATGCCCTCCGACAACGGAATATGTAAAGTAGGCATTCAATCCCATTCCTGGGGCGATGGCAATCGGATAGTTGGCGAACAGTGCCATCCAGAGCGTACCGACAGCTGCCGAGATGATGGTGGCCATGAATACCTGGTCGAACGGCACCCCTGCATCGGAAAGGATGATCGGATTGACGACGACGATGTAAGCCATTGTTAAGAACGTGGTCAGTCCGGCAAGGATTTCTGTCTTGGTTGACGTGCCGTTTTCCTTTAATTTAAACATTAGTGTAATACCTCCAATAAAAACGAACGATTAAAAAGCACAACTACTATAATATTCGGTAATACATCGTTTTTCAATAGGTATCGACAAATTTTTTATATTTTTGTGTTGGTTCTGAAGGGGGTGGGTATTGATTGGATCTGCACATGGACGTTCCGTTCCGCTGCGGCCGGCCGCTTTCCGTGGGGAGGGAGTCTAGCCTCCTCGTGCCTGCGGGGTCTCGATCATCCCTCTATTCCCATCGGAGTCGTCCGGCCTCCGCTGCACTGCACTTTTGGTGGTAGGGGAGATGGTGATTTCCACACATTTCTCCTTATGGTTTGTGAGAGTGAGTGCTAGTCATCACAGCATTTCTTTTTGTGTGTGAATTTGCATATGGACGTTCCGTTCCGCTGCGGCCGGCCGATTTCCGTGGGGAGTGAGTCTAGCCTCCTCGTGCCTGCGGGGTCTCGATCATCCTTCTATTCCCATCGGAGTGGTCCGGCCTCCGCTGCACTGCACTTTTGGTGGTAGGGAGATGGTGATTTCCACACATTTCTCCTTATTGTTTGTGGGAATGAGCGCTAGTCATCACAGCATTTCTTTTTGTGTGTGAATTTGCATATGGACGTTCCGTTTCGCTGCGGCCGGCCGCTTTCCGTGGGGAGGGAGTCGAGCCTCCTCGTGCCTGCGGGGTCTCGATCATCCCTCTATTCCCATCGGAGTCGTCCGGCCTCCGCTGCACTGCACTTTTGGTGGTAGGAAGATGGTGATTTCGCACATTTCTCCTTATTGTTTGTGAGAGTGAGTGCTAGTCATCACAGCATTTCTTTTTGTGTATGAATCTGCATAAGGACGTTCCGTTCCGCTGCGGCCGGCCGGTTTCCGTGGGGAGGGAGTCGAGTCTCCTCGTGCCTGCGGGGTCTCGATCATCCCTCTATTCCCATCGGAGTCGTCCGGCCCTCGCTGCGCTGTGCTTTTGGTGGTAGGAAGATTGTGGTTTTCACACATTTTTACTTGTTGTTTATGAAAGTGAGTGCTACTTATTACAGCATTTTGTACTTGAATTTGGGCGTTCCGTACGGTTCTGTTTGTCCAGCACATTCGAGTTATCACCACTCTGCTGATTGGGTTCGATTAGATGCAGCGTTAATAGTATCTCCAAGTGTTGGGTATCCATGTAGGTGCCTCTTTAATTTGTGAAAAGGGTACGGGTTTCGACTTCTGAGAAGATGAAATGGGTGACGGTGTGGGCGAAGGGATTGATGTAGTCTATGAAGGCTTCGGCCTCGGTGAACGATGCAAAGTGGAGCTTGAGCATGAAACAGGCTTGCCCTGCGATCCGGTAGCAGAAGTCCACGTTTGGAAGCTCAACGATTTTTTGCTTGAATCCTTTGTAGTCCCCGTTTTTCACTGTGGCTTCGATGATGCACTGAATGTCGTTGCCGAGTTTTCCTAGGTTGACCTTCGTAGTATAGGACTCGATGACACCATGGGATTCCATCTGCTTCACCCTTTCGGAGACGGATGGGGAAGAGAGGTTGATCCGCCTTCCGAGTTCACTCATGGAAAGCCTGCTGTCCCGCATAAGTTCGTTCAAAATCTTCCTGTCGATGTCGTCAATTTTCATACGTAATGATCTCCTTCGTATTTGGGTTTAATTATTAAAGTTAAACGAGTGAATTCTTTTTGATCTGAATGTAAAAGAGTTAATTAGATTGATATGATTATTCTATAAGGAGGAGATGAAAATGACAAGGATTGCTTCAGCTGAGATAGGCGCAACACCGTTCATGCGCCTGCTTGGACATCATGAAGGGGTAATGGAACGATGGGGGCAGCTTTCTGAAGAATTGGAGGGTGACGGTCATTTGACGAAAGAGCTGAAGGAGCAGGTGAGGCGGGTATTGGCATTTCAAAATGGATGCTTATACTGCCAGGCAAAGGGAAGACCGGATCCTGGGGTGTTTGATGAAAAAACATCAGTGGCCGTCGGTTTTGCAGAAGTGTTCGGTGTGCAGGGGAGCAGGGTTCAGGATGGTCTGTTCAATGTGCTGAAGGAATCGTTCAGCGACGAAGAAATCTCGGAACTTATTGCCTTCATCAGTTTCACCTCTGCTTCCCAGACATTTGGAGCCCTCATGGATCTTCGTCCGGAAGAAAATTAAATTGCAAATATTTTGCGAATCTGGTATGATCAGTTCAATTTAACACATGTAAAGCGATGAGAGGAAATCCAGTAGCAACGATCTCCATGTTTAAGAGAGCCGGTGGGTGGTGCGAACCGGTACAAAGGTCGGGTGAATTACAATCCTTGAGCGTCCCTGCATTCGTGGGGAACGGACGAACCGTTATTCGATTGAGTGGAAGAATCATTGTCTTCAAGAAGGGTGGTACCGCGTGAGCAATCACGTCCCTTTTTGAAGGCAATTTTTTTATTTCATCATGTGTTAGAAATGATTAAGGGAGGTAACATCAATGCAAAAGCTGACAGATCAACAAGAACAAGAAGTACAGGAGCAGCTGGCTGTCTACCGGCAGGGTGTACAGGAGATCATCCCTCTCAAGGAACTTGAAAGTAAAATCAGGACATCCGTCATTGAAAATAGACCCTTGAAAATCAAACTGGGGCTTGACCCATCTGCACCGGACGTCCATCTAGGACATACGGTCGTTCTGAATAAGCTTCGCCAGTTCCAGGATCACGGCCATATCATCCAGCTGATCATCGGCGACTTCACGGGGAAAATCGGGGATCCAACGGGGAAATCCGCCGCTCGTAAACAGCTCACCGAAGATGAGGTGAAACATAATGCTCAAACATACTTTGAGCAATTCTCTAAAGTCCTGGACATGGATAAGGTGGAACTCCACTATAATTCCAAATGGTTGAGCGAGATGAAAATGGAAGATGTCATTGGATTGGCGGGGAAAATCACAGTGGCCAGACTGATGGAGCGCGATGACTTCGAAGCGAGGATCAAGGAAGGCAAACCGATCTCCCTTCATGAATTTTTTTACCCGTTGATGCAGGGATTCGACTCGGTGCAGCTTGAATGTGACATCGAGCTTGGCGGAACGGACCAGCATTTCAACGTGCTCATGGGCCGTCATTTCCAGGAGAAATTCAATAAGGAGAAGCAGGTTGTCATTCTTATGCCCCTTCTTGAAGGTCTCGATGGAGTCGATAAGATGTCAAAGTCAAAACATAATTACATTGGAATCGACGAGAGCCCTGAAGAAATGTTCGGAAAGACGATGTCACTGCCCGATCACCTTATGATGAAATACTTTGAGCTCATCACGGATCTTGCTCCTGAGAAAATCCATGAAATCAAAGCCTCTTTGGCAGCAGGACAAATGCATCCCCGTGATGCCAAGATGCTCCTCGGCAGGACCATCGTCAGGATGTACCATGGCAACGGGGCTTCCGAGCGGGCACAAGAGCAGTTCATCTCTGTTTTCCGAAAGGGAAGTATGCCCGATCAAATTCCAGAGCTGCAGTGGAACGGTATTGAAGAGATCAACATCCTCGAGCTGCTCGTCATGACTAAACTTCTCCCTTCCAAAAGCGAAGCGAGGAAGATGATCATGAACAAAGGAGTAAAGCTTGATGGAGACAGGGTGGAAGATCCACATCTTACCGTGAGGGTACAGGAAGGAATGACTCTGCAGGTCGGCAAGCGGAAATTCATCAAGCTCCTGGTTGATGGGGAATGAAGAATCAGTTTACCATCGGACAAATGTCAAAGCTCTATGATATACCAGTGAAAACCCTGAGGTATTATGATGAAATCGGGCTATTCACTCCGTATCATACGGATGGGGTAACAGGTTATCGGTATTACCGCGCCGAGCAGTTCCAGCAGCTCGATATGATCAGCTTTTTGAAAGACTTGGGAGTCCCACTGAAGGAAATCAAGCAAAAAATGGAGCACAGCACGCTGGATCAGTTTTTACACACCCTGGAGAAATACGAGGAAACCACAAGAAGGAAAATGAATGAGTTGCAAACCACTCATCGGCATCTCACCCAAAAAATTCAGCAGCTTCAGCTTGCAAAAACAACGGAACGGGGTCCTATGCTCTCCTCTTTGCCAAAGAGAAGCATCTGGAAAGAAGAGCGGTCCTTTTCTTCCCTGGGAGATATGGAAGTGCTTCTCAGGGAAATCAAGAAAACCGTCAATCATATGACGCCCATCATGGTCGGTTCCGTCGGTTTGTTTGTATCACCGGACCATATCAGCGGAGAAGAGGCGTTTGCCTATGACGGGTTGTATATCCTTCTTGAAGATGCAGAATCCGGATACGATACTTTACCCGAAGGAACGTATGCCACTGTCTACTCGGTGGAGGATCGGAGAAAGGATTCCTTCTATTATAATGAGCTGGTGAAGTTTGTATCAGGGCTGGGCCTTGAAACGGAGGGACCACTCTATACAAGGCAGATTGTCGATTCGTTCATTTCCCACATGAAGGATGAACGATTGATTGAGTATCAGATCAAAGTTCGTGATTGATTCCTATTGACCCTCCAGTTACTGGAGGGTTTAAAATGATGATGGCTATACAACATAAAGGAGAGTCATCCATGAAGGAATTAGCACACACGCAATCAAAAACGTATTTATTCATTTTTATCCTCATCATGGGCTGCCTCAGTGCATTCGGGCCCCTGACGATCGATATGTATCTTCCAGGTCTGCCTACTCTTGCCACGGATCTTGGCACCAATGCATCTACGGCCCAGCTGAGTTTGACAGCCTGCCTGATCGGGCTTGCCGCGGGACAGCTCATCGTCGGTCCCTACTCGGACATGGTGGGAAGGAAGAAACCGCTGATTGCAGCTTTGATCCTTTTCACCATTTCATCGATCCTGTGCATGTTCACCGGATCGATCTGGGGGCTTATTGTTCTCCGGTTCATCCAGGGACTTACAGGTGCTGCGGGAATGGTCATTTCAAGGGCTGGCATGCGCGACCGCTTTTCCGGTCAGGAACTGACGAAGTACTTCGCCATGCTGATGCTCGTCAATGGATTGGCGCCCATTGCAGCTCCTATAGCCGGGGGACAGCTTCTTCAAATCATGTCATGGAGGGGCATCTTCGGTGTCCTCGCCCTCATCGGGGGGATCATGCTCCTCGCCGTCTGTTTCGGATTGAATGAAACCCTTCCGGAAGAAAGACGGAAGACCGGGGGGATTTCCAGCGTTTTCAACACCTTCGGCCGTTTGATCAGGAACCGGGTTTTCATGGGCTATGTCCTGGTGCAGGGATTCGCCATGAGTGCCATGTTTGCCTATATTTCAGGATCTACCTTCGTCTTGCAGGATATTTACGGGCTTTCTCCGCAAATGTTCAGCATGATTTTCGCCTTGAACGGTCTTGGTCTCATCATTGCCACCCAGGCAACAGGAAAGCTCACTCCCGTATTCGGTGAAACGTCGCTGCTGCGGTATGGGATCCTTCAGGGGTTGACTGCGAGCGTGCTGCTCATTGCCAGCATCACGATGGAGGCATCGGTCGTATTCATTTGTATCTTCCTGTTCCTGACCGTATCCACCGTCGGAATCGTCAATACCACCGTATTCTCCCTTGCAATGAATGATCAGGGTGATAACGCAGGGAGTGCAGCTGCCCTCCTGGGACTGTTGCCATTCATTCTGGGAGGCGCTGCGGCACCCCTCGTCGGACTGGGCGACGGGGCTTCAGCGATCCCCATGGCTGTCGTCATTGCCATTTGTGAAGCGGTGGCAGTGATATCTTACTTTATCATGGTAAGAAAATCGGGATGAACCCAAGAAAGAGGTTGGGGTAAAACAAACGAAAACGATTAGTGTAGGTTCATAATACAGCTCATGATTTCCGTGCAAGACTTTGCTTTCCGCCCGTGGCTCGTGAGCCTCCCCGTCAAGCCTGCGGGATGTGAGACCCCGCAGGAGTCTTCGTCTTGCAATCGATTCAACCGCTGGAAACAATCGCAATGGTCACGAAACAAAGTAAAAACCCGAATTCATTTCCTGATCCCAGGCAAATGAATTCGGGTTTTACTATGACTAAAACATTTTTGTCCCAGTCTCTTTTTTCTTCCGTTTATACTTTAAGTATACCATGTCCATGTGGAAAGTATCAGTCTGTTTTTCCTTAAAATCCCTGCTAAAATGAGCTAGAGAAGGGGGAATGACCGTGATTGATTACAGGATTACAAGCAAAGAAGGATTTGACCCTAAGATTGGTGAACTGATTTCCATGCTCGAGCATACCAGGAGCGTGACAATGGAAGAATTAAGTGGAATCAGCCGGGAAGAGCTGGATTATGTGGACGGTCCCGGTGGAAATACCATCGGCAGTCTGCTCATGCATATAGCTGCGATCGAACGGATCCATCAGATTCTTTCTTTTGATGAGAGGGATCTGACACAGGATGAAAGTGATACATGGGGGAAGGCCCTCAACTTGGGGGAAGAGGCCAATAAGCAGTATCATGGATTGGAGGCGGCGGCCTATCTTGAGGCGCTACAAGAGGTTC
Source organism: Rossellomorea sp. FS2 (assembly GCF_047915635.1). Lineage (NCBI taxonomy): Bacteria > Bacillati > Bacillota > Bacilli > Caryophanales > Bacillaceae > Rossellomorea > Rossellomorea sp. FS2. The sequence goes on along the minus strand of NZ_JBLRVS010000001.1, from coordinate 1,832,832 downwards.
GGAGTGTAACACTCGCGTCCTTTTCCCGGTTCTCGGATCAATGGCTCCAGGAAGAGAGGAAATGGGGGAATGGGGTTTCGCATAACTTCCATTATATTTGGTATCACGTCATGGAGGATGAAATCAATCATCGGGGACAGATTCGCCTTTTGAGGAGGAAGTATAGAGCGTGTTCAAACTAGTTGGATCGATGGATAACGGGCGTGGTTCCTTGTAGGGTCGCTGTGCAGGGTACTTCGTTTTCCCGTTGCGTCCTTTGTCTTTAATTTGTCAAATTCAATTCGGTGAGAAGAGGGGGAAGTGATGGTATAATAGACGTAGATTAATTTGTGAAGTATTTCACTAACTTTCGGAACGGGAGTGAAATCAGTAATGAAAGAACTACATTCACTGGTAAAAGGCAGCAGGTCGTTCATGATGACTTTATATAGCTCTTCCACTCTTTTGGGTCTCGCCATTGTAGCGCAGGCTTACTTGATTGCGGGGATTGTTGATCGGGTTTTCCTGAAGGACGCCTCTCTGACAGATGTCTGGCCCCTTTTGGCCGCATTACTCGTAGCATTCGCATTCAGGGCAATCTTCAGTTGGCTGAACGGCCGGACAGGGATCCGACTTGCATCATCTGTCAAAGGCGAAGTCAGGAAAAAACTTTTGAATAAATGGGCGCACCAGCCACTGACTGCTTCTGTTGGCAGTCAAGCGGGGAGAAAGGTCTCCGTCATCATGGATGCAGTGGACGGGCTTGATGGCTACTACAGCAAGTATGTACCGCAGCGGATCGAAACAACGCTCGTCCCATTGATGATTTTGCTCGTCCTTTTCAAAGAGCACTGGTTCACTGGCATGATCATCCTGATTACGGCCCCATTCATCCCCATCTTCATGGCCCTCATCGGAGTCAAAACGAAGGAAAAGTCAGAAGACCAGATGGAGAAGCTTGAATCGTTCTCCGGCACGTTCCTCGATGTCCTTCAGGGGTTGACGACATTGAAACTTTTCGGAAAAGGAAGGGAGAAGGGTGGAGAGATCAAGGAAAGCTCCCTGAACTTCCGCGAGGCCACGATGGAGGTGCTGAAGACGGCCTTTCTATCCTCCTTGATGCTTGAGTTCATCTCCATGCTGAGCATCGGGCTGATTGCCCTCGAAGTCGGTCTGCGTCTGATTGTATTCGACAGCATCTCATTTTACACTGCCTTCTTTGTACTCATCCTGGCACCGGAATTCTACCTTTCCATGAAGCAGCTCGGCAGTGCCTTCCATACGGGAAGGGGAAGTTCGGGTTCCGTGAAGGCGGTGAAGGATGAGCTTGAACGGGATGATGGAAAGATTGTATGGGGGGAAGACACTATCGATGCCCAGAGTGGACCACCCGTCATTGGTCTAAAAGGGGTCGGCCATTCTTATTCGGAAGGCACATTTCATCTCCAGCCCCTGACCGTTCACATCGAACCGTTCAGCAAGGTGGCCATCATCGGTGAAAGCGGCTCTGGCAAAACGACTCTCTTGCATATCCTTTCGGGATTGATTGATCCATTGGAGGGAGAGGTGGTCGTGAATGGAAAATCGAGAAGACAGGTTACAGAAAGCTCCTGGTTTGGGCTTATCGCTTATATCTCGCAGAATCCGTATATTTTTGCCGGGACGATTGAAGAGAACATGGCGGCCGGATCCCTTCACACAGCAAAGGAACTCGAGGATGCAGCTGAAAAGGCTGGACTGTCGGAACTGATCTCTACTCTGGAGGATGGATTCCAAACCGTGATCGGCGAAGGGGGCAGGGGACTGTCGGGTGGAGAGAAGCAGCGGATCGCCCTTGCTAGGGCCTTTTTGCGGAAGCCATCCATCGTCTTGCTTGATGAACCGACCACCGGACTCGATCTGAAGACAGAATCCATTCTTCAACAGTCGATCAAGGAATTATCACAGTCTTCAACAATTGTAACGGTTGCCCACAGGTTGCACACGATCCGCCATTCCGATCAGATTCTTGTGTTGAAAAAGGGAAGACTCATCGGAAAAGGTACCCATGAGGAGCTGCTCAAAGAACTGCCTGAATACGAGCGCATGATCACGGTACAAAAAGGAGTGAAGATCACATGAGAGAGTTGACTGAGATCATTCGATTAACACTGAAAGAGAAAAAAGATGTCGTCCTTTCTGCTGTCTTCGGTGCGGTGGCCGGTCTGACATCCGTCGGGGTTTTCGCTTTGAGTGGATATATGATTTCCCAGGCGGCACTTGAAGTGCCCCTTTATGTCCTGACCATCATGATTGCTCTTATGAAGCTTTTAGGCATCCTGAAGGCAGTGACAAGATATGCGGAACGATATTATTCCCACCGTGCGACGTTTACGATCCTTGCCAACTTGAGGGCATCGATCTTTGAACGGTTGGAAACCATTGCGCCGACGATTTTTCAGCGATACAAAAGCGGTGATCTCCTTGCTCGGATTGTAGGGGATGTGGAGAGCCTGCAGAACTTCTTCCTGAGGGTCTTCTATCCGCCCCTTGTCATGGTGATTGTATTCATGGCCACGATTCTCTTCACCCTCTTCTACTCAATGCCGACGGGAATCTTGCTGATCGTGGGTGTCCTGCTCACCGGTTTCTTGATTCCATCCATGGTCACCCTCAAACAAAGGAAAATTGAATCACGGGTGAGGGATAGCCGAAGTGAGCTATCTGCCGGCACGACAGAATTCCTATACGGCTTCAGGGAACTGAAGATCCATCAGCAATTGTCCCATCAGGAAGAGGCGCTCGGCGGTGCTTCCTCTACGTATGTGGAAGAGCAGGATTTGGAAAGTCGCCACTCCTTATTCAGTCATACCATCAACCTTCTCGTCTCCCTGCTGATCACGTGGTTCGTATTGGTTGCTGGAGTGTACGCCGTCGGGGAAGGGACACTCGATGGTGTCCTACTCGCGATGCTCGTCATGATTTCACTGACCGTCTTTGACGAAGCGATTCCGATGGCGACCCTTCCTTACCACTTGGAAGATTCAAGGAAGGCTTCCAAACGCCTCGGAGAAATCCGAGGGGCAGAGCTTAAGGAGCGGAGGAGTGAAGAGGCTCCTGATCATGCGCCATCCTTCAGAATGGAAAAGGTGGGATTCACGTTTGAAGGAGGGGAGAGGCCATCGATCTCGGGTGTTGATCTGTATATACCGGAAGGGTCGAAGACGGCTGTCATCGGTGCATCGGGTTCCGGGAAATCGACGCTACTGAATCTGCTTCTAACCTTCCACACACCGGATGAAGGTCAGATCCTGTTGGATTCCCACCCCCTTGATGCCATTAAACAGGAAAGCCTTTGGCAAAGAGCGGCCGTCATCCTTCAGGAAAACCACTTCTTTCATGGATCGATCAGGGATAATCTGTTGATTGCCGGGGAGGTCGATGATGAAGAGTTGGAAAGGGTACTTTCAAAAGTGAAGCTTCCATTCGGGTTGGAGGATACTGTGACTGAAAAAGGCGGTAACCTATCAGGAGGGGAAAAGCAGAGGATGGCCATTGCGAGGGCGATCTTGAAAGGCGGCCCACTTTGGATAATGGACGAGCCGACTTCCTCCATCGATCCCATGCTCGAAGCTGAACTGATGGACGTTATTCTCCAAGAGGCGGAGCATAGCACGCTTCTTCTCATCAGTCATCGACTGACAGGGCTTGAAGAAATGGATCAGATCGTGGTGATGGAAGAAGGAGAAATAGCGGAAATCGGCAACTATCGGGAGCTGATGGACCAAAAAGGGTATTTCTATCACATGAAGGAAATTGAGAAGAACGTAATCTTCCAGTAGAAGCAATCCATCCCACAGATAGTCGAATAGAAAAAAATCCGAACGATCATGCAGCATTCCGTGAAGGAATCGAGATCGTTCGGATTTTTATGTTAGAGTATGCGACAAAATGCCGTGCGCAAAATGATCACTCAGCCCACTGAATCAGATTCATAGGCTCAAGACGATCAGATTTTCTCGCTTCTTGAAGCGGCTTGCCGACAGTGATCAGCATGATCGGAATATAGCGCTGTGATACATTGAATTCTTTTGCGAGGGCGGCAGGGTCGAATCCGCCGATCGGACATGTATCCCAGCCTTTGGCTTTTGCTGTAAGCATCAGCTGCATGGCGGCAAGTGAAGCGTTGCTGAATGCTGCATCGCGTGCGTACCCGGGACGTGTATATGCACCGTCGATCTGTCCTTTCAAAACATCTTTGATTTCCTGTGTCATTTCCCCTTTGGCAACAGCCGGATCGAATACTGGATCAACATTGCGATTCGCTTCCAAATCACCAAGGACAGCGATCACGGCAGAAGCATCGAGTACCTGCTGCTGGTTGAATGCAATCGGAAGAAGTCTCTTTTGAACCTCTTTAGAGTCGAAAACAAGGAAATTCCAGTGTTGCAGATTCCATGCAGATGGAGCTTTCCCTGTTGTTTCCAATAGGTGTAGAAGTTCTTCACGGGGAATTTCTACTGTTGGGTCATATACTTTGACTGAGCGGCGCTCTTCAATAACCTTAAAGAATGAATCCATCTTTTATCCTCCTTGATGTAAACCATATATAGTATGATAGAAAGCAATACTGCTACTATATCGAACAAACGCTCAGTCAGTCAAGATAAGGTCTGCAGCATGGGTCTACAGGAAGAAATCGGAGATGGGTTCAATCACCTCCCGTTCCTCCTTATCCAACGCGAAGTATGAGCCGCAAATGATGATGACGCATAAAAGTGGTAAATACAGGACTCCAAGCATGCAATCAGCTCCTTTTGATTGGCGGTGAATTCAATATATGTGATGAAACGCGTTTCAGAGCAAGTGTTTATTTTCATGAAAGGGTGAAAACCTTTGACCAATATTCGCAAAGTGGCCGAGACGGCCGGTGTATCTGTATCCACCGTATCCCGCGTGCTGAACGGGCATCCGTATGTAAGGGAGGACAAACGCCGCATCGTCCTTGAAACCATCAAAGCCCTCAACTATACACAAAATGCCAATGCAGTCCATCTTTCAAGGGGGAAGACGAACAGCATCGGCGTCGTCCTTCCATACCTGAATCTTCCCTATTATGGCGAGATCCTTCAGGGGATTGCAGAAGAAGCCCTCAAAGCAGACTACCATCTGCGCCTCTATCAGACGAATTATGAAGCGCATGCAGAACTTGATGCGTTTGAAGCACTGCGCATGAAGGAAGTCGACGGGTTGATCATTGCATCAAGGACGAATGGCCTCGAAGAATTGAAGGGCTTCATGGAGGGAGATCGTCCGATTGTCTTTTGTGAAAATCTCGAATCGGATTCCCTCCGAAGCGTGTATATCGATCACTATCAGGCGATGGGCAGGGCCCTGTCCTATCTTCAGGAAAAAGGCTACCGGAAGATCGGTCTATGCATTCACCGTTTAAGCGGTAAGAATAGCGAAGACAGGATGCGTGCCTTCAGGGAGCATCCGGGGATCGAGGTAAGGAATGAATGGATCTTTACGGGTTGCTATCACATGGAGGACGGCTGCAGGGTCTTAGGGGAATGGGTGAATCTCAAGGAGCGTCCGGAGACACTTGTGATCACGAGCGATCAGGTGGCGGCTGGTCTTCTCAGTGAGGCGGGGAGAAAGGGTGTGAACATCCCTCGGGAGCTTGCCATCCTTTCGTTCGACAATCACCCCATCAGCGAGCTCATGGGGATCACCTCGTTTGACGTTCCTTCCAGATCCCTTGGGAGAGAGGCGTTCCGGATGTTCCTGCAGGAAGGAGCGGCGCGGACCGGTTTACAAACGACTCTATTCGAACGGGGCACGGTTTAAAAGGAATGTGACCATAACCTGCCTGATGCCATATGTTATAGATAGGACGCAAGAGGAGGAATGAACATGATGCGGGCGGTGAAACTGCTCATGGAGCTTGTGGCAGTAGCTGTAGGTGTGGGGTTGGTGATGACCATGCTTTCAGTGGAGCGTACCCGGACGGAAACTCCGAAGGCAGGGAGGGACGTAACGGCGTTTCCCGTTACACGGTTTGGGATGAAAGTGTGGATGCGAAAATCGCGTGAATCAAGCATGGAACGTTAAATCCTACTTTATCGGTAGGATTTTCTGTGTTACATTGAAGCTAATCGAAAAATTGAGGTGAAGGAAATGGGAAAGATACATATCATTCATGAAAACAGCGAATGGACAGATCATTTGATTAAGAGGATGGACGAGCTTGGATTGGACTATGAAGAGTGGTTCTTAGATAAGGGAATGGTTGATTTGACTGCAGCCCCGCCTGAAGGGATCTTCTACAATCGGATCAGCGCTTCTTCCCACACGCGTGATCACCGCTATGCACCCGAGCTGACGGAAAGTGTGCTTGCGTGGCTTGAGCTTCACGGGCGCAAGGTGTTGAATGGAACCAGGGCCATCCGCCTTGAAGTCAGCAAGGTCAATCAGTATACCGCTTTGAAGAAAGCAGGGATCGCCGTGCCGGCTACCATTGCTGCGGTAGGAAAAGAGGCCATCATGGATGCCGCCCGCCGTCTGGGTGCTCCTTCATTCATTACGAAGCACAATAGGGCAGGAAAGGGCCTTGGCGTTCAGTTATTCCACTCCATAGAAGCATTGGAGAGCTATGTGAACAGTGCAGAGTTCGATGAGCCACTGGACGGGATCACGCTCATCCAGGAATACATCAAGTCCCCGGACTCCAGCATCACACGCTGCGAATTTATTGGGGGAGAATTCATCTATGCAGTGAGGGTCGATACGTCCGAAGGCTTCGAATTATGTCCTGCCGATGCGTGCCGCATTGAGGATCTTGCCTGCCCGGTTGGGGAGAGGCCCAAGTTTGAAATTATCAAGGACTTTGATGAAGACATCATTGACGCGTATAAGGCTTTCTTGAAAGAGAATGAAATTGCCATCGCCGGTATCGAATTCATCCGTGATCGAGAAGGGAATTTATATACATATGATGTGAACACCAATACGAATTACAACCGTGATGCAGAAGAGAAAGAAGGGGTGTTCGGCATGCTTGAACTGGCGCGATACCTTGGCAGGGAGCTCCAACAATCATAAGGCGTCCATTTTTTTGATAGGGTCATATGATTCCATAATAAAGTAACCATGACGATGTGGTTGTGGTAGAATTCTCATATACGATACCATTTGAAAGGGAACAAGAGATTCATATGATTATCTTCAATCAAGACGTGGTCAATAATTTTTTCTATATCCTTCTCAGCATCTTCCTCGTCTTTTTTCTTGTAGAGAAGCGATTCATCCGGGGAATCTGTACGAAGATGATCACGTTCCTATCATTGAGCGGTGCGATGATCCTTTGCATGCTGTCACCGATTTATATGAAACCCTACTGCATACATGATCTCCGGATGATCCCATTCGTCCTCGGGATCATGTATGCCGGGCCATACATGGGCCTTGCCCTTTTTCTGTCCCTTCTGGCAGGGAGAACATTCATTTACCAGTGGAGCTGGACATCGTTTGTCATCTATGGAGTGATTTATATCCTGACCGTTGCAGCCTTGAAGCTTTTCCGTTTTGATGCAATGAAAAGCCGGAGACGGATTCTTTTTTCTGTCTGCCTGTTCACGATCCATTCCATCGTTGCAGCTTCCATTGCCACAGTGATGACGGAATTCAGGGTGGACGGTTCATACATCTTGAACTTCATCCTGATGCCCTCAGTCGGTATGCTCTTTTTTACATACATTTGTGAGATCCTGGTCAAGCAGGTACAGGTGAAGCATACCCTCATGAAGATTGAAAAGATGGAAGTCCTTTCTCAGCTTGCCGCCAGCATTTCACATGAGGTGAAAAACCCCCTGACCGTCATTAAGGGGTTCCTCCGCCTTCTGCATCAGGAGCATCTGTCGTCTGAGAAGAAGCTGGAATATTTAAGCATTGCTTCATCCGAACTAAACCGTGCGGAAGATATTATCAATGATTACCTTACCTTTGCCAAGCCTTATCCCGAAGTCATCGAAGAGATCCCCATCGGTGCCCATCTGCAGAAGCTGATGGAAATCATCGGACCCATGAGCCACCAGCATTCGGTGAAGATCGAGGCAGGAATAGAAGAGGCAGTCATTATGGGAAATGCACGGACCTTTCAGCAGGCCTTCCTTAATCTCATGAAAAATGCCGTGGAGGCCATGCCGAAGGGGGGGACCCTGACAATCCGGACGATGAGGGAGAAGGGCCATGTGTGCATAAGCGTCTCCGATACAGGCGTGGGCATGACGAAATCTCAGAAACGAAGACTGGGTGAACCCTACTTCTCCACAAAAGATTCAGGCACCGGACTCGGTCTCCTCATTTCATATCGGATCATTGAAGCCATGAACGGGAAGGTCAGTGTCACCAGTTCGCCAGGACACGGATCGGAATTCAGGATCACGTTTCCGACAGCAGACTAAAAAAACGCCATCAGGCGTTTTTTTAGTCTGTCAGTCTCTTATGTCCAGGATGGGGCGAAGCTCTTGGATGTCATGGATGATGTAATCTGCTTGACTGTCGGATATGGGCTTGTCTGTATACAGGCAGGCATCTATACCTGCGTTCTTTCCTGCCATGATATCAAGGTCACGGTCGCCGATCATTATCGCTTTTTCAGGAGCGATGGCATGCTTGGATAAAAGGTGAAGGATGGCATCGGGACTCGGCTTTCGTTCGAATCCGTGTTCTTCGGTGATGAAATCTGTAAAGAACTCAGCCAAACCGAATGTCTTCAGCATGGTGACAGCGGATTCACCCCGGTGGGTGTAAAGGTAGTTATGTCTTCCGGTTTTGTGGATCTGCCCGCATAGGCGCGCAATCCCTTCGAAGGGCTTTGCATCAAGTTCCCTTGATTTGCGTTCTTCATGATAGTCACTCAGGAAGGCTTCATCAAACCTGTGAAGCTCCTGATAATGGTGGATGGCCGTAGACATGGAGATGCGCATAAGACCCATGATCTCTTCGAGCGGCTCGCTGATTCCGTTTTTCTCTAAGGTGACCCTGAATGAATCGGCCATGATCGGATATGTATCGAATAATGTGCCGTCAAAGTCCCACATGATATGTTGGTACATCTGTTTTTCCACCTCCGCAATATGCGTTTACTCCAGCGTATCACAGAGCATTGCTTTCTTCCAGAAAATAGGTCGAGATCAGGCAGGGAGTGAAATTAGGTATTGTGCCGGAATGAATGTTCTGATAATATATACTTCTGCTCCCAACGCCCTACATATATTTCCAGTGTCGGTATGCAGAGAGTCGTTACCTCTGCAGTACCATTTCTCCATTGCGGATCACAATTTGGAAGGAGAACGCCATGACAAAGGAAAAACCACTTCATCCCGATTTTACAATCGAACAAGAACGACTCGACTTCACTAAAAGGTACATTGACGTAGTCATCGAGACCTCACAAACAAGCAAAGAACAGTATAAAGAGAATATGGAAAAAGCCTTCGGTGATATCGACTGGGGGGAATCGAGTGCTGCCTACATCGATCTACTCACGAATGCAAGCTTTTTTGAAATGTCTAAAGAGGAGCTCGATTCCCTTGAGAAGGCCCGAAGCAAGCCTTATTTTGCCCGTATCGATTTCCGTCATGATGGATCTCAACAGTTTGAAAAGCATTATATCGGAAAAACCTCGCTCTACCAGAGGGATAATCAGGAACAGATCATCGTGGACTGGAGATCGCCGATTGCAAACCTCTACTACGAGGGGAGGATCGGGGACGTATCCTATGATGCAGAAGGTGAAACATACACTGGCGATCTTTCACTGAAGCGCCAATACATGATAGAGGAAGGCAAGCTCGAAGAAGTCCGCGACATCGATTTGACGACGACGGATGAACTGCTTCAGGACTCTCTTGCCAAAAGTTCGAGTAACCGGCTCACCGAAATCATATCCACCATCCAGGAGGAACAGAACCGGATCATCCGTGCCGATCTGAATAAACCCATCATCGTACAGGGGGCGGCTGGTAGCGGCAAGACGACCATTGCCCTCCACCGGATCTCATACTTCATCTACAACTATAAACAATTTTTCGATCCATCCCAGCTCATGATCCTCGCACCCAGCAATCTATTCATCGACTACATCTCAGAAGCCCTTCCCGATCTTGGGGTGGAGAATGTGCGGCAGACGACGTTCACCGACTATGTACAGACGTGTCTTGAGCGGGAGTTGAAACTCGCACCGGATGATAAACTCATACGGTTCATCGAATCGGATTCTCCCGGCAAGGAGGACCTTGCATGGATTTCCGGATTCAAAGGTTCAAGGACGTTCAGGAAGATCCTTGAACAGTATGTGGAGGAAATCGAAGAGAGATTTTATACCTCCAAGGATTTCTATGTGGATAAATATAAGCTGTTCACAGCAAAGCGTTTCACCCATCTATTCAAAGAGGAGTATACGTATCTGCCGGTCTACCGAAGGATCACTAAACTCAAGTCCCTTCTTCAGAATGTTGTCAGGTCGAACAAGGCCGAGATGATCACAAAAGTGGAGGACTTTTTTGACGCCCGCATTGAAGCGGCTTTATCCAGAAGGAGCGAGAATCGGAAGGCTTATGTCACAAAAGCCCTCGATACGAAGCTTGAACGCCTAGAAGAACTGAAAAAAGCGATCAGGACAAGTGTGACAGGCTATATGAAGCAATTCGAACGGAAGCAGCTGGATCACTATTTCAAGGAATTATTTTCAGATCCCGGGCGCCTGGTTTCCTATTCAGGTGGTGAGCTCTCACATGAACGAGCCGACCTGGTATGTTCCTATACGTTGAAACTGGCCAATAAGAAACAGTATGAGTCAGAGGATCTGGCCATCCTGTTGTTCCTGCAAACCCACCTTTACGGCATCGATAAATATGTGAAAGCGAAGAACATCGTCATCGATGAAGCCCAGGACTATAGCTATCTGCAGCTCTATGCATTGAAAAAAGCCCTGGGAACCGATATGTTCACCCTTGTAGGGGACCTCGCACAGGGAATCCATTCGTATAGGGGGCTTCAATCTTGGGAACCGGTCTACCGGGAAATCTTCCCGCGTGCCACGTATACAGAACTTCAGAAAAGCTATCGAACCACGGTGGAGATTATGGAAGAAGCCAATAGGCTGCTCACACTTCTTCCTTACGAATTCCCAAAGGTGAATCCCGTCGTTCGCCACGGGGAATCACCCGTAAAGAAGGTGGTCAGCTCAAGTGAAGAGATCGGTGATGAGGTGGGGCATCTTGTCGCATCAGGAAAATCGGAAGGATTCCAGACGTTCGCGGTCATCTGTAAGAGCATGAAGGACTGCAAGGCAATTGCTCGTATCCTGGAAGAACGGTCGGGACTGAGGGTAAAACTCTTGGAAGAACAGGAATCGATTCCGAAGGACCGCGTGGTCGTGGTCCCTTCTTACCTTTCTAAGGGGCTTGAATTCGATTCGGTGGTTCTCGTTGCCATGGATGAGCGCTATGATCCTTCCAATGAACTTGATATCAAGTTGCAGTACGTAGGCATGACCCGCCCGCTTCACCAGCTGACCTTTATCAGCACATCATCCGACAGTTTCATAGGATGACTGACAAGTCGAAATATTCGCTTTCCGAAATAGAGATTTTGTACAATGGAATCAGGAGGGATCATCTATGATTAAAAACCTTGCAAGTACGAAGACGTTACATAATGGCCTGGAAATTCCGTTTGTGGGTCTTGGGGTCTATCAAATGAAAAACCCGGAAGAAACGGTCAATGCCGTTCGGACGGCTATTGAAACGGGATACCGTTCCGTCGATACGGCTGCCGTTTACGGTAATGAAGAGGAAGTCGGGCAGGGGGTAAGGGATTCCGGAGTCAACCGTGAAGAACTTTTTATCACGTCGAAGGTATGGAATGCCGATCAAGGCTATGACACAACGCTTCGGGCATTCGATGAGAGCCTGAAGAAGCTTCAGATGGACTACCTCGACCTTTACCTGATCCATTGGCCGGTGGAGGGGAAATACAAAGATACGTGGAAAGCCCTTGAACGGCTACATGGTGAAGGGTTGATCAAGTCGATCGGGGTAAGCAACTTCCATCAGCATCACCTTGAAGATCTTTTGGCCGGAAGTAATGAAAAACCGGTCCTCAATCAGATTGAAACACATCCGCGCCTGAGTCAGGAGCCATTGAGGGAGTTCTGTTCGTCCCACTCCATTGCCGTCGAAGCGTGGTCACCGATTGCGCAGGGGCGTGTGCTGCACGAACCGACGCTGAATCACATCGCCAAGAAGCACGGGAAGTCAGCGGCTCAGATTGTCCTAAGATGGCATCTTCAGAACGATGTGATCATCATTCCGAAATCGGTTCATGCTGAGCGGATCGAAGAAAATGCAAATCTGTTCGATTTTGAACTGTCTTTGGATGAAATGAATCAGATCAACAGTCTGAATCAGAATGAACGGTTCGGCCCGGATCCTGATCATTTTGATTTTTAATGGCAGGTTGGGATAAAAGTGTAATGACGAACACGATTCGTGTAGGTTCTTAATACCGTTAATGATTTCCATGCAAGACTTTGCTTTCCGCGGGAATCTTCGTTTTGCACTCCAATCAATCGCTGGAGGCAATGTCATGAAACAACATAAAAACCCGAATTCATTCCCTGATCGCAGGCAAATGAATTCGGGTTTTCCTATGACTAAAACACGTTTTATTTTTTTGTCGTACCGTACTTATTTATCTTCATGCGTCCGTCTGATGATTCAATCCTCCCAGTTAAGCTCGGCAATGTCTGAACACGATGCATGGCATGAAATCGTTTCCCCGGTCAGTGGGTGGGGGAATACGATGGAGGAGGCGTGAAGGGCCTGTCGCTTGTAAACGGGTGTGCCGTCATAGAGGAGATCTCCCGCCAGAGGATGGCCGAGTGAACTCAAATGGACCCTGATCTGATGGGTCCTGCCGGTTTTTAGCTGGAGAGTCAGGCATGTCTTGTCTTTTTGTTTGGAGACGACTTTAAAGTGTGTAATGGCCTCCTGCCCGCTGGCTGACACCCTTCTTCTGGTAGGGTGGTGACGGTCTCTTCCGATGGGATCAGTGATGGATCCTTTGTTTTTCTTAAGTGAGCCTTGGGCTACGGCGTGGTAGGTTCGCTTGACCTTTCTCTCTGAGAGAAGGCGGTCCAGGATGGCCTTGCTCAATGGATCTTTCGCGAATACGACGGCACCGGACGTATCTTTGTCCAGACGATGGATGTGAAGCACATTCGATGATTTTCCAGAAGCCTGGATATGGAAGGCCACCAGATTTGCGAGGGTGTGCGTGTCATCAGGACCGTTCGGATGGGTGTCGATGCCCGCGGGCTTATTGACGACGATGACGTGTTCATCCTCATATAGGACATCAAGCTCCCCGTATGTCGGATTCACATTTAGTTCCAAGCCTTTAAATAAAGGGAGTTGCAGCCGGTCTCCTCCTTTTAGAGGCTCATTCCACCCGGCAACCTCACCATTGATTTTTACTTCCTTGCTCATTCGCATGGAGTGAATCCACTTTTTAGGTGAATTCCACTTATCTTTCAGAATCATTTCAATCGTTACATTTTTCCAATTACTAGGGATGGTTAGTTCAAATTGATCACCTATACGTCTTGTTTTCATCAAAAAGCTCCTTTGTACGACAAAATTCATGGTTGGATGTGTGTGTTTCGGTCTATATCTTTGTGTTTATCGATGTCGCCGTGGGTATAATTACCACCTGAGCCCTCATAGAACTATGTTATCCTTAATATAATCCATTACATAAAGATTACAATCATGACAAAAAAGGTGGGCTACAGGTGAAAATCTTAATCGCGTCGACTCCCGAACAAGAAGAGCAGATTCAGGAGCTAATCGAGTATATGTATTGTACCGTGTTTCCTGATTATTTCACAGACGATGAAATTAGACAAATGGATGACTTGAAGGTATTACATACCCATGTGCATGAAGTGGAATATGTAGGAACGCTGAAAGAAGCGTTTCAGATCATCTCAAGTCTTCAAACACTGATTGCCATCATTGAAACAGGTAGTGAAGAGAGGGTTTATAGAGAAATGTTCGCTCATAATGCCGGGATCCTTCGGGGATTTGGGATATCTTTTCCTTTCTCATTTGATCAATTCTCTGAAGGTCATGACTGCGATAATCATATCAGCCTGTATGCAAAGCCGGCTAATCAACTATTAATTTGATTTTATCAGAATAATCAATTAAATAGGTTTAGCATCATCAATGAGGGGTAAACATCTACTACCAGTAATCTTGAGAATTCCTCATATTCTCGATCAGAAATTCCTCCTCATTGAAAGGAGCTGACCCGTGAAGGGCCAGCTCCTCTTTTTTATTCTTTTACATATTCATTGAAGAATGCTTCGAACTCTTCCTTCGGCTGCTCACCGACTAGCCTAGCTTCCTCTTTACCACCTTTGAAGTGGACAAGGGTCGGTGTCGCTTCGATGTTGTAATCATCCCATCCCTGTTGGAATTCCAGTAGGTTGTATTGAACCATATCCACATCCATATCTTTTGCGAGTGGGGCAAGGGTAGGGGTTGTACGTTTACAGTGAACGCAGTCTGAAGCATAGAAGTATACGGTCACATCTTCTTTGCTATCCAGCTTTTCTTTTAAGTCATCTGGCAAGATGACGTTCTGGTAGTTCGGGTCGTCCAGCAGATCGACGGTAGCCGGGTTTAGTTTATCTTTTTTAAACATGTTGCCTTCTGCTTTCTGACTGTTCTGCATGCTTGTGATAATGGCGATCCCTCCGAAGAGTAGAACGACGACGGCAAGAAAAATGATGACTTTCTTCAATTAGTGATCCTCCTTCAGTGTTTTCAGAACCAGCAGGCTCATGATGAAAATGATGATGAAGCCTGTGAGGGCAAGGAATGGGATCGTGACAAATCCCATCCAATTGATGTATTCACCTGTGCAAGGCACCCTGCCGCAGGCCGGGGCATTGTCGGACAGGAAGCTTACTTTTTGAATCGAATAGTGATAAAGGGAAACCAATGTACCGATGCCGGATAAGATCATGGAATATAAGGCCATTTTGAAGTCTTTCCGTACATAAGCGACCCCGAGTATGATCACCATGGGATACATGAGGATTCGCTGGTACCAGCAAAGCTCGCACGGCTCGTACTTCATGATCTCAGAGAAGTACAAACTGCCAAGCATGGCAATCAGGGAAGTGGCCCATGCGGTGAAGAATAGAGAATCCGCTTTTTTATTCATTCCTTTCTCCTTTCTTCAAGTATTCTATCAAATTATAGTATGGGTATATTATAAATGTAAAATGCGAAATTTTTGTGTGGGATTATAAAAAAATCATGACGATTGAACGAATCATCGTTTCATGCATATCCATCGAGGGATTTTTCTTCTCCTTCAATCAAGGTCTTTGATAGAATAGACATGAAGTTCGTTTAAAACGAGCAGGATATGTGGTATATAGGATAGATGAAGAAGGAGTCGATCACGAATGGCAGAAAAGCTCGATTTATCCCAATTTGAGAAAAAAATGATTATCCGTCCCATGCAGCACGGGGACATTGAACATATCATCAAGATGCAGGAAGTCTGCTTCCCGGGAATGGACCCGTGGAAGGTGGAGCATCTTGAAAGTCACCTGGATATCTTCCAGGAAGGACAGCTCGTCGCGGTACTCGATGGCGAAATCATCGGTTCCTGCTCGAGTCTCATCATCAACTTTGATGAGTACGACGATCGTCACACATGGGACGACGTGACGGACAACGGGTATATCACCAACCATAACCCGGAAGGCTATAACCTCTATGGAATCGAAGTCATGGTTCACCCTGAATATCGACGGATGAAGGTCGGTCACCGTCTGTATGAGGCAAGGAAGGAGCTTGCCCGTCAGTTGAATCTGAAGAGTATCATCATCGGGGGGCGCATCCCGAACTTCTATAAGCATTCGGACGAAATGTCGCCGAGGGATTATGTGGACGCGGTTAGCCTTCATAAAATCTATGATCCGGTGCTTTCCTTCCAGCTTCTGAACGGATTCACCCTCATGCGGATCAACCCGAATTACCTTCCGGATGACAAGCGATCACAGAAGTATGCGACCCTCATGGAGTGGAACAACGTAGATTATCGCCCATTGAGCAAGCGCCACTTCAAGACGAGTCACCCCGTCAGGATCTGTGTGGTCCAATACATGATGAGGAAGATTTCATCCTTTGAAGAGTTCGCCAACCAGGTGGAATACTTTACCGATGTAGCGAGCGATGCAAAGTCAGATTTCGTCGTCTTCCCTGAGATCTTCACGACGGAGTTGATGTCGTTTTTGAACATCAAGTCCCCGAGTCTTGCCGTTAGGAAGCTTACAGATTTCACCGAGGAGTATATCGAGCTCTTCACGGATCTTGCAGTGCGATATAATGTGAACATCATCGGCGGATCCCACTTCGTGAAAGAAGAGAACGATGAAATTTACAATATCTCCTACCTCTTCAGACGCGATGGAACGATCGAAAAGCAGTACAAGATCCATATCACACCGAATGAGCGGAAATGGTGGGGAATCAGCGCCGGTGATACGGTGCGCGTATTCGATACGGATTGCGGCAAGATCGCCATCCAGATCTGCTACGATATCGAATTCCCCGAGCTTGCCAGGATCGCGACGGACAAAGGGGCCAAGATCATCTTCACCCCGTTCTGTACCGAAGACCGCCAGGGATACCTCAGGGTGCGGTATTGTTCACAGGCACGTGCGGTTGAGAACCAGATCTATACCGTCATTTCCGGTACGGTCGGCAACCTGCCTCAAACGGAAAACATGGACATCCAATACGCCCAGTCCGGCATCTTCGCTCCATCCGATTTTGAATTTGCCCGTGACGGGATCGTAGGGGAAACCAACCCGAACATCGAGATGGTCATGATCGGGGATGTGGACCTTGAAGTCCTTCGCCGCCAGCGTCAATCAGGGACGGTCCGTCAGCTGAAAGACCGGCGTCATGATGTGTACGGCATCTCCTACAAAAAATGAATGATCAAGACCCTGCCCTGAAACCGGCAGGGTCTTTTCCGTAGTGTGGGACGCAAACACAGCGAGAGGTAAAAGACCTGTTAGCCATCCTGTTTCCGCTTTTTGTATTTTTGAAAATTATCCCACTGAACCGGGTCAAAAGTATGCTACTATAGAAAAGCAAACCCTGCTCCTCCAATGAAGGAGGATTTACGGGTGTTGGGCTAGAATAATACAAACACAGAGCCTATTAGGAGGGGATTCAGATGAGTTGGAAAGCAGCATGGGAAAAGTGGAGTGGATTCTCTGGACTAGATGAAGAGATGGGGAATGCCCTTCTTTCGATCAATGATGATGAGAAAGCCCTCGAAGACGCATTCTATAAAGACCTTGAGTTCGGTACTGGTGGCATGCGAGGAGAAATCGGACCTGGAACGAACCGGATGAATGTATATACCGTCAGGAAGGCATCTGAAGGATTGGCCCGTTACATAGAAGATCAAGGGGAGGAAGCGAAGCGGCGGGGCGTGGTGATCGCGTATGATTCACGGCATAAGTCACCTGAATTCGCCATGGAGTCTGCCAAGACCTTGGCGACTCACGGTATCCAGACCTATGTGTTCGATGAATTGGCTCCGACACCGGAGTTATCTTTTGCCCTCAGGACGCTCAATGCTTTCTCGGGAATTGTCGTCACGGCGAGTCATAACCCCCCTGAATATAATGGATACAAAGTATATGGTGAGGACGGGGCACAGCTTCCGCCCCATGAAGCAGATGAAGTGATAAGAAGGGTCAATGAAGTAGAGGATGAGCTGGTGATCAAGGTGCTTCCTGAAGAGGAATTGAAGCAAAAAGGCCTGATCAAGATGATCGGGAAAGAAATTGATCAATCCTATCTCGAGCATCTTCTCACGATTTCGGAAAAACCACAGATCGCTGCGGAAGTCGATTTAAAGATCGTCTTTACACCCCTTCATGGAACAGGTCTGAAAATGGCAGAACGCGGCCTTGAGGCTCTTGGCTACAAGCATGTCCATATCGTCAGTGAGCAGGCTATTCCGGATCCGGAATTCACAACGGTTGCTTCGCCCAATCCGGAAGAAAGGAAAGCGTTCGAATATGCCATCCGTCAAGGGAAGGAAATCGATGCTGATATCCTGATCGCCACCGATCCGGATGCAGATCGCCTGGGAGTTGCAGTGAAAGGCGGAAGCGGGGAGTATATCCTCCTTACGGGTAATCAGACAGGCGCGATCCTGATGGACTATGTATTGGCAAGGAAGCAGGAGAAGAATCAGCTCCCGGCCAACGGACGGGTATTCAAGACGATCGTCACGTCGGAACTTGGGCGGAAAGTAGCCGAGCACTATGGCGCTTCTGTCGAGGATGTGTTGACAGGGTTCAAGTTCATCGGAGAAAAGATCAAAGCATACGAACAATCGGGCGAACATACCTTCCTGTTCGGCTATGAAGAAAGCTACGGGTATTTGATCGGTGATTTTGCACGTGATAAAGATGCCATCCAGGCCGTCCTCATGGCAGCGGAAGCAGCGGCCTACTATAAGGGGCAGGGGAAAACACTCCAGGATGTACTGAATGAATTGTATGAGCGTCACGGTTATTATCAGGAGGGACTGCAAAGCATGACCCTCAAAGGGAAAGAGGGAGCCGAACAGATCCAGGGCATCCTGAAGGATTTCCGATCTGATCCCCTTAAAGAAATTGCCGGAAGAAAGGTGGTCACCGCTGAAGATTATGCAAGCGGTGAGCGGACCAATCTGCTGACAGGCGAAAAAGAAACCATCGATCTTCCTTCTTCGAATGTGTTGAAATACTTCCTTGATAATGGGTCTTGGGTATGTCTCCGTCCATCGGGAACCGAACCGAAAATCAAGTTCTATTTCAGCGTGGTCGGTGCCACCAAGCAGGAGAGCGATGAATTGCTGCACGTCATCCAGGAAGACTTCATGGTGAAAGTCGAAGGGAAGATGCAAGCGAAAGCAGGGAAGGCTTAATGCCTTCCTTCTTTTTTTGTGGAAAGTCATACAAAAGTCGTAGCGGGTCTTGAGACCTTAAGCGAATGCCGATTGGCCGGAAGGAGTTATACTAGAGAGGAAAAGAAAGGGCGAATACGATGAACGAAGGATCAAACATCGAACTTTTAAAGGAAATTGCCGAATTATTGAATACCGAGACCGAAATGGAATCCATGATGAGCGAAGCATTGAATAAGCTGATCAATGGGACGGTCTTCACGAGCGGCTGGATCTTTTTCATTGATCATACAGGGAAACATGAAATGGTCTCTCATCAGAACCTTCCAGCATCCTTGACAGAACGCGGATGTGAGCGGATGAAAGAAGGCGGTTGCTGGTGTGTCAACCGATTTATCAAAGGGAAGCTTACCAAGGCGACGAATATCATTGAATGCCTGCGAATTGAAAAAGCAATCGAAGAAGATCCGAATGCGACAAACGATATCCTCTATCATGCGACGGTTCCCCTTCAGTCCGGGCAGGAATCGTTTGGCTTATTGAATATGGCAGCACCGTATAAGACCCATTACTCCCAGGAGGAGCTTGCTCTTTTGGAATCTGTCGCTTTTCAGATCGGCTCTGCCATCAAGCGGATCACCTTGACGAAAAAGGAGCAGGAACTTGCCCTGATCGGGGAAAGGAACCGATTGGCCAGGGACCTCCATGATTCCGTCAATCAGCTGCTCTTTTCCCTCACATTGACGGCAAGGGGCGGTTCGGCTATGACGGGTGACCAGGATGTCAAGGATACGTTCCAGACGATCCAGGGCATGGCGCAGGAAGCTCTGTCAGAAATGAGGGCCCTGATCTGGCAATTGAAGCCTCACGGACTTGAGAACGGACTCGTCCAAGCAGTCAGGGGCTATGCGGATATGCTCGGGCTGAAGCTTGATGCGGAGATAAAGGGACTGGCATGTTTGGATTCAAAATATGAAGAAGCGCTCTGGAGGGTAAGCCAGGAGGCCCTGAATAATTGCAAGAAGCATGCAGGTGTCCAGTCAGTGCGATACCGGTTGACGAGGAGGAGTGACCTTGTCGAGCTGATCATTGAGGATGATGGCTATGGCTTCCACTACGATCCCTCCAATTCCCTCCCTTCCGTGGGTCTCCAGGGAATGAAGGAGCGGATCAAGGCAGTAGGAGGCAGCCTCACCATCGATTCGGCACTCGGAAAGGGCACGGTCCTCTCCGTCAAGATACCATGTTAGGAGGTAGAAGGGATTGATCAAAATATTGATTGTCGATGACCACCACGTTGTCAGGAGGGGGCTTGCCTTCTTCTTGAAGACCCAGAAAGATATGGACATCATCGGCGAAGCGAAAAACGGGAAAGAAGCGGTCGAAATGGCTGCATCCCTCGTTCCGGATATCATCCTCATGGATCTTATGATGCCGGAGATGGATGGAATCGAAGCGACAAGAAGAATCAAATCGGTCAACCCGGGAATCCAGATCATGATGCTCACGAGCTTCTCGGATCAAGACCAGGTTGTTCCTGCCATCGAAGCAGGGGCGGGAGGATATCAGCTCAAGGATATTGAGCCTGATGAGCTGGTGAAAAGCATCAGGAAGCTCCTGTCCGGGGAGAATTCCCTTCACCCGAAGGCGACGAATCATCTTCTGACCAGAATCACCAAAAAAGAACCACCCAATAAGATTCATGAGCTCACGAGAAGGGAATCTGAGGTGCTCAAGGAATTGACCAAAGGAAAGAGCAATAAAGATATCGCCTCGAGCCTTTTTATCACAGAGAAGACGGTGAAGACCCATATCTCCAATATCTTTTCTAAACTTGAGGTGACAGACAGGACGCAGGCAGCCCTCTACGCTGTTAAAAATCAGCTTGCATGGAAGGATGAATGAGCATGAATATCACAGTCATCAACGGAACGCCGAGAAAGCAAGGGAGGACAGGCATCGTAGCCCGTTACTTGTCCAAACAGTACGGATGCAGCCTGATCGACCTTAGCGACGGGAGCATCCCTCTATACACAGGGGAACGGGAGCAATCCGAACTGGAAGCGGTCCGGTCGTTGAAACAGAAGGTACAGGACGCAGATGCTGTCATACTTTGTTCCCCCGAGTATCACAGTGGAATGAGCGGTGCGTTGAAAAACGCCATGGACTTCATGGACAGCGACCAATTTGCCCATAAGCCCGTTGCCATCATCGCGTGCTCGGGAGGAGGGAAAGGCGGCATCAACTGCCTGACGAATCTCCGGACCGTGAGCCGGGGTGTGTATGCCAACGTCATCCCAAGGCAGCTGGTTCTTGATCCTCACTGTTTTGACCGGGAAAAGGATACGCTTTTACCTGATCCTGCAGCATTGGTCGAAGGCATGATGAAGGAACTGATGGTTTACGCAGAAGCGCATGCATCCATACGCGGGAAGCTTGTCCAGCCCTGAAAAATTGAAAAACCGACCTGTAGTGTCAGGCCGGCCGGTGGAATTCTCTTGTTTACATTTTGACAGCATCGACTTCCAGTGGTTGCTCTTCACTGTAGGTGATGTTGGCATGTTCGATATAGCGTAAAAGCGTATATAGGCTGCGTTCCACAACCGTATAATCGTGCGAAAAGTGATAGGCATGCAGGAAATGTTCGATCCTCTTTGAGAGAAGGTCGTCCTTCGTCCTCACCATCAAGATCAGCAGGTTATCCCATTCTGACCGATGAGTGTAGTATAGCGCCTTGTCGTAGTCCACTTTATCCACTCTGGTTCCCTCCTTCTGAAGGGGTACTGTTAGTGTATGGAGACATACGGGGGAACTTCCTCAGCAAAACTTGGCACTGTGGATTCTTCTGCTTCTCCTTATTTTGGGTGAATAAAGTCCCCTTCCTACCCTCATTCTAAAGGTAAAAGAACAAGAGGTGAGATACATGAAGAAGCCCCTTCTTATCATTTGCCTGCTGTCCATCCTGTTTCCATGCTTAGCCAATGCAACAGAAGTGGACTATAAAAAATTCGGCCGGATCGCTTCCGTCGTCGTCAAAGAAGACTATCCAGGACAGGCCGTCAAGGATTATCACTACCTGGGCCGAAAGCAACTGACGAGCGAAAAGGTATCCGATACATTCGAGTTCACCGTACAGGAGAATAACAGGGATAAAAGGGTATTGATCATCGTCGTACATGACCTGGAGAATGAGAAAACGCTGAACATCACGGTCCATGAATGAAATGCCTCCCTTTGGGGAGGTTTTTTTACGACTTACTATAGTGAATCAGGAAAAAAAAACCTGCATGGAGAATGGGATGTCTGGTATAATGGATGTTATCAATGAAAAGAAGGGAGATTGGCAATCCGATGTGAGTACAGCTTTTTTTCTAGCCTGAAAATTGAATAATGGGAGGAAAAAAAGATGCATTCCATCGCATTTCGACATCTCTGGTTCGGTCAGGCGTTGGCCAATCTTGGCGACGTCTTATATATTGTGGGACTGATTTCGGCAGTTTATGCCATGACGGGGTCGGCCGTTTATATGACTGCAGTTCCACTGATCATCACCTTTTCCCGCTTCGTGAGTTCCGTGGCGGCACCGCTCCTTATGAACAGGGCCACGCTCAGGACACTTCTTGCCTGGTCGCAGGCAGGGAAGACAGCATTGTTGTTCACTGTTCTGTTCGCCCTGCAGAGTTCTTCCGTTTGGCCGCTGCTCTTGCTGGGGGCGGGAATCGCTTTTCTGGACGGATGGGCGCTCCCGGCGCGTAATGCCTTCGTCCCCTATCTCGTCAAAAGGGAAGAACTGATGGGGGCAAACGGTTTCTTATCGACCGTCGATCAGATCATCCAGTTTTCCAGCTGGGCCCTTGGAGGAGTATTGCTCTCCCTTATCGGGGTTGATTATCTCTTTGTCACCGTATTCATTCTGTTCCTTGTCAGTACGGTCTACATGTTCCGGCTTCCGGCAGCCCTGAAGCCCAATCTCGAAGAACGGAAATCATGGTGGGCGCAGCTTGGTGAAGGATGGGTGCTGGTGAAAGAGAAAAAAGGACTGGTACCGGTATTTTGCGTGTATGCCCTTGAGTCCATCGCGGCCACAGTGTGGATCGCCGCTGTTCTTTACCTGTATGTGGATCGCCAGCTTGGTAAGGGAGAAGAATGGTGGGGATTCATCAACAGCGCCTTCTTTATCGGCCTGCTTCTTGCATCCGTCGTCATCTTCCGCTATCACGGGATGTTCAGCAGAAAGCGGGCGTCCGTTTTGCCCCTGACCATCATCATGACATCGGTCATCACCCTTTTCTTTGCTTGGAATGAACTGGCGATTTGGGCCCTCGTCCTTTCTCTGTTGTTCGGTTTATTCGATCAGCTGAAGACGATCATACTCCAGACGTATCTTCAGGAGAGCGCGCCACCCGATGAACTGGGCAAAATCTATGCAGCACAGGGAACGATGACGACCCTGCTGTTCGGTCTCTCTTCCGCAGGTGCAGGTCTGCTGGTGGAGAGCTGGTCGATTCCAGTTGTCTTCACCTTCTCGGGCATCCTTCTCGCTCTTTCAATCATTCCGATGATGGTATTCTTGAAGAATGAATAAGCTTCAACCACGTGTCGTACCGGCACGTGGTTTTTTCGTATGTCAGAAGTCAATTGCTCCCGGTTCCTTTCATCAAATGGCCGACCTTATCATACAGTTAGATAAGAGTGATATTAAGGGGGATGGCGATGAATTTAGAGGAACAGCGACAGTTGCAGCATGCAATCGCTGAAATTACCGAGATTGCTTCAGGATTTGGATTGGACTTTTACCCAATGAGATACGAAATTTGTCCTGCCGACATCATTTATACATTCGGTGCTTACGGGATGCCGACCCGTTTCTCCCATTGGAGCTTCGGCAAGCAGTTCCATAAGATGAAGCTTCAGTATGATCTGGGACTGAGCAAGATTTATGAGCTTGTCATCAATTCGGATCCATGCTATGCCTTCCTGCTCGATTCAAATTCATTGATACAAAATAAATTGATCGTCGCTCATGTCCTGGCACACTGTGATTTCTTCAAGAACAATGTGAGATTCCAAAACACGAAGCGGGATATGGTCGAGAGCATGTCGGCGACGGCAGAGCGGGTGAGGCAGTATGAAATCGAACACGGGAAGCAGGAGGTTGAGAACTTCCTTGATGCAGTCCTTGCAGTCGATGAACATATCGATCCTTCCCTCATGAGGCCCAAACTTTCGTGGACAATGGATGATGTGGAGTGGGTGGAGGAAGAAACGTCGCCAGTCACTCCGTACGATGATCTCTGGTCCCTGGATGAAAAGCCGAAAAAGGTCCAAAAGAAGAAGGTGAAGAAGAAGTTCCCCCCTCAACCTGAAAAGGATATCCTGCTCTTCATCGAACAGTACAGCCGTGAGCTGACCGATTGGCAACGGGATATCCTGACGATGATGAGGGAGGAAATGCTCTATTTCTGGCCTCAGCTCGAAACGAAAATCATGAATGAAGGCTGGGCGTCCTATTGGCATCAGCGCATCATCAGGGAAATGGACCTCACATCGGGTGAATCCATTGAGTTTGCGAAGTTGAATGCAGGGGTCGTCCAGCCGTCACGGACGCAGATCAACCCTTATTACCTAGGATTGAAGATCTTTGAAGATATCGAGGACCGCTATAATCATCCGACAGAAGAGATGAAGAAGCGGGGCGTGAAGGAAAACTCGGGAAGGGAAAAAATGTTCGAGGTGAGAGAAATTGAATCCGACATTTCTTTCCTGAGGAATTACCTTACGAAAGACCTCGTGACAAGGGAAGATATGTATCTATTCCAGAAGCAGGGGAAGGACTACAAGATCGTTGACAAAGAGTGGACCCATGTAAGGGATCAGCTTGTGGGCATGAGGGTGAACGGAGGATTCCCGTACATCACGGTCGATGACGGGGACTACATGAAGAGTGGTGAACTGTACCTTAAGCACTGGTTTGAAGATGTGGAGCTCGACATTAAATATTTGGAGAAAGTGCTGCCGTATCTTCATCAGCTATGGGGGAGACCGGTCCATATGGAGACTCGGGTGGAAGGAAGGAATATGCAGTTCACCTATGATGGTCGGAGTGTTCAAAGAAAATATTTGTAATCTACGGGGGCCGGAGAGCCCCTTTTTTCATGTTTCAGGTACAGCTCGGGAATCTTGTTCTAAAATCAGGCCCCCCTTTATAAAATGAAGCAAGGAGGCGATTGTATGGCTGAAGTCGAAGTATTCATTGGAGATCTGGAAGATCCTGCTTTTCAGTATGAGGGCGGTGATTGGAATCATAATTATCCGAAGAGGATCAGTCCGTTCCTTCCTGATGGATCCGATCTCTTTTACAGGATCCTGGATGGCATCTACAAGAAAGAGTTGGTGGGGAGACAGACGGATTGGGGAAGCCACACGTGCCTGCTCTATCCTCATGAAATGATCCAGGTGCTGTCGGGTCATTACGCGGATAAGAGAACCGGGGAAGATGTCGAAAAACTGTTCAGGATGATCCTTGATCTTGATCCAGGGATTCAATACGGCCTTGTGGCCTGTGAAATGGGATAGGATGGACCCTTTTCTCCCACTGGGAAATCAACCTCGCATTAGGAGTGAAAGAAGAAGGGAACCTGCCCATATTGCATGGTTTAAAACCTCCCGTAATTGGGGTATACACCTCAATTGGAGGGGTTGAAAATGTTACACCAAGAAAATGAACTGAGTACAACCGTAAATTCAAAAAAAGACTTCTACATTCAACAGCTCTTACGAATCGGAGTATATAAATATAAAGATCAACAGCTGTATGAATTACCAATGGGAGAGCTTCAGGAAGTGTATCTCGACTTCTATGTAGCTCCTGATAATAAGAGAAAATAAAAATGACGATCTGTAGAGATCGTCATTTTTATTTTGGGTTGAAGCCTATGCTTGTCGCCTCAGAACGACCCGCCTCCGCTTTTCTTTCATGTCTAGCTCCGGCGGGTTGAGGCTCGAGGTCATAAGTCAAACCGTCCAAAAAGGCAAAGGGCGCCTTTCCGAACGGTTCGCCTTATGCTTGTCGCCTCAGAACGACCCGCCTCCGCTTTTCTTTATGTCCAGCTCCGGGGGCTTGAGGCTCGAGGTCATAAGCCGTGCTGATCAAAAAGGCAAAGAACGCCTTTCCGCTCAGCCCGTCTTATGCTTGTCGCCTCAGAGCAAGCCCCCTCCGCTTTTCTTTATGTCTAGCTCCGGCGGGTTGACCCTCGAGGTCATAAGTCAAGAACCCCAAAAGGCAAAGAGCGCCTTTCAGGGTTCTCGTCTTATGCTTGTCGGGTCAGAACACCCCCGCCTCCGCTTTTCTTAAGGGACTTCGTGTCCCATTGAGGCGTGGAGGATTTCGAACCATTGGTCGTGGTTGAGGGTGATGTTCAGTGAGTTGATGGCTGATTGAATTCGTTCTTTTTTGCCCGATCCGACAATCGGCATGATGCGTGCAGGGTGTGTGAGGAGCCAGGCGTACAGGATTTCGTCGATTCCGTTGGCACCAGTTTCGCCTTGTACTTTTTCAAGTGCAGCGCGCAGGCGGTCTGCTTTTTCATCGCCTTGTTTGAAGATGGCTCCTCCGGCAAGTGGTGACCAGGCCATTGGTGGCACCTTCTTCTCCTGACAAAGGTTCAGCGTGCCGTCTTCGATGTTTTCAAGCTCGTAAGCAGATAGTTCGATCTGGTTGGTCACAAGCGGGAAAGGAAGATGTGCCTGAAGCATGGACCATTGGTGATGCTTGAAATTCGAGACACCGAAATGTTTAACCTTACCGGCGTCTTTCAACTGAGTGAAGGCGTCTGCAACTTGTTCAGGGTCCATGAATGGATCGGGACGGTGAATCAGCAGGACGTCGATATAATCTGTTGACAGGTTCTTCAGTGACTGATCCACAGATTCAAGGATATGGGACTTCGATGTATTGTAATGGTGGGTACGGTGCTGCGGTCGTTGTTCGGAAGGAATGACGATTCCGCATTTAGTGACGATCTCCATCTGGTCCCGCAAAGAAGGCTTCAGTGAAAGAGCCTCTCCGAATAGCTCTTCACATTTGTACGAGCCATATAAATCTGCGTGATCAAATGTTGTAATGCCTTGTTCCAGGTCATGCTGGATCAGTGAGAGGGTTTCTTCTTTTGTATAATCCCAGTCTGCAAGCCTCCAAAAACCGTGGATGATTCTTGAGAAACTGAGGTCTTCAGTGATTTTTATTCTTTCCATGGAGCATTCCTCATTTCATGCAATTGGTATGTATGGTTGTTTGTGCAGTCATACTAATGAATATCTTACTACACAGATGGGTGGAACACGAAATGCTAGACCTCATTTCCGCATTTTTTTCTGAGGAAGATGCAGAACGGTTCAAGGTGAAAAGGGTAGGTGAATGCGTATGGGTGGTGGACGGCCCAGGGGGCACTTTTTATCTGAAAAGGAGGATGGAGATGGACTTGGAAGAGAAGATCACCACATATCTTCATCGCTGTTCCATCATGGCGGAGTTGCCTCACCCAACACGACAAGGAGGATTCATTACCTGGTCGGGTGAATGCGGGTACGCCCTATACGCATGCATTCCAGGAATCCGCCCTGGATGGGATGCTTCGAACATGTCTGCTATCGGGACCTATTTGGCCAATCTTCATGCGGTCTTCATGCACTTTCCGTCCGAGAGAGTCAAAACATGGGACATCTCCCTTCATACGATGGAGTGGATCCAGCAATGCAGCCATTCTCCAGCCATCGACTGGGCACGGTCCCTTATGATTCCATTTTGCAGTCAGGATCTTGAGGGAGGAAAGCAGCTTGTGCATGGTGATGTTCATCCCGGGAATCTCCTTATCGATAAAGAAGGGGAGGTTGGCATCATCGACTTTCACCGGCTGCGTGTCGCCCACCGAATGGCGGACGCAGCCTATTTCTGCACCCACCTCATCATTCACAATGGCATATCCCTGCCATTGATCACTGCATTCTTAAAAGGTTACGGTGCTGAATCCCCTTTTAAGGAAGGGGAGGTTGCACAATTCATGCATCATCTTACCATGTTCATCATTCAATATGCCTTTTACCTTGGGCAGGCAGACGATCCCTTCGCTTCATTATCCCAGCTCACAGCGGTATCCGAAGCGGTTCACGATCTGATGTCCCCTCCAAGAAATACTTGAAAACCTTTTGATACTATGGCAAAGTTAGGAATGAAGATAACGCCCGATATCGTGATTATTGTAGGGGGACCGGTGTGGCCGGTTGAGAGTGCATCCATCAGATGCTGACCCTTTGAACCTGAACTGGCTCATACCAGCGTAGGAAACAGATCGTAGACAGAATTCTTGTTTAATGATGCGTCCTAGGCAAATGAGCCTCGGGCGTTTTTTTCTGTACATATTTAGTGAAGGGGCGTATGCATCTTGAGAAAATGGCTCATGGTCGTAAGTGCAATCCTCCTGCTGACTGCATGCAGTTCAGGCGGAACTGAAAAAGAAAAACTCAAAAAGGTATCGGTCGTCCTTGATTGGACCCCGAATACAAACCATACCGGTTTGTATGTGGCAAAAGAAAAAGGATATTTTGAAAAGCAAGGACTCGATGTCGACATCATCATGCCAGGTGAAGCAGGTGCGGACCAATTGGTAGCATCGGGAAAGGCGGATTTTGGCGTGGGGTATCAGGAAGGTGTCACACAGGCAAGGGTTCAGGATGTACCGATCGTCTCGATTGCGGCCATCATACAGCATAATACATCGGGCTTTGCAGCACCGAAAGACAAAGGGATCACCAAGCCTGAAGATTTCGAAGGCAAGACATACGGTGGATGGGGTTCTCCCGTAGAGGAAGCCGTCATGAGCTCGATCATGAAACAGGAAGGGGCCGACGTGAAGAAGGTCAACTTCGTGAATATGGGGGATACTGACTTCTTTACGGCTGTGAAAAGGGATATCGACTTTGCCTGGATCTTTTATGGCTGGACGGGGATTGAAGCCGAACTCCGTGGGGAAGAACTTGATATGATGTACGTCAAGGATTACTCGGATAAGCTTGACTACTACACCCCTGTCCTCACGACGAACGAATCACATATAGAGGATGATCCTGACACGGTCAAGGCATTCCTGAAGGCAGCAACGGAAGGATATGAGTACAGCATCGAACATCCGGATGAAGCAGGCAAGATCCTCCTAAAAGAAGCACCCGACCTTGATGAAGAGCTCGTCATGAAAAGCCAGGAATGGCTTGCACCGAAATACAAAGACGATGCGGAGAGATGGGGAGAGCAGAAAGCGGAAGTATGGAAGAATTACGCTGATTGGATGTTCGATAATGGACTTCTCGATAAGAAACTTGATAGTCAAAAAGCCTACACAAATGAATTTTTACCTGGAGAGTGAGCATAAATGGCAAATGCATTGGTCAGTATTCAAATCATCCCGAAAACGAAGAATGGTGAAGATGTCATCCCTTATGTCGACGAAGCGATCGCAGTCATAGAAGAATCGGGAGTGCATTATGAAGTGAATCCATTGGAAACGACAATGGAAGGTGAACTCAGCGAGTTGTTCAAGATCGTGGAGCGCATGAATGAGAAGATGATCGCAAGGGGAAGCGTGAATGTCATCTCTCAGATCAAGGTTCTCTATCAGCCTCAAGGCATCGAAATGACGGATCTTACCGGTAAATACCGTTCATGATGAACGGAATCAGGAAGGGATGGCGGCCGGTTTCGGCCCTCATCCTTTTATTCATCTTCTGGCAGGTGGCGGTGACGGTGTTCACCATCCCCCAATGGTTGCTGCCATCCCCTATGAAGGTTATTTCCGAGGGCATGGCTTCATGGGACTCCTTCCGTATCCATCTTACTTCTACAGTCGGGCTCTCCGTTTCCGGCTTCTTGATCGGATGTGCTGCGGGTCTCGCTGTGGCTGTCACACTGCATCTTCTTCCAGGGGTGAGGGAAGCGGTCTATCCGCTGATGATCTTATCGCAAAATGTGCCCATCATCGTACTCGCCCCACTTTTGGTCATATGGTTCGGTTTTGGCCTGCTGCCTAAGTTCCTGGTAATCACGCTTGTGTGCTTCTTTCCGATAGCAGTCTCCACCATGGACGGGTTCAGGCAGACTGGACGCCATTATATTCACTATATGAAAATGGCTGGGGCAACCAAGGGGCAGATCTTCAGGAAGGTGGAGTGGCCCCATGCCCTTCCATCCATCTTCTCAGGTCTGAAGATTGCGGCCACATACAGCGTCATGGGAGCTGTCATTTCTGAGTGGCTTGGGTCTCAGAAGGGAATCGGTGTCTATATGACGCTTGCATCCTCGGCATTCAGGACCGATCGTGTATTCGTGGCGATCTTCGCCATCATGATCTTGAGCTTGTTGTTTTTCACGGTCATCGTCCTCCTGGAGCGATGGTGTGTGAAAGGGAAGAAGGAGGAATTGAAATGAGTCAGCTACACATCAAGTCTTTATCGAAGCAATTCGATCATCACCCTGTCCTTCGGGATCTATCCCTTCAGGTTGAAGAAGGGGAGTTCGTGTCCATCCTTGGCCCTTCAGGCAGCGGGAAAACTACACTCTTTCATTTGATTGGCGGGATGATGGAACCTGAAGAAGGCTTCATCATTCTCAACGGGGAGAATATCAACGGTAAGACCGGGTTCATCAGCTACATGCCGCAGGATCAAGCGTTATTACCGTGGAGAACGGTTCTCGGAAATGTGATCCTGGGTCAGGAAATTCACGGGAGGAAAGACGAGGAACAGGCTAGAAAGTGGATCGGGCGTGCAGGACTTTCAGGTTATGAGGGGGCGTATCCCGATGAGCTCTCCGGTGGGATGAAGCAAAGGGTCGCTTTCATCAGGGCCTTGATGAGTCCGCAATCCCTGCTGTGCCTTGATGAGCCGTTCTCCAGTCTCGATGAGTTCACAAGGCTCGACATGCAAAAATGGCTCATGGATATTTGGGAAGAGGATAAGAGATCAGTTCTCTTCATCACCCATAACATAGACGAGGCACTTTTCCTGTCTGATCGCATCATTGTGTTATCGGGGAAGCCTTCGAGCGTGCAGAAAGAATTCAGGGTGCCCTATCCGCGCCCAAGGGACGAAGGGATCATTTTAAGCGCGGAATTTCTTGAGCACAAAAAAGAAATCTTCAGGGAGTTGACGAAGCATGTTCAGCATGATTGATGCCCATATCCATTGGGATGGGTATTCTCCCGGGCAACGTTCTGTAATCCTTGATTCCCTCGATCGCCATGGGGTTAAGGCGATGATTGCTGTGGGGATGGACTTGAAGTCGAGCAGGGAAACATTGGACCTGTCCTTGATCGATGGGCGGGTGAAGGCGGCAGCCGGGTTCCACCCGGAACAGGAGCTTCCTTCTACAGAAGAAATCGAGGAGATCTTCACCTTCCTAGATCAGCATGCGGAATCACTGGTTGCCGTGGGGGAGGTGGGTCTCCCTTATTACAAAATGCAGGATGATGCGACCCTTGAAATGAAACCCTATGAAGAATTGCTGGAGAGGTTCATTGTGAAGGCGAAGTCCCTTGATAAGCCTGTCGTCCTCCATTGCATTTACGAGCATGCCAGTGTAGCGTGTGATCTGTTGGAGCGTCATTCGGTGGAGAAGGCGCATTTTCACTGGTTCAAAGGGGACGAAGCGATTCTTGAGAGGGTGCTGTCCAATGGATATAAATTGTCGGTCACTCCGGATGTGATGTATGAAGATGAGATTCAAAAGATCGTGCAAAAAGCCCCGCTTGATGCCATCATGGTTGAAACCGACGGCCCCTGGCCGTTTGAAGGGCCATTTAAAGGGCAGATGACCCACCCCAGTATGATGAGAAAAACCATTGAATGCATAGCCTCAATCAAAAAGCTGGATGAAACCGAGACTGCCGAGAGGATCTTTACCGAAACAAAGCAATTTTACAGGCTCTCCATGTAAATGGAGAGTTTTTTTGGTATAAGCAGGTATTTCCAACATATTTGATCCCGCGTAGGAAAAAATGAAAAGGAATACGTAGGAAATGGGTGAACCCAATGGAAATCAACAATCAAAATGCTATCTATCAGGCGGGTGATATCGTCTATGTCATCTACCGCAACCCCCACACTCAAAGCGTGGCGAATGTCCAGGCTGCAGCTGTGGTCAATGACCCGGAACATCCGGAAGAACTTGCTCTGTTCATGTACGAAACTTATTATCCATTGACGAATGAGGTCGCTGTTTACGCTTCAGAAGCAGATGCTGAAGCAGCTTATACACAATCATTCGGTCAGATGTAGGAGGACGAAATGCTGAAACCATTCATGCCCCAATTGGTCTACTTTGAACCAGGGGCCCTGGAGTATCCCCTGGGGAAACAGCTAAAAGAAAAGTTTGAGAAACTGGACGTGGAAATCCGCTACACCACTTCCCACAATCAGGTGCGGAATCTGCCGGGAGAAAACCACTTCCAAAAATATAGGATTGCAAAATCGACCCTGGTAGTCGGTGTCAGGAAAACCTTGAAATTCGACACTTCAAAACCTTCCGCAGAATATGCAATCCCATTCGCCACAGGGTGTATGGGGCATTGCCATTATTGCTATCTTCAAACAACGATGGGAAGCAAACCATATATAAGGACCTATGTGAACGTGGATGAGATTTTTGACGCAGCCGATCAGTATATCAAGGAGCGTGCGCCTGAATTCACACGATTCGAGGCGGCCTGTACGTCGGATATTGTAGGGATTGACCATATCACGCATACGCTGAAACGCGCAATCGAACACTTTGGGGAATCAGAACATGGAAAGCTCCGGTTCGTGACGAAATTCCACCATGTCGATCACCTTCTCGATGCGAAGCATAATGGAAAGACACGCTTCAGGTTCAGCATCAATGCCGATTACGTCATCAAGAATTTTGAACCTGGTACATCGCGATTGGATCAACGGATCGAGGCTGCTGCGAAAGTGGCGGAAGCAGGGTACCCACTCGGCTTCATAGTAGCACCCATCTATCTTCACGAAGGATGGGAAGAAGGGTACAAAACCATGTTTGAACACCTTGAAGCCACTTTGCCCGCATCCGCCAAAAAAGATCTCACGTTCGAATTCATCCAGCATCGGTTCACGAAACCTGCAAAACGGGTGATCGAGAAGAATTATCCTATGACAAAACTTGAACTCAATGAAGAAGAACGACGCTATAAGTGGGGGAAATACGGGATAGGGAAATACATTTATCAGAAAGATGAAGAGCAGGATATCAAAGATCATCTATACAGCTATATGGAGAAAGCGTTCCCTGATGCTAAACTTGAATATTTCACATAAAAAATGACCGCCATGATCGTCATGGCGGTCAATTCATCCTGATGGAGGGAAGCAGGGATTCAAGGTCCCTGACCTTCATCGCGATTTCGTCACAAATTTCCTGGAAAAATACCCATTCCTCCAAATCGGAGGTAGAACGTTTCTGCGGGTTGGGAAGATTCCAATGGATGACTTTTTCTTTCCATTCTTCGGGTACCTTGATGGCGTCGTCCAATTCTTCGTCGTAGATCGTGACAATAAGGGATGCACCGGCGAGTTCGTCAATTTGAATGGGATCCCTTCTAAGGGTGTCTATATCAATGCTATATTCCTTCATGGCAAGGGTACTAAGGCTTTTTTTACGATTTTTCCTTGTTAATCCAGCACTTTTAAAGGCCCAGCCGGACATGTCAAGCCTTCCAGCCCAACCTTCAGCGATGGAGCTTCGATCCTGGCCAGGTGAAAGAAAGTAAACGGTATTTTTCATTCTATCAAGTTCCTTTCTCGAATCATCATGCTGTTACTTATTATCTACCCCGATATGCTCGTTTTAATCATGGTATGTATTAGTATTTATTGTGAATTCGTTTCAGCATCCACTTCCGGTCGGGTTTCATACCTGTTTCCTCCTGATTCTAGTAAATTAGTAGAGTTTCTTCCATCGAGTAAGAAAATCCTAGATTAAAAAAACGGTTTCATATAAAATTGTATAGGGTAAAGATTACGAATTATCTTTATATATTTTTTTAGGGAGGTACCATATGAAACTGAACCTGACAACAAAGATTATCTTGGCCCTGATTTTGGGTGCCATAGTAGGGTTGCTACTCAATCTATTCGCTAAGGACTGGTTCGATGTCCTTGACCCATATCTATTGACCCCGCTGGGACAAATCTTCCTAAACTTAATCAGCATGCTTGTCGTACCCATCGTTTTCCTATCCATCGTCCTTGGGACAGCAGGATTGGGAGATCCGAAGAAGCTTGGAAGGATCGGAGTCAAGACTGTATCATTCTTCTTGATCACTACGTGCATCGCGATTGTGATCGGTCTTCTCATGGCCTACGCGATCGACCCGGGAATGGTCGAGGGCATCGATAAATCACAGGCGGAGGGGTATAAGACAGAAGAGGCTCCACCTGTAGGAGAAACCTTGTTGAATATCATTCCGAAGAACCCGATTGCTTCAATGAGCGAAGGCAATATGCTCCAGATCATTGCATTCGCCATTTTCGTAGGACTCGGTCTGACCGCACTTGGTGATAAGACGAAAGGGATATTAAAGCTCTTTGAACAAGGTAATGATTTGATGATGTATCTCGTGGGCATTGTCATGAAGTTTGCACCTTATGGAACATTCGGCTTGCTTGCTTCAGCCATCGGAAGCCAAGGGCTAAGCGCCCTTAAAGCTATGTGGCTGTACTTCCTAGTCGTGCTTCTCGCCCTCATCGTACACGGTGTGGTGACCTATGGTTCAGCGGTGGGCTTCCTCGCAAAGAAGAATCCGCTATGGTTCTTCAAGAACTTCAGCCCGGCCATGAGTGTGGCTTTCGGGACATCCAGCAGTAATGCCACGTTGCCCGTTTCCATGGAAGTAGCTCAAGAGAAGTTGAAGGTATCCAAAACAGTCAGTTCTTTTGTACAGCCATTAGGCGCCACGATTAATATGGACGGGACCGCCATCATGCAGGGGGTGGCGACAGTGTTCATCGCACAGGTCTATGGAATCGACCTTTCCATGGAGCAGTTGGTCACCGTTGTCCTCACCGCTGTTCTTGCAAGTATCGGTACGGCAGGGGTGCCTGGCGTCGGGCTCATCATGCTTGCCATGGTGTTAAACAGCGTCAACTTGCCGGTAGAAGGGATTGGGTTGATCCTGGGGATTGACCGACTCCTTGACATGGCGAGGACCGCAATCAACATTTCTGGTGATGCTGCATGTGCCTTATACGTTTCAGAGTCTGAAAAGAAGCGCACCATCAAAGAACAGCGCGGCGAATCTGTCAGATCATAATAGGTACCAGTCAAAAAAATCCGGACCATGTCCGGATTTTTTTGTTTTTTAGGGAAATACAGAAAAAGGGTTTAACTCCATTTAAAATAGGTTAAGGAAAAAGTACTATGACCAAGGGAGGCAGTCATGCTCTTTTTTGAATAAAAAACCTCGAGGACCCTCTTCCTATCACCCCTCATTTCGTCATGATTTGAAATAAATTTAAATAATTCGACATGAATATTTATCGGATAATCAAAAAAAACCCTTTCGTTTTACGCGTTTTTTACGCATAATTATACAAAAAATGAATTGCGTATGCTCAATTAAATTTTCATTATTCCAGAAATGTGTTAAGATTTATCTTGTGTCTCAGAAAGAGGAGATTATTGCAGAGGAGATTTAAAATTGCATACGTGATTCAAAATTTTGAATAAGGAGGAAGCGTGATGGCAGACAGCTTAACAATGGCAACCTGGCTTTGGCTCTTAATTCCGATGCCTCTATTGATTATTTTTTCAATTATCACTTTATTAACCGAAAAGACAAAGGAGTAGATTATGGACATTAATATCGAAACATTGACAGCGATCATCATTTACCTTGTAGGGATGCTGATCATCGGGTATTTAGCAGCAAAATTAACTAGTGATCTATCAGATTATGTTTTAGGTGGAAGACGCTTGACCGCAGGAGTGGCAGCACTCAGCGCAGGTTCATCCGATATGAGCGGGTGGCTCATGCTCGGACTGCCGGGAGCGGTTTATGCTTCTGGGATGGGGTCGATCTGGCTGGCGATCGGGCTTGCAATCGGTGCATACCTTAACTGGCAGTTCATTGCTAAGCCATTCAGAGTGTATACGGAAGTAGCGAAAGATTCTATCACAGTCCCGGATTACTTCGAAAATCGATTCCGCGATCACAGCAAAGTACTTCGAGTTTTTTCTGCAATAATCATCCTCATTTTCTTTACATTCTACACATCTTCAAGTCTGGTAGGTGGAGCCATTCTCCTGGAGCAATCCTTCGGGATGAATTATCAGCTGGCCCTTTGGGTCGGAGCGGGTGTCATCCTCTCTTACACGTTCTTTGGAGGATTCCTGGCCGCAAGCTGGACGGATTTCATCCAGGGAATCCTGATGTTCCTTGCTCTCATCATCATTCCGATCGTAGCCATCATCGAGCTTGGCGGGTGGAGTGAAACGGTCAGCAAGGTTGGAAGCATCGATCCATCCCATCTCAACGTCTATACGGGAGCAACCTTTGCATCCGTCGTATCGCTCCTTGCATGGGGGCTCGGATATTTCGGTCAGCCTCATATCATCGTTCGATTCATGGGGATCAAATCGACCAGGGAGATACCTAAGGCAAGATTGATCGGGATGACGTGGATGGTTGTTTCCCTCTTCGGGGCAATCTTTATTGGATTTACCGGCTTTGCGTATTTTGCAGATAATCCATTGGGTAATCCGGAAACAGTGTTCATCTCGTTTTCACAAATCTTGTTCAACCCTTGGGTTGCCGGTTTCTTACTCGCAGCGATTCTCTCAGCAATCATGAGCACGGTAGATTCTCAGTTGCTGGTATCTTCAAGTGCGCTTGCACAGGATTTTTATAAAGCCATCTTTAGGAAAGAGGCAAGCAAGAAGGAAGAGATGCTTGTTGGAAGAATTTCTGTCTTGGTCATCGCCGTCATCGCGATTTTCCTTGGTTATAATCCCAACAGTTCTGTATTACAACTTGTCAGCTATGCATGGGCAGGATTCGGGGCGGCATTCGGTCCTCTGATCATCTTCAGTCTCTTCTGGAAACGAATGACGCGTAATGGAGCCCTTGCAGGAATGTTAGTCGGTGCTGTAACGGTCATCCTGTGGGCAATACCCGAAGACGGTTTCTTAGGGATCTATGAGCTTCTGCCAGGTTTCATTTTCTCCTCATTGGCCATTATCATCGTCAGTTTGACAGGAAAAGGACCGGACAAAGAAGTCATAGAGGAATTCGAGCTTGTACAAACAAAATTGAAACAATAGGTTCAATAAGAGGAGACCTGTCGAATGACAGGTCTCCTTTGCTATTTCTTTATTTCGTCAAAACGGGACAGTGCACGCTCTCTGGCAGCTTTATGGTCGACGATCGGCTCGGGGTAGTCTTTCCCGAGGGTGATCCCCGCCTTTTCCAATGTGGAAGCGGGGGCCTTGGAAGGCTCTTGGATGTACTTGTCCGGCAGCTCGCTGATTTCAGGGACCCACATCCGGATATAGTCACCATTGCCATCAAATTTCTCTCCTTGCAGAGTGGGGTTGAAAACCCTGAAATAAGGGGAGGAGTCCAGTCCAGATCCAGCTACCCACTGCCAGCCCATGGAATTGTTTGCAAGATCCGCATCGATCAACGTATCCATGAACCATTCGGCTCCTCTTTGCCAAGGAATCAGAAGATGCTTGGTCAGGAAGGAGGCCGCCACCATACGTACCCGGTTATGCATAAAACCGGTTGCCCATAATTCCCTCATCCCGGCATCAATGATGGGATACCCGGTGACTCCCTTTGTCCATCGCTCAAACGCTTCCTGGTCCGACTCCCATCTGAACGATTCGAAACGGGAGTCGAGCGGTGTCGATGTGGAGTCAGGTAAATGGAGGAGGACGGAATAAGAGAATTCCCTCCAGACCATCTGCCTGATGAACGGCTCGGGTGATCCGGTATTTTTCAGAAGTGAATGATAGATACTACGGGCCGAGATCACACCGAGGGATAGATATGGGGAAAGGGTGGAATGGGAGCCGTTCGCAGGATAATCACGACGATCGGTATACGTCGGAAGCCTCTTCTGCGTAAATGACCGGAATCTCTTGATCGCAGCCTTTTCCCCCGGATCCCAGATGGATTCCATGACATGATACCACTTCAGCTCAGGGAGGAGACCCAATTCTTCCAGCGTAGAACCTGCGTCGAGGTCCGGTACGTTCAATTCCTTCACTTTCGGTAGCGGCTTTGGAATGCTGTTCGTTCGGAACGATTTATAGAATGATGTGAACACTTTATAAGGGGTGTCATCTTCCTTTTTGACCGTCCAGGGAGGGAGCATCAAGGTTCCTTCAAATGTTTTCACTTCGATTCCTTCAGCATCGAGCTTCTTGGCAAGCTCGAGATCCCGTTCATAGATGCCTGGCTCATACACCCTGTTCCAGTACACGGCATCGGCTTTACACTCTTTTATCCACTGGAACATTGTCTTTTCCATATCCCCTTTGTCATACCACAGACGTCCGCCTATCGCTGAAAGGGCCGATTCGAGGGCTTGCAGATTACGATGGAGCCACCACTGCTTCGCCCCACCGAATGGACGATCGTTATCAAGGATATAGAGGGGGAGGACGGTTCCAGCGGAGGAGGCTTCATGGAGTGCGGGATGGTCATGAAGCCTCAGGTCATCCCTGAAGAGGACGATGATGCGTTTGTTCATATATCAAAACCTCCTGTTGAATCTTAGGGGATCCATTTTTCATTCAGTATAGTGAAGAATTCATGTGTAGACAAAGAACAATGCGCTATAACAAAAAGGGAATGGGCCGAAGCCCATTCCCTGAATTAGCCTATTTCACGACCAGCACATTGGTTTCGCAGTTCTTAACAACCTTTTCACTGACGCTCCCCAGCATGAGCTTCTTCATTCCGCTTTTGCCACTCCTGCCCATTATGACAAGGTCCACTTCGTTCTCGGCTGCATACTCGCAAATCCGCTTCTCTTCTGAACCGGCGAGGTGGATATATTCCGCTTCGATTTTGTGGGGATCAAGTTTTTCCTGTACGTGCTGCAGTACCGGATGGATTTCTCCTATTTCATGTATCGATTGTCTTTCCTCGGCACCATCATACACGTGGGGATCCCGCTGCAGGGCGGTATCTCCTACGATCTGCTGATCCACGCCAGGGGAAGTGGCCGCCATGGCATGTGGAGGAGTGAAGTGATCAACTGCCTGATTTGGCATCTTCTCATCGGTTACATATAAGATGGTCATTTTTGTGTCGAGTGATTGATTTTTAAGCTTCAATGCTTCATCAAGCGCTTTCCTGCTTCCGTCTGTGTCGTCATATGCCACTAAGATATGTTGGTACATCGATAATCACCTCTAGTAATGGAATAGTACCCTTTACCCTTTTCAGAATATTTTAATCCTTTGGGTCAGGCAAAAAAAGAAGCAGGGTGAGTTTCACCTGCTTCTTCCTGAGACTTATAGAAGGCTGATGATCCAGCCGATTACGACGATTGCCCCGATGACCATTAAGATAGTACGTACCATGGATGTTCACCTCTTCATATGTGTTTTTATCCTATCGCTTACCGTTAAGATACCCCAACGTGTACAAATGAAACATAAAGGATACATCAAATAAGAACAAAAATAATATTGACATTATTCTGAAAATGGAGTAGTTTATAGTAAGGTTTGAAAATGAAGAGTATCTGTCTGTAAAGACTGAACTGAGAAGGGAGTGGCAGTGATGAAGAAGTATCCGATCGATTTCGTTAAGAACATGAGTAAGCGATCTTCATCACATATCTGCTGATCCCGTTTCCATAATACGAGAGAGGGCACAGGTGATGGTCGATCACCTGTGCTTTTTTGTCCCCGGATGGACGACTGAAAGGCGCATCGCCTTTTGTCGTCCATCTTTTTGTTGTTTTCAGGGTGAACCCTGTGACATAGATTCACATTTTAAAAAGGAGGAGATTGTAATGATTCATGATCACCAACCGGTAGTCCCATCCCTGGCGGAGACCGAAGGAGGCTAGATAGGGATTAAAAGCAAGAATGGAGGCAGGAGCATGTTCATCATTTTTAAGAAATTATCATGGTTTTTCAAAGAAAACTGGAAGAGATATACCGTCGCCATCATTTTATTAACCATTGTCGGTGTTTTAGATGTGATCCCGCCTAAGCTGGTGGGCGATGTCATCGATGAAATCCAGGTCGGTACACTCACGAGG
The DNA here is from genome assembly GCF_047915635.1 of Rossellomorea sp. FS2. Lineage (NCBI taxonomy): Bacteria > Bacillati > Bacillota > Bacilli > Caryophanales > Bacillaceae > Rossellomorea > Rossellomorea sp. FS2. The sequence goes on along the minus strand of NZ_JBLRVS010000001.1, from coordinate 1,792,479 downwards.
GAAGTAATCGTGCATTATTTGTTGCTGTTGACAGGCACCACGGTTGTTTCGTATGGCATGACCTATATTTGGATGTATCAGCTCTTCGGAGGAGCGTTCCTTGTTGAACGGAAGCTCCGATCCCGTTTTGTCGGTCACCTTATGAAGATGACGCCCACTTTCTTCGAAAAGAATCGTACAGGTGATCTCATGGCCAGGGCAACGAACGATCTGCAGGCCATTTCGGTGACAGCGGGCTTCGGTGTATTGACGCTTATCGATTCGAGCATCTTCATGTTGACGATCCTTTTTACGATGGGCTTCCTCGTCAGCTGGAAGCTAACACTGGCTGCAATCGCACCCCTTCCCCTGATGGCCCTGCTTATGAAAATCTACGGGGCAAGGATCCATACGCGCTTCACGGAAGCACAGGATGCTTTCGGGGAGCTGAATGATAAAGTCCTTGAGTCGGTCTCAGGAGTACGGGTCATCAGGGCATATGTGCAGGAGAGGGCGGATGAGAAGCGATTCTCCGATATGACAGAGGATGTGTACAGCAAGAACATTGCCGTAGCGAGAATCGATTCATTGTTCGATCCCACCATCAAGGTGCTGGTGGGCTTGAGTTATCTGATCGGCCTTGGGTATGGCGCGTATCTTGTATTCCATCAATCCATCACCCTAGGTCAGCTTGTCTCATTCAATGTCTACCTCGGAATGTTGATCTGGCCGATGTTTGCCATCGGTGAGCTCATCAATATCATGCAACGTGGGAACGCTTCACTTGATCGCGTCCAGGAAACCCTTGCTTATGAGCAGGATGTGAAAGATGGAGATGTCGAAGAAGCGATCTCTGAGCCGGATGGGATCGGATTCCATCAACTTTCTTTCCGCTATCCATCTTCTGAAGGGATGAATCTTAAGAAGGTGGATGTACGGGTGCCCAAAGGGGCCACTCTCGGACTCGTTGGGAAAACGGGGAGTGGAAAGACGACGTTTATCAAACAGATTTTAAGGGAGTATCCAGTTGGGGAAGGAGTCCTGGAGATCGGGGGCCATCCGATCCAACACCTGCCGATGGACCGTGTAAGGGAATGGATCGGGTATGTCCCTCAGGATCATATCCTCTTCTCCAAGACGGTGAAGGAAAACATCCTTTATGGGAAAGAAGGAGCAACAGATGAAGAACTTGAAAGAGCGATGATCCAGGCAGATTTCATGAAGGATCTCAGCACCCTGCCACAAGGACTCGAAACGATTGTGGGTGAGAAGGGTGTGGCGCTCTCGGGAGGACAGAAACAAAGGATTTCCATCGCCCGGGCCCTGATCAAAGACCCCGACATCCTCCTTCTTGATGATGCTCTGTCGGCGGTGGATGCCAAGACGGAAGCGACCATCATACAGAACCTCAGGAATGAACGGGCCGGGAAGACGACCATTCTGGCAACCCACCGCATTTCAGCCGTTGAGGAAGCAGATTGGATCTTGGTGTTGGAAGGAGGGAAGGTCATCGAAGAGGGTACGCACTCGGACCTTCTCAGCACAAAAGGATGGTATAGACAGCAATATGATCGTCAGCAGGCTGCAGATCCTGCACGGAAGGAGGTGGGGGCATGAGCGTAGGGAGACGATTGGTTCAGTATGCCTTACTATATAAAAGCATGATCATTGCGGCCCTTCTCATGCTCACTGTTTCAGTAGGAGCAGAGCTGGCAGGTCCTTTCATCGCCAAGAAGATGATCGATGACCACATACTTGGAATCGAAGACCGGTGGGTGGAGACCGGCAAGCAGGAAAATGCCGTAGCATATAAGGGAAAGTGGTATATCCGTGAAGAATATCGGTCAGATGGAGCAAGCGGAGGGAATGAGGTAAGGGTCTTCCAGGTGGGGAGGTCTTTCTACTTCATCCCTGGAGATGTCCCGAGTGATGGGGAACGATCCATTAAGGAAGGAAAGCTTTCCATCCGTAAAAATGGAGAAACGTCCACATATGATGCCGAAAAATTATCCGGTTCCGAGCTGTTGGCATTCTATGAGCCGGAAATACCAAGGATCATCAAACTAATTGCCTTTTACTTCGGATTGCTGCTTTTCGCTTCATTTTTCCAATATGGGCAGCACTTCTACCTTCAGAAAGCGGCAAACCGGGTCATTCAGAAGATGAGGAATGACGTTTTCAACCATATTCAGCGTTTGCCCATCCAGTACTTCGATAATCTGCCTGCCGGGAAGGTCGTGGCACGGATCACCAACGATACGGAAGCGATCCGGAACCTGTATGTGACGGTTCTGTCGACCTTTTTCACCAGTGCCATTTATATTGTCGGGATTTATATCGCCCTTTTCATTCTGGATCCATCGCTCGCTGCGATGTGTCTTATCCTCATACCTCTCCTTGTCTTGTGGACTTACCTTTATAGAAGGTACGCCTCTTCCTATAATAAGGTGATCAGGAGCAAGGTGAGTGAGATCAATGCCATCATCAATGAATCGATTCAGGGTATGCCCATCATCCAGGCGTTCCGGAGGGAAAAGAAAACAAAAGAAGAATTCGAAGAACTGAATGAGATGCACTATCGTTATCAAAACAAGCTCCTCAGTTTGAATTCCCTTACGTCCCACAATCTTTCTGGTGTGCTGCGTAACATTGTATTCGTCGCTTTCATTTGGCATTTCGGCGGCGGGTCGCTCGAAGTGGGCTCGGTGATTTCCCTTGGTGTCCTCTATGCGTTTGTCGATTATATCAATCGGCTTTTCCAGCCTATCACAGGGATTGTCAATCAGCTGTCCAACCTGGAGCAGGCCCTGGTGGCAGGGGAGCGGGTATTCAAGCTCCTCGAAGAGCAAGGGACGGACGTTGAAGATGAACGGGTGGAGCGCTACCGGGGGGATGTGAGCTTCGAGCATGTGTCATTCGGGTACAAGAAGGATGAATATGTGCTGAAGGATATCCACTTCTCAGCAACACGCGGGGAGACAGTGGCCCTTGTCGGACATACGGGCTCCGGCAAGAGCTCCATCATGAATCTGCTATTCAGGTTCTACGATGTAGACGAAGGGTGTATCACGATCGATGGAAAGGATATCCGGGAGCTGCCGATTCAAGCAGTCCGGGAGCATATGGGGATCGTCCTTCAGGATCCATACCTTTTTACAGGGACCATCGCATCCAATGTCAGTCTTGGCCAAGAAGAGATATCACGTGAAAAGGTAGAGGCGTCACTCAAAGCCGTCGGAGCTGAAAAAGCATTCGCGGGGCTTCCGAAGGGATATGATGAGCCGGTGATCGAAAAGGGGAGCACCCTGTCCTCAGGTCAGAGGCAGCTCATCTCATTCGCGCGGGCCCTTGCCTTCGACCCTGCCATCCTGATTCTCGATGAAGCGACATCCAGTATCGATACCGAGACGGAATCAATCATTCAGGAAGCGATGGAAGTAGTGAAGAAAGGGAGAACCACATTCATCATTGCCCACCGGCTTTCTACTATAAAAAATGCAGATCAGATCCTGGTACTAGATCGCGGGTCCATTGCCGAAATGGGGAATCATGAGCAGTTGATGGAGCGGAAGGGTAAGTATTATCATATGTACCACCTTCAAACCGGCGCAGCCGGGGAGGAGGCTGGATAAGATAAAAAGGCATCTGGAATCCATCCAGGTGCCTTTTGGTCGTCAATAGCAGATCCCGACGCGCTTCCGTATATGGAGGCTTTCATCCAGGACTTTCAGGATGTAGTCTGCCGTGTCGTGTGTCGAGATGCTCCTGCCACCTTCCGGCAGGACCTGTTCTGACGTCCGGAAGACGCCGGTGCGCTCACCGTCGGGAAGGTACGTAGGGCAGACGATCGTCCATTCCATTTCAGAAGCTTTGAGCATGAGGTAAGCGGATAGGTGGTCCTCCGCAGCCGTCGTGCTCCTCCGCTTGGATTCATCAGATTGAAAGCGATAGAGCCCATTGGAATGTGAGGCATCCAGGATGCCTGCCGTTCCACATGTGATGATACGCTTGATGCCGTGTCTCCGCATCCCGTTCAGGATGAGGGGCATGCTTCTTGACAACACATCCGCCTTATCGGTGTTGAGCGTGCTGATGACCGCATCGCATCCCTCCAGTACGGAATCAATATCCTTTTGGTTCAAAACGTTTCCTGTGATTTCCAACCCGTTTCCCGTGGATGATCGTACAAGGAGCTTTGCTCGTTGCCCGAGCTGATCGGCAACGATGCTTCCGACTCTTCCGGTCGCTCCGAATAGTGCAGTAATCATTCCATCTCCTCCTGATCCTTCAATGTAAATATTGTTACATGATAAACCATGCCGCGTCCAATACTAAGAAGGGACGAATGCCTGAAACATTTCCGTTGACTTTTCTGTCAGAGCGTTTTATGATGACATTCGTACAGAAGTAAATCCGATAAGATTAGTGGGGGTTATCACATGAAAAAATGGAGAATTTCCATTGCCTTGATCGCCATGCTCAGCCTTGTGCTGACAGCGTGTTCAAGCGGTGGTTCGAACAGCGGTTCAGACGAAGAAGCGCTTTATAACAAAGTGAAGGAAGATGGGAAAATCCTCATCGGGACAGAGGGTACATATCCGCCGTTCACCTTCCATGATGATTCAGGCAAGCTGACAGGCTTCGACGTCGAACTGGCACGTGAAGTGGCAAAACGCCTTGGTGTAAAAGCAGAATTCCAGGAAACACAATGGGATGCCATGTTTGAAGGTCTCAACAGTAAACGTTTCGATATGATTGCGAACCAAGTGGGAGTCCGGGAAGATCGTCAGAAGAAATACGATTTCTCCACTCCGTACATCGAATCAAGTGCTGTAGTGGTTGCCAAAAAAGATAACAAAAACGTAAAGTCATTTGAAGATATCAAAGGGTTGAAATCGGCTCAGTCCCTTACAAGCAACTATCGTGACATTGCCGAGAAAAACGGTGCCGAGATCCAAGGGGTCGAAGGTCTTTCCCAATCCATCGAGTTGATCGAGCAGGGCCGGGTGGACGTAACAGTGAATGACAAAATCTCAGTTCTTGACTACTTGAATAAGAAGAAAGGCGCCAATGTGAAAATTGTTGCTGAAGCGGCAGAAGCAAGCGAAAGTGCCTTCATGTTCCGCAAAGGCGACGACAAATTGGTGAAAGAAGTAAATAAAGCGTTAGAGGATATGAAAGAAGACGGAACATACAAGAAAATCTCTGAGAAATGGTTCGGAGAAGATGTATCTCCTAAGCACTAGCATCTATCAGGATCCTCAGGCAATGATTGATATACTGCAAAGCTCCCTGCTTCCTTTGATCAAGGGAGCTTTGTATTATTCCATCCCTCTGACGCTCATATCATTTGCCGTGGGTATGATCCTGGCCATCTTGACTGCATTAGCGAGACTTTCAAAGTACAAAGTGCTCCAAATCATCGCAAGGATCTATGTATCTGCGATCCGGGGTACGCCTCTATTGGTGCAATTATTCATTATATTCTACGGGCTGCCGAACCTTGGAATCAGATTCCCTGCTTTCCTTGCTGCGGTCATCGCCTTTTCCCTGAATAAAGGGGCTTACTCATCGGAAATCATCCGTGCTGCCATCCAGTCGATTCCGAAGGGACAATGGGAAGCTGGGTCGTCCATCGGCATGACCTATGGTCAGACGTTGTGGCGCATCATTCTTCCACAGGCAGCGAGGGTTTCCATACCGCCGCTAGCCAATTCATTCATTTCCCTTGTGAAAGATACATCCCTTGCATCATTGATCCTCGTGACCGAGATGTTCAGGATCGCACAGCAGATTGCAGCCACGAACTATGAGTTCCTGCTGATTTATATGGAAGCGGCACTCCTATACTGGGTCATGTGCTTCATCCTGTCCATCATACAGGGCCGCATAGAGAATAGACTCGATCGATATATCGCGAAATAATTGTTAGATAAAGGAGATTTATCATGATTTCCATTAAAGGATTAACCAAACGATTCGATGATCTCGAGGTGCTGAAGGGCATGAGCGCCGAGATTAACAAGGGTGAAGTGGTCGTCCTGGTTGGCCCATCAGGGTCAGGGAAGACAACATTCCTACGCTGCCTCAATGCCCTTGAGATTCCGAACGAAGGAGTCGTCTCCATCGGGGAGACCACCATCGACTTCAAAGGTCGCGTGGCTAAAAACGAACTCCTTGAAATGAGAAGAAGGACCGGTATGGTCTTTCAGAGCTACAATCTTTTCCCTCATAAAACCGCCTTGGAAAACGTAATGGAAGGTCCGGTGGTCGTTCAGGGGAAAAGCCGTGAAGAAGCAAGAGCACAGGCTGTGAAGCTGCTTGAGAAGGTGGGCTTGGGGGATAAGGTCGACTTCTATCCTTACCAACTTTCTGGAGGTCAACAGCAGAGGGTCGGGATTGCAAGGGCCCTTGCGATTGAACCCGAGGTCATGCTTTTCGATGAACCGACATCGGCCCTCGATCCGGAGCTCGTAGCCGACGTTCTTGCTGTCATGAAGGAGCTTGCTGAAGAAGGGATGACCATGGTGGTCGTCACGCATGAAATGCGTTTTGCTAAAGATGTGGCTGACCGGGTCATCTTCATGGACGGTGGGCATATCCTTGAAGAAGGTCCTCCGGAGCAGGTACTCGACAATCCGAAGAACGAACGGACACGACAGTTCTTAAATTTGATACACTGACAATCATCCCCCTTCCCGCCGATATGGACCGGGAGGGGGATTTTTTTGTGGCATTTTTTATGACGGTCGGAATGAATTTTTATCATCCTTGCACTTAATAGGTTAGTTCGATGAATTTAGTGGAAATATGAAGGTATGACCAGAGAAGGAGGAATCATGATGGACTACCGGATCGAGAAGGATACAATCGGGGAAATGAAGGTGCCTGCTGATAAATACTGGGGGGCTCAAACCCAACGGAGCAAGGAGAACTTCCCTATCGGGGGAGAGAAGATGCCCCTTGAGGTTACATACGCATTCGCCCATCTGAAAAAAGCTGCTGCGAGGGCGAATCAGGCATTGGGGAAGCTATCGGCCACGAAGGCTGATGCCATTGCACGGGCATGCGAAGACATCCTTTCAGGGGATCTTGATGATCACTTCCCCCTTGTGGTTTGGCAGACGGGAAGCGGTACCCAGTCGAATATGAATGTCAATGAAGTGGTGGCATACAGGGCGAATGAAACCCTGGCAGGAGAAGAAAGGGTGCATCCCAATGATGATGTCAACATGTCTCAAAGTTCCAATGATACGTTCCCGACAGCCATGCATGTTGCTGCATTAAAGGAACTGGATAAACACCTCCTGCCATCCCTGGATGAATTGATTGCAATTCTTAGGGGAAAAGAAGAGAGGTTCCAGGATATCATCAAGATCGGGCGGACCCATCTCCAGGACGCGACTCCCCTGACCCTGGGACAGGAGATCAGCGGCTGGAGGGCCATGATGGAGAAATCCAGAGGGATGATTGTGGAGTCATCGCGTCATCTATTGCCCCTCGCAATAGGGGGGACCGCAGTTGGAACCGGCATCAATGCAGATCCGACATTCGGAAGCCGGGTCGCACAGGAACTTGAATCCCAAACAGGGTATGCCTTTCAGTCGTCGGATAATAAATTCCATGCCCTCACATCCCATGATGAGCTCGTCTTCGTGCACGGAGCATTGAAGGCACTCGCTGCAGATCTCATGAAAGTGGCCAATGATGTGCGGTGGCTTTCAAGCGGTCCGAGGAGCGGAATCGGGGAATTGACCATCCCTGCGAATGAACCGGGGAGTTCCATCATGCCTGGCAAGGTGAATCCGACTCAAAGTGAAGCCGTCACCATGGTGGCAACACAGGTATTCGGAAATGATGCGGCCATCGGCTTTGCCGCAAGTCAGGGAAACTTTGAGTTGAATGTATTCAAGCCGGTCATCATCTATAATGCACTGCAGTCCATCCGTCTATTGGGAGATGGGATCCGCTCGTTCAATGATCGGTGTGTCAAAGGGTTGGAGGCAAATCTTGATGTGATTGAAGGGTTCGTATCCCGTTCCCTGATGCTTGTGACCGCGCTCAACCCCCATATCGGATATGAGAAGGCGGCAGAGATCGCCAAAAAGGCCCACCAGGAAGGATGGACCTTGAAAGAATCGGCTCTTGAGAGCGGATATGTGACGGAAGAGCAGTATGATGAATGGATCAATCCTGAAGATATGGTGAACAAATAAAAAAACCCCCCGGAAAATCCGGGGGGCTGTGCATTATTTGTAGCTTCCGCCAAGTTGTTGTTCAGCCATTTGAACAAGGCGTTTCGTGATTTCTCCACCTACAGAACCGTTAGCGCGTGCAGTAGTGTCTGCTCCTAATTGTACGCCGAATTCTGAAGCGATTTCGTACTTCATTTGGTCGATTGCTTGCTGAGCTCCAGGAGCAACCAGTTGGTTAGATGAGTTGTTACGAGATTGTGCCATGTTGTTCATCTCCTTAAAGTATAAGAATTTTATTGGCTGGGTCAGCTGGGTTTGCACCAGCTCGCATTCCATGAGCGACCATCTTGTATGGTTTAACCCAATGAAGTAATTCATCCCGTTACTTGTATTATGGTTCAATCTGCATTTTCTATACGAAAAATATAAAAAGAAATCTTTTCCTTTTAAACTCCCTTTAATTTCTCCTCATAAAAGCATGCTTTTGTTTGAAGGCTAACAGTATACGAAGATTGAAAGTATGGTGAACCACATGAAAGCTTGTGCTTTATGTAATGGAATTGTCTCCTATAAGGGAATGTGTGCAAAATGCGGTGATACAACGGTGGATCAAGGCAGATATCATGACTACTATGATGAATACAGCCCTTATATGGACATTCATGAGATCCAGCTTGCTGACGGGATTCCGAATAGCAGCTGTACGGACACATGCCTGCATCTTTTCACTTGCAAAAGGTGCGGGGAAGAGGAAGGAAGAAGTATTGATATGGTGGAGTTTTGACCATTGAAAAAGGAGTCCCTGATAAAGGGGACTCCTTTTGTTTTGTCATTATCGAATGCGTTCTTCAGATTCTGCATCGAAGAAATGGGCTTTATTCATATCGAGTGCTAGGGTGATCGTTTCTCCAGCCTGGATATCGGTGCGTGAATCCACACGTGCAACAAAATCCTGTCCTTCAAGCTGGGAATAGAGCATCGTTTCGGCACCGGTCAGCTCCGATACTTCAATCTTGACTGAAATCTTTGCACCCTCTGCAGTATCGAGGAAAAGGGGCTCATCATGGATATCTTCAGGACGGACACCCAGGGTGATGGCCTTTCCTACTTGACCCTGTTCCCGGAGGACTTTCATTTTTCCTTCTGGCACGAGGACCTTTGTTTTGCCGCAAACGAAGTAGTTTTCTTCTAATGTCCCTTGGAAGAAGTTCATGGCCGGGGAGCCGATGAAGCCGCCTACGAATACGTTCTCCGGCTTGTCATACACTTCTTTAGGTGAACCGACCTGCTGGATTACCCCATCTTTCATGACAACGATCCGTGTCGCCATGGTCATGGCCTCTGTCTGATCATGCGTTACATAAATGGTAGTCGTTTGGAGACGCTGATGGAGCTTGGCGATTTCTGCACGCATCTGCACACGCAGTTTGGCATCAAGATTGGATAGCGGTTCATCCATGAGGAAGACCTTGGCATCACGGACGATGGCGCGACCCAATGCGACACGCTGACGCTGACCACCGGACAATGCCTTCGGCTTACGGTCGAGGAGGGCCTCGAGGCCGAGGATCTTGGCAGCTTCCTGGACGCGCCTGTCAATTTCTTTCTTGTCGAACTTCCTAAGTTTAAGGCCGAACGCCATATTATCATACACGCTCATATGAGGGTAGAGCGCATAGTTCTGGAATACCATGGCAATATCGCGATCCTTTGGTGCAACGTCATTCACCCGTTTCCCGTCAATGGAGAAATCTCCTTGAGAAATCTCCTCCAGACCTGCAATCATGCGCAGGGTCGTCGACTTTCCGCAGCCTGATGGTCCGACGAAAACGATGAACTCCTTATCCTTGATATGTAGATTGAAGTCTGTGACAGCGGTCACCTTTTTATCATAAATTTTATAGATATTGTCGAGTTTCAATTCAGCCATATTCAATCTCCCCTTTTCTTTGTAATCGTTTTCAACTTTATAATCATTGTAGAGGAATTGAAAAAGGACCGATATGGTCAATGTGCACAAAATTCACTCTTCTTCCTTGTTCACCTTGTCATGAAGATGGTCCAGACAGGCAAGATAGGCCAGGATGGCGCCCTGAAAGCTGCGTATATCGATACCTGTCTTATCAATAAAACGTTCGATCCGGTACTGAACTGAATTGCGGTGCATGAAGAGCTGCTTTGCAGTTTGACTTACATTGGCCTGATTTTCGAGAAAGACCTTGATGATCTGAGTCCAGTCGGGATCCTCTTCCAGTATGGTGATCACATGCCCGAGAAGATGTGTTTTCCACTCCGACGGAAGGCAGTGAAGCAGGAAAGATGGCAGGAGTGATTCAACCGAATGAATGGTGGAATGACTGAGGGATCCAGGCATGGAAAACAGCTTCCGTTCGAAGGAAAACGCTTCAGGAAGGTGTGGACCTAGCTTATGGAACTGCCCCGTGAAGAATAAGGTCGAAACGAAAAAATCCGACTCAATGACATGGGAAATCGTGAAGAGCTGCTCATGATCCAGCACTTCATTGCTTTTTCGTTCAATGAACAGACCCGTCCCGTCACTGAACAAGACAGACTGGACGTCTTCAGGGAGCAGGTGCTGAAACGCTTCCTTCATCATGGAGTGCTCGATCTCGCCGTTCATGGAAAATTGGATGATGCGGTATTCATCCTGAGCGATTTGAGGTTGGTGCCCCCCTTCATAGAGGAAGGAAAACCATTCCCGGGCTTCGAATGAGCCGTTCAGAATGGTAATGGGGGAACCGACTTCTATGAACAGACATTTCAGGAGCTCCACTTCTTCTTCTGTGATTTTATTTCGATCGATTCCGATGAAGGTGTCTTCCTCTTCATTTGTGAACCAGGCCTTCCCGAGATCGAGGGTACCCGGTCGGGAGGACCTGACAGAAGCTTCTGGATACTTTTTGAGCAGGGATGTCAGCATGGGGTATGTACCGTCCTTTATTCAGTATATTCCCATTGTACTGAATAAAGATGACGATGCAAAGAGTCGTGAATTGCAAATATTGTTTGATTGGAATACTATTGTAAGAGGAATTTATCGTGATGAGGTGTGCACAATGGAATATACAAAAGAAGTCACAAATCGAATGAAGCGCTTGGAAGGACAAGTACGTGGTGTATTGAAGATGATGGATGAAGGAAAGGATTGCAAAGAAGTCGTCACCCAGCTTTCCGCCGTCAGGACTGCCGTAGACCGTACGATCGGACTTGTCGTCGCGAAGAATCTTGAAGCATGCATCAAGGATTCAGAAGAGAAAGGCATGAACACTGAAGAGGCCATTCAGGAGGCAGTCAATCTTTTGGTGCGAAGCCGCTGATCATAATGAAAGCTGCCGGTAAGATACCGGCAGCTTTTCTTTATGGTCTCGGAGGTTCTTCATGGCTGGGCATATCGATTGCTTCTTCAATGTTTGCAATCTGATCGCGCAGGTGAACAAATCCTCCGGACATCCCCTCATTGATGAAGCGGTCCACATCTACGAATGCTTTATCGCGTCCTTCATTGGTGCTATCCGGAAGAAATTCGTATTTTTTATCCATTTGATCGCCTCCTATGGATAGTGTTCAAAAAACGACTGCGAATTATGCATCATTCATAGACATGGAAAAGCATGAGATCGTGGATCTGTTTGGCACTTTTTTCATCCAGAGCAGGCTTGCAGTCGATTCGGCCGTCTTTGTGGTAGATCCCTTCATGCTTGACACCGCCGTAGAAAAATGAAATATACCAGCCCGGTAACTCTTTGTTTTCATACATGCTCCTGTATTGAAAATGTTGAATCATGCAGTATCACTCCTTATGGATATTGTAAACGGTTTCTGTTATGTGCGAAAGAGCGAATTGAAAACACGTACAGTAAACACCCAATCAGGGAAAAGGGAGCCTGTCCCTACCATTTACAGCGGATTTGATGTCTTGAGGTTTACCCTACTCATAAATACCTCTGTGTCTTAATACACTTTATGGAATGGACAAAGGAGGTACGGAGGTATGAATGAATTTCTCCGGGATATACAAAAAGCCATAAGCGACGAATGGACAGCCTATCATTTCTATAAAGAATTGCAGAGTCGGACCAACAATCCATTATTTGTAGAGTTCATCAGCTCAGCCCGGCAAGATGAGAAAAAGCATTATGATCTATTCCAGTATCTGCATTACCTGCTCACAGGAGAATATTACGAACATAAAAAAGAAAAGGTCGAGTTCACAACCTTTAAAGAAGGAATCCTTCGTGCGCTGAAAGACGAGCTTGCCTGTGCCTCTTATTATCGGGATCTCCTGATGGATATACCGAACCAGCAGGCGTATAAACCGCTGTTTATAGCCATGACTGATGAGACGGCACATTCCACCCGTTTTCAAACGATCTATCAGTCCCTGCGCTGAGGACGGGAGGAGGCAAGGGAGAAAAATGTATCCACAAGCTTTTTGCGCCGGGTGGTCTCAATCTCTGATTCATCGAATATCATCGGCTTGGAGTTGATTTCGAATAAAACGAAGCCCTCTTCTTTTCTTGGAGCGATATCGACAGAAAACTCCCCTATGAACCCCAGTGAATCAGTGAGGGTTTCCCCGCAGATCTTCATGATGGAAGAAAGTATTTGCTTTGTATCCCCCTGGGCAACATCCTCCAGGGAAATGATCGTTCCGCCTGATGGGACGTGGGTGGTCACTTCCTGTCGTTGTGACATCCGTACTCCGATCCCCGTCACATTGAATTCATCCCCCGAGGTGAGGACAAGCACTCTGTAATCATATCGGTGTCCGTTCAAAGATCGGCATTGAATGGCTTCCTGGACGATCCAGTCTTTCTCTTGGAACCATTCGGGGTAAGCGTGTGCCAACCGCTCTGCAGAGGAGAAGTGCTCCATTTTTTTGATGCTGCGGCAACTTACTCTTCCGTCATCATGCACTTCGACCTTACGGATGCCTTTTCCCTTGGAAGAAAGGGAATGTTTAATATAGATCTGTTTATGTTGCATCAAAAATGTCTTCAGATGGGTGGGATCCTGGATCTGTTCGGTGACAGGGAGATGCGGCCGTAATTCCTCTCTCTCCCGTAATAGCCGATAAATGTCCCATTTATTGAAAAAATGCGGGTTGAAGAAGGGGATCTTGTGATTTTGACACCACGAGGTCAAGCGACGAAACGCTTCATTCTGTTCGCCTGCCGGGGTGGGGATCCTGTTGTAAATGACGTTTGGAAGGGGAAAGTGGCAGGTCACCCACCTGGAAAGAGTATCACTATAGACGATGCCTGCAACCGTGTTGCCCTCGATATCAACGGGTGAAAAAACAAAACAGATGCCGCCTGCATCCTGGATCATTCCCTGAAGGGCCCTAAAGAGTTCGAAGTTTCCCCGGTAACGATTCGCCCGGTCCTTATCCGCCAGGATGCCAATCAGTGGGATGATACCACCTGTGGGAGCGCTTATGGGAAAGGGGTAGGTATCTTCGGATTTTTCAGATTGCAGAAGAAAGGAATCAAGACCGAACGCATACGTGGATATACTCCTTTCATCGTGGCCGAAGATTCTTCTCCTCCGATCATACAGGATTCTCATGGCACCAATTCCTCAATCGTTTTGCGAGAGAGAAATACTCCAAATGAGAGGGCGAGCTTGCGTGTTAGGATATCTTCAGCTTTAAGGGACGGATGGGTGAAGATTGAGCGGCCTGGTTTTGAATTGGCTTCAAACATCCAGATCTTCCCGCTCTCGTCGGCTCCGAGGTCGAATCCGATTTCTCCGACATATCCCTCCATATTCGCCTCGATGGAATGCGACAGCAGTATTGCCGCTTCCTTGAGACGGGCCTCCATCACATGCCTGTCATCTTCCGAAAAGAGCTCGCTCAGTACCTTCACTTCGCCGCCTGCTTTTGCATGGGTGGTCACACTTCCTGAACCTGCGACTTTGGCAGCGATGGCTGATACGTGCCACCGGCCTTCTTCATCTTTATTCGTGTGGACCCTGAAGTCAAGTGGGCGATGGTCGTCTTCAATCAGATCGATTCCCTGCTGGATGATGAAGGTATCGAATTTGCGGCCTTTAAGTACGGACTGTACAAGGGATTCCAGGCTTTTAAACCTTAGGAGGCGGACCTTCTGATCGCCGTCCTTGAATCTGCAATAATATCCATCCTTCCCCCGGTCATACGTGATTTTATGAATCCCGTTCCCAAGGCTTCCATTGGCGGGCTTTACGTACACATGCCGATATGTTGCAAGCATCCGCTCAAGATCACTGATGGATTGGAACTGATGGGTTTCCGGGAGGAAGATGGCGGCTTCTTCATCTCCTGCCAATCGCTCGAACAGATCAAGCTTGTTGAAAAAACCTGGGTTATACCAGGGAATGCCGTACTCTCCCTGAAGCCGTTCCTTAAGTGAAAGGATGGAGCGTTTTTTTTCGCTCCTGCGATTCGGGAGGCGGTCATAGATGACGGTAGGAAACGGGATGAAGTGACGCTCCCACTGATCACCAAAGTGAAAAAGACCATGAATGAGTCCGTCCTCCCAATGGATGTCTTGCTCCCCGAACACAAACGGGATGACTCCGAGCGTCCCCTGTACGGCAAGTAAACGTTGGAACATCCGCGAGCGTTCGCCGACGGGATTCATCTTGAACTGAGTGAATCCGGACGTGAATATGCCGATCAATGCGCCAAGGTAAAGCTCCTCCTCCACTTGGTGAAGGTGGAGGCTGCCCACTCCGCGAGGAAGGTGCAGGCCATCGGAAAGAGAGGAGCTGATGCCGATTACATTTCTTCCATTGGGGTGTGTCCTGCACTCCGCTTCGACCTTGCGTGTTCCGAGCGTGATGATTCCCGGCAATGGACCCTTACTGAAGGAAGCTGGAAGGTAGAGGAGGGGACGTTCATCTTCAAAAACTTCAACTGCAAAAGGTTTCAACATCAGTGATCACTCCTCGTAGGTGCAGACTGTGATGATAGATTCATGCAGTGGTCCAGGGGGATACGGCATATGCCGGGGGAATCGATCCCTCCTGCCTGCAAGAGTTTATGTCCCGGCTTTGAGTTGATATCGAGAAGCCAAATGGAATGATCGGTACCGATTGTAATGTCGATGCCCAGTTCAAGCAGCGGGGAAAACCGGCTTTCCAGTTCCAACGGAAGAATCGACAGAATTTCTTTCAGCTCCTCTTCTATCACTGCCCAGGGAGCCCCGGGATGCGTGGCTTTCCACTCGTCATAGGGAATATACATGGCTCCGGACGATACGTTGGTCAGGATGCCATCTTGGTTGCCGTACCTGAAGGCGCGGTGATGCTCCTTCCAATTCCCTCTTGTATCTTTCGCCATGTGGATCCGAAGGTCATATGGACGGTCTTGAACTGTATTGTCCAAGCGCCTTTGGATAAGAAAGGTATGCTTCTTCATTAAACGAAGGGCGAACCGCTTAAATTCATCACGGTTGTGGAATGTATGGGAAAGGATCCCATCCTTTTTCGTCGTCCTGACGATAATCGAAGGCCCGTTTGTACGAAGATGATAGATACCGAATCCATGTGCACCGTCCACAGGCTTGATGATGGCTTCTTCTTCACGATTCAGGAAAGAGGTAAGGTCCTCTACTTTCTTTAGAAGACGGGTACCTGGGAGATAAGGTGCCAGAGGCCCTTTTAGAAGCTCTTCATAAAGTACCCATTTGTTTGGCAAACCGTAGCCGAGGAATGTAACATGAGGCTGCTGCTTCAACCATTGAACCACAGCCTTTGCCTGCTGCTGCTTTCCTGCCTGGTAGTAGGTGCGGTCATATAAGTAGTCCGGGATCCGAAAGGCATCTTCCTTCCATGTCCCGGATTCCCGGCAGTACGTATAGCCTTCAATTCCTTCTGTAAAAGGAGAGAGGTCCTCCGGGGAAAACAAGTGCAGGTGAATCGGATACGACAGGGACTCCTTGCCGAGCCCTGAATAAAATGGATTCGCGGGATCGGGGTTCAACGTCAGGATGCCAAGATGATTCATTTTTCTTCCTCCTCCTCTTTCCATACGGAAACGCTATGATGATACAACCCACGGACCGATGGTCTGATGGACTCAGAATGCTGGCTGGTGAGTTTACTTGGTTTGGAGTTCACTTCTATGATCCATGGTTTACCATCGGCATCGATCCCGAGATCAATGCCGAACTCGGAAAATCGGCCTTCGAGCACCTCGGAAAGATAGACAGCTGCACTCAGGCTGAGGGCCTTCATATTCTCATGAATGCCTTTAGAAACAGGCAGAATCTTGTTAAGGATGGTACGTGGTTTCGCCGTTTGTCCCCCACGATCGACATTTGAGACGAATTCGCCATCTCCGGCAATCCGTGCCACCGATGAGAGGACCGTCCACTCCTGACCGATGCGGTGACACAGGATCCGAAAGTCCAGGGGCCGGCCTTCATACAGACAGAAAGGAATCGTCTCCTGGATGAGGTAGGTGGAATCCCTGCACCATGCACGCACTTTCTTCTCCAGTGACCGGTAGTCCCTGAAGGTCTGGTGATCGTTTCCCGGAAATGAATTCTGTCGCACTTCCCACCGATCACCGGAGGTCGCCCTGATGATGTTCCTTCCTTTGCTGCCATGGATGTCCTTGATGAACACATCTTCAAATGATGAGAGCATCCCTTCCAGATGTTCGAGACCGCTGGCAGAGACGGGGATGTGTTCCTTTAGGAGCGGATGATTTTTCAGAGCTTGATCCACTTCGGACTTTGAGAGGAAACGGGTATTGAAAACAGTGGCCCCCGCTTCTTCCAAAAAAGTGACAGCGTGCTTGAAATGATCTGTCGTCTCCAGTTTCCTGGAGGGAATGCGATTGTATAGGACCCCTGGGGAAGGAACGGAACCAGCCTCCCATCTACCTTCTGAAAAGAGGAGTCCGGTCCCCTCCCTTTGGAAGAAAGAAGAAACAGGAAGCAAATAAAGCAAGCCTCCATTTTGATGGAAGAATTGGTGGCACTCATGGGCATAGTCACCGAGGGATCCTGGTGTCTTGTTGATGAGGATCGCCGTAATGGGGCCAATACAGATCTCGGCACGTAGCCGATCGACGTGGATATGAAAGTCCCGATCATGTAATGCCTGCAGCCAGGGCAAGAAAGTCGTCAGAATCAGGTCATCCGTCGGGGAGAGGAGGCACTCAACCCTTGCGGAAGTAGCACCAACCGACAGGGTGACACCCCCTTTGAGCATCCAGTCCTCCAAAAGGATGTCAGGGATGTATATATGAGGTTCCTTACTTTTTTCGCATGCAATGTGGCATTTCATCCATATCACCCATTCCTCGTTTGCATAACACGTCAAAATACCCCTATAATGACTTATTGGGCTATTGCTGATATAGCATACTATGTAGGCAGTCATAAAAGGTTCAAATGAACAGGAAAAGGCAGGTGCATGTATGAGATGAATGCGTTCATCCTCATTCTTTTCATGGTGGCAGTAGGGGCCCTGATTGGCGGAGTTACGAACCATCTGGCCATCAAGATGCTCTTCAGACCGTATCGGGCTTATTATATCGGGAAATTCCGTATTCCTTTTACTCCAGGTCTCATTCCCCGGAGAAGGGATGAACTGGCTGTATCAATGGGGAAAACCGTGGTGGATCATCTTCTCACACCGGATAGTCTACAAAAAAAGCTTCTCAATCCGGCTTTTAAGGGAGAAACGGTCAAGTGGTTGAAAGCTGAACTCACCCCGATCTTCCAATCGGAGACACCCATTGAAGAATGGCTTGAAGAATTGAATATTCCCGTGAACACGATGATGATCCATGATTACCTTGATAAATGGATTGAAACGAAAGTGATCGAAACCAGGCTAAGCTATGCAAACCGTTCCTTAGGGGAGACCATCCCCCTTGATTGGAAGGAGAAAGCAGAAGAGAAGATTCCTGAGATCGTGACGATGATCGCAGGAAAGGCCGAAGACTATTTTACGAGTCCAGAAGGAAAAGCAAAGGTCAAGGTGATGATCGATGACTTCCTGAAAGAAAGGGGAATGCTCGGGAATATGCTCGGGATGTTCCTTGGGAATACGTCGGTTGCAGATAAAGTGCAGCCTGAGATCGTGAAGTTCATCAAGCATCCGGGAACACAGGAAATCCTCTTGAATCTGATAAGAAGTGAATGGGAGAAGCTCCAGGAAAAAACCGTCGGTGAATTGACCGGAAGCTTCTCGGACGAGGCGCTGGTCTCATCGGTTCAAAGCTATGCAAAAAGGACCCTGAAGATAGGTGAGTTCTTTGCTCGCCCCCTTGGAAGCGTCCTGTCTCGTCATGAAGAGACATTTTTCAATAAGCTCCTTCCAGCATGGGTGGATCGTGGCACCGATCTTCTCGGACGCAAGCTCCCAGGGGTGATGGAGAAGATGAATCTTCAGGAGATTGTCCAGGAACAGGTGTCATCCTTCTCTGTGGGAAGGCTTGAGGAACTGGTCCTAGGCATTTCCAAGCGCGAGTTCAAGATGATCACGTACCTCGGTGCCCTGTTGGGTGGGATCATCGGGATCATCCAGGGGATCTTTGCTCTTATGATCGGTTGAGTAAAGAAAGGGTCATTCCTAGTATTCGGACACATAGTTTGTTATAGTGGGGATGAAGAAATACAGACAGATATTTTAGGAGGCTAAACCTTGGCTATCAACTTATATGATCAAGCAAACGAACTGGAGCGCGCACTCCGTCAAAGTGACGAGTTCCAACAGCTGAAAAACATGTATGATGAAGTGAACAATGACGAATCTGCCAGCAAGATGTTCGAGAACTTCCGCAACATCCAGATGCAGCTTCAACAAAAACAAATGAGCGGTGAAGAAATTACTCAGGAAGAAGTCGAGCAGGCTCAAAAGGCCGCCCAGCTTGTACAGCAACACGACAAAATCTCCAAACTCATGGAAGCAGAGCAGCGCATGAGCATGGTGATCACGGATTTGAATAAAGTCATCATGAAACCATTGGAAGAACTATACGGTTCCGTACAGCAATAACATACATGAGATCCCGCCGGCAGACCTGGCGGGATTTTTCTGTGAGTGGATGCAAATTTCTGGCCTCCTTGACCTCCTTGTCATAATTGTCTATTCCTTTTCATAAATGTAAAGAAAGCAGTAGACAACACTTAGGAGGACATCATGATGATCTATAGAATGCTTGCCCTGAATATCGACGGTACAATCGTGAATCGAAGCGGAAAGATTGCGAAGGAAACGAAGGAGGCAATTGAATACGTTCAACATAAAGGGGTTCCTGTCACACTCGTGACGAGCAGGAGCTTCAACTCTGCGAAGAAAGTGGCAAAATCTCTGAATCTAACTGGCCCCATCATCACTCATGGGGGTGCCTATATCGCCTCCGAACTCGAAAAGCCACTCTATGTCAAAAAGATATCCGAAACCATCACCTATGAAATCGCCCATTTCCTTGAAGGATTCCCCTGTCAAATCCAGATGGCCCACGAAAGGCAGTCCATCATCGGGAAAACCAATTCCCCGTCCAAGGAGCTTGCCCGCTTATCGTGGCAGCGGGAATCCCGTCTTCTCTACAGTAAACAATATGTCGACTCCATCAGTGAGCATCTCACAGCAAATCCGATGACCGTACCGAAAATTTCCGTGATCCTGGAGAGGAAGGAAGATGTGTGGGATATCATCGCAGCACTCACAGCCATGTACGATGAGGTAGATGCCATCCCGACTTCTGAAAACAGTCTGGACATCGTTCCGAAAGGCGTGTCAAAACTTCGCGGTCTCATGTATCTGACGGAACGCTATGCGTTGAAGAAGGAGCAGGTCGTCATGGTCGGGGCGGGAGTTGACGATATGGATGCCATGAGGTGCTGCGGTCTAGGTGTGGCCATGGGAGGGGCACCTGCAGAAGTGAGGAAGGCAGCGGACTGGGTGACGAGGAGCCAGCATGAAAAGGGGATCCCGTACTTCATCAGTGAAGTGTTCAGGAAACAGCATCCGATCCCTTTCCTTAAGAAGATGAACATCATTAAATCTTGATTGCCAAGGCCGGTTCCGATAGGGATCGGTCTTTTTCGTACCGTCATGGACATTGACCATTCCCATCCCGTTCTTGTACACTTATAAATGCTTATCCAATTGTGAAAGGTGATTACAACGTGAATGTGTTAATTAGAGGCATAGAAGACGAACGATTTGAACGACCTCTTCGCTTGATTGCCAATTTATTCTTTGAAGAAACCAAGATCCATTTTGGCGAGTGCGATAATGCCGATCTGGAAATCCATATACATGTATCCGACACCGAGTCAATCCAGGCCCGTGCGGAAATCAAATCAGAACAGTCTCAGAAAGCGTTTTATGAAAAAGACTGGTTACCGTATGAATCGGAGAAGGAGCGATTCAGACAGCTGAAGACCGCCGTTTCCCATGTGTACCTGAACGTCCTGCAGGAGCTGACGGGCATTCAACAGAAATGGGGGATCCTGACGGGAATCAGACCGACGAAATTGATTCACAAACAGAACATGCTCGGACTTCAGGCAGAAGAGATCCACCATAAGCTCAAAGAGGAGTATTTGATCACCGATGAAAAGATCGATCTCATGCAAAACATCGTGGATCGCCAGCTGTCCGTCGTGCCCGACCTGTACGATGTGAGGGATGAAGTAAGCATCTACATCGGGATTCCATTTTGTCCGACGAAATGCGCCTACTGTACTTTCCCTGCCTACGCCATCCAGGGCAAGCAGGGCAGGGTGGATTCGTTCCTCGCCGGCTTGCATTATGAAATCCGGGAAATGGGACGGTGGATGAAGGAAAAGGGCGTGAAAATTACGACCATTTACTTTGGAGGCGGCACTCCGACTTCGATCACAGCGGAAGAGATGGATGCCTTGTATGAAGAAATGTACGACTCCTTCCCGGATGTGGACAAGGTGAGGGAAGTGACGGTGGAAGCAGGAAGACCCGATACCATCACGCCTGATAAATTGAAGGTATTGAACAAATGGAATATCGACCGGATCTCCATCAACCCTCAATCCTACACGCAGGAAACGCTGAAGGCGATCGGAAGGCATCATACGGTGGAAGAGACGATCGATAAGTTCCATCTTGCCAGGGAAATGGGCATGAATAATATCAATATGGATCTCATCATCGGACTTCCGGGCGAAGAACTTCCTGAACTGCAGCATTCCCTTGATGAAACCGAGAAGCTGATGCCGGAATCCTTGACGGTCCACACCCTTTCATTCAAACGTGCATCAGAAATGACGAAGAATAAGGATAAATATAAGGTGGCCGATCGTCACGAGATCGGACGGATGATGAATCTTGCAGAGGAGTGGACTTCTGCTCACGGATACGAGCCCTATTACCTGTACCGCCAGAAGAACATCCTTGGAAACCTTGAGAACGTCGGTTATGCCCTGCCGGGTCAGGATAGTATCTATAACATCATGATCATGGAAGAAGTGCAGACCATCATCGGGATCGGCTGCGGGGCAGCAAGTAAATTCATCGACCCTGAAACGGGGAAGATCACCCACTTTGCCAATCCGAAGGAACCGAATGCGTATAATCTGACATTCAAAGAGTACACAGACAAAAAAATCGACATCCTCGATGGATTGTTTTCTTGAGAGGCTGTGACGAAAGTGAGTTAGTCATAGTAAAACCCGAATTCATTTGCCTACGATCAGGCAAAATGGTTCGGGTTTTAATTTGTTTCATGGCCATCATTGTTTCCAGCGGTTGCTTGGAGTGCAAGACGAAGGCTCCAGCGGGAAGAGTAGCTTATCACGGAAAGCGAACATCATGAGCGGTATAAAGAACCGATACTGAACGGGTTCGGCTACCTTTTCAGTTTTATCCCACCCTCTTTGATTTTTAGATGATTGTCGAAATCATGGGAGAGAAAGAGGATTCGGAATAAGAAAATCGAATAAGTAAGGAGGATGGTTTTGTAAGCGATTACTTCGTCGTGACAATCGTGCCTGCGCTTCACCTGTACCAGTCCATATAAAGACAAAGGGGAGATACGTTTATGATGCAGACGCCTTTACTTCTAACAGCGATGATGGAACGAGCAGAAAAGTTTTACCCTGAAAAGCACATCGTTTCAAGGACCGAATCCGGCATTCACCGCTTCACCTATAAAGAATGGGGAAAAAGGACGAGGAGACTCGGGAGCGTCCTGAAGGACCTCGGGGTCGAGGAAGGGGATAAGGTTGGGACCCTTGCGTGGAATCACCACCGTCACCTTGAAGCCTATTTCGCAATCCCATGCATCGGCGCAGTCCTTCATACCATCAATATCAGGCTGTCCCCTCAGCATATCGTGTATATCATCAATCATGCAAAAGACAGGGTGCTCCTCGTGGATCCCGATCTTCTACCACTGGTGGAAAAGATCAGGGATCAGATTCCCCATGTCGAGTCCATCATCGTCATGACGGACGGTGGAATGCCTGAATCGCCCATTGAAGGCCTGCATCATTATGAAGAGCTGCTGGAGAAAGGTGATCCGACCTTTTCCTTCAGACATGATCTCGACGAAAATGCCCCTGCCGGGATGTGCTATACTTCTGCGACAACAGGGAATCCGAAAGGGGTCGTATACTCCCATCGGGGCATCGTCCTCCATGCCATGGCCCTTGGGCTTGCCGATACAACCGGTCTCATGGAGAGGGATGTGGCCCTCCCTGTCGTACCGATGTTCCATGTGAACGCTTGGGGTCTCCCGTTCGCATCCGTCTGGTTCGGTACGACACAGGTACTGCCGGGACCTTATTTCACCCCTGGATTGCTCGCTCAACTGATGGAAAAGGAGAAGGTGACCGTGGCTGCCGGAGTACCGACCATTTGGCTTGGGCTCTTAAGGGAACTTGAAGAGAATACCTATGATTTATCTTCGGTCCGGTATCTCCTTTGCGGCGGATCTGCAGCTCCGAGGGGGATGATCAAAGCATTTGAAGAGAAGCACGGGATTCCTTTCATGCATGCCTACGGAATGACGGAAACAAGTCCCCTTGCCGTCGTGGCATCAATGAAGAGTCAGCACGACGTGTTATCAGACGAAGAAAGGTTTGACGTCAAAGCCAAACAAGGCATCCTTGTTCCGGGTCTTGAAATGAAGGTCATCGGGAAGGACGGGGAAGTGGAGTGGAATGGCAGGGAAATGGGCGAGCTTGCCTTAAGGGGACCATGGATTGCGTCAGAGTACTACCAGGATGACCGGACAGAGGATGCTTTCCGTGACGGCTGGCTCCACACCGGTGATGTGGTGACGATTGATGAGGAAGGGTATATCAAGATCGTGGATCGGACGAAGGACCTGATCAAGTCAGGAGGAGAGTGGATCTCATCTGTTGACCTGGAAAATGCCCTGATGTCCCACGAAGACGTCTTTGAAGCTGCAGTTGTTGCAGTGCCTCACGAGGAATGGCAGGAACGTCCTGTCGCATGTGTCGTTCTGAAAGATGCCGAGAAACGGGCGGTCACAGAGGACGAAATCATCGACTTCCTGCGTCCGCAGTTTGCGAAGTGGTGGTTGCCAGACAAGGTGATCTTCATGAAGGAGATTCCGAAGACATCGGTCGGTAAATTCCTGAAGATGGCCCTGAGAGATGAAATACACAATAAAATAAGCCAGGAGGACTAATCATGAGCGTACAAAAACAGGATGAATTAGTGAAGGTTCGAATAGAAGGGAAAGTGGCGAGGGTCGTATTGAATCGGCCGGAATCGTTGAATGCCCTCGACCTTGGCCTGATGAACGGGCTGTTGTCTGCACTTAAGGAGATCAGGAGGGACCCCGATTTGGCGATTGTCGTATTGACCGGGGAAGGAAAAGGCTTTTCATCTGGAGGAGACATCAAATCCATGCTGTCCTTGGGGAATGAGGGGGATTTCTCCGAGGTGATGGATGTGATCAATGAGCTTGCAATGACCCTCTACACGCTTCCTAAGATTGTCGTGGCGGGTATCCACGGTGCAGCCGCGGGCCTCGGGTTCAGCTTGGCGCTGACGGCCGATTATATCCTTTGCGAGGAAGACAGCAAGCTTGCCATGAATTTCATCGGGATCGGACTCATCCCCGATGGCGGCAGCCACTTCCTCCTTCAAGAGAGGCTCGGCACCCATAAAGCGAAAAGGATGATCTGGAATGGAAAAGTGATGCTCGGTCAAGAGGCCCTCATGAAAGGACTGGTAGACGAAGCACTTCCTTCAGGAAAACTGGCAGAAGGACTGGAACGATATATCGAACAGTGTCTTCAATCTCCTGTAAAGGCCCTACTGAAAACAAAAGAAATCTATACCGAGTTGAATAAAGATAGGCTTCAGGAAGCATTGCTCAAAGAAAAAGATGGTCAATGGCTTATGAGACAGACATCAGATCACCAAGAAGGAATCAAGGCATTCATCGAAAAGAGAAGGCCGTCATTCAAAGGGGAATAACGGAAAAGAGGGTGCCGCATGGCGCCCTCTTTTGTTTATACGTGGAATAATAGAAGCTTTCCCAGTGGGGAAGTGAAACGATGGGTGTGATCAAGATACCCCTTCTCTGCCAACATACTTTCCCCAACCTTCTTCGCTTCCTCGTCCGATGCAGCCTGAACACTCTCATCCAGAAGCTTTGACCCGTTCTTCTCGAATACCGTAAGCTTATACGTTTTCATCTCTCTACCCCTTTGCATCATGATCACTTTTTATTTTTTCATATTTTTCAAATAATGAAAAGTGGAATATTCCTATTCCTATAAATAATTCACAGATGAAATGATAGCGGCCGTTGGGGTATAATGGGTAGTATTAGAACATATATTCGTAATTTTGGAGGGGAACCATGAAGAAAATCCGGTTTCTGCACGCTGCCGATCTGCATCTGGACAGTCCGTTCAAAGGGCTGAAGAACTTGCCTGCAGCACGGTTCAAAAACATACAGGGAAGCACTTTTGCTTCTTTTGAAAGACTGATTGACGAAGCCCTAAAAAGGGAGGTCGACTTCGTGCTCATCAGCGGGGATCTCTTTGATGAAGAGGATCGAAGTATCCGGGCGCAGGCAAGGCTTGTGCAACAGTTCGATCGTCTGGAAGGGAAAGGGATCCCCGTTTTCATCATCCATGGGAATCATGATCACCTTGGGGGATTCAGGGTTCAGCTGGATATGCCACCCCATGTACATATCTTCTCAGATAAGCCCGAGTGGAAACACCTAAGGACGAAGGAGGGTGCCGATGTCTCCATTGCCGGGTTCAGCTATGGAAGCCGGCATATCCATGAGAGGATGATCCCCCATTACCCAACGGCTGTGGGCGACGGGTATAGGATCGCTCTGCTACATGGAAGTGAAGGGAGCATCGAAGCGGACCATGAACCCTATGCCCCCTTCACCATCAAGGAACTGCTCGGGAAGGGATATCATTACTGGGCGCTGGGTCATATACACAAGCGGCAGATCCTCCATAAGGACCCTTACATTGTATATCCGGGGAATATACAGGGAAGGCACAGGAAAGAAACCGGCCCTAAAGGCTGTTACGAAGTCGAGATGGAAGGGGACCGTACCGAGCTGACCTTCATACCCGTACAGGAAGTCGAATGGGTGCAAAAATCCGTATCACTCGATGGGGTCACCCGTTTTGGCGAACTGTACAATCGGATCAGGGAGGCTGTGGATTCGTGCGGGGAAGCCATGATTGAACTCCGTTTGGAAGGAAAGGGCAGCATGGGGGAAGAGGAATGGAGGAGGATCCAGAACGGTGAAGTTTTGGACACGATTCAATCGGCAATGGAAGATGAGCAGGGGATCAAGTGGGTGCATCGTGTGTCCTTTGAAGAAGAGAAACTAATTCTTGACGAGCACGATCCATTCAGCAAAGTCATGTTTGAAATGCTTGATGAGCTGGAGCAGGGGGACTGGTCATCATCCCTTTCAGAGCTGATGGACCATCCGCTGATCTATAAGCATGGTCTTCAGGTGGATCAAGAGGTCTTTCACGATGTCAGAAAGCTCCTCGGCACCCCGATCAAGGAAGGAAGGTGAGCGCATGAAAGTGACGGGAATCCATATCTATGCATATGGGAAACTGATAAATCGCCGCTATACCATGAAAGAATTGCAAGTGATCTTTGGAGAGAACGAGGCGGGTAAATCGACGATCATGTCGTTCATCCATAGCGTCCTCTTCGGCTTTCCCACCAAGCAGCAGTCACTCCCACGGTATGAACCGAAAACCTCCTCGGAATATGGAGGCTTTCTCCTGGTGAGCACTCCTTCCGAAGGGGAGATCCGGATTGAAAGGAAGAGGGGTGGGCCTGCCGCAGGAACCGTTACCCTTCAATATGAAGATGGAAGAGTAGAAGGGGAGGAAGGTCTTCACCGGTTACTCGGTACCATTGACCGAAGAACCTACGGAAACATTTTTTCTTTTGACCTCGAGGGTCTTCAGGGGATCCACCGATTGAAAAAGGAAGACCTTAACCGCTTCTTATTCTCTGCAGGATCCACCGGGACGGATTCACTCATGCAGATGGAGCAGGCCTGGAAGAAAGAACAGGAACAGCTTTTTAAACGATCCGGGCGCAAACCTGTGATCAACGCCCTCTTCGCTGAACTCACGTCACTCGAAAAAAAACTGAAGGAAGCGAAAGGGCGCAATGACCGCTATGCCCCCCTCCATGTGGAAAAAGAAGAAGCCGGCACAAGGATTGAACAACTTGATCAAAAGCTGAAGGTACTGCAGGAAAGAAAACATGCCCTTGTGCAGATCCGGGAAAACTGGGATGCCCTCAGCGAAAGAGTGTACACATCGGAGAGGCTCGAGCAAATTGATGACTTCCCATTCCCTGAAAAGGGTCTCCACCGCCTAGATGAGTGCAAGCGGGAGATCAGGAAGGTGGAAGCCCAGATTGAAACCCTGCAGCACAAGAGGGATATCTTCCTGGAAAGGCTGGAAGGAGACCCGATCGTCGGTGAGGGAGAAAGAAGCTTCCTGGAAGAGAAGGTGGCATCACAGACGAGTTTCCAAAAATGGATCCATGATCTTGAGGATCACCGAAGGGAAGTCGCGGCGATTGAAAGCGGGATCCGCGAAATCAGGAGGGAGCTCTCCTTGAGTATGGAAGTCGAGGAGGCTGCTTCCATCAACATCAGCTTCTCGATGAATGAGAGAATCAATGATGCAATCGAAGAAAAGACGGAGATCCTCCATGAACGGGAGCATAATCGGAAGAAAAGGGCGGAGGCACAAGCGATCAGAGAACGGATTGAGCGTGATTGCGACGCCGCAGAGAGTCGATTGATGGAGGAGGAGGCCTTTCAGGATCTCCAGCGGAAAATGAAGAAAGGGCTGTCCGAGGGGCAGAGAACTTGGCTCAGGGACCGATTGGGAGAAGAGGAGAGGATGCTGGCGGGCGATCGGAAGACATATGTGGGACAGAAAAAGATCACGTTTTCCCTTCTTTTCATCGGACTGATTCTGACGCTATGGGGGATGTGGTCGGGAAGCTGGATCATGTTCCTTGCCTTGCTGCCGGGCTTCATGAGCATGTTTTCCCTGAAGCAGTCCAGATCGCGCATCATTGCACGCGAAAAAAGGCTTCAGTCCATGGAACGACCCGAGGGAGAGGCATCTTCCGACTCGCAACGACTCTATGATGAACAGCTTGAGTACCGCAGTCAATGGAAGCAGCTCATACTGAAGCTTGAAGAGACGGAAGGTTCGCTTGCAGGCATCATGGAAGAAGAACGGTACCTGGAAGACAGGCTGAAGAAAGTCGATGACGGGCTTGCAGCTATCGTTTCGGAGCTTCGACTCCCTGTTGACTTTCAATGGAAATGGCTAAGGGAAGCTTATACAAGGCTGAAGGAACTTGTGACCCTCCATGACCGGATGACGATCCTCCATGACGAAATCCGAGGGGCTGAATCCAGAATAGAAGCTTATACAGGGGAATGCAGAGAGTGGTTCAACCGTCACGGAATCGAAGCTGTACCATTGGAAGAGATCCACGGGAAGATGAAGGAGCTCTTGAAGCAGATGGACAAAGAAGAGCTGAAGAGGAATCACGCCAAAGAAGAGATTGCCCAGATCCGGATGGATATGCAAAGCCTCGAAATCGAACGGAGCAAACTGGAAGAAGAAGTGCGGGATCTTTTCTCATATGCGGGAACTGAGACGGAGGAAGCCTACAGGAGGACCGGTCAGCTTGCCGAAGAAAAACGGGAACTGTTGCAGGCCTACAGATTTATGGAAAAACGATTCCAACCTGATATCCTGTCCGCTTTTACGGAATTCGCATCAAAAGACGTCGTCGAAAAAGAAATCCTGCTCGTTTCCAATGAGATCGACGAATGTTCCCGCAGCATTTCTACCCTGCAGGAGAAGGCAGCGACACTTGCATATGAACTTCAAGTTCTAGAGGAAGGAACCGAGTATTCCGTCCTCTTGCAACAGTTCGAAGGGAAAAAGGCCGAAATCCTAGAGAAGATCCAGAGATGGTCGGCTGTCACCTTGGCGAGGACGGCATTGGAAAATACGATGGAGCATTACCAGCAGACGAAGATGCCGAGGCTGATCGGGGAGGCAGAGCAATACTTCCTTAAGCTCACTAATGGACGATATAGGAAGATCCATGTGACCGATGAGGAAATGATTACGGTTGCCAGGGAAGACGGCCAGGTGTTTCAGGCCGTGGAACTCAGTCAGGGAACGAAGGAGCAACTGTATATCGCCATCCGTTTCGCGCTGATATCTTCCCTGAAAGAAATCTATGATCTTCCCGTCATCATCGATGATGCAGCAGTGAACTTTGACGAAGGCAGAACCACTGCATTCATTGAAGCGCTGGTCAAGCTGTCAAAGAACCATCAAGTACTGTATTTTACCTGTCATCAGGCAGTAGTGGAAACATTCGAGACGGCAGAAGTCATAAAATTGGATGAGAAGACAATTGAGGTGGGTCTCGACGAGTCAAGGCGGGTGCCACTGTGATATACTTGAAACAGTAGACTGAAAGAGAACGGGGGAACAACTATGTCTGGAATTACGACCTATGCAGTCGGTGAAACCATCGATTTGCATTTATTGATCAAACAGATGACAAAAGGCACAACAAATACAGGAAAGCCCTTCCTGACCATCATTCTGCAGGATAAGAGCGGAGATATCGAAGCGAAGCTGTGGGATGCCTCTGAACAGGATGAAAAAGCCTATCAGCCTGAGACGATTGTAAAGGTAGTCGGGGATATCCACAACTATCGAGGGAAGAACCAGCTGAAAATCAAACAGATTCGCCCGGTGTCACCGGGAGATGGTTTTTCCATTGCTGATTTCCTTGAGACTGCCCCGGTAAGCATTGATGAAATGAGCAGCAAGATCACCCAATACATCTTCGAAATGCGCAATCCAAATATTCAGCGGATCACCCGCCATCTCATCAAAAAATATCAGAAGGACTTCCTTGAATATCCTGCGGCAACGAAGAATCACCATGAGTTCGTATCAGGTCTTGCCTATCATGTGGTCTCCATGCTTGATCTGTCAAAAGCCATCGCAGGGTTATACCCGACGCTTGATTCCGACCTGTTATATGCAGGTGTGATCCTTCACGATCTTGGTAAGGTGATTGAACTGTCCGGCCCGACTTCAACCACCTACACAATCGAGGGGAACCTGATCGGGCATATCTCCATCATGGTGAATGAAATCGGCAAAGCGGCCGATGAGCTGGGCATAGAAGGAGAAGAGGTCATGATCCTTCAACATATGGTCCTCAGCCACCATGGTAAGGCAGAATGGGGCAGCCCGAAACCTCCATTGATCCGTGAAGCAGAAATCCTTCACTATATCGATAACGTGGATGCGAAGATGAACATGCTCGACAGGGTCCTATCAAGGACGAAACCAGGTGAGTATACGGAGAGGGTCTTTGCCCTAGACAACCGATCCTTCTATAAACCAACATTCCATGAATGAACATGAAGCCCGGTCCTGCGACCGGGCTTTTTGCTGTCTGAAAAATTTATCGTCATAAGCAGGCAATCCTCTTCATATGGTGAAGTAAGGACAAACCTATAAGGAGATGAAGCAGATGACATTACCGATTTGGATGTACTTCATTGTGGCAGGGATCTTCGTCAGTGCGTTCATGACCATCAGGTCGGCCAGGCAGGAAAAGGCCCAGGAGGATGAGTGGATCGCGAAAGAGGGCGAGGTGTACATCACCCGCATGGAAGAGGAAAAAGAGCGGAGGCGCATGTCCTCCTGATATGATATCAAAGAAAAAAGACAGTCGGAGAATCTCCTGACTGTCTTTTTTTGTAGGTTATTCTTTTGTATCGGAATCGGTCGTTCCATTGCCTTCAGGAGCGGCAGCGTCCGGTGCTGGAGTACCGTTCAGTACTTGTTCGAATGCATCTTTAAGATCTTTGTCTTTGATCTTAAGGTCTGCTTTTTCGATTTCGTCCTTCATGGATTCCTGAATTTTAGCCTGATCCACTTTTGAAAGTTTAAGCTCCTGTTCAAGATCTTTTTTCATATCGTTGAATGGTTTCTTTTCTTTCGTATCTGTCACTTCAATGATGTGGTAGCCATAATCTGTTTTCACAGGTTCACTGACCTCACCTTTTTTCAGGGAGTCAAGGGCTTTGGAGAACTCAGGTACAAAGCTTTGACGTCCTGCATTATCAACCCATCCGAGGCTGCCTCCGTTAGCGGCAGAAGCGGTGTCGGTTGAATACTCGCTTGCAAGGTCTTCGAATTTATCACCGTCGGCCAACTTCTTTTTGACTTCTTTCGCGGTCTTTTCGTCTTCCACGAGGATGTGTCTCACTTCGATCGGAGCTTTCCAGTTTTCGTAATATTCCTTGAGTTCTTTGTCAGTGACTTTGACATCTGAAGTAGCGGCCTTCTCTTGAAGGAGCTGAAGCTTCAAATACTCTTTAAAGGATTTCTCATCAAGATTGTACTGTTGAAGGAACATATCGAATTGGTCACCGAGTTGTTCTTTCGCTTCGTCCATTTTTTTGTTGATTTCATCTTTCGATACATCATACTTCTCATCGAGCACTTTTGTATAGACAAGTTCTTGTAGGGCTTGTTCCATTTGTGGGGTGAACTTTTGTTTCGCTGAATCATACAGTTCTTCCTTGGTGATATCCCCGGCTTTGGTTGTTGCAACTACATCTTTATCATCTGCCCCATTACCGCTGCAACCTGCTAGTCCCACGGCACCGGCAACAAGTGATACGGAAAGGATCCACTTCTTCATGGTGATCAACTCCTAAGCTATTTTCAGTCGTGCTTGGCTAAAATCTACAACCCATACTATATCACACTTTTTGGATGAAAAAAAATAATTTCCAAACTATTCTTGAGAAAAATAGGCAGATAACATACCCAATTCCCAGATTCGTTCATATGATATCAGCGAAGAGAGAAAAGGAGGTAATGATCATGAGCTGTGGATACAATTCAGGATTTGCATTGCTTGTTGTATTGTTCATCTTATTAATCATCGTTGGTGCCGCGTTTATTTGCTAATAAGAAATATGACAATAGCCTAAAACCATTAGACGTCTACTTGAATATAATGCATTAGCGCTTCAAAGGAGGTGGAACGTAATGGGTAACGCATACGGCGGAGGTTTCGCGTTAATTGTTGTACTGTTCATCTTGTTGATCATTGTAGGTGCAGCTTGGCTATAAGATAGCCAAAAATACCAGGAATTGACGGATCAGGATCAAAGAGGGGGCATTACCTGCAGCAAAGTCCCCTTTTTGCCTATCTCATCCGATGCTTCTCATACATGAAAGGAGGAAGCGCATATGTCAGGTGCTTACGGGTATGGCGGAGGTTTCGCTCTAATCGTTGTTCTATTCATCTTGCTTATCATCATCGGTGCAGCATACGTTTGCTAATTAAGTGAATAGGATCGAAATAGCTTGTTAGGCTGCTGTGAGTATTCACGGCAGTTTTTCATTAGAAGGGAAGCACGCAGAAGGAAAGATGATTCCTTCTGCAGGCTTCCGGTTTTCATCTGAAATGAAGTAAACCCCCCGAAGAGTCGTTTATGACGATCCGGGGGGTTTGTCTTTTAGTTGGCTTGGTAAAGAAGTTCGCTTCTTTTTTTGTCCAGCTCCGGCGGGTTGACCCTCGAGGTCATAAGCTAAAGACCTCAAAAAGGCCAAGAACGCCTTTCCGAGGTCTTTATCTTATGCTTGTCGGGTCGGTGCAACCCGCCTCCGCTTTTCTTTCTGTCCAGCTCCAGGGGCTTGAGGCTCGAGGTCATAAGCAAAGCCACCCAAAAAGGCCAAGAACGCCTTTCCGGGTGGCTCGTCTTATGCTTGTCGCCTCAGGGCGAGCCCCTTCCGCATTTCTATGTGTCCAGCTCCGGCGGGTTGACCCTCGAGGTCATAAGCAAAGCCACCCATAAAGGCAAGGAACGCCTTTCCGGGTGGCTTTGCTTATGCTTGTCGGGTCAGGGCGACCCGCCTCCGCTTTTCTTTGTCTATGTAAATAAAATTTCCACATAAGATGAAATCAGCAGTATGGTGATGAGGATGTTGATGGTTCTGTATACTTTCGGCTGACGTTCTTCGGGTATTTCCTTTTGTGCACAGAGTGCGAAGGTCATTCTGTTGATATTGAACAGAATGAACAGTGCGAATACGATAAACATGATAAATACGGTGATCATCCAGGTCCCTCCCCGTTCTCTCCTATATGCTATACAATACCAAATTAATGGGGTGATTGGTAGGGCGAGTATTGACGAAAGGTTGGAAACTAAGCTCTTTTCGTATTCGTGTTCGTGCATAAAGCCTCTGTTTTCGATGAAGAGCAGGAATACGAAAATAGCCTAGTGAGGGGGACGACCCCTCATTGTTCAATCAATATCTCATATCCATCCTCATTTTCCTCGATTATCGCCCTCCTTGGAGAAAAGAGCAGTGTCCTTACACAGAGAAAATCGATTAAGCAGATGCCCGTATGGAAGGCAGTCAGCATGATGAAGTAATGGGAGTAATGAGGAAAATGGAAGCAACCGAACATCAGGAATGAATTGAGTACAAAGAATGGGGCGGTCAATGCCATCCCGTATCTCCATTTGGTGATGGGCACATTCAATCTGAGCGTCACGGTCGGTAAGATCCCTATCTGTCTTCTCAGCGTGCATGTCATATTCCGTGCACAGTGCAAGACCGGCAGTGCGTGGCAGATCTTATGCAAGGGATAGATGCTCAACAACCCTGCAAAAAAGAGCAGGATATGATGATCATAAAATACACGATGGTTCAATACATTAATCGGCACGTATATAAATGAGAATACCATCATCATCACGATGGATGAAAGTAAAAAGACTCGATGATATCCGAAATGCTTTTCTTTATCAACAGATTTCCAGCAGTGCATAGCATGTATCCTCCAGCAGGTGTTCAATATGGTGAAAAGCGCCTTACATACTTTATTATGATTGGTGCTGAAAATCAATACTTTTTTACAGGAGGACGGGTGCTGTCGTTCTTGAAGATAAGATGGAGTTGTTCAGAAGGGAGTCTAAGGATTATTAAGAGACAGTGTGCGGAATGTTTTGTACAATGGAAAAGAGAAACTATGCATATGGATTGGTGATTGGAATGGATGATCTGTTAAGAAGAGTGGAGAAGCTGGAATACTATCAAAGGCTCATGTTGGAGCTTATGCCGGGGCATACGATTTTATTTTACCGGGAGGTCATGATGGCAGGCCTTGATGAAGGGGATGTGAAGGCATTCTTCCAGTTATGTGAGGGATTGAACAATAAATGTCAAAAACAAA
Source organism: Rossellomorea sp. FS2 (assembly GCF_047915635.1). Taxonomy (NCBI): domain Bacteria; kingdom Bacillati; phylum Bacillota; class Bacilli; order Caryophanales; family Bacillaceae; genus Rossellomorea; species Rossellomorea sp. FS2. The sequence continues at coordinate 1,758,472 of NZ_JBLRVS010000001.1, read as the reverse complement.
AAGCGGAAGGGTTTGTTTATTTTACTCCGCTTTTTAAAGAATTTGAACGTCGGATCGATCACAGGCTTACGATCGAGAGGGTCATCGAGGGGTGCCTCAACCAAGGAATATATCCTTCACTCATGACCCAGCTCAGGAAATGTCTTTAGAACTTTCTAAGTCATCTTCTTCCTGAAAAAGTTCAGTCAGTTTTCCATTATCATCGGAGAAATCATTTTTGATGTTGTCGAATGACTTCTCGAAGATCTCCATGAAATCATTCCCGTAGATGTTACGCACCACACTCATCATTTCGATCATTTCCGGGAATTTTCCGTATAGCTCCCTCAGTGGGGATACCCCTTGGAAAATCGCGTGATGGTCCGGATCGTAATTCTTCATGGAATCGAGGAGAATGCGTTCTCCCTTCTCAGTCAGCCGGATATACGTGTTCCGTTTATCGTTTTCCCTTTTTGAAAACTCCAGCAGTTCCCGCTCCTCTAATTTCTTGGAAAAATTAAATGCCGTGGATACATGCATGACACCGAATTTGGCTACATCTGATATGGAAGCACCTTTTAGATGGTAAGCGATCCAGAGAATATGGTGTTCATTGATGTTGAGATCATACGGCTTGATCCATTGCTGCCAGTCCTTTTCGATGGCTTTCCACAGCGCTTTACTGAGCTGTGCCATCCGCTGGCTGAAGAGCATTGCCTCTTTTAATGTGAATTCTCTTTCCTTCATCTCTTTCACCCACTTTACTAAAAAATCTTTTCCCCATTTCTTTATCCTTTGAAGCACCAGGATGTTAAAAAGAAAGCGCTTATATTTTATTATGCCAATAAAGTAATGAATAATAAAGTCTAAATTCACAAAATTTTTAGAAGTACATGCAGGAAATTGAAAAACCCGCATCTCAAACTCCTTCATGTTTTTGGAACATACAAGGTGGATACGGGCTTTCCCTATGGATTACTTTGGTTGGGAGGAACCTGGGAGATCGATGGATTTTTCGAGATCTTCAATCGTTTGCCTCACGGTTTCGATTTCTTTTTGCAGGCGCTCGTTATTTGGAGCGGTCGATATTTGCCACTCTTTAATAGAAGCCTGCAGATCTTTCGAAAGCTGAAGAACGGTTTCCTTGCTTTCCTGAGAAAGCGTTCCGATAGATTCCTTCAGTTCATTGGCGCGCTCTTTTAAGTCTTCCAGTGTCAGCTTCCATTCATTCTGCTTATCTTTCAGTTTCCCCCTCAATTCCTTCCCTGAAGAAGGGGCTGAAAGAAGGGAGCCGGCACCTGCGACGATGCCACCAACGATCAAACCGTACATCAATGATTTCACTTTCATGCTCTTCACCTCTGATTGCTTGGTAGTATTATTATTCTACAAAAGATGTAGATATCCTTTTCCCTATTGTAACAGTTTGAAACGGGATTGTTCATAAGTATTCGAATGGGCGCATACGAATAAGGGAGAGGAGGGGGAAGAATGGACGGGATCATTTTCGGTTTCTTTGCTCTCAGTGTGATTTTGGTGATCAGTATGGTGTACAATATTATGAGTTTTCAAAGACCGGGAATCTATCCCCCTAAGAGTATTTTGAAGAAGAGGGCGGGGATGATGGGAACGGCGGGAGCGGCTTCCTTAGTGATCGGAAGCATCCTTTGGTGGATTGCTTCATAAAAAAAAGGCCCAAAGGGGGCCTTTTTTTATTGAAGCTGATCTGATGTGACCGCTTCGCTTATGGAAGAACGCTTTAAGATTCCGTTGATGATCGGGTATACGACGAACATTGCACCGGCATTGACGACGGTAGCAGGCAGTACGACTGCTGCGAACAGGGCGATGAATGCTCCAGGAAGTCCGACGATGACTGAAGCTGAACCAAGGAAGATGGCTCCGGAAACGAGTGTTCCGATGGCTGTCAGTACGATTGCTCCCAAAATGGATCGGGAGTACTTTCTTGTAAGCAAGAATAATCCGTAAAAAACAAAAGCAGTCACGGGCTTGTCGATCAGGTTCGGGAGGAATCCTCCAGGGAACTGGGTGGTTAATCCGGAAATGACACCGGTCAACAGTCCCACAAGCAGTACATTCTTCTTGGCAGGGAACAGCATGATCCCTAAAAACATCATCGTAAGCATCATGTCCGGCTTCATCCCGAGGAAGATCCCTGGGATTACGGCATGCAGTGCAGTTCCGATCCCGATCAATAGTGATAGGGATACCAGCGTTTTTGTATTCATTTTCATCTCTCCTCAACTCGTCTATGCTTTCTCTGCTCCTCCTGATGTGCACTATTGCCATCAGCGAAAAGTTAGGACTATTATAACACAACGGGCCCTTATGTCAACGGACCTGTTCCTTCTCAAATATGGCCAGAGATGGATGCGGCAATTTCCTTCAGGTCATGGGAGGTGTAGTCGTCTGTATGGGTCTTCCATACGGCGCCGAATCCGTCGCCTTCACCGTAGCGCGGGATGAGATGCAGGTGGAAATGAAACACGGATTGGCCTGCTGCTTCCCCTGTGTTGCTGAGGAGGTTCAGCCCGATGGGTTGGAACGCTTCCTTGATGGCAGACGCCACTTTCGGAGCCGCCTGGAACACGTGCCCGGCCGCTTCCGGGGAGAGCTCATAGACGTTTTCCATATGTTGCTTCGGGATGATCAGTGTGTGACCTTTCGTCACTTGACTGATATCAAGGAAGGCAAGCACGTTTTCATCTTCATATACTTTTGTGGATGGGATTTCCCCATCGATGATCTTGCAAAAAATACAATCGCTCATTGTATATCCACCCTTCAATATGTAGTAGTTGTATTTTATCATGGGTGCAGATATAAATGAAGAAGAGACGGGAACGAATGTCCCGCCTCTCCACGTAGGGGTTGTGCTTCCTGATGCTTTTCGTAAAGTCGGCGATTCCATTCAGCAGGTGAACGGAACGATCCTATCGCAATTGATTTTTATAAAATCTTGAGCGTCTTGGACAACCACCTCATTTGACGGTTTGCATACATACGAATGACTCGTGCAATGTGACCATCTCCATCTCCTTATATCACGTAAAGCGAATAAGTTTTTGGGTATACGTCAACTTGTTCTTTAACAAACACCTCATTTGTCTGAATGAATGGTGAATGAATGTCATTCACTAAAGAAGAGCATAAATGCTGCAACAATTAGTGAAATTCGGATCCTGGTCTTTAACAACCACCCCGTTTTTCTTATTGCCTTACCCCTACAACTATAGGATGACCCGTTTGAAGGTATTTATTTGTACTAGATAATGGAAAAGTTATTGATCAAACATGCCTTCATAACGGAATTTTGATAAAATGAAGCAAAGACTGTGAAGAGAAAGGACGTTTTAGCCTTGGCATTATTGGAAATCAACCATTTGATTGGTGGATATACACGTAAGCCTGTATTAAAAGATATTTCCTTCTCAATCGGATCCAATGAAATCGTAGGACTGATCGGATTGAACGGGGCAGGGAAAAGTACGACGATCAAGCATATCATCGGACTGATGGAAGCGAAGCAGGGAGAGGTGTCCATCAACGGGAAGACCCTGAAGAAAGATCCCGAGCTGTATCGTAAACAATTTTCCTACATTCCAGAGACACCGATCCTCTATGACGAGCTCACCCTTGAAGAGCATTTAAGGTTGACTGCCATGGCATACGGATTGACCGAAGAGGAGTATTCCGAGCGTCTACCCGGGTTGCTGAGAGCCTACAGGATGGAAAAGAAACTGAAGTGGTTCCCTGCCCATTTCTCCAAGGGGATGAAGCAAAAGGTGATGATCATGTGTGCGTTCCTGATCCAACCGAGTCTGTACATCATTGATGAGCCATTCGTAGGGCTGGACCCGCTCGGCATCCAGTCACTTCTCGATTCCATGGAGGAGATGAAAGCGACAGGAGCCGGCATCCTCATGTCCACTCACATCCTGGCGACGGCCGAACGATATTGTGATTCGTTCGTCATCCTGCACGAAGGGAAGATCCGTGCAAAAGGGACCCTTGAAGATTTACGGAGGGAATTCACGATGCCCGGAGCAACACTTGACGATATTTACATTCAACTGACAAAGGAAGAATCGGATGATGAATAATGTAAATGGGATTTGGAAGCAACGGGTGACGGAATATACCCTTGAGCTTCAAAAATATCTGAAGTACATGTTCAATGATCACCTTTTGTTTGTCTTGATCTTCGCATTCGGCGGTGGGGCCTATACATACAACCAATGGGTCAAGACATTGGATCCGTCATTCCCTGCCCCCATGATCATGGCTCTCTTGTTGGGACTGGTTCTGGCATGGAGCCCGGTATATACCTTCCTGCGCGAAGCAGATGCAGTGTTCCTTCTGCCCCTTGAAAAGAAATTGAAGGGCTACTTCACGAAAAGTCTCTGGGTCAGCTTTGGTTTCCAATCCTATATCCAGCTTCTCGTGCTCGCTGCCATGATGCCCATGTATGTGGCCGTGACGGGAAAGGGGTTCGGCACCTTTTTCCCTCTGTTGATCATCGTCCTTGCTGTGAAATGGTGGAACCTCCTCATGAGGTGGCAGATTCTCCGCTTCCAAGAGAGGGGTGTCCATTTCACCGATTCGTTCTTCCGTTTTCTATTGAGTGGCACCATCATGTATCTCATCCTATCTGGGGCTCACCTGTGGGTCATTGCAACGATTGCCGTCATCCAGTTGCTGTATGTGGGGTATTTCATGCAGATTGCCAAAGGCAAAAACCTGAAATGGGATCTGCTGATCACCCTTGAGCAGCAGCGGATGCTTGTGTTCTACCGCATGGCGAATATGTTTACAGATGTCCCAAAATTAAAAGGAAAGGTCCATCGGAGGAAATGGCTCGATGCCCTATTGCCGGACACAATGGACCAGCGGAAGTCATACCGCTATCTGTATATCAGATCGTTGGTCAGGACAAGTGAATATTCTGGCCTTTATATCAGGTTGACCCTCATCGGCGCCATTTTGATCTATAGCAATCCGTCCTTGATCTTCGGACCAATTGCCGGCCTCCTTTTCATGTATTTGACCGGTTTCCAGCTCATCCCTCTGTTCAAGAGATTTGACTATAAGATATGGGTGCTTCTTTATCCGGTACCCCGGGAGCTGAAGGAGTCATCGTTTCAAACCGTCATCTCACAGACGCTCTTCATCCAGGCGTTCATCTTCTCTATCCCATTATTGGCAAGGGGGGAATGGATGGGGGGAGTGATCCTGCTCGCTGCGGGATGTGTCTTTTCGCTTCTGTTCAGCCGTCACTATCTGGTGGGAAGGTTGAAAAAAATGCAGGATCCCCTTCACTCGTGAAACCATCTTCATGACCCGACCGTATAGTTAACCATCATGAGGAGGGATGAACGTGGAAAAAGAACGGGAAGAGCTCGATATGTGGAAACGCCGATTCACCCGTAAATCATCCAGGTTCCAGAGAGTATCAAAGAAGGCTCAGACGAAAATGAATACGTGGATCCCAGAGAAGGCCCATAACCTGATAACCGAAAGCATCAGGCGCATGGTGGAAATCACGCTGAACAACGGAGGCTGGTTGCCGATGAATCCCGTGACTGAAAAAGGGAATCTTCAGGAAAGGGAAGAAAGCATGAAAGCGCGCCTTGAGTTTTACAGGAAGACGGCAACCGTTGAAGGTGCAGGTACCGGTGCAGGCGGGCTCTTCCTGGGCATGGCGGATTTCCCACTGTTACTATCAATAAAGATGAAGTTCCTTACAGAATGCTCCATCATTCATGGCTACGATGCAAAAGCCTATGAAGAGAGAATGTTCCTCCTGTATGTATTCCAACTGGCGTTTTCGAGTGACGAGCATAAGCGGGAGACCTTGAGCGTGATCGAAGGCTGGGATACTGAGAAGGAAAGGGTCAAAGACTTGGACTGGCGTATATTCCAGCAGGAATACAGGGACCACATCGATTTAATCAAAATGCTCCAGCTTGTACCCGGGATCGGTGCAGTGGTCGGCGCTTACGCAAATTATCAGCTTCTCGATCAGCTTGGGGAGACGGCGAAATTTGCTTATCGGATCCGTTATTTCAGCGAGCTTGAAAAGGGGTGAGGAACAGATGACAGTCAGTTTGCGCCCTTTTCAGCCTGAAGATGTGTCAATCATCAAGAGACTTGCCGGAGATAAGGTGCTGGCAGATACAATCGGTTTGCCGCATCCATATGAACTCTTTCATGCAAAGGAGTGGATCAACACCCATCCATCCCTGGTTGAAGCCGGTAAGGAGTATAACTTTGCAATCGTCTTTCAATCCGAGATCGTTGGTACGATTGTGATCAGACGGAATAATGAGCACAATGCAGGAGAATTGGGGTACTGGGTCGGCAGGGAATTCTGGGGACGGGGCCATGCCACTTCAGCGATGGAGACGATCCTGTCATTCGGTTTCCGTGACCTTGCCCTGAATCGTATGTGGGCGATGGTACGTGACTCCAATAAAGGTTCGAGGAATGTCCTGGAGAAAACGGGATTCGTGGAAGAGGCAAGGCTGCGCCAGGCACGCAGGCGTGGCTGCGATTTCGAAGACTGCCTGCTTTATGCAATCACCAGAAGGGATTACCATTCAATTGAATGAATGGTAATCCCTTCTTTTGTCTTTCGCTGAGCGAAATACATATAGTATGATGGAGGGGAAAGGTGGGGAAACGTGTGTCACGTCGAAAAAAAGTATTGAGATGGTTCGGTCTCGTTCTATTCTCTTTCTTCTTCATTGCAGCGGGAGTATTCCATTTCATAGAGGCCCAAGGCTTTGCGCGGATGATCCCTTCGTTCCTTCCTCTGAAGGAGGAGGCGGTCTACCTGACGGGGATACTCGAGTTCATACTCGCCATCCTCCTTCTCATTCCGAAGATGAGGAGAAAAACCGGTATCGTAACGGCCGTCTATTTGGTCTTGATCTTTCCTGCCAATATCTATGCTGCCGTCAAAGGCATTCCCGCCCCCGGATCGGAAGAAGCAAACGCTCCCCTGCTTTGGGTGAGGCTCCTCTTCCAGCCGCTCTTGATCTGGTGGGTTCTAGCTGTCAGCAAGGTGGAAAAGAATCGCAGCTTTTATTCATAAGAAGATATCAAAAATGCGCCCCGGGAGCACAATCTGCTTTCCGGGGCGCATTTCGTATTACATAAAGAACATGGCTGCAATCGTTGTTACGACTAACCCGATGGTGACCGGGAGAAGGTTGCGACGTGCGAGTTCGAAAGGGTCAACCCCGCAAATCGCCGCTGCAGGAATCAGAGCCCATGGAACAAGTGTCCCGCCACCGACCCAGATGGCTGCAATCTGTCCAAGGGCTGTGAGGGTCGCAATGCCAGATCCAATACTGTCGGCAAATAGGGAGGCAATGGACCCAACGAGGGAAATACCCGAAAACCCCGAACCATCAAGACCGGTTATGGCACCTACGGCTGTCAGTGTAACGGCACCTATTGCTTGAGAAATCGGTACGACAGCTGACAACGCAGCCCCCAAATCATTGACGATACCGTGTGAGGTTTGCGGCAGGTGATTACCGATGATGGCATTAAACCCTGAGTCACCGAGGTAAAAGAACGCTGCGATGGGAATGACGGGACCGAACACTTTGAAACCGAACTGGAATCCGTCAATGAGGAACCCGGTGGTTCTTGACAAACCTTCTCCTTTGAATGCTGCAAGGGAGATGATAAGAACGATGAACATGGCGGTACCGCCAATCAATGCAGTGGCATCTCCTCCTTGAAGATTGAAAACAGACATCGCCACCACATTCAGGATGAAAGCAGCGGGAATCAGGATGGCGATGATCCGTCTCAAGACGGGAGAGAGAGAGGATGACGTGTCCGTTTCGTTAAACAGCAACGGTGAAGTCTCCACCTTCAGTTTTCCCTGTTTCATATCCCTCTTCAGGAAAATGAAGGCCGTCACGGTCGTGACCACCCCCATGATCATGACCAGAGGGATACTGGCAGAAATGACATCTCCGATGGGGATGCCTGCTGCATCCGAAGTGAGTTTCGGTGCGGCCTGTATGACAAAGTCCCCGGAAAGGGCAATCCCGTGTCCGAAAAGGTTCATGGCCATGGCAATTCCGAGAGCCGGAAGCCCCACCCTGAGGGCGACAGGAACAAGTACGGCTCCGAGTAGGGCGACAGCCGGAGATGGCCAAAAAAACCAGGATATGAACATCATGACGAGACCGATCGTCCAGTAGGCAAGGGTTGGGGTACGGATGAATGAAGCGAATGGTTTGATCATCACGTCATTGATACCGGTTGAGGTCAAACTCCTGCTCATGGCGACAATGATGGAGATGACCAGTATGGTGGGAAGCAGTTCCGTGATCGCATAGATGAAGCTTGAGAAGATCGAACTGATCGACCCGGTCAATGAGCCGGTGGCGACTGCGGCAATGGTGAAGATCCCAAGGATGCAAATGATGGTTGTGTCCTTCCTGAACACCATGAAGGCAATGATCAATCCAATAAATGATAAATAGATCCAATGCAGGGAGGTCAAATCGATCCCCATTAGGAAAACCCCTTTCCATTCTTTCAGGGCAAAAGCCCTGATTTGTAGTAATAAGATATGAAAGGGTAAACCTGTTCGTGCCAGACGTGGTGTCATTTCCTGGGTAATAGGGAGGGATATCGTCCATGCCTGCGCAAATATAAGGAGCCGCCGAAAATCGGCGGCTCCACTTGCACCATCAGATGGTCGTCACATGATATTTTGTCACATAGGATGAACGCGGGAAGATATCTTTCTTATTGTCGATTCCGGATTCAGTGCCGCGTTTGGCATGAGCCTTTTTATACTGATTGGATTCCTGCCAACCAAGGAAGCTCTTTTCATCCTTCCACTGTGTCATGACCACATATGTATCAGAACTTTGGGGTCTCAACACCCTGATTGAGATAAATCCTTCCACTTCTTCCACAAGACCGGCACGATTGGTGAAGCGGTATTCGAATAGAGGGCGCCCTTCGTCCGTTACAGGTATATTGTTGCAAACCACAAAGCCTTCTTCCGTGAGTTCCCCGGATGAATCGAGGATGTCATAGGTGCGGGGGGAACTGAAGACGCTGTCCCCTTCGCTTTCGTGGATCAAAAGTCCATCTTCTCCCTGCATGAGGACCATCTTCTCCCCTGGATGATCGTCTTTGATCGTCTTAAGGAAATCGTGGGTCCCTGTCGTCATATAAATCTTCATGTCCATCACCTCTAGCGATATAGTTACCTTCTATTATACCCTTCCCTAAAACCGTTTGCATGTAACATGAAGAGGGAAATGTTTTATAACACGATGGTGTAGGCGTGAAAATCGGCAATTTTATGACAGTTGGCACGTAAATCTATACTTTCAGACTGAAAACGTCTATAGTAGTGAGGTTGAGAACATCTGCACTTATGAAAACTCTTACATAATCGTTGGAATCAATCTTATTTAGGCTACACTATACATAATGGATGTACGAGGAAAGGTGGACGAACAAGGGTATGAAAGCAATGAATGATACGCTGCTGCGTGCAGCAAGGGGAGAAGAAACGGAGCATACTCCGGTATGGTTCATGAGACAGGCTGGACGTTCCCAGCCAGAATACAGGGCAATCAAAGAGAAATATTCTCTGTTTGAGATCACGCATCAGCCTGAACTCTGCGCATATGTGACGAGACTTCCGGTCGAGCAATATGATGTGGATGCGGCCATCCTTTACAAGGATATCATGTCACCACTGCCATCGATCGGGGTGGATGTAGAGATCAAGACGGGAATCGGTCCAGTCATCGACCAACCGATCCGCTCCATGTCGGATGTGGAGAAACTCGGTGAAATCCATCCGGAAGAGGACGTTCCGTACGTTCTTGATACGATCCGACTGCTGACAACCGAGCAGCTGTCGGTTCCCCTGATCGGATTTGCAGGGGCGCCGTTCACCATGGCAAGCTACATGATCGAGGGAGGTCCATCAAAAAATTATAATAAGACGAAGGCCTTCATGTATGAACAGCCTCAAAGCTGGTTCGCCCTCATGGACAAACTGTCTGACATGACGATCACGTATGGGAAATCACAGATCAAGGCAGGAGCATCGGCGTTCCAGATTTTTGATTCCTGGGTCGGTGCACTGAATGTACAGGATTACCGTTATTTCATAAAGCCTTATATGGAGCGCATCTTCAATGAATTGAAAGAATCCGGTGTTCCCCTAATCCTCTTCGGGGTGGGTGCGAGTCATCTGGCAAGGGAATGGCATGACCTGCCGGTGGACGTCGTCGGTCTGGACTGGAGACTATCCATCAAGGAAGCAAGGGGAATGGGGCTTACGAAGACCCTTATGGGTAATCTTGATCCTGCGATCCTCCTTGCACCATGGGAAGTCATCGAAGAGCGTACAAAAGCGATACTGGATCAAGGCATGGAACTGCCTGGCCATATCTTCAACCTGGGGCACGGAGTGTTCCCTCAGGTGAATCCGGACACATTGAAGAGGCTCGCTGCCTTTGTGCACGACTATAGTTCGAGATAACCGATCTGCCAAGCACTATTTTTGGTATTAATGATACAAACATGGCACAATATTCACAGATAAGTTATCAACTAAGAGGTGAAGAAGTATGTCAAAGAAAAAAATGGGTCTCCTCGTCATGGCCTACGGGACCCCATATAAAGAAGAAGATCTAGAACGGTATTACACGCATATCCGTCACGGAAGGACTCCATCAAGTGAACTTCTTGAAGACCTCCGCAGTCGATATGAAGCAATCGGGGGAATCTCCCCTTTGGCGAAGATCACCCTGGATCAGGCCAAAAGCCTTGAAGAACATTTGAATGGTATTCAGGACAAGATCGAATTCAAGATGTATCTCGGCTTGAAGCATATCGAACCGTTCGTGGAAGATGCTGTCGAACAGATGCATCAAGATGGAATTGAAGAAGCGGTGTCCATCGTACTTGCCCCTCATTTCTCAACCTTCAGTGTGAAGTCCTATAACGGCCGGGCGAAAGAAGCTGCAGAGAAACTTGGAGGACCGGTCATCACTTCTGTTGAAAGCTGGTATGATGAACCGAAATTCATTCAGTACTGGGTGGACCGCGTGAAGGAGACCTATGCAGGCATGTCACCGGAGGAACGTGAATCGGCCGTGCTGATCGTCTCGGCACACAGCCTTCCCCAGCGCATCCTTCAATCAGGGGATCCGTATCCGCAGCAGCTTGAAGACACGGCACGTATGATTGCAGAAGGTGCCGGAGTGAAGGAGTATGCGGTCGGATGGCAGAGTGAAGGCAACACACCGGATCCTTGGATAGGCCCGGATGTACAGGATCTGACAAGGGATCTTCATAAAGAAAAAGGGTACAAAACCTTTGTCTACACTCCCGTCGGATTTGTGTCCGACCACTTGGAAGTACTATACGATAATGACTATGAATGTAAAGTGGTGACGGAAGAAATCGGTGCTGCTTACTATCGCCCGGAAATGCCGAATAGTAAGCCGGAATTCATCGACGCCCTTGCAGACGTTGTAATGAAGCACATTCAGTAGCTCAGGCAGTTGGACTGAGGCAGAAGGAAACCATTCCCGCAGCCCAGTCCTTCTCTGTGTTTTATGATCTTTGAATAAAAGAAGGCGATGAAGTATGGCAGACAGAACGAATAAGCGGGTCGTCGTGATCGGCGGGGGCATCACCGGATTGGCGGCAACCTTTTATCTTCAAAAAGAAGCACGCGAAAAGGGGCTTCCTTATGATGTAAAACTTGTGGAGTCGACGCACAGGGTCGGCGGCAAGGTGCAGACCGTCAAAAGGGATGGGTATGTGATTGAAAAAGGCCCTGATTCTGTTTTCACGACCAATGACTCGATCCTGAAGCTGGCCGGGGAACTGGGGATCAGCGATACATTAGTGACGAATGAGAAAGGGAAGTCCTTTGTGATTGCCGGGGGGGAATTATACCCGATCCCGGGAGGTTCGATCGTAGGGATCCCTACCCAGATCGCGCCTTTTGTAACCACCAATCTTTTCTCCCTCACCGGTAAGATGAGGGCAGCAGCAGATTTCCTCCTGCCACGGTCTCAAATGACAGAGGATCAATCACTCGGTACTTTTTTCAGGAGGAGAATGGGGGATGAAGTGGTGGATCATCTCATTGAACCCCTTCTGACGGGCATTTTTGCAGGGGATATTGATCAGATGAGCCTGATGTCAACCTTTCCCCAATTCTATGAACTAGAACAAAAACATCGCAGTTTGATAGCAGGAATCAAGAAAAACAGCCAGAAAGAGACGTCAGAAGGCGGATTTCTAACCTTTACCGGCGGACTGCAGTCCATGATCGACGCCCTGGAGGCGAAGATTGAACCTGGGACGGTGTACAAGAGCATGAAGGCGACCCATATCCGGAAAGAAGACAAAGGATATTCCGTCACCTTTGCCAATGGAAGCATCGAGTGCGATGCGATCATACTGGCTGCCCCTCACCATGTGGTCCAAAGACTTCTTCCCCAGGAAGAGTATCTGGAGTTTCTGAAAGAAATGCCTGCCACTTCTGTCGCCACCGTTGCCATGGGCTTCGACAATGATGCAATCAAGCAGAAAAGGGACGGCACTGAGTTCCTTGTGTCTAGAAACAGTGATTTTTCCCTCACGGCAGCCGCATGGACGCATCGAAAGTGGCCGCATACGGCACCGACGGGGAAAGCACTGATCAGGAGCTACTTAGGGAAACCAGGGGATGAAGCGATCGTGGACCTTTCAGATGATCAGATCGAGCAGATAGTCATCGAGGATCTGAACAAAATCGTGGAGTTGAAGGCGAAGCCGGAATTCACCATTGTGTCGAGATATAAACAATCCATGCCTCAATATACGGTCGGACACAGGGACCGCATCAGGGAAATGGCAAGAAAGGCGGAGGAATCCATTCCCGGTATCTTCATCACCGGAAGCTCCTTCGAGGGACTGAGCATACCTGACTGTGTTGTGCAGGGGGAAGCGGCAGTGGAAAAGACCCTGCAATTTCTTCAAGATTGATGCGTTAGCCCGAAAGGCCAAATCATGTCGATTTGGCCTTTTTTCTTTTCCTTCTTGCTAATGGTGGGCGTATATGGTAAGGTAATTAACGGCAAGAAATTGACCAAAAATCAAATTTAGTCATTCAGTCATATGGAGGTGAAAACCATCGACCGTAAAAAACAGATCGTGGATGCAGCTACTAAATCTTTTTCGCTATTCGGGTATAAGGCAACGACCATGGACCAGGTTGCAAAGCTTGCGAATGTAGGGAAAGGGACCATCTATACGTTTTTCAGCAACAAAGAAGAGCTGTTCGATGAAATAGCGTTTTCCCTAATGGATGAAATGAAAGGCAGAGCTGAGAAAGCCATCTCTCCTACCGTCACTTTTTCCGAGAATGTTCATAATGCCCTGTTCTCTATGCTAGAATATCGGAAAGAGCATAAGCTCACCATCAAACTTTATCAGGAAGCAAGGGAAATGGGCACGCCTGCTGTCTCCGATGCCCTGCAGAAGTTGGAACAGATGGTGGTGGAGTTCCTGAGTGAGCGGATATCAAGGGCCATCGAGTCAAAAGCGATCAAACCGTGCAACCCCGAGATGACGGCTTTCGTTATGCTGAAGCTTTATGTGGCTCTTATCTTCGATTGGGAGCGCGAACGGGGAGAACTCGATAAAGATGAAATCGCCAATCTTTTTAAGCTTTATTTGATTGAAGGGTTATCTATTTGATAGTCCCTTTCTTTTGGAGTGCAATGACCAAATGAATAATATGGTCATTTATTTTGCGGCCGATATGACCAAATGAATAAAATAGTCAATATGAATGAGAGGGAAGCTACATGTTTAAATCTGCGGGCTCAGAATTTAAAGCCATTTTCAAAAATAAAAAATTATTGATACCGATCATCGCGGTCCTCCTCATACCGGTCATGTACAGCGGTATGTTCCTATGGGCCTTCTGGGATCCATATGAACAGCTGAGCGATCTGCCGGTTGCCATCGTGAATAACGATGAAGGCGCCGACTTCGAGGGGCAGTCACTTGAAATCGGTTCTGAGCTGGTCAAGAAGCTGAAAGACAGTGATCAGTTCGACTTTCACTTTGTAAATGAGAAGGATGGATACAAAAATCTCGAGAAACAGAAATACTATATGCTGGTGGAGATTCCGAAGGACTTCTCAAAGAACGGGACGACATTGCTTGAGGAGCATCCCACAAAGCTTGCGTTGAAGTATGTACCGAATGAAAGCTTCAACTTTTTGTCCGCCCAGATCGGCGAGACTGCAATGAAAGAAATCAAAGCGAGTCTGTCCAAGTCTGTTTCTGAAACATATGCAGAAACGATGTTCGATAAAATCGGAGAGCTTGGAGACGGGTTCAAAACGGCGAGTGATTCCGCCTCTGACATTAATAAGGGGGCAGGAGATCTGGCAAAAGGGGCAGGAAGCCTCAAGGAAAACCTGACAACCCTTGCTGAAAAAAATGTGGAAATGAATAATGGTGTCGAGAAGACCCGCTCAGGTGCCAAGTCTCTGGCTGACGGTTCAAGCGAGCTGTTGGGAGGCATGGGGCAGCTTTCTGAAAACTACGGAAAACTATATAACGGATCCGAGGATATTCAGGCCGGAATCAACAGCCTGTCCTCCGGTTTGGTCCAGAGCAGTGAGGGATTGACCCAGGTGGACCAAGGCCTTCAATCCGCTATCGACAATACGGGAAAACTCCAAACGGGTGCCCAGGAACTAACAGGTAAAATCGGTGAACTGCAGGAAGGGGCGGGCAAGGTGAATACAGGTGCTGAGCAGGTTAACGCCGGTTCGAAGCAGCTGAAGGAACAGTTGACACCACTCCTTGCCACTCTCCCTGCTGAACAGAGAGCCGCTTTGGAAGGGGCATTGAACCAACTGACCGAGGGTACAGCATCCCTTCAACAAGGAACAGGTGCCCTCCAAGAAGGAGCAGGTGCCCTTAAGACGGGAGCGGGTACGCTTGCTTCAGGACTCGGTGCCTTGAATGAAGGACAAAATTCATTGCTTTCTGGGGTGAATCAGCTTGAAAGTGGATCGGCAGCCCTCCAAGAGGGAGCGGGCAAACTTCAGGCCGGCCAAGGCGAGATCATGAGCAATTTCGCGCTCCTCAACGGAAAGCTGAATGAAGCCAAAGACGGGACTCAGCGTCTTGCTGCAGGTGCCGGAGAGTTAAGTGCCGGTATGGATCAGCTGTATGATGGATCAAGCCAACTGACGGAAGGATCCAGACAGCTCGCAGATGGATCAGCTAAGCTGGCGGATGGATCGACTAAACTTTCTGAAGGAACCGGTGAGTACGATGAAAAACTGAAGGAAGCATCGGAAAAAGCCAACAGCGTCAAACCGAATGAAGAAACCGCCGACATGATGGCGGCTCCAGTCGATGTGAAAAATGAAAAGATCAATCATGTACCGAACTATGGTACAGGGTTTACACCTTATTTCCTTTCACTTGGACTATTCGTCGGTGCATTGCTGATCTCAATCGTCTACCCGTTAAGGGAACCTGCAGGCATTCCTTCCAATGGAGGAAGCTGGTTCTTCGGTAAACTCATGGTCCTTGCAACCGTAGGGATCATCCAATCGATTGTAGCAGTCGCCATTCTCCTTTGGGGACTCGGGCTTGAAGTGGAAAGTGTACCGCTGTTCCTTCTATTCTCAGTGGTGACAAGTTTCACATTCCTTGCTCTTATCCAGATGCTTGTGACGATCCTTGGAGATCCGGGACGCTTCGTTGCCATCGTGATCCTGATTCTTCAATTGACTACGAGTGCAGGAACATTCCCGCTGGAACTGATTCCTACCGCTCTTCAGCCGATCAGTGCACTATTGCCGATGACCTATTCGGTGGCAGGGTTCAAGGCGGTCATCTCAAGCGGAGATATGACGGTCATGTGGAATAATCTCGGCATCCTTTGTGGATATGCAGCAGTATTTGCCCTGATCACGTTGACTTTCTTCATCGTGAAGTTCAAAAAACAGGGAGATCAACCTGCAGAAGCATAATAGATAAAGAGTAGGACACATGTGTTCCTGACAAAAAATATCCGGACAATCATTCGCCTTTCTATTGAAATCGAATGAGTTCGGATTTTTTTGTCAATATGTATATGTATCCGATTCAGACTGTTGAATGCCCAAGGCGAACAGAACGACTTTGTCAAACCTATAGGGGAGTATGAAAAATCTCAGATTTTCCTTGATTGAAGCAACAGGGTGCAGGTATGTGAAAGCCTCACTTTCTGACCTTCATAAAATGGACAAATACAGTCCTCCCACTCGGGTGTATACTAGTGGAAGGATCGATTAATACTAGAATGGAAACTATGAAGTAAAGGAGCGGATCGACCATGAAAAAAGCATGGATGATTCTGATTGGTGCTGCCATTATGTTGGCCGCATGCGGTCAAGGAAATGACACGTCGTCGGACGGCGGAGAAATGCAAAAGCCGATCGATGCCCAAATCGATATTCCTAAAGAAGCAGATAAAGGGGAGAAGGTGACCCTAGCCGTTACGGTGACCCAAGATGGTAAAGCAGTGGATGATGCAGGGGAACTTGAATTTGAAGTATGGCCGAAAGACAAAAAAGAAGATAGTAAAATGGTAGAAGCGAAACATGATAAAGAAGGACTTTATAAAGGGGAAACGACATTCGACCAGGATGGTACATATGTTGTGCAGGCCCACGTGACCGCCCGGGATATGCATACAATGCCAAAGGAAGAAATCACGATCGGCAATGGGGGAAATCATGAGCATCACCATGAAGGAAGCGACACCTCCATCCATTTCATGGCACCGGACGAACTGAAGGCATCGTCGGATGAAGTCTTTGCCGTCCATGTGGAAAATGACAAAAAACCATTGACTGGTGCGGATGTAAGGCTTGAGATTTCCCAGGAAGGCGTCGAAAAACATGAATGGATTGACGGAACGGAAAAAGGGAATGGGGAATACGAAGTGAAACACACATTCCCTGAAGCTGGGGAATACATGGTGAAGGTCCATGTAACCAAAGGGGACGAGGTCCACGACCACATCATGGAAACCGTACAGGTCGATTAAGCTCTTGGATAGAACAGAATACATTGAAAGTGGCGCCCATCCAGGGACGCCACTTTTTTTATATCAATACTCGTAGTCCGTCGTACACTTCTCGCAGTATATACCGTAGCATTCGTGCTGTTCTTCAATTTCGTCCCCGCATTGGGCACAAGACTTAGGTGGCAGGTTCCTGAAAAACTCCATAATGTTTTTTACCATGTTCATCATCACCTTCCAGGTTAGTATCCATCCTTATTGTTATATAACTGATGGATCGATTTGTTTTATTGTATTATAACAGTATGAAAAACGTCAACCATTTATTCAAAAATAGGCTGAAAAAATGAAAAACTAGGCACAATGAAGTATAGTATGAGTAGCGCACAACAGAATGGAGGTACACGATGAAACTTACTGTTATCGGGCATTGGGGAGGTTACCCGAAAGCCGGGGAGGCAAGCTCCGGATACATAGTGGAACATGACGGATTCCGATTACTGATCGACTGTGGCAGTGGGGTGCTCTCAAGGCTTCAGACCCATTTCCCTGTCAGTCAGCTTGATGCCGCCATCCTTTCACACTATCACCCCGATCATGTGGCGGATATCGGTGTTCTTCAGCATGCTCTCCTGATCCAGTCTTTTCTTGGAACGAAGAAAAAACTGCCGGTCTATGGACATCGCGAAGACGAGCAGGGATTCCGCTCCCTTGCATATCGGGATGTGATGGAGGGGATCGAATATAAAGGGGACTCAAGCGTTTCAGTCGGCCCCTTTACCATCACCTTCGTGAAGACGCGTCATCCTGCCCCGTGCTATGCCATGAGGATCGAGGCTGGAGGGAAGGTCCTGTATTATACGGGAGACACATCTTTTACTGAATCCCTTATCCCTCTTGCCCATCAGGCTGATCTACTGCTGTGTGAATGTAATTTCTATGGTGGGATGGATGGTTCGGGAGCCGGTCACATGACGAGCATCGATGCAGGGCGACTCGCCCATCATGCCGGTGCTACACGACTTGTCCTGACTCACCTCCCGCATTTCGGAAATCTTCAGCAACTGGTGGATGAAGCAGGAACAGTCTTCAACGGGACCATCGAACTTGCCGCCATGAATAAAGAATGGATCATATAGAGGAGGAATCATCAACATGCAATTCATCGACAATAAAGGCATCACCGATCCGCGGATCAATCTGGCCATAGAGGAATACGCCCTTAAGAATCTTGATATCAATGAGAGCTATCTGTTGTTCTATATTAATGAGCCTTCCATCATCATCGGGAAAAACCAGAATACCATTGAAGAAATCAACACAGACTATGTGGAAAAGCAAGGTCTGCATGTTGTCCGTCGCCTCTCGGGCGGAGGGGCCGTCTATCATGATCTCGGCAATCTGAACTTCAGCTTCATCACAAAGGACGATGGTGACAGCTTCCACAACTTCAAGAAGTTCACCGAACCGGTGATCGAAGCATTGAATAAACTGGGCGTCAAAGCGGAGCTGAGTGGAAGGAATGATATCCTTGCAGAAGGAAGGAAGATTTCCGGAAATGCCCAGTTCTCTACGAGGGGCCGCATGTTCAGCCACGGTACACTGCTGTTCGATTCGGAAATGGAAAACGTTGTATCTGCCCTCCGGGTGAAAAAGGACAAGATAGAATCGAAAGGCATCAAATCAATCCGGAGCCGGGTAGCAAACATTTCCGAGTTCCTGGAAGAAAAAATGACGATCGAAGAATTCAGGTCCACCCTTCTCAAGTACATTTTCAATGACAGCGATGTAGAGGAGTATGTCTTGACCGATGAGGACTGGGATCGCATTCACGCCTTGTCCAAGGAACGCTATCAGAACTGGGATTGGAATTATGGGAAATCTCCTTCGTTCAATCTGCAGCACTCCCATCGCTTCCCTGTCGGTCAGATCGATGTGAGATTGGAAGTGAAGAAGGGCACCATTGAAAACTGCAAGATATACGGGGATTTCTTCGGAGTCGGCAATGTGGATGAAATTGAAGAAAAGCTCACCGGTATCCGCTATGAGCGCAACGAAATTGAACGGGTTCTAGAAGCTGTGGATATCCAGCATTACTTCGGAAAAGTGACGAAAGAGGAATTTATCGATTTAGTGTACTGAGTGTCGCGAGGCAGGCCATTATGGTCTGCCTTTTTCAATGTACATACGTGATGCGCAATGACAAAGGTAGCGGGGGATGGATCGTTTAAATCTTGCAATCTGACTTTTCTTTTAATAGAATATATTTTGAATACTTCAACTAGTTTTATGAATGACCATTCATTCATTTCGAGAAAAGGGGAGGGATAGGAATGAATATTGCTTCACGATTAAAGGAGGTTTCACAGGACAAAGGGGAGAAGATCGCGTATCATTTCCTGGATGCATCGGTCTCATATAGGGAGCTTGATGATTCGGTTTCCCGCTTTGCCGGGGGTCTAGAGAGTCTCGGTTTGGAGAAGGGGGATCACATTGCTCTTATACTGGGAAACTCGCCACATTTCGTCATTGGTCTATACGGCGCTCTTCGCTTAGGATTAAGGGTCATTCCGATCAATCCGATTTATACGCCTGATGAAATCGGGTACATATTGCGTAACGGGGATGTGAAGGCAGTCATCACATTGGATCTCATGGTCCCTCTTATGGGGAAACTCGAGTCACTCCTTCAGACCGTTGATCACGTCATCCTCTGTGAATCAGGGGACGAGAGGGCAAAAGGGGTGGACCTCGAACGGATCGGTTTGTTGAATCCAAAAATGAAATCGTTTACAAGTGTGATCTCCTTGGGAGGAACGAACTTTGAAGGGGTAGAGGCTGAAGAAGATGATACAGCCATCATTCTTTATACATCCGGAACAACGGGAAGGCCGAAAGGAGCCATGCTTACACATAAGAATGTGTATTCAAATGCATGGGATGTCGGAACGTACCTGCAGATGAGTGAAGAAGATCGTGTCATCACGGCCCTTCCCATGTTCCATGTGTTCTGTCTTACAGTGGCACTCAATGCCCCGCTTATGATGGGTGCGACCATCCTCATCGCCCCGAAGTTCAGCCCAAAGGGGATCTACGGATTATCCAGGCTGCATAAACCGACTGTTTTTGCCGGTGTACCGACCATGTATAATTTCCTCTACCAGTACCCTGATGGAGATCCCGATGATCTCAGTTCTCTCAGGCTCTGTATATCCGGGGGAGCTTCCATGCCTGTGGCCCTCTTGAAAAACTTCGAGCAGAAGTTCAATGTCATGATTTCAGAAGGATACGGTTTATCCGAGGCCTCACCGGTGACCTGTTTCAATCCACTTGATCGTCCAAGAAAGCCCGGTTCGATCGGAACATCGATCATGAGCATCAAGAATAAAGTCGTCAATGAACTCGGAGAAGAGGTCTCTCCGGGGCAAGTGGGGGAATTGATTGTAAACGGCCCGAACGTGATGAAGGGTTATTATAACATGGAGGAAGAAACCCAAGCAGCCATCAGGGACGGTTGGCTTTACACCGGTGACCTGGCCCGCATGGATGAAGAGGGGTATTTCTATATCGTGGATCGGAAAAAAGAGCTGATCATCGTCGGTGGATTCAATGTGTATCCAAGGGAAATAGAAGAAGTGCTGTATGATCACCCGGAGATCGTGGAAGCGGCCGTCATCGGGGTCCCGCATCCCGAGAAAGGGGAAGCCGTGAGCTGTTACATCGTGAGGAAAAATGCGTCTCTGTCGGAAGAAGAGGTGATGGCGTATTGTCGTGAGCGATTGGCAAAATACAAACTGCCTTCCTCCATCGAATTTCTCGAGGAACTGCCAAAGAATACGACCGGCAAAATTCTGAGGAGGGCGTTGAAAGCACAGGTGCTGAATTCCTGATTTAGAGGTTTTTTTTGAAACATGTCGAATATACCTAGAGACATGTGGAAAGGGGGAGTGAAGGATGGAATACATTCTGTTGGAACAAAGGGATCACGTGGCGGTGGTGACGATCAACCGTCCGGATGCCATGAACGCCTTTCATTATGATTCCCTGCATGAATTGCAGCAAATCGTGGAATCTCTCAGGCTGAATCCTGATGTACGGGCGGTGATCTTCACTGGTAGCGGGGAGAAAGCATTCAGTGTAGGGGCCGACCTGAAAGAACGCAAGACCCTTACGGATCAGCAGGTGGTCCGGAACGTATACAAGATCGGAGAAGTATTCAATGAAGTGGCCATGCTGCCGCAGCCGACCATTGCAGCCATGAATGGATATGCATTCGGCGGGGGGATGGAACTTGCACTGGCATGTGATTTCCGCCTTGCGGTGGAGGGCACGTCCATGGGGCTGACCGAAACGAGTCTTGCCATCATACCGGGAGCGGGTGGCACCCAGCGTCTTCCAAGATTGATCGGGGAATCGAAAGCGCTGGAACTGATCCTTACTGCGAAGCGGCTGACTTCCGAGGAAGCGCTTGATGTGGGGTTGGTGAACCGTGTTATCGCTAAAGACCGCTTCATGGAAGAGGTATATGACTTTATTGACCCTATGCTGAATAATGGCCCTATCGCTGTGCAACAGGCAAAATATGCTGTGAAATCCGGTATGAACGTCGACCTTCAGACAGGGCTCCAGATTGAACGAAAGGCTTATGAACGACTGATCCCAACAGAAGATCGTGTGGAAGCACTGTTGGCCTTCAGCCAAAAACGCAAGGCGGAGTTCAAAGGGAAATAATGACGTTGCACATGGAAAAGGACTCGAGGGGACGAGTCCTTTTTTCATGAGGTGGTAAAGAGAGCGCGCAGCCCCTTATAAATAAGGAATAAAGAGGACAACAAGATGGTGATGATACCGATGATGTCTGTCACTGGTGAAATCCCTTCAAGGAACGTTCCGCTAAGCGGGAGCTTCAATAGCGCAAAACCGGCGAGGATGCTGGCGAGCATCAGTGGGATGAATCGATCCATAATAGTACCTCCTTTCGATGATAACACTATATGTAAGCGTTATTATTTTTGGCTGAGTGATAGTACCAGATGCAGATTTATATCAGTTTTCTGACAGTCGTGCTATAGTGTTTGGAACATATCCTGAAAGGGGAATCAGTATGTCTCATGAATGGAAAACGCTCATCGCTTCATTAGAACAGATTACCGTCACCTCGACGGATGACAATGAACCGGTGACCATCCGTGGTAACTATGAAGGGTTCACCTGCGTGGGAATCGGGACGGACGCTGCCGTATTCCGCTCCCCTGATGATCCGGAGGTTGCCTTCAAAGTGTATGCATCCACCAAAGCAGATAAAGCCGAGGCGGAAGCCCGGGTCTATGAAGCGCTTGGAGAGTCATCTTATTTTCCCCGCTGTTATGGGACCTATGGGAATATTCTCGTACTGAGTTTTGAATCGGGCATTACGCTATTCGATTGCGTCCTGCAGGGAGTCCATATTCCGAAGCGCGTAGTCGACGAAGTGGAAGAGGCGAGGGAGTATGTAAGGAGCGTCGGTCTTAACCCGAGGGACATCCACTTGAAGAATATCCTTTTGCAAGATGGCAGGGCAAAGATCGTCGATGTTTCAGAGTACATTCTGGAGGGCAATGATTATCGATGGGAGCATCTTAAGAAGGGATACGACGAATTTTATTCGCTGATCGACGGGAGAGCAATCCCCTTCTGGGTCGTTGAAACGGTCCGCAAGTGGTACCATCAATGGGTAAACAGGCCATCTACCATAGAAGACTTCATGGCCATGCTGTCCAAGTTCATTCCCTTTAATAAGCAATAGTCGGATCTTTCCTTCTGGGAAGGTCTTTTTTTATTGTTTCTATCGCTTCCTTGGGACTCCGACCTGCTGCAGGGGGAATAGTTCGTCTGGAAATGGGTAAAAGGAGAAGGGCGGATTTTTGACAAGTCGCCCAGAATCGATTAAAATCCAACCATTACAATAAGAAAAGGAGGATTAAAATGACGAAAGTTGTTCAACCAGTATCAGAGCAGAAAGGTCCGGTCCAAGAAGGGAAGGAGTTGAATCCGCCTCAAATTCCATTGGTGGTCGCAGGCAGCATCGTATCTGCCATACTGGTCATCTATCTCGCTTTCACCCAAGATGTCAGCCAGGTCGTGCTTCTGATTCTCGGTCTCTTATTAGGATTCACCCTATTTCATGCACGCTTTGGCTTCACATCTGCGTTCCGTCGGGTGATGTCGGTGGGGAACGGTCAGGCACTCAGGGCCCACATGCTCATGCTTGCCATCGCGGTCACACTCTTCGCCCCGATCCTTGCTACCGGGTTCACATTTTTCGGCGGACAGGCGACCGGGTATGTCTCTCCTGTAGGAGTGAGTCTCCTCGTCGGTGCCTTCGTGTTCGGAATCGGGATGCAACTGGGGGGCGGATGTGCTTCCGGAACCCTATATGCCGTAGGGGGAGGCCGTTCCGTTATGTTCATCACGCTTCTATTCTTTATTGTCGGTTCGACCGTGGGGGCTTATCATCTTCCTTTCTGGACAGAAGAGATGCCTTCATTCAAGCCGTTCTCCTTGGCCACCTCTACGGGTCTTGGTTACACAGGTGCCTGGATTGTATCCCTCATCTTCTTTGCCCTGGTGGCATGGGTGACGCTGAGGGTCGAGAAGGTGAAGAATCCTCCCCGCATGGCAGCCTTGCCTACTGCAAAAGGATGGAAACGGGTTGTGCGCGGTTCTTGGCCGCTTATGGCTGCGGCTGTCGTCCTCGCTGTACTCAATGCGCTGACGCTCATGACGCGCGGAACCCCTTGGGGAATTACTTCTGCATTTGCCCTGTGGGGTTCAAAAGCGGCATCATCCATGGGGATCGATGTGGCAAGCTGGGGCTACTGGACGGGTGAGAATGCAAGCGCCCTTCAGGCTTCCATCTTCAGTGATTCCACCACCGTGTTGAACTTCGGTGTGATCCTTGGGGCATTCCTCGCCTCGGCTGCAGGTGGTCTTTTCCGTTTCAATAAGATTACGGGCGGGAACGCCATGGCCTCCGTCATCGGCGGGCTGATGATGGGCTATGGTGCCCGTCTTGCCTTTGGATGCAATATCGGTGCGTATTTCGGCGGGATCGCTTCATTCAGCCTTCACGGGTATGTATGGGGGATTGTAGCCCTTTCCGGAACATTCCTTGCCCTCTATCTGAGGCCGATATTCGGATTGTCCGTACCGAAGCCTAAAGATACCTTCTGCTAAACATGCTAAAAAGAGATTGTGACAAAAGTGTCTTAGTCATAGTAAAACCCGAATTCATCTTCTTAAGATGAATTCGGGTTTTTCATTTGATTCGTGACCATTACGATTTCATTGTTGCCCAGCGGTTGATTGGAGTGCAAGACGAAGACTCCTGCGGGAAGAGTAGCTGATGTGAGACGGCTTGCCGATGAGGCTCACGGGCTACCCGCGGAAAGCGAAGTCTTGCACGGAAATTATGAGCGGTATAATGAGCCTACACTGATCGTGTTCGTCATGAAGTGGTACCTATTTGTTTTGTCCCAGTCTCTTTTTCATGAGAGTTCACCATAGTAGATGACCATATGACACTCGGCATCGTCTGAAGAGGGGTTGAGGTATTCATGTGCAACATCAGCTTCAAACCGGATCGATTCTCCTTCAGAGAGGGAGTAGGAGGCATCCCCGATCTTTAAGAAGAATGTACCTTTCAGTACGGTTAAATATTCTTCGACTCCCCGTGGGTGCCCGTCGTTACGGTAATCACAGCCGGGTTTCATCACAATGCGGTAGCTTTCCCATTTTTTAGTTGGATCGAATGGGAAGATCGGTATGACCACATACTTTCCCTCATCTTCGAGAA
Source organism: Rossellomorea sp. FS2 (assembly GCF_047915635.1). NCBI lineage: Bacteria > Bacillati > Bacillota > Bacilli > Caryophanales > Bacillaceae > Rossellomorea > Rossellomorea sp. FS2. Next base: position 1,733,534 of record NZ_JBLRVS010000001.1, on the reverse strand, counting down.
CAGGCTCTACATCTTTGTAATCGATGATGGCAACATCGGCAGCAGGTGCTTCAAGGAGGGAAGAGAATGATACTTTCAGACCGTTCGCGATTTTCCAAAGGGTCGCAACTGTCGGATTGGAATCATCCCTCTCGATCTGACCGATCATGGCTTTGCTCACCCCTGTCCTTTCGGCAACCTGGTCAAGACTGAGTCCTCTTTCTTTTCTGATTTTCCTGATATTGTCTCCGATCTTCATCGGCATCTCATTCATCCACTACACCCCTTGTGCAATATAACGTCTATATGTATACTATAATGAATTATTAGAATATTTTCATTGTACGATAGTTTATATGATAAAGGAAGTGTATGTGTGGAAGCTACCTACTCTGTAAAAAAAACCTCTGATTTTCGTTTGGGACTGCAGGCGGGCTTAAGCATAGCAATCGGTTATATGCCCGTCGCCCTCACGTTCGGGCTCCTGGCAAGGACAACGGGCTTGACGTTTGCAGAGACGGTACTCATGAGCCTCTTTGTCTACGCGGGTGCTGCGCAGTATATTTCACTGAGTCTCATTGCTGTGGGGACCGGCGTCATGGAAATCGTCCTCACCACGCTGATCGTGAATATCCGCCATTTCCTCATGTCCGCTTCACTGACTGAGAGATTGGAAGAACATCAACTTTATAAAAAGCTGATGACGGCCTTCGGTGTGACAGATGAAACGTTTTCTGTCATCTCGACTCAGACAGGGAAGATCCGGACCGCTTTTGCAGCCGGCGTGATGGTCATCTCGTATGGAAGCTGGGTGGTATTTTCCGGAGTCGGCCATCTCATGGGTGATATCATGCCCGGCTTCCTCCAAGTAAGCATGTCCATTGCCCTTTATGCCATGTTTGTTGGACTTCTCGTTCCATCCATGAAAAAGAGTGTGAAGGTCACGTATCTTGCAGCGGTTGCGGCAGCCGTGAACAGTCTGCTCATCTTTTACACCGATCTGTCTGGAGGCTGGTCCATCGTTGCTTCGACCCTGGTCTCATCCCTAATGGTTGAATGGGTTTGGCATATGAAGAGGAGGAATCCACGTGGATAAAATGATGCTCTTGATGATTGTAGGTATGGCCTTTGTTACCTACGTTCCGAGAATGCTTCCATTTGTGATGTTTTCCGGGAAGGAGCTGCACCCATTTGTGAAGGGGGTACTCAATAATGTTCCTTATGCCGTCTTAGGGGCCCTCATTTTCCCGAGTATCTTCCTGATCAAAGAAGGAGACGTGCTGTTCGGCGTCGTCGGAGCCGTAGCCGCCTTTGCCCTCGCGTTTTGCGGAGCCAATGTCATCATGGTCGTACTTGGTGCCATCGCGATTTTATCAGCCTATACCTTCTTGGTTTGATCATGGAATGGATAAAATGAAAGGAGTGGTTCATAATGAGTGATAGATGTTGCATGGACAGGAGGCAGATCCGGCAGCTTTTACTGGTTTGCGCTGCTCATTGCTCTGTACTTCCGGGTTCTAAATGAGTGGACAGGATATTACATATAGTAGTGAGGGTTGAGAAGGGAGGAAGTTGTTTGGCGAAGAAGTGGGCGTTTCGTGCGATACTTGCTTATGCGCTATTGGGCTTGATTTTATATGCTTATCTATTCTATATTGCCGGTTCTGGTGTACCTGAGAGCTTCAAGGGGAGCAGCGCCGATCCTTCAACGTTTATGAATGCCAAGGAGATTCTCCTCAGTGAGGATTTTTCCAAGATCAAGAATTTGCTTTTCTTTTTATCCACTCCGTATGAATGGCTCCTGTATTTTTTGATCATGATACTGGGCGTTTCCCGTACGTTTGAGAAGTGGGCAAAAGGAACGGTGAAGAACGGATTCCTGCAGACGGCCATTTATCTGTTTTGGTTATCGATCACGACGTTCATCGCAATCTTTCCGTTCCAGTACATCTCCTATCAAGTATCCAAGGCATACAATATTTCCACTCAGACGTTTTCGATGTGGATGAAGGACGAGACCATCGACTTTTGGGTGAATTACCTGTTGATGCTCATCATCGTTTCGGTTCTTTATGGACTGATGAAAAGGTTCAAACAGCGGTGGTGGCTTGCTGCATGGGCGCTATCGGTTCCGTTTACGATATTCATGATGTTCATCCAGCCGGTTCTCATCGATCCGCTTTATAACGAGTTTTACCCGTTAAAGAATAAGGAGCTTGAAGCGAAAATCCTTTCCCTGGCTGATCAGGCGGGGATTCCGGCCAATCACGTATTCGAGGTCGATATGTCAGAAAAGACGAATTCCCTCAATGCTTACGTGACCGGTGTGGGATCCAATTCCCGCATCGTGCTGTGGGATACGACGCTGGAGCAGCTGACCGATGACGAGATTTTATTCGTCATGGCTCATGAAATGGCCCACTATGTGGAGAAGCATATTTATATCGGGATCGGGATCTACCTGCTCTTGTCGTTCTTCGGTCTCTTCCTTGCATCGAAGCTCATGAGGGGAATCGTCGCCAACTACGGGGAGGAAATCAAGGTGGACCGTGTGGCAAGCCTGCGTTCCCTGCCTCTCTTCTTATTGATCACATCGGTGCTGCTGTTCGCCGTAAGCCCGTTCAGCAACTGGATATCCCGTTATCAGGAGACGAGAGCGGATCGATATGCCATTGAACTGACACAGGATAAAGAAGCGGCCATCACATCGTTCCAGAAGCTTTCCAAGGTCGGTTTATCTCAAGTCAATCCACCCCTTCTGGTCAAGATCTTCCGATATGGCCATCCTACCATGCTGGAGCGGCTGAACATGCTCGAGCAGTACAAAACGGATACAAAAGAAAAAGAAGATCCTGCGGAATCTTCTCCATGAGTCGTACAAATAGGACCCGGTGCGGGTCCTATTTGCGTTTATTGATCACCAGGTTTTTTGTCTTTTCCGTCACATAGGCAAATAATACATCTTTGTGATGGAGGTGTTCCCTCCGAAGGCGAGCATTGATCCATTCTGAATCCAACCCGAGGAGGCGGAGGTTATGGTGTTGCAGCCTTCCATCGACGATGACGGAGATGGGGAGGCCTTCGTCATCGATGCGGAGGTCCAGATGTTCAATCGTGACAGGCGTATTTTCCACCTTTGGTATGATGCTCACTTCGCCAATCGGCTCAAGTATGGCGTAATCGACGTCGGAAATCTTCGGGTATCCTTTAGCCCTCAGAATGGACGTAAGCTGGATGATCGAGATTTTCGACTTCTCCAGATTATCTTCGAGAATCGTGCCTTCTTTGATCAGCAGGGTGGGTTCCCCGAGGAAGAAGCGGTTCCCGAACTGACTCAATGTTAGGAACGAGAAAAGGATATGTAGGGAGACGAGGATGATCAGGGCCCAAAGCGTAGGGAAGAACGCTGTTGAAATCAACGGCTCTGAAGCAATGGTACCGACGATGATGATGGCCACCAGGTCATAGGGGGTCATTTGGACAATGGTGGACTTGCCCATGAGCCGCATGGCGGCGATGGTGATGAGATAAAGAATAAGCGTCTTGAAAAGGATGGTCATGGTATCACCCCGGGGCTCTTTTTCCTTAGGATGACCATTGGATGGAAGGAACATGCGGAACGGACATGAAAATGGCCGCCACCCGGTGGGGAAGCGGCCAAGCCATTCATCCATAATGGCAGGATAGTGAAGTCAATTCATCCGTCAATTTCATAAAGAGGGTTTCATCTTTGCAATCCAGGGCGGCATCGATGGCTTCCAGTAAGTCGGCTTTTCTTGTCGTAAGGATGCTTTCGTGTATGACCATATCAATATAGATGTCTAAGACGCTCTTTTCAGCATGCTTTTTCCTGGTCATCGCGGAAGCCTTCATCATATCAGTATAGGATTTTTTGTTTTCCATATACGATCACCCCTGAATTCTTTTTCTTAGTATATGGGCAAAGGGGTGAAAATTCAACCTGAAAATTAAATATTCTGATAATATTTAACGCGGAAAACGGTCACTCTTTTCAAATGACTGAATTTTTTAAAAATATTTAGGACAACTTAGTAAAAATGTGATAGTATTATGGGGAAAAATGTAAAAGGAGGCGGAGGAATGAGCACAAAATCCCGAATCATAGAAGAATATGAGGTGAATCCTCATACCATGGTCCTGAAACCGATCGAGTATGGGGCCAAGACGTTCACACAGATCATCGAAGTGAATGATGTTCTGATTTCACCGTTCAAGCCGCTCGAAATTCTGAAGAAAAGCTGTGAGTATTTCGGCTCTTCATACGAAGGACTGAAAGAAGGAACCAAGACATTGACTGGCATCGTCTATAAAGCTCCGATCATTGTGAATCCCCAGATGTCCCTTTTCTTCTTCCCTACAACATCTCCCGCCAAGCATGAATGCACATGGATATCCCATGCCTTTGTAAAGGAGTACGAGCCGCTGGAAGATGGTTCCACGAATGTTTACCTGCAAAACCAGCAAACTTGCATCGTGCCGATTTCGTACAGCTCCTTCAAGAATCAGATGAGGAAGACAGCGGAACTGCGCATTGCCTACTCACAGAGGATTTCAGAGATGGAAACCCGTTATGGGCTCGGTGCACCCGATCCGTCCCAGGTGAAGATGTTCTTTCTGGATCGGGATATTCCGAAACAGGATGCGTGATATTCAAGCTTCCTTCGTCGAATCCTTTCCAGGACTGAGGAAGCGCTGGAATAAGTAGTGGCGCAGGAGTTCTTCCACCCTGTTCCTCAGCCTCGGGTTGAAGTAATTATGGTGTTCTTCATACCCCTTGTACAAAAACATGTACATGGTGAATGCATCATCCGTCTGGATTTTCTCCACCTTCATCTTGTTATTCCTCATATACCTCCTCACACGGGCAAGCTCTGCCTGTATCGTTTTCATCGTTTCCTCGATCAGTTCCAGGTAGGGACGTTTCAGTTTGAACGGGCTGGAGGTCACGACCTGCATATCACGATTCAGGATCGTCAGGACCATGGGCAGGTAAATCGCCAGTTCCAGAATGTTTCGATCGTCTTCAGGGATCCTTGTCATGAGTGATGACTCCTTTGATTCATGCTTTCCAACCGGGGATCGCCGGGGAAGGCATGAGTCTTTTTGATTAGAACATGTGTTCGTATCTATTGTACGGTGTATGAAGATGCTTTTCAATACTAAGTTAATGTGTTTCTATTATGAAAGTTTTTTCAATGTTTTATCCATGGCCATGCTGGATGGTAGAATGATGAATATCCGTACCTTGGTGACAGGAGGGTACACACCATCATATCAAAGGAGTGATCATACGCTCATGGATCGACAAACCGTTTCCATCAATGATCTATACCATATCAAGGCCATTTCCTCCCCGCGGTTTTCCCCGGACGGAAAGGAGGCCGTTTTTCTTCAGACGGTGATGTGTGAAGAAAAGGATGCCTACTTCACCCGGCTTTTCCATTATGACGGGGAGGGTGACCGGCTTCGGCAGTGGACGTTTCAGGAAGAAAGGATTTCATCCCCTGCATGGTCGCCGTGTGGCAGGTATGTCGCCTTTCTGTCAGATCGCACAGGCGTCACGCAAATCTATAGGATGTCACGCAGCGGGGGAGAGCCTGAAAGGATGACGGATTGCTCGTCATCGGTCAAGCAGTTTCTTTGGTCTCCCTGCTCCACCAAAATCGCGTTCAGCATGAAGCTTGGGGCGGGGGCCGACCCGCAAGGAAAGATGGAAGAAGAGAAGCGTCTCCTGCCTTATGTCACCTCTACGATGAAATATAAAGGCGACGGGGAAGGGCTGCGGGATCACCGCCATTCTCAGCTTGTCATCATGGATCTGGTCACCGGGAAGGCTGAAAGAGTGAGTGATGATCATCATGATTATACTCTCCAGGACTGGTCCCCAGATGGCAAAGAACTTTTGGTGGCAGCCGACCTCAGTGATGATGCGGATTTTTCATTTCAGCATCATTTGTATACTTGGTCCATCGATACGGGCAGCAAGGAGAGGATTACCAGAAGGCGAGGACAGTACGGAGCCGCACGGTGGTCCCCCGATGGACGGCATATCGCATACATAGGGGATGAGAGGGAGTATGTCAACGCCACGCAGCCGAAACTGTGGATCCACAACGTGGAAGCCCGGAATGCATACTGCTTGAGCGAAGGACTCGATCTTCCCATCGGTGACTATATGAACAGTGATGCCGTCCAGGCGGTCCAGGTACCGGGGATCAAATGGTCTACAGATAATGAAAGTGTATATTTCTTGGCATCCGACTCGGGGAATACGGTTTTATACTATGGTCATATCGACGGCGCGATCTTCCCTGCCTATCTGGAAGCGGAACAGCATGTATATGATTTTGACTTCCATCCTCAAGGGCAGCGGATCATCATGGCGATGAGCACGCCTTCCAAACCGGGAGAGCTTTACCTGCTCCATGTTCCGACCGGGGCCATCAGGCAGCTGACTACAAGCAATGAAGAATGGATTGAAAGTCGGTCATTGGCCGAAACTGAATCCTTTTACTTTCAAGGGGCGAAGGGTGAGATGGTACAAGGATGGCTAATGAAACCTGCAGACACAGGCGGTGAAAGGAAAATTCCCCTTGTGGTGGAAATCCACGGAGGTCCCCACACCATGTATGGGAATACATTCTTCCATGAGCTACAGGTGCTCGCCGGAGACTATGCGGTCTTGTTCATCAATCCAAGGGGGAGTCATGGCTATGGTCAGGCATTTGCCGATGATGTGCGCGGTGACTATGGCAACGGAGATTACGAAGACATCATGAAAGCCGTCGATCACGTGCTGGAACACTTCAGCTTCCTGGACGAGAACCGGTTGGGTGTGACCGGCGGGAGCTACGGGGGATTCATGACGAATTGGATCATCGGTCATACAGATCGTTTCAAAGCTGCCGTCACCCAAAGGTCCATCAGTAATTGGGTCAGCTTTTATGGAGTGAGTGATATCGGCTATTCCTTCACGGAGTGGCAGATCGGTTCAGGTCTGGAGGATATGGAGAAACTTTGGAGGCACTCGCCCCTTGCGTTTGTGAGAGAGATGGCTACCCCCCTTCTCATCATGCATAGTGAAGAAGACCTGAGATGCCCTATCGAACAGGCGGAACAACTGTACATCGCTTTGAAGCGCGAGAAGAAAGAAGCAAAGTTCGTCCGCTTCCCTCAATCAGATCATAACCTGTCCAGGAATGGTACGCCGTCACTCAGGGTTCACAGATTGAAAGAGATGACGCAGTGGTTCAAGGAACATCTGTAAGGGAAAGGGCCGCGGAGGGAGAGTGTGATCCCGAAGCGGTTTTTTTCTGGAATCCTGCCCTTTCAGGGGGGACGGATTGAAAAGGGGAGGTTTAAAGCGGCCCTTGCGAGGTTAAGGATGTATAATACAAACTGCGATATGGAAAATGAAACATGATATGATATGATGAAGAAAATATCACGAAATGAGTCTTTTTTTCATGGTCGTTTAAGGGGAAACATATACTATGGATATCCAAGCGTTCAAAGATTGGTTCACACTTGAAAACATTATGGACCTCATTCAGCAATATCGGTCATTCGGACCCGTTCCGGGAATCCTTCTACCAATGCTTGAAGCCTTCCTTCCTTTTTTGCCGCTGTTTGTATTCGTCCTAGCGAATGCGAATGCGTTCGGTTTGTGGTTCGGATTCCTGTTTTCATGGATAGGGGCTTCTGCAGGGGCTTTGTTGGTCTTTATGCTGGTAAGAAGATACGGGGAAGCAAGGTTCTTCCGTTTCTTAAAGAAGAATAAACAGGCATCCCGTCTGACCCATTGGGTGGACAGGCACGGCTTCGGTCCTTTATTCATCCTGCTCTGCTTCCCGTTTACACCCTCGGCCCTCGTAAACGTCGTGGCTGGGCTCTCCCGTATCAGTATTGCTCAATATATGCTGGCCGTTATCACGGGAAAAATGGTGATGATTTTCACCATTAGCTTTATCGGTTATGATATTGTATCATTAGTGAAACAGCCGATCCGTACCGTCATCGTGGGAGCGATCATCTTCCTCCTTTGGTTTGTCGGCAAGCGCATAGAGGCTCATCTCAATAAAAAGCTTGAAATGGACCAGCGAAACGAACGCAAGAAGCAGGAGGAATCACATTGAAAGAACAGATAAAGAAAGAGGGCCTGGAATGGATCAAGGCACTTGCGATCGGATTGATCATCTTCATCGTCATCCGCACGTTCCTCTTTTCGAATTATGTAGTGGACGGCGAATCCATGATGCCCACCCTTCAAGACGGCAATAAGCTCGTCGTGAATAAAATCGGATATCAGATCGGGGATCTTCACCGCTTTGACGTCCTCGTATTCCATGCCAATGAAAAAGAAGACTATGTAAAGCGCGTCATCGGGCTGCCGGGCGACACGGTCACCTATAAAAATGATAAACTTTATATAAACGGAAAATATTACGAAGAGCCATATCTGGATACGTATAAAGCAGAAAATTCTGGCGGGAAGCTTACTGGTGATTTCACCCTCGAAGAATTGACAGGGGATAAGAAAGTGCCAAAGGGTAAACTCTTCGTCCTTGGAGACAATCGCCGAGGCAGCGAGGACAGCCGATATTTCGGATTCATCGACCGAGAGCAGGTAGTGGGGAAAGTGAATCTCCGGTACTGGCCATTGAATGAGTGGGACGTACAATTTAAAAACTGATCCTGAAGGAACTACCCGTACAAAACATTGAAGCACCGAGCAAGGCATCCCTGCCTTGCTTGGTGCTTTTTATCATGTCCCGGGTCGAGGGGCAACACCGGGATGAGCCGAATGGAGCATTTTCCTGGAAATGATCAAAAAATCGATCTCCACGGCCCCGTTATCCTGTACGCTAAAGGTAGACCATACCTGGGAGGGAAGAGTAGTGAAACAATACATGCGGATTACAGCGGTGCTGATCATGGCGGTCCTTTTGACGGCATGTGGGCAAGTGGCAGGCGATCAACCTGCAGGAAAGGAAGATGTTTCTCATCTTCAGATTGCAAAAAGAAACGCTTCCACACCGCTGACAGTAGAGGCTGCCCTTGAGCGCCAAGACGGTTCACTTGCTGAAGTAGCGGGATTTGTCACGGGTCAGCCTGTATCTGATTCGGAAGTGCTGACAGCCGGTTTCACGAATGACTATGCCCTTGCCCTTGCGGATGAACCGGGAGAAGCAGATCCGGAGAAGATGCTGTTTGTCCAGATCCCTTCTTCCAAAAGGCTTGAAGATGGCCTGAAGACGAATCCTGGCATAATCGGTAAGAAACGAGTGATCACCGGGAAACTGACCAGTTACTTCTCCCACCCTGGAATAAAGGGAGTCACCTCCATTTCGCCGGGGGAGGAGGACGAGCCTTCGACAGATCCCGGAGGCTACTACTCAAGTGCTGAAGGGTTGAGCGGTGAAGCACTGAAATCGGCTCTTCACGACATCATCGATGATCACAGGGAGCTGTCTTATAGCGAGCTATGGGACGCGATGGCCAAAACGGATGAGGACCCCGATCATCCCGGTAATGTCATTCTGCTTTATACGGGGAGATCCCAGGCAAAGGAGTTGCACGGGGGAGATGTGGATGATTGGAACAGGGAGCATGTGTGGGCAAAGTCCCACGGGAATTTCGGAACGGCAAGAGGGCCGGGGACCGATCTACACCACCTGAGACCGGCCGATGTCACGGTCAATTCTTCCAGGGGGAATCTCGATTTCGATAACGGCGGTTCACCGCATGATGAAGCGGCTGGGAATTTTTCCGATGAAGACTCATGGGAACCGCGGGACGAGGTGAAAGGCGACGTGGCACGGATGCTCTTCTATATGGCCGTCCGCTATGAAGGGGATGCCGGGGAATTGGATCTTGAACTGAATGACCGCGTGAATAATGGAAAGGCACCGAACCACGGGCGGCTGTCGGTCCTGCTGGACTGGCATGAATCGGATCCCGTCGATGACCGTGAAAGGCGGAGGAACGAAATCATCTATGAGGAGTATCAGGGTAATCGGAACCCCTTTATCGATCATCCAGAATGGGCAGATCAAATATGGTGAAAAGGACAGTCCGGGGCATCTTCCCGGACTGTTTTGCTTTCTGTTGGAAATCAGGCGGATTAGCATATTTTATAGACAATCTATATTATAATGAACCTATCCAAAAAAACATGTTACTTACCGGATAGACTAAGAGGATAACGGGAAAGGAGTGAGGGAGATGACGGTAAGATTCATTCTTGGACGCTCTGGAACAGGGAAGACGCATCGTATATTGCGAGAAATAAAAGAGGAACTGAGGGAACGTCCGCAAGGGACCCCGATCCTTTATATCGTACCCGACCAGATGTCCTTCATATCGGAATACGAGCTTGTGAACACACCGGGGCTGAACGGTATGATCCGTGCACAGGTATTCAGTTTTACACGTCTCGCGTGGAAGATCCTCCAGGAGACGGGGGGCATGACCCGCTATCATTTATCGGACGTCGGCCTGAATATGATGATCAGGAAAATCATCGAAGAGAATAAAGGAGAATTGAGCATTTTCCGGAAGTCGTCTGAAAAACCCGGTTTCATCGGGCATGTGGAAACGATGCTCACAGAGTTCAAACGCTATTGCATCGAACCGGGCGACCTTGCCGCCTTCAAGGAAAACGGCATGGGGAAAAAGGTGCTCAGGGATAAACTTGCGGATCTTGAGCTGATTTATGAAGAATTTCAGTCTGCCCTGGCAGGGAAATACCTCGATTCGGAAGATTATTTTCAGCTGCTTTCCGATCAGATCCAGCATTCCGATCTCCTGCAGGATGCAGTCATCTACATAGATGGTTTCCATAGTTTCACCCCACAGGAATACAGGATCATCCAGCAGCTCATCCAGCGCACCCGCAAAGTGACCATCGCCCTGACGGCGGATGCCGGGGAAGTGAGACTCCCTGAGAACGAACTCAGCCTCTTCCGGATGACAAGTGAAACATATGGGATCATCCGGGAAGCCTGTATCGAGGCCGCTATACCGGTGGAAGAAGAAGTGATGGAGACGCCGATCCGCTATCAGAGCGGACCCCTCGCCCATCTGGAACAGCACTATGAGACAAGGCCGGTCATCTCTTCCGAAGCAGAAGGCAATCGGATTGAATTTATGGAAGCATCGAATCGCCGGGCGGAGATAGAGGGGGTTGCACGGAAAATCCGGGAGCTTGCCCGTGGAAGGGATCACCGGTATAAGGATATCGCCGTCCTGGTCAGAAACGGGGCGGACTACAGGGACAAAATCGAAACGATCTTCCAAGACCATGATATCCCGTACTTCCTTGATCAAAAACGGACGATGCTCAATCATCCCCTGATCGAACTGATCCGCTCCACTCTTGAAATCATCTCTTCCAATTGGAGGTATGAACCCGTATTTCGGGCTGTGAAGACCGATTTACTATTCCCCCTTCACGAGGAACCGGGGGAGCTCAGGGAGAAAATGGATCGACTTGAAAATTACGTCCTGGCCCATGGGGTGAAGGGAGACCGATGGGTGAAGAAGGACCGGTGGAAGTATCTTCGATTCAGGGGGCTTGAACACGTGGATTCTCCCCAGACCGACCAGGAAAAAGAAATTGAGCATGAAATCAACGAGCTTCGACTCTTTATCTCAGCACCAATCATCCGGTTGTCAAAACGGTTGAAAAAGCAGAAGACGGGGCAGGAATACTGCGAAACGCTCTTCGCCTATCTCGAGGAACTTGATATTCCTGCGAAGCTCGAGCGGAAGCGGGTGGAAGCGGAAGAGAACGGCGATCTGGTGGCTGCAAGGGAGCATGACCAGGCATGGGCCGCTGTCATGGACCTCCTCGATCAATACGTGGAGATCCTGGGTGGGGAAAAGACGAGCGTGAAGGCATTCGCCTCGATCCTCGATACGGGCATGGAAGCGATGAAGTTTTCCCTCGTACCGCCTGCCATCGATCAGGTCATCATTGCAGACCTTGAGAAATCAAGGCTCGCCCATATCAAAACTGCGTTCGTCATCGGCGTGAACGAAGGGGTACTCCCTGCCAAAGTGACCGAAGACGGTATCCTGTCGGATGAAGACAGGGAAACCCTGCAAATCGGAGGAGTGAAAGTTGGCCCAAGGAGCAGGACGAAGCTCCTGGATGAAGAGTTTGTAGCCTATAAAGCGTTCACGACACCGGGTGAACGATTGATCATTTCCTATCCGATAGCCGATGAGGAGGGGAAGGCTCTCCTGCCATCCCCCCTCATCAAGAGGCTCAAGGAACTGTTCCCGACAGCAGGACATTCCCTTGTCGTCAATGATCCAGCTGAGCTAGACGAACGTGGTCAGCTTGACTATGTCAGCCATCCCGGGGTTTCCATTGCCCATTTGACGACACAGCTTCAGCAGAAGAAGCGGGGATACCCGGTCTTTGATTTTTGGTGGGATGTATACGACTACTACGTCACATCCGATCAATGGAAGTGGCATGCCGGCCATGTCCTCTCGAGCTTGTTCCACCGCAATGAATCGGCCGTCTTGACCGATGAGTCGAGCAAGGACCTGTACGGGGAACATATCCTGGCCAGCGTCTCAAGGATGGAAATGTTCCACGGCTGTCCGTTCTCCCATTTTGCAAGTCACGGCTTGAAGCTGAGGGAGCGGGAGTTATTCAGACTCGAAGCACCAGACATAGGGGAGATGTTCCACTCTGCCCTCAAATGGATTTCGGAAGAAGTGGAGCGTGCCGGCCTGAGCTGGGCATCCCTCTCCAGAAATCAGTGCTTAAGACTGGCCAAGGAGGCAGTGGCGATGCTTGCGCCGAAGCTGCAGCACCAGATTCTCCTCAGTTCCAACCGCTACCACTATATTGCACAGAAGCTTGAACAGATCATCGGGCGGGCGAATTTGATCCTCAGCGAACATGCGAAGGCCAGTGGTTTCGTACCCGTCGGCGTCGAACTTGGCTTTGGACCGAAAGCGACGCTTCCCCCGTTCCAATTCAAACTGCGCAACGGTACGCAAATGGAGCTTCAGGGAAGGATCGACCGGGTGGACAAAGCAGAGGACCAGAATGGCGTATACCTCCGCATCGTCGATTACAAATCGAGCGCGAGGGACCTGGACATGACCGAGGTGTACTACGGGCTTGCCCTTCAGATGCTCACCTACCTGGATATCGTATTGAGCAATTCCAAGCAATTCGTAGGAAAAGAAGCGAAACCTGCGGGGGTCCTCTATTTCCACGTGCACAATCCCCTGATCAACAGCAAAAAGCTCCTTACCCTTGATCAAATTGAACAGGAGATTTTCAAAAGCTTCAAGATGAAAGGACTGGTGCTGGGGGACAGCGATGTGATCCGCCTGATGGACCAGACGTTGGATACCGGGAATTCAGACATCATTTCCGCGGGGATCAAAAAGGACGGCTCCCTGTCATCGAGATCGAAGGCGGCGTCGGGAGAAGACTTCCAGTACATGCGCCATCATGTAAGGAAAATGTATGAATCATCGGGAAATCGGATCGTCTCAGGTGAAACGGGCATCTCGCCATATAAACTGAAGGACCGGACACCATGTCAGTTCTGTTCTTACAAACCCGTCTGCCAGTTCGATCAGTCCCTTGAGGAAAATGAATACAGGGTACTGCCCGAGGCAAAGCCGGAAGACATCATGGCGAAGATAAGAGAGGAGGCTGATCAATGAGCAGTCATCATATACCTGTAAAACCAGACGAAGCAACGTGGACGGATGATCAGTGGAAGGCCATCTGGGCAAAAGGACAGGATGTCCTTGTGGCGGCCGCGGCCGGATCGGGAAAAACGGCGGTACTCGTGGAGCGTATCATTCAGCGTATCCTATCCGCACAAGACGGATTGGATGTGGATGAACTGCTGGTCGTCACCTTCACGAATGCTTCCGCGGCCGAGATGAGGCACAGGATCGGTCAGGCCCTTGAAAAAGCCATTGACTCTGATCCCCATTCCACCCATTTGAGGAAGCAACTGAGCTTATTGAACAAAGCATCGATTTCCACCCTCCACTCATTCTGCCTCGAAGTGATCCGCAAATATTATTATTTGATCGATATCGATCCCGGCTTCAGGATTGCCGATGCGACCGAGGGAGATCTTATGAGGGATGAAGTGGTGGAAGAGCTATTTGAGGAAGAGTACGGGAAGGAAGGGAATACCCCGTTCTATACACTGGTCGATACGTTTACGAGTGACCGGAGCGATAAAGCCCTGCAGGATATGATCCTCAAGCTTTATGATTTTTCACGTTCCCATCCCGCCCCGTCCCTGTGGCTGAACGGACTTGGTGAAATGTATGGCGTAGAAGGGGTCGGGAGTATCGATGAACTCCCGATTGCCGACCATCTCCACAGGGATATTTCCCTCCAGCTTGAAGGAGCAAAAGATTTATTTCTGCAGGCATTGAACATGAGCCGAATGCCTGGAGGTCCCGCCCCCCGGGCGGAAAATTTCCTCGACGACCTGGGTGTCGTCGAGATGCTTCAGCTCAAGCAGAAGGAGTCATGGGAGGCCCTTTACGACGGGATTCAATCCCTCCATTTCACCAAACTGAAACCATGCCGGGGAGATGACTTCAATAAAGATCTCGTCGAGCAGGCAAAGGCCCTTCGCGATCAAGGAAAGAAAATGGTGGAAAAGATCCAGGAAGATTTCTTCTCCCGCCGGCCGGATTCGTTTTTGAGAGACATGGGCGAAATGCAGGCCGTCATCGTCACGTTGGCGGAACTCGTCTCTCAATTCGCAGTACGCTTCAAAGCGGCTAAAGAAGAAAAAGGCCTCGTTGATTTTGCCGATCTCGAACATTTCTGCCTTGATATCCTCAGGGAGCCCGGAAGTACGGAATTGATTCCTTCTGCGGCAGCGATGGAGTATAAGGAGAAGTTCAAAGAGGTGCTCATCGATGAGTATCAGGATACCAATATGGTACAGGAGTCCATTTTGAGGCTCATCACCGAAGAGGATGAAGGGAAGGGCAACCGGTTCATGGTAGGGGATGTGAAGCAGTCGATCTACCGTTTCCGTCTGGCTGAGCCGAACCTTTTCCTAGATAAATACAACCGGTTCGGCAGTGGCGGAACAGGCATGAAAATCGACCTTTCCAAAAACTTCAGGAGCCGAAAGGAAGTCCTGGACGGCACCAATTTCCTGTTCAAGCAGATCATGGGCATGAATATCGGGGAAATGGAGTATAACCGCGAAGCAGAACTGGTTCCGGGTGCACCTTATCCGGCGGATCGACCGTATCCCGTGGAGCTTGCACTCATACAACAGGAGGCGGGCGGCGGTGATGATCCCCTTGACGGGGAGGATATCGAAAAGTCCGTGCTGGAAGCGAGATTCATGGCGAAGAAAGTCAAAGAGCTCATCGAAGGCCGGGCGCTCATACATGATGCCAAGAGCGGTACGGATCGTCCGATTGAATACCGGGATATCGTCATTCTTCTCCGTTCGATGCCCTGGGCGCCGGAAATCATGGAAGAATTCAAGCGACACGGGATTCCGATTTACGCCAATCTGTCCACCGGGTATTTCGATGCCGTCGAAGTGGCCATCATGCTATCGCTTCTAAAAGTGATCGATAACCCATATCAGGACATCCCCCTGGCTTCCGTCCTCCGATCACCGGTGGTCGGTCTCGATGAAGAGGGCCTTGCGAGGATCCGGATCCATTCTAAAGCCGGTACGTACTATGAAGCATTGAAATCCTTTGCGAAAAAGAGGCCTCAGGGAGAACGGGATGAACAGGTGTATGAAAAAGTCCGCGTATTCTTGTATCATTTGGAACTATGGCGTACAAAAGCGAGACAGGGGTCAGTAACGGAACTGATCTGGCAGCTCTACAGGGATACACGATTCTATGATTATGTAGGCGGAATGGCTGGCGGCAAACAGCGCCAGGCGAATCTGCGCGCTTTATATGACCGTGCAAGGCAGTACGAAGAAACATCGTTCCGGGGACTGTTCCGATTCCTTCGATTCATCGATCGCATGAGGGAGAGAGGGGATGATCTCGGGGTCGCCCGGGCATTGAGCGAGCAGGAAGACGTCGTCAGGTTGATGACGATCCATTCCAGTAAAGGCCTTGAATTCCCGGTTGTTTTCGTTGCAGGGACCACGAGGCAATTCAACCTTATGGACCTGAACGCTTCCTACCTCCTTGATAAGGATCTCGGGCTGGCGGCGAAATATACCGATCCGGTAAAGCGGATCAGCTACCCGTCCCTTCCACAGCTTGCCTTTAAACGAAAGAAGAAGCTCGAGGCGATTTCTGAAGAAATGAGGGTCCTGTATGTGGCCCTCACACGGGCAAAGGAGAAGCTGTATCTCGTCGGGACTGTCAAGAACATTGATAAAACCCTGGATAACTGGAAGCGCGGGGGCACGACGGAAGGGTGGCTGCTTTCCGACCATGAACGTTCAAAAGCCCTTTCGTATCTCGACTGGATCGGGCCTGCGGTGCTGCGCCACAGGGACGGAGATCCACTGAGGGAAGAAGTGCTTGCAGGGACGAATGAAATTGCCGATCATCCTTCCTCTTGGAAGATCAGCACATTCCAGGCAGCAGAGCTTATGGAAGAATCAAGTGATGATCAAGGGGAATCACAGGACTGGATGGACACTGTCAAGGCCTCTGAAGAGATGGGGATGGATTCACCTTTCAAAGAGGAAGTGCTCCACCGCCTTTCCTGGGCGTATCCTCATGAGAGGGCAACAAGCCTAAGGTCCAAGCAATCCGTTTCCGAACTTAAGCGGATGGTGGAAATCAAGGATGAAGCGGCAAGCAATGACATCCTGAGAAGACATCAGAAGCCGGTATATGAACGTCCGAAATTCATGCAGTCTAAGGACCTCTCCCCGGCAGAAAAAGGTACTGCCATGCATGCTGTCATGCAGCATCTTCCCCTCGGTGGAGCGGCACCCGGCGAAGCTGAAATACGCAGTCTGCTGGGAGACCTTCTCAAACGGGAGATCATGACGGAAGAACAGATTGCTTCCATCGACACCTCCCGCATCGAACAATTCTTCCACACTCCTGTCGGAAGCCGGTTATTGAAGGCAAATGAAATCCAACGGGAAATTCCGTTCAGCATGAGTGTCCCCCTGAGGGATATCGCCCTCGATGGGGAAGGCGCACCGGAAGAAACGGTCCTTGTACAGGGAGTGATCGACTGTGTGTTCCGGGATGAGGCAGGACTTATCCTTCTTGATTATAAGACGGATGGAATCCACGATCGATACGAGAATGGATTCAAGGAAGCAAGGCCGGTCCTGGAAGAGCGGTACAGGGTCCAAATCGAACTGTATACACGTGCCCTTGAATCCATCTGGAGGGAGCCTGTGAAACAGAAATTCCTCTACTTCTTCGATGGCGGGCATGTCCTCGAAATCTGACGGGCACCCTACGCGTAGGGAGGAGGGATAGCGATGGCCGAGGACCAAACATGCGAACTCTGCGGCAGGCCGGATGTGGAGACGACCACCCATCATCTTACGCCAAAAGAGGTGGGGGGGACCTTTCTCCCGACGGCGGAACTTTGCATCCCCTGTCATAAACAAATCCATTCCCTCTATACGAATGAGGAGCTGGGTATCCGTCTGAATTCCATCGAAACCTTGCGACAGGACCCGAAGATATCGGCATTCATCAGATGGATCAGGAAGCAGCCATCTTCCAAACTCGTCAGAACGCGGAAAAGCAGGGAACGGCGGAAAAAAAGATGAACACAAAAAGCCAAAGGCCCGTGAAGGGGCTTTTGGCTTTTTAATTGTTGCCGGCAATGGGCTGGTCGACTACATTGCAGTCAAAAGTCGTTGTGGCACTGAATACATTGTAGGTGAGCTGGAACGGACCGGTATTGAATCCTCCGGAGCCACCATAGGTTTTAGAGGCGTTTTTGGGTGAAATGATCCCCGTGTCTCCGAATTGGACATTCCCCCCGCCGATATTCAGGATCGAGACGGGGCCGACTAATGCTGGCATATCTACCATCTCCTGTCGCTAGTAAGGCTATCATCATTAGCCTATGTGATTGTATGAAAATTGTTAATTGGGCCCTTCGATTTCTTCTGTCTGCCCCGATCCTCCTTGGGTATCTTCCAGCTGCCGAATGTGTTTTACCCTGGCATCCATGGATACAAGGGAAACATTCCCTACATGGACGATGGAGGAGAAAGCCGTTGCTTTTACAAATAAGCGGTTAACCTTGATGGGACACAGGCTCAGCCGTGAGACCTTTACTCTTGGATCAATGGGGGCTTTTTGAATGGGGGACTGGAACACCCGATAATCGTAGCTCCCTTCGCTGGACAGGAAGAATTCCTGCTCGCGCTGGACAGCGTATGCCCACGAGACGGAATCGATGTTCCGTGTATCCCCGAGTTGATAAAAAGAGCTGAATGCCAGGGTGATGCCTTCGAGTTGGTTCACGATGGAATAACGCATGGTTAACCTTTCGGGGTCAGCGGTACAAAAGGTCCGATGATCAGGGATTCGGCAGGAGTGTCGAAGGCTGAGGTGAGCTGGATGATATCAGCGTCGCCGATCAGCACGAGGGAAGAGCTGGCAACCCCTGCAATATCGATGTTTCCAACGGATAATTCCCTATTGATTACCTGGAGGTTCATGTTGATTCATCCCTTCCATATTGTTTGGCATTTGAGACATGAAGGTGTACAGTGCGGTCTGGATATCCTGTTTGATCCGGGATAGCACTTTGGCTTCCCATTCTTCTTTCGTATGGCGGCCCTCCATGTAGGGGATCGTTTCAAGATAGAACTCGATCCTTCCCGGCATTTGATTCAGGAGGTCCTGTTGGATCATCTCATGATACTGGGGGTCCAATGAACGTTGGAATTGCATTTCATTATCCTGTATCAAGACGGGAAGTTCTTCTTTTATATACCTTCCGACTGCTTCAGCAAGCCTTGCCTTATAGGGCCCGAGATCCTGCATGGACTTGACGTTGACGTTTTGCTCCACCGCAAGATCCTCGATGGTTTCTTTCAGTGAGTTCGGGTTCAGCCCGATATTCAATGTGCCGTCAAGGGACTCCACCTTGAGCTGATCGAATTTATATTCAATCTTCTCCACGTTGATTGATGGAGAGTCCCTCATGTTCTGGAGTTCAGCGGAGAGATCATTCATCCTTTTTTCTAACGCGGCAATCTTTGAATGGAGATTTTCAATATATTGATAGAGTTGTTGTGGGGTCATATAGTAATTATTCATGGTACCACCTCTTTCAGTGCCGCGTGATTTCCTTACGATTCGCCTGGGGGTTGAAGAGGGACGAAGGGAGGAACGGATTGTGATTGTCCTCCCGTCCCCCCGTTCTTTTGTGCCTGTGGAGCAGGTTCAGTGAATCCGCCTGTATTATAAAGGTAATCGTTTGTGGCGATTTGTCCGCACGTCCCGATCTGAAGCACCGAGGAGTTTGACATTCCGCCGATTTTGATGAATTGGATTTGGATGGACTGCTGCACATAATAATTCATCTCGCCACTTCCTTATACGTTTAGGATAATCCCTTGATCCATCGTGTCGTCATCCACCGTGTACGTCAAGGAGCTTTCGTTATAGACGGATATTCCGCGTCCGGTGATGAAGGATCCAGCTCCTGCAAAGGTCTTGGCCGTTGAAATGGGGCTGATATTGAATACGTCACCTATATGGAAAACACCGCTCGAACCAATGCTGATCACTTGGGCGAAGCCTACGATCGCGGGCATAAAATACTCACACCTTTATTTATCAATAATTAGTACCAATGTATGTGAGAATTTTGCAAAAGTGACAATCGCCTAATCGGCCGTTTCGATGTACACTAGAGTAGAAGAGATTAAGAAAGGGGGACGATTCATGGCCGTATTATCGCCTGTGAGTCAATCGGAAAGAATAATCAGCCTTGATGTGATAAGAGGTTTTTCACTTCTCGGGATCTTGATCATCAACATGATTTCGTTTCATTCGCCATTTCTGTATATGGACCCGTATTCCTGGTGGAAAACGCCTGGTGATACAGCGTTGTATCCCTGGATCGATATCTTTGTCCAAGCCAGTTTTTATCCGCTGTTCGCCATGCTGTTCGGATACGGCCTGGGTATACAAAAGATCCGGGCCGATGTAAAAGGGACATCCTTTTATATGTTCGGGATCCGGAGGCTGTTGATTTTACTAATCATCGGCTGCCTGCACGCCTTTTTCATCTGGTCGGGTGACATCCTCATCAACTATGCGGTATTTGGGCTGATGCTCCTCTTGTTCATGAACTTGCCTGGAAAATGGCTAATGCTGTTGGGAGGCGCCATGCTGCTCCTGCCTCAGGTGTTTTTCAGCTCTTTGCTCGTATTGATGACATTCGTCGATCCTGAAGGCGTAAGCTTTTACTCGGATATTGCATCGCTTCAGAACTCGGTGGCTGCTTATGGAAACGGGTCATTCAGCGACATCATGAGTCAGCGTTTTTCTGACTGGTATGCTGTGAACGGTCCGGGGAATTTTATCTTCCTTGCCCTGTCGATCCTGCCCATGATGTTGCTCGGAGCAGGGGCGAGCAAACTGAGATTATTGGAGAAAGTCGCCATACATAAGAAAGCCTGGCTATGGATCGGGATCTCTACATTGGTGATCGGGACTGCCGTCAAATCACTGCCGTTTCTGATCGAGGCCAACACGGCCTATGGCTATATCCAGGATTTCCTGGGAGGTCCGTTCTTATCAGTATCTTATGCAATAATACTCTCATTATTATTGCAGAACCAAAAAATCTTGAAGTGGAGCAAGCCTATCGCTTCGATGGGGAAGATGTCGATGACCAACTACCTGCTTCAATCGATCATCGGAACCCTTATCTTCTATTCTTATGGACTCGGACTCTACGGGGAAGTCACGCTGACGACAGGGACTCTCCTCGCAATCGGGATCTATATCGTCCAGGTCATCTTCTCAGAGATCTGGCTCACGTATTTCAAGTACGGACCAGTAGAGAAAGTGTGGCGGTCACTGAGCTACGGGAAGCGGAATCTGTCTCCTGACAGGTACCACCAAACCAAGGGGGAGTAAACGATGAAATTAGTCAGTTTTGCGGAAAATGACCGCGTATCGTATGGGATCTGGACTGAAAACGGGGTAGTGGATGTATTCGCTGCCAGCACTGAGCTCGGAGAAGGACATGCGCTGCCGATGGATGTGAGGAGTGGAATCGTGGAAGGGGACGGGTTCCTGGAAAGGATTGAGGAAGCATGGGGTGCCATGGATGAGGAAGCCCGGGAAAGGCACACCTATGGTTCCGATGCCATCCGTCTTCTCCCGCCCCTCACATCACTCGGGAAAAATATCATGTGCGTCGGTAAAAACTACCGTGATCATGCGATCGAGATGGGGTCGGAGGATGCACCTGAAAACATCATGATCTTCACCAAAGCACCAACCACCCTGGCTGCTCCAGGGGAAGAGCTCCCTGTCCATGCTGAGCTTACGGAACAGCTTGATTATGAAGGAGAACTTGCCGTTGTCATCGGACAGGGCGGATGTGGCATTCCTGTGGAAAACGCCATGGACCATGTCTTTGGCTACACGATCCTCAATGACATCACGGCAAGGGACCTGCAGAAAAAGCACGGTCAATTTTTCCTTGGCAAAAGCCTCGATGCTACTTGTCCGATGGGCCCATATCTTGTGACGAAGAATGAAATTGATAACCCTCACGATCTGTCCATCACCACAAAGGTCAATGGGGAAGTCAGACAGTCCTCGAACACGAAGAACATGATGTTCAAGATCAGCGATATCATTTCGATCCTGTCAAAAGGGATGACCCTCGAGCCGGGTGATGTGATTGCGACGGGTACCCCGGCAGGAGTAGGGAAAGGCTTCAACCCTCCTAAATTCCTCAAGGGTGGCGATCTGGTTGAAATTGAAGTGGAATCAGTAGGAAAATTGACAAATCGGTTACAGTCCTAGATAAAATTTTGGAATGGTGGCGGACTATGGTAATATTATGAGCGTAAATATACTCTTTTTTAGGAGGGTTCACATGTTTTATAGAACGGATGCTCATATTACTACGTGGGTAGTCGCCATTATCCTATTCTTTGTCGCACTAGCGTTGCATCGAGCAGGTAATGCCAAAGCGATGAAGATTGTACATATGATCCTGCGATTATTCTACATCCTGATCATTGTGACAGGAGCATTATTATTCTGGAAGAACCAAGGATTCGATCCTGCACTTTATGGAGTTAAAGGGTTGGTCGGCATTTGGGTGATTGCCATGTTCGAAATCATCCTCGTGCGCTTGAATAAAGGGAAGAGTACGAAAGTGGCTGCAATCCTTCTTGTCATCTCTTTATTGGCCGTCCTTTATCTTGGATTCAAGTTGCCACTCGGAATTAACTTCCTGGCATAATACAAAAAAGCCGGTGCACTCGTTTGAGTGCACCGGCTTTTTTATGGTCTTGGATGTGCGATATTTGACGGTCAGAACAAGCCGCAGCCTATCGTTACTTCACAATATTCTCTATTACAATCCTTTTGCCGGTGCTGAGGGTGAATTCGAAGCGGTCGCGCTGCTTTTTGTAGTAAGTGAAGTGGTGTTGTACCGCGCAGATTTCGTCCCCGTTGTCGAAGGTTATGAAGTTCACGCCCTGTTTGATTTTCTGGTTTCCGAGGAATACCAGATGGTTGTGACAAAAAATACAGTCATAAATGGAATAGTTCAGATTATTCAAAGTGGTGATGAACTGGTTGAATGCGTCATCGGATATTTCCTCCATCAGGTTTTCGAGGGAGAATAAGATGCTTTTCTTGATCAAGATCCGGTCCCCGTTCTCGATTCTGATCTTCTCATATGGGGTTGCAAGGATACCGTCCTCAAGCAGGACCCCCGTGATCCATTCTTCATCCCTGTACAGTCTGAGTTCCTGATGAAGATAAAAATCCAGTTCCGATTCCTCTTCGGCATCTATCTCAAAGAAATACCATATATCATCTTCTAAGAGCACGGTCCCTTCGGAATATGCCCGCTTTTGGGATTTTAAGATGTTTGATCGATAAATATTGCTCAAATGAATATCCCTCCTTAACTACATTACTTATCATTATTATCATATTTCATTCATATAAAATTGATTGAGTCAATTAACCATTTCCCTTTAGAAGCATAAGATAATCTACATGTCGAAGAGCTGTTTTCTACGAAAGTGAGGATGATGACCATGTGCGGGATCACAGGATGGGTACATTTCGAGCGAAATCTGACAGGTGAACGAGGGATTGTAAGGGAGATGGCGGAAACGTTATCAAAGAGAGGACCCGATGAGAATAATTTGTGGGGCGGTGAACATGTCCTGTTCGGTCATAAGAGGCTGATCGTGGTCGATCCGGAAGGCGGACGGCAGCCCATGTCCATCCAGCATGAAGGGAAATCCTATACAATTTGCTACAACGGTGAGCTATATAACACGGAAGATCTCAGGGATGTATTGAGGGGAAAGGGATATACTTTCCGGGGACATTCGGATACAGAAGTCCTCCTCACATCCTATATCGAATGGAAGGAAGAGTGCGTTGATCACTTGAACGGAATCTTTGCCTTTGCCGTCTGGGATGAACAGGAAGGGCGGGTTTTCCTTGCCCGTGACCGACTCGGCGTCAAACCCCTGTTTTATACCGAGAAAGACGGTGGTCTCTTATTTGCTTCGGAAATCAAAGCGTTGCTGGCCCACCCTGATATCGAACCTGAGATCGATCTTCAGGGGTTGAAGGAAGTGTTGGGACTCGGGCCATCGAGGACCCCGGGGCATGGGGTTTTCAGAGGGGTACAGGAACTGCGCCCTGCATTCGCCATGAGCTTCGGTCCTGAAGGTGTGAAGAAGTGGAGATACTGGAATGTGAAAAGTGAGAAGCACACAGATTCCTTCGAAGAGACTGTTGAAAAAGTGAGATTCCTCGTGATGGATGCGATCAAAAGGCAGCTTGTATCGGATGTGCCCCTGTGCACATTTTTATCAGGGGGTCTTGATTCCAGTGCCATCACGGCGGTGGCTGCCAATTGCTACAGGGATGAAGGGAAGGGGCAGCTCCATACGTACTCCATCGATTACGAAGGGAATGATGAACACTTCAAGGCCAATGATTTCCAGCCCAATGCCGATGCGTACTGGATTGATCAAATGACCCAAGAATTCGGAACGGTTCATCACAGCTGCGTCATCGATCAGGAAAAGCTGAAGGACTATCTCACGCAGGCAGTCCTCGTGAGGGATCTGCCTGGCATGGCCGATGTCGATTCGTCCCTTTTATGGTTCTGTGAGGAAATCAAACAGGACTTCACGGTCGGTTTATCGGGAGAATGCGCGGATGAGATTTTCGGGGGGTACCCATGGTTCCATCGGAGTGATGATTTCAATCGCAGAGGATTCCCGTGGATGCGCTCAACGGAAGAAAGGCAGGGTTTGCTGAAAGAAGAATGGAGAAACAAGCTCAATCTTGAAGAATACGTCCTGGCCAGGTACGAGGATACGGTAGAAGAGACTCCTTTGCTTGAAGGGGAATCGGATGAAGAGGCGAAAAGGAGGCAGATGTTCTATCTGAATCAGCTATGGTTCATGACGACCCTCCTGGACCGGAAGGATCGCATGAGCATGGGGGCTAGCCTCGAGGTCAGGGTGCCTTTTGCCGATCACCGCCTTGTAGAGTATGCGTGGAATATCCCTTGGGAGATGAAACACCACGAAGGAAGGGAAAAAGGCCTTCTTAGAAAAGCACTTGAGGGCATCCTCCCTGATGAGGTACTTTACCGTAAAAAGAGCCCTTACCCGAAAACACATCATCCTAAGTATACAGAACTTGTACGTGAATGGCTCTCAGAGATCCTGGAAGATGAAACGAGTGTCCTTCATACCTTATTCGAAGAAGAAAAGCTGAAGGATATCGTCCAATCCGGCGGTGCTGCATTCCAGACCCCTTGGTACGGTCAGCTCATGACAGGGCCGCAGCTTCTTGCCCACCTGGCACAGATCCATGTCTGGTTCAAAACCTACAATATTAAAATCGTTTCCTGAACCTACCGCACCCCGGACAAATGCCCGGGGTGTTTTTTATGGAGAAACCCTGTTCCAGCAGGTGTGATGGCGCTCAACTGGAGGCTTCGTGATTAAAATGAACTTTTGCTCATACTAATCATTAAATAGCAAAAAAGAGGGTAAACTAAGAGGGATGCTTCATATGACTATTTTTACATATGGCAAAAAAGAAATTTGTTAGTAAAATAGAGTGTTAATCTTTGTGCCCATGAAAGAAGCATTGTATACTTAATTTATAATCAATGTTCAGGTATTGTATAAACTTTGTACAAGGAGGAAGAGAAGATGTCCAAAAATGTGATTGTCATCGGAGCGGGACCTGGAGGTTTGGCTTCTGCCATGCTTCTGGCCAGTAAAGGATATGAAGTCGATGTATACGAAAAGAACTCCTTTGTTGGCGGTCGTAACGGTGCCATCAAACAAGACGGATATACATTTGATATCGGGCCGACGTTCCTAGGCATGCCGGAGATTGCGGAGGAACTTTTTGAAGCGGCAGGGAAAAACCTTCATGATTATGTGGATCTGAAGGAGCTGCCCATGATGTACGAACTGAAATTCAAAGATAAAGATGTGAAAATGTACAGGGACCCAGAACAATTGAAAAAGGAAATCGAGCGACATTTTCCTGGGAACGGAAAAGGGTACGAGCGATTCATGAATGATACACGCAAGAAGATGGACCGCTTGAAACCCATCCTTCAGAGCCCGATGGACCAATACTATCAATATATCAGCTGGAAAGTCTTGCGGGCCCTGCCTCAGCTTTCCCTCGGTAAGTCACTCTACAGTGTGCTGAGTGATTACTTCACCGATCACGAACTGAGACTTTCATTTACCTTTCAGTCCAAATATTTGGGTATGTCACCTTGGGAATGTCCCGGGGCTTTCTCCATCCTTTCTTTCATGGAACACGAGTACGGTGTATTTCATCCCATCGGCGGGGTGAATCAACTTTCAGAAGCGATGGCGAAAGTCGTAAGAGAGAACGGAGGAAAGATCCATCTCTCGACGGGGATCAAAAAGCTCTGGCTTGACGGGAAAAACGTCAAGGGGGTCATCCTGGAAAATGGGGAGAGGGTATCAGCCGATGAAGTGGTCATTAACGGTGACTTCGCCCACGTGATGACGAATTTGGTGGATGACGGTGTGCTGAAGAAGTACAGCAAAGAAAAGCTTTCAAAGAAAAAATATTCCTGCTCCACCTTCATGATCTACCTAGGACTCGATAAAAAATATGACCTGCCTCATCATACGATCCTTTTCGCCGATGATTACAAA
This sequence comes from Rossellomorea sp. FS2, assembly GCF_047915635.1. Taxonomy (NCBI): domain Bacteria; kingdom Bacillati; phylum Bacillota; class Bacilli; order Caryophanales; family Bacillaceae; genus Rossellomorea; species Rossellomorea sp. FS2. Next base: position 1,707,138 of record NZ_JBLRVS010000001.1, on the reverse strand, counting down.
AAAAACGTAGAAGAGATCACGAAAACGATGGAGTTGTCAGAAGATCCCTCCATCTATATTCAGAATGCGTCCGTGACGGATCCCACCCTCGCCCCGGAAGGCCACTCGACGCTTTATGTCCTGGCCCCGGTACCGAATAATATGAGTGAAATCGATTGGGCAGATAACCAGGAAGACTTCAAGGAGCTCGTGATTCGTTCTCTGGAGGAGAGAGCCGGCCTCGAGGATATCCGGAGTCATATCCGGTTCGAGAAGGTGCTGGATCCCCATCAATGGGAGACCGACTTTAACATCTACAAAGGAGCAACCTTCAATCTTGGTCATCAGCTTACCCAAATGATGGCCCTCAGACCTCATAATAAATTCGAGGAGCTTGATCACTGCTGGCTTGTCGGTGGGGGGACCCATCCGGGCAGCGGTCTGCCGACGATACTCGAATCGGCCCGGATCACCACGTCCATCATGATGAAGGAAGACGCATCCAGGACTTCGGCTGCTCACAGGGAAATGGAGGAAGCACTATGAAGGTCGCTGTAGCAGGCTCGGGAATCGGCGGGTTGATTACAGGATTGCTCCTTGCGAAGAATGGTCACAGTGTGACGATCTTTGAAAAAGAAAAGGACATTGGAGGCAGACTTGCGTTTGTCACCAAGGGGGACTATAAGATCGATAAAGGCCCGACGATCGTACTGCTGCCCGACATGTTGATGTCCATTCTTGCCGATGCGGGTGTGAATACAGAAGAAATCGAGCTCATACGCTGCGATCCCCTCTATGGGATTCACTTCCCCGACGGGCAGACCTACAGGAAATTTGCGGATCTTGAAACGCAGATGGATGAAATACGTCGGGAGTTCCCCGGGGATGAGGAAGGTTTCAAGAGATTCATGGCTGATATGGATGAACGGTTTGCCATCGGGGAACCACAATTCCTCCAGTCCTCTTTCCTTGGTATAAAAGACTATATGAATCCAAAGACGATCAGCTCCCTCATAAAGCTCAAAGCCTACCGAACAGTCATGTCGAACCTGAGAACATACTTTTCCCATGAGCGGTTACAGATGTCATATGGATTGCAATCCCTCTATATTGGAGGGAATCCTTATTCCACTCCCGCCATCTACAGTCTTGTGTCCTTCAGTGAACATAAGCACGGAATCTACTATATTAAAGGCGGGTATGCGAGTATACTTGAACCGGTCAGAAAGGCATGCGAGAGACTCGGGGTGGAGATCAAAACCTCGTGTCCGGTCGAGAAAATCCTTGTAAAGGATGGCAAGGCGAAGGGGATCCGGTCAGATGAGGGAGACTTTCTGGCCGATGCTGTCATAGTGAACGGTGATTTTCCCGGTACCCATTCCCTCATGGAACGTCCATCCGATAAAAAATATAAGCCTTCTTCCGGATGCGTCCTGTTTTATATGGGAGTCAAAGGTACCTACCCTGATAAAGACCTACACCAGTTTTACCTCAATGAACATTTTTCGAAAAATATGAAGGAGATCTTCGAGAAAGGGAAAGTGCCCTCAGAACCCTCATTTTACGTCTTCAATCCATCCATCGTGGACGAATCCCTTGCACCCGAGGGGAACAGTGTCCTCTACGTTCTGGTCCCTGTTCCCGCATCTGAAAAGATTGATTGGGAGGACGCTTCTGGATATCTTTCGTCCTATATTTTAGATACAATGGAAGAGAGCGGATTCGACGATTTGAGGGAGCGGCTGAATTGGATGGAAACAAGGACGCCTGATCAGGCCAGGCAGGAAGGGCTGTATGCAGGAGGAAGTTTTGGCATAGCCCCTGCTCTTGGACAATCCGGTCCTTTCCGTCCACAGGTGCAGCCGTTTCCGGAGAAGAATGTGTTTGCTGTCGGAGCATCAACCCATCCCGGTGGGGGTGTGCCCATTGTCATGCAAGGGGCAAAACTGGTTGAACAGGCCGTACAGAGATATTTTGAAGAGGAATTAGAAAGGAAGGATGTGACCATGGATGAACAGGATTTCGGCAGCATACGATCACTGTGAATCGGTGATCAAACATCATTCAAAAACATTTTTCAGGGCATTTTCCCTCCTGCCGAAGAATCAGCGCAGAGCGGTGTGGGCGGTATACGCTTTTTGCCGTAAAGCGGACGATATCGTGGATGAGGGCAGTCCTCCTGAAGTATTGGATCGATTCGAGAGAGAATTTGAGTCCTTTCTTGAAGGGACTTTTGAAGAGCAACCGATTTGGATTGCCCTCGATGATGTCTTCAAGCGCTTCAATATGGACCGGGAAGCGTTCCGGGATATGATCAAAGGACAGCGCATGGACCTTGCCGGCAGGAGATATATGAAGATGGATGATGTGTTGGATTATTCCTACCATGTAGCGAGCACGGTCGGACTCATGCTCCTTCCGATCCTTGCGCCAGGCAAGGAAAGAGAACTGCGTGAAGACGGGATTTATCTAGGTTATGCCCTGCAACTGACGAATATCTTGAGGGATGTCGGTGAAGATCTGGACAGGGGCAGGCTCTATCTTCCTCAGGATCTTCTGGTAAAGCACGAGTGCTCGGTGGAAGATCTGCGTGAAGGGCGGACTACAGAAGCGTTCCGTCTCGTCTGGGAAGAAATGGCCGGTATGGCGGAACACTATTACAGTCTATCCATGAGGACGATCGGCCTTTATCCGATCTACTCCAGGGCTCCTGTAAAGGGCGCGGCCCTTCTGTATAAGGAAATCCTTAATGAAATACGTAAGAATGGTTATGATGTCTTCTCAAAAAAGAACTTTGTATCTGGTGATGAAAAGGAAAAAATCATCTCGACGATATCATAAAAAGAGCTTCCTGTCGCATGCTTTCAGACAGGAAGCTCTCTTTTTGGGTTAAAAAAGAACTGCCCCGAAGGACAGTCCATTTCATTATACGCTGCTACGCTGCTTGAGGGAGTCTTCTGCCGATGGAGTGCCGATCGAATTCAACCGCTCGACAAGATCGCTGCCGAATGGGCTTGAAGCGATATCTGGCTCAAGAAATGTATCTTTCAATTCGTATGCGTTAGAACCGTGTTCTGCAAAATCCAAGCCTGAAAGCTCTTCTTCCTGAGACACGCGGATACTTGAAACTCTTGTCACGATAAACAGGAAACCGCCTACGGTGACAGCTGTCCAGGCGATGACGGCAAGTACGCCCAAGGATTGAACCCCTAGGAGGGAAGCGCCACCTCCGTAGAACAATCCGTTTTGAACATCGAATAATCCAACGGCGAGCGTACCCCAGATTCCGCAAATCCCATGGACTGCAATGGCACCGACCGGATCATCAATTTTGAGGAACGAATCCAACAGAGTGACACCTTCAACCAGGATCACTCCGGCAATCAGACCGATGATGATGGCACCGGTCAGGGAGACATTTGCTGTACCTGCCGTAATGCCGACTAGACCACCGAGTGCACCATTGAGCGTCAGGGAAGGGTCGATCCGATTATAACGGAAAAGTGTGTACAAGGCTGAAGATATGATGGCAGCAGATGCTGAGAACAAGGTCGTGCCGATGACCATGGGTACAAGAGAAGGATCAGCAGCAAGGGTGCTGCCCCCGTTGAATCCGAACCACCCAAACCAAAGGATGAAGACTCCGAGTGCACCAATCGGGATGTTATGTCCTGGAATGACGTTGACCTTTCCGTTCTGATACTTGCCGGTCCTTGCGCCGAGGAATAGGACGGTAATCAGTGCCCCTATTGCTCCAGTCAAATGCACGACAGTGGAACCAGCGAAGTCAACGAATCCCAGTTCAGAAATCCAACCTCCACCCCATACCCAGTGCCCGACTACCGGATAAATCAGGGCGGTCATGGCAACGGTGAGGACCATATAGCTTTTGAGCTTCATGCGTTCTGCTACTGCACCTGAAATGATGGTGGCACAGGTCGCGGCGAAAACGGATTGGAAAACGAAGAATCCGATGTCTTCACGACCTGATAAAAGGAAACCATCACTTCCGAATAATCCACCGATATCTTTTCCGAACATGATCCCAAAGCCCACGAAGAAATAAATCAACGATCCTATGGCGACGGTCAAGACGTTTTTCATAAGAATGTTCAATGTGTTCTTTGCCCGTGTGAACCCGGACTCTACCATTGCGAATCCGGCATGCATGAAGAATACAAGAATCGTTGCGATCATGACCCAGGTTGAATCAAGTGAAGCCTGAACCGACTCGGCTGTAGGAGCTGCAGCGAATGCTTGACTCCCGATAAAGAAGGATAATAGAAGCAGAATAGATATTTTTTTAATCATTGTAACCCCTCCAATAATGTTTTTTTACAGAACAGCTTGCTTTCCTCTTTCTCCAGAGCGGATACGGATGACTTCTTCAACAGGATAAATGAAGATCTTTCCGTCTCCGACTGTGTTGGTGCTGCAGTATTCCACAATGAGATCGACAATATCTTCTACTTGTTCATCATCAACAACCATTTCAACTTTGATCCGGGGGACCAGCTTGATTTCGAATTTGTTGCCCCTGAATATCCCCTGTTTCCCTTTTTGCTTGCCGCAGCCGGCTGCTTCCGATACGGTCAATCCACTGAATCCCCTTGTGCTGAGTGCTTCACGTAAATTGATGAATGCCTCCGCTCGAATGATGGCTTCCACTTTTTTCATTTTTTCGCCTCCTGAAATTTGATGTTAGTTTTTATGACATGAATAAGTTATATGAACTATCATATTCAGAAAATATAAAAAGTTCAAGTGTTAATTTCGTATGTAAGCGGTTAAATGTAAAAAAACTTCACATAAATTTTTCGGCATCAAAAAACCTCCCCTTTTTAAAAGGGAGGTTTTGGGTTAAACGGCCTTTTCATTCCGTACAAATCCTTTGTGAATCCACGTTCTGGCACGCCATCGCCTCAGCATGAGGAGCCCCCTGAGCCATTCGTCCGCAATGAAGGAGATCCAGACCCCGACGAGTCCGAGCTCCAATGTGATGCCGAGAACATAAGAGAGGGGTACTCCGACCCCCCACATTGAAGCGATGCCGAGGTAGACAGGGTACTTAACATCACCTGCTGCCCTCAATGCATTGATGACCACGAGATTGAAGCTTCTCCCGGGTTCCAATAAGAGGGTGAGATAAATGAGAACTTTCGCCGATGAGATGATCTCCGGATTGGAAGTGAAGATTCCCAATAATGGTTCTGCTGCGATCGAGACAACTCCTGCCATACACAGTGATATGACAATGGCGATCTTGAGACTTTTTAGGCATCGTGCGTAGGCGTTCTCGTATTCCCTGGCACCAATCATATGGCCGATCATGATCTGTGTACCTTGACTGATGGCCACGCTGAAAAGAAAAATGAACATCATCAGGTTCTGTGCGTATACTTTGGTGGTCAATGCATAGGTTCCGATACTCACGATGAAGTAGGTGATCACCATCTGAGAGCCGTTGTATGACAGTTGTTCACCGGCTGATGGAATCCCGATCTTCAGCAGATTCTTCATATGACGGACAGGGATGTGCCCCAGCTTGTTCAACGGCAGGGCTGAAGGGATGCGCTTCTTGATGACAATGATGCTTACGACAAGGCCGATGAAGCGGGAGGCGATGGTGGAGATCGCCACGCCTTCCACTCCAAGGACCGGTAAGCCGAATGGGCCGAATATGAATAGATAATTTCCTGCTACATTCAGGATGTTCATGCCGATGGTGATGTACATAGCGTCTTTTGTATATCCGTAACTCCTTAGGATTGCCCCCGCCGTCATGATGAGGGCCTGGATGAAGATGAATCCTCCGACGATCCTGAGGTATCCGGATGCTTCTTCCATCAGTTCCCGGGGAAGCCCCATGATATCCAGGATGCCTTTGCCGGTAAACAAAAGGATGGCACTCAATAGCACTCCGAATGCAAGGTTCGTGACAAGGGAGACGAGGGCGACTTCACCGGATATGGCATGCTCTTTGGCTCCGAGGTGCTGGGCCACCAGGATCGCCGTGCCGGTTGCGATGAAACCGAACATCACGATGATGAGGGAGAGGATCTGATTCGATACCCCGACGGCTGCAACGGAACGATCTGAATATTGACTGAGCATGAGGGTATCGGCATTCCCCATGAGCATATGAAGAAGGATTTCAATGAAGATCGGCCACGTGAGGGCAAACAAGGTCATTCGTTTTTTTGTGTCCATACTGACTCCTTACATAGAGATACCTTAAAACTTGATGATGGCGAAACCGTATGCTTCAAGCGTTAATTCGATGCTTTCCGCTTCTGCGGTGAACTCTTCCCCGGTAAGTATGTTCATGAGGGGGACGCCTTTCAATTCGAATGGAATCGTGAATTCCAAGTCGGTGTCGGAACAATTCAATACCACGAGGATCGTCCTGTCACCGTCCGATTTCGTAAAGGCCACATGGCGGTCCTCTCCGGCAGCCGGAAGGAAGCTGAAAACCCCCTCATTCCTCAGGAGATCGTATTCCTGGCGGAGATAGGTGAGTTTTTGTACATGTCCATGAAGGTCGAGGTCTTGCTGTCCTTCGTCCCATGGGAAGCATTTGCGGCATCCCGGATCCTGTCCGCCCGTAAGTCCGATCTCATCCCCATAATAGATACATGGGGTTCCGGGGGAGGTGAGCATGAAGGTATACAGCAACTTCAGCTTCCTGACATCTTCCCTGCATTCCGTTAAAATCCGCGGGGTGTCATGGCTTCCCACGAGGTTGAAGTTGACCTCGGTCACAGTCTGGGGATACATATTCATGACGGTGGTCATGTTCTCAACGAAGGTTTCAGGAGAAATGGCTTCGTGGGCAAACAGCTTCAGAATGTTTGTGGTGAAGGGATAATTCATCACCGCGTCGAATTGATCGCCCCTCAGCCATGCCATGGAATCATGCCATATTTCTCCGAGGATATATAGGTCAGGCTTGATGGATTTCACGGCATGGCGGAAGTCTCTCCAGAACTGGTGGTCCACTTCGTTGGCAACATCCAGCCGCCAGCCGTCGATATCAAATTCCTCCACCCAGTGACGCCCGACGTTCAACAGATATTCCTTGACATCCGGGTGTTCCGTATTCAGCTTCGGCATCGATGCCTCAAAGGCGAAGGTATCATAATTGGGAGGGTTCGACTCGGGGTTCACCGGGAAATCGTGCAAATGGAACCAATCCTTATAAGGAGATTCTTCACCCTTTTCCAGTACATCTTGAAATGGACCGAAATGATAGCCGCTATGATTGAACACTGCATCGAGCATGACCTTGATACCACGCTCATGACAGGCATCTATGAGTTCCTTCAAGGTCTCTTCCGACCCGAAGTGGGGATCGATCTCCATATAATCGGTTGTATCATATTTGTGGTTAGAAGGCGCTTTAAAGATCGGGGTGAAATAGATGCCGTTGATCCCCAACTCCTTTAAATAGTCTATGTGGTCGATGACGCCCTGAAGGTCGCCTCCGAAAAAATGATCGGGGGCCGGTTCTTCTGCATTCCATTCCAACGTGCCGTCGGGATCGATGGAATGATCCCCATTGGCAAAGCGCTCGGGGAAGATTTGATACCAAACTGTATCCTTCACCCATTCCGGTGCGCTGAACACATCAATGGCATTAAGGAAAGGGAAGCAGAAATAGTCGCCGATTTCAGAGGAGGGTCCATCACTGAACCCTTTTTCTCCATAGAAAATGTTTTCCTCGCCGTCCGAAAGGAGAAAACCATATCGAAGCCGTTTGAAGGATGGGGTGACGGTGGCCTGCCAGTAATCAAAGAGTTGATCACTGCCGGCAAGAGTCATGTCACGGTCGGTATATTGCCATTCTCCATCGCTCCAATCGTAGGGGTCACCGTGCAAAAGACGGATGGAGTGGATGTCGCCCCGTTTCGTCCGGATACGGATGTGCAGGTCTGTTTCAGTGCAAGCGTATGCATATTGATCTCTTGGTTGGTGAAAAATGGCTTCAAGGAACATGGCTTTTCCTCCTTTTATGAATTCCACTAAAGAGTATTCCAATTATAGGAGGTTGTCAATTATGTAATGATATAGAAAAGTTTTTAATAAAAAGGTATTGTCAAATGGGCGTTACTTAGTATAATGAAAGTAGATTGTGCAATCGCTTTCACAATAAAAATGTAAACGTTATCTTATATCGGGTGATCGTAAATCATTTATGGAAATCCGATAGGGGAAGCCCGGGGACCATACATAGATTCCAGGGGAATATTCCTGTTTTTGTGCAAGCGGTTGTCCACATTCGGAAATTGACAAACCATTAGGAGGGGTCAGGGTGAAGAAAGTCGTTTCGTTATTCATGGTCTTGATGCTGGTAGCAGGGGTATTGGCTGCATGCGGTCCGAACAGAGAAGAAGGAGCATCCGGAGACGGAGGCAAGAAAGCGGAAGATAAGGATAAGCCTGAAAAATTGGTAATCTGGGAAGATGAGAAGAAATCCGGATGGCTGGATGAAGTCGGTAAGAAGTTCACGGAAGAAACAGGAATCGAGCTTGAGGTGAAGGAAGTCGAAATGGCTTCTAAAATGAAAGAGCAGCTGCGTCTCGATGGACCAGCAGGTACGGGTCCTGATGTCGTGACATTCCCACATGATCAAATCGGGGAACTTGCCCTTGCCGGCCATATTGCGCCACTTGAAGTGTCTGATGACGTCAAGAAGCGTTTCACAGAGTCTTCCATCCTTGCAGAAAGCTATGATGGTAAGCTTTATGGCCTGCCTAAATCGTCTGAAACACCAGTATTCATTTACAACAAAGAGTTGATGAAAGAAGCACCTGCATCAATGGATGATGTGTATTCGTTCGCAAAAGATTTCACGAAAGATGGCAACTATGGATTCCTTGCACTATGGGATAACTTCTACTTTGCCCACGCACCGATGGGTGGATACGGTGGCTATGTGTTCGCTGAAAATGACGGAGCCCTTGATCCGAAAGATCTTGGACTGAATAACGATGGAGCAGTAGAAGGAACGGAATATATTCAGAAATGGTACAAAGAAGGGTTATTCCCTAAAGGGATCATCGGTGAAAACGGTGGATCCGCCATGGACGGATTGTTCAACGAAGGAAAAGTGGCATCTGTCATGAACGGACCATGGTCCTTCCAGGGGTATAAGGATGCGGGGATCGATATCGGTGTAACAGCGATGCCGAAGCTTCCGAACGGTGAGCCGATGAAAACGTTCATGGGTGTTAAAGGATGGCATGTATCCGGCTATTCCAAGAACAAAGAATGGGCACAGAAATTCGTAGAGTTCATCACAGAAGATGAGAATGCAAAATATCGTTTTGAACAAACACAGGAAGTACCGACAAATGAAGGCTTGATCAATGATTCTGCGATTGCTGAAAATGAAGGCGCTAAAGCTGTTGCCGAGCAGTCCAAATACGCTGTACCGATGCCGAATATCCCTGAAATGGGTGAAGTCTGGGATCCGATGGCCAAATCACTGCAAACAGTCGTGACCGGCAAGCAGGAGCCTAAAGCGGCCATGGATGCTGCGGTCAAGCAAATCGAGGATAACATCAAAGCCAACCATTCTAATTAAAGAGAGTGGCGGCACCTGTCTGCAGGTGCCGCCATCCTTTTCAAGAGCTTTCTAAGCAAATAGCCGCCGGTTTAGAAAGCTCTTGAAGCATAAAGATAAAAGGGGGAGTTCAGGATGGATCAATCCAATCCTACTACTAAACATAGAAAAACGGCACTGGCCCTATCTCTCATTCCCGGCCTTGGCCAGCTCTACCATCGTCAATTCCTGAAGGGGGTCTTCTTCCTCATCATGACCCTTTCCTTCATCCTGGTGTTCAAGGATCTCATATCCTTAGGGCTCTGGGGCATCACGACCCTGGGCACCGATGTTTCCTACGGAGACCATTCCATCTTCCTCATGGTATATGGCATTTTGGCCATCATTGTCATCTTATTCGGAATCGCATTCTATCTGTATAACCTGAGGGACGCTTATAAGAACGGAATCAAAAGGGACAATGGAGAGAAGATCGCAACGATCCGCGAACAGTATCGGAACCTTGTGGATAATGGATTTCCGTACCTTATCATGTCACCGGGGTTCCTGCTTCTGATCTTCGTGGTCATTTTCCCGATCATCTTTGTCATCCTGCTGGCATTCACGAACTATGATCTTTATCACTCTCCGCCTGCAAAACTCGTAGATTGGGTGGGTATCCAGAACTTCGTCGATATCTTCAAGATCGATATCTGGCGTGAAACCTTTGTGACGGTCCTTGCGTGGACGCTGGTCTGGACCCTTGGCGCCACGACCCTGCAAGTGGCTCTTGGAATCTTCCTGGCCATCATCGTGAATCAAAAAGATCTGAAAGGGAAAGCCATCATCCGTACGGTTCTCATCCTGCCGTGGGCCATCCCGGCATTCGTCTCCATCCTCGTCTTCGCCGGGATGTTCAACGAATCATTCGGTGCCATCAACCGTGATATCCTCGGCTTCTTCGGGATTGAAGGACTCCCATGGATGACAGAGCCGCTATTCTCACGGATTGCCCTGATCATGATCCAGATGTGGCTTGGTTTCCCGTTCATCTTTGCCATGACGACGGGAGTACTCCAGTCGATCCCGGATGAATTGTATGAAGCTGCGACCGTGGACGGTGCTTCTGCCGTACAGAAGTTCAAGAATATCACACTGCCGCTTGTCCTGTTTGCAACGGCGCCGATCATCATCACGCAGTACACATTCAACTTCAACAATTTCAACGTCATTTATCTGTTCAACGGAGGCGGTCCGGCACTGACAGGGCAAAATGCCGGCGGTACCGACATCCTGATTTCATGGATCTATCGATTGACCATGACATCTGCGCAGTATTCGAAGGCAGCAGCCATCACGCTGCTCCTGTCCATCATCGTCATCACAGTGGCCATCTGGCAGTTCAAGAAGACGAAATCATTCCAGGAAGAGGATATGATGTAAAATGAAAAAACAAAAAATCATCCGGTTGACCCTATCGTACCTTGTCATTGGCATCATGTTCGCGGTGATTCTCTATCCTGTCGCATGGATCATCGGTTCCTCGTTCAATCCCGGGCAGAGCTTGTCCGGTTCGAGCATCATCCCTAAGAATGCGACCCTTGCCCATTATAAAGAGCTTTTCAATCTGGAAGAAAGCAACTATATGCTCTGGTATTGGAATTCCTTGAAGGTGAGTCTCTCGACCATGGCCCTGACCGTGTGCCTTGTGAGTTTGACGGCCTATGCCTTTTCCCGCTACCGCTTCGTCGGACGGAAAAATGGCCTGATGGCTTTCCTCGTCCTGCAGATGATTCCGAACTTTGCAGCCCTGATTGCCATTTTCGTCCTGGCGCTTTTGACAGGACTCCTTGACAGCCATCTCGGACTTATCCTCGTTTACGTCGGAGGACAGATCCCGATGAACACGTGGCTGATGAAAGGGTATCTCGATACCATCCCGAAGGAGCTCGACGAATCGGCAAAGATCGATGGAGCAGGACATCTCAGGATCTTCCTGCAGATCGTCATGCCCCTTGCAAAACCGATCATCGCCGTCGTGGCCCTGTTTTCGTTCATCTCTCCGTTCGCAGACTTTATCATCGCAAGCATCCTGCTTCGTTCAGAGAAGATGTATACGCTTCCTGTGGCACTATATGATATGGTCGCGAAGCAATTCGGGGCGGAATTCACGACCTTTGCAGCAGGCTCCGTACTGATTGCTGTTCCAATTGCCCTACTTTTCCTTTTCTTCCAGAAATACTTCGTTTCAGGATTGACGGCAGGGGGCACGAAAGGATAATCTTATAGGCGTTACTAACATTTGGAGGAGGAGCGGAGATGAAAAGAAGAGTGTTATCTCTCATTTTAGTCCCGTTTCTTCTTTTTTACGCCCATCCGGTAGGTGCAGCTGAAAAAGAAGAGCGAATGTGGCAGGATGAATCGATTTACTTTTTGATGGTGGACCGGTTCAACAATGGGGATTCAAGCAATGACAAAAATGTGGACGCCAATGACCCGCTGAGTTATCAAGGGGGAGATTTCCAGGGGATCATCGATCGCTTGGATTACATTCAGGAGATGGGCTTCACAGCCATCTGGCTCACCCCGATTTTTGAGAATCAGCCTGGGGGTTACCATGGATATTGGACCACCGACTATTATAAGACAGAAGAGCATTTCGGCTCGATCGAGACGTTTAAAAAGCTTGTGGAAGAAGCGCATAAACGCGATATGAAGATCATCCTCGATTTTGTCGTGAACCATGTCGGACCGGAGCATCCGTGGGTAACGGATCCTGCCAAAGCAGACTGGTTCCATGAAAAGCAGACGATGAATTTCGAAGATGAAGAAAGCGTTAAAAATGCATGGTTATATGACCTGCCCGATTTGAATACAGAGAATCAGGAAGTGAAGGAATACCTGATCGATGCCGCTAAATGGTGGATCAAGGAAACCGATATCGATGGGTATCGCCTCGATACCGTAAAGCACGTACCGAAGGATTTTTGGGAGGACTTCACGAAAGAAGTGAAGGCGGAGAAGGATGATTTTTACCTTTTAGGCGAAATTTTTGACACGGATCCTGAAAAGATAGCAGAGTACAATGGCGTGGGGATCGACGGATTCGTCAATGTACCGCAGGCGGAAGAAATGCGGCAGGTATTCAAGAAACCCGATACATCCATGGACCGCCTTTTCAATTTCTGGGGATACAATCAGACCTTTTATGAGAACCCTTACTTGATGGGTACCTTCATTGATAATCACGATATGAAACGGTTCACGCGATTGATGGTGGAAGAGAAGGAGTTCCCGGGGACGAGGTGGAAGCTCGCACTTACCTATATGTATACAACGCCTGGCATCCCGATCCTTTACTATGGTTCTGAAATTGCCGTCGATGGGGGAGAAGATCCTGATAACCGGAGGCTGATGAATTTCCGGGCCGATAAAGAACTCATCGATTACATCACCCGCCTTGGGGAGCTGCGGAAGACCGAACCCGCCCTCACAAGGGGAGAGATTGAAAACGTATACGAAAATGACGGTATGGGGATCTACAAGAGGACCTATAAAGATCAGACCCTGCTGATCGCGATCAATAATACGACGGAAACACAAACGATCGATCTGACGGAAGACCAGTTGGAAGCAGATCAAGAGCTGAAGAGTCTTCTTACAACGGATCTTGTCAGGAGCGATGGTGACGGAACCTATAAAATCGTCCTTGACCGTGAGGAATCGGAAATTTATGAGCTCAAGAGTAAATCCGGGCTCAATATCCCGTTCCTGGTCGCCCTTGGAATCGTTTACGTATTATTCATGGTATTCCTATATGTAGTGAAAAAACGGGGTAAAAAGATAAAGCATCAGAAAGAATAGAGGTGGAATACATGGCGATTACCATAAAGGATGTGGCAAGGCTTGCGGACGTCGCTCCTTCGACGGTTTCCCGCGTCATTGCCAATAATCCAAGAATCAGTGAAAAGACGAAGAAGAAGGTGAGGGAAGCCATGACCGAGCTCGGATATCACCCTAACTTCATCGCCAGAAGCCTCGCCAATCAATCGACACAGGTCCTGGGTCTGGTCATGCCCGGGTCCACGAGCACATTCTCACAAAATCCATTCTTCCCGACCGTATTGAGGGGACTCAGTGAAGGCGCACATAAGGAACAATACGCCCTGCAGATGTCCACGGGTCAGACAGAAGAGGAAATTTACGAAGGTATTGTACAGATGGTCCAGGGAGGAAGGGTGGACGGGATCGTCCTTCTATACTCCCGGGTGGAAGACCGGGTGATGAACTATCTGAGGGAAAGGGATTTTCCTTTTGTGATGATCGGGAAGCCTTACAAATATGCCGAAGAAATCACCCATGTGGACAATGACAATTTCCGGGCGACAAAAGAAGTGACTGAGTATCTGTTGAATCTCGGTCATACGTGCATTGGATTCATCGGTGGAGATCTGAATCTGGTAGTGACGGTCGAGCGTCTATTGGGCTATGAGAAAGCGCTGGGTGAGGTCGGGCTTGAGCTTCATGATGACTACATCATCCATGAGGAATTCCTTCTGGAAGGCGGCCGCGAAGCGATCAATGAGCTGATGCAGCTCGATGAACCACCTACGGCCCTGGTGGTGGCAGACGATCTGATGGCCCTAGGGGTACTCAATACCCTGGATGAGATGGGGATCTCGGTGCCGGATGATATCTCCATCGTCAGCTTCAACAACGTCTTGCTGGCGGAGATGTCCCGTCCACCCCTGACCTCGGTCGATATCAACATCTTCAAGCTTGGGAATGAGGCAGCGAAGAATTTGATTCAGAAGATCAAAGATCCCCTGGAGCCGGTGAAGCGGATCATCGTTCCTCATTGCATAGTCGAAAGGCAATCGTGCGCGCGTAAGAGATGAAGGCGGGCAAGCAAAAAGGCATTCCGATCGGAATGCCTTTTTGCTTTGGTTCTGTCATCCGTTCACGATCATGCCGCCATTGACATGAATCATTTGACCTGAAACGTAGGTGGAGTCAGAGCTGGCGAGGTATACGTAAGCCGGGGCAAGCTCGAATGGTTGTCCCGCTCTTCCCATCGGTGTATTGCCACCGAATTGTGAAACCTTTTCCGAGGTGAAGGTGGAGGGGATCAGCGGCGTCCAGATCGGCCCCGGAGCCACACCATTCACCCTGATACCTTTTGAAGCGATATTGTCGGCAAGGGAACGGGTGAAACTGACAATGGCCCCCTTGGTGGCCGAATAATCGATCAGATCCTTACTGCCTTTATACGCGGTGATGGATGCCGTATTGATGATGGAAGCCCCCTCTTTCAAGTGGGGAAGTGCAGCGCGGGTCACATAGAACATGGAGAAGATATTGGTCCTGAATGTGCGCTCCAGCTGTTCATCATCGATCTCTTCAAGCCCCGCTTGTGGATGCTGTTCAGCAGCATTGTTCACGAGAACGTCCAGTTTGCCGAAGCGGGAGATCGTCTTTTCCACAAGCTCTTTGCAGAAATGGGAATCCCCGATATCACCCGGGATGAGCTCACAGCTGACGCCTTCCGCTTCTACGAGCTCTTTCGTTTTTTGTGCGTCTTCATGTTCATCCAGATACGAAATGACCACATCGGCTCCTTCACGTGCGAAATACCACGCAACTGAACGTCCGATTCCACTGTCTCCTCCAGTGATAAGGGCTACTTCCCCTTCCAGTTTGCCACTGCCTTTGTAGTTTTGATCGGTATGGATCGGCTGTGGGTTCATTTCATCGATTGTACCGGGCTGGTGATCCTGATGCTGAGGGGGGAATTGCTGATTTTTTTGTTGGGACAATGAAAACACTCCTTCTTGATATTTAGTAACATGGAATAGTGTTTACCCAACCTTTGGAAATCATAACGTCTACTGTACAGATTTTTCACTTGCAAGATTCCGGTCGATCCATTTCAGCCTCAGCCTTATAGCCGACCATGTTCAACAGTCCTTTTGGTGAAGAAAATGGTGGGGCGTAGCACGTTTCGATTTCCTGAAGTCCTGTGATGGTGATGCCCCCGTATATGGCGGTAGCGAGGATGTCGATTTGTTTATCGGTTTTTTCTTCGCCGATGACGCTCCCACCGTAGATTTTACCGCTGCCGGGATCGAAGTGGACACGTATGTATAGATCCTTTGCTCCGGGGTAGTAGGCGGCATGGGATTTCCCTTTATGGACAATGGTCTTGAACCGGTAGCCCTTCTTTTTCAATTCCTTTTCCCCTAGACCTGTGGAAGCGACGTGGAGATCAAAAACTTTCGCGATGGCCGTTCCGAGCATCCCGTGGAATGGCACGGAATCCCCTGTGATATGTCTCGCGATGACATAAGCCTGACGATGGGCGGGCCATGCGAGGGGCACCTGCTTAGGGGCGTGATCGATGAAATCGATGGACTCGACGGCGTCCCCGACACAGTAGATGGAAGGGTCGTCGGTTTGCATGAATTCATTCGCCTTGACTCCCCCCGATTCACCTAGAGATAGCCCGGCCTGTTCTGCGAGGGAGTTGTTCGGTTTGATCCCGACTGCAAGGAGCAGGCAATCTGCCTGGATGATCTTACCGCTATCGAGTTTAAGCTGATCAGGTCCCGCCACTTCTTGCAGCCCATCGTCAAGAAAAACATCGACTCTGTTTTCCTCGAGGTGCTTCTGGACGATTTCAGCCGCTTCAGGGTCAATGATATGGATGAGCTGGGGAGAGCGCTCCACCACTGCTACGTTCATGCCTAGTCCTGAAAGGTTTTCCGCCATCTCCACCCCGATGTAGCCTCCGCCGATGATGGCGCAGGAAGTCGGCTTTTCTGTGGTAAGGTATTGCTTCATTCGGTCCATGTCCGCTACCGTCCGCAGATGGAAGGCAGGGATCTGCTCTAGGCCCGGAATATCAGGGAGGATGGAGGAGGCACCGGTGGCAAGAACCAGTGCGTCATAGGTCTCTTCATAATCCTCATTGGTGGAATGATTGCGAATATGTAAGGTTTTATGGTCCCGGTCGATCTTCAATGCCTCATGCTTCATCCTGACATCCAGCCCTTTTTTGGTTTGAAGGGATTCAGGAGTGGCGGCGAACAGGCTTTCACGGTCCTTGATCACATCCCCGAGATAATAGGGCATCCCGCAGGCGCCGTAAGAGAGGTGGTCGGTTCTTTCAAGGACGATGATTTCCATTGTTTCATCCAGCTTCCTGAGCTGGGATGCCGTGGTGGCACCGCCTCCGACTGCACCGATGATGATCACTTTTTTCGTCATGTTCTACCTCCTAAAATAAAAAGTCCGATGGGTTTATGATACCCATCGGACAGAGAGAAGAAACGGGGGATCAGCGGAAGTTCACAAACTGGACGTCGATGGAGAGGTCGGCTCCCCTGACGGCTGCCATGATCTTCTGCAGATCATCCTTGCTTTTCCCCGTAACCCGGACCTGGTCATCCTGCACCTGGCTTTTGACCTTCACGCCGGATTGCTTGATGAGCAGATTGATTTTTTTTGCATTTTCCTTATCGATTCCCTGTACCAGCTTGGCACGCTGACGCACGGTACCACCGGAAGCACCTTCAAGCTTGCTGTAGTCGAGATTCTTGACAGGCACATTGCGCTTGATCAGCTTTACAAGCAGGACATCTTTCAGTTGGTTCATCTTGAACTCATCATCCGAAATCAGGACGAGCTCCTCCCCGTCAAGTGTGATATCGCTTTTGCTCCCTTTGAAATCATAGCGTGTCTTGACTTCCTTCAGTGCAATTTGAATCGCATTGCTTACCTCAGACATATCAACCTGTGAAACGATATCAAATGAATTTTCTTTTGCCATATGTAAATCCCTCCGTATATGCATGATTCTTTTTCTCTTATTAAAATACCACCTGGGCCGGTATAAAGTACAGGATATTCCCCTTATGGGATGGATTTCTTGAATGATCGGCAACAAAAAAGCCGCCTTAGAATAAGGCGGCAGCTGATCAAAGATGATCGGTTTTTTTGGAAAATTGATGTTTACCTGCTTCTCTGTTCTTTTCTTTCAGCTTGTTCTTTTTTTGAAGCAGGGCGTTATTGTCCCTGGCTTTCTTCTCGTTATCTGATGTATGTGACATGATAAACCCTCCTTTCCCTTAGTATGGGCAGGGTGGGGAGGAATATGTCTGATCAGTTCAAGAAATAGATGGCGAGGGTTCCGGTGCCTGTATGAGAACCCACGGCACATCCAATAATATTGATGGTAACGTCCTTAGGAGAGAAACGCTCTTCAATCATCGCTTTCATCTCTAGGGCAAGCTCTTCATCATCTCCATGTGAAATGCCGATTGTCTGTTGGGAAAGGTTGTTTCCGCGTTCTTCCATCAGATCGAGGATGCGCTTCAGGAGCTTCTTCTTCCCGCGATGTTTTTCAAGTGGCACGAGTTTACCATCTTCCACATGAAGAAGGGGCTTAATATTCAACAGCCCTCCAAGGAATGCAGAAGCTTTTGATACACGACCGCCCTTGGCGAGATATTCCAAGTCTTCGACGGTGAACAAATGCTCCATATGCTCCACATGGTAGCGTGCCGTTTCCAGGATTTCATCCTTGGTGCCGCCGGCATGGAGTACTTCAGCAGTCTTGATGACCGACAGTCCGTATCCAAGGGATGCGCTCTTGGAATCGATGATGGTCAAATCAAGATCAGGATACTCTTCCTTCACCTGATCCCTGATCATCACCGCTGTCTGATAGGTCCCTGACAGTTGGGAGGAGAAGGCGATGTAGACACCTGCATCTCCTGATTTGGCCAACTCTGTGAACGTCCTCAGGAACACATCGGGTGAAACCTGGGAGGTCTTCGGAACATGACCTTCGCGGATTTTATCAAATACTTCCTTGGGCTGGATCGTGACAAGGTCCTCGTAATCATGTCCGTCAATATGTACCTGCAGTGGAAGCAGTTCTATGTTGGGTTGGTCGAAGAAAGTTACCGGCAGGTCGCTGGCACTATCAGCAAAAAGTTTTACGTTCATATCTATCACCTTTTTTCGTTATATAGGTTTAGTCTAGCTATTTTTCAGTAAAAGCACAATCCATAGTTATTCAAATTCCTGTACATAAGGATCATGTGCAAGGGGTTTAGCTATGATATAGTGTGGAACATAAGGAACAATGACACTTGCCGAAGGAGTTCGATTCATGAAGAAAATGCACGTTACCCTGGAAGCGAAGAAGTTTTTTGTTGTATTGGTAGGGGCAGTCCTCGGGGCTGTCGCCATGAACTTCTTCCTGATTCCTGCTAATGTATATGCAAGTGGATTCACTGGTATGGCTCAATTATTATCCAGCCTCCTGAAGGAATTCACACCGTTTCACCTGTCTACAGGTATTTTATTATTCATACTGAACATACCCGTCACCATCTTGGGATGGATGAAGGTGGGTAGGTCCTTTACGATCTACAGCTTCGTCTCGGTTTTCCTCACTTCATTCTTCCTTGAAGTCATCCCTGTGGTGGAGCTTTCACCCGATATCCTTCTCAATGCCGTATTCGGAGGGGTCATTGCAGCAGTTGGGGTCGGTCTCACCCTGAAATACGGTGCTTCGACCGGAGGGATGGATATCATCGCCATGATCCTTTCCAGGTTGAAGGACAGACCGGTCGGAACCTATTTCTTCATTATGAATTCAATCATCATCGTTTCTGCGGGCTTTTTGTATGGATGGGAAAAATCTCTTTATACGCTGGTGACGCTTTATGTGACGACCAGGGTCATCGACGCCATCCATACGCGGCATGAAAAGCTTACCGCTATGATCATCACGAAAAGGACACAGGAACTGAAGGACGCCATCCATGCGAAGCTTGTGAGGGGGATTACGACGGTACCGGCCAAAGGGGCATTTTCCGGGGAAGATAAAGAAATGCTCATCATCGTCATTTCCAGATATGAGCTGTATGAACTGGAGCATACCATCAAGGAAGTCGATCCCCAGGCTTTTACGAATATCGTCCAGACGACGGGGGTATTCGGTTTTTTCAGGAAAGACTAAACAAAAGGGCAGCCGTTCAACGGCTGCCCTTTGCATTTCTTACGATAAGCGGTTCAACTCATCCTGCATGGAGTGAAGCTGCTTTTTCTCCTCGTTATTCGAGTTTGCAAATGCGGAGGAGAGGGCATTTTTCGCTTTCTGTATCGCCTGTGGATCCGTTTGAGAGCCACAGGCTTCCTCTACTGCGGTCCGGGCCTGTCGGAAAAGTGGATTTGCCATGTTACAGACCTCCGTCGTAAGGAGTATTGGAAAGCTTCCTTGCTTCTGCCTCGGCATAAGTCAAATGGTATGGAATGCGTTCATCATGTTTGGAGACCGCATTTTTTCCTTGCTGTACAAAACGCTTGGATTTGTTCCTTCCCATCCTAACCACCCCTTATCGAAGTTGGAGCACCCTTCGGATGCTCCTGATTAGTATGGCTGAAATCCGGCGAATTACGTGAGCAAGTATTACCCTCCATTGCCAGGATTACAATCCAAGATGCCTTTCGAGGAATCTTCCTATCCCATCGTCTTGATTACTTTCCGTGATATGATTGGCAAGGTCTTTAAGGGGATCAATGGCGTTCCCCATGGCCACACCCGTTCCTGCATATTGGATCATTTCAAGATCATTATCTTCGTCTCCGAAAGCGATGATGCGGTCTTGTGGAATCTGTAGGCTTGAGGCTACCTTTTCGATGCCGACTGCTTTATTCAGGCCGGTTTTGACGATTTCGATGATGTGCCAAGGGGCGGCCCAGCGGCGGTGATCGATCAGTTCCGCATGGACGTCATCAAGGTGGGATCGAATCTCGGGAACATCGTGTTCGTCAGCATGGATCAGCATGGAAGTGGGGTGGTCTTTCAATACCTGACGTATATCACCGGTAGAGATGGATGGATTCCCCATCATGAATACATCGATGATTTTTTCATCATGATAGTGAAGGTACACATCATCCTTCACTTCCGCGACGATATTCTGGAATTTGAAGCCATGACAGGCATCAATGATCTGCTTGGCTGTTTCAAGGTCCATCGGCTCATGATGGACCCCCCAGGAAGGGTCCTCCGGGTGATGGACGAATGCCCCGTTAAAGTTGACAATCGGAGTCGTGAGTCCCATCTGCTTATAGTAAAGCTCACTCGCGCGGAATGGCCTGCCTGTGGCGATCATCACCTCATGCCCATTTTTCCTGGCTTTATTGAGGGTCTCCAACGTGCGTACGGATATTTTCTTTTCATCGGTAAGCAAGGTTCCGTCCAGGTCAAGGACGATAAGATGTTTTTCTTTCATATTCACTAATCCCCCATCTATATGTTCTCTAGTTGTAGTGTACGCATAAGGCAGCATACTTGTCCACTGCACGGAAGGCCAAATAATATACATGCCCCTTCCACTAGGATATCATAGGAAGGAAGCCATACCCGGAAGGAGCGGACGATTGTGATCATCGTAGAGAATAATGCCATTGAAGAAATCCCTTTTCTTCATCTGGTCAAAGAAGAATACCGTAATGAAGCGTTGCCGACATGTTTTTTCGTACATGGATTCACCAGTGCGAAGGAGCATAATCTGCACTATGCATATTATTTAGCCGAGAAAGGGTTCAGAGTGATCCTGCCCGACTGTCTGGAGCACGGGGAGAGGGGGACCGGCAAGACGGAATATGAGCTGGGCAAAAGATTCTGGAACATCGTCATTCACACGATCAGGGAATTGAACACCCTCAAGGAGGCCTTTGCCCGGGATGGGCTCATTGATGGGGAGAGGATCGGTCTTGCCGGAACGAGCATGGGAGGAATCGTGACCCTGGGTGCCTTAACTCAATATGAATGGATCAACAGTGCCGTATCCCTCATGGGAAATCCCTCCTATGTGAAGCTTGCGCAGGCCCAGCTTGGCCAGCTCGAAAAAATGGGTTATGACAATCCTTTCACCGAAAAGCAGGTTGAAGAGATCCTTTCTGAGCTGGCTAGATTCGACCTCAGTCTGCAACCGGAAAAGCTGAACGGCCGTCCACTCATGTTCTGGCACGGGAAAAATGATAAAGTGGTACCGTTCCAACTTACATATGAAGCGTATACGGAACTCCTCCCTTTCTATGAAGGACGAGAGGATCGACTGGTCTTCCTTGAAGATCAGAAGGCCGATCACAAAGTCAGCCGCGACGGTGTCCTGAAGCTCGTGGACTGGTTTGAGGACCACCTGATGGCGTAAGCTTTTGTCATATGGGACAGAATTTGTTAAGATGAGTTAAGAATACGGACAGATAGGAGTGATTGTGTGGATCAAGATCTGAAAGACAATATGATGGGCGCCCTTGAACAAGTGGTGGACCCTGAACTTGGAATAGACATCGTCAATCTCGGATTGGTATATGACGTGGAGCTGGATGAAGAAGGAACGGCCACCGTTACGATGACTCTGACCTCCATGGGATGCCCCCTTGCAGGGACCATCGTGGATCAGGTTAAAACAGCACTGCGTGATATCCCGGAAGTAAAGGATACCGAAGTGAATATCGTATGGAACCCACCTTGGAGCAAAGACAATATGTCACGCTACGCCAAGATTGCATTGGGAATCCGTTAAACGTCCCATAAGAAAAGGGCCTGCACATAGCAGGCCCTTTTCTAGTTGATTTGACAAACGCATTGGGGGCATTGATCGCAATCAATCGTTTCTTTCAGTCGATCCAGTTTATGAATGGTGATGAAGCCTTTGTTCATGGTAATCACACCGTTATCCTTGAGGTCGTGCAGCATCCTGTTCACCACTTCTCTCGAGGCACCGCAGAAATCGGCGAGATCCTGATTGGTGAGGCTGATACCGATGAGGATACCGTCTTCCCGGCGATCTCCGTACGTATTGCTCAAACGGATCAAGGTGGAATAAAGGGCGCCTTTTTTTCCATGAAGAAGGAGATCACGGAATCTTGACTGGTCTTTCCGCTGCTGAAGCTGTGACCACATCATCCATTCCCGGTTCCTCACCCTATCGTCCACAAGCGCTGCTTCGAAGTCGGTGATGGGGAGTGAGAGGAGGAAACAGCGATCCATCGCCCTGGCGCTGACCGAACAGGAAGAATCCCCGCAGAACAAATCAATTTCTCCTACAACATCCCCTGCTCCAACAATACGAAGGGCCAGTTCACGTCCGCCGGGTGTAGATCTCGTCACCTTGATATGTCCTTCCCTGATGAAGAACAAGTGGCCTGGGGCTTTTCCTTCAAGAAACAGGTAGCTTCCTTTGGATATTTCATATGGAAGGCCTTCCTGTATGAACATCGCTTTGATCGAATCAGGTATATGTTCCACATCCTCACACCATTCCGTTCAGATAGTTACAGGATATTCCTTTTTGTAAATTATAGAAGGGAAAAGAGTGTCACGCCGCCGCCTACAACGAAGCAGTAGATGGCGAACACTTTCAGGTTGCCTCTTGCCATGATGCCCATGAACCATCTTAATGCATAGTAGGAGGCAATGAGTGAGGCCAGGAATGCAACGATATACGGTACGGCCAGCTCCCCTAAGTTAGGGTCGTTGATCAGGTCTTTGATGCCGAGCAGCATGACACCGAACGATACAGGTATGTATAAAAGGAAGGAGAATCGCAGTGCTGTTTCGGGCTTCATGCCCCGTCCCATGGCAGCGACGATGGTGGCACCTGAACGACTGATACCCGGGATCAGTGCGACTGCCTGTGCAAGTCCGACGATGATGGCATCCTTCACATTAAGGTCCCCGTCATTTTTTCTTCCGCGCAGGTTACGGATAAGCCAAAGGGCGATACCCGTAATGATCAGGGTGATTCCCACTGTGATGATCCGATCAGAAACGAGTGCCTCAATATCATCACCGAACAGGACACCGATGACACCAGCAGGGATCGTCCCGACGATTAAATACAGGATGAATTTGAAGTCGCGGGTATTTTCAGGGGACTTCGTCTTGAAGTATCCGAGCCCGTTAGCAATCAGCCTGTAGATATCTTGGCGGTAAATGATGAGCACTGCCAGGAGCGAGGCTGTGTTGACGAGTATTTCAAACGTTAATGAAGTGGTCTTGATATTAAAGAAATGTTGAATAATTTGAAGATGTCCACTGGATGAGATCGGGATCGGTTCAGTCAGCCCTTGAATGAGCCCGAGTACCAGGTACTTCAGTATCAGAATAATATCCATTTACTTTCCTCCAAGCAAAAAAATTCACACTTATTCATTTAACACCATTGGGCAAAAGACTGTAAAGGGAATTTCCAGAATCGAAAAGAGATTGACATATTTCTGACAGGTATGAATGCCCCCTGTATGTTGAAAAATAGAAGCGAAGCACATGCTTCACAAAAGGAGGGGTCATTATGGGACAGCGCAGACACTTCAAAGGTGGAGAAAAAGCACCCAATAATGGGATATACATTGAGATCGGTGAAACCGGTAGTACCGTCAATCACCCGAAGCAGGCTAAACTGAAAGCCGGGGATCGTTTCCCTGAGACGACAAACGACGATCGCCACTGGACGTATGCCAGGAAGCCGTAATGATAGGGGATGGGGCATCTGCTCCATCCTTTTTTGTGCAATCACGGGCTTTTATTTTCCAATAGGGAAGGAACGAGCTATAATAAAGAAAAGGTCAAGAATGGTCAAGGAGGAGTGAGTATATGAATTTTGATCAATTCACCGTTGCGATCCAGGAAGGGCTCGTGGCGGCAGGAGAACTGGCAAAGGAAAAAAAGCATACAGACATCCTGGTGATTCATGTGTGGGATCGTCTGCTGGAAGGCCCGGACAGCTTTTTAGCCTCTCTCTATGCCAGGTTGGACCTCGACAGTTCCGGGCTGAAAGAGTTTATACAGTCCAGGATCGACCAGATCCCCGAAGTGCAGGGAGAGAATATTCCCTATGGACAATACTTTGCAGGTGATATTCGTCGTCTCCTTGATGATGCCAACCATCTAAAGGATAAATGGGGGGATGAATACATATCGACGGAACATCTTGCTGTCGGGATCTACCGACAGCAAGATCATCCCATTACGCGTTTTTTACTTTCAAAAGGAATCGATCAGCAATCGATCCAAGATCAAGTAGAATCCATCAGGGGAGGGGACAAGGTGAAAGATCAACATGCTGAGATGAAATACGAGGCCCTTAAGAAGTATGGCAGGGATCTTGTGGAAGAGGTGCGATCCGGAAAGCTCGATCCCGTTATCGGACGAGATGGTGAAATCCGTCATGTCATCCGGATCCTATCGCGGAAAACCAAGAATAATCCCGTTCTCATCGGGGAGCCCGGTGTCGGGAAGACAGCCATTGTAGAAGGACTTGCTCAGCGGATCGTCCGTAAAGACGTTCCGGAGGGATTGAAGGATAAGACCATCTTTGAACTGGACCTGAGCTCACTCGTAGCAGGGGCGAAGTTCAGGGGAGAATTCGAAGAGCGATTGAAGGCGGTACTGAAAGATGTGAAAAAAAGTGAGGGAAGGATCATCCTCTTCATCGATGAGCTGCATACGATTGTCGGTGCAGGCAAAACCGAAGGCGCAATGGATGCGGGAAATATCCTTAAGCCCATGCTTGCCAGGGGAGAACTTCACTGTATCGGCGCGACGACGCTCAATGAACATCGTACGTATATTGAAAAAGACCCTGCCCTTGAACGACGCTTTCAGCAAGTGCTTGTAGAAGAACCGACCGTGGAAGATACGATTTCGATCCTCCGTGGACTGAAGGATCGCTTTGAAATCCACCATGGTGTCAATATACATGACCGGGCCATCGTAGCGGCTTCGATGCTGTCTGACCGCTACATCACCGATCGTTTCCTTCCGGATAAGGCCATCGATCTTATTGATGAAGCCTGTGCCATGATCCGAACCGAGATCGATTCGATGCCTACAGAGCTCGATGAAGTCACCAGGAAGGTGATGCAACTTGAAATCGAAGAAGCGGCTCTGGTGAAAGAAAAGGATGCGGCTTCCCTGGGAAGGCTTGACTCGATCAGGGGGGACCTTGCCAGCCTGAAGGAAAAGCTGAACGGCATGAAGATGAAGTGGGAGCAGGAGAAAGCAAGTATCGCCATCGTCCAGGAAAAACGTGAGGAGCTTGAAAAACTGCGCCGGTCCCTAGAGGATGCGGAAAATCAATATGATTTGAACAAAGCAGCGGAGCTCAGGCATGGGAAGATCCCTGAAGTTGAAAAAGAGCTTGCCGGTCTCGAGGCAAAAGCGCTGAAGGAAGAAGAGGGACGTTTGCTGAGAGAAGAAGTCACGGAAGAAGAGATTGCAGGCATTGTGGCCAGGTGGACGGGAATCCCCGTAACGAAATTGGTGGAGGGTGAAAGGGAAAAGCTCCTGAAACTCGATAGCATCCTTCATGAGCGGGTCATCGGTCAGGATGAGGCGGTCGGTCTGGTGACAGATGCCGTTATCCGGGCAAGGGCAGGAATCAAGGATCCCAATCGTCCCATCGGATCATTCATCTTCCTCGGTCCTACAGGTGTAGGAAAGACCGAGCTCGCTAAAACCCTTGCCCAGACCCTGTTCGATAGTGAAGATCACATGATCCGCATTGATATGTCAGAGTACATGGAGAAGCACGCAGTCTCAAGGCTGGTCGGGGCTCCTCCCGGGTATGTAGGCTATGAAGAAGGAGGACAGCTAACAGAAGCCATCCGCCGGAAGCCATACTCGGTGGTCCTCCTCGACGAAATCGAAAAAGCGCATCCTGAAGTGTTCAATATCCTCCTTCAGATGCTCGATGATGGAAGGATCACCGATTCTGCCGGAAGAACCGTCGACTGCAAGAACACCGTGATCATCATGACCTCAAATATCGGCTCAACCCACCTGCTTGAACGCAATCACGGGGAAGAAGAGATCAGTGAAGATACGAAGGAGCTTGTCATGGGGCAGCTAAGGGCTTCATTCCGACCGGAATTTCTGAACAGGGTGGATGATATCATCTTATTCAAACCCCTAAGCATCAACAATGTGAAAGGCATCATCGATAAGCTCTTCAAGGAGCTGCAAGAGAGGGTAACAGAACAGGGGCTTTCATTGGAGATCACGGATGATGCCAAGTCCTTCATTGCCGAATCGGCCTATGATCCCGTGTACGGAGCACGCCCATTGAAACGCTTTTTGCAAAAAGAGATTGAAACAAAACTTGCCAGGGCCATCATTGCAGGCGAGGTCACAGGAGAAGTGATGGTTGAGAAAGGGGAGCAGGGTCTGACGATCACGTAAGGATGGTTGAAAAAAGTCCTATTTAATCATGACCAATATCAGTATAAGTTTTTAATACCGCTAATGATTTCCATGCAAGACTTCGCTTTCCGCGGGTAGCCCGTGAGCCTCCTCGGCATGCCTGCGGGGTCTCACATTAGCTACTCTCCCGAAGGAGTCTTCGTCTTGCATTCCAATCAACCGCTGGAAACAATGACATTTGAATTTCGTAAAACAAATTAAAAACCCGAACTCCTTTGCCTAGTGGTATGCAAAGGAATTCGGGTTTTACTATGACTAAAACACTTATGTCCCAGCCTCTTTATATTATTCATTCTGAGCGAGCATCATCTTTGTACGTAAGGACAATGAATTTATAGTCCGAACTATTACTTTTGGGAACCTCTTTAGATGATCGTAGATTAATCGTTTTTAATATTTCTTCATTGATATGCTCCCACTCTTCCAAAGTGAGGTTCACGATTTGTTCACTATACTTAGCATTTGAATGGATTGGGGGAGGATCTGAAGATAAATCTTCCTTCAATAAATTGATTCCTTGATTCATATTGAATAATGCTTTTGTTAAAAGTTTTTCATGATATTCCATGGCCACTTCTCCTTCGAATGTCATGGATGCATCACGAAGGTGGCTTGATGTGTAGTACTTCTCAATGATATTACCGACAAGTTTTTCTTTTTCAATCGTCATTAACCCAAGGTTTACTAATTTTTGGATGTGGTAGTATAGCCTCGACTGCTTTTCATTTAATTCTTTGGCGATTTCTTTCACTGTTTTGCTTTTATGTTTGACTGTATCAATGATTGCCTCCAGTTTTGGATCAAACAATGCTTTGGCAACGTCAGGGTTCACCATCATACTTCACCTCCGTCTCATCATATCAAATAAACCGGGGCAGAGGAAAAGTTCCTGCAGTAACGCTAACAAAGACAGAAAAATAATAAGAATAAATGGAAAAAACTGAATTTCTTATTTACAAATATTTTTTATCGTTTAAAATTATTTTAACGTATAAAAAATATTAAAGGGTGATTCAGTTGATATCTTTGTTAAGGAATACGTCCTATCGTCGTTTATGGTTCTCTCAAGTGGTGTCTTTGCTTGGTGATGGGATTACCCGTTTATTGGTCTTGTATCTGGCATCAAAATTGACCTCAAATCCTATGATCTTCAGTTTTATCCTCATTGCCGGTTACTTACCGGGCATGTTGGGGGGAGCCTTCGTCGGTCCGATTGTGGATAGGTATGATAAAAGGATGATTATGGTCTGCTCTGATTTGTACAGACTGGTCATCGTGCTCCTGATGATAACGGCACAGACCTCTTTATCCTGGCTGGTGGTGCTGATTTTTTTGCAAGGGGTAGGGAACCTGTTTTTTGAACCAGCTAAAACGGCCCTTATCCCGAGCTTGATAAAAAAAGAGTCCATACCTGACGCGGTGGCATTTTCACAATCTACATTCATGGTGATGGCAATCATTGCACCTTCCATAGGGGGGATTCTGTTACTGAGCAAGGAATATTCCCTCATATTTCTACTGGATGCAGCTACATTTATGCTTTCGGGGCTCATCCTCTTATTCTTAAAGTCGAGAAGAGGAGAATCGGCAGAGGAAGAAATGGTGACCAAAGACACATACAGGGAGTCTCTGAAGCAAGGGGTAAACATCATCAGAAACAATCCGTTTTTAATCGGACTTCTCTTTTTGATCACCATTGGTATATTTGTAATGGGAGTGATTAATGCAAATATTTATGCCATTACACTAAACATATATAGGTTGAATGAAGTTCAATTCGGGACACTGGAATCACTCGAAGGGATCTTTGGGGTAGCAGGTTCACTTGCAGTCCCTTTCATAATGAAAAAGTGCAGGAACAATACGCTGCTTATGCTTACGTTTGGATTTTTGGGGATTATGGCGCTATTGACGATTCCTGTTTATGAGGCTCATAGGATCCTTCCATTCTTACCGCTGTATATCTGGATGTGTATGACATCATTTTGCAGTCCCTTTCTCAATGTCCCGCTCAATAGCATGCTCATGCAAAGAGTGCCTGATAAGGTATTGGGGAGGATATCAGGAATCATGGGCACAATGATAAATTTCAGTATACTATCCGGACTGCTACTAGGCGGGTGGGCGGCCGCTGCCATTGGTCCGATATGGACGGTTACATTGGCTGGATTCCTACTGCTCGTCATCAGTATTACTTTTCCATTCACGAAATTTTACGGCGAGTTGGTTG
Organism: Rossellomorea sp. FS2; assembly: GCF_047915635.1. Classification (NCBI taxonomy): domain Bacteria; kingdom Bacillati; phylum Bacillota; class Bacilli; order Caryophanales; family Bacillaceae; genus Rossellomorea; species Rossellomorea sp. FS2. Next base: position 1,678,098 of record NZ_JBLRVS010000001.1, on the reverse strand, counting down.
CACCGACCGCTCAAGTCGAAAGTACGGAGGGATCGCCAGCACTCTGAAAATAAAAAAAGCCTGTAGGCGGTCGTCTGAAATTCAGACCCGGTCTACAAGCTTTTTTTTAATGATCCTCAACAGGTTCGTTAGGAAGGATCAATGTTACGATATAAGCAAGGATCGTGACGGCGACGGATAAGATCAACCCTTGCATGAAATCGAATTTTCCGCCACTCATGTTTGCTACAACATAAGTCAGCATCTCGGTCAGTGCAAATGCCCAGAAGAACATCCAGAAAAATCTCACGGTTACACCCCGTTTCTATATGATTGGCTGAAGCAGCCTATGTAAACATTCATAATCTCCTCTATACTACCACAGCTTGGGCTTTTAATAAATGGCGAAAATGTGAAATGTAACCCCTGTCATTTTATGCTCTTCATCACGAATTCCCTTAATTATGGGCTAATCCCCTTTCCGATACAGGACCCCGGCATACACTATAGTACCTTGGAAAAAGGAGAATTTCAGATGTATCAACGATTGTTTCAAGTAGAGCAAGAGTGGTGCATGATTCATTATCCCGAACGACCGAACGGTTTTGCAGTGATGATCATTGGTGATTACGGTCAAGATGTAGATGAGAAAAGCAGTTTCTGGTCTCAGCATGAGTTCCGTAAGAAATGGGTCCGCGATATGACGGATAAAGGGTATATCGTTTTTTACAGCAATCTGTACGGAGCCAATTGGGGAAGCAAAAAGGCAGTCCGTCTTGCACATCGCCTCTATCAATATGTGAAAAGGACGGAAATCATCAACCCCCGTATCCATATCCTGATCGAAGGAATGGGCGGGCTAGTCCTGAAAAACCTTTATCCCCTGATGAAGGAGGATGTGAGGAGCATCGTGATGCTGTCGCCATGCATATCCCTGCTGAACCATCTTCAACAGGAGAAGGAGCAGAAGTTCTTCCACAAAAAGCTCATTCGGGAAATCAGACATGCTTTCAATATCACGGAAGATCAGTGGCCGTCATTCCTTGGAAGTTTAACTGAAGCAGACGTGTTCCAGACAATCCCGATGCCGATCTACATTGTGCAACCTACCAGCCTGAATCGTTATAAAAATCAGGTCACACTCATACTAGATATATATAGGGACCGGTTGGAAAACGGTCTGATGGTCGATTTGTTTTATGTCCTTCCTGAGAAACGGATCTCCCTGGGAAGGAAATTCACATCTTATTTTGCGAAGCACGAAAGCGAACTTTAGCTGATGGGAGTGAAGAAAGTGAATCATGCATATGTGTATCCGGCCCAGGGATTTCTGGGCTTTGAATTATGTACGGCGCTGCTCGAGGAAGGGTGGGAAGTAACAGCACTTGATTCTGGCAGGGAGATGGGTGATCATTGGATGGAAATCGGCCGGAATGCCAATCTCCACTGGACGTCTTATGCTGAATGGGATCGAGTGGTTCCTTCCGGAAGTCATGTGTATCTGCCCTATTATGATCAGGAAGACCTTATAAAGGGAAAAGAAGGCGAGACCTTGATGGGAAAGGCAGCATACACCATCAGGGTTTTCAGCCATTTTCAAGATCCTCCCTCGCAAAATCCAGGCGGTGCCGATATATATATTCCCACCTTGATCGGTCCGCGGCAGCCCGAGTCGTATCTTTTTGCCAGACTACTAAAGGATGTTCATGAAGACGAACCGGTACAAGATGATCCGACCGGCGTGATCTACGTGAAGGATGCCGCCAGGAAGATCGTCTCACTCGCAGGGGGAAAGGGAAAGGCCGTTCTTCATTTGAAGGGGGAAGCGGGGTGGTCGGAGGCCAGGTCCCTCCTGACGGAAGCCGGAATTCCACAAATGGAAGCACCGAAGATCATCAGGGGCAAGGAAGTATCTGTCACGGCTTCTAAAAATCTTGAAGGCATCTTTGATGAGCAATTAAAGGAAGCCGGGATAAAAAAAGGAAAAAATAGCTTCCCTTATTCGGAGCGGTAAAGGTAAAATAAATCCGTTGCACTTATTTTTACGAGTTCCGAAGAATCAAAGGAGTTGCTGTACTTGATCATGAAATTTTTTCACTTGTCGATGATCCTGTTGCTCATCGGGGGCTGCTCTGCCGGTAACCGGTCAGGAGAGATGGATAATGCCGGTCTGCTTGTACCGGAAACGATCGATGACGGCGTTTGGGGAACCAAGGGCTATCAAGGTCTTTTAGGCATCCAGAAAGAGTTCGATGTGAAGGTTTATTATAAAGAAGGCATGAAGAACGATGCATCGGTCCGTCAAGCCATAGATGACTTTGAAAAGGAAGACGTCAATCTTGTTTTCGGACATGGGAGTGAGTATTCTTCCATATTCAATGAGGTGGCATCAGAGCATAAAGACATGCATCTGGTGAGCTTCAACGGGGACGCCACGCAGAAAAATACTACCAGCCTGACTTTCAAAGGCTACGCTATGGGCTTCTTTGGAGGGATGACGGCGGCTTCCCAGACCAAGACGGATCGACTCGGCATCATTGCCGCCTTTTCCTGGCAGCCGGAAGTACAGGGGTTCATTGATGGAGCCAGATACCAAAACAGTGAAGCAGAGGTTCTGGTCGATTATACAGGTCACTGGGATCATGCCGAGGTTGCCCTCGAAAGGCTCGACGGACTCCTCGACCAGGACGTGGACGTTGTATATCCTGCTGGGGACGGGTATAATGTGGCTGTAATTGAAAAGCTCAAGGAATCAGGCCGGTATGCGATCGGGTATGTGAGCGACCAATCAGACCTTGGGGAATCAACGGTGCTGACGAGTACGGTCCAGCATGCCGACAAATTGTATGAATTGATTGCCGGGAAATATACAGCCGGTGAGCTTGAGTCGGGTAATCTTGAATTCGACTTCCAGGACGGGGTCATCTCCATGGGAGAATTCAGCCCTGTAATCCCTGATGGATTCAAGAGCGAAATGAACCAGCATATCAAAGCATATGTCGATACCGGGAAACTACCGAACGGAAAGGAGCCGCCACTATGAACGAAGACAAAACGATGGAATTTTTGCAGATCGCGATGAAGTATCTTCCGGAAGCACAGGAACAGCTCGAAAAATCAGGAATCCAGCTCAGTCCAGATATGATTCAACCGTTCCTGTCCATGTTCACCAACGTCATGAACGAAGCGTATGAACTAGGGAAGCAGGACGCGTCGAAGTAATGTACATAGAACAGGAGGAATGATTCACCCCGCCTGATCAACAAGAAACCCAAGAGACGACATAAAGTCCCTCTTGGGTTTTTTCGGCGTGTGGAGAATGAGGTTCTCCCCGGTGAACCCCGCAAGCTTGATTCGAGGGTTGACGCTTTCTTTGAAGCTCTTCTACTTAGAAGGACCTTACCCATTTAAGTATTGGGGTTATGATTCCCCCACTCCGAAGAGAACGTACCGTGATTAGTAGTACCCGATCATTCATGCACGGTGAAAACCAAATGGAACCCCGGATGATAATCGAAAAGCAAGGCAAAAAGAATTGCAGAAAAGGGAAAAGTCCGTTAAAATTAGTACCAAGTCATAATAATTGATAATAAAGCAAAGATAAACAGGGGGATGCCGATATGAATACTGGAATCATTGGAATAGGGCGCTATCTGCCTGAGAAGATATTGACCAATGCCGATTTGGAAAAAATGGTGGATACATCGGACGAATGGATCCGCACACGAACAGGGATTGAAGAGCGACGTGTGGCAGGGGATGATATCGATACATCGGATATGGCCTATGAAGCTGCGAAAAAAGCCATCGGGGATGCAGGCATCTCACCTGAGGATATCGACCTGATCCTTGTGGCAACCGTCACGCCTGATCAGCCTTTCCCTTCCGTCGGATGCCTCCTCCAGGAGCGACTCGGCGCCAAGAAAGCAGCAGCGATGGATATCAGTGCTGCATGCGCAGGCTTCATGTATGGTATGATTACCGCAAAACAATTCATCGACAATGGAGCCTATAAGCACATCCTTGTTGTCGGCGTGGAGAAGCTGTCGAAAATTACAGATTGGGATGACCGCAATACTGCCGTCCTGTTCGGTGATGGGGCCGGTGCCGCTGTCATGGGTCCTGTACCTGATGGCAAAGGGATCCTCGCTTTCGAGCTGGGTTCTGATGGAACCGGGGCAAAGCACCTCTATCAGGATGAGCACATCATCATGAATGGTCGCGAAGTATTCAAGTTCGCTGTACGGCAGATGGGTGAATCCTCCATCAACGTCATTAATAAAGCCGGGCTTGATAAAGAGGACGTCGATTTCCTCATTCCTCACCAGGCGAATATCCGCATCATGGAAGCTGCAAGACAGCGTTTGGAGCTGCCTGTTGAGAAGATGTCCAAGACCGTGAATAAATATGGAAACACATCTGCCGCATCCATTCCGATTTCACTCATCGAGGATCTTGAAGCCGGAAGGGTGAAAGAAGATGACGTCGTCGTCATGGTGGGCTTCGGTGGGGGCTTGACCTGGGGTGCGATCGTCATGCGCTGGGGAAAATAATCGATAGAGAACTATCTTCTACTACTTATACGATAAAGGAGACCGAACAATGGATATGAAACGTGTTGTAGTAACAGGATTGGGTACCGTCAATCCGTTAGGAAATGATGTAGATACGACGTGGGCGAATGCCCTTGCAGGAAAATCAGGGATCGGACCACTGACAAGGCTGAATGCTGATGAGTATCCTGCCAAGGTGGCGGCCGAACTGAAAGATTTCAATATTGAAGACTTCGGGATCGAAAAGAAGGAAGCACGGAAGATGGACCGTTTCACTCACTACGCCATCGCTGCTTCCCTTATGGCTGTAAAAGACGCCAAACTTGAAATCACCGAGGAAAATGCCAATCGTGTCGGTACATGGATCGGTTCCGGAATCGGCGGGATGGAAACATTTGAAACCCAGTATGAAACCTTCCTGAAGCGCGGATACCGCAGGGTGAGCCCGTTCTTCGTTCCGATGATGATCCCGGATATGGCTGCCGGCCAGGTATCAATCCTCCTAGGAGCAAAAGGATTCAATTCCTGTACCGTAACGGCTTGTGCAACAGGTACAAATTCCATCGGAGATGCATTCAAGGTCATCCAGCGCGGTGACGCGGATGTCATGATCACGGGTGGAGCGGAAGCACCGATCACGAAAATGTCCGTAGCAGGCTTCTGCGCCAACACAGCCCTTTCGACCAATCCGGATCCGCAAACGGCTTCAAGACCATTCGATTCTGAACGTGATGGCTTCGTCATCGGAGAAGGAGCGGGGATCGTCATCCTTGAAGAACTCGAACACGCTTTGAAACGCGGAGCGACAATCTACGCTGAAATCGTCGGCTACGGTTGCACGGGCGATGCACATCACATCACGGCGCCTGCACCAGGCGGTGAAGGTGGGGCGCGTGCCATGAAGATGGCGCTTGATGATGCCGGTGTGACGCCAGAGCAGATGGATTACATCAACGCCCACGGTACGAGTACCGCCTATAATGACAAGTATGAAACCATGGCCGTCAAGGAAGTATTCGGTGATCATGCCAATCGCCTGGCCATGAGCTCGACGAAATCCATGACCGGTCACCTTCTCGGTGCAGCGGGCGGTGTGGAAGCGATCTTCACGGTTCTAGCCATGAAGGATGGGAAGCTTCCACCGACGATCAATCTTCAAAATCCAGATCCTGACTGCGACCTGGACTATGTAGCCAATGAAGCACGTGAGCAGGAAGTCAATGTTGCCATGAGCAATTCACTGGGCTTCGGTGGTCATAATGCCACGCTCGTGTTCAAAAAATATGTGAAGTAACCAAGTGCCTGCCGATCTTTTCGGCGGGCTTTTTTTCTATCTTTCCTGAAGGTTGCATATATATGAACCAAATCAGCAGGAAAGAGTGATATGAATGTCCGTGGTTCCTACAGATGAATGGCTGCAGAAAAGCTTCGATGATCCTGTCGATATGCTTGGAAGGACGAAACGGGGCAAGGGGGAAGGTGAAGCCTTCTATGCTTATCTCAGGAAGCAAGGCATGTATCTGCCCACCCGGCAAATGAAAGAACGATTTAATGAACTGAAAGATGCGGGATTATGGGGGAAGGTATCTTCTTTTGAGAAAAGATATAAAAGAAAGTGGAAGGGACCGGATGTGCCTATCTATCTATTCCCCATTGAGTCAAGGGCTGGACTTTTCAGGTCGTCGACAAAGAAATCCGGGGTATGTTTCCCTGATGAAATCTTTCTTTTCCTCCAAACGCTCGAAAACGAAAAAGAATACGAATCGCTATTTGTGCATGAGTACCATCATTGCACCAGGATGAAAAGGCTTGGTAAAAAAGAAGAAGAGTATACGCTCCTTGATTCCATCATATTTGAAGGCCTTGCAGAGAATGCCGTGAGAGAATATTGCGGCGTTGATTACGTGGCACCTTGGACAAGGAAATACAGTGAAGGGGATTTGTCCGGGTGGTACGCGGAGTGGATCAAACCGAGCTTGGATCTGACAAGGAAGGATGCTCTTCACGATGAACTTCTTCATGGGAAAGGGAAGTACCCTGATCTTCTTGGATATGCCGCAGGCTATCAGATCGTCCGGGCCTTTTTAGAGAAGAATGGGCTGAATAACGTGAAAGCCATGGGACTCCCATCATCTGCATTCTTGAAGTAGACATTGTATGAAGAGGGATAAATCAGAAGAAATGAAGAATAAATGCATCTCCTATTGACCATACTGATTGACAACCAAACAATGTAGTAAAGCGAGGGGTCAATCATGTTATATCTTCATGATGTATGGGTCAATTGGTTCGAAGGGGAAGAAAACGGATATAATATCTGCCATTTTCACGAATGGAGAAAAGAGGACGTCATCGAGCTGCTGGATCAAGTTCCTCTATTGAAAGTCGGCAAAGAGTTGTATCATTACATCGAGAATGATTTATCAGAATTACCTCGGCAGATGCTGGATGATGTGTATCAAAAAGCGTATCTCAGAAAGAACCATGAACGCATCCAGCAGGATTATTGCTTCGTGGTCACCGATGGCACGGCGATTCTGGCGGTCGATACGATCGGCTATACCGTCCCGATCAGGAAGAGCCGGCTGATTCCCCGTCAGGAACAGTTGGTATATGAAATGGTGGAGAGTCAAGAGGAGCTTCAATATGAGTTCAAACCCGATCAAAAGCGGGAGGAAGCATACCACATCCTTTCCCCGAACCCGTTCATGATGAGCGGGCTGACACGGAAGGAAAGGCAGTTGAAGCAACTTCTTTTCATGGCGCTCGATCAACTTCGCACCTCGGAGAACACTGCTGAAGTGAGATATTGGTATACCGAGTGGGCCCCAGAACAGTACAGGACGATCCAGGAGCTCGATTTCCATGAAGCATGGCAGATGCTTTATGAAGATACAAAATACGGATGGTCCGATAAACATCTTTCACTCTGCGAAAATCTGATCAAAGGGCAACCATTCTTTGAAAAGCTGTGGGAAGTGGAGAATCGTCCGAAAGTAAATTGAACAAAAAGAACCTTGAGCCCATGCTCAAGGTTCTTTTCATTATCGCTTTTTCCGTTCTTTTCTTCCAAGGCCCATGGCCTTTTCCATTTTCTTTAGCATCTTCCCGGCCGTACGATTCGCTTTTTCAGCTCCGCGGTCGAGGATGTCGTCAAGCTCCTCTGAATCAATGAGCTCGTAATAGCGGTCTTGAATCGGCTTGATGGCATCAACGACCACTTTGGCAAGATCGCCCTTGAAATCACCGTAGCCTTTTCCATCATATCGCTCTTCAAGTTCGGCAATCGGCGTGCCTTCAAGAATCGAATAGATGGATAGAAGATTCGAAACCCCGGGTTTTTCCTCCCGGTCGAATCGCACGATCCCATCGGAATCCGTCACAGCGCTCTTGATTTTCTTTTCAATCACCTTTGGATCATCCAGCAGTGTAATGAACGCTTTTTTGTTTTCGTCGGATTTGCTCATTTTCTTCTGTGGATCTTGAAGGGACATCACGCGTGCGCCTACCTTCGGGATGCGCACCTCGGGAACCGTGAAGATATCGTTGTATTTCTTGTTGAAACGCTCCGCAAGGTTCCGGGCAAGCTCTAGATGCTGTTTCTGGTCCTCACCGACAGGGACTAGATCGGTACCATAGAGCAGAATATCAGCTGCCATGAGGGGAGGGTAGGTAAGGAGACCGGCCGATACAGCTTCTTTTCCGTGGGATTTATCCTTGAACTGAGTCATGCGCTCAAGTTCCCCGATATAGGTTACGCACTGCAGGATCCACCCTGCCTGTGCGTGCGCGGGCACCTCCGACTGAATGAACAGCGTGGCTTTCTCGGGATCGATCCCGCAAGCAATGTATAGGGCAGCAAGGCTGCGGATGTTTTTGCGCAGTTCCGCTTTATCCTGTGCAACGGTGATTGCATGCTGGTCCACCACGCAGAAATAGCAATCATACTCTTCCTGAAGCTCCGTGAATTGCTTCATAGCCCCGATATAATTTCCCAGCGTGATTGTTCCGCTCGGCTGAATGCCGCTAAAAATCGTTTTCATCTTCATTCCTCCTATAGTACAGTTCCAGTATCATCATGACCATCCGGCCAAAAAGAAAACCCACCCGTCCAAAAAAAAATAGGGACGAATGGGTTGTTTCCGCGGTGCCACCCTAAGTTACTCAGGAATTGAGTCAGCTTAGTCCATGCCATGCATGGTCCCCGGTTAACGGAAGGGGTCCGTCCCCGGCTACTGCTTTCACCAGGGAAGCTCGAAAGTCCATTCCCCCGCAAGCGGATGCCTGCTTTCAGCGGACGCAGGCTCTCTGGGAACCGGCAGGCGGGGTACTACTCTTTGTCAAAGCCTGTTTCATATATGCAAAAGCCATTATATGAAAAATAAGAGGCGAAATCAAGTATAGAGAGAGTATGAAAGGATCAGGGAGACGGCAAGGGAGAGGATCCCGATATAAAAAAGAGGTGCCGTCAGACGGAATGGTTCTCTCACTGCATACACCTCGTGTATTTCTTTCCGCTCCTCCATCTCATCGAACTGCGCCACGTATTCATCTTTTTTCGATCTTGACCTGAAACGTCTGAACGCATACAGGATCCCGTTCAAGAATCCGTTCTGAAAAACAAACATCAGGGCAGCAACGGATGCATAAGAAATTCCGACGATGAATAAAGTGTCAATGAGGGAAAGGAGCAGATCCGATCCGTTCATATAGCGGACAAGATAAACCGCTGCGAGGTAGAGCAAGGTGATCAGCGGCAGGACGCGTAAACGTTTCATCATGTTGCACCTTCACTTCCGAAATAGTTTCAAGCCTTCCCTCCGGTAGAAAGGGGAGGCATGCTGTCTTCTTATAGAAGTATACCCGAAGCGTTCAGGGTTTGAAAAGGAAGCAAGAGCACGAATTCACAGTTTTTTATATCTATCCGCCTTCCTAGATAATTATAATGAGGAATGGAGAACGCTTTCTTCCGATAAAGAAGGAAAAACAGGAGGAAAATCGCTGGTTTAATTGGTTGATTGTAACATTTGTAATGGGACAAACAACCCTTATTTTGTGTATAGAACCCTTATATAGCAAGGTTTTAACACCTTATTACCTAGTAAACTGATTATTTAGCAAAAAAACTGTTAAATTCGTATTGCAAAAATATCTCTATCATGTATAATAAGTAACAAATCTTCTGAAAATTAGAAGATAAATAAATATGAGAAGTATGAGGAGGTCAATTTCAAGATGAAGAAAAAGTTTTCTTTATTACTGGTTCTTCTTCTAGCTGTGAGTACTTTCTTGGCTGCCTGTGGCGGAGACAAGAAGACTGACGGCAAAAAAGAAGGGGCAGCTGGGGGATCTGATACGAAAGACGAGCAAGTATTGAATCTTGCCGAAGCTTCCGAAATCCCGTCAATGGATTCAGCTCTTGCAACGGATGCAGTATCATTCAACGTTATGAACCAGGTGTATGAAGGTCTTTACCGCCTTGGTGAAAACGATGAGGCTGAGCTGGGTATCGCTGCTGAAGAGCCTGAAGTAAGTGAAGACGGTAAAAAGTATACATTCAAGCTACGTGATGCAAAATGGTCTAACGGTGACCCTGTCACTGCACAAGACTTCGTATACGGATGGCAACGTGTTCTAAATCCAGACACAGCAGCTGAGTATGCGTACATCATGTCTGATGTTAAAAATGCTTCTAAAGTAAACGAAGGTAAAGCAAAACCTGAAGAGCTTGGAATCAAAGCACTTGATGAAAAGACTCTTGAAATCGAATTGGAAACAGAAGTTCCTTACTTCAAAGCATTGCTTTCTTTCGCAACATTCTACCCGCAAAACCAAAAGTTCATTGAAGAACAAGGCGACAAATACGGTCTAGAAGCTGATACAGCAGTATACAACGGACCTTTCACACTTTCTGAGTGGAAGCATGAACAAAGCTTCAAACTTACGAAAAACAAAGATTATTGGGATGCTGACACTGTTAAACTTGACGAAGTTAACTTCAACATCGTAAAAGATACAACTACGGCAGTTAACCTTTATGAAACAAACAAAATCGACAGGGTTGGCCTAAGCGCTGAGTTTGTTGACAAATACAAAAATGATGAAAACTTCAAAACGCGTGGAGAAGCATCTGTATTCTTCCTTCGTCTGAATCAAGACTCTAAAAACTCTGAGATTCTGAAAAATGAAAATGCACGTAAAGCATTCGACTCAGCATACGACAAGCAAGGTATGGTAGACGTTCTATTGAACAACGGATCTGTACCAGCTTACTACCTCGTTCCTAAAGATTTCGTTACAGGTCCAGACGGTAAAGAATACCGTGAAACTGCCGGAGAAGCATTTGGTGGCTTCGATGTAGAGAAAGCAAAAGACTACTGGGCTAAAGCCAAGAAAGAAACTGGCATCGACAATGTAGAGCTTGAGCTATTGAACTATGACAGTGAAGCTTCTGCGAAAATCGGTGAGTACTTCAAAGAGCAACTTGAGTCAAACCTTGACGGATTGACTGTTAAGATCAAAGCTCAACCATTCAAGCAAAAGCTTGATCTGGAATCAAAAGGTGACTATGACTTCTCCTTCGCAGGATGGGGCCCGGATTATCCAGATCCGATGACGTTCCTGGATATGTTCGTAACAGACGGTGCACATAACCAAATGGGTTACTCTAACCCTGAATTTGACAAATTGATCGAGCAAGCTAAGACTGAGCTTTCTTCTGATCCAGAAGCTCGCTGGCAAGCAATGGTTGATGCTGAAAAGATCCTCTTCGATGATCAAGCAATCAGCCCGATCTACCAACGAGGTGTTTCTTACCTTGAGCGTCCATACGTGAAAAACGTGTTGGATCACTCTTTTGGGGCTGACTACTCTTACAAGTGGGCTTCTATCGAGAACTAAAACGCTCTAAGTTGAACCTTCTGAAGGAGAGTGTATGCATAGGCATACGCTCTCCTTTTCCAGTGATAAGCGACAATTTTCGCAATTTAAAAAATAAATTGAAAATTTGTCGATTATCGCTATAATGGAGAAGTAGTATAAACATAGAAAAGGGGGGCTAAGCATGGTCAAATATACTATCAAGCGTATTGTTTATATGATCATCACTTTGCTTATTATTGCAACCGCCACATTCTTCTTGATGAAGCTCCTTCCAGGGACTCCACTCACAAATCAAGAGAGACTGTCTCCGCAACAACAACAAATCATCCTAGATAAATACGGACTCAATGATCCACTGCCGGTTCAGTACGTCACCTATATGACGAACCTGGTACAGGGGGACTTGGGTTTGTCATTCCAATATGACAATCGCCCGGTGTCTCAAATGATCGCTGACCGTATAGGACCTTCCGCACTACTTGGTTTCCAAGCAATGGTATTAGGTACAATCGTCGGTTTGATTATAGGGATCATTGCGGCTATCAGACAGAACACCTGGGTTGACTATGGCTCTACATTCCTGGCCGTTCTGGGTATTTCAATTCCTTCTTTCGTATTTGCAGCGCTTCTTCAATACTATGTGGGAGTGAAATGGGAACTGCTTCCGGTAGCGTTATGGGGAGAGTATAAAAACACCATCCTTCCGACCCTCGCTTTGACAGTAGGGGTAGTCGCAACGATCGCCCGTTATATGAGAACTGAAATGATCGAAATCCTTAACACAGATTATATTTTGTTGGCTAAAGCAAAAGGGACAACAAACACAAATGTCATCGTGAAGCACGGCGTCCGGAATGCCATGATTCCAATCATTACGATCCTTGGGCCTATGACTGTCGGTATCATGACAGGAACAATGGTTATTGAACAGATTTTTGCTGTGCCCGGATTAGGGGAGCAATTCGTCCGTTCAATCAATACAAATGATTATACGGTCATCATGGGTGTGACATTATTCTATAGTGTTCTTCTTGTTGCCGTCATTTTCTTGGTGGATATCCTTTATGGAATTATTGATCCACGTATTCGTCTAGTTGGAGGGAAGAAATAATGGAACCAAACAAAAAAAATCAAGAGCAGCTATCAAAAGACCTCTTCCAACGACAAAAAGCAACAAGTGCACAAGCTGAAAAAATTGAACGACCAAGTTTGAACTTCTATCAGGATGCATGGATCCGCCTGCGCAAGAGCAAAGGGACCATCATCGGCTTGATCATTACACTTATTATCGTGTTCTTTGCGTTTGTTGGACCTATGATGAATGATCATAAGTTCTCTGATCAGAATATCCGTCATGCCAAACTTCCTCCGAAAATCGAAGCACTGTCTGGAATCAGCTGGCTTCCGTTTGACGGAAAGGACCATGAAGGATTTGATGTCTATGAAGCGCGTCAAGTCAAAGAGAACTATTGGTTCGGAACAGACGATTTGGGCCGTGACCTATGGACGCGTGTGTGGAAAGGGACTCAAGTTTCCCTTTACATCGGGATCCTTGCGGCCGTCATCGACTTCTTGATCGGAATTTCCTACGGTGGAATCTCGGGATACTATGGTGGAAGAGTCGATGATATCATGCAGCGGATCATCGAAGTCCTTGTGGGTATACCAAACTTGATTGTTATTATTCTCTTTATCCTGGTGTTTGAACCGGGGATATTCTCGATCACCATGGCGATGGTACTGACAGGATGGACGAGTATGGCCCGGATTGTCCGTGGACAGATCCTGCAGCTTAAAAACCAGGAATTCGTATTGGCATCCCGTACATTGGGAGCACCGAATAATCGTTTGATTTTCAAACATCTTCTACCGAACGTGATGGGGCCGGTAATTATCACCACGATGTTCACGGTTCCAGGTGCCATCTATACCGAAGCGTTCCTTAGCTTTATCGGGCTCGGTATAGCACCGCCGAATGCATCACTCGGATCATTGGTTAATGACGGGTACAGATCCATTCAATCCTACCCGCATATGATGCTGATTCCATCAGCGGTCATCTCATTGATCATCCTGAGCTTCAACCTCATGGCCGATGGGCTAAGGGATGCTCTTGATCCAAAACTGCGTAAGTAAGAAAAAGGGGGATATATAATATGGAAAAAGTGTTGGAAGTCAAAAATCTGCACGTCTCCTTTAATACTCATGCTGGAGAAGTGAAAGCCGTTCGCGGTGTGGATTTACACTTAGATAAAGGTGAAACATTGGCGATCGTTGGGGAATCAGGGTCAGGTAAGTCTGTTACGACGAAAGCCCTGATGCGTCTGATCCCGAACCCGCCTGGATTCATCAAGCACGGAGAAATGATGTTCGAAGGAAAAGACCTTGCTAAAATACCTGAGAAGGAAATGCAAAAGATCCGCGGGAAGGATATTTCGATGATCTTCCAGGATCCAATGACTTCCCTGAATCCGACTATGACAATCGGAAAGCAAATCATGGAGCCGCTATTGAAACACCAGAATATGAGCAAACCGGATGCTAAGAAACGAGCCATCGAACTTCTCAAGCTCGTCGGACTGCCGAGTCCGGACACCCGTTTCAAACAGTATCCCCATCAGTTCTCCGGCGGTCAGCGTCAGCGTGTGGTCATCGCGATTGCCCTTGCTTGTAATCCGAAAATCCTGATTGCCGACGAACCGACGACGGCCCTTGATGTAACGATTCAGGCACAGATCCTTGAACTGATGAAAGATCTTCAAAATAAAATCGATACGTCCATCATCTTCATCACCCATGACCTTGGTGTGGTGGCAAATGTAGCAGATCGCGTAGCCGTTATGTATGGCGGACAAATCGTCGAAACGGGAACCGTAGATGAAATCTTCTACGATCCGCGTCATCCGTATACATGGGGACTGATCAGCTCCATGCCGACGACCGACACAGACGGTGAACAGCACCTCAGTGCGATTCCCGGGACGCCTCCGGATCTGTTGAATCCACCTAAGGGGGATGCATTTGCACTAAGGAGCGATTACGCCATGAAGATCGATTTTGAACAGGAACCACCGTACTATCAGGTTTCTGATACACATTATGTGAAATCATGGTTGTTGCATCCGAATGCTCCGAAAGTTGAGCCTCCAGAGGCAGTGAAAGTAAGGTATCGCAGAATGCCTTCCAACTTTGCAGAGCCTGTACTTGTTGAGGGGGTACGCGTATAATGGCTGAAAAATTATTGGAAATCAAAAACCTGAAACAATATTTCAATCCTGGCAAATCAAATATGGTCAAAGCCGTCGATGATATCAGCTTTGATATTTATAAAGGGGAAACGCTCGGCCTTGTTGGGGAATCAGGCTGCGGGAAATCGACTACCGGACGGACCATCATCCGCCTTTATGATGCAACAGACGGTCAAGTGCTCTTTAACGGTGATGATGTACACGGGAAAAAATCCCGTTCGCAGTTGAAGAACTTCAACCGCAAAATGCAGATGATCTTCCAGGATCCATACGCAAGTTTGAATCCGCGTATGAAAGTCGCGGACATCATTGCAGAAGGAATCGATATCCACGGGCTTGCTTCAAATAAACAAGATCGCATGAAGAGGGTGCATGACCTTCTTGAAACAGTCGGACTTAACAAAGAGCATGCCGGCCGCTATCCTCATGAATTCTCAGGGGGTCAGCGTCAGCGTATCGGGATCGCCCGTGCCTTGGCTGTAGAACCTGATTTCATCATTGCCGATGAGCCGATCTCGGCACTGGATGTATCCATCCAGGCACAGGTCGTGAACCTTATGCAGGAGCTTCAAAAAGAAAAGGGACTTACGTACCTGTTCATCGCCCATGATCTTTCTATGGTTAAATACATCAGTGACAGGATCGGGGTCATGTACTACGGTAAACTCGTAGAATTGGCACCAAGTGATGCCCTCTACAACAACCCGTTGCACCCGTACACCCAGTCACTCCTGTCAGCTATTCCACTACCGGATCCTGATTATGAGCGCAACCGTAGAAGGAAAGAATATAATACAGCTGTCCATAACTATACAGCTGATGACAAACTTGAAATGCGCGAAGTCGCACCGGGACATTTCGTCTACTGTTCCGAAAAAGAATTCGTTCAGTATCAAGCTCAATACAAGCATTAAAAAGAAGACTCCCAGAAATGGGGGTCTTTTTTGCCCGAATGACCATTCTCTCATGAATTGAATGAGATCTATCATGATTTTTCACTGTCAGCATCATACGGATTTTCATCCTCATGGTTTCTAACCATCCTATGTATGTGAAAATCATAGAAACAGAATTCAGGTAGCAATTCCACACCTTTCGGAAATTTCGACATTATCTGTCCATTTTCCCTTTTCTTTCAAGTTCATTCATTGTTAGAATAGATAGAGGAGATACATATTTTACTAGACGAATAGAGGAGAGATTCGCTTTGAAGTGGAAAAAATGGGCTGCCGCTGCAGCAGGGATCGCGGTATTGTGTGCGCTTCCTTTTCAGGTGGCAGATGCAGAAGGAACTGGAAAAGAAGCTGGAACGCATCAAGTAAGGGCGATGGCCATGAAGGAAAAGGATGGGAGCGTGTCTCCCCGCTTTAAGTACGATTCCGGCTTGAACTTTGAGTATCCGGATGCCGTCCGCGGTATTTATGTTACGGGGCATTCAGCGGGTGGTTCGAAATTCGGACAGCTGACGAAGCTGATCGAAGAGACAGACCTTAATGCAATGGTCGTGGATATCAAAGATGATAACGGGAATCTGACGTATGTACCGGCTAAGTCATCACCCTATCACGATATTGGCCAACCTTTCATTAAAGACCCCAAACAGGTGTTGAAGACGATGGAAGAGAAGGAGATTTATCCGATCGCAAGGGTAGTGGTCTTCAAGGATACGGTCCTGGCCAACAAAAAACCTGAACTTTCATTCGTAGACGGGAATGATGTATGGAAAAACGGTCGCGGGGAATCATTCGTCAATCCCTTCATGAAGGAAGTATGGGATTACAATGTAGGTATTGCCATCGAAGCGGCGAAGATGGGATTCAAGGAAATCCAGTTTGATTATGTCCGATTCCCTGAAGGATTTGAAAATCGGGACGATGAGTTGAAGTATGACGGCGGTACATACACAAGTGAAGACTCCGATAACGTTCAAAAGCGCGTGCATGCCGTTACGGACTTTGTCGAATACGCCCATAAACAGCTTGAGCCGTATGATGTTGAAGTATCGGTCGATATTTTCGGCTACAGTGCCACATTGCCTGAAGCTCCGGGAATCGGTCAGAATTTCTCCAAGATTTCAGAAAATGTCGATGTGATTTCATCCATGATCTACCCGAGTCACTGGACGTCTTATTTTGGCATCGACAAACCTGATCTCGAGCCGTACAAACTTGTTGCTGAATATTCCAAGCTTGAAAATAAAAAACTCGGTGAGCTGAAGAATCCCCCTACTTCACGTCCGTGGCTGCAGGACTTTACGGCTTCATGGCTCGGTTCGGGGAATTATAAAGCGTATGGAAAAGCAGAAGTGGAGGCACAGATCAAAGCACTCAATGATAATGGAATCAACGAGTTCCTGCTATGGGATGCAGGCAACTCCTACACACGGGGTGTGGACTACACGCCTTGATCAATGAACGGTGCGGTCTTCCGGTTTAATGGATGGGCCGTACCGTTTTCTTCTATAGAAATGAAAGCCGCGATCATCACTTTCCGCGGGAAGGACATTTGACAAAGCCCCACATACTGCTATCATGATAAGTAGAGTGTCTGCGAAATCCCCCTTTTTCACCTTACAGCGTGAAAACCCCTCTCTCAAATCTGACATATATTTTACCATTTAGAGAAATCTAGTACTGCAAAACATTTTCAGAAGGAGTAGGTCCATGCATTGGTATGAGAAGTTAAATCAATATTTTCCTGTAGAAGAAATGAAATCTCGCGAGCATATGGAAACGCTTTTAAAAGAAAGAAGCGATATCTATCACAAAGATGAAGGAGAGTATCATGTCCTTATGTATGCAGAACTCGATGAGTTCATCTTCATCGATTATCTGTTCGTCTCCAAGGATGCCAGGGGTCAAGGTCTTGGCAGCAAACTGCTCGAAAAGCTGAAAGAGAGGAACAAACCGATCCTCTTGGAGGTAGAGCCTGTGGATTATGACGATACCGATACCGAAAAGCGCCTTAAGTTTTATAAACGGGAAGGGTTCAAACATGCCGTGACCATCGGGTATGCAAGAAGGTCCCTCGCAACAAATGAAGTGAATCCCATGGAGATCCTTTACTGGGCACCACAGGATGAGCCTGAAGAACTGATTTATGAATCCATGAAAAAAACATACGAACTGATCCATACTTATAAGGATGAAACATTTTACGGTGAATCCTATGAGTCGGTCGACGATGTGCTGACGCTGGATGAGGATCGTGACGGAGATGTATTGAAAAAACTGTGATACCCGGACCTTATTGCGATTCGCAATAAGGTTTTCTAAATGAAAATGAACTCATATGTTTAACAGTGAGTAGAAGGGGTATATCTTCAGTAGATGGATATGATCATACTGTGTTAAACAAATGTATAAGAAAATTGACAAATTGGTTAAAAGTATATTCAACAAAACATTATTCATGTATAATACGTTATAGAGATTGCTTATTTAAACTAATTTTAATTAAACCGTATATGTTTAAATAATACTCTACTTTATCTTTTCAAAAAAATCTTGAGGGAGTGTGAATGATTCGTGGTAACATTATTCACTTCACCTAGTTGTACATCTTGTCGTAAGGCAAAAGCTTGGTTAGAAGAACATGAGATTCCATATACAGAGCGCAACGTTTTCTCTGAACCATTGAGCATCGATGAAATCAAAGAAATCCTTCGCATGACTGAGGATGGTACGGATGAAATCATCTCGACTCGTTCTAAGACATTCCAAAAGCTGAACGTCGACCTGGAGACCCTTCCTCTACAAGAGTTGTTCGAACTGATCCAACAGAATCCGGGTCTCTTGAGACGCCCGATCATCCTGGACGAAAAGCGCCTGCAAGTGGGCTACAATGAAGATGAAATCAGACGTTTTCTTCCTAGGAAAGTTCGTACATTCCAACTCATGGAAGCTCAGCGCATGGTTAACTAACTCATATCCGCCCCGGTCAAATGGCCGGGTACCTTTTCTAAAAAAAGGGGGCCAGCTAACGAAGGTACGTTGCGTATCCTTTTCAGCTGGTCCCCTTTCACATTGGACGAGTTTTATCACTTGAATTTTCTGCAAATATCCGCTAAACTGGCAAAAACACTTGTTAATCAGCAGGATATGTGAAGTAAAATGGGTGCTAAATGTATTCCCATTTCAGTGGAATCAACATAAAATAGAAGTACAAGGTACAAACTAACCTAACTGTTTCTTCTATCTTCACCAGCAATCGAGCTGCAAGGCTCGGAGGGTGCAGTCCCTTCACTAACTTCATGCAAGAAGGGAGAGGTGTCAAATGGAAATCGAACGCATTAACGAAAATACAGTCAAGTTTTATATATCTTATGGGGATATCGAAGATCGCGGTTTTGACAGGGAAGAAATCTGGTATAACCGTGAGAGGAGCGAGGAGCTATTCTGGGAGATGATGGATGAAGTCCATCAGGAAGAAGACTTCGGAATCGAAGGACCTCTCTGGATCCAGGTTCAGGCACTCGATAAAGGCCTTGAAATCCTCGTGACCCGTGCTCAGGTCTCCAAGGATGGTCAACGTTTTGAACTGCCGATCCCTGAAGAAAAGCTGAAGGATCTGCCGGTTGATGAACGGATCGAAGAACTGCTCGATCAGCATTTCCAAATCAAGCAGGATCCCGAAGGAGAAGGGGACGCATCACTCGACTTCACTCTAACGTTCCGTGATTTCGAAGATGCCATCTCGCTTGCCCACCGGATGAAAGACCAACCGCTGGAGCAAATGGCCACAAAGCTATTGGCTTATGAGAATAAATATTACCTGTACATCAAGTTTTCCGAAGAACATTTTACGGAAGAGGAAATGGAGAATACCCTCAGCATGCTTCTCGAATATGCCGATGAATCACGGATGACGGTCCATCGCCTTGAGGAATATGGCACAGTGGTCATGGCTGAAGATGTATTCGGTACGATACGTACACATTTTGCATAATGCCCAATACCGGTTTCTGATGAAATCGGTATTTCTTTATTTTAAGAATCCATCCTGAAAGGTGTTCACGAGTATGAAAAATACGGTACGTGTACTCTTATTCCTCCTGGTGCTTGTGATCAGTTACCTGCTCTACTTTGATCAGTATTTACACGGTATAGTCAAATATGTCAGCTTGTTGTTCACCTTCTCCGTCATCTTGATCGGATTTTTGATCTTCTTTGAAAACCGTCACCCGACACAGACGTTGACATGGCTTGTGGTCCTTGGCGCATTCCCGTTCCTAGGCTTCATCTTTTATCTGTTGTTCGGCAGGAACTTCCGAAAGGAACGGATGTTCAAGAAAAAATACATATTGGATAAACAAACCTATCTGCGCTACGAACCCGGTCCGTTGGAAATGGATCGAGATCTGTTTCAGGACAAGTATTTTCGTCTTGCCAGGCGAATCGGGAATAGCTCGATCTCTTTTTCTTCATCGACGAAGGTGCTGACCAATGGTGATGAAACGTTCCGGGAGATTTTGGACTGGCTGAAGACGGCGAAGCATCATATCCATCTTGAATACTATATTGTCCGTCATGATGACATCGGCTCTCAGATCAAGGAGGTCCTCATCCAAAAAGCCAGCGAAGGGGTGAAGATCCGCTTCTTATATGACGCTGTGGGCTCATGGCAGCTATCCAGGAAATATATCACCGAATTGAAGGAAGCGGGAGTCGAGATGGTTCCATTCGGCCCGGTTAAAATACCCATCCTGAACAATAAGTTCAATTTCCGCAATCATCGCAAAATCATTGTCATCGATGGTTCCATCGGCTTTGTCGGCGGGTTGAATATAGGGGATGAGTATCTCGGGAAGAACCCATCCTTTGGATTTTGGAGGGATACCCACCTTATGGTCAAAGGGGATGCCGTCAGGACCTTGCAGCTTATCTTCCTCCAGGACTGGTACTATATGACGAGTGACGATTTCATCACGCCGGGCTATCTGACTCCAGATCCTGGCGAGGGGGATGGAGGCGTGCAGATGATTGCAGGGGGACCTGACAATGAAGTCAGCGTGCTGAAAAACCTGTTTTTCTCTATGATCACATCTGCTCAAAAGAGTGTGTGGGTTGCGTCACCCTATTTCATACCGGATGAAGATATTTTCTCAGCCCTGAAGATTGCCGCCCTCAGTGGAGTGGACGTGAGGCTCCTTGTACCCCATAAGCCTGATAAAAGAATTGTCTTCCATGCTTCCCGTTCCTACTTCCCCGACCTTCTTGAAGCAGGCGTCAGGATCTATGAATATCAAAAGGGTTTCATGCACAGCAAAATCATCATCGTGGATGGAGAGCTTGCATCGATCGGCACGTCCAACATGGACATGAGGAGCTTCCATTTGAATTTTGAGGTCAACGCCTTCCTATACAAAACGGAAAGCACCCTTGATCTTATGACTGAATATGAGCATGATCTGGAGCATGCCGAAGAGCTGTCACTTGATACATTCCAAAAGCGTCACCTCGGCTACCGGTTCCTTGAATCGACATCTCGTCTGCTATCGCCGTTACTATGAACTTTCCCGGAAAATCCGGGGAAGTTTTTTTTGTGGGAAGAAAGGAGATCGGAGTGTGTTCGTAGAATGAGTGGGGAGGAGGTGTTCCATGCTGACTGCTCATGTCAACAACCGTTTATTCACCGCGTTCCATCATTCGAGAGAAGAACTCTTGAAGCTTCGTTCATCCGCCCCCGCCATCACTTGTCCCCACTGTTGTAAACCATTGCTCCTCAAGGTCGGGAGCAAGACCATCCCCCATTTTGCCCACCAAATCAAACAGGACTGCCCCGCCACCCAAAAAGGCGAATCCACTCTTCACCACTCCGGAAAGAAAATCCTCTACGATCGGTTCCACAGCCTGTTCAAAGATGTGAAAGTTGAGTACTTCTTAAAGGAAATCAATCAGATTGCCGATGTGTTCATCACTTCGGGGACCGCAAGAATAGCAGTCGAGGTCCAGTGCTCGACCCTCTCTGCAGCAGAACTGAAGAAGCGGACAGAGGGGTACCGGTCTCTCGGCATCCAAGTGATCTGGCTGCTAACGGAAGGAGCCCCCAGACCGAGCGGGGCACTCAGGCTTTCTTCGTTCCAGCAAGCTTTCCTGCGCCATGCAGAACCCCTTGGCTTATTCCTTCTTCTTTTCCTCCCTGATCAACTGGAATTTCATCTCTACCAAAATCTCATCCCCCTTTCTGCGAATACCTTCCATGCTTCCAGGCCTCACAAGATTCCCGTAAGTACATTCACCATACCCATGACCATCGGACAAGCACCTGTAAGGACGTTTCCCTACGGGGTTTGGGACCGCTCAAGGACTAGTTGGATCCAACGCATCCTCAGGTACCCAACCGAGCAAGCTTTTAAGCGGCAAGTATACCAATCAGGGGATATTCTATTGTACCTCCCGCAATGGGTAGGTCTATCCCCTCACCACCGGATCGAAACGCATCCTGTCATCTGGCAGTATTACCTTTGGAGTGATACGTTGAAGAAAGGGGACACAGGACTCGACACGATCATTTCTGCCCTGGCTGTGAGGGTAGAGAGCGGTGACGTGAGGGTCAGGGACCTTCCCCTTGTGGACCAAGATGGCTGTCCTTTAGAGGAAGCCGTCAACTGGTACTTATCCTTACTAGAGAAGCTGGGAATCGTCACAGTGGAAGAAGGAATGTGCAGACTTCTTCAAGAGTGGGAATGCCCGGAGACGTTCGATCTCTATATGCGTCACCGTACGGATTTTTCAGCACGATTAGGCATATAGTATAGTGAGACCGATTAGTTGCAGGAATACGTTTGTTGAGAGAGAATAGTACTATTAAGGAAAAATTGCAAAAAATGAGGATGGAGGATCACTATGTCTAATGAAACAGCTGTAAAACGCCTGCCCAACCGCAGCGAGGTAAAGCAGGAGCTAACATGGAGGCTCGAAGATATCTTCCCGAGTGACGAAGCCTGGGAGAAGGAATACAAAGAGATCCAGGAGCTCTCAAGCAGGGCAGGGGAGTTCAAAGGGACGCTCGGCAACGGAGCAGATGAACTATATGCCGCTTTTGCCTTCCAGGATGAGATCCTTGAGCGGATGGGGAAGGTTTATACATACTCACATATGCGCTATGACCAGGATACCACCAACTCCCATTATCAAGGGATGGACGATCGGGCGAAAAGCCTTTATACAAAACTCGGAAGCGCATTTGCCTATCTGGTTCCGGAGGTTCTTTCTGTCGATGAGGAAAAGATTGCATCGTTCCTTGAAGAAAAACCTGAATTGAAGGTTTATGCCCATGCCCTTGAAGAGATCAACCTTCAACGTCCCCATATTCTGAATGAGAAGGAAGAGTCCCTCCTGGCTCAGGCCTCCGAAGTGTTCAGTTCATCGAGCAACACATTCGGAATGCTGAATAATGCCGATCTTGAGTTCCCCAGTATAAAAGACGAAAACGGGGAAGTGACGGAAATCACTCACGGGCGTTTCATCCGTTTCATGGAGAGCAGCAATCGTTCAGTCAGGAAAGAAGCGTTTGAAAAAGTCTATGAGACGTACGGAAAGTTCCGCAACACATTCGCTTCAACCCTGAGCGGCACCGTGAAGAAAGATAATTTCTCTGCAAAGGTTCGGAACTACGATTCAGCACGTCATGCAGCCCTTTCAAACAACAATATCCCTGAACAGGTTTATGATAACCTGGTCGAGACCGTCAACAATAATCTGCACCTCCTCCAGCGATACGTGAAGCTGCGCAAAAAGGTCCTTGAGCTCGACGAAGTCCATATGTATGACCTGTACACTCCGCTTGTGAAGGAAGTCAAAATGGAAGTCGGGTATGATGAAGCCAAAAAGATGATTCTTGATGGACTCAAGCCCCTTGGTGAAGAATATGCAAATGTCCTGAAGGAAGGTTTTGAAAACCGCTGGGTGGATGTTGTGGAGAACAAAGGGAAGAGGAGCGGAGCCTATTCATCGGGTGCATACGGGACGAATCCGTATATCCTGATGAACTGGCAGGATAATGTCAATAATCTATTCACCCTTGCCCATGAGTTCGGGCACAGTGTCCACAGCTATTACACCAGAAGTGCCCAGCCATATACGTATGGGAATTATTCCATCTTCGTGGCTGAGGTGGCATCGACGTGCAATGAAGCACTCCTGAATGACTATTTGTTGAAAACGATCGACGATGAGAAAAAGCGTCTGTATCTCTTGAACCATTATCTTGAAGGATTCAGGGGCACGGTCTTCCGTCAGACCATGTTTGCCGAGTTCGAGCATCATATCCATAAAAAAGCCCAGGAAGGCGTTGCTTTGACGTCGGAATACCTGACGAAGGAATATTATGAGCTGAACAAAAAGTATTTCGGAGATGAAATCGTCATCGATGAGGAGATCGGGCTTGAGTGGGCCAGGATTCCTCACTTCTATTACAATTACTACGTTTATCAGTACGCCACAGGCTTCTCGGCTGCCACAGCCCTCAGTCATCAGATCCTCGAAGAAGGCGGGCCGGCTGTCGAACGGTATATCGAGTTCCTGAAAGCAGGAAGTTCCGATTATCCGATCGAAGTGCTCAAAAAGGCAGGAGTCGATATGACGACTTCCTCGCCAGTTGAGGAAGCATGCAAGGTCTTTGAAGAAAAGCTCAATGAAATGGAAACCCTTCTCGAGAAACTCCAATAGGTAATTAAGAAGACGCCCGCTTGGTTAAGCGGGCGTCTTTGAATCCAGGCAGAATCATCGTTGAAAACCTTTGAACCGATGGCGTGTGAAAAGGGAATGGATGAAGATCAGCACGCATACGAACAGGATCGGGGAAGTGACATAAAGCGGGATCAGTTTCATGAGACCGAATAGATTGAGGATGAAGCTGATTCCGATCAGTATGAGGAGGATCAACTGTTTCACCATGAGAGCGTCTCCTTTGGCAGCCGTTTTCTACTATGTATATGTGCCGGTACCGCTTCTCATTCATTGGAATATGACAATATTGTGAAATACCATACAAACTCTTGTCATGCCGAGCCAGCTCATGGTATATTATCAGTGTGAAGTTGATCACAAGCAAACATATACCCCTTTGTTTGACCGTGAAAAATTTCTCCCATCCCCTTTGTTCGTATTTGAAAAGCCGATGTTGGCGACAACATCGGCTTTTCCATTTGTTCAATTATTATTATATCGGGATAATTAACTACCCGATATACCTCCAGAATGTCCCGTGCTTTGCAGGGATTTTTTTCACCTTCTGCTGAAGGGCCCACTTTTTCATTTCTTTCTCCACTTCTTCAACCGATAAATCGTATACAACGGCAATTTCCATCGTCCCGACCAGGCGGTAATGCTTCATGAAAACATCAAGTGAGGGAAGCGTCTGTTTTTCAGGTTTCTCTGCAAGCATTTCTTCAATGATGTGTACGTAAACGTCATACGGATACATACCTGCGATTTTCAAACCTTCGTCTTCGATGTTCTCATTGAAGAATACAAGGGTAGGGATTTCTTCGACTTCCATCTCGGATGTGATCTTAACATCACACTTAAAAGCTTTCGCTGCAGAATCGGAGTGGATATCGTTCATGAATTCATTTAAGTCCAGCTTGGCAGCCTTGGCGCATTCCTTTAATACATCGATGGAGGATACGTCCCTTTTCTCCAGGAATAATCGTTCCTGAAGGCAACGAAGGAAGCGGATGCCCTGGTGTTTACCCTGAAGCTCGGCTGCCTTGATGGCAAACGATACGACATAGGGTGAATCAATGGGATTTTCTTTCCATAGGCTCCCGTCGCAAGACATTCCGGACCTGCTGGCCGTCTTATCCCAGTGCTGGGCGAGATCCGCCTGTTTCCTTCTTGTCGCGATATTCAGGGAGGAAAGCTGCCCGCTCAGGATGTAGCGGATGCGGAAGTATTGACCGTATTCGATATGAAGCTTTTTCATGATGGGTTCCAAGGCCCAGCATTCCGGACAAAGAGGGTCGACAAACATATAGATCTCCAGGGGCTTCTTATCGGCGCTGCATCCTTTCAGTGGATGCCAGTTCACGCTAGTCAATGTCACTCTGCTCCCGTTCATCGGTATTCACCATATGGTGGGCGGTGAGCGCAAGGCGATGGAAGAAATCGTCGCGTACAGGACCCTCTAACTGTACGTCGTCCATGGCTTCATGCATGCAGCCGAGCCATGCCTTCGCACGTGACTCGGTAATCGGGAAAGGAAGATGTCTCGCACGGAGCATCGGATGCCCGTGTTCTTCCGTATAGACCGGTGGCCCCCCCAGATATTGTGTCAGGAATTGTTTTTGTTTGCGTGCTGTTTCGGTCAAATCATCCGGGAACAGGTTGGACAGCTCCGGATGTCGGGCTACTCTATGATAAAACGCTTCTACGAGCATGGAGAGTTTCTTTTCGCCGATTAGATTATAGGGCAGGTTAGGTTTCTCGACCATAAGAATGACTCCTTTTTTACTAAGTTTGTAAGTTCATTCTAGCAAGCCTGCCGTGTTAGTACAAACAAATCGGCTTGCCCTCCAACCATAGTGTGACCGCAATGGGGGAAACGTATGAAAGGGGGAGCCCGTGAAATAAAAAGAAGCCTGCCTTGAGGGCCGGCTCATGCGTAATAAGAATCCATGATCTTTCTCACATAGTTCTGGGTTTCCTGAAATGGGGGAACGCCACTGTACTTATCTACATTACCCGGTCCTGCATTGTAAGCGGCAAGGGCAAGCTTCATGTCCCCATCGTATTTCACCAGCATCTGCTTCAGGTACTTCGCGCCGGCAAAGACGTTCTGTTCAGGGTCATAGATGTCAGTGACCCCGAGGCCGCGGGCGGTTCCAGGCATGAGCTGCATTAATCCTGCGGCACCTGCGTGACTGGTGGCTTCAGGGTTGTAACCAGACTCCTGCTTCACGACGGAGTGGACCAACTTAGCTGGTAT
This sequence comes from Rossellomorea sp. FS2, assembly GCF_047915635.1. Classification (NCBI taxonomy): domain Bacteria; kingdom Bacillati; phylum Bacillota; class Bacilli; order Caryophanales; family Bacillaceae; genus Rossellomorea; species Rossellomorea sp. FS2. Next base: position 1,651,505 of record NZ_JBLRVS010000001.1, on the reverse strand, counting down.
CCCGTAGCGTTCGGCTGCCCTGCTGATGATGGAGTCGAAGCCTGTCCCAGGTGCCTGGTTTACATCACGTTCCTGTGAATGGGGAAGCGACAGGGAATTTGGCGTCTGCGGCATGGCATCGAGGAGGTTCTGTACACTTCCCAATGTGTCGTTGCCGGTTGTCTGAAGTGCCGAGTCGAGCATGGTTTGGAACAAATTCGTGCCTTCACTTGATGATGAGGCGATGGAACCGAGGTTTCCCAGTGCTTGAAGCTCCATCATCGCTTTAACTTGTTGGATGTTCATGTATCGGATCTCCTTGCTCTGATTAGTGTGCGTATATAGTTAGTATCGGAAAGATTCCTCTACTGTGAAGATTTTTCCTGTTGCTTTTTCTTCAATTCTTCATAAAAGCGCCTGACTTTGTTCTTGGTCGGGCGAACCGGAATCTGGAATGTCTCAAGAAGCTCGAGGAAGATGGCTTCTCCTTCAATCCTGCCTGCTGCTTCATACTCCAGTTCATAGTCTTCTTTGTCCAGATACTCGCTCTGGTCCAGCACCAGGAGCCCGCCTTTGAAGTGTTGCTCGGAACGCTTTGTATGCAGCGTACCGAAGTGTTGCAGGGCGGCTGGGTCGATATTCAGCCCGAGGATGGTATCCCGTACTTCACCCTCAGGGAATTTTCTGTTCTTAAGTAGAGAAGCGGCTTCCTCTTCACTTAGGGGCTGGTTGGTTTCGAGAAGGTCTTCGCCGTGGGGGGTCTTCAGGGTCAGCGTATGATGTCCGGACTTGGACCGGATCCTAAGGGCTGATCGGGTTTCCTTCAGTTTGAAATCTTCGGTATCGAAGTAGTGGTTGGTCTGGAGCAGAAAATCCGCTTCTTTCACATTGAACGCAGAAGAGAGCTTCGCAAACTCGTCGGTTGTTAGGATGTTTTTGAATTCGATTTCGATTTCTTTTGGCATGAGGGTCTTCCTTTCTACTGTCGGTCATTGCTTCATTATCTCATTGACGAATAGGGAACTTCAATGTTTAGATGAATTCATGAAATGTGGTAGAATAATACTGATTGTTTTATGGAAGGAATGAGAGTTGAATGAGGAAAGTAATCCAGTTTCACAAGACAAGCGTTGAAAACGGTGTCCTGATCCTGCACACAGAACAGGACGATCTCCTGTCAGGAATCCAGGCCGCCGGTCAGATCATAGCAGATTCTGATCGATTCGCTTTTGTATACCTCGCAGAAAACGAGGAGGAGTATGTGTATTTGTACCTGGAAGAACCGATGTGGCAGGATCTGAAGAGCGCACTGGAAAAAGGCATGCCGGTCATGGCACGCGGAACGGAACGCACCCTCGAGCTTCATCAGTTCCAGGAAGAACTTCAGTACCTGGTCGAGAATATCCAGGGGAACGGAAACTACGGTGATGAAATGGTCGCAAAGGTGGAAGCGGTATTTTTCCACTGATCAATTGAGCACTGTTCAATAAGGCACTAACAGCCGACCTTACCAGGAGGTGATGGAATGAACCATTGGGAACAGTTTTTAGCTCCGTATAAACAGGCGGTTGACGAATTGAAGGTAAAGCTGAAAGGGATGCGGGGAGAGTATGAAAAATACAGCATCCATTCGCCCATTGAGTTTGTCACGGGCAGGGTGAAGCCGATTGCCAGCATCCTGGATAAAGCGAACAAAAAAGGAATCAAGCTCTCTGCAATCCAGCAGGAGATGCAGGATATTGCCGGACTGAGGATGATGTGCCAGTTCGTTGAAGATATCCATGTGGTAGTGGAGAAGCTCCGTGCAAGGAAGGACTTTACCATCATCGAGGAACGTGACTACGTGACCCATAAAAAGCCGAGCGGCTACCGCTCCTATCACATCGTCATCGATTACCCGGTGCAGACCATTCACGGGGAAGTGAATATCCTGGCGGAAATCCAGATCAGGACCCTGTCCATGAACTTCTGGGCAACAATCGAGCACTCATTGAACTATAAGTATAGCGGCCAGATCCCGGAAGAAATCAGACATAGGCTGCAAGGTGCTGCAGAAGCTGCTTTCCGCCTTGATGAAGAGATGAGCCTCATCAGGGAAGAGATACAGGAAGCACAGGTCATTTTTACGAACAAAACGGAAAAGGACCAGCGAGGGAGACCCAGCGGGACTTGAAAGGGGTATGAGTATGAAGTTCGCGATCACGTCAAAAGGTGATTCCAAATCCAATACGTTGATGCATAAAATGAGAACCTATCTTCAAGATTTCAATCTTACATATGATGAAGACCAACCCGACATCGTCATCTCCGTCGGTGGTGACGGCACCCTCCTCTACGCCTTTCACCGCTATCGTTCGAGACTTGATAAGACGGCTTTCGTCGGTGTGCATACCGGACACTTGGGCTTTTACGCCGATTGGGTGCCTGAGGAGATCGAAAAGCTTGTCATCGCCATTGCAAAGACTCCGTATCAAGTGATTGAGTACCCTCTACTCGAGACGATCATCCGCTATCAGCACGGTGGGAAGGAAACGAGGTATCTTGCCCTCAATGAATCCACCGTCAAAAGTGTCGAAGGGACTCTTGTCATGGATGTAGAAATCCGCGGTCAGCACTTTGAACGCTTTCGCGGGGACGGGCTGTGCCTTTCCACGCCTTCCGGAAGTACGGCCTACAACAAAGCCCTTGGCGGCGCCATCATCCATCCGTCTATCCCTGCGATTCAGTTCGCTGAAATGGCGTCCATCAACAATCGCGTCTTCAGGACGATCGGTTCGCCGCTCATCCTCCCGGCCCATCATACATGCATGCTGAAGCCGGTCAACGGACCAGACTTTCTCGTCACGATCGATCACTTATCCCTGCTTCACAAAGATGTGAAGAGCATTCAGTATCGCGTGGCCGATGAGAAGATCCGGTTTGCGCGCTTCAGGCCGTTCCCGTTCTGGAAACGGGTGCATGACTCCTTTGTGTCGGACTGACGGATCAAGATCATGAAACGATATGAAATGAGCTGGGTCATCGGGGAGGAGGACGAGGGGCGGCTCATGAAAGATTTCCTGAAGGATCATGAAATTTCCAAGCGCACCTTGACGGCGGTCAAATTCGAAGGCGGAGAGCTTAGCGTCAATGGAAGGCGGGAGGATGTGCGTTTTCGCTTACACACAGGTGACTGCCTCCGCGTCATCTTCCCGGTTGAAGACAGCTCCATCCTCCCGGAGCCCGTCCCATTGGAAGTCCTGTATGAAGATGATGACGTTCTCGTGGTTCACAAACCTTCGGGAATGAAGACCATCCCTTCGACCGATCAAGCAGGTGGAACATTGGCGAATGCGATCAGGTTCCATTACATGACCACTGGCGTCGCATCCACTGTCCATATCGTCACAAGGCTTGATAAAGATACTTCGGGGATCGTGCTGGTGGCAAAGCACCGACATATTCACCATCTCTTCACGCTGAGTCAGAAGCAGGGGAACGTTAGCAGGGAGTATGAAGCCATTGCTCACGGGGTGTTTACAGATACAGAAGGGGTCATCGAAGCTCCCATCGGAAGGAAAGAGACCAGCATCATCGAACGGATGGTCCGCGAAGACGGCCGCCATGCCAAAACCCGATACCGGGTTGAGAAGCAGTACGGAGCCTATGCCTATTTGAGACTGCAGCTCGAGACCGGGAGGACCCATCAGATCAGGGTGCATCTATCCCATATCGGGCACCCTCTGGAAGGGGACGATCTTTACGGCGGCGCGCTTGATCGTATAAAGAGGCAGGCACTCCATTGCAGCCGCCTTACCTTTTTTCATCCGGTGAAACAACGCGAGCTGACCTTTCACTGTCCGCTGCCTCAAGATATGAGTCGGTTGGTGGATCAAGGTTCATAATAAGAGCGAGAGCCCCGTGGCCCTCGCTCTTTTTTAGTAACATGTGAATTTTGTCGGGATCGATGGCATCGTGGAAGGCACACTGACCGTCTCGAGTTCCGGGTAGCGGAACGCGGTGAGGCGTCCACCAAAGACCGCACCGGTGTCGATATTGACTGTGCGATGGATCATTCTTGGCTCTGGGACGGGTGTATGACCATAAACAATCCAGGCATCACCATGATAGTCCTTGGCCCAGTCCCTCCTGACGGGAGTCCCGTCGGGATTCCGTTCCCCGGTGATGTCCCCGTACAGAACGAAGGTCCTGATTTTTTTATTTTTCCTCCCGATCCATTCCTCCTTCATCCCTGCGTGGGTAAGGATCAGTCTCCCTCCATCGAGCACATCGTAGAGAGGGGCGTCTTCGTACAAGGCCAGGAATTTCTTCTTGATCGCTTCCTGCTTCGAAGGTGAGGAGGATGCCCACTCTGCGACCGTTGTCTCCAGCCCATGCCGTATCTGAACGTCATGACCGAGGAAATAGCGGTACAATTTATCGCAGTGGTTCCCGGGTACATACCTTGCTTTGCCCTGTGAGCAGAGAGCAGCCACAAGGTCGATGGTGTCGAGTGATCGCGGCCCCCTGTCGGTAAGGTCCCCGATGAAGGCGAGCTGTCGTTCCGGATGAACAGGGATTTCGCCTGCCCAAGTGTATCCAAGTTTTTCAATCAGTGTTGTCAATTCCTCATAGCACCCGTGTATATCCCCGATGATATCCAGTTTCATGTCAGTCAGCTCCTTTTTGCTTTTCTTTTTATTGAAATTATGCCATATTAATGGTTCAGTGTTTCACATATACGATCGGACCGCAGGATTTCAAGAAAAAGGATGTCATTTTGAAGGCGACAAGAACTGAAGGATTTGCTAGTATTAATACGATAAAGATACATGTGATAGGAAGAAGGTGTGTTCAATGACTGATATCACACAAGATCAGGAAAGAGACAAAGACAAACAAAATGATAGGGAAATGTTCGATGAAGAACTTCTGATCAGGGCGCTTGAAGAGGAGAATATGGATCTCTTCCGTTCGGAGTTCATTGAACTGCACTCGTATGATCAGGCGACATTCTTTGCACGGGTGGAGGAGGGATTGAGGGCCCGCCTCTATCACTACCTATCCCCTGAGGAAATGGCAGAGCTATTCGAAAGTCTTGATATCGAAGAAGAAGATTATCAGGATATCCTTGCCGAAATGAATCCTTCTTATGCAGCTGAAATGCTCTCCCATATGTATACGGATGATGCGGTCGATGTATTGAACGAGCTGGATAAGGAACAGGTGGTCAGCTATTTGACCATCATGGATGATGAATCGGCGAAAGAAATCAAAGAACTCCTGCACTATGAAGAATACACCGCCGGTAGTATCATGACCACGGAATTCGTAGCCATCAGCAAAAATCAGACGGTGCGGTCAGCCATGTATATCTTGAAGAACGAAGCGCCGAACGCGGAGACCATCTACTATATCTATGTCATTGACGACGATAAAAAGCTCGTAGGGGTCATTTCCCTCCGTGACCTTATCATCAGTCACGATGATGTGATGATCTCAGAAATCATGAGCGAACGTGTCATGTCTGTAGGCGTCAGTGAAGACCAAGAGGCAGTTGCAAGACAAATGAAGGATTACGACTTCCTTGCCCTGCCCGTTGTGGATTTCCAGCAACATCTCCTCGGGATCATCACTGTCGATGACATCATGGATGTTATGGAAGAAGAGGCATCCGATGACTACTCCAAGCTCGCCGGGATCTCTGATCTGGATTCCATCGACCAGAATCCATTCAGTGCAGCTAAGAAAAGGCTGCCGTGGCTCATTGCCCTTTTGTTCCTCGGAATGTTTACCGCAAGCCTCATCAGCCGGTTCGAGGACACCCTTGCCGTCGTACCGGTCCTTGCCATCTTCATTCCGGTCATTTCAGGCATGTCCGGTAACACGGGCACCCAGGCCCTGGCCGTCGCGGTTCGCGGTATTGCAACGGGAGATATTGAAAAAGAAAGCAGATGGTCCCTTATCATGCGTGAAGCAGGGACCGGTCTGATCACGGGTACCACATGCGGTGTCGGTATCAGCATCATCGTGTACGTGTGGAAGGGTGAGTTCTTCCTCGGACTGGTCATCGGGGTATCCCTGCTCATCTCCCTATTCGTAGCGACGCTTGCCGGGATCCTTGTCCCGCTCGTGATGCATAAGCTCAAAGTTGATCCTGCGGTTGCGTCGGGGCCGTTCATCACTACGATTAATGATATCATTTCGATTTTGATTTACTTCGGCCTCGCCACCATCTTCATGAGCTACCTACTATAAATATAGATAAGGGGGAGAATTAGAATGGAACAACATGCATCTGTTACGTCCTTGGTCATCGTGATCCTGGTGGCGTTTTTGACACCCATCCTGCTCCATAAGTTCAAACTCAACTTCATCCCCGTGGTCATCGCAGAGATCATCGTCGGATTGATCATCGGTAAAAGCGGATTTGATATTGTCCATCAGGACATGTGGCTTGAGACGCTTTCGACCTTGGGATTCATTTTCCTTATGTTCCTCAGTGGACTGGAAATTGATTTTACCGCTTTCTCAGGCGGCAAGAAGAAAAAGGCTTTACTGCCGAACGGGAAGGAAGAGCCGAACAGGCTGAGGGTAGCCATGATCATATTCCTGGGTATCTTTGCGGTCTCCCTTGGACTCTCCTATCTCTTCGTTTGGTTCGGTTTGATCAATAATGCGTTCCTCATGACCCTCATCATCTCGACCATCTCTTTGGGAGTGGTGGTACCGACGTTGAAAGAGGCCCATATCATGAAGACCGCAATCGGTCAGATCATCCTCCTGGTAGCGGTCATCGCCGATCTTGTGACGATGATCCTACTTGCCGTATTCGTCTCCCTATACGGGGACGGCCAGGGAAGCATGTGGCTCCTTCTCATCCTCTTCGGTGTAGGGATCCTGCTGTACTTCCTTGCAAAACGACTTAAAAATAATCCGTTCATCAGGAGTCTATCGACAGGTACCGTCCAAATCGGTACCCGGGCGGTATTCACGCTCATCATCGTCCTGGTGGCCATTTCTGAAACCGTCGGGGCAGAGAATATCCTCGGAGCGTTCCTGGCTGGAGTACTTGTTTCACTCCTAGCACCCAACCAGGAAATGGTCCATAAGCTTGACTCTTTCGGCTACGGGTTCCTCATTCCGATCTTCTTCGTGATGATCGGGGTCGAACTGGACCTCTGGACGCTGCTGAGCGACAAGAAAATGCTCCTGTTGATTCCGCTGCTGTTACTTGCTTTCTTTATCTCGAAAGTGGTGCCGGTGTACTTCCTGAAGTATTGGTATGACACGAAGACGACTCTTGCTTCTGCATTCCTTCTGACCTCGACCCTTTCCCTGGTGATCGCGGCAGCGAAGATTGCAGAGCGAATTGAGATCATCACTCCCCAGATGAGTGGAACATTGATCCTTGTCGCCGTCATTGCCTGCATCATCACGCCGATCTTCTTCAAGAAGCTATTCCCGAAGGAAAATGCCGCAGAGAAGAAGCTGAAGGTTTCATTCCTTGGTGCCAACCAGCTGACGATGCCGGTATCAAGGGAACTCCAATCTTCCCTGTATGAACCGGTCCTTTATCATACTAGGCAGGACAAATCGGAACAGACGATCGCAGACTCGCTGTTCACCATCAATGAAATCGAGAATTATGATTCTTCGACCATTGAAGCGCTGGGGATATTTGAATCGGATATCCTCGTCATCTCCACCGGAGATGAAGCCCTCAATGCCTCATTAGCCGTTGAAGCGAAAGGAAAAGGGGTGGACAGGGTAATCGTCCGGGCCGAGAGTGCAGATCTTCATGAAGATCTGAGGGAAAAGGAAATCGAGGTCTATTCCGTCTTCCTGTCCACGAAGGCACTTCTCCGGGCTCTGATCGAATCACCGTCCGTACTCAATATCCTTACCAATCAGGAAACGTCGCTATACGAAATCCGGATGCTGAATCATCAGTTCGAGGGCATGTCCCTCAGACAGTTCCCGTTCACCGGTGATGTGATTTTTGTCAGGATATTCCGCGGCAAGGATTCCATCGTTCCCCATGGCGATACAGAGCTTCATATGAATGATCGCCTGATCGTCACCGGATCGAAAGAATATGTGGATGAATTGAAAAGAGAATTGGAATTCTGTGAAGACTGCTGAACACATTGGAACTTCCCATGCTATATGCTGGGAAGTTCTTTTTTTATCTCATTAGACAATGGATATCACTATGTTTAGAATGAACGTATAACCAATAGGAGGTGTTCTCATGTGGAGAGAGAATGTGAAGACCATACGAAGTGAATTGATTGACAGCTTTCATGACGCAGGAGAGGATAAACTGAATGAAAAGCCTGCGAAAGGGGAGTGGAGCATTGCGCAAGTCGTCCTTCATCTGGCCGGGGCAGAAACGCGTTTCATGGAGCTGGCACTGCGCTCCGCCACTGAACACAGGGAGAAGGGAGAAAAGGTCGACCTTACAGTATTCGATGATCCCGCACATAAAATGATTGCTCCCATCGATCCGCCGGACGAGCACAAGACCTTTGACGAACTTCTCTCGGCCCTCCATGCCTCGAGGCAGCTGACGGAACGCCTGGAATTATCCTACACACCAGAAGAGCTTGAGGAGAAAACAATGGACCACCACCGCTTCGGCATCATGCCCATTGAGCAGGTATTCGAACTGCTGGGCAGACACGAGAAACGGCACATCCGTCAGATCCAACGTATCAAGGACATCACCCGAACCTGAAAGATTCCCGGCTGTCAGGGGGACCGGGGACATGAAGGGTTCCCCCTAGAATAGATGAAGATGCAAAGGCCAGATGGCCCAGCAGATAAACAATCGCGAACAAGGCTTTTCATTTTTAAGAATATCATGTAGAATTAGTATCAGGTACTAATAACATGTATTAAACAGGAGGATATTCAATGACTCTTTCATTAAAGGGAAAAACATACGTCGTCATGGGAGTGGCGAATAAACGCAGCATCGCCTGGGGAATCGCCCGCTCACTTCACCAGTCGGGAGCACGCTTGATCTTTACATACGCCGGTGAACGCTTTGAAAAAGGAGTAAGGGACCTGGCTTCCACACTCGAAGGCGGGGAAGATTCACTGATCCTCCCTTGTGATGTGACAAGTGATGAAGATATCGACAAATGCTTCGCAACCATCAAGGAAGAAGTCGGAGTCATCCATGGCCTCGCTCACTGCATCGCATTCGCTAATAAGGAGGAGCTTGCCGGTGATTATATGAATACGACCCGCGACGGTTTCCTTCTCGCACACAATATCAGCTCCTACTCATTGACTGCTGTCAGCAAGGCGGCAAAGGGGATCATGACCGAAGGCGGTAGCATCGTGGCCATGACCTACCTTGGAGGAGAAAGGGTCATGCAGAACTACAATGTCATGGGAGTGGCGAAAGCTTCCCTCGAGGCAAGCGTACGCTATCTTGCAAGCGACCTTGGTAAAGATGGAATCCGCGTCAACTCCATTTCTGCCGGTCCGATCCGCACCCTGTCTGCTAAAGGGGTGGGTGACTTCAACAGTATCCTGAGAGAAATTGAAGAGCGTGCACCTTTACGCCGCAACACGACTCAGGAAGAAGTAGGGGATGCGGCTGTATTCCTCTTCAGCGACTACTCAAGAGGAATCACCGGAGAAAATCTCCATGTAGATTCAGGTTATCACGTACTAGGATAATTTCAGATATGATAAAAGAACCTTCATCCCGGCGGAATCCGCCCGGATGAAGGTTCTTTCTTTGCATTCTGCCGTGAAGAAACACATGGGAGGGGTGTGCATACATATAAAAGTAGAACACAAGGAGGGATGAGTGTGAGGAAAGAAAAGAAGCCTCTGTTATATATCCAGCAGCCCCGCATGATCGATGTACGCAGCAATATGCAGAATACGTATAAAGGGTCGGCCAAGAGGGCCGAAACCAGGCCGAAACCCGTTGAACAAGTGAAGAAAGAGGAAGTGGAAGTGGAAGCTGTCATAGAGGAACCGGCGGTGCTAACGACGGAATCCTATTTCCGGCCGCTGAAGCCATTCAGGGAAATGGACCTTGAAGGGAAAATCAGCTATCTGGAAGCGAGCATCATGGGGAGGGCTCCGTTTCCATGTACATTTCAGACGGACACTGTTTCCTACAGAGGGGTACTCCGATCATCGGATACCAACACACTGACCATTAAGACCTTCCAAGGGGAAGACGTGGTGTTGGAAAAAAGAACAGTTAAAAACATTCAGATCATCGGATTGAAATAAAAAGAGCCAGGCGGTCACCCGACTGGCTCCTTACCTGTCAATCAGTCACAAACTCCGTCCACTCTTACATCATCGATGCATTGGATGGCACAGAAGCAATCTAGATCAACTGTAATGCAATCCCCTGTCAGCTCATAGTAATAGTTATTGTGAAGACCCATCATTTCATCTTCGGAATCAACATCTGCTCCGGAAGCATGAACCTTTTTCAATACTTGAAGGGTGGCACAACAGTCGTCGAATACGTTTTTGACACGGAAGTATGGTGTTTTCCAGCAGTGGTGTTTAGGATGCACCTTGAAAAGGTCTCCTTTTTTGTTGTAGAGTTTGAAAACACGCGTGTTTGGTGCATTTCCGACAGGACTGATCAAAGACCCAAGCGGCTCAAGAAAGCAGTCGTTCTTACAATCGAAGCAATCTTGATCAGCTGCATCTTGGATATCTTTAATGGCGCGTACGGCTAGACAAACGCATCCTTTACTGGCACCGTGAATATCATCTTTTCTTTTTCCGCAACCCATAAGAAAATTTCCTCCTTAAATTGTTTTCATTACACTACTAACATATTGACAGAACGGGTTTTGGGTCACGGACAAAAGCCCCTTTTGGGGAAAATAGGCAGAATCGAATGAAGGAGTGGGCGCTTTTTGAAGCTAACTGTTCTGGAATTGATCATCATGGGTCTGGCCGTATTCCGGCTTACCCACCTCATTGTATTTGATAAGATCACCGAATTCATCAGAAGTCCCTTTTTCAACGAGATTACAGAGGCGGATGAAAATGGCTTGGAGGAAGTCTATCTGGTTCCCAAAGAGGGGGGAATCAGAGGGTTTATCGGAGAGTTGTTATCATGCTACTGGTGTACCGGCATATGGATGGCGTTTTTCTGCTACGGGGGATTCATCTTTTATCCTGTCGTATTCCAGCCGTTTCTCGCGATCATGGCGGTGGCGGGGATCGGAGCCATTCTTGAATCAGCCATTCAAAATTGGAAATCACGGTAGGGATTAGGGAAACAGTGGAAACAAGCAATGCATCATGCGCATATAATGGGAGTGGGAATGAACGAAAGGAGGATGGGGAAGTGAAGAAAATCCCTATACAGGTACCGCTCACCACCAATTCCACTCCGAAGAAAAAAGGCTGCGGGTGTGGATCGAAAATCAAGAAGAACTAGGACTGCTCAATTGGGCAGTCTTTTTCTATTCATAAAAAATCGCTTTTCAGCAAAAAATACAGGGTGAGAACGAACCATACGGAGGGCAGTTTATATGACTCGAATGATCATTAGCATCCTTTTCATCCTCCTGCTTACTGGATGCAAGAGCATGGAAGATGGGGAAGACAGTAAGAATGCATTGATGAAGCGCACCGATCTATCTCCGATTGAACTGGTGGATAACCCGGAAACAGACAGCTTCGGCCATGCCATCAAAGAGGAGCTGGCGAAGAAAAAGGAATTGTACGACGTCGCCGTGATTCAGGGGAAAGAAAAGACCCTGGTCGTCTATAAAGTGAAGCACCTGCAGCGGTTCCATATGAAGAGGATCGAGCATGACATGGAAGCGTATCTTGAAGACAAGTATCCAGATGAGGATTTCATTCTTTCGAGCGATTATAAAATTTTCCTTGAAACGGTAAGGTTGAAAGAAAGAATAAAGAATAATGACATCGGAAATGAAGAGGCAGAGAAGCACTTCAATGACATCATCACTCTTCAGAAAGAAAAAACGTAGGAGGGGTAGGAAGTGGCTAAAACACCGAAAACGCCTGAGCAAAAGCAGTATGAAGCCATCGAGAAGAAGTATGAAACAAAGCGTCCTTTAATGAAGAACGTGCTGAAAGCATTTTTTGTCGGAGGAATTATTTGTGTCATCGGACAGGCATTCACTTATATGTACATCTATTTTTTTAACTTTACGGAACAGACCGCTGGCAATCCAACCGTCGCCACTATGGTCTTCCTAGCCATGCTGTTGACCGGTTTCGGCCTGTATGATCATCTTGGTCAATTTGCAGGAGCCGGGAGCGCCGTGCCCGTCACCGGATTCGGCAATTCGGTGATTTCCGCCGCGATCGAGCATAAAACCGAGGGGTACGTCCTCGGGGTAGGGGGAAATATGTTCAAGCTTGCCGGCTCGGTCATCGTATTCGGGGTTTTCTCTGCATTCGTCGTGGCACTCATCAAGACAATCCTCATCCAGTTAGGGGTGATCTAATGTTAAAAGGTTCACAGTCATGGGTGTTTCCACTCCAACCGAAAATCCTTTCGACAGGTGTCGTGGGAGGTCCATTTGAAAAGAAAGGCCGGCTCAGCGCCGATTTCGATCGTTTCTATGATGATGTGAGGATGGGGACGGATACGTATGAAAAAGCAAACCGGACTATGATTGAAGATGCTGTATCCATCGCTCTTGAAAAGAAATCCATAACAAAAAATGACGTTCAGTTCTTCCTGACGGGCGATCTCATCAATCAGATCACACCGTCGAGTTTTGCGGCAAGGACGATCGGACTTCCGTATTTCGGATTATTCGGAGCATGCTCCACTTCCATGGAAGGGCTTGCCCTTTCTGCTCTCATGGTCAATTACCATGGGGCACACCACGTCATCACCGGTGCCTCAAGCCATAATTCAGCGACGGAAAGGCAGTTCAGGTACCCGACGGAATACGGCGGCCAAAAGCCTCCAACGGCCCAATGGACTGTGACGGGAGCAGGGTATGCACTTCTCGGCAATGAAGCCTCCGGAGGAGCACCGGGACCGAGGGTAACATCCGCTACAATCGGTAAGGTCATCGACATGGGTTTATCCGATCCCTTCAACATGGGCGGAGCGATGGCGCCGGCTGCAGTGGATACCATCACGGCGCACTTCAGAGACCTGGAGCGGGATCCATCCTATTACGACCTGATTGTCACCGGAGATTTGGCGAAGATCGGACGGCTTACAGCCCTTGATCTTCTTCAGCAGAAAGGACTCGGGATCCAGGACGATCGGTTCCAGGATTGTGGACTCCTCATCTATGATGAGAATCAACCGGTTCAGGCAGGGGCAAGCGGTCCCGGCTGTTCTGCCACCGTCCTGTACGGCCATCTCCTCAATCAGATGAGACAAGGAACGTATAAAAAGATCCTCGTGATTGCGACGGGCGCTCTTCTTTCTCCGCTCACCTTCCAGCAAGGGGAGACGATCCCCTGCATTGCTCATGCTGTATCGATTGAATATTCATAAGAAAGGGGAGTATTTATGCTAGCCATGTTTTTTTGGGCCTTCGTTGTCGGTGGACTCATATGTGTTGTCGGACAGCTGCTGCTCGATGTGGTGAAATTCCCGCCGGCATATGCCATGAGTTTTCTGGTGGTGGTGGGTTCCGTGCTTTCGGGCTTGGGTCTTTACGAGCCTCTCATTGATTTTGCGGGAGCGGGAGCCACGATCCCTATCATGAGCTTTGGGAATTCCCTGGTGAATGGGGCCATGCAAGAGTCGCAGGAGCATGGGATCATCGGGGTGCTGACAGGGATGTTCGAAGTCACATCCTCCGGTATATCAGCGGCCATTGTATTCGGATTCCTTGGTGCCCTCCTGTTCAATCCTAAAGGCTGAAGATGAAGCGATCAGATGGACACCATCTGATCGCTTCATTTCGTTCTGAGCTTCACCCAATTTCAACTCAGCCCAACCATAGGTCTTGTCCGATACATATGTTAATAAGGATTATAGGGCAAAGTGAGGTGATATTTGCATGTACGGATATGGAGGATACGGATGCGGCTACAATTACGGCTGTGGAACCGGCGGATATGGTTCTACATTTGTATTGATTGTCGTGTTGTTCATTCTTTTGATCATCGTCGGAGCCAGTTTCTGCTAGAAAGGAGTAGAAGGGCAGTATCCTTGAGTGTATAGGGATCCTGTCTTTTTTGTGGTTTCTTTCTGATCCGAGGAACGCTCCTGGGTTTTTTACATATGATGCTTATAGTTAAAGGAGGCGTGAGTTTATGAATAACAATTTTTTTAAGAACCTCGAGAAGAAGACCGGTGTGGATATGAATGAAGTGTTTGAACTGGCAAACTCCTTGCAGAATGCAAATTTCAAGGATGAGGCAACCGTGCGCAGCGTCATCAAAAGGGTTTCTAAAATTGCCAATAAGCCTGTGAACAAAGAAATGGAAGATAAAATCGTCAAATCCATTGTAAATGATGGGAAGCAACTTGATTTTGGAACCATCTCCAATATGTTGAACAAAGGAAATAAAAAATAAGCATCCCATGAGGGATACCGATGTCGGTCGGTAACATGCATTCGGGAGGCTTGTATCACAGCCTCCTATTTTTGTGGAAGGATTACTGTCACCCAGTACCGGGTATCATACATAAATAAAGGAGGAAGGATCCGATGGGATATATTGCACCGATTCCACACTTTCAGTATAAGCAATATCAAGAAAGGGAGCTGAATGTCACGGAGAAGCCTTATCACTATATCCCGGTCCACGCCATCACCGCCCTGTCAAGAGGGGCAGGAAGAGAGTCAAGGGAAGTGACGGATCATTATAACGGGAAGGAAAAGAAACAGATTCCTGAAAAGATCATTGCGAGGCTGACAGGAAAAGGGATCAATTTTCACGAATATGTCTAAATGGCCATAAGTCCCACTAAATACTGGGGCTCGGTCTGACATTATAGTGGGAGCTGAAGACAGTGGAATTCATATCATTGCACAAAAACACCTACGGCTTCTCGGGTGCTGTGAATATCGGCTACTCTGTGAAGGCGGGGAAGGGATTGCTGATCGATACCGGTTTGGATGACTCAGCCGCTAACAAGGTTCTGCGTATGCTCGACGAAAAAGGCCTTCCCCTCGATTATTGCATCATCACTCATGCCCACACGGATCATTACGGTGGAGCCGATCGGATCAGGGAAAAGAAGGAAGTGACGATTCTCGCGCCCCGTTTGGAAAAAGCCATCATGGAAAATCCTGTTCTTGAGCCCATTTATTTATTTAACGGGGCTTTTCCTCCTGCGTCCCTGCGGAATAAGTTTCTCGAGGCCAAGGCCATCACAGTCGATGAAGAAATCGAGGAGGGCCCCCTGAAGATTGGGCCGTTCGATTTGGAAATCTTGAGTCTACCGGGCCACTCCTATGGGCAGATCGGCGTGATAGTAGAAGAAGTCCTCTTTGCTACCGATGCATACTTTGGCACAGAGGCACTTAAGAAGCATATCGTTCCGTTCATCACAGATGCCGACACTGCCCTGGCTACTCTCCACTACATACTGGAACGATCTTGTCAGGGCGCCATTCCCGGCCACGGGATCTATGAAGAAGATTTCAGGAAGACGGTACAGGAAAACATCGCCCTTCATCATCGGCATATGGAGGCATTGGAAAAACAGATTGAAGGGAAACAGAGGTGCTCCTTCGAAGAAATCGTTAAGGAGTATTTAAACATGGTAGGGGTATCATCACGGCAGCTCGGTCAGTTCCTTTTGTATCGTACAAGCATAACGGCCTATCTGATCTCCCTCGAAAGAAGGGGACGGATCACCATGACGGTTCGTCAGAACGAACTCGTCGTGACCCTTCATTCGTAGCCCTGCACCAATAGGGGTTCATTTTCGGTCCATTCAGCTAAAAGCACGTCCTTTGGTGAGGAGAATCCTTGCCTGCTGATCTCAGTCTGAAGCCAGCGGTCATCTTCCCCCACGATCTTCAAGTTATCATAGACGATTTCTCCATCCATGATCAGAGACATGGGCAGGGTTGCTTTCTTCAGCGGAAGGGAAAGGTCCTGACGCTGGACTTGATCGTAGAGAGGCTTCTTGATGACACTAAGGGTGCCATTGGATTCAAGTAGCGCGTACTCGCACTCCTTTACGGAAAAAATATCCTTTGCCCGTAACAGATGCTGCAGCTGATTCAAATCCAAATGATTCTTCTTCAGTACTGTATAATTGATGATTCCCTTATTGATGACGATAGCGGGTGTCCCTTCCATCAGGTGGCGGAATTTGCGGGACTTCTGGGTAAAGAATTCAGTCACGAAAATCAGGGCACCCCAAATGAGGATGGCAGTCAATACTTGAAATACCGAGATTTTATCATCATAAAGGGAGTTACCGACAAGCTCTCCAAGGATCAGGGCCGAGATGAAATCAAATGCTGAAATCTGTGTAATCTGGGTTTTGCCCAGTACTTTGGTAAGGATGAGAAGTGCGAAATAACCGACAATCAATTCCACGGCGATGGATGTGTACTCCAATGGGATTTCCCCTTTCAACAGGCTACTCCCCATTATGGACGGATGACCTTCAGTCTATACGATTATGCCGCGAAACAAATCAGACACAAAAAAGCGCTGGATTCATGATCCTGCGCTTTTTTGCGTTCATAATGATTTTTCCATCGTACGGTGGGGAATCCCCGCGTCGAGGAATTCTTCTGAAACGATCTCGTACCCTAACTTCTCATAAAATGGAATGGCTTGACTCTGTGCGTTGAGCTTCAGGACAGGAAGGGACATCTCCCTGGCATAATCCTCAATGGCCCTCATGATTTCCCGGCCGGCGCCGCGTCCCCTAAGAGAGGAGAGGATGCAGATGCGTTCCGCTTTTCCTTTGCCATCCATCACCCTGAAGCGGCCGGCGCCTACAGGATGATCCTCGTCATAAAGAAGGAAATGGGTGGACTCCTCTTCATATTGGTCGATTTCATCTTCGGCAGGAACATTCTGTTCCTCTACGAAAACGGATTTTCTGATGGAAAATACTTCTTGAAGTTGTTCTTCTGTTGAGACGATTTTAGTGTGCAATTTACTGATTTTCCTTTCCGAGTCGGAATGTTTCATACACGGTCCACGAACCATTCTCCAGCTGATAGAGGAGATGGAACCGGTCGATGGTTTCCTCATGATCGATGCCAAGCATGGATAGGGAGCCATAAATGTCGGAGTGCTCATCGTTACTCAGCTTCTGGGCCACGGTGATATGCGGTACAAAAGAGTACTCCGGCTCATCTCCCATGAATTCCCGGTGGTGCATGGCATCATGAAGTGCCTGGAGTTCAGGGTTCGGATCCACTTTGAAATAGATCACGTTATTAACGGGCTGGAATGAGCTCACTTTATACGCCTTCAGCGTAAAGGGATCATGTTCTTTTGCGATATGGGAAAGCTTACCGGCGATATCCTTGATATGCTCATCATCGGCGCTGAATACATTTTTCAGCGTCAAATGAGGCGGAATCAATGCATAATGAGGGTCATAGCGCTTTCGGTAAGAATTTGCGATATCTTGAAGTTTTTTAGATGGGAAAATGACGATGCCATAATTCATTTTCGTTCAATCCTCCTTAGAAACATATGTGCGTATGAGTAGTATAGCAAATTTTTAAAAAATTTAACATAGGGCGAACGGAGCGACCGCCCATTACTTATGGAACATGAACGTCAAGGCCCTGCGCAGATCAGGCTGCCAGTATTTCCATGTATGATCCCCGTCGAACTCATCGTAGAACGTGGTGTACCCTTTCTGGGAGAATACGTGATTCAATTCACGATTCGGAGTCAGAAAATCCTTGATCTGACCGTCTGTGGTCTTTACTTCGGTTTCGCCCTTGCCGATTACATGGTAAATATCCAGAAGATGAGGGGAAGGGAATGACCCTACGGCTTCGAGAACGGTTTCATTGACAAGCGGTGATTGAAGGATTACTTTCCCGAACGTATGCGGGTACTTAAGCGCCGTCATCAATGAAACAGTAGCCCCCAGTGAATCGCCGATGAGCGCGCGCCCTTTCCCCATTTGGTAAGTGGGATACATTTCATCGAGCTTGGGGGTCAATTCATGGGCGAGGAATCGGATATAGTCGGCATTCTCTTCTCCGGCAGGGTGATACTTGCGGCTCCGATCCTGTACATTCTTATACGGGACGCCCACGATGATCGTGTTCTCGATCTCCCCGTTGCCTACTAGTTCATCGGCCAGCCGTGGGATCCTTCCCAGCTGGAAATAGTCCTTTCCATCCTGGGTGATCAGAATGGAATATTTATATAGGGGAGAGTATGAAGCCGGAAGATAAACCAGCATCTTGATCTCCTCGTTCAGTGCTTCGCTGTATAGAACCAGTTCTTCCACGGTCCCTCTAGCAGTCGTCATTCTACACACATCCTTTATCTCTGTTAACGGTTACAAGTGGATTGTATCACAAACTGCAGAGAAAAGCTTTTAAGAGAGAGTCCGGTCGTTTATTCTGAAAAATGGTATAATTCAGATAAATAGAAAGGGGAGAATAAGAATTGACAAAAGTATCTGTACCATCAAATGAAGTAACAAAAGCAGCCCATAGAAAATTAGAGGAAAGGGGAGTGACGTTGGCGGATATCGCCGATATCGTTTATCAAATGCAATTCCCGTACAACAATTCCCTTACAATGGAAGATTGTCTCGAGAGCGTCAGGAAGGTCCTGTTAAAAAGGGAGATTCAGCACGCCATCCTTGTGGGAGTCGAACTCGATCAGCTTGCGGAGCGGAAGATGCTGTCTGAACCCCTTCAGTCCATCGTTGCCTCCGACGAAGGTCTTTTCGGTGTCGATGAAACGATTGCCCTTGGAGCGGCCCTCGGATATGGAAGTATCGCGGTGACGACTTTCGGCCATTTGGATAAGAATAAGATCGGCATCATTCAGAAGCTGGATACGAAGGAAGGAGGATCTGTGCATACATTCCTCGACGATATCGTGGCAAGCATTGCTGCGAATGCCTCATCCAGGCTTGCCCACCGTTTAAGGGATCTCGAAGAGGGCAGGCCGCTTGAAGAAAGGCTGGAAGTGGAGGGGGAGGAACTGATTGGGTAGCTTTCTGCTATATAACAGAGGGTGAGGGGGAATGAGGGATATATCATGACCAGAGATGGGGTTTTAATCCATTTTTAAGTGTAAAGGAGTTTGTAAACGTTTCTAACAATTATTATACGATTTTTTTCTTGAGAACTATCCGGAAAGTCCTAGATAATGGTAGAAAGTGACTGTTTTGTAACCGTATTCACTAGTCGTAATTTATAGAACATTATCAAAATATAAAATTTTTATCACAATTGTGTTACATTTTGTGTTACAATAATTTCCGTTAATAGAAAATAATTAGGGGGGATTTCCTTGAAAAAACGCAGTTTAATGTTGAGTACTGCTATTCTGCTGCTTGTTTCTCTCGTTCTGGCCGCATGCGGCGGTGGTTCCGGAGATGATTCCAAAGGAGCAGACGGAAAAAAGAAAACGGACTTCATCGGTATCGCAACCGGTGGTACCGGGGGTACATACTATCCTTTAGGTGGAACGTTCGCGAAGATCATCCAGGATGAGACAGGCATCAAGTCTTCTGCTTCAACGTCGGGTGCATCTGCTGAGAACATGGCTTCAATCAAAGATGGCAAAACGGAGATCGCATTCACTCAGACGGACATCGCTTCTTATGCCTCTGAAGGAACACAGATGTTCAAAGACAATAAAGTAGAGAATGCCCGCGGGATTGCAACACTCTATCCTGAAACCATCCAAATCGTCACAACAAAGAAATCCGGAATCAAATCGGTTGAAGATCTTAAAGGGAAGGTCGTATCAGTCGGTGAAGCCGGATCCGGTACACTCCTTAATGCAGAGCAGATCCTTGAGGTTCATGGGATGAAGCTTGATGATCTTGAAGCCCGTAATCTTTCATTCGATGATTCAACAACAGGTATCCAGGATGGCACGATCGACGCCGCCTTCATCACTTCCGGAACACCTACAGGTGCAGTAGAGGGGCTTGCAGCGACTCAGGATATCACCATCGTTCCTGTCTCTACTGATAAAGCAAAAGAATTGATCGAGAAATATCCTTATTATGCAGAGGATAAGATCCCTTCAGGAACATACAGCAAGGTCGATGAAGAAATCCCGACCGTCGCTGTACTTGCCATGCTCGTTACGAGTGCAGATATTCCTGAAGATGTCATCTATGATGTAACGAAGGCGATCTTTGAAAACACGGATGATATCAAACACGCAAAAGGAAAATTGATTTCTGCTGAAAACGGCCTCAAAGGAATGGGGATTGAATTACATCCTGGAGCCAAGAAATATTTTGATGAAAAAGGCATTTCAGAAGAATAAAAGTCTTTTAAAACGTTTGAAAGGGATAGACCTGACTCTCGGGTCTATTCCTTTGTTTTGATGTAAGAGGTGAGAACGAATGAAGAAATTCATCGTGATCGGAGTGCTCCTGTTATTGACAATGGCGATATTTGTGCCGTTTCAGGAAAGGTTGTCGGTGGAATGCCTGTCGAAAGAGGAAAAGACGTTGTTTGTGAAGCTTCCCGAGGACCTGACGTTCTCGATTGAATATACGCATTCGATCCATCTATCCGAGGTACAGGAATTTTACAAGATAAGCGGGAATGAAATCACTCAACACGCCCTGCTTTACGAAGATACGTCAATTGGTATGCCTTCGGATGCAGTGGGGGACGAGGTGTTCAGTCGGACGGAAGACGGTAAGTATCTGATCTCGAATATGGAGCGTTCGTTTCCCTACATCGATCTTCAGATTGGAAGAGTGGTGGCCAATCATCGATTGGAAATAGGGAAGTCTGAGTATGAACTATCAGGATTTTTCGGTAAGGGTGAGTTCGTTCGTTTTCAGTGGAAGAGGGCTTCACTATTTGCACAATGGAAAGGAGTGACTGTTGATGGAAAAAGATGAAAAATTCGAAACGTTGACAGAGGAACAACAGCGGGAGCTGCTTGAAAAATACGATCCCGAATCTTCTACTCGAAAGCTGGAGAGCGGATTCTTCAAATGGGTCATTTTTTACGGATTATTGGCATTTTCATTATTTCAGTTAGTGGCATCGATCTTCCAATTCATTCCACGACAGCTATTATTATCGATCCATCTTGGATTTGCGCTATCATTGGTCTTTTTGCTGTTCCCGGCGAGGAAGAAGAATCTGAAGAAAAAGAAAGTGGCTTGGTATGATGTGATCTTATCGGTCATTTCCATCGGAATCGGCGCGTATTGGCCGCTGATGCAGGATGATATCGTCAGCCGTGTCGGTATGATGACATCCCTTGATTTCTACGTTGGGTTTGCGGCCATGATCCTTGTATTGGAAGCCACAAGGCGTGCTGTCGGTCTTCCTATTACGATCATTGCCACATTGTTCATCCTTTATATGTACTATGGCAGACTCATGCCTGGATTCCTTGCTCACAGGGGATTCGATTGGGATGATATCGTCAAGACGATGTTCTTTACAAGTGAAGGGATTTTGGGAACTCCTTTGTATGTGTCGGCCACGTTCATATTCCTATTCCTGCTATTCGGGGCCTTCCTTGTGAAGACGGGGGTCGGGCAATATTTCAACGATCTGGCAGTAGCCATTGCCGGTAAAAGGATCGGTGGACCTGCAAAAGTGGCGATCTTCTCGAGTGCATTGCAGGGAACCATCAGTGGAAGCTCGGTTGCGAATGTCGTCACATCCGGTTCCTTCACGATACCAATGATGAAAAAGCTCGGCTACCGTAAAGAGTTTGCCGGAGGTGTAGAGGCTGCCGCTTCTACTGGAGGGCAGCTCATGCCTCCTGTCATGGGTGCCGCTGCCTTCCTAATGGTAGAGTTTATCGGTGGGATTTCCTACTGGGATATCGCCAAAGCAGCGGCGATCCCGGCAGTCCTGTACTTTACGGGGATTTGGATCATGACCCACTTCGAAGCGAAACGCGTCGGTTTACGGGGATTATCTGATGAAGAAATGCCGGATAAGAAAGAAGTATTCAAACAGATCTACCTCTTGCTACCGATCCTTACGGTCATCATTCTGCTAGTAAGCGGGATGAGCGTCATGAGAGCGGCTCTTTGGTCCATCGTGGCGACAGTCGTGATCAGCGGGATCAGGAAAGCGACGAGGATCGGATTCAGAGATGCCATCGATGCGTTGGTAGATGGGGCAAGGACCGCGCTATCCGTTGCCGTGGCAACCGCATGTGCCGGCATGATTGTCGGGGTGGTCACGAAGACCGGACTCGGGCTGACAATGGCCAACGGTCTGGTTGATCTGGCGGCAGACTTGACCAATACCACTCAAGGGAAATTGATCCTGACGCTTGTCTTTACCATGATTGCTTCCTTGATACTCGGGATGGGCTCACCGACGACAGCGAACTATGTCATCACGTCCACAATCGCTGCCCCGGCCATCATCCTTTTGGGCGCACCTGAATTATCCGCCCATCTCTTTGTTTTCTATTTCGGAATCGTGGCGGATATTACACCTCCTGTTGCACTGGCTGCCTTTGCCGCGGCAGGGGTGTCGGGAGGGGAACCGATCAAAACGGGGGTCAATGCGGCGAAGCTTGCCATAGCCGCCTTCATCATTCCATATATGTTCGTCCTCTCTCCTGAACTCCTGATGATCGATACAACGATCCCTGAATTGCTTTGGGTCGTATTCACGGCCATTACCGGTATGATTGCCATTGGTGCAGGTATCATCGGCTATTGGTTCAGACGGATGTATGCGATTGAACGCCTGTTCGCCGTTGCAGCAGGGCTTATGCTCATTTATCCGGAAGGAATGTCGGATATGATCGGATTGATCACGTTCATCGTCCTCATCGGTCTGCAGTTCTTCGTAAAGCGCGAAGACAAAGTGTTGAAAGCTACAGCTTGAGAAAAGAAAGACCGGGTGTCTGCGCCCGGTCTTTTTACCATTTACCCGGATCTTTCTTTTTTGGGAGTGGACTCGAGGGAGACGGCCAGGATGCCGTCTGTCTTGAATGTACGGGGAGCTTTTCTGAGATAACAATACGCTTCAACCGTATGTTCTGTGAAGTGGTGGACGAGGATCTTTCTTTTGGTAAAGCATTCACCGTCGAAATAGATGATATCGATTTTGATTCCTTCATTCAGGGAACGGGCTATCAATTTCATGGCGTGAGACCTCCTTCATCCTAACAGCCTACGCGCAGAATGCGGCTTTTATTCAGGGAGTGGACCTGATAAGTAAGAAGAAAAATTATTTTCGCAAAACATGTTGACTTTTAGCGAAAATCTTATATAATTTAATTTGTACCTTACATAAGCGACCTGTTAGCTCAGTGGGAGAGCACTTCCTTGACAGGGAAGGGGTCGGGGGTTCAAGTCCCTCACAGGTCATCGCCAAGAACGTTTCCCTTCGGAAGCGTTCTTTTTATGTTGAAAATAACCAAAAATAAAATAAAGGTCTGACTTCTATCGGATTGGCTTGATTAATGAGCGCATACCTGTTATTCTATAGAAGAATTATTTTTGTTCGGTATGTAAGGGAAGAACAAGATTTGCTTTTCGCCTGATATCGCAAGAATAGTAATAATTTGTGCACAAGCACGTAGGAGGCAACAATTATGGAAAACGGTAAAGTGAAATGGTTCAACGCAGAAAAAGGTTTCGGTTTCATCGAAGTTGAAGGTGGAGACGACGTTTTCGTACACTTCTCAGCGATCCAAGGCGAAGGTTTCAAATCTCTTGACGAAGGTCAAGAAGTATCTTTCGACATCGAGCAAGGTGCTCGCGGACCACAAGCAGCTAACGTTGTAAAACTTTAATTTTACATTCCAGGAACAGGCTCCCTCGGGGCCTGTTCTTTTTTTGTGCCATCTTCATCTCTGCTTCCCTTATAAGTTCAATTGGCAGAATAGTTAAAATCCGATTTCAATTTCTCCTATTTACAGGTAATATGGGGTTATGAACAGGGAGAAAGGATTGATTGCTGTGAGAGAAGTTGTCATTGTCGAAGGAGTACGCACGGCTGTCGGGAAGAAGAATGGAGCCCTTGCCGGAACACGGCCTGATGATCTTGCCGGCTATCTGTTGAGGGGATTAATGGAGAAGTCGGGTGTTTCACCTGGGCTTGTAGAGGATGTGATTATGGGGTGTGTGACCCAGTCAGGAGAGCAGGCAGGGGATATTGCAAGGGTGGCTGCCCTTATAGCCGGTTTTCCCGTTGAAGTGCCCGGGGTCACGATCGATCGGCAGTGCGGTTCGAGCCAGCAGGCGGTCCACTTTGCTTCACAGGCCATCCTTTCAGGCGATATGGATGTCGTCATCGCCGGGGGTGTGGAAAGCATGAGCCGTACACCCATTGGATCGAATTTTGCCGGTGCCGGGCTGAGTGATGAGCTGAAAGAACGACATGAGATGATTCATCAGGGGATATCGGCAGAGCGCATTGCAGAAGTGTATGGCTTATCGCGGAATGAACTCGATCGGTTTGCCTTAGCCAGTCATAAGAAAGCTGTTTTGGCCAGGGAGAGTGGTTACTTCCAGGAGGAGATCCACGCCATAGGGGTAGATGGAGGAGAGTTCCTTGAGGATGAAGGGCCCCGGCCGGATACATCCTTGGAGGCGCTGGGAGGGCTTCGTCCGGTGTTCAGGGAAGGTGGCATCATTACGGCAGGGAATTCGTCGCAAATCAGTGATGGAGCAGCAGCCCTCCTCCTTATGAGCAGGGATAAGGCCGTATCACTCGGATTAAAGCCCAGATTCAAGGTCCATACGAGAGTCGTGGTCGGTTCAGACCCGACGCTCATGCTCACAGGGCCGATCCCTGCTACAAAGAAGGTATTGGAGAAGTCAGGTATCCCACTTTCCGAAATCGACGTATTCGAAGTGAATGAAGCCTTTGCACCCGTAGTGCTGGCGTGGCAGAGGGAGATCGGGGCGGACCCTGCCAAAGTCAATCCGAATGGAGGAGCCATTGCCTTGGGGCATCCCCTTGGGGCAAGCGGGGCCAGAATCATGGTGGGCATGATGCATGAGCTTGAACGTACTGGGGGGCGATACGGCCTCCAGACGATGTGTGAGGGTCACGGAATGGCAAATGCAACAATCATCGAAAGAATATGAAAGAACCCGGTCCTCAAAAAGGGCCGGGTTCTTTCATGCTCGGCTCATGATCTTGATGTAATCATGAATGAATGCTTCATAATCGATGGAGAGATAAATGTTCGGTGAGTGAAGCCCAGGTTTTGAATCCGGGCGGAAATCTGCATTCGATTGCCCCCTGAATGGTCCTGCTGTTTCAACCCCGACGTCCCTTTCAAGAAAGCGGCCGTATGACGGATTCATCATGAGGGAAGCAGCGACGAGATCATGGATCGGTGGGCCGGGCAATCCGGGTATCTTTTCTTTGTAGGCGTGATCATAGAATGTGTGGACGTCTTTAAGAATCGAGGTGAGACCCGTATCGGACCCTTGAGCGGATGTGATCATATCGATATGTGAGGATGTGACGATTGCCCGATTGGTCACGTTGAGGGGGAAGAGGCTGATGCGCGGTACGGTTGAAAGGATGGCATGACTGGCGACTGGATCGCCGTGAAAATTAGCTTCGGCGGTTTCCGTCACATTACCCGGTACAAGAAAAGCGCCACCCATGATATAGAACCCGGATACTTGATCGATGAACCCCTCGTCAAGAATGATGGCGACGGCGAGGGAGGTACTCCTTCCAAGGTCCAGGATGTGCACATTGTCATAGGCACGGGCGATCTTAAAGATCTCGCTGAACTCTTGAAAGCTTCCTTTGAATGTGCCCGGAGGAGTGATGGGGCCGAGTCCATCCGGTCCGTGGATCTCAGGATAATAAACAGGTGTTTTCCCCGTACACGAACGGGTGGCACCCATGATGACGGGGATTTCTTTTTGACCTGCAAGGTCAAGGATGTAAGCGATATTATTCGCGGCTTTATCACGTGCTGTATTTCCGTATCCCGATACGATCCCGATCACCTGTATGTCAGGGTGCATCAGGGTATACATGATGGCCAGGGTATCATCGATGCCCGGGTCGGCAAAGATCAATACATTCTTCACACTTCTTCACCTCCTTCCCTCACTATATGAGATAGAAAAGGAAGGTTATGCCATTCCTCAGATCTTCTTCACTGAGATGGCGTCCCTCATTTTTTGGAGTGACCTTGAGGACTGATCTTTCCGCTTCATCATAATGGTCACATAAAGGGCGTCTACGATGCTCAGCTGACCGATACGGGAAGCGAGTGCTTCTGATCGGTAATCGGTTTCTTGGGATGATGTGAACAGAGGGACGTCGACACCGAGACTCATAGGGGACTTGGCAAAGTGGGTGATGGCAATCGTCGGGACACCGTTGCCCTTGGCTACCTCCAATACCTCGAGTAGATCCTTATTCGCCCCTGAATGGGAGATGAAAAAGATGAGGTCTTCACTGGTAAGCTGGGATGCTGATATCAGCTGCATGTGGGAGTCATTGTATGCAGTGGTCGTCATGCCTGTACGCAGGAACTTATGATGAGCATCCATAGCAACGAATCCTGATCCTCCGGTTCCATAAAATTCGATCCTGCGTGCTTTCAGCATCATCGCAACCGCCGATGTAAATGATTCCTCATCCATGATGGCGATGGAGTCTTCCAGCGTGCGGATATTGGAGCGGAACACCTTTTGTGCAATGATTTTTTCGCTATCCCCCTCTTCAATTGTCTCATGTATGTCATCAAGAGGGGTCACGATTTCGGCCGCCAGGGAAATCTTCATGGCCTGATAGCCTTTGAAACCGATGCGTTTGCAGAACCTGAAGACGGTGGCATCAGCTACGGACAGATCTTCTGCGAGCTGACTGATCGTAGAATGGATAATTTTTTCCGGGTCAGCAATAATAGTATTGGCGATTTTCTTTTCTTTTTCGCTAAATTGAGAATAGTGGGACCGGATGCGTGGTAAACAATGTTGAGGTGTGTCAGTTTGTCGCAATGTGGGGCCTCCTTGTAAGAGATGGTGGATGAAAATTATTTTAACCTATTGTACAATAGAAAAAAATATTATTTCAAATTTAGTATCGAGAAAATTTATTTCGTATTATACTATGGATGATGAAATGATGTTTATACAATCGAAAGGATGATGAAAGATGGGACAACAACAAATTGGTGTAGTCGGCGTCGGCGTCATGGGGAAAAGCCTTGCGCTGAATTTTGAAAGCCGTGGATATAAGGTTGCAATCTACGATGTATCGGAAGAGAAAGTGGCGGGTGCCCTTCAGGAGCACCAGGACAAAAATCTGACAGGCTTCCACCAGGTGGAAAAATTCATCGACTCCCTTGAAGTGCCAAGGAAGATCATGATGATGGTACCTGCAGGGAAGATCACGGATCTTGCCATTGAATCCATTCTTCCACACCTGGATAAAGGGGATATCCTCATCGACGGAGGGAATACATACTTCGAGGACACGGTGAGGCGCAATAAGGAGCTCGCTGAGCGAGGAATCAACTTCATCGGTGCCGGAGTATCCGGTGGCGAAGAAGGGGCCTTATACGGACCGGCAATCATGCCTAGCGGTCAGAAGGAAGCCTATGATCTCGTTGAACCATTCCTTACGAGCATTGCAGCCAAGGTCAAAGGGGACGCATGCAGCACCTATATCGGTCCTGATGGTTCCGGTCACTATGTGAAGATGGTGCATAACGGAATCGAATACAGCGATATGCAGTTGATCTGTGAAGCCTACTATTTGATGAAGAATGTCCTTGGACTGAGCGCGCAGGAGCTTCATGAAACATTCAAGGAGTGGAATGAAGGTGAACTTGACAGCTACCTCATCGAGATCACAGCCGATATTTTCACAAAGATCGATGAAGAGACGGGAGAACCTCTCGTTGAAAAGATCCTTGATACAGCAGGACAAAAGGGGACCGGTAAATGGACAAGCGTAAGTGCCCTGGATCTCGGCGTACCCCTTTCCATTATCACGGAATCCGTTTTTGCCCGTTTCATCTCGGCCATGAAGGAAGAGCGCGTGAAAGCGAGCAAGATCCTGAAGGGACCTAAAAACCAAACCTTCTCCGGTAACAAGGAGGAATTCATCGAGAGCATCCGTAAAGCTCTATATCTGAGCAAAATCTGCTCTTATGCACAAGGTTTCGCACAGCTTCAAGTTGCTTCTAAGGAATATGACTGGAACCTGAAGCTCGGTGAACTGGCGAAAATCTTCAGGGGTGGATGCATCATACGCGCAGGTTTCCTAGAAGAAATCATGAATGCATATGACCGTGATGGCGAGCTTTCAAATCTTCTCCTGGATGATTACTTCAAGGGAATCGTCGAAGGCTATCAGGAAGATGCCCGTGAAGTCGTGGCGACAGCGATCAAGCTAGGGGTGCCTGTACCTGGACTTGCGAGTGCCCTGGCCTATTACGACAGCTATCGTTCCGAATCGCTCCCTGCGAACCTCCTGCAGGCACAAAGGGACTACTTTGGAGCCCATACGTACCAACGGAAAGACAAAGAAGGTATATTCCATACCGACTGGTTAAGAAAATAATGCACAAAAACAAGCCTGGCATCGATGCCAGGCTTGTTTTATTATTCTTCGCTGGAAGAAGAGTCTTTGCTTTTATGCTTCTTCTTTTCATCCTTAAGGTCTTTGTTTAATTCATCCAAAGGGATGGAGTCGACTGTCTGTTCCTTTTCAGGGTCTGGAATGTCCCGGTCGTCACTCTCTCGTTTAGGCTGAACGTTCTCATCTTTCGACACCGCAGTTCCTCCTTTCTGTTGTAATAGTGAAATACCCTCATATTCCGCTCGGAAACATAAAAAAGGACATCCTGGTGGATGTCCTTTTTTGTTAGATTTTTACGTCGACTTTTGCATCTTTCTTCAGATCTTCCACGTGTTTCACAAGCTGTTCTTGTTTCTTTTGCTGCTCAAGCTGTGATTTGATCTGCGGCTCTACATCCTCAAGTTTCGGTGCATCTTTAGAATCCTGGCCGCTTTGGCTAGTGTACTGTTCGTACATTTTTTTCACTTCGTCGTCTGTCACTTTTTCGGTCTTGATTTCTTTATCGACATATTTGGTATACTTGATGTTTTCGGCAATCTGATTTTTCAGTTCATCCATGGTGAATCCGGCATCTTTCATGGCTGCATTGAACTTTTTATCATCTTCATATTGCTTTTTGACTTCTTCGAGCTGCTTGTCCACTTCATCATCTGAAGCTTTATACCCTTTTTTATCGGCTTGTTGAAGTAGAAGTGTCTGACCTACAAGGCTATCGATGGTTTGTTCTTTAATCTGTTTGGCAGCATCCTTGGAGGTTGGGTCCTGACCCATTTGCTGATATTGCATTTGAGAAGAAGAGAGTACGTTGTTGTAGTCTTCCCCTTTGATTTTTTCATCATTTACGATGGCGACGACTTTATCGTTGTCGACTTTCTGCTTGTCCATCTTTTTTTGCATTTCTTTCATTTGTTTTGCTTGTTCTTCCTCGCTTTTTGCCTGTTCGGAGGATTTTTTACTATCATCGGATTTTTTTGCACTATCATCATTAGCTCCGCAAGCTGCGAGCAGCAGTACGGTCATAGCCGCTAAAAGGATCGTGAGTAAACGTTTATTCATAGTGATCTCCTTTCGAAACTGGGTTTCAAGCTTCTAAAGGGCATTTTAAAGGATTCCCGGAGAAAAAGAAAGTATTTGGGAGGATTAATTTCCTTGTAATTCCCTTGAAATAGAAAAGAAGCCATATAAAATGCGGGTTTATCGAAGACAAAACGTGTGACAGCCTGGTGAATGAAACATAACTGTAAGGAATTCGTGGTAAAAAAGGAGCCGCTGTCGATGGGGGTACCATCTCAGCGGCTCAAAATAATAGGGGACCTAAGAATACGGTCAAAACAACCTTCTATTGCATCATAAATGGATAACAGGATTTCCTCAAGGGAAGTCTGGCGCCATCTGGCCCGATATGGAAGGATTACATACTGTCTTGTTCTGCTCTTCTATGGAATTTAACGAAAAAAATAATTGTAGGCATAAATTCATCCTGCTTTCATTCTTTTCATTTGAGCTTCTCTGTTGTAAAATGTAGAAAGTTGGTTTAATATAAAAGACGCAACATATTGTGTTTTTCTTAAATTTCATAACAATATATTGTTTATAACCTATGATTGTGGTGTCGGATATCGACTTAAAAGGGAACCCGGTGAAATTCCGGGACTGTCCCCGCAACTGTAAGTGCAAACGAAAGAAGGAATGCCACTGTCCATCGGACGGGAAGGCCTTCGAGTAGGCAAAAAGCACAAGTCAGGAGACCTGCCAGGATTAGTACGTGTTATCTTCTTCGGGAATTGGGAGGATAGGCGAGGATTACCCTTGGCGTAGTATGCCTTGTGAATCTATCGTTTATGACTGCCCATCCTATGTGAATAGGATGGGCTTTTTTCATCCTCTCCCGACTAATAAAAGGGAGGAATATTAGTATGACATCAACCATTAACGGAACTACGGCATCCCATAGAGCGGAACGTCTATTAAGCGGGCTTCGGGAAAGCCATGAAGCATTGAATTGGGAGGAATACACTCAAAAGGTAGCCCTTTATACGGAAAATCAGCCAGGAGTGGAGGAAAAACAGCTTCTGCAGTTCTTGATCCTGTCTGCTGTTGAGCGTATTTCATCAAATGAACCTGATTGGACGTACGTGGCGGCCTCGCTATATTTGAAGAATCTCTACGCCATCAGTGCAAACGCAAGAGGTATGGAGCCTTATAAAGGCTTATATGAGCTTATCGGGACACTGACCGAGAAGAATCTGTATTCTACGAAATTACTGGATACATACAGCAAAGAGGAGATGGATCATCTCGAAAGTCTCATCCGTCCTGAACGGGATGAATTGTTCACTTACATAGGAA
Source organism: Rossellomorea sp. FS2 (assembly GCF_047915635.1). Classification (NCBI taxonomy): domain Bacteria; kingdom Bacillati; phylum Bacillota; class Bacilli; order Caryophanales; family Bacillaceae; genus Rossellomorea; species Rossellomorea sp. FS2. Next base: position 1,620,531 of record NZ_JBLRVS010000001.1, on the reverse strand, counting down.
TCGTCACCCTGTCAGAGCGTTATCTCACCAAGGATCATTCAGGGGTTTTATTCGAACTGCCGCAAGAGAGATTCATGATCATCGCCATGACGCTCTTGATGAATGAGCCGAAGGAGCACAGGCTCGTGCTTGTAGAGGAAGCCTATTGGGCCCTGTCCAACTTGTATATGACTGTGGCAACCCCTACCTTCGCCAATGCCGGCAAGAGCTATGGACAGCTCTCAAGCTGCTTCATCGATACGGTGGAAGACGATTTGCGCAGCATCTACGACAGTAATACGGACGTTTCCACATTGAGCAAGAACGGAGGCGGGCTCGGTATCTATATGGGGAAAGTAAGAAGTCGCGGAAGTGATATCAAAGGGTTCAAGGGGGTCAGCTCCGGTGTAATCCCATGGATGAAGCAGCTGAACAATACGGCTGTCTCCGTGGATCAGCTCGGCCAGCGCCAAGGGGCCATCGCCGTCTATCTGGATGTGTGGCACAAAGATATCTTCTCCTTCCTCGATACGCGATTGAACAACGGAGATGAGCGCCTTCGTACCCATGACCTGTTCACGGGCGTCTGTCTCCCTGATCTCTTCATGGAGCAGGTCGAGAATCGCGGGGACTGGTATCTGTTCGATCCTCATGAAGTGAAGACCATCATGGGCTATGCCCTTGAAGACCACTTTGATGAGGAAAAAGGATCCGGTACGTTCCGCGATAAGTACTGGGAATGTGTAAATGAGCCGGCTTTGTCCAAAGAAATCATCCCGGCGATCGATATCTTTAAGCGGATCATGATTTCCCAGCTTGAAACGGGCACGCCTTACATGTTCTATCGCGACAGTGTGAATCGTCAAAATGCAAATAGTCATAAGGGCATGATCTACTGCAGTAACCTTTGCACGGAAATCGCCCAAAACATGAGCCCGACTGTGATGGAAGAAGAAGTGGTCAAGGACGGGAAGATCATCACCTACAAAAATCCGGGAGACTATGTGGTGTGCAATCTTGCGTCCGTTTCCCTTGCAAGGACGGTACGGGATGGTCAGATGGAACGTGTCGTCACGATCGGGGTGCGGCTCCTGGACAATGTCATTGATCTCAATGATATCCCGGTCCTGCAGGCCCAGTTGACGAATGCACGGTACAGGGGTATCGGACTCGGTACATTCGGATGGCATCATCTCCTTGCCCTTGAAGGAATCAAATGGGAGAGCGATGAGGCGGTATCGTACTGTGACCATTTATATGAAGACATTGCCTTTTACACAATCAAGGCGAGTCAGGAATTGGCAGAAGAAAAAGGGGCATACCCTTACTTCCCGGGATCCGCTTGGGAGACTGGCGCCTACTTCACCAATAAGGGGTACGAAGGCGAGAGATGGTTGGAGCTTAAAGAAAAAGTGGAAAGCGCCGGTATCCGCAATGGATACCTGATGGCTGTCGCCCCGAACTCTTCGACATCCATCATTGCCGGATCGACGGCAAGTATCGATCCACTGTTCAGACTCGAATATTCCGAAGAAAAGAAAGACTATAAGATCCCGGTCACGGCACCTGACCTTTCACCGAAAACGACCTGGTACTATAAAACCGCTTATCATGTGGATCAGCATTGGAGCATCCGCCAAAACAAGGCAAGGCAGCATCATATCGATCAGGGGATTTCCTTCAACCTGTATGTGAGGAATGACATCAAGGCGATTGATCTGCTCAATCTCCACATGGACGCATGGAAATCAGATTTGAAAACGACCTATTATGTGCGGTCGACCTCTGTTGCAAACTTCGAAGAGTGCGAGAGTTGCCACAGCTAATAAGAAAGGATGGTAGAAATGGAAGGATTGAAAAAACGGGTGCTCGTTGACGAAACGGCACCGAATAAATCAACGGGGATCGTCAACGGAGAAAGCTCGAACATCCTGAACTGGGATGACGTGCGGTATACGTGGGCGTACCCCAAGTATAAGCGCATGCTCGGGAACTTCTGGACGCCATTCGAGATCAATATGGCAAAAGACATCAAGCAGTTCCCTCAGCTGACAGAAAAAGAACAGGAGACGTTCCTGAAGATCATCGGCCTCCTGGCTCTCCTTGACAGTATCCAAACGGACTATGCGGGGAAAGTGGCAGATTATCTGACGGATTCGAGTGTGAACGCACTCATGATCATCCTTGCCCAGCAGGAAGTGGTGCATAATCATTCCTATAGCTATGTGCTTTCAAGCATTGTACCGAAGAGCGTGCAGGATGAGGTGTTTGATTACTGGAAGAATGAGCCGATCCTGATGAAGCGGAATGAATTCATCACCAATGGATACAAAGAATTCGTCGAGGCCCCGACGGTGGATAAACTGCTCAGGTCCATCATTTACGATGTAATCCTCGAAGGATTGTTCTTTTATTCCGGATTCGCCTTCTTCTATAATCTGGCAAGGAACCAGAAGATGGTTGCGACCAGCACGATGATCAATTACATCAACCGTGACGAACAGCTCCATGTCGGACTGTTTGAGAAGATCTTCAAGGAAGTGCTGGCAGAGAATCCTGAATACGATACGGATGAGCTCAAACGATACGGCACAGAAGCTTTCAAAGAAGCGGCGATCCTTGAGATTGAATGGGGGAAAGAAATCATCGGAACCCATATGGATGGTCTCATGTTCAGTGACCTGGAGGCCTACATTAAGTTCATGGCAAATAAAAGGGCCAAACAGCTCGGGTTTGAAGAGCCATTTGAAGGGTTCAGATCCAACCCACTCAAATGGATCATCGCCTATCAGGAAGTCGATATGGGTAAAACCGATTTCTTTGAGCAAAAATCAAGACAATATACAAAAACATCCGACGCGAATGGGTTCGATGAACTCTGAACGCGAAAAAGGCAGTCCTGTATGGGGCTGCCTTTTTGATGTACTTTCAACGATCTGCACATCTCCATGTTTAGAAAGGGAGTTCAGGGGAAAACACCCAACAAATAGTAAAAGGAGATGATCAAGGTGGCAGAAACGAATGTCGATCAGAAGGTGGAAGACAAACTCAGCAATATGTCCCAGGATAAAAAGGAGGACATCCTTGAAAATTTTGACCATTTCAAACAATACTTAGGCAAGAAGGTATCGCTCGCAGAGAAACTTGGCCTTGGTGAAGAGCAGCAGGCAAAGGCAGCACAAAAGGTAGGGGATTATCTGGCGGCTCATGAAGAACCGAAAAACCGTGAAGAGAAATTACTCTATGAACTCTGGAAAGCAGGGGATGAGAAGGAGCAGCATATGCTATCCCACATGCTCGTGAAACTCGTACATCAAGAAGGCTAAATTAAAATAGGGATGCGGGAGAGGTATCCCCTTTTTTTCGTAAAATGTCCCAGAACAAACAAGAAACGCGCGGTGCCTTAGCACCGTGCGTTTCTTGTTTGTTCATCCGTTTTGGATCGTGGGGGATACTTCCACTTCGACATTTCCTTTTAAGGCCCTTGTGATCATACAGGATTGTTCGGCCTTGTACATCAATTTTTCGGCCAGGGCATATTCCTTATCCGTAGGCCGGTCGAGTGTGAGTACAGGACGGTGTAGAATGCGTTTATAGGTGATGACGCCCTTTTCCACTTCCACTTGACCCTCTGAGGTCATCCTCAGGTTCAACTTGTTGATCTTGCTTCGCTCGAGCATGGCGGCCAGGGTGATGATATAGCAGGTTGCCGCGGCACCGAGAAGCATCTCATCTGGATTGGTGCCTGCACCGGGTCCATCCATTTCAGGCGGGATCGAGATGTCGGTGGTCAATGTCTTGCCGGACATCGTACCCACATCGTTCCTGAGGCCGGGCCAGTCAGTATCGATAAAGAATGAATGTATAGCCATGATATCTCTCCGTTCTGATAGTAGTTCCTCTCTATACTATAGGGTGATGGGGTCCTCTTGCAATGAAATGGCTCCTCCACATCCAAAGTGGTACGAATCGAGCGAATTGGGTAAAATACAGTATCAACTCGTATGAGGGGAATGAACATCATGAATGATTATATCAAACAGGTTTTCAGTCGATTTTTTCAGGAGCGCTTTTACGATCAAGCGGCACAGCTTGCCTACTATCTGCTATTGTCTTTATTTCCTTTTTTGCTATTTGTGTTTTCGTTGATCAGCTATCTGCCGATTTCCGAAACGAATGTGCTGTTGCTGATCAAGCCGTTTGCCCCTGAAAATTCCTATGACATCATAGAGAAGAATGTTGAGAGGGTCCTCTACAATCAAAGAGGGGATGTATTATCTCTCTCCCTCATTTTCACTTTCTGGCTTTCCTCCATGGCGGTACAATCCATGGTGAGGTCGATGAATCAGGCCTACGGCATCCAGCGAAAGCAGCCGTTCCTGGTCGCCCTCTTTTATGATTTTCTCTTGACGGTGGGATTCATGGTCCTGATCTCCTTCTCCCTCATCGTTCCTATTGTGGAGGAATTCATCCGCCATACCCGGATCGCAGAGGGACACATCACAGGAGGGTGGGAGCCCCTTTGGGTCATCGGAAAGTGGGGGCTGAGCTCGGTCTTCATGTTCTTTTTATTTCTTTTCCTCTATTATGTCGTGCCGAGTAAAAGGATGCTGCTCCGCTATGTTGTGCCGGGTGCCATTGTCGCTACATTCGGCTGGCAGTGTGTATCCTGGCTGTACGGTTCCTATGTGAAATTGACGGATTACTCCCAATTCTACGGACAGATGGGGAGCGTGATCACCCTGATGGTCTGGTTCTACCTTTCATCGACCATCCTTCTCATCGGTGGCCTGCTGAACGGGACCATCTCCATCAAGCATAATCGTACCTCCGGTTGATTTACGCCGGAGGTTATTTTTTCTGTCGTAAATGGGGAAATCGTTCTATAATGGAATAAAGGAGGGAGTCAGTTGAATACATATCCCAATGCAAAGAATACGATGGAACTGATCAAACAGCTTGTAGAAATCCCCAGTCCTTCAGGGAATACGAGGGAAATCATCCGATTCGTTGAAGAAGAGCTCGGTGGCCTTGGGCTTGAGATGAAGCGGAATCATAAAGGGGCACTCCTCATCACAATCCCGGGAGAGGATCAAAGTCGTCACCGGATGCTGACGGCTCATGTGGATGCCCTTGGTGCCATGGTCAAAGAAGTGAAGGGGAATGGCCGTCTTCGCCTCTCCATGATCGGCGGTTTCAGATGGAACGCCGTTGAAGGGGAGAACTGTAAGATCGAGACTTCCTCCGGTAAAGTATACACGGGGACGATCCTTATGCACCAAACCTCTGTTCATGTTTACAAAGATGCGGGTGAAGCGAAGAGGGATGAAGTGAATATTGAGGTGCGCATCGATGAAAAGGTGCGAAACGAAGAAGAAGTCAAGGGTCTTGGCATTGAAGTTGGGGACTTTGTATCGTTCGATCCACGTGCCGAAATCACCGACAGTGGATTCATCAAGTCAAGGCATCTTGACGATAAGGCGAGTGTGGGCATGCTCATGAAACTGATCCGGCATATCCAATCTGAGGGGATCACACTACCCTATACGACTCACTTCCTCATCTCGAACAATGAGGAGATCGGATATGGGGGTAATTCGAATATCCCGGCCGAGACGGTTGAATACCTCGCTGTCGACATGGGGGCAATCGGGGACGGGCAATCGACGGATGAATATACGGTTTCCATCTGCGCAAAGGATTCCAGCGGACCCTATCATTACGGATTGAGGAAACATCTGGTAAGACTGGCAGAAGAAAATGGCGTAGACTACAAAGTCGATATCTACCCGTACTATGGATCCGATGCTTCAGCCGCGATCAGGGCAGGTTTCGATATCGTCCACGGACTGATCGGTGCAGGAATCGACTCATCACATGCATATGAACGTACGCATGAATCATCGATCCTCCATACGGAAACCCTGCTTTGGCACTATGTCCGTTCTGTCATGGCCGATGCGTAAAGATCTCCTTCCACTTTATGTGGAAGGTTTTTATATAGGATAGGGGATGCAGGATGTATTTCTCTTATCAAATGAACGATGGTAAGGTAAAATAGAAACAACTTTAAAAGTAAACGAGGTACGAATAATGAATACATACACATTACTTGAAAGCATGAAGTTGAAAACCATATATGGAGAACTGCCGGAAGAAGTGAACGGGATCTTCGTGGACTCCAGGAAAGTGACGGAGGGCAGCGTATTCGTCTGTACGAAAGGATACACAGTCGACGGCCATGATTTTGCCCAAGGGGCAGTCGAGAAAGGTGCGCGCCTCATCATTGCGGAAAAGCGCCTTGATATCGATGAGTCCAAAGCAGCCCTTGTCGTTGTGAAGGATTCCTTCAAGGCATTGGCGCTCCTTTCCAACAAGTACTATGATTATCCATCACAAAAGATGAATATGTTCGGCATTACGGGAACGAACGGCAAAACGACAGTAACGAATCTCATCCATTCGATCCTGAAGCGTGATGGACAGCGTTCTGCGCTGTCCGGTACAATCGGGTTCAATCTGGACGGTGAGCTCTTCCCAAGTGAAAATACGACCTGTGATAACCTGACGAATCAGCAGATGATCCGGGAAGCACTCGATAAGGGAATCGACAACTTCACCCTGGAGGTATCCTCTCATGGACTCACCCTAGGCCGTCTATGGGGAGTGGACTTTGACGTAGTGGCATTCACGAATCTCAGTCACGACCATCTCGATTACCATGGAACGATGGAACACTACGGTTATGCCAAAGGACTTTTATTCTCTCAGCTGGGGCAGTCACTGGATAAGCCTAAATATGTCGTCTTGAATGCAGATGAAGAATGGTACGATCGTTACAGCAATATGACCGCCCATGAAGTCATAAGCTATGGACTTGATGCCCATGCCGACTTCAAGGCAGATAACGTCGAGTACTACAATGATAAGACGACGTTCACCCTCCAATCCCCAGAAGGAGAGTACGAGGTCGAGATGAAGCTTCTCGGCAGGTTCAATGTATATAATGCACTGACGGCCATGGCTTCCCTGTTTGCAAAAGGCATGGAGGTACAACGGATCGTCGAGATCTTCCGTGATCTCCCGCCGGTGGACGGACGTATGCAGAAAGTCGAGATGGAGGCACCTTTATCGGTCTACATCGACTACGCCCATACACCTGATGCGATTGAAAAAGCAATCGAATCGGTCATGCCCTTCAAGGAAAACAAAATCATCTTCCTTGTCGGTACGGGTGGAAACCGCGATAAGTCGAAACGCCCGACGATGGCAGAGAAGGCATCGATTGCAGACTATGTGATCCTGACGACGGATGATCCAAGATATGAGGAATATGACAGCATCCTTAAAGACCTGGAGAAAGGCATGCAGCATGATCAGTATGCATTGATCGGGGATAGAGGCGAAGCCGTCAAGCATGCCATTGAGGTCTCTGAACCAGGGGATATCATCATCTTCGCAGGAAAAGGCCATGAAGATTATCAAATCATTGAAAACACCAAGTACCCACACAGCGATAAACAGATCGCCATTGAGGAAAGCCGTACAAAATACGTGCATCATTCATGATACAAAACCGGCCGGGAATCACTTCCCGGCCGGTTTTTTGCATGGAAAAAGGGTCCCCTACTGGGAACCCTTAAACGATACGAAAGAGATTAGACAAACATTCCGGCGATGGCCGCACTGAGAAGTGACGCAAGTGCACCGGCTAGCACTGCCCGTAACCCCATTTTTGCGATTTCAGGTCGACGGTTCGGTGCGAGATTTCCAAGTCCGCCTAGGAGGATCCCAAGTGAAGAGACGTTGGCGAAACCGCAAAGGGCGAAGGAAATGATCGCAACCGCTTTGTCAGACAGGTCACCGATAACAGGAGCAAAATTGGAATATGCAACGAATTCGTTGATCACGAGCTTTTGCCCGATGAAATTCCCTGCCGTGACCGCTTCGCTCCAAGGGACACCGATCGCCCATGCAAGTGGAGAGAAGACGTAGCCAAGGATCAGTTCAAGGGTAAGGTCAGAATAACCGAATACTCCCCCGATCAAACCAAGTATCCCGTTAATTAGGGCGACGAGTGCAATGAATGCAAGAAGCATGGCCCCGATATTCAAGGCGAGCTGCAACCCGACGCTTGCCCCTTTGGCAGCGGCATCGATGACGTTGGCAGAATCAGAATCAGCTTCCATTTTAAAGCTGTCGGGTTCAGGTGTCTCATCGGTTTCAGGCACGAATAGCTTGGCCATAACGAGTCCAGCGGGAGCAGCCATGAAGCTTGCGGCAAGCAGATACTCGAGAGGCACGCCAAGAAGGGAATAGCCCACGAGGACAGATCCTGCAACGGAAGCCAGTCCACCCGTCATGACGGCGAATAGTTCCGATTTGGTCATGGTAGACAAGTAAGGTCTGATCACGAGCGGCGCTTCCGTTTGCCCTACGAAGATGTTGGCCGCTGCTGAAAGGGATTCAGCTTTTCGGGTACCCAGAAGCTTCGATAGCGCTCCTCCGATGATTTTGATGAAGAATTGCATGATATTCAGGTAGTACAATACCGATATGAGAGCTGAGAAGAAAATAACGACTGGAAGCACATTAAAAGCGAATACATATCCAATCCCGGATTTTTCAGTGAATAATCCACCGAATAAGAAATCAATCCCTTCATTGGAATAGTTGATGATTTCATTAATTCCAAGGGTTAGCCCTTTAAGTGCGCTTTGTCCCCATGATGTTTCCAAAACAAGGAAGGCGAAAATGATCTGTATGATGAGCCCGCCGATCACACTCCGATAGTTGATGCGTTTCTTATCGGATGAGAAAAGAAAGCCGATTCCCAACACAACTAAAATTCCAAAAATCCCCCATAAATACTGCATTCTGTCACCTCTTAGTAGTATGTTTTTCTGGTTGTTCGGTTTTTTATTTTACAGTTCTTTCAGAAGTCTGACAACCACCAATTTTAAAGAAGTACGGACATCTATGCAGTATAGTGTGCACAAATATAGCGTTTTCATGAAAAGGCATACATTTTGTGTGATATAAAAACTTTTTGGCGATATTGGATGAAAAAGGATCTACTATATAACTGGAGAAATGGTACAGAACATCAGAGATTTATTGCAAAGTCAGTATAGAAAGAATATGATGGGAAAGTGAGTACGACAAGAAAGGAAAGAACTAATGAAAATAGACTTTATCGAAGAAGTAAAATCAAGACGTACATTTGCGATCATATCCCATCCGGATGCCGGTAAAACCACTCTGACAGAGCAACTGCTGCTGTTCGGCGGAGCCATCCGCGCAGCCGGGACGGTCAAAGGGAAAAAGACCGGGAAGTATGCCACTTCCGACTGGATGGAAATTGAAAAGCAGCGTGGGATCTCTGTCACAAGTTCCGTGATGGCCTTCGACTATAACGATTTCCGTGTCAATATCCTCGATACCCCTGGTCACCAGGATTTCTCCGAAGATACGTACAGAACCCTCATGGCCGTAGATAGCGCCGTGATGATCATCGACTCTGCTAAAGGGATTGAGGCACAAACGCTGAAGCTGTTCAAAGTATGCCGCATGAGAGGTATCCCGATCTTCACCTTCATCAATAAACTTGACCGCCAGGGACGAGAACCATTGGAACTCTTGGAAGAGCTCGAAGAAGTACTGGGGATCCAATCATATCCGATGAACTGGCCGATCGGCATGGGGAAAGAATTCCTCGGTATCTATGATCGCTTCCATAATCGCATCGAACAATTCCGAGTGGAAGAGGAGGACCGCTTTATTTCCCTGAACGATGAAGGAGAAATTGCCGGTGACCATCCATTGACTGATAGCGGCTTATACCAGCAGGCCCTTGAAGACATCCTTCTGTTGAATGAAGCAGGGAATGAATTCTCGAAAGACCGCATCGCCTCAGGCGAACTCTCTCCTGTATTTTTCGGCAGTGCCCTGACGAACTTCGGGGTGCAGACCTTCCTTGAGACGTACCTGCAGTTCGCGCCGTCTCCTCAACCGAGAAATTCGGATGCAGGGGAAATCGAGCCGACAGCAGAAGAATTCTCCGGATTCGTATTCAAGATCCAGGCGAATATGAATCCTGCCCACCGTGACAGGATTGCCTTCGTACGGATTTGTTCTGGACAATTCGAGCGTGGAATGACCGTTAATCTCCCGCGCACAGGCAAGCCGATCAAGCTCAGTCAATCGACCCAGTTCCTGGCAGATGATCGAAGCACCGTCAATGAAGCGGTCAGCGGGGACATCATCGGCGTATATGATACCGGGACCTATCAGATTGGTGATACCCTTGTTCAAGGGAAGAAGAACTTCCAGTACGAGAAACTGCCCCAGTTCACTCCTGAATTATTCGTACGGGTGACGGCGAAGAACGTCATGAAGCAGAAACATTTCCAAAAAGGGATCCTCCAGCTTGTCCAAGAAGGAGCCATCCAGTACTACAAAACGCGTACGGAGGATGTCATCCTCGGGGCTGTCGGGCAGCTCCAGTTCGAAGTATTCGAGCACCGCATGAAGAATGAGTACAATGTAGATGTGAAAATGGAATCCGTCGGTTCCAAAATCGCACGCTGGATCGAGAACGAGGAAGATGTCAAGGACACGATGTCCAGCCAGCGAAGCATGTTGGTGAAGGATCGTCATGGACAGATGGTCTTCTTATTTGAAAATGACTTCGCTATGAGATGGTTCCAGGATAAACATCCTGAAATTAAACTGTATAGCCTGCTATAAGGGAAAAGCCGCAGCGTGTTGCTGCGGCTTTTTTGCAAGCTTAAATAAGGCAGGTGAGGGGGAGAAGTTGAAAGAGAGAGGATGAAAAGTGTGGGTGAATAGGCCGATTTTAAGAGTCGGGCCCACAGGTGCACTAAGATTTTTCATCATATAAAGTGAAAATACTGGCTTTATATAGGTAAAAAGATTTAGTATTGAAGGAAAGACATGTGAAATGAGGGAGACATATGAAAACCACGTGCATCCATTGCGGTGTGACCATGCAGTATGAATCCAAGGGTCAATTGACTGTGCCATCGATCGGACAATCGTTTATCTATCGGTCCAGGGAGGAGTTGGAAGGGGCTGCGAAGTCACTTGCTGATCATTCGGCTGAGATTCAGGTTCATTTAAATGGCAAATACGAGATGACCGCCTCTGAACTCCACTATCGTCTCAAATATGAAGAGCTCGTCACATTGATTCAGTCTGAGCGATTCATCAGTCATCTCCAGCCTATAATCAATGTCGCTTCAGGGGAAATATACGGCTATGAATCATTATTGAGGAGTGATTCAAGGGCATTGAATCCGGGGCTTTTATTCAAAGCGGCATCCCTTACAGGATTTCACTCCATGCTTGACCAGAAGGCGAGACGCGCAGCCATTGAGGCGAAGAGCAAATACGTTCCACACGGAGTGAAGAGCTTTATCAATTTCCTTCCATCCACTATTTACAATCCGGAATTTTGTTTGCGTCATACATTCCAGATCGTGGAAGATTACGGAGTCGATCCGAAAGATCTTGTATTCGAAGTGGTAGAAACCGAGAAAATCGATGACATTGATCATTTGAAAAAGGTATTGAACGTGTATAAAAGGGAAGGGATGAAAGTGGCACTCGATGATGTGGGCTCTGGTTTTGCCGATCCCGAACTTCTTACCCTACTTAAACCCGACTACGTGAAAATCGACCGGTCCTACATCGATCATTGTGATGAGAATCCGGACAACCAGGCCTTTCTGCGTAAAATCATCCATTTGGCACGTGAACTGGGCATCACCGTGCTAGGCGAAGGGATCGAGAGAAAAGAAGAACTCGATTATTGCCGCAGCATTGGCATCGATCTTGCGCAGGGCTATTTTATTGGAAAGCCGATGGAGCGTCCGTTGATCCCTTCATTAACTTTTGATTGACAAAAACAAAAGCCGTGATAAAATACTCATATATTACTTTAACGCTTAAAAGCGTTTAAGGAAAATAGTGAGAGTGAACGATCCTGAAACAGCACAGTAGGTTGAAGGGAACAGCAATCAGAGATCAGGCGGTTTGGTGAAAGCCTTGAGTTCCTTTTAAGTGAATTACACTGCTTCTGGAGGGAAACCTCTAAAAAGGGATCGGAAAGATAAAGTGGGGATGGCCCCTCAGGCGTTACACGCTAAAGGCCGTTCCAATTAGGGTGGTACCGCGGAGAGCTCTTCGTCCCTATTTCAGGGAGAGGGCTCTTTTTTTCGTCCTTTCCCGCCCACCAGCTTAGATAAGGAAGTGATATACGATGAACAAACATATTTCAAACACACCGAAAGTCTGGGAAGCTGCCTTCATCCTCATCATTGTTCTATCCATGATCGGCACGTTTCTCATCAAACTGGAGACGGTTCCTCATATTCCGATAGCCGTTGCCCTCATCCTTCTAATCGTTTACGGATTGGTCAAGAAGGTCTCCTTTAAGTCAATTGAAGAAGGAATGCTCTCAGGTATTCAGGGAGGGCTTGGTGCCATTCTCCTGTTTGTATTCATCGGGATGCTCGTAGGAAGCTGGCTAACAAGCGGTACGATCCAGACCATCATGTATGGTGGATTTTCATTCCTCACCCCCGCTTATTTTTATGCTATTGCCTTTTTGGTCACCGCCCTTTGTGGAGTGATTGTTGGAAGCTCTTTGACCACAGCAGCAACGATCGGTGTCGCCATCATCGGGATTTCCGAAACCATGGGGTTATCCATGGGAATCACAGCTGGAGCCATTGTGTCAGGAGCGTTTTTCGGGGATAAAATGTCACCATTATCCGATACCACAAATCTTGCATCTTCCGTCGTAAAGGTGGACCTTTTTGAACACATCAGGAATATGGCTTGGACTACGATCCCTGCTTTCATCATTTCGGTGATCCTGTTTGCCGTACTGTCACCGAAAGGGACAAGCGCCGGTCTGGGAGACTTGAATGCCCTTAAGCAGGCATTGGGTGAAACGGGGGTTGTTCATTGGTACAGTCTGATTCCGCTGATCCTCCTTATCGTCATGGTGATGATGAAAGTCCCAGCTTTGCTGACACTCGCCATCAACATTGTCGTTTCCACCGGATTGGCGTTCATTCATGGCATGATAGGCGGAAAAGCAATCTTGAATGCACTGTTCTCGGGATATGTTTCAAAATCCGGAAATGAAGCCCTCGATTCCCTGTTAACCAGGGGAGGAATCGACAGCATGATGTTTACCATCGGCCTTGTCATCCTGTCTCTCAGTCTGGGCGGCCTTTTATTCAAGCTCGGGATCATACCGGTCCTTTTGACAAAAGTCAGCTCCATTCTTCAATCTGCAAGCAGGACAATTTTAACTACTGCCTTGACGGCAATCGGGCTAAACTTTGCCATCGGTGAGCAATACCTTTCCATCCTGTTGACGGGGGAAGCATTCAAGGATCAGTACAAAAAAATCGGGCTTCATCCCAAGAACCTCTCCAGGACGCTTGAAGACGCCGGAACGGTCATCAACGCCCTTGTTCCATGGGGAGTGAGCGGTATCTTTATTGCGGAGGTACTCGGTGTACCGACACTCACCTATCTTCCGTTTGCCTTCTTCTGCCTTTTGTCACCGATCCTGACCATCCTGTTCGGCTTCACGGGGTGGACGATCACGAAACTAGATGGAAAAACCGCTGAGCGCTAATGCTCAGCGGTTTTTTTTAGCGGATGGACATACCAGGCGAAAAGCTTATTGCCCAAGATGAGCATGGTGATATGGAAAAGGGGCAACGTGAAGGCCCCACTGATTCCACGAACATCAAGGAAAGTGAAGTGAATCAGTCCGTAATCAAGGATGATCAGAATCAACACGGTGACCCAGAAAGCCCCTTTACTGTTCGGACGATAAAAGATGGTCACGGTGTAGAGGTAATTGCATACCCACGAATAAATGCTGTTCCCCGTTATCGTATTCCTCATCCCGTCTGAAAAGAGAGGCATGGGGATATTGTAAAGGTCAAGCAATGGAGAAAGAATCCAAGAGATGGAAAGAGTCAGGACGGACAATGAAAAATAGAGCGTGATAAAATGGACTTTTCCCAGCGCCGGTTCTGACATCCGCGTCCACCAGCTCTTTGAAAGGTAAGCCCCGAGAAGGAGGAATATGCTTGTATAGATGCTTTTCCACCAGTAATGTTCGTATATGCCGACTGATACGAACCAACTTTCGACCAGGTAAAAGAAAGCGATGATGAGCAAGATCCATCCCAACTTCAATCGCTTGACGGCGATGACAGTAAGAGACACAGGAACTGAAAACGCCTGGGAGCTGATTGAACCGAGAACACTGTCGTTATAATGATTGGAAAGGATGGCAGGATCGTATTCATAACTTCCACCGAGTATGAAAATAAGGAATTCGAACACATAAGCCAATCCAGAGATGAAAAGCCAGAAGACGACGATCTTGCCGGCTTGATCCCGATTTGTCATCATGAGGAACCCGAGGATCAACAATGAAAGTATCACGAGAATCAAAAACGGGAGGGAATTGGTCATCATTCGCTCTCCTTACGTGTGAGGTTATGATGTATTGTTTGCAGAAAGATAGGAATTATGACGATAGGCGCACAATATGATACTGGGGCATCTTATAGATTGAAGGATTTTCCTTTAGCCTTTATAGTTGATACTATCAACAAGATAATAGAGAAAGGGGAAAGACACCGTTTGAAAATAAGTGATTTTTCCATACGTAGACCGGTATTCACAATCGTCACCATGATCCTGATCCTGATTCTTGGAGGGGTTTCCCTGTCCAGGATCCCCCTGAAGCTGATCCCGGATCTGAATCCACCTGTCGGGGTGGTCGTGACTTCCTATCCAGGAGCAGGGCCGCAAGAAGTGGTGGAAAAAGTAACGAAGCCTCTTGAAGAAAGCCTTTCCACACTTCCGGGATTGAAAAACGTCCAATCGACTGCACAAGAAGGATCGAATTTCATCCTCATGGAATTCTCATGGTCCACATCCATTGAAGAAATCGAGAATGATGTCCTGCAGCGGATCGATCAGGCACCGCTTCCCGACGAAGCGGAAAAACCAAGATTCCTGAAGTTCGACCCTGCACAATTCCCGATCATCCAGTTCTCCCTGAAAGCGGAGGGGGACAATGCTTCCCTTCGGACGTTGGCGGAGCGGATGAAGCTTGAACTCAACCGAGTTGAAGGAGTCGCCAACGTAAATGTTACAGGTTCGTTCGAAGATGAAATCACCGTCAATCTGGACCAGGATGCCCTCGAGAAAAAAGGGTTGAGCCAGAACGATGTCGTAAATACCCTCCGGAGCAACAACATTACATCACCGGGGGATACGATCGATACCGAAGGGAAGACGCTCACGACACGTGTCATGAGCGAGTTGAAGTCGGTGAAGGAAATCGAGGAGCTAACTGTAACCGTCGATCCTAAAACGGGTAAGAAAGTTCCCCTATCCGATGTGGCAGATGTGCAGATGAAGCCGGTGGATGATAATACATACACCCGTGCCGATAAAGAGCCTGCCGTGCTTTTCAGTGTGCTTCAGCAATCGGATGCCAATACCGCTACGGTGTCAAAGGCATTCCAGACCGCATTGGATGACCTCCTTGAACAGGAACAATATAAAGACGTGGATGCGGAAGTACTGTTCGATCAAGGAGATTACATCACTGACGCCATCGGAAGCATCACGAACTCCCTCCTTCTTGGCGGGGTGTTTGCAATGATCGTCCTATTCCTATTCTTGAGGAACGTCAGAAGTCCTTTGATCGTCGGGGTTTCCATTCCGTATTCAGTGGTCGTGACCTTTGTACTGATGTTCTTTGCAGGCTTCAGCCTGAATATCATGACCCTTGGTGCACTCGCACTCGGTATCGGGATGCTGGTCGATAACTCGATTGTCGTCATTGAAAACATCTACAGACATCTTGCCATGGGGAAACCACGTAAACAGGCAGCCAGTGAAGGGGCAAAGGAAGTGGGAGGAGCCATCACTGCTTCCACACTGACAACCGTAGCCGTCTTCCTTCCCGTCGTGTTCATTTCCGGACTCATAGGGGAGATCTTCACTGAATTTGCCCTGACGATATCCTTCAGCCTCTTCGCCTCACTTGTAGTGGCCCTGACCGTTGTGCCGATGATGGCAAGCCGCATGCTCAAGGAGCCGAAAGGGAATCTTGAAGCAAGAAGAAGAAGATCGAAGTCCCGCAGCAGGTTCAAGCGCTCTGTGGAGTGGGCCTTGTCCCATCGTACCATTGTCCTGCTGGCGACCCTTATCCTGCTCGGTGTGAGCAGTTGGGGAGTCACAAAGGTAGGAACGGAATTCCTGCCGGCAACGGATGAAGGATTCTTCACCATGAGGGTGGAACTTGAAAACGGTTCTTCCGTCAATGAAACGAACGCTGTCGTTAAAGCGATCGAAGGGGAGCTTGAAAACGAAAAGAACGTGCAAACAGCTGTCAGCCTCGTGGGGACTGACCAAGAGCAGTCATTCAGGGGAGGAAAGTCGGGGAATATTGCAGAAATCTATGTGAAGATGAAGCCATTTGATGACCGTGAGCAGTCCATCTTTTCATTTGCCGATGAAGTAAAGCCGAAACTGGAGAAAGCGGCTAAAGAACAAAATGATTCGGCAAACATCGTATTCAATCTCCAATCAACTTCCGGTTCCAGCCCCCAGACCCTCACGTTCAATTTGAGAGATACGAATGAAAAGCGTCTGGATGATGGAGTTGAAAAGCTTCAAAAGGAATTAGAAGGGATGGATGACGTAAACGAAGTCACGACGGACCGCATGGAAACGATCAAGGAAGTTCAGATGAAGGTTGATCGCGCGAAGGCGCTCGATCAGGGCCTCGCTCCTTCCCAGATCGGTTCATTGGTTCAGGATGTGACCAGAGGGGTTACGGCTACACAGATCGTCACGGAGGACTCAGAAGTTGTGAGCGTGTTCGTCAAATATGACCGTGACATTACCGAAAATCTGGACTCGTTGAAAAAACTCCTGATTCCCAATGGTCAGGGAGCATTCATCCGGCTGGACTCTGTCGTTGATTTCTCCATAGAAGACGGACCGGTGAGTATCAAACGGATCGATCAACAGTCTGCTGTTCAATTCACGGTGAATTATGCGTCGAGTACGAACCTTGGAACAATTTCCAATAATGTAGAAAAGAAAATAGACAAGCTCGATCTTCCTGATGAAACCCAAGTATCTTTCTCAGGGGAAAAAGAGCTTCTGGACGATTCGATCAATGATATGATCCTTGCACTTGTTCTGGCACTTGTCCTGGTATACATGGTCATGGCTGCCCAGTTCGAATCATTCAAGTATCCGTTTGTCATCATGTTCACGGTTCCACTCATGGTCATAGGAGTCGCACTGGCCCTCTTCCTGACCGATACCCCGATCAGCGTCCCGGCCGTGATCGGTGTCATCATACTGGCAGGTATCGTTGTGAACAATGCCATCGTCATCGTAGATTATATCAAACAGCGTAAGGAAGACGGGATGGGGAGTTTTGAAGCCATTGTCACTTCCTCACAGGACCGGATCCGTCCGATCCTCATGACGGCGCTGACGACGATCCTTGGACTCGTGCCCCTTGCCCTCGGTTTAGGTGAAGGGACGGAAATCAACCAGCCTATGGCCATTGCCGTAATTGGAGGATTACTCACCAGCACGCTGCTGACTGTGTATATCATTCCCGTCATGTACAGCCTTTTTGATAAAGAGACACGAAGAAAAGCAACAAGGAAAAGAATGGATTAAGCCATGGAGCCGGCCCCTCAAGGGGTTCGGCTTTTTTGAATGAGAAACGAAATTAACGGTCGGATCGGTGATCGTCATGATCAAACAGAATTGAGGTCTCCTGACATATTTAGGGGGAGATTGGTCACAATAGGGGGAGAAGAAGCTAGGAGGAGTCCAGAATGCCATTTTCCACCCATCACCCATTACCAGTGAACGTGAGGCAGATGCCGCGTGAAATCATCCATTACAAAACTTGAAGCCATTCTTTGGAGCATTGCACTGCCTGGCTTTCCTCAGCTTCTAGTCGGATTGTGGTTCAAAGGGGCGCTTCTGGTCCTTTTAGAAATTTTCATCAATGTCATGAGCGACTTCAACCTGGCCATCATGTACAGTTTTTTGGGTGAGACGGAAAAAGCCGCTGGAGTCATCGATTATCAATGGTTGATGTTCTATCCGTGTCTATACATGTTTGCGATGTGGGATGCGTATAAAATCGCTTCAAATCAAAAGGAAAAACTCAGCTATCTTCCGTTTGTTTTTTCGGCTTACTTTGTAACGGTCGGCCTGATGGTCTCCCCGAAAGTCCATCTGTTCGGAGCATTCATCGGACCCATTTTCCTTCCGATGCTGTTCGTCATCCCTGGAGTGGCGGCAGGCTTTTTGGTCAGAGCAATTGTGATCCGCTTCAGCAGATGAATTTATTTCTTTACTTCCTGTGGGAAATAAGGTACGATTTAGGTATAAATTTAATCGTTTTCTACCTGTCAAAGGGGAGTAGCTATAGGTTAACACCTAAACAAAGTCGTCAGTTCATGGGTTATGCCCATCGGCTTTGTTGGCATATCGACTATGCTAAGCAAGACCTTTGCCTTATTTAGGCAAGGGTCTTTTTCTTTTGATAAAATCCTTGCCTAATGGAAAACTAATCTTATCATTGGGAGGGAATAATATTATGGATGCATCAATGTTATTAGAGTATGGATGGGTACTTCTCATCCTCATCGGCCTGGAAGGAATCCTTGCAGCCGATAATGCAGTCGTCATGGCCGTCATGGTCAAACATCTACCTGAAGAGCAGCGGAAGAAAGCGTTGTTCTATGGGCTGATGGGTGCTTTTATCTTCCGTTTCGCAGCCCTTTTCCTCATCTCATTCCTTGTGAATGTATGGCAGGTGCAGGCAATCGGAGCCATTTACCTGTTCTACGTCGCCATCCATCACTTCATCAAGAAGCGTAAGGGCGAAGGGGCAATCGATAACGCCGAGAACAAAGGTTCAGGTTTCTGGATGACTGTCTTGAAAGTCGAGCTTGCGGATATCGCCTTTGCGGTAGACTCCATGTTGGCCGCTGTGGCCTTGGCCGTAACACTTAGACCGACAGGATGGTTTGAAGTAGGGGGAATCGATGGTGGACAGTTCACCATCATGTTCCTAGGCGGTGTCATCGGTCTTGTGATCATGCGATTCGCTGCTACATGGTTCGTCAAGCTTCTGGAAAAATATCCGACACTCGAATCTGCAGCATTCCTCATCGTAGGCTGGGTCGGTGTGAAGCTCGCCGTGTTCACCCTTGCCCACCCGGATGTCGCGATACTGGATCATCATTTCCCTGAGTCCAAAGTATGGAAACTCATCTTCTGGACCGTCTTGATCATACTATCCATCGGTGGCTATCTCTTGTCAAAGAAAAGGGCAAATGCAGCCCAAACAGGTTCGTAACAACTAAAAGAGGCTGGGACCAAAGTGTCTTAGTCATAGTAAAACCCGAACGATCTTGCCTAAGATTGTTCGGGTTTTTAATTTGTTTCATGAACAGTTTCACTGTTTTAGCGGTTGATTGGAGTGCAAGATGAAGACTCCTGCGTGAATAGTAGCTGATGTGAGACGCCGCTGGCATGGCGAGGAGGCTTACGGGCTACCTGCGAAATGCGAAGTCTTGCACGGATATCATGAGCGGTATAAAGAGCCTATTGCCTTCGTTGTTAAATTAAATGGTACTTTTAGGTTTGTCTCAACCTCTTTTATGTGTGAATCTGAATATGACCCCCTCAAAAACACCGGATTGTACGAAAATCCTTTATAGAATCAATCGATTGTTTTCACCAGAGTATGAATGTCAACCCTTTCCTGCGGGTATATCCTTTGAAACTAGGGTGCTTCTTAGTATAATAGGGTGCAGGATGGAGGGGAACCGATGCTCAATCTATTATTACTCTCGTTGGTCAAAAGAAAAACGACCATCGAGGAAAAAGCGGTCCGGATCCAAAAAGGAGAAGAAGAGTTACTTTCAAGTCTGTTGGACGAATATAAGCCTTTCATAAAAAAGACGGTATCCTCCGTCTGCAAACGATATATTACGGAGAGTGATGATGAATTCAGCATCGGATTGATCGCCTTTCATGATGCGATCATCAAATACAACGCTGAAAAGGGATCATCATTCATCAGCTTTGCAGAAGTGATCATCAAGAGGAAAGTCATTGATTATATCCGAAAAAATGGGAAATATCAGGATATAAGTGTGGACATGAACAATACGGACGACGAGGATCTCCCTTCACTCCATATCGAGCAGCTTGCTGCAGTCGATGAGTATCAGAGAGAAGAGGATGCGAGACGCAGGCGGGAAGAAATCATGCAGTTCACCAAACAGCTGGAAGAATACAATCTTACCTTTGAAGATCTGATCGATGCTTCACCAAAACATGAAGATGCACGGGTGAATGCCATCAATATCTCCAGGATCGTCGTGGAAGAAATGGAATTTAAGGACTACCTGCTGGCAAAAAGACGTTTACCGATCAAAAAACTAGAAAAGACGGTAAGTGTGAGCAGGAAGACCATCGAACGGAATCGGAAGTATATCATCGCCATGTGCGTCATTCTCATGGGCGATTATGTATATTTAAGGGATTACTTAAAAGGCAGGTTAGGCCGATGAAAAAAGGGATCATCATGGATATCAAGTCGGATGCCCTCGTAATGATGACCGCTGAAGGGGAGTTCATCAAAGGGAAGAAGCATCCTCATCAGCATTATTCAATCGGAGAAGAGATCCCCTTTTTTCCAGTGACAGGGGAACGTTTCAGTAAAGGGCGACGGACAGGAAGGATACGGTGGAAGGTGCTTCTCGCTTCATGCGCAGTCTTTGCTCTACTGCTAATATTGCTTCCAGGGACACTGACCGAGGACAGGAAAGCATATGCCTACGTGTCCCTCGACATCAATCCGAGTCTCGAATTGACCCTGGATGAGGAGAAAAAGGTGCTTGATATTGTATCGTACAATGAAGAAGGAGACGAAATTCTCTCTTCCCTTCATCAGTGGAGGAACTCAAAAGCAGATGAGGTCACTTCGAAAATCTTTGATTTATGCGAAGAGTTGGGGTACTTCAGTGAAACAGATCACATCTATATGACTTCTTCATTTCCCGATGAAAAAGACGGAAAAGCCAAAGAGAGCTTCATTAAAAGCATTTATACGATGATCGAAGATGAGAATCAATCAAGACCTGTAACCATCACTTATAAAGAAGCCAGCCGGGAAGAACGGAAAGAGGCTCATGAAAAAGGGGTGACGGCAGGTCACTTAATGAAAGAAGAAGAGAAAGAGATAGAAGCAGATCCAGGGAAAGAGGATGAGAAGATGGAGCTGAAGAATGAGGATAAACCATCCGATCAGCCACCGGCCAAAGACGAAACGAAAAAAAAGAACGCAGGCCAAAAAGATACTGTAGATAAAGAAGAGAAACGGGAAGAAAAAGCTACTCCCAGGCAAAAAGCAGATTCTCCAGAAAAGCAAAAGCAAGAAAAAGAACAAAAGCAAAAGGAAGATATCCGGCCGAAAAAAGGTCCACAGCAGCCTGACAAGCCCCAGGAGCCTAAAGAACGGGGAAACGATAGACAAGATAAGACAGGAAGACAAGGGGAATGGACACCTCCAGGCCAGAAGGAAAAAAAGAATGATCAGGGCGGTAAACAGAAGGACATAGAAAAACATGACCGCCGCATGAAGGAAAAGGAGGCTCCACAAGGGGATAAACCCCCAGGCAACAGGGGAGAGGACCGTGGAAGGAAAGAAGGCTGGAATATGAATCACAAACAGAATGACTGAAGAAAAGCCGGCAGAAACTGCCGGCTTTTGTTATCCATATTATTTAGTTGATTGTCCAGATAAATGTGATTGAGCTTGTTGTACCAGACGCTTGGTGATTTCTCCGCCTACTGATCCGTTTGAACGGGCTACAGTGTCTGATCCGAGGTTTACGCCGAATTCTTGGGCGATTTCATATTTCACTTGATCAAGGTATTGCTCCACACCAGGAACCAATAATTTATTGCTGCTTCTTGCCATGTTTGTCTCCTCCAGTCTGTTTGTACTAGAAACAATATGCTTCTGTACGGATATTATTTGATAATCGGAGGTGTTCATGTGTGGTAAAATTTCGAGGAAGTTGCAGAGTTTGGACAGCGTATCACAGGATCAAGTTTCAGGAACACTAATTTTAAGGTTTTCCTTTCAATCTCTGCAAGAATTCATTAAGATAAGGTAGGAATCACCATACTAGAAAGGAAACGACGCTATGTGGCTCAAACTTAAATTACATATAAGCAAACTAACACCAACGCGTGTGATCGTCACCTACTACCTACTGGCGATCACCCTTTCAACCCTATTACTCAGCCTGCCTGTGGCTCATAAAAGAGGGGCGGATTGGAGTTTCATCGATGCACTGTTCACATCCGTCAGTGCTGTAAGCGTGACGGGGCTGGCCGTTGTCAGTACACCCGATACATTCAATACACTCGGGATTTTCATTCTGATCTTTGTCCTACAGTTCGGTGGTATTGGAATCATGACCCTCGGGACCTTTTTCTGGCTGCTATTGGGGAAGAGGATCGGACTTAAAGAAAGGCAGCTGATCATGACCGATCAAAATCAGATGAATCTTTCCGGACTGGTCAATTTGCTCAAGCAGATCCTCCTTTTGGTCATCCTTATCGAAATCGTGGGAGCCGTAGTATTGGGAACCTATTTCCTAAGCTATTATCCATCCTGGCAGGAAGCGTATATGCACGGGTTATTCGCATCCGTCAGTGCCACCACCAATGCCGGTTTCGACATAACCGGACAATCATTCATACCGTTCAAACATGATTATTTTGTACAGGTGATCACCGTCATCCTGATCACCCTGGGGGCCATCGGCTTCCCTGTATTGATCGAGGTCAAAAATTTCATCATGAATAAAGAAAAGAAACGTCATCATTTTTCCTTGTTTACCAAGATCACCACTACCACATTCGGGCTTTTGCTCATTGTGGGCACTCTGTTGATCGTAGTAATGGAATTCAATCACTTTTTCCAGGGTATGAGCTGGCATGAAGCGTTCTTCTATGCATTCTTCCAGTCGGCATCGACAAGGAGCGGAGGGCTTGCCACCATGAATCTTGCTGAATTTTCACTTCCTACACTCATGATGCTGAGCGGGATGATGTTCATCGGTGCCTCTCCAAGTTCCGTGGGAGGGGGGATCAGGACAACGACCTTCGCCTTGAACCTTTTATTCCTTTATCATTTTGCTAAAGGGAATCAGACCATCAAGATCTTCCGGAGGGAAATCCATCAGCAGGATGTTCTGAAGTCCCTCGTCGTCACCATGGTGGCAGTGCTGCTATGCTTCACCTCTGTGATCATTTTGACCATCACGGAGGATCATACCCTCATTGAAATCATCTTTGAAGTCTGTTCCGCTTTCGGAACAACGGGATTATCCCTTGGGATCACACCCGATTTAAGCGTCATAGGCAAATGCGTCATCATGATCCTCATGTTCATCGGACGGGTCGGGATTCTTTCTTTCCTGTTTATGATCGGAGGGAAGGAGAAAAAAGCCAATTATCATTATCCGAAGGAGCGACTGATCATCGGTTGATGAGTATGTCCCTGTTACCAATCGTTTTCAGTATGGGTCCATGCACCTCCGGGGAAGATATCCTTAAAGGAGATGAATGAACATGAAACGAAAAGCCCAATGGGATGCAGCAGAAAAGAACAACAAAACCCCTATGAAGAATAAGCAGGAAACAGAAGTATCTTCCGAGTTCATGAATGGAGAAGACCCAGGGAAGGCGGGAAACCGTAACTCCAAACACGGCAAACAGGGGAATGGACAATGAAGAAAAATGAGAAGAATCATCAACCGAACGTACGTGAAGAGTTCGGGCTTGAATTCGGGGATATGAATGCAGCTAAATTGATGGAAGCATCCCGTAAGGAACTGAAGAAAAAAGAATCAAATAAAAAATGTTAAGCGATATCGCTTAACATTTTTTATGTTGAAGAAAGATCAGGATACTCCGACAGGGAATAGGGTGGAACGTCCTGTGGAAGGCTCGAAATAAGCGAGAACATATCCGTCCTTCCCGTCGGCCAAGGTAATGTGTTCGAGCATCGTATGCTTATACAGATCTTTCTCCGAGAGGTTCATTTCCGTGAATGCTGCTCCTGCCATTACAGGGGAAGCGAGGATTTCCTGATAGAGCGATGACCGCTGTTCTTTGGTCATCGAGTTGTTCCACCATGGTTTTCTCGGTTTGTATTTTTGGTTTTGGAGATAATCCAGCTTCATAAGGCCTTCGACAACCGATAGGGATACCCCTTCTTTGGTCGAGAGGAATTCACGAAGCCTCTTGAAAAGGTCTTCAAGCTGGTGACCGATCCGGGACCAGCCCTTGCCTTCCCAGTAGGATCCGAACTCCTGGAAGAAATCGAATGGAGTCTCGAACACGTTTGAGACAAGGTATTCAATGGTCTGATCCATACGATGGTCATTCCAGTATTTTTCCAATACGTCTTCCACTTGCTTGATGCGTACGATATCGTCGAACGTGAGGACATTGTTCCCGAGAATTTCATACGGTGAGTGGTCCATATAGGTGTATTGATGATCGTTTGCACGTATCCTGAGGCCAGTACCCCGCAGCATCTTGAGGAAGCCTAGTTGAAGCTCTTCCGGCCTTAATTCGAATACGTCATTGAAGGTCTTTTTGAACGAATGGTAATCTTCTTCCGGCAGTCCCGCGATCAGATCCAAGTGCTGGTCGATCTTCCCGCCGTCTTTGACCATGGTGACGGTTCTTGTCAGTTTCTCATAGTTCTGTCTTCTCATGACCAGATCATTGGTCTCGTCATTGGTGGACTGCACGCCGATTTCGAAGCGGAACAAGCCGGCAGGGGCGTTCTGATTCAAGAACTCAATCACTTCAGGCCGCATGATGTCCGCTGTGATTTCAAACTGGAAGACGGTACCCGGCAAATGTTCATCAATAAGGAATTGGAACATCTCCATGGCATAGCTTCGACTGATATTGAATGTTCGATCGACAAACTTGATGGTCTTCGCGCCGTTCTGCATCAGGAACCTGATATCTTCTTTTACTTTCTCCCTGTCAAAGTAGCGTACACCCACTTCAATAGAAGATAAACAGAACTGGCATCTGAACGGGCAGCCTCTGCTCGTTTCAATATAGGTCACCCGTTTCGAAAGCTGTTCGAGGTCTTCTTCGAATCGGAACGGGGATGGAACCTCACGAAGGTCGATTTTATTCGACTGCGGACGGATGACGGGCTTGCCGTCTTTCATATACGCAATCCCTGCGACCTTATCCCAGTCTTCATCTCCATTGGCTTCAGTGAGGAACTGTTTGAAAGATTCTTCCCCTTCCCCCAAAATGATGAAATCTACATCGGTCAGGCGCTCAAGCCAGTAAGGGACGTCATAGGTTACTTCGGGTCCGCCGAGGATGATCTTGACGTCGGGCATGATCTTTCTTAGGATCCCGATGACGTTGATCGTTTCTTCGATGTTCCATATATAACAGCTGAACCCGATGACGTCGGGCTGCTTTGAGAATAAGTCGGTTGCGATATTCAAGACGGGATCTTTAATCGTATACTCGGCAAGTTCAACATCAAAGTCTGGCTCGGCATATGCTTTCAGGCATCGTATCGCCAGGTTCGTATGGATATATTTAGCGTTCAATGTACTTAAAACCACTTTCTTCATACCTGTACTCCTTTATTTCCTCATCAATCGAGGTCACTGCATCACACTGTACCCATTGTAGCGGAGAAGGCGAAAAAGCTCAATCTTTGTCTAAAATCAATTCAAATTTATTGTATTCCAAGGGAGGATTTCAATGAAAGATTTCGAATAGTATTATAAAACCATATGAAATGACATATAGTGGGGAAATGGGAGTTATTTTCGCGTCGTTCCATTCCATCCATCAAAAAGGGACTGACTCAATGAGCCAGCCCTTTCTATTGGGTTTTATCTTGTGTTGATTTCCTTCTTTGAAAATAACTTTTGAAATCGGGAGGTCCTGAACTCGATGAGAGGCTGAGTCAGGCTCGTAAAGAACTTGGTCGAGAACAGCATCGTCAATACAAGGGACACGCCGAGCATGACAAGGATGCTTGTGGTAGGGTTGATTTCATCTTTCAGTGCGCTGACCCTGAATAATCTGACCAGGAACCCATGCAGCAGGTACACATAGAGGGTGTTCTTGCCCCATTTTGTGAAAAACTGCTGCTTAGTCGGTACGAAGGAGAAAAAGCTGAAGATCATGATGATATTCAGTGCGTATACAGCAGCGCGTATCCCCATTCCGTACAGATTATTCCAGTCAAAATCACCATAAGGCTTGGATCCGAGGAGCCACTTGTCGGAAAATTCCGGTACGAGGAACATTCCCAGGAAGACCAGAATGAATGTGAGACCGGCTGCCAGACGCATCTGTGACGTCTTGAAGTAATCGAAGTGCTCTTTCTTTAAATAGTAGCCGAGGAGGAACATCGGGAAGAACACGAATGTCCTCGACAGGCTGAGCGTACTCGATATACTGTCTGCAAACCCGACGATCAGGCCAAGAGAGAAAGCCACTGTCAGTCCTGCTGCGGTACCGAATTTAAACCATTTGATGAACGCATAGAGCATGGCGTTCCAGCAGAAGAGACTGATGAGGAACCAGAGAGACCAGTGCGGCGTCAGTGGATCGACTTCAAGGGTCGAACTGTCATATAGGAAATAATAGTACACGGTATAGATCAGCTGGAACACGATATAAGGCAAAATGAGTTTCTTTGCCAGCTTCTGGATGTACCCTTTCTTATAAAAGCCTTTGGCAAAGAATCCTGCAAGAAGGATGAAAGCCGGCATATGGAAAGTGTAGATCGTTTTATAAAGGGAAAGGATGACCGGATCCTTTTCGATATACGACCTGATGATGTGACCGAATACGACAAGGAAGATCAGGATGAATTTAGCATTATCAAAATATGAATCACGCTGTTTCATAGGCTCACCAACTTTAACGATTTCATTGTTTCATTCATTCTTTCCCTAGGATACTATGGGTAAAACCTTCATTTCATTGTTAATTATCGCCAAGGGGTTGTGAACATATGCAGACTGTATTACTAAAGTCGTCTTTAATGAAGCAGGGGGATGTAGAAATGACTAACGGCAGTAAACTTGATTTGGAAGTATTGAAGGAAGAATGTCATCCGATCGATAAGGAAATCTGCTCAGCATCACCACTTCCCATGCTGGTGATCAATGAGGAGCTGAAGATCAATTATGCGAATCGGCAAGCATGTGCCACCCTCGCCTCCACGATGGAAGACCTTATCGGGAAGCTTTTCAGCACGTATTTCTCGTCTGTTCCCGCTCCCATCGTATCTCATTATAAGGAAGTGATGGAGACGGGGAAATCCCTTGAAGATGATACGCTCATGAATACGAAGGGTAATAAGATCCTCCATGTGGAGCTGATCCTCAAAAAATCGACCATTTCTCCTAATGCCTACCTTTACTTCAAAGATGTCACGAAGCTGAAGGAAAAGGAGCGGAAGGATCATATGAATGTCCATCTGCTGTCGAATATCTTCCAGAATGCTTCAGAAGGGATCGTGCTGTTCGATATCGATGGGAATATCAGCGATGTGAATCCGGCCTTCTGCATCCAGGTGGGCATGGATAAGAACGATATAACAAAACGGAACATCAGCTGGTTTGTTCCTGAAAATGCACATTACAAGATCGATAAGATCAAGGAGCTCATCGTTGAACATAAGAAGGCAAGGGGAGAGATCCCGATCCGCAAATCTCACAGCATCTCCATTGTGGAATTCACCACGAGTCCGTATGTTCATCACAAGCTCCATATGGCGATCCTGAGGGATGTGACAGAAAAGAGGCAAATGGAGATCCAGTTGAAGCGGAATGAGGAGCTTTTCAAAGGGTTGTTCGAAGAGGCGATCGATGCCATCGTCCTGTGGGATCAGGATGGACGGGTACTGAAAGCCAATACATCCGCCCTGAAAATTTTTGAATGCTCCCTGTCGGAACTCCTGTCCAAAAGGATCAAGGATTTCGTCTATCCCCTTGAAGTGCAAAAGTTCGATCTCCTCATGGAGCAACTCACGATTTCAGGTGCTGTAAGGGATGAAGTGTTATTTCTCATGCCCAATAATCAGCTCAAACATCTTGAATTCACATCCAAGCTCCATTCGGTCGACGGGTACAATATGACCATCTTCCGGAATGTGAGTGAACGATATCAGATGGAAAAAGAGCTCCGGGAAAGTGAAGAACGCTTCCGGAAGATTTTTGAGGGGTCACTGGATGGAATGCTACTGACCAACCACAATTATGTTGTAGTTGACTCGAATCCCGAAGTGAGCGAAATTTTGGATGCACCGAAGGAACACCTGATCGGTAAAGATGTACGTGAAATATTAAATATTGACCCCGAGGAAGACAAATATGCAGGATATCTCCGTCAATTGAAGGAAGAAGGACAGGCTACCTACCAGAAGTCCCTGTATCAGAAAGGGAGACTGCAGCATGTAGAACTGTCATCGAAGTACAACCTCCTCTCAAACTTGAATCTGACCATTATCAGGGATATTACCGAACAAGTCGAGATGCAGGAACAGCTGCGGAAAAGTGATACCTTGAGCGTGGTGGGGGAGCTTGCCGCAGGGATCGCCCATGAAATCCGCAACCCGATGACAGCATTGAAAGGGTTCATTCAGCTTCTCGAAAACAGCATCGGTCATGAACATGAAATGTACTTCAACGTGATCACATCGGAATTTCAGCGCATCGAATCCATCATCACCGATTTCCTTGTGCTGGCGAAACCACAGGCCATCCAGTATCAGGAAACAAATCTCATCAAGATCATGAAAGACACGGTGGATCTGCTCAACGCACAGGCGGTGATGCACAATGTACAGTACCGTGAGCAGTATCAGGAGGGACTTCCGTGCATCATTGCCGAACCGAACCAATTGAAGCAGGTGTTCATCAATATCATCAAGAATGCCATTGAGGTCATGACGCAGGGTGGCTTCATCTCGATTGCCATCAATGAAACCGACAGTGACATGATCCATATCGAGATCAAGGATGAAGGAAGCGGGATCTCCAAGGATAAAATCAAAAAGCTAGGTGAACCGTTTTATACGACAAAGGAACGAGGCACTGGACTCGGCCTTATGGTAAGCTTTAATATTATCAAGGAGCACAAAGGGACGGTAGAGGTTGAAAGTCAGGTTGGCAGGGGCACGACCTTCCATATCTATCTCCCGAAAATCTGAGGGAGGGATCGGGCAATGAAACCCATCCATAACACGATCGATTCACCGGTCGGTCCGTTGAAGATCACAGCAGATGATAAATGCCTCATCTCCATTGAATTTACTGAAGGAAAACCAGATGAAGGTTTGCAACACCATATAATAGAGGAAACAAGTTCGCAGCTCTTGGAATACTTCAAAGGGGAGCGAAAATCATTCAATCTCCCCCTGAGGTTGGAAGGGACCCCGTTTCAACAGGAGGTATGGGCCTCCCTACAGGAAATCCCCTATGGAAAGACCGCTTCTTATCAAGAGGTGGCAGAAAAAATTCAGCGTCCCAAGGCGGTCAGGGCGCTTGGACAGGCAAATAAAGCGAATCGGTTTCCCATTGTCATTCCATGTCACAGAGTCATCGGGAAGAACAAGCAGCTGACAGGTTATGCGGGGAAACAAGTGGATAAAAAATCAGTCCTTTTGGAGTTGGAAAAAGAATTCAGCCATTGAGGGCATCCAAACGCCCCACCCATAAACAGCGCACTGTATTTCACATTGAAATCGTCAGTGCGTTTTTTTGTGCGCATGAATGGAGGAACTAGTGGAGGTTGCCAGTAGGGAATATAACATTTTATTTGACTGGAAAATGGGCAAAAGAATAGATATAAATCATTGAACATTTAGTGTTTTTAGATTATTATCTAAATAGATGGATGTCTAATTAGAGAAGGAAGTGAATCTACTTGCAACTGAATAAGCAGGTCGAGTTTCATAAGACGCTGGGCGATCCCACGAGACTCAAAATCATCTATCTCTTATCAGAAGGGCCGCTTCATGTTGGGGCGGTGGCCGGAAAACTCGGTTTGACGGCGCCGACCATTTCACATCATTTATCACGACTGAAGGATTGTAACCTCGTGTATTCGAGAAGGGAAAAGAATACGGTCTATTACCATCTTAATATCAAGGTCCTGTTGCATCACGGGAAGGTGTTACAGCAGTTTGCAGAGGGAACAAAGGGGGAGGAACGGAATATGGATCAACGGGTAAAGGAGAAACAAAAGGTATTGAACGCCTTCATCGGGAAGGATGGGAAGGTCAGCCAGCTTCCGGCACAGCAAAAGAAACGATTGTATCTTCTGGAGCATTTTGTGGAAGCCCTGGAGGTTGGCAGGAAATACGAAGAAAAGGAAATCAATGAATACATCAAACGTTTCCATGATGATTATGCGACAGTGAGAAGGGAGTTCATCATCCATCAGTTCATGTTCAGGGAAAACAGCATATATGAACGGAACCCAAAGGAAATGTGGGCAAGTCTCAAACAGTAGGAAAACAGCACAAAAGCCAAGAACCTACGTTCTTGGCTTTTGTCATGCCTTTACTACAGTGTGGCGGCAATGCTCTGTTTGAAGTCGGGATAAAGGATTCCATTTTCGGTGATGATGGCTGAAATCAGTTCATGGGGCGTCACATCGAAAGCAGGATTGAAGACGGGAACGCCTTCAGGAGCGATGACGCTCTCGCCTAATGTAGTCACTTCAATCGATGACCGCTCCTCGATCTCGACGTCATCTCCAGTGTCGATCGTCAGGTCAAACGTCGAAGAAGGGGCAGCAACATAGAAAGGGATCCCAAAATGTTTGCAAAGGATGGCTAACGATGAGGTACCGATTTTATTGGCCGTGTCCCCGTTTGCCGCAACGCGGTCTGCTCCGACGATGACCGCTTCGATGCCTTTTGTCTTCATCGTATGGGCAGCCATATTATCCGTAATGAGCGTGACATCGACGCCTGATTGCTGGAGCTCCCACGCCGTGAGCCTGGCTCCTTGGAGGACTGGTCTGGTTTCGCAGGCGAATACCTGGAAATTCCGGTCTTTTTCACGCCCGAGATGGAACGGCGCCAGGGCGGTTCCATATTTGCTTGTAGCAATGGATCCCGCATTGCAGATGGTCATTACTTTCGTGGTGCCCTGAAGGAGTTCAAGTCCATTCTCTCCGATCCTCCGGCACATATCCTCATCCTCCGCGTGAATCTGTATGGCCGTATGAAGAAGGTCGGTCTTGGCTTCATTGACCGTGGCAGCCTGATGCAGTTCCCGTTCGAGGCGCTCGAGAGCCCATGAAAGGTTCACCGCTGTTGGGCGGGAGGAAAGAAGATAGGCCTTATCCTTCCTGAACAATGCCTTGAACTCGTCAAGTGAATCCGTTTCATAACCGCCTGCAGCCTGGGCGAGCCCGTATGCCGCCGTGATCCCTATGGCAGGCGCTCCCCTCACTTTCAAGGTAATGATGGCATCGTAGTAATCCTTTATGGTTGAGAGATGGACATACTCCACTGCTCCAGGGAGTTTTTGCTGGTCCAGAATGATCAGGTGGTCTTCATGCCACTCCAATGAAGTAGGTATGGTAAGTTGTGGTGTCATGGCTATCAGAAAGCTCCTTTAAATGAGTTTATCGAGTAGATCCTGTATGGTACGGATGCGTTGGCGCTCCAAAATGCATTCCCTTCCGAGGGCAAGGCATCTCTTTTTATACAAGACCCGTTTTCCTTCGTCCTGGACCGAGTCAAGATCCTCCACGTGAGCGAGGCCGATCGTTCTCCGGATCAGCTCGCAACCGAGGAAACCGATCGCATCTGTAAAGCTTTTTTCAAGTACGTACTCGAGGTATCCGTCAATTTTGGTGTAAGCATCTTCACTTTGATCCCAAAAATGCGAAAAGGTTGATTCGAATACCTTCCAAGTCGTTTCAATATGAAGTAAGATTTCATTCTTCTTCGACGTTTCTTCCCTGACGATCGCCTGGAAGATGAGATTTGCCAGGAACTGTCCGATATCGAAACCGATGGGACCGTAAAAGGCAAATTCCGGGTCGATGACCTTGGTTTTCTGTGCGCTTGCAAAAATACTCCCGGTATGAAGGTCACCGTGGAGAAGGGCTTCCCCTTCGGTCAAAAAGGATCTTTTCAGTTTTGCGACTTCCAGTTTCAGGGCCAGGTCATCCCAAAGATTCCGGACCTCTTCTTCAAGGGCCTCTTCAAATTCGTTCGTTTCACTATTGAAGAACGGATCGGTGAAGACAAGGTCCTCTGTGATCTTGCACAATTCAGGATTTGAGAACTCCTTTACATATCCTTTCTTCTTGAAAGGATGGAGTGCGTAGTCAGATGTGAAGAAAAGCGTCGCTCCGAGAAATTCCCCGATGTCCTTCGAAAGGGCAGGATAGATTTCCCCTTTGTTGAGTCCTTTCCTGGCGATTTCAAGATGGCTCAAGTCTTCCATGACCGTGATCGCAAGCTCTTCATCGGAATGATAGACTTCAGGGACAAGGCGCTCTGCCAGTGAACGCTGGAGTTTCAGTGCCTGGGCTTCGATCCTCGCCCGGTCAAGTGTCAACGGCCAGCTTTCGCCTACGACCTTTGCGTATGGAAGGGCCTGTTTGATGATGATGCTCTTACCTGTTTCGCTGCTAACGATGCGGAAGACGTAATTGAGATTACCGTCTCCGATCTCTTCGCAGGTCAATAGTTCAGATGGGTCAAACAGGGAAAGATCTTTGGCCAGTCCTATAGCCGATTCGATTGTCAGGGAACGATAGTTTTTCAATTGGGTGATTGCCATGGGGGATGTCCTCCTTGAAATGGTTTAACAGGAGGCTTTTCAGGTGGAATGAGAAAAGCCTCTTCCTGTGTGAAAGAGGCTTGAAGAATACTTCGTCGCCTCTTATCTCTCAGAATGGAATCATTCTGTTGGAATTAGCACCGTGCCCTGGTCAGGCGCATCGATCTGCGCCCCGTCTTTCAACGGTATTACGGTCGGTTGCTGGGCTTCATAGGGCCAAATCCCTCAGCCAGCTCTTGATAAGAGTTGCATATTTAATTTGTTCTGAAAATTACCATTTGATTGACATCATACCACCTAGCGTTTTTTAGTGTCAATCCTTTTTTGAAAAGATATCCTGATCGATTTTCGCCTCATCAACGGTAAAAGTCCGGGAGACGGTCGTCGAATATCGGGATTTGCTTCCTTACTTCATCGACCGTATCAAGGTTGACGACGGCTGTCACGAGTTCTTCTTGGAGTGACCCTTCTGCGAGGATTTCTCCCCACGGGTCGATAATCAATGAGGATCCCCCGAACGTATTGTCCGGATCAGAGCCTACGCGGTTGCATGCGGCAACATAGCATTGATTCTCAATGGCACGCGCACGGAGAAGGATCTTCCAATGGTCGATCCTCTGTACCGGCCATTCTGCACTCACGAACAAGATCTTTGCCCCTGAGAGAACATGCTTACGCACCCATTCCGGGAAGCGGATATCATAACAGATGAGGCCTGCCATCTGCTCACCGGATAGGGTGAATAGGCCGTTATCTTTTCCTGGCAGGAGGTAGTGATGTTCATCCATCAATTTGAACAGATGGAGCTTTGAATAGCCTTTGATGAAGGTCCCTTCGGAATCGATCACGATCAATCGATTATCGATTCCCGAATCCGTTTTATTTGCAACTGATCCTCCGATGACGTTTATCCGATACTGTTTTGCAAGACGTGAGAGGAAGGCGATCGTCTTCTCACTGTTCTCATCAGCTATTTCCTCTATCCTCTTAAGGTCATAGCCCGTTGTCCAAAGTTCGGGGAAGACAAGGATGTCGCATTGTTCCCTATCTGCTTTCACGAACCATTTCTCTGCTTCTGTGTAGTTGGTTTCAGGGTCTCCATACCGGATGTCCATTTGTGCGAGTCCGATCTTAGTCATATGATCAGCACCTTTCGGAGGTAATTGTAAGATTTTACTTTACATTCGTTATTTTCCGTTATATCATTTGTAGCTAGAATTTGAAAGTGAAGAATATTTGAACATTCAGAAGGTGAAGAGATGAAAACATTCCCATTTGCGGATCGCCTCGATTCGCTCCCAAAGCAATTTTTCGCTGAATTGACCTCCAACGTGCAACGGGTTATGAACGAAGGCCATGATGTCATAAACCTAGGGCAGGGTAACCCTGACAGGCCCACGCCTGAACATATCGTGGAGAGTTTGAAGGCTGCGGCCGAAAACCCATTGAATCATCGCTATTCTCCTTTCAGGGGGATGTCCTCTTTCAAAGAGGCGGTAGCGCTTTTCTATAAAAGGGAATACGGGGT
The DNA here is from genome assembly GCF_047915635.1 of Rossellomorea sp. FS2. Lineage (NCBI taxonomy): Bacteria > Bacillati > Bacillota > Bacilli > Caryophanales > Bacillaceae > Rossellomorea > Rossellomorea sp. FS2. The sequence goes on along the minus strand of NZ_JBLRVS010000001.1, from coordinate 1,585,995 downwards.
GGAACTGGATCCTGACAAAGAAGTAGCCATTCTCTTCGGGGGGAAGGCGGGTCTCGTGGAGATCCCGCAGTGCCTGGTGAATCCGGGTGAATCCGTGCTGGTTCCGGACCCGGGGTATCCTGATTATCTATCCGGGGTGGCACTTGCAGAAGCGGAGATGAAGCTGATGCCGCTGCTTGAGGAAAATGATTTTCTCCCCGATTACAGCCGGTTGAGTGAAGCAGAACTCGACGGATCCAAGCTTATGTTCCTGAATTATCCGAATAACCCCACGGGAGCAGTAGCCACGCCAGCCTTTTTTGAGGAAACGGTAAAATTGGCAAGTAGCCATGATATCTGTGTGGTACACGATTTTGCCTATGGGGCAATCGGCTTTGAAGGCAAGCGTCCCAATAGCTTCCTTGAAACAGATGGAGCTAAGGATGTCGGCATTGAAATCTATACTCTTTCCAAAACGTACAATATGGCGGGATGGCGTGTAGGATTTGCCGTCGGGAACGAGAGTGTGATTGAAGCCATCAATCTCATGCAGGATCATATGTATGTAAGCCTCTTTGGTGCCATTCAGGAAGCAGCGGTGACCGCGCTCCTCGGACCGCAGGAATGCGTCCAGGAGCAGCTTGAAACCTATGAAAGCAGAAGGAATGCCCTCATCGGTGGATTGAGATCCATCGGTTGGGATGTGGATGCACCGGAAGGCTCATTTTTCGCCTGGCTCAAAGTGCCGGCAGGCTTCACGTCGATGGAATTCTCGAACCTACTCCTTGAAAAGGCCCATGTAGCCGTGGCGCCTGGCATCGGCTTCGGGGATCACGGGGAAGGGTATGTCCGGGTAGGTCTCCTTACCAGTGAGGAAAGGCTTCAGGAAGCTGTGAAAAGGATTGAAAATTTACATTTGTTCGACAAAAGGGATTGACAGGAATCCCGATCGATGCAATAATCCTACTGGAAACCAAATGAATAGATTCTTATCAAGAGCAGGCGGAGGGACTGGCCCGATGAAGCCCGGCAACCGACTCATTACGAGCACGGTGCTAATTCTTGCAGCAGAAGCTGGGAGATAAGATAGAGTGATGGAATAAAAGCCTCTTCTTATCAGAAGGGGCTTTTTTTGATTGATGAAGGAGGTATGAAGAACATGAGCGAAGTGATTGCAACGTATAGATTGCCTGGGCCGAAAGGGTCTTTCGAAAAAAAGGCGGAAGGCATAGCCCTTGGACTGACGGTGGGATCGTGGACCGATCTTCCTCAGCTTGAACAAGAACAGCTTTTGAAATACAAGGGAAAGGTCGTTTCCATCAACGAAGAAGCGGGTGAGGGGCTGGGAGAGATCTCGATAGCCTATCCAGGAAGGAATTATTCCAACGACATCCCTGCGATCTTGACCACGGTCTTCGGGAAACTGTCTCTGGATGGTCAAGTAAAGCTTATCAATCTCGAATTCAGTGACGATCTGAACCGTCACTACCCCGGACCACGGTACGGGATCGATGGGATCAGGGAGCTGACCGGCGTGAAGGATCGCCCGCTTCTCATGAGCATCTTCAAGGGAGTGATCGGGAGGGATCTTGCTTATCTGGAAGATCAGCTTCGTGCCCAAGCACTCGGAGGCGTGGACTTGGTGAAGGATGATGAAATCCTTTTTGATAACCCCCTGACACCGTTTGAAGAGCGTGTGAAAAACGGAAGGCGGATCCTCGATGAGGTACGGGACGAAACAGGTAAACGGACGCTCTATGCGGTAAATCTGACCGGACGGACGTCGGAGCTACGGGATAAGGCAAGAAAAGCACGGGAACTAGGAGCGGATGCCCTGCTATTCAACGTATTTTCCTATTCTCTCGATGTCCTCCAGGAACTCAGGGAAGATGATAACATCGGACTCCCCCTCATGGCACACCCTGCCTTTTCAGGTGCCGTTGCCCAGGCTCCCCATCACGGAGTCGCCTATTCCTTGTGGCTGGGGAAATTTTTGCGGATGACGGGGGCGGATTTTTCTCTGTTTCCTTCACCGTATGGAAGTGTGGCACTGGAGAAAGATCAAGTACTGGCCATCAGTAGAGAGCTTACGGATGAGCCTTCCCCGTTCAAAAAGACATTCTCTGTCCCATCGGCAGGCATCCATCCAGGACTAGTACCACACCTTGTGGAAGATTTTGGTGAAGAGTGTGTGATCAATGCCGGCGGCGGGGTCCACGGTCATCCCGGAGGCGCTGAAAGCGGAGGGCTCGCCTTCCGACAGGCAATTGACGCGGTGAAAGCGGGAATTCCCCTTGAAGAAGCCCATGGTGACGAACTGAGAGTCGCTCTAAGCTTGTGGAGCAAGGGAGGGAAGGGCTGATGACGGAGCGGATCATCCTGTGTGATTTTGATGGAACGATCACGAAAACCGATAATATCATCTCCCTCATGAAGCAATTTGCACCTCCGGAATGGGAGGGGCTCAAAGATGCCATACTTGACCGGACGATGTCGATCGAGAGAGGGGTGGGGGAGATGTTCTCCCTCCTGCCTTCCCGACAAAAAGATGAGCTCGTGGACTACCTCTTGCATACGGCGACCATCAGAGAGGGATTCGGGGACTTTGTTCAATTTACGAAAGAGGAAGGAATCCCGTTATATATCGTGAGTGGAGGGATCGATTTCTTTGTCCGCCCCCTCCTGGACGGATATGGACCGTTTTCAGGAATCTACTGTAACGAAGCGGATTTCAGTGGTCCCTCCATTTCGATCAATTGGCCTTATCCTTGTGATGGGCAATGCGGAAACGGAGGATGTGGATGTTGCAAACCGTCCGTTCTCCGCTCCCTTTCCATACCGGAGGGGGCAGAAGTGATCGCCATAGGAGACTCTGTGACAGACCTTGAAATGGCGAAAGTGACAGACAAGGTGCTTGCAAGGGACTATCTTGCCGACACGTGCCGTGAATTGGGAATTCCCCATACTCCATTCGACACATTCCATGAGTGCATTAAAGTACTGAAGGAAGGGGTGAAGGCATGAGCTATCAAAGAGAATGGGAAGAGCTGTCCGCTATCAAGGGGGAACTGGGGGAGCGTGACTGGTTCATGGGCACTTCAGGGAACCTGGCCATCAAGGTTGGATCGGTCCCCGGTGCTTTCCTCGTGACCGCCAGCGGAAAAGATAAGAGGAAAAGGACGGCGGAGGATTTCCTACTCGTTGACCTGGATGGGAATCCACTGGAGGAAACGGTTCTCAAGCCCTCGGCAGAAACCCTCCTCCACACGCATATTTTCAAAAGGTCACAGGCAGTCTGTTCCCTTCATGTGCATACCGTAGCCAATAATGTGATCAGTGAGCTCTACGGGGATCAGGGGGAGATCACCTTCATAAATCAGGAATTGATCAAAGCGTTTGGGAAATGGGGGCAAGAGGATGAACTTATCCTTCCTATCATCCCGAATCATGCTGATATTCCAACCCTTGCGAGCGCCTTCTCCCATCATGTGACAGAAGATGCCGGTGCCGTCCTGATCCGGAATCACGGAATCACGGTTTGGGGACGGAGCGGTTTCGAAGCGAAAAAGCTTCTCGAAGCATGTGAGTTCCTATTTCAATATCAGCTGTCTCTCTTATCATTAAAATCCATTGTTCCACTTCAACTATAAAAGGAGGAAAAATCATGACGACGATCAAGGTACAAGGAAGCGGTAAAGTCATCGACAATCAAGAAGAGGTGATTCAGTATCTGAATGACCAGGGTGTCATTTATGAACACTGGGACATCGGGAAACTGAGTGGCGATCTCCAAGAAAAATTCGACCTTTCTGATGAAGAAAAAGATAGGATCCTCACGACGTTCAAGGGTGAAATTGAAGATATTTCAGCCAGACGCGGATATGAAGCGTGGGATATCATTTCCTTATCAGACAGCACCCCGAACCTTGATGAGCTTTTGAAGAATTTCCAACAGGAACATCACCATACCGATGATGAGGTCCGATTCATCGTCAGTGGGCATGGAGTGTTCATCATCCAGGGAAGTGATAGTGATTTCTTTGAAGTCCACCTGAATCCAGGCGATCTGATTTCCGTTCCGGAAAACATCCGCCATTATTTCACACTGGCAGATGACAGGAAGGTAGTGGCCGTGAGAATCTTCGTTACGAAAGAAGGATGGGTTCCGATCTACTGATTGAAACCACCCGAAAAACCTGTTCCCTATCAAAAGGGGAACGGGTTTTTATATGGCAGCCGATGTCGAAATTTCGTCTATAACTGATTGTTTTGTCTTGTTTTGCGGTTCTATTTACTTTTCTAGTAAACCCTGAGATAATGCTCAAATAAAGCAAGCAATCAAAAGGGGTTAGATGGATGAACCAAATGCTGAAACGAAAGTGGTTATTGTTGAAGATCAATCAAAAGCGTTCGGAAATGATCTCTCTTGGAGAAACGCACGGGCTTGGTGCCAAAGAGACCCTGGCCTGCAGTCAGGAACTCGACCGCCTCTTGAACGAGTATGATAAAGCTTCCCTGGACCGAAGCGAGGCCGAAATGGAATATTACAGTAGACATTTGCTCAAAAGACCCGCATCGTAATCGACATCTGAGAAATCCTCTAGAAAAATTACTCCGTGAAATGATGCATCGCATCAACTACTACCTTGAAGGGACGCCCATAAACGGTGCGTCCTTTTTCCGTTGGAATCCTAAGTTTTGGAAAAATCCACGTCAGTTCCTTTGACAAAAACCCCGTACATTTGTATAATAGTTTGAAACCGAGATATTTAAAGGAATGAAAACTATGAGTGAAACCAAGCAATCCCTGAAGCTATTCATCGTTCTATCAAGGGCCTTCAAAGCCATCAATGAGGAAATAAATAAACACATCCAGGAAAATGGACTGAATCCTACGGAATTTGCCGTCCTGGAACTCCTCTATCATAAAGGAGATCAGCCGCTTCAACAAATTGGCGGAAAGATCCTTCTTGCGTCCGGAAGCATCACATATGTTGTGGACAAGCTTGAAAAAAAAGGTCTTCTCAACCGCGTAGCCTGCCCCAATGACCGCAGGGTCACATATGCCCAGATTTCGGAGGATGGCAGGGTGCTGATCGACCGGATCTTCCCTGATCATGAGAACAGGATTCATGAACTGATGTCCACGCTTACTCCCGATGAAAAAGAGGAAGCAATCGGACTCCTCAAGAAATTGGGTCTGTCGATTAAAGATCTTTCCTACTGAAAGCCTGCAAAAGCAGGCTTTTTTGCATGGTAAAAGTCGAGGGAGAGAAGGAAATGGACATTCCTTGGCGAAATACTAGAGAGCCGTGAAAGATTCTATCAAAACTGGAGGTACCAATGAAAAAATTTGAAGAGTATACATACGAAAGACCGGATCTTGATGAAGTAAAGGTACGTTTCCATGATGCCTTGAATCTGCTGAAAAAAGCTGAAGGCATGTCACAGCAGGTCGAAGCTATAGAGAAGATCAATCAGATCCGCATGGAAGTCGATACGATGGAGAATTTAGTGTATATCCGTCATTCCATCGATACGAACGATGATTTTTATAAAGCGGAACAAGACTATATGGATGAACTGTCACCTGAAATACATGGTCTGGTTACGGAGTTTTATCATGTCCTGCTCGAGTCCCCGTATCGCAAAGAATTGGAAAAGAAATGGGGGGTGCAGCTGTTTTCACTGGCAGAAAGCGAGATCAGGACGTTCTCACCCGAGATCATCCCACTTCTCCAAAAGGAGAATAAGCTTTCCTCAGAATATACAAAGCTGATGGCTTCGGCCAAGATTCCTTTTGAAGGAGAGGAAAGGACGCTTGCCCAGATGGGGCCATTCAGCCAATCCCCTGACCGGGGGACCAGGAGGCAGGCGGCAACAGCCACTACCACATTCTTTGAAGAAAACACGGATGAACTGGACCGGATCTTTGATGATCTGGTGAAGGTGCGGCATGAAATCGCCGTGACGCTCGGCTTTGATAACTTCGTCGAACTTGGCTATCACCGGATGACAAGGACGGATTATACGCCGGAAATGGTGGAGGTCTTCAGACGTCAGGTAGAAGAATTCATCGTGCCCCTTTGTGTCGAGCTGAAGGATAGGCAGGCTGATCGGATCGGTCTGCAACATCTTACATTTTATGATGAAGGGTTTAAATTCCCGTCCGGTAATGCTGATCCGAAAGGAGATCCCCAGTGGATCATCGAAAACGGGAAACGGATGTATGAGGAACTTTCCCCGGAGACGGCAGAATTCATTTCGTTCATGCTGGAACGAAACCTGATGGACCTAGAAGCGAAGAAGGGAAAAGCAGGAGGGGGATACTGCACGTATATCGCGCAATACGAGTCGCCTTTTATTTTCTCCAATTTCAACGGGACGTCTGCTGATATCGATGTTTTGACCCATGAGGCGGGGCATGCCTTCCAGGTCTATAAGAGCAGGGGATACGATATCCCTGAATACCACTGGGCCACCTATGAGGCGAGTGAGATCCACTCCATGAGCATGGAGTTTTTCACATGGCCTTGGATGAAATACTTTTTCAAAGAAGATACAGAAAAATATAAGTTCACCCATTTAAGTGAAGCGTTGATGTTCCTTCCTTATGGAGTGGCCGTGGATGAATTCCAGCATTTCGTCTATGAGAAACCGGATGCTACACCTGATGAACGGAAGCAGATGTGGAGGAGCCTGGAACGGAAGTATCTCCCTCACCGTGATTATGACGGCTTCGGATATCTGGAGGAGGGGGGCTTCTGGCAGAGGCAGTCGCATATTTACAACTCTCCGTTCTACTATATCGATTATACCCTCGCCCAGATCTGTGCCTTCCAATTCTTCAAAAAGATGAATGAAGACCGTGAGAGCGCTTGGGCATCCTATCTGGACCTTTGTAAGCTTGGTGGAAGTAAATCCTTCCTGGAGCTGCTTGAGGCGGTCCATCTGGATTCCCCGTTTGTGGAAGGGACCGTGGAGAAGGTGATCGACCCGATCCGGAAATGGCTTAATGAACTGGATGATCAATCATTATAATGGACAAAAGGAAAAGAGGCAGGCGCATGGGCGCCTGCCTCTTTATCATGCTTGTTTTTTCATTTCTTTCTTTACCGTTTTATAGAAGAAAACTTCGTACAGGACAGGTAGAAGAATGAGCGTCAGTAAAGTCGAAGACGTCAATCCACCTATTACGGTGATAGCAAGCCCTTTGGAGATGAGCGTTCCGGATGATGTTGTGAACGCCAGGGGTAGAAGGGCTGTAATCGTCGCAAACGCCGTCATGAGGATCGGACGCAGCCTCGTTTTGCCCCCTTCGATCAGGGATGCCCTGATGGTCATTCCTTTTTGATCCCTGTTTTGCCCGATACGGTCGACGAGGACGATGGCATTGGTCGTCACGATCCCGATCAGCATGAGCAGGCCGATCATGACCGATACGCTGAGTGGTTCATTGGCGACCGACAGTCCGAGGAGGGAGCCGATCGGCACAAAGATCAGTGATGACAGGATGATGAACGGAATCCTTGCTTTCCCGAATGTGATCAGCATGGTGATGTAGACAAGGCCTATGGCGATCAGCATGGCCAGGCCAAGATCTTGGAACGTCTGTACCGTTTCATCACTTCCGCCTCCACCTTCAAATGACACATCATCAGGAAGGTCGAGCTTCTTCACACCGTCCACTGTTTCCTGTGACACGGCACGAATATCATCGCTTGAGATCTGGGCGCTGACACGCGCATAGATCTTCCCTTCTAGCTTCTGGATGGACGTGTAGCCTTCGACTTCATCGATTTTCGCGATATCAGTCAGTGGGACAGGCCCCTTAGCGGTGAATATGGTGATATCTTCAAGTTCTTCTTTGGAGGATGTTTGATCCTCATAGCTCACCTGTACCTTTCGATCCTTTCCATCCAGTGGCAGAGTGCCGACGGATACAGGTTCGGTCTGGTCCGTCACGGTCCCAAGCACCTGGAATCCGGATACCCCTGCTTTCGCGGCCTTCTCAGGATCGATATCGATGATGATCTGCTTTTGTTTTTCAGAGAAGTTATTGTTCACATACTTCAACTGATCTTGATCCTTCATGTACGCTTCTACTTCCTTCGCAGCAGTTTGAAGGGAATCAAGATTATTGGAGAAGAGGTCGATGTCCACGTTGTTGTTGCTTGGCGGACCACCAGTCTGCTGCTCCTGAACGCCGAGTTTTGCGTCGGGTTCATCTTTGTATACAATGTCTTCCATGTTCTTTTGCAAGTCTTCAAGATATGCATTTACATTGGTCTCTTCATCGAGGGTGAGGAAGTAGTTGGCCTGGTTTTTCCGTTTCAACCCAGTTTGGAAATCACGGCTTCCTATACCTGCTGTAACTTCTTTGATTTCTTTCTCCCCGTCGAAGAATTCTTCCAGCTTCATGGACACGTCATTGGTCCGTTCAAGGGACGTGGAAGAAGGGAGCTGTACGCTTGCGACGAGCTGCTTTTGCTCTTCATTGGGAATGAAGGTGAAGCCGAGCCTGCCTGCCAGTGCAAAAGAACCGAGCAGGGTGACCAGGGATAGGGCGATGATGACGATTTTATGGTTAAGCGACCACTCAATCGCCTGTGCATACCATCGCTGAAGTCTTCCTTCCTTCTCCTCCGGCGGGACTTTTTTGAATGAGAACTTGGACAGGATCGGAACGATGGTAATGGCAACGAGCAGGGACGTCAGCAGTGAGAATACGATGGTCAAAGCGAACGGTAGGAAGAATTCTCCCGTCACCCCGCCGACGAATCCGAGTGGAAGGAATACCACTACGGTCGTCAACGTAGAAGACGTGATGGCTTTCAGGATTTCTTTTGTGGAGTCTTCAATGATTTCATCATTGATTTCCCTGCCGGACTTCCGGACACGTCTGAAAATGTTCTCAATGACGACGATACTGTCATCCACAACGCGTCCCACTGCAACAGCCATGCCCCCCAGGGTCATGATGTTGAGTGAGATATCGAGCTGTGCCAAGAAAATCGAAGACACGAGCAGCGACAGGGGAATCGAGATGATGGCGATGATCGTCGCTCGGATATTCCGTAAGAACAGAAGAACGGCCAGAGAGGCGAATACAGCTCCCAGAAGGCCTTCTTTCACCAGGGTCTCAACAGATTTTTTGATCCCGTCTGCCGAATCGAATCCGATGGCATAGCTGAAATCATCTTTGTACTCTTTCATCACTTCAAGAACCTGATCTGCTACCTCCACCGTGTTGGCGTCCTGTTTTTTGGTGATGGCCATGGAGAAGGAATCTTCCATATTGTAACGGGTGATTTCAGGACGGTCCGTCACTTCTTCGATTTTGGCAATATCACCCAGGGACGTTGGAGGTGCCTGAGGATTGACCTTGGATGTGAGGACAATCTCTTTTAACTGTTTGATGGTATCGACTTTCTCCTGCACCCTAACAGGAACCTGGATGTTATCCCAATCGAGATTTCCAGCGGGGAATGAGAGGTCCTTTTCATTAATCTGATCCTTGATATCCGTCAAGCTGAGTCCGTTTTCGGCTGCTTTATCTTTATCGATGGTAATTTGCAGGAGTTCTTCTTTCAGCCCACCGACAGATACGGAGTTGATTCCTTCGATTTTCTTCAATTCAGGGATGACGTCATCTTCCAACAGGGACTGTAAATCAGCATTGTCCTTCGCAAACAGGGAGATATTGAAGATCGGAAGTGCTCCGAATGACGTTCTGCTGATATCGGTGGTCACTTCATCCGGAAGGTCGCTGTCAGAGATGAGGGAGTCCACCTTGCTTTCCACTTCGTCCATGTCTGTATTGAAGGGGAACTCCAGGTTGATCACAGAGATTGTTTCGTAGGTGGAGCTTGATACTTGTTTCACTCCTTCAACACCTTTGAATTTCTCCTCAAGATCTGATGTCACTTTATCGTCTAGATCATTGGGGGAAGCCCCCGGGTAAACGATTTCAACTGTAAGCTGAGGAAACTCGATATTCGGGAGCAAATCCAGTTTGAGTTTCTGGAACGAATACAGCCCCCCGAGGATGAGAAGGAATGAAATGATAAAGACCGCTACTGCATTCCTCAGGCTAAAACGGGTAAAAAAGTTCACATGGATTCCTCTTTTCTATTTGTTTTTACTTGTGTTATCCCCTATCTGTTAAGAAGGGATACACGACTTAAGTTCATTATAATGACAAAGGCGTGAAAAAGCCCGTGTGAATATGTTCGTTTTACACTATTTCTAAATAGACATAACAAACAGCTGGAATCCGTACTTCTGATTCGGGGGGCCTGTACATATAGTAATAAGAGTAGAAGTACGAGGTGATGGAATGAAACGACTATCGGGCGCTTTTCAAATCGCCGCTGTATACGTGGGGACGGTCATCGGTGCCGGGTTTGCAACGGGAAGGGAAATTGTCGAGTTTTTCACTAGATTCGGGATCTATGGATTAGTGGGTATCGTGGTAAGCGGGTGGCTGTTTATCATGCTTGGAACGAAGATCCTCGTGATCAGCCATGATATCAAAGCGAGATCCTATGAACAGTTCAATGAATATGTTTTCGGCAAGTGGTTTTCCAAAGGGATGAACCTATTGATGATGCTCATGTTGATCGGGGTTTCGGCGGTAATGGTGGCAGGAGCAGGAGCAGTCTTCGAAGAACAACTGGGTCAATCGAGGCAATTTGGGATTGTTCTTACACTTGCTCTCGGATTTTTAACCATGCTTATTGGTACAAGGGGATTATTTGCTGTCAATACCATCGTCGTTCCACTGATGATCTTCTTCAATCTTTATCTGCTCTATGTCTCCTTCACCCACCAGCCCGATCTCAATATGATCCTCTCAAGAGGAGATGATGGTTTAGGATGGAGGACGGTGCTTTCGCCTTTCGCCTATGTGGCTTTCAATCTTGCCATGGCCCAGGCGGTCCTCGTTCCAATCGCCGGTGAAGTAAAGGACAGGAAGATGATCAAATATGGCGGGTACCTTGGAGGTGTCTTACTCACCATCATCCTGATTTCCAGTCATCTGACGCTGAGCCTGATCCCCGATGTCACACAATATGAGATTCCCATGGCGGTCATGATGAAGACGTTTGCTTCCGGTATGTATCTTCTCTATATCATCATTATATACGGAGAAATCTTTACGTCGGTCATCGGTGGGATCTTCGGTCTGGAAAAACAGCTGTCGGGATATCTGTCCATCCCGGGAGTCTACACATTCACTGTGATCATTATCGTGATCTACTGTTTGAGCTTCTTTGAATACAGCCGACTGCTTTCTTATCTGTATCCGCTATTCGGTTACATGAGCATCCTGTTCATGCTCCTGGTTGCCTGGAAGAAGGAACACAAGGCAGTACCTTGATCATACGGAAAAAAACAGGCCATCAGTTCACTGACGGCCTGTTTTGTGAGGTTCACGCTTCCACAACGGTATAATTTTTATGGTTCACAACTGTTTTTTCCTCTAACTCAAGATCCCGGTAGTTCTTCATATACGTTAAATCTACGATCACTGAGTTTTCGTTCACCTTCTCGACGACTCCTTTTAACCCATTCCTGAATTCAATGACATTCCCAATCTCCGCTTTTTTCATTAGAGGCATCTCCTTTTTACCAGAAATCTACAAACGATTATTAATATTTTGACGTAAAGTAAGGAAAGAGTAAAGAGTTTTTGGAAAATTTCATCAAGAAAAAATTCTTGAGGTTTTAATACGACCCGATAAAATAGGAAAGAGAATCAGAAGGAGGGTCTACCATGGATATAAAAGAGATTGAAGGATTAGTGGAAGGGTTACGAACTGGTGAGCTAAATGAAGTGTATGTGAAAAAGGAAGACTTTTTGTCCTTTCGGTCGGTACTTGTGAAGCAGAACGATTTCAAACATTTCCGCGGCATAGCTGCACAGGGCGGACATACGCTTTATCGCTATCTGGAAACAGCCAGAAGCTAAAGGCGAGCACGAACGGTGGCGACGTTTCTTTCGCAGAATATCGGGTAAGCTTTTAGAGAATGTACTGTCAGAAGGGAGCAAGGGAAATGGAACGAATCATCTGCATCACAGGAGGTACAAACGGGATCGGCCGTGGTCTCGTGAAGGCATTCGCGGAAAAAGGCTGGATCGTGGAATTCATGGATATAGACGAAAGTGGGCTTGGGTTTGCCGAGGAACTTAATGGACAAGGTCATAAGACACGCTTTCATAAAGTCGATGTAGCAGATCACACTGCCGTTGCCGGGGCATTTTCGAAGATCGGTGCGGATCACGGGCGAGTGGACGTCATGATCAATAATGCGGGTGTTTCAAAATTCAAGTCGTTCTGGGAGCTCGAACCGGGTGAGTGGGACCGCATCCTCTCCGTAAACCTTGGAAGTGTCTTCCATTGCAGCAGGGAGGCGGCCAAACTGATGAAGGATGGCGGGGGGAGCATCATCAACCTGTCCTCGACGCGCGCCTTCATGTCCGAACGGGATACCGAAGCCTACTCAGCCACCAAAGGAGGGATTTACAGTTTGTCCCATTCCTTGGCCATCACGCTGAGCGAGTACGGGATCCGCGTCAACTCCATCAGCCCTGGGTGGATCGCGACAGAGGACTATGACTCCCTGAGGGAAATCGATCATGCCCAGCATCCTGCCGGAAGGGTAGGAAAGCCGGAGGATATCGCCAGGGCATGCCTTTTCCTCGCAGACCCTGAAAACGACTTTATAACGGGTGAAAATCTCATCATCGACGGCGGGATGTCGCGAAAGATGATCTATGAGCATTGAACAAAGGGACCGCTTCCATTGGAGGCGGGCTTTTTTGGTTGACTGCTCGTTGAATTATTTGATTATTGCTAATATTTGTATACTGTTTTACACTTAAGAGGATATCGCCGTTAGGCTAAAGACATTCTCATTATAGAGAAAAGGGGGAAGACGGATGTCTTCATTGCAGAAATTAAAAAAAGAGATGGAAAAGGTTCTGGTCGGGAGGGAAAAGGAAATCGATCTTTTGATGATCGCCCTTTTGCAGGATGGACATGTGCTGTTGGAGAGTGTTCCTGGGACAGGGAAGACCCTCATGGCCAAAACCTTTGCACAATCGATCAGTGGTTCTTTCAAACGGATCCAGTTCACACCGGATGTACTGCCGAGTGATGTGACGGGAATCCAATTTTTCAACCCGAAATCTCAGGAGTTCGAGCTCAGGACAGGGCCGGTGCTGACCAATGTCCTCCTTGCTGATGAGGTGAATCGTGCCACTCCAAGGACACAGGCTAGCCTGCTTGAGGTCATGGAAGAAAAGCAGTTTACCATCGATGGGGAAACCATTGCACTGGAACCGCCGTTCATTGTCATTGCCACCCAAAATCCGATTGAGTCCCAGCAGGGAACATTTCCGCTCCCGGCCGCTCAGCTCGATCGATTTTTGCTGAAGATTCCTTTCGGTTATCCAGATTTCGAGGAAGAGAGGAGCATCCTTGGGCGATTCAAGCGTCCACTTGCAAAAGACGCCACCACGGCGGTCCTGGACCTAGCGACGATCCGGCGTTTGTCTGAAGAAGTGAAAGAAACCCATGTGTCTGCTGATATTGAAACCTACATACTCAAAATCACAAGGGCGACCCGTGAGCATGAGTCGATTGAAGTAGGGGCGAGTCCGAGGGCGAGCCTCGCCTTGTTGAAGGCCTCTCAAGGGTATGCTTTCATCAATGGGCGTGATTATGTGACCCCTCATGATGTCGAAGTGACGGCACCATATGTTCTCGAACACAGGATTTCCCTCACCTTGGAAGCCTCCATGACAAAGACGACCGGGGAAGTGATGCGGCAGGTTCTTGAGCGTGTCATGGTACCGGTAGAAGCGAGGTAGGGGTCATGAGGTGGAAACGGGACATCGGGGAAGATCCGTATTTGAATATGAGTACGATGCTTCTTGTCATCATGCTGGCCGGAAGCTTATTTGTACAATCCTACATCGCTTCCGGGGTGTTACTCTTATGCATCGTTTACGTGCGCGTCCACCGCTGGTTCCTTCTGAAAGCGGGTGAGGGTGTGAAACTTGATTCGACACCTAAAAAGGTGCGGATGCATGAAGGGGAGGAAGCGGAGTGGATGCTCGGCTTCCGTAATGACGGCCTGCCGTTCTGGGGGGCCACATTGAAGCTGAAATTCAAGGACATCGTGGAACCCGCATCCAAGCAGATGCGATTTGACGTAACGTCAGGGGTAGTGGAAGCTTCGGTCCCGTTCTCTGCGGGGAAAGGGGAGCGAGTGGAGATTTCCATCCCCGTAATAGGTAAAAGGCGTGGACTCTGCCGCATCACCTCCATGGAGCTCTACATTCCCCATCTATTTGGGAGCGGGAGGACGGTGCTCCAGCTGATGGATCCGATTCCATCGACCTTGATGGTATTTCCACGTTCGACACCCGTCGTGGTGGAGGAGCATCCTATATCCATGCGTTTTGGAGACGTGTTCACTCCTCATTCCCTATATAGTGACCCTTTTCAAATCGTCGGGACGAGGGGGTATGTGGCAGGGGACAGGTTTCAGGATATTCACTGGAAAGCTTCAGCAAGGACCGGGGATCTGCAGACGAAACAGTTTGCACCGTCCACTCAAAAAGAGTGGCTTATCGCCATCAACTTGTCCGACCGCTATGCAATCACGGGCCGATTGGAATCCATCGTCAGTCAGGCTGCCTACATGATGCAGCTGGCAGTCAAAGGAGATATCCCGTTCTCCATGGTGATCAATACGAGGGGACCTGGTGCCACTCCGTACTTCCACCTGCCATCCGGAGCTGGTAAACCCCATATGCAAAGGGGACTGGAACTGCTGTCAGCCCTGTCAACGGATGACTTCACCATGCCTTTCGAGCTTGTCCTACAGCATATGAGGAGCAGGCAGTGGCTCCCCCCCGTCATCTTTCTTGCAGGAGAGCTGAATCAGGAGATCGAACGCGTACTGACACAAATTGCTTCAGGGGGGACCCAAATCCTCAAACTTACCACATTGAATGAACAGGGGGTGGCGTCGCGGTGGAATATGAAATCCGATCCTCGTCAACCGATTTCCAAAAGCTCCTGACCATGAAGCTTTGCTTCCTTGCGGGAGTGGAATCTCTTTTTGCATTTCTGCTCATGACCTTCCTTGCACCAAGAAATCAGCTGCTCAGTGACTATCTGCCCCTGATCATGCTTTCTTTTCTTGCTCTATCCGTGTGGGCGGTCATCATCGGACGTTCAGGCAAGGTCATCCCGCTGCCCCTATACGGAATGTTTGCACTGATCCTCTTGGTGGGAGTATTCTTTTTTTCAGTCAACCTTGTGTTCTTGGCAGGAGTCTTAGTATACCTTTATTGGAGGATGAATTCTCATCTAGAAGAAATGGAATATAGCATTGAAATCAGCAGCGGTGCATGGGTAATCTTCCTAGCCATTGCCGCAGCGTCAATGATGACGAGTCCCATGAGGGGGATGGAGAACGGTACACCGGTCATTGTCTCGATCTTCCTGTACCTGTTGTTGACTGTCAGTGTGACGCCCATTCAGCGGATGATGACCCATGGGTCAGGGAAACGTCCTTATTATGTCCCCCTGACGCTTATGGGTGCCATTGCAGCGGTGGCAACGGTCCTTGGATTGGTGAGCTTCGTCCTCATGCAAGGGGTATACTGGATACTTTCGAAAATTTTCTGGGTATTCTCCTTCGCCGTGGATCCCATCTATAATGCGATCGAGTATTTAAGGGATCTGGTAACGTCCCTTTTCAATGAAATGTATGGAGGTGGCGGGGAGGGATCACTCGAGAAAGGGCAGGTAGAGGCTGAAGAACCGCCCCTTCCCCTTTCTCAGGGGATGTCGCTCGATTGGCTGGTGATGGTTCTCGGCATCATCGCCGTCCTTCTCATCATCGTGTACTTCTATGTGAGAAGGAAAGGGTCCGACGCTGCCAAGAGAGAAGGGAAGGGATTTTCAGTTCATGCTTATCCAGACAATCCGGTGGAAGGCACTCAAAGTTCAGATTACGATTACAGTCATGCCGATGATCGGATTCGTGAAGCAGTGACGGAATTTGAGCGCTTTTCCCACTCAAGGAATGCAGGGAGAAACGTCAATGAGGATTTGCGAGCGTGGTTTGTCAGGCTTGGGCTGGAAGACGAAGAACGATTCTTCATCATCTATGAACAGGTACGGTACGGCCGGGGCGGAGTATCTCCTGAAGACGGAGATTTCTTTGTCCGTAGAATGGAGGTCCATACATCCGCCATGAGCCCCGTAAGCGAAAAAGAAGCGTAAGAACACGGGATCCTCATGAAGATGCAGGGTCCCGAATAAGCTGAATCAGGTTCAAAATTCTTAAAAGGGGATGTTGAGCATGAAAAGGGAAGCAGAACTTGCGTTGAGGGTGAAGAGCCTCGTGCTTGAAGGCATGGAAGAGCTTGTGAAGGATGATGGGACTGCAGATGATAAAGAGTGGAAGAAAGTCGCAGAAGTCTATTCAAGATGCATCTGTGACCTGGTGGCTGTCATTGCGGATGAACACAGCGACCCTGAACGGATCTTAAAAGGGACGGTTGCCAAAGCGAAGATTGGATACAATATGATAGGTAGGAAACAAACGGAATACACAAAGTAAAATTATTGAAGTTTCTAACATATTCAGGAACATAATGAGCCTGAATGTAAGAAATACTAAAAAAACAGGATTTTATAATTGTGTATCTCCTCATTGCATGCTATTATTTTTTTTTGAACAGGTTTATAGGAAGAAAGGATTAATGGAGAAAATGCTAACCGTTTTCATCATAATTCCGGTTCTTTTTATAAATCAAACCTAAAACAAGATATGATTAAGGAGTCGATTCACATGGCACAAAAAACATTCACAGTAACAGCTGAGACAGGGATTCACGCTCGCCCGGCAACTCTATTGGTTCAAACGGCAAGCAAATTCGATAGCGATGTACATCTTGAATACAAAGATAAGAAAGTAAACTTGAAATCAATCATGGGTGTTATGTCTCTAGGTGTCGGTAAAGATGCAGAAATCACAATCATCACTGAAGGTAGCGATGAAGCAGAAGCGTTGAACAGCCTTGAAGAAACACTGACTAAAGAAGGTCTTGCTGAGTAATGTCCAGCCTTCTTAACGGAATTGCAGCATCCAACGGGATTGCCATTGCAAAAGCATACCGCCTGGTCGAACCTGATCTCAGCTTCGAAAAGAAAGCGGTTGATAATGTTGAGGCAGAGGTATCCCGTTTTCAGGATGCTATTTCCACATCAAAAACCGAACTAGAAGCTATCCGTGATAAAGCACGGGAAGATCTTGGAGAAGACAAAGCCCAGATCTTTGAAGCGCACCTGCTTGTTCTTAGTGACCCAGAGCTACTGACACCGATTGAAGACAAAGTGAAATCTGAAAATGTAAACGCTGAATTCGCCCTTAAGGAAACAGCGGATATGTTCGTGACCATGTTTGAATCCATGGACAACGAATATATGAAAGAGCGTGCGGCCGATATCCGTGACGTGACGAAACGTGTCCTGTCACATCTCCTTGGCGTACAAATCTCGAACCCTAGCATGGTGACCGAGGAAGTGATCATCATCGCAGAAGACTTGACCCCTTCTGATACTGCTCAGTTGAACCGTCAATACGTCAAAGGGTTCACCACTGATATCGGTGGCCGTACTTCCCACTCTGCGATCATGGCTCGTTCCATGGAAATTCCTGCAGTGGTTGGTACGAAAACGGTTACCTCATCAGTTGAAAACGGTGATCTCATCATCGTGGATGGATTGAATGGAGAAGTACATATCAATCCGACTCCTGAAGTTGTGGCACAGTATAAAGAAGAGCACGCCCGCTATGAAGAGCAAAAAGCCGAATGGGCTAAACTCGTCAATGAACCGACCGTTTCAAAAGACGGGGAACATGTCGAGCTGGCGGCAAATATCGGGACCCCGAATGATCTTGAAGGTGTGAAAAATAACGGTGGTGAAGGTGTGGGTCTATACAGGACCGAATTCCTTTACATGGGCCGCGATGAGCTCCCAACAGAGGAAGAGCAATTCAAAGCTTATAAAGCCGTCCTTGAAGGCATGGATGGGAAACCTGTTGTCGTACGTACATTGGACATCGGCGGAGATAAAGAGCTACCATACTTGAATCTACCTAAGGAAATGAATCCATTCCTTGGCTATCGAGCTATTCGACTGTGCCTCGATGAACAGGACATCTTCCGTACACAGCTGCGTGCACTGCTTAAAGCAAGCACCTTCGGTAATCTGAAGATCATGTTCCCTATGATTTCAAACCTTGATGAGTTCCGTGCTGCCAAAGCCGTTTTGGAAGAGGAGAAAAAGGCCCTTCTTGAAAACGGAGTAGAAGTATCGGATCATATCGAAGTAGGAATCATGGTCGAAATCCCTTCTACAGCGGTCATGGCTGATGTGTTCGCAAAAGAAGTGGACTTCTTCTCAATCGGAACAAATGATCTGATTCAATACACAATGGCGGCCGACCGCATGAACGAACGCGTTTCCTATCTGTACCAGCCATATAATCCAGCGATCCTTCGCCTTGTGAAGATGGTCATCGATGCGGCTCATAAAGAAGGGAAATGGGCTGGAATGTGTGGAGAAATGGCTGGAGACGAAATTGCCGTGCCGATCCTTCTAGGACTGGGACTGGATGAGTTCTCCATGAGTGCCACGTCAATCCTTCGTGCCCGTTCTCAGATCTCTAACCTGAGCAAAGCGGAAATGAAGGAAATGGCTGAACACGTATTGACACTTGATACGAATGATGCTGTTCAAGAAGTCGTGAAAAAAGCAACATCAATGGAATAAAGTTTTAAATCATGAGGAAAGGGTAAAGAGAAGTATCGAACAGGTTCCCCAAGAGCCTTTTCATTCTCATTTCCCCCTTTTAATTGGATTGAAGGACGCGACTCCTTCAATCCTTTTTTATGTTGGTGAATGGATTTTTCCATTCCATCAGAATGCCATAATGGCAGGATTCCTCGTCCTCAAGATAATCTTTGATCACCCTCACAGGCATCCGTCCGCACTGGAGGAGAAAGGTGATGACCGGGTCTTTGTATTCTCCCCTTGTTATCTTCTCCACATATTCTTCCACCGTGTAACGGTCGCGATATGAATGAAAGGTCGGAATGCGTCCACCACCAAGGAGGCGTTCAAGGCGCAGGTGTACGACGATTTCATAGAGGGCCTCCATCATCCATTTTCCGAGTTTGAAGCCCCTATAGGCAGGATCAATGCACAAATCCACGACGTACAATGTATTCCCATCATCGGAATGATGGGTGATATAGCCTTCATCTGTAATGCCATCCCATGTATGATCCGGATCTTCCGGGGAGTAGGAGGTGATAAAGCTTGTCATGCTGCCAACCACGATGCCATCCATCTCCACACAGATGGCCCCCAAGGGGAAACGGTTAACATGCTGATGAAGTTGATCCTTATTCCACCATAATTCCGGGGGGAATGGAGGGGGAAACGCCCGGTGTTGGATCGAGATCAAAGAGTCAAAGTCTTCTTCCCGGTAGTTTCGGATCGTCACAAGTACCGGGGTGCCGTTGCGGAAGACATATTGCTTCTTTTCATACATCTGACAGTCCACCTCGCTTCGTTATTCATTATAGTATTATACTTTATGAAAGCGCTTTTTCATAGACCTTTTAAACGATTTTCCCTAGGTACCTCTCCAACTTGGAAGAGGACCTGAAAAAATTATTTTTTTTGAAATGCGGGTTTATACAGATGATATCTGGGTAGAATTAGAGTAAGCATGAAATTGGAGATTAATTTCTCACTAACACCCCCTTTTCCTTTTTTTTGAACCAGTGTAAAACTGGTTCTTTTTTTTTGCATAAAAAAGGCCTCCGCTTCTCATAGCGGGGGCCTTTCCCTTTTGTCAGAAGGATGCAAGAAAGTTTTCCAAACGGTTCAAACCTTCTTCGAGTTCTTCCATTGAGCAGGCATAAGACAGTCTGAAATAGCCTTCTCCCATAACGGAGAATGCCTCTCCGGGCACGACAGCGACTTTTTCCTTTTGAACAAGTTCCAAACAGAATGCAAAGGAATCGCCGTTAAACCTTTCAGGGATCTCCACAAAATAATAGAAAGCTCCGTCAGGCTTGATTACATTCCGGATGCCCATTCCCACGAGGCGCTCAAAGACATATTCACGCCTTTTGCGGTAGGCATCCTTCATCGGGATTGCATCATCTTTCCCTTTGGTCAGGGCGGCGAGGGCCGCTTTCTGGGACACAGAGGTGGCGCAGGAGACATTATATTGATGCACCTTCAATAGATGCTGACTGATCGCTTTCGGTGCCATGACCATGCCGATCCTCCAGCCTGTCATGCTATGGGACTTCGAGAGACCGTTGATGACAATGGTCTGATCCCGGAGGAATTCGGCAATGGAACGATGGCTGCGATCGAAGGTGAGCTCACTGTAGATCTCATCTGCTACCACGAAAATCCCCCGCCCCAGGACCAATTCGGCAATATCTTGCAGTTCCTCCGCTGTCAGGCTGACACCGGTGGGATTGGAAGGGTACGGGAGGATGATGCATTTCGTTCTTGATGTGATGGCGGTCTTCAAAAGGGAAGCATCCAGCTTGAAGCCATTTGACGTTGTATCGATATGGACCGGTTTGGCCCCTGACAGTTTAATAATGGGCTCATACCCGGGGTAAACGGGCCCAGGCAGGATACATTCATCCCCTTCGACGAGGATCGACCTGAGCGTGACATCGATCCCTTGAGAAGCCCCTGAAGTGATGATGATCTCATCTTCATCGTAGTCCAGATGATATTTTTCTTTCATGAAGTCGGAGGCAGCCTTTCTCAGCTCGAGCATCCCTGCATTATGGGTGTATGAAGTGAAGTTTTCATCGATTGCCCGCTTCCCGGCGTCTTTCACGTGGAGCGGTGTGGGGAAATCGGGCTGCCCGATCGTCAGGGATATCATGCCTTCGGTGCCCGCCACCATGTTGAAGAAACGGCGGATGCCTGATAGTTGCAATTCCAATACTCTAGGATTCATTTTCTCTTCCAAACTGCACACCTGCTTTGTTCATTTTATTTACTAGTGTATCACTAAGGATCCCCCTATTTAAAGATGAGAATGGTTTTGGTACAGTATATCAGTAACGCCCTCAAGTTTCGGATGCACGTTCCGAGGGAAAGATGAATCTATAAAGAAGGCTCAGCATGGTTTCGGTTGACGGCCGATCCTGTGGAGGGTAAGGAGAACGAGATGATTCGAACCAGTGTGATATTGAAAAACGGGGAAATCGTAAAAGATGCTTCCCTGGCCATGATAAAAGATCCGTATGTGAAATGGTATTGGGTGGACTTTTCGGCTCCCACTGAAAAGGAGATCCGTATACTCAAGCTTTATTTCCGATTCCATCCGCTCGCAATCGAAGACTGCCTCGACGATTTCAGTCAGCGGCCGAAGCTGGATTTCTATGAACGGTACATATTCGTATTACTACATACCATCGATCATGAAACCCATGCAGCAAGTGAAGTGAATATGTTTGTCAATTCAAGCTTTATCGTCACATTTCATAAAGGCCGGACAAAAGAACTGGACCGCATCTGGAGCCAGGTGGAGGAAGAAAGGGATGATTGGAGTCCCTTCAAGGTGATGCATGGAATTGCAGACCAGCTTGTGGATGATTATTTTCCGCTTGTCTATGCCATCGAGGATCGCTTGAATATCATTGAAGACAATACCAATCAGGACTCAGACAGCGACCTAATGGACCAGCTGTTTGACATCCGCCATGAGATGTCCAAACTGAGGAGGACGCTTATTCCGATGAGGGACCTTTTATACCGGATCATCAATTCCGGACGGCTGAACGCCCTGAAAGAGGAAAAGCTCTACTTCAATGATGTATATGATCATTTGATGAAGCTCGTGGAAATGCTTGAATCGTACCGTGAATTTTCATCGGATATCCGTGATAATTACCTTTCCATCAATTCCGATAAGATGAATAACATCATGATGACCCTGACCGTGATCACCACGATTTTTATGCCGCTCACGTTCATTGCCGGCTTATATGGGATGAATTTTGTCAATATGCCGGAACTTCAAAGTCCCTACGGATATTTCATCGTCCTCGGTGTGATGGGTATGATCGCTATCATCATGTTCGGTCTGTTCCTTAAAGTGGGATGGCTGCGCTTCTCTTCAAAAAAGCGCAACAGAAAACGGCGGTTTCTCCGATTAAAGTGAAAATCGGGGAAATCACTGGATTTTTTACTCGAAAAGCGTTATATTGTTTTAGGATAAAAGAAGAAAAATTGGGGCGTACCCGAGAGGTTCTAGCACAACCCTCTATAAAAAACTAAGGAAAACGGCATCCTTAGGTGTCGTTGTTTTTTTGTTTAGGCGAAGGAAGCCGGAATTATAGAGCATGAACAGGAATCTTTTTTCTTCTTTTCGGGGCATCTGCCGTTAGAAAAGAGAGGAGAATCTAGTATGAAAAATGATAAAGCAGTCGTCGTGTTCAGCGGCGGTCAAGATAGCACAACCTGCCTGTTCTGGGCGAAAAAGAATTTTAAAGAGGTGGAGGCCGTTACATTCAACTACGGCCAGCGCCATGTGGCTGAACTTGATTGTGCAAGGGAGATTGCGGAGGAGCTTGATATCCCTCACCATGTTCTCGACATGAGCCTCTTGAATCAACTGGCACCGAGTGCCCTGACGCGGGATGAGGACATCGTGCAGAAGGATGGCGAGCTGCCGTCCACATTTGTACCGGGACGTAATCTGATGTTTCTGTCATTTGCAGGGGTCCTTGCCAAGCAAATCGGTGCAAAGCATATCGTGACGGGCGTATGTGAAACAGACTTCAGTGGATACCCGGATTGCCGTGATGTTTTCGTGAAATCCCTTAACGTGACGTTGAACCTGTCCATGGATGACGAATTTGTCATCCACACGCCGCTCATGTGGATCGACAAGGCCGAGACATGGGAGCTTGCAGATCAGCTTGGCGCCTTCGAGTATGTACAAGAGAAGACCTTGACATGCTATAACGGCATCAAGGGGGCAGGCTGCGGGGAGTGCCCGGCTTGCGAACTCCGACAAAGAGGTCTTGATCAATATCTTGAGACAAAAGCCGGGGGGGATTCCAAATGATCCAGCAGATTTATCCTGTCCCGAGTCATCCGTATGAATATGAGCTGAACAAAGATATGCACTTTGCTGCCGCTCACTATATTCCCGCCGAGTCGGCAGGAAGCTGCAGTGAAATGCACGGCCACACGTATTTCGCAAATATTACGATTGCCGGTGACGCCCTTGATGAAACAGGTTTCCTTGTCAATTTCCAGCAGATCAAAAAGCTGATCCATAAGCGTTTTGATCACACGGTCATCAACGATGACGAGAAGTTTCAGGGAGATCTCAAATTCCCGACGACAGAAGTGATGGCAAAGGTGATCTACGATATCATCCAGGAGCATCTCGACACGCTCACCCACGCGCCGCGATGCCTTCAGGTATTTCTCCGTGAAACGCCGACGAGCTACTGCATTTATCGGCCAAAGGGGGAACGGTCATGAGGAAGATCCCTGTTCTTGAAGTATTCGGCCCAACCATCCAGGGTGAAGGAATGGTGATCGGCCAAAAGACCATGTTCGTCCGAACAGCCGGCTGTGATTACAGCTGTGCATGGTGTGATTCCGCCTTTACATGGGACGGTTCAGCCAAAGATGATATCAGATTGATGACAGCAGATGAAGTGTGGGACAAGCTGAAGGAAATCGGTGGGGACCGCTTCTCCCATGTAACCATTTCCGGGGGGAATCCAGCCCTATTGCCTCAGATCGGTGATCTTCTGGCAATCCTGAAAGCCAATGGGATCGGCTCTGCCCTGGAAACCCAGGGAAGCCGATGGCAGGACTGGTTTTATGATATCGATGATCTGACCATCTCACCCAAACCGCCGAGCTCCACGATGGAAACGGATTATGATCGATTGGATCTCATTGTCTCCCGCTTGGTAGAAAATGGGTCCAACTTCAGCCTGAAGGTCGTAGTATTCGATGAGCTGGACCTTGAGTATGCGAAGGGGATCCATCTAAGGTATAAAGGTGTCCCGTTCTATATCCAGACCGGTAACCCCGATGTGTCGATGGAAGACACCCCAAGACTCGTTTCCAGCCTCCTTCTCGATTACGAAAGATTGATCGATGTAGTTTGTGAGCAAAAGGAATTGAATGATGTACGGGTACTACCCCAACTCCATACGCTTGTATGGGGGAACAAAAGGGGAGTTTAATACGAAAAGGCTGTCTGCTTCAATGCAGACGGCCTTTTTATTTGGTAGCATCTCTGTCTTCTGTTTTTCCGGTTTCAACAAAGGAAAAGTGATCCGGATCATCCACCCCTTCTGCATTCTTCCCTAAGGATACAAGTGGGGCTGGACCCTGGAAAGGCTCGATATGTGCGGTAATGTCACTGTGCTTACCCTCATGATTCATTCGATCACCTCCTTGATACATAGTGTGCGCAGTGTTCTTTAATGTATGAGGCAAGAGATGATACTAAAGTTTTTCGCAAATGGTTCGATATAAGGAAAGAGATTATCTTATTCTGAAACAGATTGGACTGACGAACATGATCAACGATCAACATTCGATTCTTCTCGAAAGCGGGACGAATGAACTTGAAATCATAGAATTCGAACTGGACAAAAGAAAATTCGGTATCAATGTCATCAAGGTGAAGGAGATCATCCTTCCAACGGCCGTCATTCCGGTACCGCATTCCCATCCTCATGTGGAGGGTCTCATCCAGCTAAGGGGAGAGGTCCTTCCCCTTATCAACCTGTCCAGGGTCCTCGGGAAAATCGGAGAGCCACCTCCTGAGGCAAAATACATTGTGGCCGAATTCAATCAGCAGAAAGTGGTCTTCCATGTGCATAACGTGACTCAGATTCACCGGATTTCCTGGAATGATATCGAGAAGCCGACGTCATTGTACCAAGGTGGAGATCAGTCGTCGATCATTGGAGTCATCAAGAGGACGGAGGATATGATCCTTCTCCTCGATTTTGAGAGCATCCTTCTTGAAATCAATCCACAGACGGGAATCAGGGTGGAAGAAGTGAAGAAGCTTGGTCACCGTGAACGCAGCGACAAGCAGATTGTTGCTGCAGAAGATTCTCCGCTATTGAGGAAGCTCCTTCATGACACATTGAGCGAAGGGGGATACGGTCAAGTGGAGTTTTTTGAAAACGGAGCGGATGCCCTTGCCTATCTTGAATCCCTTGCAGACCAGGGCGGGAATGTGACAGAACAGGTTCAATTGGTCATCACGGATATCGAGATGCCTCAGATGGATGGACATCATCTCACGAGGAGGATCAAAAGCGATCAAAGGCTGAAGGGATTGCCGGTGATCATCTTTTCTTCTCTCATCACGAATGACCTTAAACATAAAGGGCATATGGTGGGGGCGGAGGATCAAATCAGCAAGCCTGAGATTTCAGAACTCATCAAAACCATCGACAAACATATTTTATAATGGAAAATGTAAAGGGGATCAGCAGCTGCTGATCCCCTTTAAAAAGTATTTGCGTCAGTGCACTAAAATCTGTAGGGATTAAAAGAAGCTGTCCCCCAGCTTTTTGAATACAGGCTTTTGATAGCAGGTACGCCGATCTCCGCCAGATGACTGATCCGTCATTCCCGTATAGTGTTCCAGGATGCTTTTGGCCTGCTGAAGTCCCATCTTGCATCGCGGGTTCCTGAGCGTGGAATCAAGGGAACCGAGATGCGGGAGTTCCTTGAAGTCTTCCTTAGTAGGCGGGATATGGAAGGTATAGTCCCCGCACGTGACCAGGACATCGGACTGCTGCTGGCTGAAACGTGGATTGTTGGAAAAGTGCAACCCGACTTTTTTGGCTTTACCTTCTTTGATCATTTTCAACAGTGTTCGTTTTTTCAGTGAGTAAAGGTACTTTGGGTTGCCGGCTGTCTTCGCATGACGGTTCACGGTAAAGATGGCCTGGGAGAGGGTTAAAGTTGATGTGGGAGAAGGGGCTTGTCTGCTTGATGGGTTCAAATGATGATCTCCTTTCAGAATTGATTTCCCCCCTATTATAGCTTATTTTCCTTAGATTGGAAAGGGGGTAGTGCATATAGCCCGTCCCCTTCTAAAAAGCTCCCCGGGGAATCGACTCCCGGGGATAGGCATCATCGTTGAGGGTAAATATTAATGTTTTCCGTGAAATTATAAGGGGAGGACTGAATATTGTTCCCATAAGGAACGGGACCCTGTGGATAAGGATAAGGTCCGTACCCTGGTCCTGGATACGGAGGGGGATAGCAAGGACCTGGCCCATAACACGGCCGATTGAATAATAACGGACTGATGGCAAGCCCTGCGAGCCCTCCTGCTAAAAATGGAAGTCCGAAAAAAGGAAAGAAGCGCTGATCACCTTGATATTCTCGATAATAAGGATAGCTTCTGTAAGGGGCATAGGTTTGATACATGGGGAAAACCTCCTCTCTACTCCTTTCAGTGTATGTACCCTGTATGCCTTGGGAGCATGTCTGATATAGAATGGGCGCAGATCAATGCGTTTGACAGAAGCCTTCTGATGTCTTATGTTAGTGGAAGGGAACATTCCCCAATCAGATAAAGGCTGTTTGTTGAAAAGGAGAGGGACGATGGAAAAGACAAAAGAAATGGAAGTTCTCTTTCTCCCTACCGAAAAAGGAACGATAAAGCTATACGTATTCGGCTTTAAAGCTCCTCGATCTCTAGGCCGGGTGATTGCAACTTATCATGACATCACGTTCGAAGTGAAGGGTTATAAGAGGAATAAAACCATAATCAAGGCGTTGGCACAGGTCCATGAAGCCATCGTCAATAATCAGGATATATGATCAAGGCTGACGCGTCAGCCTTTTTTATTTTGCCTCATATTGAATGAAAAATCTGAAAGTGAATGCAAAGGAAGATGTCGATATGATACTATTATGAGTGAGTATTCATTCATAAACGGAAGGGGAAATTAAGATGGGGGAAAAACAGGTCGTAATTGTAACGGGTGGATCAAACGGTATGGGGAAATACATGGCGAAAAAGTTTCTTGAAGAGGGGGCAGACGTCCTGATAACGGGGAGAAACAAAGAGCGCCTGGAAGCCGTCCGAGAGGAATTTTCAAATTTGAAGGGAACCGTGGAGATCTTCCAGATGGATGTGAGGGAGGAGGAACATGTCAAAGCTATGCTTGCCCACTGCCTGGATTCTTTCGGTCAGGTGGACGTCTTGATCAACAATGCCGCAGGAAACTTCATATGCCCGGTCGAGAAATTGTCGGCCAATGGCTGGAAGTCGGTGATCGATATCGTCTTGAATGGTACCTTCCTTTGCTCCCATGCCGTCGGGAATTACTGGATAGGGGAAGGGAAAAAAGGGTCCATCATCAATATTGTCGCGACGTACGCATGGGGAGCCGGAGCCGGGGTGGCCCATTCCGCTGCCGCCAAGGCAGGAGTATTGTCATTGACCAGGACGCTGGCCGTCGAGTGGGGGCATAAGTATGGCATCAGGACCAACGCCATTGCCCCTGGTCCAATCGAACGAACAGGCGGGGCAGACAAGCTCTGGGAGTCGGAAGAAGCAGCGAAACGGACGCTGAACAGCGTCCCCCTCAAAAGGCTGGGGACACCGGAAGAAATTGCCGGGCTCGCTTATTTCCTTTCTTCGGAGCAGGCAGCCTATATCAATGGAGAATGCGTGACCATGGATGGGGGCCAGTGGCTGAACCCCTTCCCGTTTTAATCAAGGATGATTGAAAAGGCAGTATGCACCCGGGGAGATAATCCCCGGGATATTTGCGGTTGTGACTGCACTGGAAACGCCCCTGCCTGATGAACCGGTTTAACGAAGGGTGATGTCAAATTTGACGAGGGGAATGAATACAAATCATAATGAATGCTGTGTTATAATTATGCATACATACATTGATTGTTTTGGGGGAGATAGAGATGGACGCAATGGACGTATTATCCAACAAAGAGCAAATCATCCCATATTTTAAGCCGGTTTTCAGCGCTGACGGTCATCGTATCGCCGGTTATGAAGTCTGGGGAAGGGTAGAGGAGGCGGACGGGACTACAGTCGGTCTCACCTCCTTCTTCGAAGACAATGAGATCCCGGATGAATATAAGGTGGAAATCGCTGATCATATCACTTCCTCTGCACTCCAGCGGTTCCTGGAGGAAAAAGAGGAGGGACTCGTTTTTCTTCACCGCGATGCACGCCTCCTGATGCTTGATCACGGCGAATCATTCCTGCAGCTCCTTCAACAATATGAAGAGCGCGGTTTCTCTCTTGACAGGATCGTCCTTGGATTATCCGAGTATGCCTATACGGGTGATTTTGAACAGTTGGTTCATTTGCTCGTCTACTACAAAACCTATGGGATCAAGATCTCCATGAATAATATAGCTGAAAACGGCGGGCAACTGGAAAAACTATCTTTCTTTTCACCGGATATCCTCCGTGTCAACCTCTATCAGTTAAGAAACGATGCAGGCAACAAAGTGTATAAAGATATTTTATACAGCTTATCAGTCCTTGCACGGAAAATTGGGGCATCCCTGTTGTATGAGGGGATCGAGATCAACTATCAGCTGCAATTCGCCTGGCTGAGCGGGGGTCGATTCTATCAAGGGGATTACCTCCATAAGGAGTCCAGCACGTTCCTTGATCAGGACATCCTTAAGTCGAAACTGAAACAAAAGTACGGAGATTTTATCCGATACGAAACGAAACACCTGAATGCAGGGTACGACCTCGCCGATCTTCTACATAAAGAAACGGGCAGTGAACTGCTACGGATAAAGAAAGAGGACGGTGATTTCGACGGGATCCTCCTGGAACTGGCAACCTATTTCTCGGATAAGGCCTTTCGACTTTACATTTGCAATGAAGAAGGATTCCAAGTAAGCAGCAACATCGTTAAGGGACACGGTACGTGGGCTACAGACCCTGCCTATATCGGTAAAAACTGGAGCTGGCGCCCTTACTTTCTCGAGAACATCATCCGGATGAGGATGGACAAAAAAGGACTACTCTCAGATATGTATTCCGATATCGACTCGGGTGAGTCCATCAGGACGTTTTCCTTTCCCCTCGGTAATGAGCTTTATCTATTCATGGACTTATCGTACGAGTTCCTTTTTGAAGAAGACAGTTTGCTTTACTGATGTACAACGTAGGTATAAGTATGAAGCTCCCTGGCATTGGCCGGGAGCTTTTTTGTGTATTGAAGGGGTGAACAACAGGTAAGGGATTAAAGAGGGTCAATGTTGCATTTATTCTTTAACCAATAATTGTCGGGTCAGGAGAGGTGTCTGTGCTCAAGGAGGCATAAAAAAGCGTCTTTCTCATCTCGCCTCAGGGCAACCCGCCTGCGCTTTTCTATATGTCCAGCTCCGGCGGGTTGAGGCTCGAGGTCATAAGTCAGGAAACCCAAAAAGGCACAGGACGCCTTTCCGGGTTTCCCGTCTTATGCTTGTCGCCTCAGGGCGACCCGCCTGCGCTTTTCTATATGTCCAGCTCCGGCGGGTTGAGGCTCGAGGTCATAAGTCAGGAAACCCAAAAAGGCACAGGGCGCCTTTCCGGGTTTCCCGTCTTATGCTTGTAGCCTCAGAGCGACCCGCCTGCGCTTTTCTATATGTCCAGCTCAGGCGGGTTGAGGCTCGAGGTCATAAGCCGAGAAACCCAAAAAGGCACAGGACGCCTTTCCGGGTTTCCCGTCTTATGCTTGTCGCCTCAGGGCGACCCGCCTGCGCTTTTCTTGGTATACCGGATCTTTTTTCTGGGGAAGTTATGGGAAAGAACGATGAAAGGAGGGTTTTGGGTGAGCGTTTATGTTTGGGTCTTGTCTTTTTTATGTGTGGGGCTGGCTGGTTATGCCCTTTACTATACGTTCAAAGTGACGGGCCAGGCGAAATCCGGTAAGGAGAACGGATTTGATGCCGATGTCCCTGAGTCTGTGAAGGCACATCCATACCTTTTGAACCCGGTTTTTGTGGCGATTGCAGTCGCCACGGTTCTTATCACGGCTTTTATTGTGTACCAGATCATTCTTTTTTACGGTTGAGTATCGTTTTATCGGTGACCGGTGTTGAAACCCATCACGAAGGCACAGGACGCCTTACGGTGGGTTTTTTGCTAATGCAAAATGGGCATAGCCTCAACCCGCCTGCGCTTTTCTATATGTCCAGCTCCGGCGGGTTGAGGCTCGAGGTCATAAGCCGGGAAATCCAAAAAGGCACAGGACGCCTTTCCGGGTTTCCCGTCTTATGCTTGTCGCCTCAGGGCGACCCGCCTCCGCTTTTCTATGTTTGAGGGGTGGGGGGATCGGGAAAAGAAGAAATAAGCAATTGTCAGACAATGGAGTAAAAGTACTGTGATATACAAGGAGGAATGGCAAATGGTGAAAAAATACTGGTTGATCCTGACGCTTGTCCTTGGGTTGAGTTTGACCGTCGGCACTCAGGCGACGGCAATCGGAACGACTGTTGATCAATTAGACGGCAAACAGGCTGTTGCCCTCGTGGAAGATGCGTTTGAGGTTCAACGTTCTTTAAGTGAAAAGCCAAGGGAAAAGGCTGATATAGAAACGATGCTGTCGGAGTACTTCACCGATGAACAGGTGAAGGGATTCATGGAAGAGAATCTGTATAAAGAAGGCAATGGGTATAGTGCATTCGGATCGGATTTTGCTTCCTACTACATTCCGTTTTATGAATTTGATAAAGGAACAAAGGCTGGATTTGCGGCTGGGCATTGGTACATATGGGAAGAACGATCAGGCGATGAAGAAGGACCTGTTTCCACGATTAAAGGTGAAGAGGTAGTCGAGCTCACCGTGGAAGACGGGAAGTGGAAGGTCTCCGGCATCTCTTATGAACTTCCTTCAGGACTGAAGGGGAATTAAAGGCAAAGACCCATGATCTCATGGGTCTTTTTCAGTGTTTTATCAAATTGTTGGAGGGGCAAAGGGATGATCATACTGTCGCCGGATCTTGTTAGGAGAGGTCCAGGGCTTGAGCCAATTCTTCCATTTGAAATCCTTTTATCACTTGATCATCCACGGTAACGGTCGGAGTTGAATAGCTCTTCAACACGTTCACCATATAGGACCGGGCGTTCGGCTGCTCTTTGACATTCACCTCTATGTAGGGGATTTCCTGCTCTTTTAGATATCGTTTCACGATTTCGCATGGTGGGCATTCAGGTTGTGTATATAAAGTGACGGTCTTCACTCGAATCATTCTCCTTTTGGATAGTGTGAACCCATTTTACAAGAAGCCCGGTCCTCGTGTAAAATGAGAGGCCTTTCGTGGTGGATAAAATTATTTATTGAATATGCTGCGGATTAGTGGTTAACTTAGAGAGACCTTTTGGACATCCGTGAGAAAAACTGATCGTCGAACAGGGCGTATCATTAGATTTTGCAGGATAGAATCTGTTACAATGCAAAAGCTATGACAAAGAATTAGAACAGGAAAGGAGAGACCTGATATGTCTCAGCTTCTTGGAATTATACAAAGACTAAAGTCTCTGCAAGAACAAGGGGAACAAGGAGAAACACAACAACGATACTTTGAATACAATGGGAAAAAAATCTGTGAGGTACGATACCTTCCAAAGCAGGATACCTTTGAAATCGAAGTAATGAAAGAGAATGGGAGCACATATCCCTTCGATAATATAGACATTACAGCTATCGAGATTTTTGAACTCCTGCAAGAAGCAGTTCAAGACTAAACATGTTGGAAAGGTAACCTGACGGGTTATCTTTTTTCATATCCTCATTCCGCTCTTTCTATTATACAATTAGCCATTCCTCTTTTAACCGATTGCCAATTCATCCTTTTTCCCCACTTTCCGTATATATAAGAAAAAATATAATTTAGAAAAGGCTTACACTTGATTCATACATTTTTCTTCCAGTATGTTAAAATGGTAAGGAATGCATTTTTAAAAAATTGAGGGGTTGTACATGATTTCTTTAAGCAGTAAAGAGTTACTTGAGACAAGTATAAAAGAGTACATCATTCCGTCTGAGAAGGTGGCACACGTCCAAGTCGGCAATTCACTTGAGCACGCACTTCTATTGTTGACCAGGAGCGGCTATTCATCCATTCCTGTCCTGGATCCTTCTTTCCGCCTTCATGGCCTCATCAGCTCCAGATTGATTACCGATCATATCCTTGGGTTGGAGCGCTTCGAATTTGAAAAGCTTGAAGAAAGGAAAGTCGAGAATGTCATGTCTACGGATCTTTCCACGATTTCCATCGACTCCACGTTCAAGGAAGCCTTCAATCTGCTGATCGATCAGCCGTTTTTATGTGTCGTTTCCAGTGAAGGGCACTTTGAAGGCATCATGACGCGCCGAGTAGTGCTCAAGGAGCTAAAAAAACATATATATCAAATGATTCATTCAGGATGATGATTCAAAGACCGGGATTCCCCGGTCTTTTCTTTATGTCCAACTTCGTATGTGTATTATGTAAATGAATCAAAAATGCGTTATAATATAAGAAAAACTTATGAATGTGGTGAGAAAATGGCTTTTTCTGAATTTCAGCTGCTCCAGGTTTTAGCCCATGAGATGAATATGAGGAAGGCCGCGGAGAGGTTATTCGTCTCCCAGCCTGCCCTTTCTCAAAGGCTTCAGAATATGGAGAAGGACTGGGGCACCAAGATTTTTCTTCGTTCACAGAAGGGCCTCTCCTTGACACCGGCGGGCGAGTTGATCGTCAAGCTTGCAGAAAATGTACTTCAAAAGGAGGAATCTGTCAGGGAAAAGATTCATGCGCTGGAATCCGAGGTGCATGGTACCCTGAAAATCGCCTGTGCTTCGATTGTGGGGCAGAACTGGCTTCCAAAAGTACTTAAGCGTTTTGTGGAAACGTATCCTCATGCGAAGATCTCACTGATCACAGGCTGGAGCAGTGAGATCCTGAAGGCCATCTATGATAACGAAGTCCATATCGGAATCATCAGGGGTACACCCGATTGGAAAGGGAAAAAGCATCATCTCTTCGAGGATCCTCTATTCCTGGTCGACCGGGAAATTCAGTCCATCGAAGACGTCATGAAGACGGATCGACCTTTCATTCAGTTCAAAAGCGATTCCAATTACTTTCAGGAGATCCAAGAATGGTGGCTGAAGCATTTTCAGACCACGCCGAAACGGACCATCGTCGTCGATCAGATTGAAACATGCAAGCAGATGACACTGAACGGGATCGGCTATGCCATACTTCCGGCCATCACCTTGACGGGAATGGAGCAGGACATTTTTAAAATCCCTTTGAAGGATGAAATGGGTGGTTTCATTCATCGTGATACGTGGCTGCTCGGTTATGAGTCGGCCTTCCAGCTTCGTCAAGTGGGGGCGTTTCTTGAAGTGGTAGACGATTTTCTCATCGAAAACCGGTAGGTACGGGTTGTGTTACGTTCTTTATCATGATAAAGTAATTCAAGAACTCTGAATTTACTGCTTACAATGGAGGGATTAAGTTGAAAATGATGGATGCCAATGAGATTATTTCGTTCATTCAAAATAGTACCAAGTCCACGCCTGTAAAGGTATATGTGAAAGGGAAACTCGAGGGGATTGACTTCGGGAAATCTTCACAGACCTTCCTTAATGGTGACAGCGGGGTAGTATTCGGCGAATGGAGTGAGCTTGCCGGGGTACTTGAGGAACACAAAGAATACATAGAGGACTACGTGGTGGAAAATGATCGCCGCAATTCTGCGATCCCACTGCTTGATATGAAAGGGATCAAGGCCCGGATTGAACCGGGCGCGTTCATCCGTGATCAAGTCGAGATCGGTGACAATGCGGTCATCATGATGGGAGCCGTGATCAATATCGGATCTGTCATCGGTGAAGGTACGATGATCGACATGAATGTTGTCCTGGGTGGACGTGCAACGGTAGGAAAGAACTGCCATATCGGAGCTGGGGCCGTCCTTGCAGGAGTGATCGAGCCGCCATCCGCGAAGCCTGTTGTCATCGAAGATGATGTCGTGATCGGGGCGAATGCCGTTGTCCTTGAAGGAGTGACGGTAGGAAAAGGCGCTGTTGTCGCTGCAGGTGCCATCGTAGTGAAAGATGTGGAACCTTATACGGTAGTGGCAGGTTCACCAGCGAAGAAGCTGAAAGATATCGATGCCAAAACAAAATCAAAAACAGAAATTAAACAAGAGCTCAGACAGCTCTGATTCAAAAGAACGGACGATTTTCGTCTGTTCTTTCTTGTAAGGAGGGAATAGTATGTCACAAGTGGATTTTAAAATGATCAGACGCGATCTTCATCAGATCCCGGAGCTTGGATTCCAGGAATTCAAAACTCAGAAGTACCTATTGGATTATATTTCATCCCTCCCAGGGGATAGGTATGAAATCAAGCAGTGGAAGACAGGCTTATTTGTCAAGGTCCACGGTACGGAGCCGGCTAGGACGATCGGGTACCGGGCAGATATCGATGGGTTGCCGATCACAGAACAAACGGGTCTTCCCTTCCCGTCCCGTCATGAAGGTCGGATGCACGCATGCGGACATGACTTCCATATGGCCATCGGACTGGGCATCCTTACCCATTTTGTTCATCACCCCATAAAAGACGATCTCCTCTTCATTTTCCAACCTGCGGAAGAAGGTCCGGGGGGAGCGGAACCGATGCTCCGCAGTGCCGAGATGAAAGAGTGGATGCCGGATGTGGTCTTTGCCCTCCATATTGCACCAGAGTATGAGGTGGGGTCCATTGCACTGAAGCCGGGACTTCTATTCGCCAATACGTCCGAGCTATTCCTGACCTTTAATGGCAAGGGAGGGCACGCTGCCTATCCCCATCAAACAAAAGACATGATCGTGGCGGCATCTGCCTTTGTGACGCAGATGCAAGGGATCGTCTCACGGAATGTCGACCCGTTGGACAGCGCCGTCATCACGATCGGTAAGATGGAGGCTGGAACCGTACAGAATATCATCGCGGAAAATGCCCGTCTCGAAGGTACGATCAGGACCCTCTCTGAAGCTTCCATGGTAAAGGTCAAGGAAAAGCTTGAGGCTCTTATCAAAGGGATTGAAACGACATACGATTGTTCCATCGAGGTCGATTACGGGAGCATGTATCATCAGGTGTATAATGACCCCGCGAACACGCAGGCGTTCCTCGACTATATCGACGATAGCGGTAAAACAAATGCCATCATTTGTAGAGAGGCGATGACGGGAGAAGATTTCGGTTATATGCTGAAGGAAATCCCTGGCTTCATGTTCTGGCTTGGTGTTTCATCTCCATATGGTCTTCATCATTCGAAGCTCGATCCTGATGAAAAAGCGATTGATCATGCCATCGACCTCATGACCAGCTATATAGGGCAGCTATGAAATCAGGTCTTAATGGCGAAATCCTCGCATTGAAAAGTGTGGAAGGACCCGCCCTCGTGCCTGAACTTTCTGTTCGGGATGCCGCCTTGTCTACAACTTTTTATACGGAACTGCTCGGCTTTCATATTGTGTATGAACGCCCTGATGAGGGGTTCGTTTACTTGTCGATGGGAAAGGCATCGCTCATGCTTGAGGAAGTGAACGGACATTGGGAGACGGGTGAGTTGATTCCACCGTTCGGGAGGGGGATGAACCTTCAGATCATGGTGGATTCAATCGAGCCGATCCTCAGAAGATTGAACAAGGAGGGAATTGCATTATTCAGGGAACCATTCGTCTCCGACTATCCTGCCGGTTCTGTACGTTTCCGGCAGCGGGAGTTCCTTGTGCAAGATCCCGATGGGTATTTGCTGAGATTTGCACAATCCCTATAATGGAAACACAAAAACCGGACTGGAGAGTCCGGTTTTTGATTGTGGTCTGATCCTTCATGGTAGGATCGGCGTTATGGGAAATATTTCAGATAATAATAGAAAGAGGAGAAACTTTTTGTGTGCCCTTACGTCTAAACCATATAGAGAGAAAGAGAGGGGGAATGGGTCATGAAGAATGTGACCAAATCGATTGCACTAATTCTATTATGTTTATGTTTGTTCCCGATGTTTGCAAACACGTCATCTGCAGCTGAAGGAATCAAGATCACAGTGGAAGAAGGAATAGACGGAAAGGTCAAGGAAGAGAGGGGATTCCCGATCACCGTGACCGTTCAGAATGGAGCCGAGCACTTTAAGGGAGATATCGTGTTTGATTACGCACAGTCCTTCGAAACAGGCGGGGGCAGGGTGTTATCCATTGATCTCCCGCCTGGTGAAACACGCACGTTCTCCTTAACCATTCCAGGCTTTGGAGATCCTTTGAGAGGCAACACTTCGAAGGAAACCATCCATTTATTTAAAGGAGACTGGAAATCCGGCAAGGAAGTCAAGTTCACCGGTGATAAGCGCCTGAATCCAAACTTTATTTATATGGACTATGCTTCCATCGGTTTATTGAGTAAAGACGCCGACCGTTTGAAATCGCTGAAAGCCAGTCAGGTCTATGGCAACAAAGTGGAGGCACTGAATCTCTCAGAAAAGAATTTCCCGGGTGATGCCACGGGTCTTCAAATGTTCGACTTCATCGTGATTGATGGATTTGATCTATCGTTATTTTCAAAGAAACAACTGGACGCCCTCCATCGTTGGGTGGATAAAGGGGGCACGGTTCTGATCGGAAGTGACGTGAATGTCCAGAAGACCCTTGGTCCACTGGCTGATATCGCTCCCCTCAAAGTGGATGGTGAACAGACCCTTTCCGATTTGTCCTTCCTGGAAACCCAGAAGAATCTCAAGGTGAATGTCAAGACGTTATCCGCCATCGAAGGTGAGTTGACCCCTGAGAGTGAAGCGGTGATCGGTGAGAAAGAAAACCCGATACTTGCAAAAAAGTCCATCGGTCGAGGAGAGGTATGGCAGGCATCTTTCTTACTCAGTGATTCCCAGCTGAACGACTGGGCGGGCTTCACTCCGTGGATCAATGAATTTTATTCAAAAACAAAATACAGCAACAATTCCTATAACATGGGGGGGAGAGCGCAGGGATTCTACTATGAGATGGGTATGGTCAATGAATTGTTCCCTTCTAATCAGTTCAAGGTCAGCACCCTCATCCTCGTAGTCGCGGTCTATCTGATCCTGGTCATCCCGGTCCTCTACTTCCTGCTTCGGAAGTTCGATAAACGGGAGCAGTCGTGGTGGATCATCCCCACGGTCTCTATCCTCCTTTCCATCGGGATCTTCCTGACAGGGGCAAAGGATCGTGTGACAAAGCCGCACATGAATCAGATGAGTATCCTAGAAGCGGACGGAAAAGGTGCCGTACAAGGAATTTCAGCTTTCACGTTCTTCTCTAATTCAAGCGGTGACTACACCCTCAGCGCAGGGCATGATCTCGAACTGTACGCCAACAACAGCATGAACGCACCTGAATTTGATCAATACAAGTACTCTCTGGATGAAGTGACCAGGAATACGACGGATACGACACTGAGAGATGTAGAGTACTGGTCTACCAGGACGGTTATGGGGGATGCCTACAAAAGTGATGCAGGTTCATTTTCCCCTCAACTATCACTGAAGGATAAGACGCTGACAGGAAGCATCGGCAATGACTTCCCCTATGATTTTGAAGAAGTGTATTTGTGGTCGGGTACACGCACGTACTCCCTTGGAGGCGTGAAAGCGGGTCAGTCGCTCGAGGTGGATAAAAAGGTCTCGGTCGATTATCTCTCAAGTCCGATCAGCAATAATTCCATTCCACCTTCCTTTACAGGTCAGCAGGGTCTGGACGATCAGAGAAAACAATCCCTTGAACAAGTGTCCTCCTACCTGATGGAAGAAGAAGCGTCAGGCAATCGTCCTGTCATTTTCGGATACACAAAGGATGGGATCGTAGATGTGACCATGAAGGATCGAAAGCCGAAGAAAGATAATCTCTCCCTTGTCTATCAATCCATCCCATCCATGGGAGACTTCAATGGGCCGTTTTCACTGAAGAATGAGCAGCTTGACGTCGAGGTCAAACCGATTGACGGGAAGGTCATCGATAACTACTCAATGAATGGATCCGGGGAAATGGAACTTGAAGACGGTACGTATGAAATGATCCTTAAGCTGCCTGAACAAATGCAGGAATCCGACATTTCCCTGAATTCATTGAGCATCAGGCAGTATCCGGAAACGCCGCTTGAGTTCTCCATGATCGCCCCTTCCGATGGAAAGGAAAAGAAACTTGAAGAACAGTCAAGCAATACGTTCGAAGTCAAAGATCGTTTGACGAATTATCTGAATGAAGATGGGGAGATGGTCATTAAATTTGTGAAATCCACCCAGGGGAACAGCTATACGCAACTTCCGAAAATCGTACTGAAAGGAGAAGCAAAGCAATGATCGAACTTACGAATCTATCAAAATCATACGGCTCCTTTCAAGCGCTGGACGGACTCACCCTGAGTATCGGAAAAGGAACGGTCTTCGGTTTCGTCGGTCAGAACGGAGCCGGGAAATCCACGACATTTTCCATTTTGGCAACCCTCCTTGCACCGACGTCGGGCAGGGCGAAAGTAAATGGATATGATGTATGTGAGGAACCGAAAATGGTCAGGCGCCAAATCGGATATATGCCGGATTTCTTCGGGGTATACGATCAATTAAAAGCAGAGGAATATCTCGACTTTTACGGAGCGAGCTATAAGATTCCGGCTGAAGAGAGGGCTGCCCTCATTCCGCAACTACTGGAATTGGTGAATCTTTCCCATAAGAAGGATTCCTATGTGGATGAATTGTCCCGCGGGATGAAGCAGAGGCTTTGTCTTGCCCGCTGCCTGATCCATGATCCAGAAGTCCTGATCCTGGATGAACCGGCTTCTGGCCTGGACCCGCGGGCAAGGATCGAGATGCGTGAGATCTTAAGAGAATTGAAGAAGATGGGCAAGACCATCCTCATTTCTTCCCATATTCTTCCTGAACTGGCCGAGATGTGTGATGAAATCGGAGTCATCGATAATGGAAAGCTTGTGGCACATGGTTCCGTTGCCGATATCCAGCAGCAGCTGGAGGCAGAAAAGATCATCGAGGTAAAGGTGAGGGGGATGCTCGAGTCGGCTGCCTCTTTCTTCGAAGATGATCCGAATCTGTCAAGTCTTGAAATGA
Source organism: Rossellomorea sp. FS2 (assembly GCF_047915635.1). NCBI lineage: Bacteria > Bacillati > Bacillota > Bacilli > Caryophanales > Bacillaceae > Rossellomorea > Rossellomorea sp. FS2. The sequence goes on along the minus strand of NZ_JBLRVS010000001.1, from coordinate 1,546,746 downwards.
ACGAAGAGCTGAAGACAATCAAATTCCTCTACAAAGGATCCGAAGTGCAGCAGGCTGAGCTGCTCCGTTTGGCAATATTGAACGGAATTGCCGTCGTCAGCTTCAAGGAGACGGAAACGGATCTTGAGGATGTCTTCATGGAAATTACGAAGGGGGTGAAGCCATCATGAAACAATTGTTCATAAACCCGATGCTGAATAAGGAGTTCAAGCTTCGGTTCCGTTCATTCAAATCATTCATTGGGATCCTGTGCTACCTCATGGCCATCAGTATTGTCGTGATCGGTTTCATCTACTTCCAGAGCAGGATGTCCATGAATGGGTACTTCCGTCCGAACGAAAGCAGGACGATGTTCATGATCCTATCCTTCCTGCAAATCATCCTGGTTTTATTCATCACCCCTGGTCTTACCGGGGGACTCATATCGGGAGAAAGGGAGAAACAGACACTGAGCATGCTTCTAACGACTGAACAAAGCTCCACAAGCATCATCCTGAGTAAATTGGTGTCATCGGTTTCCTACCTGTTACTGCTCATTCTTTCGAGTCTTCCGATCTACAGTTTTGTGTTCTTATTCGGAGGGGTTGCACCGACGGATGTGCTCATGATTTTCGGCTACAGCCTGTTCCTTGTATTCGTATTCGGATCGATCGGGATCTTTTTCTCCACAATCATCCGGAAAACGATCGTATCCATGGTAACAGCGTACGGAAGCGTCCTGGTCCTTGTAGGAGGATCGCTATTCCTGTTTGCCCTTACCATGGCGCTTTCAGGCGTTTCGAGCAACGGTACGCCGTCGACCAACCCGATCGCTTACTTTATGGCTATGTTCAATCCAGGGATCGTACTGTATGGTCATTTCGAACCGAGGATGATGGAAGAGATTCTTTCCTTGACGGGCATATCATTCCCCTTATGGATTTCGTTTATTATCACGTACAGCATTCTGGCCATCCTGGCATTATTCGGAAGCATCCGGAAATTACGCCCTCGTATGAAAACCCGGGCAAGGGGGTAACACGATGGAAGGAAAAGGTCAATTCCTTCGATACCTGTACCGACTGAGGAAGAAGCTGCGATATGCACAGCTCATCGAACAATTGCAAAGAATCGTATTCGGCTCCGGTATCCTGGCCCTGCTCATGACAGCGGCTGTATGGATCCGGCCTTTCCCCTTCTGGCAGCGTTACCTGGCGGGCATGTGGGTGTTGCTAATCATTGGCATGGCGATTCATCTCTACAGGAAGAGGGCGACAATCGAACAAAGCGTAAGGATCTATGATGAGGCAGCAGGGGAAAACACCATCAGCACGGTAAGGGGGGCGCTGGATGGCAGCCATCCGTTGCTCCCGCTTGTCCTCCGGGATGCCCTGCGTGCCATGAACAGACATGAAGAGAGGGTCCACGGTCGCAGATACTGGAGGTTTCATACCCGATTGGCCATTGCTGCCCTTCTTCTCTATGGGGGATCTGCCCTGGTCCTGACTCAGGGACAAGCATCCTTTGAAACAGCAGCCGAACTGAAAAAAAAGAGTGAAGTCACGATGGAATCGGATAAGCGTCTTGAAAAGGAAGCTAAAAAGAACTCTGTAAAGAAAAAAGAATTGGCGAAAGAGATCCAGGAGATCAAACAAGAGAAGGATCCGATGGAGCGGCAAAAAGCCATTATGAAAAAAGTAAAAGAAAACAATCTCAAAAAACAAAAAGCAGAGCTTTCTTTGCGTGAGCTCGAACGAATCAAAAAGATCGCCGAACAAATGAAAGCGGACGGAGTAGCGGATGCATTAAAAAAATTCGATCAGAAAGCACTTGAAAAAGAAATGAAAGCGTTGAGTGATGAGCAGCTTGAACGGCTCAAAAAGCAACTCGGAAATGATCCTGAAAAGACTTTGTCAGACGCCTTGAAGGCAGCAGAGGGGGCGGAGAAGGCTTCTCATTCATACGCAAAATGGAATGAGGCTTTATCCAAGGAAGCTGGTGACCTCGCAGCAGCCCTTGAAGCCAAGGACCTTGATAGCATGGAGCTGGCCACTTCAGATGATCCTCCACCACCGACGGATGGCAGCCAACCTGATCCGGGGTCGGAGCAGGAACAAAAAAATCAGCCATCGGGAAGTGGCTCGACTGCTACCGGTAAGGGCAGTGGAACGGGCAATGGAAACGGTAGCGGTAATGGGGGTGGAGGAGCAAATGGCAGTGGCAAGGGTACTGGCAATGGAAACGGTAGAGGCAGTGGTTCTGGCTCTGGCAGTGGTGCAGGATTCAGTCAGGGATCAAGGGAGCTTCTGACCATACCTGAACGAATGGAAGGCAAGACCAACACAGAGGTCGATTCAGGCAAGCTTAACAAGGGAAGGCAGGGGGAACGGTTCTCTTCTGATGGACCCGTCGAAAGGGGCTCTGTACGGTCTTACGAAGAAGTGTACCAAGACTACTATTCTACCTACCGAAAAGGTGAAGACCGGCAGACGATCCCTAAAGACTTGGAATCGGTCGTGGAATCTTATTTTAGTGAAATTGATCCGGGAGAGTGAACAGGGTGGACGTAGCAGATAAAGAAATGGCTTACAAACAAGCCATTGCAAAAATTGAACAGGTAAAGGAAGAAATCGGCCGTTATATCGTAGGCCAGAAGGATATTATCGACACGCTTTTATTGACGATCCTGGCAGGGGGGCATGCACTCCTCGAAGGGTTGCCGGGCCTTGGGAAGACCATGCTCGTTCGCTCCTTATCGGACGTCATGGAGCTGAGTTTTTCACGGGTTCAATTCACACCTGATTTGATGCCGACAGACATTACGGGGACCATGGTGATGAGCCATGACAGGGATGAACCATTCACCTTCCATAAAGGTCCGCTCTTTCATCACCTGGTGCTTGCGGATGAAATCAACCGTTCAACACCAAAGACACAGAGTGCCCTTCTTGAAGCCATGGCTGAGCAGACGGTGACGGTAGTAGGAGAGACGATGAAGCTTGAAAATCCATTTTTCGTTCTCGCCACACAGAATCCCATTGACCTCGAAGGAACCTATCCCCTACCTGAAGCGCAGATGGACCGCTTCATGTGCAAATTACTGGTTCCACATCCAAAGAAAGAGGAGTTGAAAGAAATCATCCGTCGTACCACGGGAACTGAACAGATCAGTTTGCAACCAATCATGGACCGTGCGGAACTGCTGGGTGTACAAAGGCTTGTGAAAGAAATCATGGTCAGTGATGAAGTATTGGACTTTGCTATTTTCATTGTGGAATCGACACACCCCGACCGTGAGTCTGCATCAGAGCTCGTCAAGCAATATATCGAATATGGAAGCGGCCCGCGGGGGCTTCAAAATCTCATCATGATGGCGAAGGCGCGTGCGTTGGTCAACGGAAGGTATCACGTCTCCATCGGGGATATTAAACAGACGGCCCTCCCGGTTCTCAGACACCGGATTCTATTGAACTTCGAGGCGGAGGCGACAAATGTGAAAGAAGATGAAATCCTCATGGACCTCATCAACAGGGGAACGGGCTCTTGAAGTCAATGTTAAGCCCTCAATTCCTGTCGCAGCTTAAAAGGCATCGATTAAATCCTGACAGAGTTTCCACTGCTCAGCATAAAGGGGCAAGGAAGTCGACACGGTACGGGAGTTCTCTGGAATTCTCGGATTATCAGATGTATGAGCTCGGTGACGATGTGAGGCAGATTGATTGGAACGTCTATGCAAGAACCGAAAAAGTGTATGTGAAGCGGTATCTTGATGAGCGGGAGGTTTCAATCAGCTTATACCTGGATTGCACGAAATCAATGAAAACCGAACCCGTGAAGTGGGAGAGGGCTACGGAACTCGCGGCATCACTTGCTTATATGATCCTGAGCTCCGATGACCGTCTGAGCCTTCATCTGGTGGGGGTTGAGGCAGCCCCAATGAAGAAGAAGGGTATGAGGGATGCAAAGGCGATCCTGCACTCCATGGAAAATGTACAGGACACTTCAGACGATAATGGCAGTCGAACGCCGTTTATGAGCTCCCTGAAAGGGAGACAGCGGTCGAAGAGCTCCGTCACGGTGTTGATCACGGATGCGCTTGAACCGATGAATGAGATAACCGAAGCATTGAAGTGGCTTTCCTCAAGGAAGGAAAAGGTGTTTTTCATCCAACTCCTCCACGAACACGAGGTTTCCCCACCCTATACGGGTGACTGGAAGCTTAAGGATAGTGAAAAAGGGGAAGAGATCGATGTATCCTTTCAGAATTCGGTTATCGATCGCTATCTCGGATCCCTTCAGTTGCACAACCAGGCAATCGAACGGGAATGTAAGCGCTATGGATTTACATATAGGACCCTCATATCTTCCCAGCCGGTCAATGAAATGGTGCTGAAGGATCTGAAGATGTCCGGGATGGTGAGGTGAGGGCATGGGCATTCAATATCCATTCTATGCCTTGATGGGGCTGTTTCTGATCGCTGTTGTCCTCATGTACTTCTTCAGGAAGCGCTATGAAACCAAAGTCGTATCATCGAACCTGTTATGGAATCAGGCGATGGACGAGTGGCAATCATCTCCCTGGTTCCATAAACTTCAGCGGAATCTCCTGCTGTTTCTGCAGCTCCTGATCCTTACCTTCCTCATCATCACTCTGATGAACCCTTATCTGTCCGACTATTCAGGGACGACGGGTCATACCGTCATCCTGATGGATACATCCACTTCCATGAAGGCGAAGAAGGGGGATATCACCCATTTCGATCTTGCCAAGAAGGAAGCAGAGGGCGTGATCAAGGGCTCGCGGGGACCGGTGACCATCCTTGCCGTGGGAAAGAACATTACAACAAAGATATCCGAAGATGCAAATAAGCGGACGTCCTTGAAAGCATTGAACGATTTGGAAATGACCAATGACCATGAGGACATGCAGAAGGCCATTCAAATGGCACTTACCCTTGCAGGAACAGGGGAAATCCATCTGTTCAGTGATTCTGTTACAAAAAGCATGTTCAAAGACCTTCACACGGATGCCACGATCATGGTTCACAACATAATTGAGAATCCCGTCAACATTAGCATGAAAAGCTTCGGAATTAAAGAGAACGGGAAACAAATGGACGGTGTTGTAACGATTGCAAACCAAGGTGGCGAGGACCGGGAGGGGACACTGATCATCCATGGGGGATCAAAAGTCATCCACGAGGAACCTGTGACCATCCAAAAGGGAGAAGACACCGTCATCCCCCTCTCAGGCCTTCAGGTGGAAGAGTCATATATGGCAGAAATCCGTGTTGATGACGATTTCCAGGAAGATAATGTCATGACGGCATTGAATATGAGTTCTTCTCCTGATGTATATGCGTTGGGAGACATCAATCCGTTTATCATCAAAGGCTTTCAGGCGTTGGGAATGGATGTTAAATCAGTGGAAGAAGCATCCACACTCGACGATAACGGAATATTAATCGCCTCACGGAAGGATGCGGAACGAACAGAATTGCCGGTTTTAATCATCCCTGATGAAAAGGAAGAGGGAAAAAAGATAGGGGGGACGGTCTCTTCAAAGAAGGATCATCCTTTGCTTCGCTATGCCGATGTGGAAAAAATCTTCGTGGATAAAGCAACGGATCACGACATCTCTGGGCTTTCGACCATAGCCGAGCAAGACAAGGTTCCCCTCATGCAAGCGGGGGAGATCGGTGGCAAAAAAATGGTGCTGATGAATTTTCGGCTGAAAGATTCAGATTTTCCTCTATCTCCCGGATTTCCGATCTTCTTATACAATGTCTACCATTACTTGGGGGATAATCAGCAGGTGATCGGCAACTTCCTGCCGGGTGAAAAACGGACCATCCAGACAGATGGCACGTGGGACCTCTACAGTATGAACCAGGATTATATCGGTGAATGGAAAGAGGGTACCACCTTCACTGCACCGACCAAACCGGGAATCTACCAGGCTTTACGTGGTCAAGATGTGAAATATTTTTCCGTCAGCATTGATGAAAGGGAAAAGGTGATTGGAAAAGGGGAATCGTTCATAGTTAAAGGGGAAGGAGTGGAGAAGGGAAGCGTCCCTTCTTCCATCAGTTCCTGGTTCCTGGCTCTGGCCGTACTTTTCTTATTCATAGAGTGGGAGGTGTATAGACGTGGGAATCGCCGTTCATGAACCATTATGGTTAATCCTGGTCCTCCCTGTCATTGCCGTCCTCTTTCTGTTCGTCAAGCAGGGAGTGCTGAGCAAAGAGAAGCGGCTGATCATGATCATCAGGTGCCTGACGTTTCTGCTGTTGATCACTGCCTTGACGGACCCCTATCTGACCCTGCCCCAAAAAGGGAAGAATGTTATATTCCTGGCTGACGGATCTGCATCGATCAGCGACAGCAGGGACGAGATCTTGGGGGACATCGAAGGTCAGGTGAAAAAGAAAAAGGAATCCGATGCCTACGGAATCGTTTCATTCGCCAAAAACGCAGGACTTGAAAAAAGCCTGTCTTCATCGGGCAGTGAAGTCCCCGAGTTCTCTGGGGAGGTTGGAGAGGACGAAACAAATATCCAGAACGGGATGGAGTACGCCTCGAATCTATTGGGCTCATCAAATGGGGGAAGAATCGTCCTCTACAGCGATGGAATCGAGACCCTTGGAGCAGGTGAGGACATCATTCCCAAGCTGAAGGAAGATGGGATCGAAGTGGATTGGGTAAAGCGTTCTTCCAATGACAAAGAAGACATCGCCGTGACCGCCGTCAACTCCCCTGCCGTCCAATATAAGGGGGAGGAGGCGACTGTGAATGTCACACTCCACAGCACCACAAGGACAACCGTCGACCTGCAGCTTGACCTTAACGGTACTAAAATTGCAAGGAAGCAGGTGAAGGTCCAAGAAGGCAAAAATGAATTCGAGTTCCACCATACTGTCGACCAGACGGGCATGCTCGTCTATGGAGCAGAAATCTATTCAGAGACGGATGCGCGGCCGGAGAACAATCAGCTGAGTTCCATTGCGAGGGCCGAAGGGGATCCCCTTGTCCTCCTCGTTCAAGGTGACGGTAGGAAGAGTAAGTTGAAGGAACAGTTGAAATCTGCAGGATTCAGGGTCGAAGCCCTTCAGTCCTCGCAGCTGCCTGACAAACTGAGCTCTTATCTGGATTATCAAACGATCCTGTTTGATAATGTCGCAGCAACGGATATACCCGAAGAGAAGATGAACCTGATGGAGCAGGCTGTGAAGGAATTCGGCCGGGGATTCATCATGTTTGGAGGGGACAAAAGCTTTGCGCTGGGTGGTTACTTCAAGACACCGATTGAAAAGCTTTTGCCCGTTGACATGGAGGTCAAGGGAAAAAAAGAACTTCCTTCACTGGGACTGGTCCTCGTCATCGACCGCTCAGGAAGCATGGATGGACAGAAGCTCTCCCTTGCGAAGGAAGCTGCCGCAAGGACTGTTTCCCTCTTGAGGGAAAAAGACACGCTGGGTGTCATCGCATTCGATGACAGGCCGTGGGAGATCGTCCCGACCGAACCGATCAAGGACCGGAAAAAAGCAGAAGAGAAAATACGGACCATTTCACCGGGTGGAGGGACGAACATCTATCCATCCCTTGAAGAGGCGTATTTGAGTCTGCAAGACAAGCCACTGAAGAGGAAGCATATCATCCTCCTGACAGATGGGCAGTCGGCGGCAGGGGGCGATTATGATTCCCTGATCGAAGACGGGTTATCAAAGGGGGTCACCCTTTCCACTGTGGCCATCGGTTCAGATGCAGACAGGTATCTCTTGGAGGATCTCTCACAGATGGGGAACGGCCGATTCTACGATGTGTTCGATGCATCGGTCATACCAAGCATCCTCACCAGGGAGACGGTGATCACGACTCGGACTTATATTGAGGATCAGCCATTCTTCCCTGCCATCCAATCATCTAAATGGCAAAAGCTGTTCGAGGGTGGTATGCCTCGAATGAATGCCTACATCGCCACCAGTCCTAAAGATTCTGCGCAGGTGGAATTGGCGAGCGACAAGAAAGACCCTATCCTTGCCACGTGGAGGTATGGGCTGGGAAATACCTTTGCTTTCACTTCAGATACGAACGGGCAGTGGGCAGGTGATTTCGCATCATGGAAGGGCTGGCCTGAGTTCATCAATCAATTGGTGACTCGCTCGTTCCCGAGTATCCAATCCAGCCCTTATACAATCGAGGTGGATGGGAGCGGGGAGAAGACGAAGCTGCTCCTCACTTCACCAGACAGCGGGACGATGCCGCTGACCGTGTCTGTGTTGGCTGAAGATGGGAAGCAAATAGAAGCCGCTTCAAGGATCCTTTCACCGGGCGTACATGAAGTGGAGTTCGATGAAAAGCTATCACCTGGGGTTTACAGCATGAGCATCGGGGACCAGGCAGGGGATCAAGCGTATGAAACCGGCTTTGGCGTTCCATATTCAGAGGAATACTCCTATGAGGGGGGATCAGTCAGGACAGTTGAAGCCATCGTGAAGGCTACCGGAGGGAAAACGTACGAATCCGGTGTAGACGCATTCAGGGCATTGAACCATCGACCGCATAATGAGCAATCCATAAAGACGTTCCTCATTCTCATAGCATTTCTGCTATTCTTTACGGAGATCGGGATCAGACGATTCGGTTTGCCTGTTGCCCTCGCCACGTTCGGCGAAAAAATGGGAAGGAAGGTTCCTGAGAATAATGTTCCTGGTACGACGAGAGCAAGGCCTGTAACAGATCTGAATTCCACTTATTCAGAACGGGAGAAACCTGTACCCGCGGCACAAAATGAACCGGAATCTCCGGCCAAATCGAAGAAATCGCAAGCGCATCAGGACCCTGATCGTATGAAACGGCTTCTGGATGCAAAAAATCGCAGGAATAAATGAAGAAAAAAAGCGAAGGGGAACAATCCCTTCGCTTTTTCGCTTACTGTTCTTTTTTCTCGATGAAAACTTGGTGAGGGAATGGGATGTCGATGCCGTGGCGGTCGAAGGCTTCTTTAATGCCTTTGCGTATCTTCCTTTCCACTCCCCATTGCTCCATATTCTTTGTTTTGCAGAGGACCCTGATGACAACATCCGAGTCACCGAGGTTCTGGACTCCGACGACATTCGGACCTTCCACGATATTTTCGTCTTCTGCCGCCAGTCTGTCACACACTTCCTGCATGACGACGATTGCTTCGTCGATATTGTCATCGTACGAGATGCCGATGTCTACAAGGGCTCTCATATTTCCTCGGGAGTGATTACTGACACTTGATATCTCACGGTTTGGCACGTAATGAAGCGTACCATCGAATCCACGGATATGGGTTGTCCTCAGTCCGACTTCTTCCACGATCCCGTCGAAGCCACCCGTGGTGACGTAGTCACCGACATCCACCTGTTTCTCAAGAAGGATGAAAAATCCGGTAACGATGTCGCTTACAAGACCCTGGGCACCGAATCCGACGGCTAAACCGACGATTCCAGCCCCTGCGAGGATTGCGGTCACCTGAATGCCGAAGATCTGAAGGATGGTGACAAAAAAGATAAAAATAAGGACGTATCCGATGATATTCTTCGTCAGCGCTTGTAATGTCTGTGCTCGGCCGGTTGACACATCGTTCCGTTGGCTGTACCGTTCAAATGCGCGGGTGACGATCTTATTGGCGGCGCCTTTGATCACAAGGAAAGCAATCCAGATTGCAATGATTTTCAAGGCTCCAATACCGATGTTGATTAAGAGGTTACCCCAATCGAAGGCCAAGAGGTTCTCTACACTGGTTGATGTACCTACTATGTAATTCAAATATAACATCCTTTCTGGTCAAAATGGTGAACTTTTATAGTATACACAATGGTGGACGGGTTATGTCAAAGGTGGATTTGAAAATGGGCACATAGGTGTATTCCCGGTAAAGGAAGTAAGTAAACTTACAAAAGAATATGGGGAAGGGTCATGCACACTCACATATGGATTCCTGCCCGAATGAGGACAGGAATTTCAGTCATTTGGATGAATGATTTCTCTCACGGATGAACTACAATGGAATCAAGATGTAACAATAGTTCAAAAAAACAAAAAAATGTGAAAAAAGGGTAGATAAATATTTCGAAAGTCGATATATTTAGTAATGCACTGTTTTTTACTGAAGGGAGAGAATACATGGATACGTTTAAGAAATTAAAAGATTTTTACTGGCCGTACAAGTCGCAATTCATCATCTCGATGATTTTCCTCATCTTTGTGACGGGTATCACGGTCGTGTACCCGATCATCCTCCAAATCACCATCGATGATGTCATACTGAAAGGCGACTATCAGTGGATCCCTTACCTTGCCTTCGGTTTCATCGGTATCATGGCACTGAAGGGGATCGGCACGTTCATTCAGCAGTACTTCGGAGATCTGTTCGGCATAACATCGGTATACCGCCTTCGCAATGAACTGTATCAAAAGCTGCAGTTCCTTCCATTCAGCTATTATGATAATGCGAAGACCGGGGACCTCATGTCGAGGCTGACTGCCGATGTTGAAGCGTTCAGGTTCTTCCTTTCATTCGGTTTTTCCGAACTCCTCCGTTTTTTCCTGTTGGTGTCCGTCAGTTTTTGTGTGATGTTCTACTATTCTCCCTCTCTGACATTCATCACGTTGGCAACACTCCCATTCCTTGCCGTCTCAGTCTTCAAATTCGATAAGGCCGTCCACCCTGCTTTCAGGGGGATCAGGAAGTCATTTGGGAAATTGAACACAAATGTCCAGGAGAACATCAGCGGGATCAATACGGTAAAATCCCTTTCAAGGGAAGAATTCCAGAACGATAAATTCAATCGTTCCAATGGAGACTATAAAGACAAATATCTCTTCACCTCTGATATCTGGGCCAAATATTTTCCCCTCATGGAGTTTCTGGGAAATGTGAGTGTCATCCTACTCCTAGGATATGGAGGATACCTCGTGATGAACGGGAATCTTGCCCCAGGTGAACTGGTTGCCTTCTACAGCCTGGTCTGGTATATCATCTGGCCAATCATGAACCTTGGCTTCACCATCAATCAGTTCTCTCAATCGAAAGCGTCCGGTGAGCGGCTGCTGGAAATCCTTGAAGTCGATGAGAAAATCAAGGATGGTGTGAATGCCGTTGAGGCAACACGCATGAAAGGGGAAGTTAGGTTCGAAGATGTATCCTTCCATTATAATGATCTCGATGAAGATCCCGCTTTGGAGTCGATCACGTTCAACGCACCACCCGGGAGGATCATTGGATTGATCGGCGGCACGGGTTCGGGTAAATCAAGCGTCATTCAGCTTCTGACACGATTTTATGAGCCTCAGGAAGGGCGGATCACCATTGACGGACTGGACATCAGGGACTATTCCATCAAGTCCCTTCGTCAGAACATCGGCGTCGTCCTCCAGGAATCGTTCCTGTTTTCTTCCACCATCAGATCGAATATCGCGTATGGGCGCCCGGAAGCGTCTCAGGAGGACGTAGAGAAGGCTGCGAAACTTGCACAGGCCCATGACTTCATCATGACCCTTCCCGATGGCTATGAGACAAAGCTTGGGGAGAGGGGGCTCGGTCTGTCTGGTGGTCAGAAACAACGGATCGCCATTGCAAGGGCCATCTGCCTCGATCCGTCCATCCTTGTCCTTGACGATGCCACATCGGCGGTGGACATGGAAACGGAATTCCGTATCCAAAAAGCGCTGAAGAACGTCATGTCCGACCGGACGACGTTCATCATAGCCCATAGGATTTCTTCACTGAAGCACGCTGATGAAATCCTGGTTCTTGAAAATGGGAGAGTGGCGGAGCGGGGTAGACATGAGGACCTCCTTGCCAACAACGGTCCTTATCAGCGCATCTATGATATTCAATACAAAGATCAAAAGAAAATCCTGCAGCCCGGGAGGTGATGAGTGTATGACTAAGATGAAAAATGATAAAAAAGTGATGAATCGATTCCACTATTCAACCGACCAAGTGATCGACAAGCCATTCAACTGGGGACAGCTTTCACGGCTCCTGACGTATCTGAAGCCATATTCCAAGAAGCTGTTGCCGCTGTCCATCCTGACGGTCCTGATCACAACGGCCGTCCGATTGATCATTCCGATTCTGATCGGGGTGTATACGCTGGATAAAGCCATCCGCCAGAAGGATGGGAATCTGTTGATGACCCTGATCGGTGTGATCGCCGGACTCTATATACTGAGTTACTGTGCCAACATCCTCAGGATACGGTGGATGAATCAGCTGGGGCAGGGCGTGATCTATGACCTGCGCAGGCATCTGTTCAGTCATGTGCAAAGCCTGTCCCACAGATTCTTCGACCAGCGCTCTGCCGGCTCGATCCTCGTCAGGATCATGAACGACATCAACTCACTTCAAGAATTGTTTACAAACGGGGTCATCAATCTATTGATGGATATCATCCTGCTCGCAGGGATCATCGTTCTCTTGTTCACCCTGAGCCCTGAGCTTACCCTCGCCGTCATGGTCATCCTTCCGATCATGTTCTTCATCTCCACCACGTTGAGGAAGAATATCCGGAAATCATGGCAGCTGGTGCGGCTTAAACAAGCGAAGCTCAACTCCCATCTGAATGAGAGCATCCAAGGGGTCAGGGTGACACAGGCCTTCACCCAGGAACGTGAAAACATGGCGTTCTTCGATGGAATCAATACGGAGAACTTCGAGAGCTGGAGAACGGCCACCAAGAAGAATGCCATCTTCAGACCACTTGTTGAAATGACCAATGCTGTTGGTACTGCCGTTTTGATCTGGTATGGTGCCCATCTGATACAGAGCGGTTCCCTGCAGCTTGGAGAATTCGTTTCCTTTGCCTTTTATCTAGGCATGTTCTGGGAGCCGATTTCGCGTCTCGGGCAGGTGTACAATCAGCTTTTGATCGGGATGGCTTCATCCGAGCGGATCTTTGAATTCCTCGATGAAAAGCCGATCGTCCATGAGAAAGAAGAGGCGGTTTCCATAAAAGAAATCGCCGGTCATATCCAGTTCAACGATGTGGAGTTTTCTTATGATGATAAGCGAAAGGCCCTTCAAGGCATCAATCTCGAGATGAAGGCCGGTCAGACCGTAGCCCTTGTGGGACATACGGGATCAGGAAAAACGACCATCGCCAATTTGATCAGTCGTTTCTATGATCCGACGGCAGGAGCGGTCACAATCGATGGGAATGACTTAAGGGATGTATCGGTTGCAAGCCTGCGTAACCAGATTTCCATCGTCCTACAAGATACGTTCATTTTCTCTGGAACGATCATGGATAATATCCGGTTCGGACGTCCCGATGCGACAGATGAAGAAGTTCGACTCGCTGCGGAAGCGATCGGAGCGGACAATTTTATCGGAAAACTGGCAAATGGCTATGAGACCGAAGTAGAAGAACGTGGGAACGTTCTATCTGTAGGGGAAAGGCAGCTTCTTTCTTTCGCGAGGGCCCTGCTTGCCAATCCCCGCATCATCATTTTGGATGAGGCAACGGCGTCCATCGATACGGAAACCGAGGTGAAGATCCAATCGGCCTTGAAAAAATTATTGAAAGGCCGTACAGCCATCATCATCGCCCACAGGCTTTCTACCATCAGGGACTCTGATACTATCTTCGTCCTTGAAAACGGAAGAATAAAGGAAAGTGGGAACCATGATCAGCTGATGGAACAGAGAGGGGATTATTACGACCTCGTAGAATCACAGTTCCGGATGATTGAAGCGATATAGAAGAACATCCCTGCTTATGCCGGCAGGGATGTTTTTTTTCGCCGTGAGAGGGAAAGGAAATCATAACATCGAATACGGTCAGTTTGTGAAGTTTGTCACAAAATAGTCATGTTCACCAATTCACATACTCTTCGATTGTTTTATAATAAGGGTATAACGTACGAGGGGGTATCAGTTTTGGATAGCGTCATGATCAGTAGATTGCTTACATCGAGTACATTGATCTTCCACATCATTTTTGCAACGATCGGGGTGGGGATGCCCATAATGATCGCCATCGCAGAGTTTATAGGCATAAAGAAGAATGATAACCACTATCTCCTTCTGGCCCGAAGATGGGCAAGGGGGTTCACCATCACGGTTGCTGTAGGGGTCGTCACGGGGACGGCCATCGGTCTGCAGCTATCATTGCTATGGCCGTCATTTATGAAAGTAGCGGGGCAGATCATTGCTCTTCCGCTTTTCATGGAAACGTTCGCCTTCTTCTTTGAAGCTATATTTCTTGGTATTTTCCTATATACGTGGGATCGCTTCAAAGGCAAATGGACCCATTGGCTCCTCAACCTGCCCATTATGATCGGTTCCTCGGCTTCGGCCTTATTCATTACGACCGTCAATGCGTTCATGAATACGCCTCAAGGGTTCGAGCTCAAGGACGGCAAAGCAATCGAAATCGACCCGATTGCAGCCATGCTGAATCCTGCCACCCCTACGAAGGTCTTTCATGTGCTTACGACTTCTTATATGACAATGGCCTTCATCCTTGCAGCCATCGCCGCCTATTCCATCCTTCTGAAAAAGGGAGGGGATTATCATAAAAAGGCGCTACGGATGACCATGACAGCCGCGTTGATCTTTTCACTCGGTGCAGCCCTTGCCGGGGATCTTTCAGCTAAATTCCTTGCTGAGCATCAGCCGGAGAAGCTTGCAGCCGGTGAATGGCATTTTGAAACAGAAAAAAATGCAGACCTGATCGTCTTTGGAACAATCGATGAGAACAATGAAATTTCCAATGAGATCCGGCTGCCGGGATTCTTGAGCTTTCTTGCGGGAAGTTCATTCGATACGGAAGTGATCGGGCTGAATGATTTTCCCGAGGATGAACGACCACCCCTTTGGATCCACTACATGTTCGACGGGATGGTGTCGATCGGGATGTTCAGCATTTTCATCAGCTTCTTATTCGTGCTCCTGTGGAAATGGAAGAAGGGGAATGAATTCAATAAACCTCTTCTATGGGGAATAGTTGCAAGTGGTCCCCTGGCCATGCTTGCCATTGAATTCGGCTGGATCTACGCAGAAGTCGGAAGACAGCCTTGGATCCTCAGGGGATACATGAAGATTGCCGAGGCAGCCACACGTGCAGACGGAGTCGCTTGGATCTTCGCCATGTTCCTTGCCCTTTACCTGTTGCTCGGCATTTTATGTGTGGTGGTCCTCATCAGGATGTTCAAAAACAAACCTGCAGAAGCGGAACTCGAGAAACGGTTCCCTGCCAACCGGAAGGAGGAATAGGATATGAGTTTGGAAGTGATCGGGATCTCCGTCCTGTGGATCTTTTTATACGGGTACCTCATTGTAGCTTCCATTGATTTCGGTGCCGGTTTCTTTGCCTTTTACGCCCGAATGAAAGGGAAGGAACACACAATGAATGCACTCATCAGCAGGTATCTGTCCCCGGTATGGGAGGTGACCAACGTGTTTTTCGTGTTTTTCTTCGTCGGTCTGGTCGGATTCTTTCCGGATACCGCTTATTATTACGGGACGGCCCTCCTCATCCCGGGAAGCGTGGCAATCATCCTGCTTGCGATCCGGGGCAGCTTTTACGCATTCAGTAACTATGGATCGAAGGAAAATATAGGGTACTTGTTCATTTACGGGGCCACAGGGTTGTTGATACCGGCGTCTTTATCCACGGCACTCACCATATCCGAAGGAGGCTTCCTGAAGGAAACAGATGACCGCGTGATCTTCCTCGCCGGGAAACTTTTGACGAGTCCCTACTCATGGAGTGTGGTATTTCTGTCAATCGTTTCAGTCCTGTTCATCTCAGCGGCATTTCTGACCTACTATGCCAACAGGGCAGGGGACAAGGCATCAAGGGAGATATTGAGGAAGTTTTCCCTTTTCTGGAGTCCACCCACGATCATCGCCAGCCTATGGGTGTTCTGGTCCCTTAAACAACACAATGAAGAGCATTTTTTGAATGCGATGGATATTTGGTGGATGTTCGGCTTATCCCTATTATTCTTTGTTCTCGCTACATGGCTCATTTATCGCCGCAAGCAATATGGCCTTGCCTTCATATCGGTCATGCTTCAATTCTTTTTCGCTTTCTTCGGTTACGGTGCGTCCCATTTGCCGTACATCCTGAAGCCTTTCATCACGATCGGTTCAAGTGTAACGAACGAAGTGATGGGTACGGCACTCATCATCGTGTTTATAGCCGGCTTGCTTTTACTGATCCCATCCCTGTATCTATTGATGCGCCTGTTTTTATTCGACGCAGATTATGTGAAAGGGAAAAAATGAGTCAGGAACAGCTGACCAACCATTTCCACCTGGATTTTATGCTAAAATAAGGATAGTAAAATAGGGGGTATGGGAGATGAAAAAAGAGTTTGTAGTCATCGGTTTGGGTCGTTTCGGGGGGAGCATCGTACGCTCCCTCGCCGAGCAGGGTATGGAGGTGATGGCCATCGATATGGATGAGGATAAAGTGAATGAGTTTTCCTCCACCGCTTCCCACGCTGTCGTGGCGGACTCCACTGATGAGTCGGTGCTCAAGAGTCTGGGGATCCGCAACTTTGATCACGTGATTGTCGCCATCGGGGATAATATACAGTCAAGCATCCTCACCACTATCATGCTGAAGGAGATTGGCGTGAAGAAGATCACCGTCAAAGCTCAGAATGACTACCATGAAAAGGTCCTGAGGAAGATCGGTGCCAATCAGGTGGTTCATCCTGAAAGGGATATGGGGAGGAGGATCGCCCATAATATTGTTTCGAATAATGTACTCGATTACCTGGAACTGTCGGATGAGCATTCCATCGTTGAGCTTGTTGCCAATGAGAAGCTCAGCGGGAACAGCTTGATCGACCTTGATATCCGGGCAAAATACGGGATCAATATCGTGGCGATCAAAAGGGACCGGGATATCATCGTGTCTCCTCAGGCTGAAGAGGAGATACAGGAAGGGGACATCCTCATCGTGATCGGTGCCGACACTGATATCAATCGCTTCGAGAAGAAAATCCTGTGGACATAAGAATAAAGCAAAAGGATGGCCCCTTCTTACCAGGGCCATCCTTTTTTGATGGGGAACGAAGTGTATAAAAAGGGCAGGTTCATAGCGAACCTGCCCTTTTAAGGTGGATCAGACTTCCATGATGATCGGAAGGATCATAGGACGACGTTTTGTTTTTTCGTATAGGAATGGAGCCAGTGTATCCGTGATTTCATTCTTGATTTCTGACCATTGAGTGGTCCTTCTTTCAAGAACCTTGTTCAGGTGTTTTGAGATCAAGGTCTGTGCTTCATTGATAAGGTCACCGGATTCACGCATATAAACAAATCCGCGTGAAATGAGGTCAGGGCCGGAAGCAATCTTGAAGTCCTTCATATTGATGCTGACCACGACAATGACAAGTCCTTCTTCTGAAAGGATGCGTCGATCACGGAGGACGATGTTTCCGATGTCACCGATTCCGCTGCCGTCGATATAGACATTTCCTGAAGGAATCTTCCCTGCCACTTGAGCAGAATCGCTGCTGAGGGCGAGGACGTCTCCATTATCCATGATGAAACAATTATCTGGATCTACACCGCAGTCAACGCCGAGCTGAGCGTGCATCTTCTGCATGCGGTACTCACCGTGGATCGGCATGAAGAAGGTAGGGTTCATCAGACGGAGCATCAGTTTCATTTCCTGCTGACCACCATGTCCGGACGTATGGATGTTGCTGAGTGGTCCGTGGATCACTTCGGCTCCAGCACGGTACAGGAGGTTGATCGTGCGGTTTACACTGATCGTATTCCCAGGGATCGGCGAAGACGAGAATACAACGGTGTCACCTGGTTGTATCTGGATCTGGCGATGGGTTCCGTTGGCAATACGGGACAGGGCAGCCATCGGTTCCCCTTGGGAACCTGTACACAGGATGGCCACTTCATTCGCAGGCAATCGGTTGATTTGATTATGCTCAATGAAGGTTTCCTTCGGCGCATTGATGTATCCGAGCTCTTGCCCGATGGTGATGGCCGCTTCCATGCTTCGGCCGAATACAGCCACTTTACGGTTATGGTAGACCGCTGCTTCGACAACCTGCTGCAGGCGGTGGATGTTGGATGCGAATGTAGCAAAAATAACGCGGCCGTCCACTTTCCTGAAGATATCGTCGATGCTTTCGCCTACTTTACGTTCGCTCATCGTAAAGTTCGGTACCTCAGCATTTGTACTATCGGAGAGGAGACATAGGACGCCTTCTTTTCCGATTTCCGCCATTTTGGTCAGATTGGCAGGTTCCCCTACTGGAGTGAAGTCGAATTTGAAGTCACCCGTGTGTACGACATTGCCCGGAGGCGTCTTGACCACGATCCCGTAAGAATCGGGGATGCTGTGGGTGGTTCGGAAGAACGTGACGGACGTTTTCCGGAATTTGATCACATCATCTTCTTGGATGATGTTGAGCTTGGCATTGCGGAGAAGGCCATGCTCTTCAAGTTTATTTTTGATCAATCCCATGGCAAGCTTTCCGCTGTAGATCGGAATGTTCAGCTCGCGAAGGAGATACGGAATCCCGCCGATATGGTCTTCGTGACCGTGTGTGATGAAAAGTCCCTTGATTTTATCTACGTTTTTAACGAGATACGTATAGTCAGGGATCACATAGTCGATACCGAGGAGTTCGTCCTCAGGGAATTTAACCCCTGCATCAATCAAGATAATTTCATCCTGGAACTGTACAGCATATGTGTTTTTACCGATTTCACCTAGACCACCGAGGGCAAATACTGCAGTCTGGTCATTCTTGACAAATTTCATCCGATTATTTCTCCAGCTCGAATGATTCTTGGTTTTTCTCGTGTTCTAGAAAAGCGCCCTCGAGCTTTTGCACGAATTCGATGTTGTACGGTTTGTCCTTCAGCTTGAGGCGTACCTCACGCTCTGAATCTGCTTCGATGTAAAGAGAGTCAGTGCATTCGCGAACAGGCACTTCTTCTTTACTCTTTTGATAAAATACTTTGTAAATCATGTGTTTTCTCTCTCCTTATCCGTTTTCAAAACTTTAACTTTCCTCTATGATAAAAAAGTTATCAACATAATGAGTGGGTTGTTACCATACGGTTTACCCATAAATAGATCATTTCATTCCAAGGGCGACAGCCGCCCGGGATCTCTATCATGAATATGTATAGTATGAATTATAAAGGATTCTTCCTATTAAATAAAGTTTTATCAAGATTCCATGCACATAAAGAGCAGGAACGGATCCATTCTTGGAGAAAAAGCTCCCAAAACGGCATCAGTCCCTGCTTATGAAAAGTGACAGTATGACATGCATGTAGATGGACTCCTTCATTTAGGCGATCGTCTTTTTTTTAAGCAATTCTTTCCACTGTTTCATAAGCTTCCTACGCAGCTTTTTGAACATGGATGATCACTCCTTACCTATATTTTACCGAGAAAAAGGCTTGAAGTAAAGATGCCTTACTTCTATTGTACGGAATTTCTTGATTCTCTTACATGGTTAAATATAGTAAATGAAGCGATTACGGCATCCATTGACAATTCCGAAGCGAAAATGTACCTTTATCAACGTCCTATACTTTTGTCATTCCATTATAAGAAAGAGGAGAGTCATAATGTCGAAGATCGTTTTTTTTGATATAGACGGAACATTGCTTGACCACCATAAAAAACTTCCGCCTTCCACAAAACAGGCCATCAGCCGCCTCAAGGATAACGGGACGTTTGTTGCCATCGCCACGGGGCGTGCACCGTTCATGTATGAACCCTTGAGGGAAGAACTCGGCATTGATTCCTATGTGTCCTTCAACGGACAGTATGTTGTATTCGAGAACAACGTCATCTACACGAATCCACTTGATACCGGGCGCCTTGAAGTCCTACTGAAGGACTCGGAAGCCAAAGGGCATCCTGTCGTCCATCTTGACCATGAAACAATGAAGGCCAATCATGAAAATGATGAGTATATCAATAAAAGCATGGCGAGCCTGAAGTTCACCCACCCTGAATTCCAGCCTGAATTCTATAAGGGGAGGGACATTTACCAATCACTTCTATTCTGTGATGAGGAGGAAGAAGGATTTTACCGCGAGAAGTACCCTGAATTCTCCTTTATCAGATGGCACGAACACTCCATGGACATCCTGCCTGACGGTGGATCAAAGGCAGAGGGCATCAAACGGATGATCGACAAGCTCGGATTCCGGATGGAGGATGTATATGCATTCGGAGACGGATTGAACGATATCGAAATGATCAAAGGCGTCGGAACGGGTGTTGCTATGGGGAATGCCGTAGAAGAGCTGAAACGGCATGCTGATTTCGTGACGGCGGATGTGGCAGATGACGGAATCTCTAAAGCACTGAAAAAACTGGGCTTGATTTAACTGATAGAAAAAAAGGACTTCCCGGAACAACGGGAAGTCCTTTTTTCACGATTATCATCGTTCGATGGGGATGGCGTCGGGAATCGGTTCGAACGGGTTCTCATGATCGATATGGTCATAAAACATCACGCCGTTCAGGTGATCGATCTCATGCTGGAATACGATGGCGGCGAGACCTTTCAGGCGGATTTTGATTTCGTTGCCGTCCACGTCCCAGCCCTTTACCGTGATACGGGCATACCGCGGAACGAATCCCGGCACATTCCGGTCGACAGACAGGCAGCCTTCACCTGACGTCAGAAAGGCTTTTTCGATAGAATGACTGATGATTTTGGGGTTGAAGAGCGCATAACTGTATAGGCGCTCACCATCTTTCACGTTCACGGCGATCATCCGTTTCAGGACATTGATCTGTGGAGCTGCCAAGCCGATACCCGGCCTTAATCCGTACTGTGCGGAAAGCTCGGGGTCCTGACTGTTTTTAACATACTCTAGAAGGCTTGAGAGGATTTCTTTATCTTCCTCTGAAGGTGGCAGTTTCACTTCCTGTGCAACCGACGTGAGGGAAGGGTGGCCTTCACGGATGATATCTTTCATTGTGATCATAATGGTTTTATTCCTCCTCGAATGCAACGGTCATCATCTGACGATTACCGTTGCTCCATGTAAATCTGATGCGCGGTATGCGTGCAATAGAATTATTTTAACACTTCATACACAAAAAGTTAACGAATCTAGCAGGAGTCAAGAATACCGGAGCCACGGGGGGCATAGTAATAGAGTACAGGGTTTCCTGTGTATAGACATATTCCGACAGGGGGAACTCCCTATTGTCAAAATCTGCAGACATCGATATAGTAGAAGATGGAAAAAACGTTAGGGGGATCTGATCGTGTCGAAATTCCGTTTTGCAATCGTGACAGGTGCTGTCGCACTTTTATTGATGGGGTGTTCAGGGACATCATCACCGGAAGAAAGTCTTCATGATGTCATGGAAGATACCGTTTCCAAGGAAAAGCCGTATGCTGAAGCCCAAAAGCCGCTACAGGAGCTTGAAAAGAAAGAGCAAAACCTGTATGAGACCATCATGGGACTTGGAATGAAGGAAATGGACAAAATCCAGGAGCTTTCAGATGAAGCGCTGGAGAATGTCGATAAGAGGAAAGAGTATATCCAAAAAGAACAAACGTCCATGGACGAAGCAAAAGAGACGTTCGCAGATGCATCCAAATACATAGAGAAACTTGACGACGCAGATCTTAAGAAACAAGCCCAGTCACTGGAGAAAACGATGAAGGCACGCTATGAGCTCCACGCCAAGCTGACGAAATCCTATCTGAGCGTCCTTGACGGGGATAAGGAACTGTATGAAATGCTGAAAAAAGAAGACCTGACAATGGAACAACTCGAAAAGCAGGTCACATCGATCAATAAGGAGTATGAAAAAGTCTCCAAATTGAATGATGAGTACAATGATAAGACGAAAGAATACAATGAAGCAAAAAAAGACTTATACTCCAACGCGGCATTCGAAGAAATAGATGAATGATGGATGGAAGACGGCCACCTTTGCCGTCTTTTTTTATTTGCCCAAAAGTTACTCTATAACAGATCGGTGAAAACGAAACTATTATATATAACAGGTGGTCAGACTTCAGTAATACAGATGGTCCGTGATGTCAATCTGGGAGTAATCTGAATTTATAAGAGAACTTATAAAATATAGCACTTTGTCGTTGACGTACCGAAAATAGGTATTGTAAACTAATAGAGGTGATTTAATATTGTATTAGTCAGCATCCAGTGTTGAGTAGTACAGATCAACCCGATTTTAAAATTGGGTTTTCTTTCTGAGTATTTGTGGAAAACTAGTAACAGTGTGTCCACGGATATGTGGTAAGTCATACTTGATTTGGGTAATCTAAACTTTGTATGTAAAAAACCAAAATAAATGCATGTAGAAAGGATAGGTGACTTCGATGGCTTCTAAATCAAAGAAGGCACAATTCGACGCAGTGAAAACGCTCGAAGAAGTTGAAAGCAAGTTTGAAATGCTCCAAATTTTGAACGAAGAAGGCGAAGTTGTAAACGAAGACGCAATGCCGGAGATCTCCGACGAAGATCTTCAAGAGCTTATGCGCCGCATGGTTTACACTCGTATTCTTGACCAACGTTCCATCTCCTTGAATCGTCAAGGACGCTTAGGGTTCTACGCTCCGACAGCAGGTCAGGAAGCATCACAGATCGCTTCACACTTTGCACTTGAGAAAGAGGACTGGATCCTTCCAGGATACCGTGATGTTCCTCAAATCATCTGGCACGGCCTTCCACTAACGAAAGCGTTCTTGTTCTCTCGCGGACATTTCGTAGGAAACCAGGCGCCAGAAGGTGTGAACGTCCTATCCCCACAAATCATCATCGGTGCTCAATACATCCAAACAGCTGGTGTGGCACTCGGACTTAAAAAACGCGGCAAAAAAGCTGTTGCCATCACATATACAGGTGACGGCGGTTCATCTCAAGGTGACTTCTACGAAGGCATCAACTTTGCCGGTGCTTATGCTGCGCCTGCAATCTTCGTGGTTCAAAACAACCAATTCGCGATCTCAACTCCTCGCGACAAGCAAACAGCTGGTAAAACAATCGCTCAAAAAGCGGTTGCAGCCGGAATCCCTGGTATCCTTGTAGACGGTATGGATCCACTTGCCGTATTTGCAGCAACTGCGGAAGCTCGTAAGCGTGCAGTTGATGGACAAGGACCTTCACTAATCGAGACACTTTGCTACCGTTATGGTCCACATACAATGGCAGGGGACGATCCGACTCGTTACCGTACTTCTGAAATGGATACTGACTGGGAAAAGAAAGATCCATTGGTACGCTTCCGCAAATTCCTAGAAGCAAAAGGACTTTGGAGCGAAGAAAAAGAAAACGAAGTCATCGAATCTGCTAAGGAAGATATCAAGCAGGCAATCAAAGAAGCTGATGGAACTCCTAAACAAAAAGTGACAGATTTCATCAACAACATGTTCGAAGAGCTTCCTTACAACCTTAAAGAGCAATTAGAAATCTACAAAGAGAAGGAGTCGAAGTAAGCCATGGCGCAAATGACAATGATTCAAGCGATCACTGATGCACTGCGCACAGAACTACGCAACAACGAAGACGTACTGGTTTTTGGTGAAGACGTAGGTCTAAACGGTGGTGTATTCCGTGCAACGGAAGGACTTCAAAAAGAATTCGGTGAAGACCGTGTATTCGATACGCCGCTTGCAGAATCAGGTATCGGCGGACTATCAATCGGTCTAGCATTGGAAGGGTTCCGTCCCGTTCCAGAGATCCAATTCTTCGGTTTCGTATACGAAGTAATGGATTCAATTTCCGGCCAAATGGCTCGTATGCGCTATCGTTCAGGTGGAGCTTATTCTTCACCTATCACGATCCGTTCACCATTCGGTGGTGGGGTTCATACTCCTGAGCTTCACGCGGACAGCCTTGAAGGTCTTGTTGCTCAGCAACCAGGTCTTAAAGTGGTTATCCCATCAACTCCATATGAGGCTAAAGGTCTTTTGATCTCAGCGATCCGTGATAACGATCCTGTCATCTTCCTTGAGCACATGAAACTATACCGTTCATTCCGTGAAGAAGTTCCGGAAGAAGAGTATACGATCGAACTTGGTAAAGCCGCTGTGAAACGTGAAGGTACAGACCTTTCCATCATCACTTACGGTGCAATGGTACATGAGTCATTGAAAGCTGCCGATGAACTTGAAAAAGAAGGCTATTCTGTAGAGGTCATCGACCTTCGTACAGTAAGCCCGCTTGACATCGAGACCATCATGGCATCTGTCGAAAAGACAAATCGTGCGATCGTTGTCCAGGAAGCTCAAAAACAAGCAGGTATCGCTGCTAACGTCGTTGCTGAAATCAATGACCGCGCGATCCTTAGCCTTGAGGCGCCAGTACTTCGCGTAGCGGCACCTGATACTGTATTCTCGTTCTCTCAAGCTGAGACAGTTTGGCTTCCGAATTACAAAGATGTAATCGAAACAGCTAAGAAAGTACTTGAATTCTAATCCTTTTCGGATAGAAAAAGAAAATAGAAGGGAAGCAACACCCTTCTATTTTCTACTATATAGAGAAAAAAAGATCCATTACATTCATCTATTCAATCATGATAAAACCAGGAGGTAGGATCCATGGCATTTGAATTCAAATTACCTGATATCGGTGAAGGTATCCATGAAGGTGAAATCGTCAAGTGGTTTGTAAAAGCTGGCGATACAGTAGAAGAGGACGACGTACTATGTGAAGTCCAAAATGATAAAGCTGTTGTAGAAATCCCGTCACCAGTTGCTGGTACGGTTGAAGAAGTCCTTGTCGAAGAAGGAACTGTAGCAGTCGTAGGCGATACATTGATCCGTTTCGACGCACCAGGTTACGAAGACCTTCAATTCAAGGGCAGCGACAGCGATAGCGACAAAAAAGAAGAGCCTAAAGCTGATGCAAAAACAGAAGCTCAGGTTCAAGGTACTGCAGAAGAAGGTCAAGAAGTGAGCAAAGAAGAAGTTGACCCTAACAAACGTGTCATCGCAATGCCTTCTGTACGTAAATATGCCCGTGAAAACGGTGTTGAAATCCGTGAAGTATCCGGTTCAGGTAAAAACGGACGCGTACTTAAAGAAGATATCGATGCATTTGCTAATGGAGGATCTGCTCCACAAGCTACTGAAGCTAAATCTGAGGCACCTGCCAAAGAAGAAAAAGCTCCGGCTCCAGTTAAAGCTCCAGAAGGCGAATACCCAGAGACTCGCGAGAAAATGAGCGGTATGCGTAAAGCCATCGCCAAAGCAATGGTGAACTCTAAACACACAGCTCCTCACGTTACACTGATGGATGAGATCGATGTGACAAAACTTTGGGCTCACCGTAAGAAGTTCAAAGAAGTGGCAGCAGAAAAAGGCGTTAAGCTTACATTCTTGCCGTACATCGTAAAAGCATTGACAAGTGCCCTTCGTGAATATCCGGCTCTTAATACATCAATCGATGACGCTACAAGCGAAATCGTTCAAAAACATTACTACAACATCGGAATTGCAGCTGACACAGACAAAGGCCTTCTTGTACCGGTCGTGAAAAATGCAGACCGTAAGTCCATGTTCTCTATTTCAAATGAAATCAATGAACTAGCTGGTAAAGCCCGTGACGGTAAACTTGCCGGTGACGAAATGAAAGGTGCATCTTGCACAATCACCAATATCGGTTCTGCAGGCGGACAATGGTTCACTCCGGTTATCAACCACCCAGAGGTTGCCATCCTTGGTGTCGGCCGTATCGCTGAAAAACCTGTAGTGAAAAATGGTGAAATTGTAGCGGCACCTGTGTTAGCATTATCATTGAGCTTTGACCACCGTATGATCGATGGTGCTACTGCTCAACATGCACTAAACCATATCAAACGTTTGTTGAACGATCCAGAACTATTATTAATGGAGGCGTAATTCAATGGTAGTAGGAGATTTCCCAATCGAAACAGATACTATAGTAGTCGGTGCAGGTCCTGGTGGATATGTAGCTGCCATCCGTGCGGCACAGCTTGGACAAAAAGTAACAATCGTAGAAAAAGAAAATCTTGGTGGGGTTTGCCTGAACGTTGGATGTATCCCTTCTAAAGCCCTTATCACAGCGGGTCACCGCTTCCACAGTGCCCAGCATTCAGATGACATGGGTATCGTTGCTGAAAACGTAAAAGTGAACTTCGATAAAGTTCAAGAGTGGAAAGCCGGCGTCGTGAAAAAGCTTACCGGTGGTGTTGAAGGCCTTCTTAAAGGAAACAAAGCGGATATCGTCCGCGGCGAAGCGTACCTTGTAGATGCCAACACCCTTCGTGTAATGGATGAAAATTCAGCACAGACGTATACGTTCAAAAACTTGATCTTGGCTACTGGATCTCGTCCAATTGAAATCCCTAGCTTCAAGTTCTCTAAACGTGTAATCGATTCTACTGGAGCGCTAGCTCTTAAAGAAGTGCCGGGCAAATTGGTTGTCATCGGTGGAGGTTACATCGGTACGGAACTTGGTACAGCTTATGCCAACCTTGGTTCTGAAGTAACGATCCTTGAAGGCGCTGACGATATCCTCATGGGCTTCGAAAAGCAAATGACAAGCATCGTGAAAAAAGGCCTCAAGAAAAAAGGCGTAGACGTTGTAACTAAAGCTATGGCTAAAGGCGTTGAAGAAAGTGACAACGGCGTAGTCGTGAAATACGAAGTGAAAGGCGAAGAGAAAACAGTTGAAGCGGATTATGTTCTTGTAACTGTTGGACGCCGCCCTAACACGGACGAAATCGGTCTTGAAGAGCTTGGTGTTGAAATGAGCGACCGCGGTGTTATCAAAGTCGACAAACAATGCCGCACAAACATTTCAAATATCTTTGCAATCGGAGACATCGTAGATGGTCCTCCACTTGCTCACAAAGCTTCATATGAAGGTAAAATTGCTGCAGAAGTCATCTCTGGTGAGCCTGCAGAAGTTGATTATCTTGGTATTCCTGCTGTTTGCTTCACAGATCCTGAACTAGCGACTGTAGGTCACTCTGAAGCTTCTGCAAAAGAAGAAGGAATTGAAGTGGTTGCAGCGAAATTCCCATTCGCAGCAAACGGACGTGCCCTTGCTCTTAACGAAACAGAAGGCTTCATGAAGCTGATCACCCGTAAAGAAGACGGACTCATCATCGGTGCTCAAATCGTTGGTGTCGGTGCTTCTGATATGATCGCTGAACTTGGTCTTGCAATCGAATCCGGCATGACAGCAGAAGACGTTGCCATGACGATCCATGCTCACCCAACTCTTGGTGAGATCTCAATGGAAGCTGCTGAAGTAGCGATGGGAAGCCCAATTCACATCATGTAATACAAAAAAAGATGATCCTCATCCGAGGGTCATCTTTTTTTTAATCATACCAATGGGAGATTGCCTGGGCCACGGGCTTGACAATATTGTTCTTGTTCGTGGATCCTTCAATTTCACAAATGACTTCATTGTCTTCTATGACTAATATGGCTGGGGACTCGGGCGTCTTGTCCAGGATGGGCTGATCCTCAGTGGAACGGGTATTGACGACTTTAAGGTGCTTCAAGCTCTCCGGGTGCTTCGATTTGAGTTCCAGGATGGCATCATAATAAGGAATTTCGCTCGTGAGATTTTCATCATCCGTGAAGAACAGAACCTGCTTCCTGATCATTTCATCAGTTGCCTGGGTCACATTCTGCGAAGAAACCCCACTGCAGGAACTTAAGAGGAGAGCTGTCGATGCGATCAATAGGAAACATATGCGCTTCATACATCTTCCTTCTTTCTATGTAGGATGGTATGGAATGTAAAATAATGACTATTAACACTGTCTTATGGACCATTCTATCATACAAAGATCCTCTATGCGGAAAGTCATGGAAATGTTACAGAATTGAAAAGACAATCATACTGATATTTCTTTGGGCAGAATATAGTATAGAGGTAAGCCTTCATTTTCATGGTAAAGGATGTCGTCGGATGAAAATATATATTGCATTCCTCGTTCAGCTGATGTTATGGAGCGTATTTTATATTGCCGAATGGTTCTCGACAAAGGATCATGTAGAATATAAATGGATCATGTTTGCCCTGTTCTTCTATCTATCCTTCCTTGTGGCCGGGAAGATCGTTCAATCCAGAAAACTGACTCTGTTTATTACTTCATCCAGTCTTTGCTGCTTTTTTGCTTTCAAAGTCCTGTTCGAGGGAGTCCTTCAACTGATCTAGCCGATTGTATCCAGGAAGGATTAGAATATTTTCCAGATGTCACAGTTTATGTTAAAATGTTCAAAGTGACGTTGGAAAGGTGTTTGATCATATGAAGAAATTACTGGTATTCGCAGTTTTCCTGTCTTTGTTCCTTGGTGCCTGCTCGAGCGGCGGAACGGCTTCAAGCAGTACAAAGGAAAAGAAGGAAGAACCAAAGAAAGAAGAGGCAGCTACAAAGGAAGCCACGGATGAAGAAAGCAATGAAGAGAAAGTAGAGGAAGAGGTAGCTCCGGCAGTAGCCGAACCTGAATACGTCGTGAATGAGAACACATGGACGATCGACCCCATCAAGGATGCGAACAAGAAAGTCGCCCTCCTCACATTCGATGATTCTCCGGACGAGCATGCCGTAGAGATCGCTGAAGATTTGAAGGAGATGGATGTGAACGCCATCTTTTTTGTAAACGGACATTTCCTTGAATCAAACGAAGGGAAGGAAAAGTTAAAAAAAATCCACGATATGGGATTTGAGATCGGCAACCATACATATCATCACAGTTCACTGAAGGATCTGACACCTGATGAGCAACGGAAGGAAATCGTAGAGCTGAATGATCTCGTCGAATCGATCATCGGTGAACGCCCTGTCTTCTTCCGTGCACCCTTCGGACAGAATACCGATGAGAGCAGGGAAGTGGTCAAGGAAGAGAAGATGACCCTCATGAATTGGACGTACGGGTATGACTGGGAAAAGCAGTACCAGTCAAAGGCCGCCATCTCGGATATCATGGTCAACAGCCCTTATCTCGGGGACGGAGCAAACCTGTTGATGCATGACCGTACATGGACGGCAGAAGCAGTTCCTGATATCGTGAAAGGTCTTCAGGATAAAGGGTTTGAAATCCTCGATCCTGCAAAGATCAAAACAATCGAATAGGCGTGGCAGCGGAAAGTCCGCATCATTCAGACCTGGAATGATGCGGATTTTTTTGATGAAAGAGGCAGCGTGCAGAGGATCTGTGAACGCATGTGGGTAGCGTCAATCACGGGTCGCCCATGCGCCAGGCGGGATGGCCCGACAGGAAGCTGGTATTCGGATATAAGACCATAGTGGAAACAATATTTTCTGAAAAATAAAGAAATCGCACACATCAAAATGTAATCGCATACATACACTTATTAGTATGGAGGAATGATGGGGTTTCAATGAATAAAGTTATACAATTTAAGGTTGATTTTCTAATTGTGTTATAATATTATAGAGTCAGATAAAACGCTTACACTAAAACAGAAGGGAATGAACGTAATGGGAACAATCGTTTGTCAATCTTGTCTGAACACCATTGAGCATTATGAGGATGAAAAGGTTTCTGTTTTATTCTCTAACTGCTGTACATGTGAACATGATGTAGAAATTGATGATTAATCGATGATATAAAGAAAAGGATGAGGGGCCATTCAGGCTCTTCATCCTTTTTCTGTTAGCGGATCGCCCGATGTTCCTTGATGACGCGAAGATGTCGTAGATCATAATCTTCTGGTCCTTGGACGGGCAGTCCGGCTTCAATATTCGTTTTGATGTATTCGATATTTTCCTTTGTGATGATCTCCCCGGGAATGAAGATCGGAATCCCAGGAGGATACACCATGATGAATTCTGCAATCGTTCTTCCCACCGTTTCGTCAATGGGGATGACTTCGGTTTCTGCATAAAAAGCATCTCTTGGCGTGATGGACAACACGGGGATGTCAGGCAGCATGACCGTGATCGGATCGCGGGCTCCGTCCTGTTTCAACTTTTCCGTCAGTTCCTTGAGCGCGCTCACCAAAGTGGAAGCATCTTCTTCAGTATCACCCGGAGTGATGATACAAAGGATGTTATATAGGTCGGATAATTCCACCTCGATATTATGGGACTCCCGTAGCCATTTTTCTGCATCGAATCCGCTGATTCCAAGATCTTTGACGGAGATGATCAGTTTGGTCGGGTCATAATCAAATGTTGCTTTCGTTCCGAGAATTTCTTTTCCTACGCAATATAGTCCTTCAATGCCATTGATTTGGTCACGCATGCGTCCGGCAAGCTCGATGGTCCTGGAGATGAGCTCGTGACCTTCAGTGGCAAGACGCTTCCTCGCCACGTCCAATGAAGCAAGAAGCAGGTAGGACGTAGATGTTGTCGTGAGCATGCTGAGAATGGTCTGGACCCGCTTCGGTGAAACAAGCCCGTTCTTCATATTGAGCACAGAGCTCTGCGTCATGGACCCGCCCAGTTTGTGCACGCTGGTGGCCGCGAGATCTGCGCCAGCCTGCATGGCAGAAAGGGGAAGGTCGTCGTGAAAATGGATATGAACGCCGTGTGCTTCATCTACAAGGACAGGTACATCGTATGAGTGGGCAATCTCCACGATTTTCTTGAGATCTGCCGATATTCCGAAATACGTCGGGTTGATGACGAGTACACCTTTCGCATCGGGGTTCTGTTCAAGGGCGCGGGCAACGGCATCCGTTGTGATCCCGTGGGAAATCCCAAGATTCTCGTCAATATCCGGATGGATGAAGACGGGGGTAGCGCCTGAGAATACGATGGCAGACATGACGGATTTATGAACATTACGCGGAACAATGATTTTATCTCCAGGTCCGCATACACTCATCACCATGGTCATGATGGCGCCACTCGTGCCTTGCACAGAGAAAAATGTATGGTCAGCCCCGAAGGCTTCAGCAGCCAGGTCCTGGGCTTCTTTGATCATTCCCTTCGGCTGGTGCAAGTCATCCAGCGGGGCAATGTTGATCAGGTCGATGGAAAGGGCATTTTCGCCGATGAATTCCTTGAATTCAGGATCCATACCTGCCCCCTTCTTATGTCCGGGGATATGGAATTGTACAGGATTTTTTTTACTATGATTCATCAAGCCGGTAAATAACGGCGTATCATGCTGGGACAATGTAGTAAACACCTCTTTAAAGTCTTCTTGAACTTTTCATTATACTAGAAAACAGACTGTTGCACTAACAAACATATGAATTATAGCATTTCAACCATTCTTTGCATAGTGGTGGGTGGCTTCCATTCTAAATGAGCTGGTTCGGAGGAGGAATTTCACCTCCATTGAAGAATAGGAGAATAAGACAGGAGGAATTGATGATGAAATGGAGTACAAGGGTGACGGAAAAATTAGGGATTACATACCCCATCATTCAAGGGGGACTGGCTCATCTTGCATATGCAGAGCTTGCTGCAGCTGTTTCAAATGCGGGGGGACTTGGACAGGTCACGGCTATGTCGATGGAATCCCCTTTGGAGGTCAAGCGTGAAATCCAAAAGATCAAAACCATGACAGAAAAACCGTTCGGTGTGAATTTTGCCATCGGTCAGCATGGCCGTCCATACAGGGAGTACGTGGAGGCAGCTATTGAAGAAGGGGTTCCGGCGATTTCCGTGACCGGCGGAAATCCAGCGCCGATCTTGCAGATGCTTGAAGGAACGGGGATTATAAAATTGGTGCTTGTGGCTTCCAAACGACAAGCCGTCAAGGCAGAGGAGCTAGGCGCCGATATCGTCATGGTGGTGGGACAAGAGGGAGGAGGACATCTCGGCAAGGAAGATGTGGGGACCTTCGTATTGATTCCTCAAGTGGTTGATGCCGTATCGATTCCGGTTGTGGCGAGCGGAGGGGTCGGTGACGGAAGAGGATTGATGGCCGCCCTTTCCTTTGGTGCCGAAGGGATCGAGATGGGAACAAGATTCATTGCGACGAAAGAATGCGTACATGCGTCCGATGCGTATAAAAGCGCCTTGATTGCAGGGGATGAGAATGGTACAGTGGTGATTAAACGAACTCTCGGGGCCCCTTCAAGGGTCATCTCGAATGACTGGACTTCGGCGATACTGGATCGAGAGGCCCGGAATGCCGGATATGAGGGGCTGAAGGATTACATCAGCGGTGAAGCCAACAGGAAATTTGTCCACGACGGTAAAACAACCGAAGGTTTTGCATGGGCAGGTCAGGTGATGGGGATGATCAAGGATATCCCTACCGTGGATGAATTGATGTCGCGCATGATTCTTGAGGGTGAGAGTATCCGAACTAAATGGTCGTAAGGAGTGTCATAGAATGGAATACCAATATCCCTTTGATATTGATTGGACAACGGAAGAGGTCATCGATGTGATCGCCTTCTTTGAATCGATTGAACAAGCATATGAAAAAAGCATCGATCGTGATGAATTGATGAAGAAATACAAACGTTTTAAGGAAATCGTACCAGGTAAAGCAGATGAAAAACGAATCTGCGACGAGTTCCAGCAATCGAGCGGTTATTCATCCTATCATGTGATCAAAAAGATGAAAGATCAACCGGAAAGCGGAAGGATCTCGATGTAATAAAAGGCGGCCTGCTGAGAAGCAGACCGCCTTTTATTTGAGCCCATCCCCTTGTGCCAGGCAGGTTTAGCTCATTTTATAAAGGGGTAAAAGTGTTTCAAAGGCGACGGTGATCTTGTCCATCAATTCCTCACCGCTCATCTTTGTCACCGTATCCCTATCCAGATGGAGTCCACAAAGCAATTCAGCTTTTTTGACGGATTGTACCCTTTTGGCAAGTGCCAGAAGATCATCCCTGCTCATGGAGTTGTATGGGGTGGCATCCGGCTTCATATGATCTCCGGACCAGACGAATTCACCCGGGATCATCTCTGGGATCTCATCCACACGCTGTTCGATCTGACGGCCGAAGGCAGCTTTGCCTGGTGCTTCATAGATCATAGCGAACCAGACGAACAGATGGGTGCCCCATAAGCCGATTTGGAAGTGAGGGTGCTTTTTATACCCCCTCTTATCGGATGCAAACGCGACCCATGTATCATTCGGCGGATTGACTGAACGTCTGGCATGCTTTGCAACATGGTAGTGGACTTCATCCCCTGTCATGACGGACAGGGAAGGGGCGAAATGTTGTCCCAGGAAGTCCAGTTTCGGACGTATCTTCTCCACGATTGCTTCCATTCTGGCATCTAGGCCCTCGATCGAGAACACATTAAAATCTTCTTCGGTAAATCCATTGAATTTCATCTAAAACCCTCCTTGTACATGGCTATCGTAGCACAAAGGCATGGGAGGGGTGTAGCCGGAATGCTTTGCAGATAGGTAATGGCACATTTTAGTTACAAGATGGAGAATTTCTCATAACATGTAGTAAATATTATCAGAACAATCAGATAAAACTTCCGGAAGGGGTGTAGGAAAATGAAACAGGTAATGAATACGTCTAAAAAAAGGGATGTCCAGCAGCAAAGGCTGAATGTGTTGAGGTTGGAAATGGACTATGAACTTGCCGTCCTTTTTGAAGCCATCCAGTTGAATGATGAACAGCTCCAGAGCAATTCGAAACAAAAATTGATGGGCATCCGTGAAGAATTGATGAAACTGAAGGCTTTATAGAATCACTTTCCTAATGAGGTAAATACTAAAAATGATGATGAATTCAACTTGAAAAGACGGGTCCTGAGGGAATTATTCAGGTCCGTATTTTTATGCCTGGATCATTAGTGCCAAGTGCTGCTGCTTGAAAGAGCCTCATTTTTCCATTACACTTATGAGCTAAAGGAAGTCCACGCTCATCCGATACATAGGAGGATTGCTTGCATGACAAACTGGATTGAACTCGACCAAAACGTGAGAAGCTGGATCAAGGAAGCCGGAGAACGCATCCGTACATCCTTTGATTCAGAGTTAAGCATTAAAACGAAGTCTAATCGTAACGATCTTGTGACCGATATGGATGAGGCAACTGAAAAATATTTCACTGAAGCCATCCGCCATACGTACCCCGATCATCAGATCATGGGCGAGGAAGGCTTTGGAGACGACTTACATACACTTGAAGGAGTCACCTGGATCATTGATCCCATCGACGGAACGATGAATTTCGTCCATCAGCAGCGGAACTTTGCCATTTCCATCGGCATCTATGACGGAGCTGTCGGCAAGCTGGGTTATATATATGATGTCGTCCATGATGAACTTTATTACGCCAGCAAGGGCGAGGGGGCATTCATGAATGAGCAAAGGCTACCGGACCTGGAGGAGGTTCCCGTAGAGGATGCCATTGTCGCCCTCAATGCCCTTTGGGTGACGGATAATAAGCGGATCGACCCTTCAGTCCTCGGCCCACTCGTTCAAAAGGCAAGGGGGATCCGATCTTACGGATCTGCGGCCATTGAAATGGCCTACATCGCTGCAGGAAGGCTCGATGCGTATCTGACCATGAGGCTTGCTCCCTGGGATTTTGCTGCCGGTAAGATCCTGATCGAAGAGGTCGGGGGAATGGTGACCGATCTAGAAGGAAATGAACTGGATCCCCTCAAAAAGAGCTCGGTTTTCGTCGGAAAACCAGGGCTGCACCAAACGATCTTGGATACGTATATCAAAAAATAGGTATAACGAAAAAGGTGCCGGATGGAGGTTTTCCTCCAATCGGCACCTTTTCTTTGATTATAGTCTTCCTTCTTCCCGGTAGCGCTTCTTCGTTTTGAAGCCGAAGCCCATGACAACCATGAGTGCGGCGAAACTCCCGACCGCGAGTAAGATGCTTTGCAGGCTTATGGATATGGCGATTCCCATGAGGGAGACGGCCGCTAATAGTGAAAACAGGACAAAGATCCACTTAATATTTCCCATCTAGATACCTCCATTGAATGAATATGCTTGCTATACGTATGATTTTACCCCTGTGGGAAAGAATGTGCAATGTCTGTAGCCTGTAATTGTAAGGGTTTACGAGCGAAATATTTATTAGGGGTTTTATAAACGCTGTGCTATAATGGTCTAGTTGAACAGAAATCAAGTCAGGAATGAAATCCAATATATTCAGGAGTGGAAATATGAACTTAAGAAATGATCTTAGAAATATAGCCATTATTGCTCACGTTGACCACGGTAAAACAACATTGGTCGATGAGCTGTTAAAGCAATCCGGTATCTTCCGTGAAAATGAAACCGTATCGGAACGTGCCATGGATTCCAATGACCTCGAACGCGAACGCGGTATCACGATCCTTGCGAAAAATACTGCGATCCAATATAAAGATACGCGCATCAACATCCTGGACACACCTGGACATGCCGATTTCGGTGGGGAAGTGGAACGGATCATGAAGATGGTCGATGGTGTCCTTCTTGTAGTCGATGCTTATGAAGGATGCATGCCTCAAACACGCTTTGTACTGAAAAAAGCACTCGAGCAAAACCTAACGCCAATCGTAGTCGTGAACAAGATCGATAAAGATTCTGCCCGTCCGGAAGAAGTCATCGATGAAGTACTGGAACTGTTCATCGAGCTTGATGCCAATGACGAGCAGCTTGAATTCCCTGTGATCTATGCGTCTGCCATCAGTGGTACTGCAAGCACAGACCCGGATCCGTCCAAACAAGATGAGAACATGCAGTGCTTGTATGAGTCCATCATTGAAAACATTCCTGCACCGGTTGATAATCGTCAAGATCCACTTCAATTCCAAGTGGCCCTTCTTGATTACAATGACTACGTGGGCCGTATCGGGATCGGACGTGTGTTCCGTGGAACGATGAGAGTTGGACAACAGGTTTCATTGATGAAGCTTGATGGATCCATCAAATCGTTCCGTGTCACGAAGATCTTCGGTTTCCTCGGATTGAAACGGGTTGAAATTCAAGAAGCGAATGCAGGAGACCTGATTGCTGTATCAGGTATGGAAGACATCAACGTAGGGGAAACCGTTTGTCCGGTTGAACATCAAGATCCACTACCTGTCCTCCGTATCGACGAGCCTACCCTTCAAATGACGTTCCTTGTGAACAACAGCCCATTTGCAGGTCGTGAAGGTAAATTCGTCACTGCAAGGAAAATTGAAGAGAGACTTCTATCCCAGCTTCAAACCGATGTCAGTCTTCGTGTAGAGCCAACTGATTCACCGGATGCCTGGACAGTATCAGGTCGTGGGGAGCTTCACCTTTCCATCCTGATCGAGAACATGCGCCGTGAAGGGTATGAGCTTCAAGTGTCAAAACCTGAAGTCATTGTACGTGAAGTGGATGGAGTGAAATGTGAGCCGGTTGAACGCGTTCAAATTGATATTCCTGAAGAGTTCATGGGCGGTGTCATCGAATCACTTGGACAGCGTAAAGGTGAAATGCTCGATATGATCAATAACGGAAACGGTCAGGTTCGCCTTGTATTCATGGTTCCTGCGCGTGGATTGATCGGATATTCGACTGAGTTCATGACACTCACAAGAGGGTATGGTATCATTAACCATACATTCGACAGCTATCAACCGCTTCAACAAGGTCGCGTAGGTGGCAGACGCCAAGGTGTCCTTGTGTCGATGGAAACAGGTAAAACCACTCAATACGGCATCATGCAGGTTGAGGACCGCGGTACCATCTTCGTGGAATCGGGTACAGAAATCTATGCAGGTATGGTCGTCGGTGAAAACACCCGTGAAAATGACATCACAGTAAACATCACGAAAATGAAACAAGCGACGAACGTCCGTTCAGCCACTAAAGATCAAACCGTGACAATCAAGAAAGCACGAATCATGACGCTTGAAGAGTCACTTGAATATCTGAATGATGACGAGTACTGCGAAGTGACACCTGAATCCATCCGTCTTCGTAAGAAGATCCTTGATAAGAGCGAGCGTGAAAGAGCTGAGAAAAAGAAAAAAACAGCTGAAAATAAGTAATAAGCGTTAAGGGGGAGTAGGGCATGGATGTAACGGAGAGGTTATCCTTTTTTGCATCCCTGTACCGTGTTGATCAGAATGCGGAACTGGGGATGTGGCTATTGTATCTGACCATCATCGGTCTATCCATCCTTGTGTACAAGCTGGGATTCGCCAAGAAACTTCCGATTGCCAAATCGATTGTGATCTATCTTTTCCTTGTGATGGGATGCACGATCCTGACGTTCCTCGGGATTTTCCTCCCGGTTGCGGAGGGACTGGTCATCGCTGCACTGATTCTCATCATCTATAAGGTGCGCCTGAACAACGAAAAGAGAAAAGGGAATATCTGACGAAACCGTACCCCATCATCTTGAAGCACTCCCGCACCACCGTCAAAGGGGACGGAAAACCAAAAAGGCAGCAGTCATATAATTGACTGCTGCCTTTTTTTTGTAAACATCTCGTAAAGCATAGGCATGGATGCACCGAAAGCAAGGTGACCGATCGTCCATAGGGCGATGGCTGCCATGTCGTCCATAGGAGGAACCTCCTTTAGGGCGAGGTAAGACAAGGGAAAATACAGGAAGATCGTCGGTACTGTCAAGATGAAGGAAAACCACCAACGCCAAGTCTTATTAAGGTTCCATCTGTCCAGCACCCAACCGTAGAGCATCCCAATGATGACGGCGATGATGAGGTGAAACAAAAATTCCATCCATTCAGGCCAAAGGATGCTGCCGAAGAAAGGGAGGAAGTCTACATTCAATAACAATGTATAAACCCCTATATCGGTCATGAACTGAAACGCTTTTAATACAAGACCCAAGAATGTTCCTGCCAACAGCCCGATCAAAGCGCCCTTACCCATTAAAAGTCATCATCCACTTTAGGGGAGCGGTACAGCTTAAAGTTACCGGAAGCTGCGCGTTCTTCGGTTCTTTTTTTGATGCGTTCATTGCATTGATTACACATATATGTGTGAATAGGGCGATTCCTCAGTCGTTTTGCTTGTAGCGAATAATCCTCAATGTTATCAATTACATCGCATAATGCGCATTTAACTCTCATATGTGACACCTCGATTCAATTTCTCATTAGTGATAGTATATCATGAGCAGTCCCGGTCGTCTTGCGTCGGTTCATAAAGATGAGGAAAATAAATACATGCAACAGGATGGGAGCTCTGCTATACTGAAAGTGTAAGATTCTGAAGGTACAGTAGAGAGTCTAGGGGGGATTGGATGGCAAACCAGGTAGAACATTCGCTTTTTCCCGATTTATATGAGTGTTTTCAGTCAGAAAGATTCGTCACGCTGTCCACGGTTGATTTTGAAACCGGCGGACCGAATGTCAGTGCGATTTCATGGATCTATGCAAAGGATGAAACATCTCTTCTGCTTGCGGTGGACCAAAAATCTCGGATCCTTCAGAACATTGCTCAAAACCCGCTGACAGTAGTCAACGTCATTGCAAACGAGTCGACTTATTCGATTTCAGGGGAATCGGCTGTCCTTATGCCGCGCCTTGAGGGAGTCCCGCTGAAGGTATCGCTCATCAGACTGGCGATCCGGGAAGTGAGGGACGTGATGTTCTATGGCTCCAAAATCTCTGTAGAACCCGTTTATGAAAAAACATATGATAAATCCGCGGCAGAAAGATTGGACCGCCAAGTGTTAGAAGCCATGAAAAAGGCATAGTGCCCCTTCATGGCTTCTTTTTGTTCAATCGATTTTGTCGTAGGATTGCTTTTCTTGTTCCTTCTTCAGCTCCCGATCATTGGACCTGTTCATATCCCCTTTAGGGTTTTCGGGACCATTTTCGGGATCTGTATCCTTGAGGGACTTCGGTACTTCGGGCATCAGTCTCCCCGATATATCGGATAGTTCATTGAAGATCCCTTTAAGTGGCCGTCCGTTTTGTACATCCTTGCTGATTTCTTGCAGTCGGGCATACAGATCGGGGTCGGCCACGATCACAGCCTGTGCTCCGTATGGATCTTCCTGAAGGGCTTCAGCTACGGAGTATTTGATTGTGCCAACCTGAGACCTTTCAACATTGGCACCGACATCGATGCCTACAAAGGCATATTTCCCGATGACGACAGCAGTGGCATCATGGACATTGGGGATCGATGTACTCAGGTTGACCAGGTGTTCGGAAATCTGTTGACCAGACTTTCGTTCCACCCGCTTGGGGATGTTGCTGTCATTTACGGTGATCGGCTGATTGCCGGAACGCTCACCCTGAGCCTCATCTGTATTGCGGGCACAAGCCGTGATGAAGGTGAGGGCCAAAAGGAGCAGGATGAATCTGTTCATATACAAACCTCCCTGATTAGGATCATTCTTTCTCCTTATTGTGTAATGTTCTTCTATCTTTATACGCTCGTACATATATTTGAGAAACGGGCCGTCCTATTAGGTAGCTGGAATGACCGGAAGTCGAGAGGCTACATACAATAGTGTTAAGAATAAGGAGCAGGAGGCATCGATTTGAATAAAATTTATGTACTGGATACCAATGTCTTATTACAAGATCCACAGGCCATCTTTTCCTTCCAGGATAATGAGGTCGTCATCCCAGCCGTTGTACTCGAAGAAGTGGATTCGAAGAAGCGTTATATGGATGAAGTCGGAAGAAACGCAAGACATGTATCGAAACTCATAGATCAACTTCGGCAAGACGGAAAGCTCCATGAAAAAATCCCTCTCTATACAGGCGGCTCAATCAGGATCGAATTGAATCACCGGTCCTTCCAGCAGCTTCAAGATATTTTTGTAGAAAAAACAAATGATAACAGGATCATAGCCGTGGCGAAAAACCTTTCCCTCGAAGAAGAAGCGAAAACCGATGGGAAGACGGTCATACTCGTCAGTAAAGATACCCTGGTCAGGGTGAAAGCCGATGCGATCGGATTGATTGCGGAGGATTTCCTCAGTGACCGGGTGGTGGAAGTGAACGATGTGTACACCGGTTTTGAAGAGGTGTATGTTGACAAAGAGGTGTTGGATCGTTATTACGAGAAGGGGGAGCTTTCACTGACGGATGTCAGTGGCCACAGATTGTATCCCCACGAATTCATCATTTTGAAAGATGCTCTCGGGAGTTCCGCTTCAGCACTCGGAAGGGTGGATCAGCAAGGACAGAAGTTGAGGAAGCTCGTATACGATCAGGAGCATATGTGGGGGATCAAGGCGAGGAATGTGCAGCAGCTTATGGCGACGGAATTGCTCCTGAGGGATGACATTTCCCTGGTGACGATGATCGGGAAGGCCGGTACGGGGAAGACACTGCTCGCACTTGCTGCCGGATTGCTTCAGACAGAGGACTTCCATAAATTCAATAAGCTCTTAGTGGCACGTCCCATCGTGCCGGTAGGAAAGGACATCGGCTATCTGCCGGGTGAAAAACAGGAGAAGTTGAGGCCGTGGATGCAGCCGATCTTCGACAATCTCGAATACCTGTTCAATGTCAAAAAGCCCGGGGAACTGGATGATATCCTTGCGGGAATGGCATCCATTGAAGTGGAAGCCCTCACCTATATACGCGGCCGGAGCATCCCGGACCAATTCATCATCATTGATGAGGCACAGAATTTGACGAAACATGAAGTCAAAACGATCCTCACAAGGGTGGGGGAGAGGAGCAAGATCGTGTTGATGGGAGATCCTGCTCAGATCGATCATCCATATCTGGATGAATACAATAACGGGCTGACGTATGTGGTGGAGAAGTTCAAGGATCAGCAGATCGCCGGTCATGTCAGGCTGATGAAGGGTGAACGATCGGGTCTTGCCCAGCTTGCGGCAGACCTTCTATAACAGAATTTATACAAAAGACGGCCTCGTGGGGAGTAACCCTCGAGGCCGTCTTTGTATGTTCTATTCGATCCGGAATGCCTTGACCGATGTGATGGGCTCCGTTTGATTGGATCCGTCGCCGTAATAGGCATGGACCGGGCCGTTTTCCTTAAGGGGCTTTCCATTCAACGAAAAGCCGAGGATAAGATCACGGGCTTCTGGTAAGGACAGCGTATGTTCCCCCTCGTCCGTCTCGATGACAACCGTTGCAGCGTCAGCGTGAGGCTCTGCATTTTTCAGGAATGGGGCGAACGGGACGCCGAACGTTCCCGTCAAGACCTTTTCCTTTTCATATTTCTTTTCCGTCTTCAGTGTGGGAGGATAGGTTGCACCTTCCTGGATTTCCCTAGACCAGTGGCGGGATACGGCTTTCGTATATTCTTCAAGTTCATCTATCGCTTCTGTCGTGCGTGAGAAATAGGTCGTCAGATCCACTTTTCGATCGTCGAAGATCCAGACGCCTGCATCTAATGTGATGGGAAACGTAACATTCCCCTTGATTGGTACGATGGTTTCCATGTATTGATCTCCCCTTCTGGATGATACCTAAAGTATACAGGTAGAAAACCTATTTGTCACATGGATTGGAAGTGTTTTCAATGCGGGGTTTGGGGAATGATAATGAATACTTAGGAGGAGATACGATGTCTCAGGCACAAAGAATCCTTGAAGAATTCATTCGGAAGGCTGCGCCTTTTACAAAAGAAGGACGGGTCGCCGATTATATTCCTGCATTGAATGAGCAGGATCCGGATGATCTGGCGATTTCCATCCACTTTCTCGACGGAAGGACATGTCATGCAGGATCACATATGAAGAAATTCACCCTGCAAAGTGTATCCAAGGTCATCACACTGGCTTTGGTCTTGATGGACTGCGGGCAGGAAGAGGTGTTTTCCAAGGTGGGGATGGAGCCTACGGGCGACCCGTTCAACTCGATTGCAAAGCTCGAAACAAACAAGCCTTCGAAACCTCTCAACCCGATGATCAATGCCGGTGCACTGGCGGTGACCTCCATGATCAAGGGAGGGACATGCAGCGAAAAGTGGGACCGACTCATTGCCTTCATCAATCATATGACGGGGGATGACGTATCGTATAATCCGGAGGTAGCACAATCAGAGCTCGAGACCGCCGATCTCAACAGGGCCCTCTGTTACTTTATGAAGCAGCACGGGGTGATCGATATCGATGTGGAGGAGCTCCTCGATCTCTATACGAAGCAATGTGCAGTTGAAATGAGCTGCATGGATCTGGCGAGGATCGGAGCAGTCTTTGCCAATGACGGGGTGGAGCCGGGATCGGGCCGGCGCATCATCACGAAGGATACGGCAAGGATCTGCAAGACCTTCATGGTGACGTGCGGAATGTATAATCGCTCCGGGGAATTTGCGATCAAAGTCGGCATACCGGCCAAAAGCGGTGTTTCCGGAGGGATAATGGGATCGGTACCAGGTAAATGCGGGGTCGGTCTCTTCGGTCCGAGTCTTGATGACGTAGGGAACAGCGTTGCGGGTGTGAAAATCCTTGAGATGCTGAGCTCTCAATATTCCTGGAGTATTTTCTGATTCACTGATCTATTCGCTCCATTCATTCATATGATTGTCATAGACTGGCGTCACAATCTCTTATTTCTCTTGCATTTTGCCTTGTTTAACGATAAAATTTTAAGACAGAATGTTATTTGTTCGGAATGGGGTGGACGACTGTGGCGTCAGAAATGACCATCAATCATAGAGAAAAGGCATACGAGCTATTGAAGGCCGATGCAGATAAAATATTGCAACTGATCAAAGTTCAAATGGACAACTTAACGATGCCTCAATGTCCTTTGTACGAAGAAGTATTGGACACGCAGATGTTCGGCCTGTCCCGTGAAATCGAATTCGCGGTCCGTCTGGGACTTGTGGATGATGGTGACGGCAAAGAGTTAATTGATTCTTTGGAAAGGGAACTTTCTGCCCTTCATGAAGCATCGACAAAAAAGTAAAATAGACATGACAACTCAAACAATACCTCATACTGTTGTTTGAGTTTTTTTGTTAAGTGATATACATAAAGATCTGGATGATAAAGGATTGAAAGCTATGTTCAAAAAAATATTGAAATCATATGA
This sequence comes from Rossellomorea sp. FS2, assembly GCF_047915635.1. Taxonomy (NCBI): domain Bacteria; kingdom Bacillati; phylum Bacillota; class Bacilli; order Caryophanales; family Bacillaceae; genus Rossellomorea; species Rossellomorea sp. FS2. The sequence goes on along the minus strand of NZ_JBLRVS010000001.1, from coordinate 1,503,916 downwards.
CTACTCACTGATCGGGGTCTATCTGATGCTGTGCATTTTCGGACTTGTGATGGTGTACAGCTCCAGCATGGTCGTTGCTGTGGAAAAGTTCGGTATGGAAAGTGATTATTTTTATAAGAAGCAGCTGGTGAATCTTGTCATCAGCTTTGTGGCTTTCCTGGTTGCTGCCTGGTTCCCATACAAGGCGTTTAAGATCGGGAAGGTCCTGAAGACCCTCATGCTTCTGGTCATCGCCCTTCTTATATCCGTGCATTTCTTCGGAAGCGTCGTGAATAACGCGAAAAGCTGGATCGACCTCGGGGTCATGAGGATCCAGCCTTCCGAATTCGCAAAGCTTGCGGTCATCATCTATCTCGGATCCGTCTACTCGAAGAAGCAGGCATACATAAACGATCTCAACAGGGGACTGGCACCGCCCCTTGTATTCCTTGGATTCATCTGCTTCATCGTTTTCCTCGAGCCCGACTTCGGTACCGCGGCGATCATCTTCCTCATCGGGCTGATCGTGATACTCTGTTCCGGGATCAACCATAAGACGTTCTTCAAGCTAGCCGGGATGGCAGCTGCGTTGGTAGTGATCGTCTCACCGATCATCTACCTTGCCAGGGGACATATCTTTACAGAGGTGAGGATGAACAGGATCAATGCCTACCTTTCCCCGTTCCAGGATGCACAGGGCATCGGGTACCAGCTCGTTAATTCCTACCTTGCCATCGGTTCGGGAGGGGTCAAGGGACTCGGCCTCGGTCAGAGTGTCCAGAAGCTCGGATACATCCCTGAGCCCCAGACGGATTTCATCATGGCGATCATTGCCGAGGAACTGGGCATCTTTGGAGTGGCATTTGTGATTCTCGGACTTGCCTATCTGGTCCTCAGGGGGATCTATATCGGAGTCAAATGCCAGGATCCTTTTGGCACGATGATTGCCATCGGGATCTCCAGCATGATCGGCATCCAGGCTTTCATCAATCTTGGAGGGGTGTCGGGACTCATTCCGATCACAGGTGTCCCGCTTCCGTTCATCAGCTATGGGGGCTCATCCCTTCTCGTACTGTCCCTTTCACTGGGAGTACTGGTGAACGTCGCGATGTTCAATCGTTATGAAGAAAAATATAAAACAAAGAAGGAAAATGACATTCCTTCGGAGAATATGTCTAATAATCGGAATTTTTATAAGATGTAAATGTAGAAAAATGCGGTTTTTCTCATTGAATGCCAATTCATTCATGCGTTGAACATGATTGCTTTGTCTAGGGTCTGCCCCCTAAGATGCTTCTTTCGGGTCAGCCCTTTTTTCATAGAATGATAGATGAAGACATCAACCATGAAGAGCAAAAGGAGAGATTGTATGAAGAAGATTCAAAAAGTATTAGTAGCCAACCGTGGAGAAATTGCCATCCGGGTCTTTCGTGCATGTACCGAGCTGAATATCCGTACTGTAGCCGTGTACAGTAAAGAAGATTCCGGCTCCTATCATCGCTATAAAGCGGATGAAGCCTATCTTGTGGGGGAAGGGAAGAAGCCGATCGACGCCTATCTTGATATCGAGGATATCATCAGGATCGCCAAGACGGCAGACGTGGATGCCATCCATCCCGGCTACGGGTTCTTATCCGAAAACATACATTTTGCCAGGAGATGCGAGGAAGAAGGCATCATCTTCGTTGGACCGCACACCAAACATCTTGATATGTTCGGAGACAAGGTCAAAGCCCGCCAGCAGGCAGTAGAAGCCAATATCCCCGTCATCCCGGGTACCGACGGACCCGTCCAATCCCTCGAGGAAGTCATCAGCTTCGGGAAGGATAACGGATTCCCGATCATCATCAAAGCTTCCTTGGGCGGTGGCGGACGCGGAATGCGGATCGTACGGAATCTCGAAAGCCTGAAAGAGGCTTACGAGCGTGCTAAATCCGAAGCGAAAGCAGCATTCGGGAACGATGAGATCTATGTTGAGAAGTTCGTTGAAAAGCCGAAGCACATCGAAGTCCAAATCCTAGGGGATGAAGACGGGAACATCGTGCATCTTTATGAACGGGACTGCTCGATTCAAAGAAGGCACCAAAAGGTCGTCGAGGTGGCACCATCGGTTTCCCTTGGAGATGACCTCAGGGAAGAGATCTGTGAGGCAGCGGTAAGATTGATGAAGAACGTCGACTATGTGAATGCAGGGACGGTCGAGTTCCTCGTGGCAGACGGACGTTTTTATTTCATCGAGGTCAATCCACGGGTACAGGTCGAGCATACGATCACCGAAATGGTGACTGGTGTCGATATCGTCCAATCACAGCTCCTCATTGCAGAAGGGCACCCCCTTCATGGAAGCAAACTCGGCATTCCTGAGCAAGAAGATGTGAGGACGAACGGATTTGCGATTCAATCCCGTGTGACGACAGAGGACCCACTGAATCAATTCATGCCCGATACCGGTAAGATCATGGCCTATCGCTCGGGAGGAGGTTTCGGTGTCAGGCTCGATGCAGGGAACGGCTTCCAGGGTGCGGTCATCACGCCGTATTACGATTCGCTCCTTGTAAAGCTGTCAACGTGGGCGCTCACGTTCGAACAGGCTGCAAGCAAGATGGTGAGGAACCTACAGGAATTCAGGATCCGGGGAATTAAGACCAATATTCCGTTCCTTGAGAATGTGGTGAAACACGAAAACTTCGTCACAGGGAAGTATGATACATCATTCATCGATACGACGCCTGAGCTTTTCCTATTCCCGAAACGGAAGGACAGGGGTACGAAGATGCTCACCTACATCGGGAATGTCACGATCAACGGATTCCCCGGCGTAGAGAAGAGGAAAAAACCGGTCTTCACCAAACCGCGCATTCCTTCTTTGCAGAATCCGGTTGCGGAAAAGGTAAGGGGAACGAAGCAGATCCTTGATGAGAAAGGTGCGGAAGGTCTTGTGGAGTGGGTGAAGGAGCAGAAGTCGGTCCTGCTAACCGACACGACCTTCCGTGATGCCCATCAATCGCTTCTCGCGACCCGCGTGAGGACGACGGACCTGAAGGCCATTGCGGAGCCGACGGCAGAATTGCTGCCGGATCTCTTCTCCTATGAAATGTGGGGAGGTGCCACATTTGATGTTGCCTATCGATTCTTGAAGGAAGACCCGTGGGACAGGCTCCTGACCTTGAGGGAGCGGATTCCGAATGTCCTCTTCCAGATGCTTCTGAGAGCATCCAACGCAGTCGGCTACAAAAACTATCCGGATAATGTCATCCGGGAGTTTGTAGAAAAGTCAGCGTATGCAGGTATCGATGTGTTCAGGATCTTTGACAGCCTCAACTGGGTCAAAGGAATGGAAGTCGCCATCGATGCCGTGCGTCAGAGCGGAAAGATCGCAGAAGCTGCCATCTGTTATACAGGTGACATAGAAGACGAAACACGTGCCAAATATAATATCGATTATTACAAAGAGATCGCCAAGGAATTGGAAGCAAGCGGTGCCCATATGCTGGCGATCAAAGATATGGCGGGTCTCCTCAAGCCTCAGTCAGCTTATCGTCTCATCTCAGAGCTTAAGAGCACGGTTGACTTGCCTATCCATCTCCATACACATGACACAAGCGGGAACGGGATCTATACGTATGCAAAAGCCGTTGAAGCTGGAGTGGACATCGTCGATACAGCTCTCAGCACAATGTCGGGCCTGACCTCCCAGCCTAGTGCCAACACGCTCTATTACGCGTTGAAGGGTACGGAGCGGGAGCCACAGGTGGACATCCAATCCCTTGAGACACTCTCTCATTATTGGGAGGATGTGCGTAAATATTACACTGACTTCGAAAGCGGGATGATGTCACCTCATTCGGAAGTCTACAAGCACGAAATGCCGGGCGGGCAATACAGCAATCTGCAGCAGCAGGCGAAGGCTGTCGGGCTCGGCGACCGCTGGGAAGAAGTAAAGGACATGTATGCGAGGGTGAACCAGCTGTTCGGTGATATCGTCAAAGTGACCCCTTCTTCTAAAGTGGTGGGGGATATGGCCCTCTTCATGGTACAGAATGAACTGGACGAGGAGACGGTACTCGAGAGAGGGGAAAAGATCGATTTCCCTGATTCAGTCATCGAACTTTTCGAAGGCTACCTTGGTCAGCCTCACGGGGGCTTCCCGGAGGAACTTCAACGAGTCATCCTCAAAGGCCGTACACCGATCACGGTCCGTCCTGGTGAACTTCTGGATGATGTCGATTTCAACGCTCTTAAAGAAAAGCTGTTTGAAGATCTGAAACGTCCGGTCACCAGCTTTGATGCCCTTGGATATGCCCTTTATCCGAAAGTCTTTATGGAATACGCGGGTATGGTGGATCAATTCGGCGATATTTCCGTCCTTGATACACCGACCTTCCTGTTCGGCATGAGGCTCGGAGAGGAAATAGAAGTTGAGATCGAAACAGGGAAGACGCTGATCGTCAAGTTGGTCTCAATCGGTCAGGCTCAGGCAGATGGTACCAGGGTCGTTTACTTCGAACTCAACGGCCAGCCGCGTGAAGTGGTGATCAGGGATGAAAGCATTAAATCCACCGTTGCCGTCAAAATGAAGGCCGATCCCAAGAAGGAATCGCATCTCGGTGCATCTATGCCGGGAACCGTCATCAAAGTTATTTCTGAAAAAGGGGAGAAGGTCCAAAAAGGCGATCACCTCATCATTACAGAAGCAATGAAGATGGAAACAACGGTTCAAGCACCATTCGCTGGAACTGTGAAAGAAATCTACGTTTCTAACGGAGATGCCATTTCTCCTGGTGATCTATTGATTGAAGTAGAAAAATCCTGATAGCAAAAAAAGATTCCGGTCCATGGAGGACCGGAATCTTTTTCTGTTTTTACTGACGTTTCTTGCTTCTCGATCCAAGCATGATCAAATAGCAGAGAAGTCCGAACAAGCAGGAGATGATAAGGGCGTGCAGGAGAGCAACTGCCAGGTTCAATCTGGTCAACACGACCAAAGCGCCAGTCGTTGCCTGCAGGGTCACGAGGATCAATGCGATGATCCAGCCCCAATACACTACTTTTTGCTGTTTGTATTTTTTTACGGCCAGGATCGTGACGTATGCAATCCAGACAAAAACGAGGGCGGCAGCTGTACGATGCCCCATTTGAATCCACTCGTACATATTGGTCGGCAGCCCGATGCTTGAATTCACGCAGAATGGCCAATCCTTACATACGAGGCTCGATTCGGTGTGGCGGACGAGGGCCCCGGTGTAGACGACCAGATACGTATAGATTGTTACCCCGATTGTGTGCCGCCTCATCCGCTTATCGATGATTACCTTGTCCGCTTCGAACTTTTGATCCACTTCAAAAATCAGCAGGGTCAAGAGCAATACGGAAGCGAATGAAATGAGCGATATGCCGAAGTGGATGGCAAGGACGAAATCCGACTGTCCCCATTTAACCGCCGCAGCGCCGATCAATCCTTGAAGGACAAGGAAGAAGAAGGATAGGACAGCCAAAAACTTTGTTTCACGCTTATGTCCGATCGCCTTCCATGACCAGATGGACAGGGCAAGGAGCAGGAGTCCGACTCCACCGGAAACGACCCTATGCGCAAGCTCGATGACGAGCTCGATGGTGATATTATCAGGAATCAATTGTCCATGGCAAAGCGGCCATGAACGACCGCAGCCCATTCCAGAGCCGGTTTTCGTCACGAGTGCACCGCCCAGTAGGACAAATAACATACCGAGACTTGTAAGAACAGCAAGCCATTTTAAACCTTTATGCAAGTTCTTCACCTTCTTAACTGATAGAATGCACATATGATCAGTATTGTAGTAAAATATATGCCTCTTCGATGATACCGGACCAGGCGTGAAAACTCAATAAATAAGATGTTACAGAATTTCGAGCAATTATCGACATTTTTCCAACGAAAGCTCAATTGGTCTTTACATGCAGAAAGGGAAGGGAACCGGTAGTAGTTTTATCCTAATTGCTAGAATATTAAAATCTGTAAGCGCTTATCATATATTTATGGTATGATTGTCAAAGACCCGTCCTAACTTATTTTCTTCACAATTTCTTCACATTATTGGATAAATTTCTTCCAAAAACGGAAATATATATGGTTTAATATTATATTGATAGCGTCTTTCCGGTTAGACGAGTCGTTTTTTGTAAACGATTTAATTGTAGGAATATGTCAAACATATCCTTTGTTATGGCGGTCGGGATCCGGCCCTCATGCGTTGGGGAGGAGGAAGTAAATGAGCAACAGTCGAACGATGACGGATGCCATGGGGGAGACTGCGTCCTCTGTATGGAAGGATTTCCTTTCGTTGATTAAAATTGGGATCGTCAATTCCAATCTGATAACCACCTTTACCGGTATGTGGCTCGCCTTTTACTTTTCAGGTGCCCATTTTCTTCAATCCTTGGATATCATTTTCCTCACCCTTGCAGGGTCCTCTTTCATCATTGCCGGTTCATGTGCGGTGAATAATGTATACGACCGGGATATCGATCACGTGATGGACCGTACAAAGGGGAGGCCGACTGTAACCGGGAAGATCAATGCCGGTAAGGCCCTTTCCATAGGCCTGTTCATGATCTTACTCGGGACCATCATGTTATTCATGACGACCATCACGGCCGGCGTCATCGGACTCGTAGGAGTGATCAGCTATGTTCTCCTCTATACGATGTGGTCGAAACGGAGATACGTCAGCAACACCATTGTGGGAAGCATCTCCGGAGCCGTCCCTCCGTTAATCGGATGGGCAGCAGTGGACGGTGGCTTGAGCACCACAGCTTGGGTGCTTTTCCTCCTCGTGTTCATCTGGCAGCCTCCACATTTTTATGCGCTCGCCATGAAACGGGTTGAAGAATACCGTGCCGCCAACATTCCGATGCTTCCTGTCGTCAAGGGCTTCAACGTCACAAAGCATCATATCGTCTGGTGGGTGGCGGCACTTCTTCCGCTTCCATTCTTCCTGATCGATCTGGGACTTCCGTTCTTCATCCTTGCGACGGCATTCAATATCGGATGGCTGGCTCTCGGACTTGCGGGATATAAGATGAAGGATGAAATCAAATGGTCGCGCCTCATGTTTGTTTATTCACTGAACTACCTGACCATCTTGTTTGTAGCGATGGTGATTGTCACCGTCGTTTAGCATAGGAATTCTTTCTTAAAAGAAATCCAAATAGATCTTTTTTTAAGTCCTTGTTTTACTCAAGAGTCTATTTTACGAAAGAGGGGTTTGATTAAGCTATGAAAGCAAGGCTATCCAAGTGGCGTCTATTCACGATCCTCGCGATGGTGGCGCTCGTCCTTTCAGGTTGCGGGGAACCGTTCCTATCCACTTTACAGCCTGCGGGTGAAGTAGCGCAGGACCAATATGATCTCATGATCTTGTCGACATTGATCATGGTTCTTGTCATCATCGTAGTCGTTATTGTCTACATGATTGCCATTATCCGTTTCCGCAGGAAAAAAGGCGACAAAACGATTCCAAAGCAGGTCGAGGGGAGCCACACACTCGAGATCATCTGGACGGTCATTCCGATCATCCTGCTGTTGATCCTGGCTGTACCGACCGTCACATCAACGTTTAAACTTGCCGATACGAAGGCAATGGACAAAAAGGATGCAGATGGTAAACGGGAAGCACTCGTGATCAACGTCCGTGCCAATCTGTACTGGTGGGAATTCGAATATCCGGATGAGAAGATCATCACATCACAGGATCTCGTTGTACCGACCGACCAAAGGGTTTACTTCAATGTTACAGCTTCTGACGTGAAGCATTCGTTCTGGATTCCGGCAGCAGGCGGAAAGATCGATACGAACGTGGATAACGTCAATAAGTTCTTCCTTGAATTCGATGGGGAAAAAGCGAAGGAAGCAGAGGGGCTCTTCTACGGGAAATGTGCGGAGCTTTGTGGACCTTCCCATGCGTTGATGGACTTCAAGGTTAAAGCGCTTCCGCAGGAGGAATACACTGCCTGGGTTGACGATATGAAAAATGCAGGAGAACCGGAGCCTTCCTCGGACCTTGCAAAAGAAGGACAGGAGATCTTCAATAACAAATGTCTTGCCTGTCACGCTGTTTCACCGCAGGACGGTCGACCGGAGCAGGCTCGGACAGCACCGAACCTTGCCACATTCGGTGAGCGTAACAGGATCGCCGGTGTCCTGGATCACAATGAAGAAGAGCTGAAAAACTGGCTCAGCGATCCGGACCAATACAAGCCTGGTAATAAGATGACAGGTACATACGGCAAATTGACCGATGATGAGATGGATGCACTGGCAGAATATCTCATGGGTCTGAAGGTACAAGATTAAAGGGGAAAGAGTAAAAGGGAGGTTTAATCGTGAGTAGCTACGCACAGAAAAAAGGCTTCGGCGCGACTCTTTGGGATTACCTGACAACAGTGGATCACAAAAAGATCGCCATCCTTTACCTCGCGGCAGGGGGATTCTTCTTCCTCGTCGGTGGTTTGGAAGCCCTTATCATACGTATACAGCTGGCGGTACCGAATAATGATTTCGTAAGCGCCGGTTTGTACAACGAAGTATTGACCATGCACGGTACGACCATGATTTTCCTGGCAGCCATGCCACTGATTTTTGCATTCATGAATGCAGTCGTCCCGCTCCAGATCGGCGCGCGTGATGTAGCATTCCCATTCCTGAACTCATTGGGCTTCTGGCTGTTCTTTGCCGGAGGGGTGTTCCTGAACCTGTCATGGTTCCTGGGCGGTGCTCCCGATGCAGGATGGACGTCTTATGCGTCCTTATCACTGAACTCACCCGGACACGGGATCGATTTCTATGTCCTCGGGCTTCAAATATCCGGGGCAGGTACGCTGATCGGGGGGATCAACTTCCTCGTCACCATCATCAATATGAGGGCTCCTGGAATGACCTATATGCGTATGCCATTGTTCACATGGACCGTATTCGTCACATCCGCTCTCATCTTGTTCGCTTTCCCGGCTTTGACCGTGGGATTATTCCTGATGTTATTCGACCGCATGTTCGGTTCTAATTTCTTCGTTGTCGCCAATGGCGGTAACACGATCATCTGGGAGCATTTCTTCTGGATCTTCGGACATCCTGAAGTATATATCCTCGTGCTGCCGGCATTCGGAATATTCTCAGAAATCATTCCTCATTTCTCGAGGAAGCGTCTGTTTGGATACTCTTCCATGGTATTTGCCACAGTATTGATCGGATTCCTCGGCTTCATGGTGTGGGCTCACCACATGTTCACAGTCGGACTCGGTCCGATCGCCAATGCGATCTTCGCGGTAGCTACCATGGCCATTGCAGTACCAACGGGGATCAAGATCTTCAACTGGCTCCTCACGATGTGGGGCGGCAGTCTCAGCTTTACGACACCGATGCTTTATGCGGTCGCCTTCATACCGACCTTCGTAGCGGGTGGGGTAACCGGAATCATGAATGCATCTGCGACTGCAGATTATCAGTTCCATGATACGTATTTCGTCGTTGCCCATTTCCACTATGTCATCGTAGGGGGAGTCGTATTCGCACTTCTAGCCGGTACACATTATTACTGGCCGAAAATCTTTGGGACCATGCTGAATGACTTCTTAGGAAAGATTACGTTCTGGTTGTTCTTCATCGGCTTCCACCTCACGTTCTTTATCCAGCATTTCCTCGGATTGATGGGAATGCCGCGTCGTATTTGGAAGTTCCTTCCTGGTCAAGGCCTTGACAATGGAAACCTGGTATCTTCCATCGGAGCAGGATTCATGGGCGTAGCTGTCATCTTCCTGTTGATCAATATCATCTCTACACAGGTGAAAGGTGTCCGGGTCGGCAATGATCCATGGGGCGACGGTCGTACCATTGAATGGGCCATTCCGTCACCGCCGCCATTCTACAACTTTAAACAGACGCCGCTTATTCGCGGATTGGACGCGTACTGGCTGGAGAAGATGGAAGGGAAGGACGGGTTGACGCCTGCGGAACCAATCGGTGATATCCATATGCCGAATAATTCCATCATCCCGCTCATCGTTTCGCTCGGTCTATTCATCGCCGCTTTCGGTGCTATGTATCATGTGGATGACAAAGCATGGGCACTTCCTGTCCTGATCATCGGCATGCTGATCACACTCGGAGCGATGTTCTTCCGTTCGGTCCTTGATGATCACGGATACCATGTCCATAAGGAAGATCTGCTTGATGACGACGACAAAGGGGGTAAGGCATAATGCACGCAGATGAAAAATTCACGCCTAAGACCTGGCCGGCCTCCCCTGAGAAGGCCACCCTTGAAGGAAAGAATAAATTTATGGGCTTCTGGTTTTTCCTTGGTGGAGAAACCGTCCTGTTCGGATCTCTTTTTGCCACCTATCTGGCACTGAAGGATAAAGTACCAAGTGACAGCCATGCCCTTGCAAAGGATATATTTGATCTGCCGCTGGCATTCCTTGCCACGATGCTCCTTTTGGTCAGCTCACTGACAAGCGTTTATGCCATGTACCATATGAAGAACTACAACGTGAAAAGGATGCAGGCCTGGTTATTGATCACGGTTCTGCTCGGTGCAGCATTCCTTGCACTGGAGATCTATGAGTTCAATCACTATGTACATGAATATGGTCACACTTTCACTAGTTCTGCTTTCGGATCTGCTTTCTATACCCTTGTAGGCTTCCACGGGGCTCACGTGGCTTTCGGACTTCTTTGGATCGTGACACTCATGCTGAGGAATGCCAAAAGGGGATTGAACCTTTACAACGCGCCGAAATTCTATCTTGCTTCACTCTATTGGCATTTTATCGACGTTGTTTGGGTATTTATCTTTACAGTAGTATATCTAATGGGAATGGTGGGATAAACTGATGGCGAATCAACAATCAAATTCAGGTAACCCAAGCGTGGATTACGAGTACAGACGCAGGAAGAACAAAGAAGATATGCGGATGCAGCTCACAGCATTCATGCTCATGATCTTCTTGACATTGATTGCATTCATTGCTGTGGCAGGGGATTTCGATAAATATTTCGTCCTTCCCTTCATCCTGCTTCTTGCCGTGGTCCAGCTTGTATTCCAATTGTATTATTTCATGCATATGAGCCATAAAGGACATGAAGCTCCGGCGCTTTTCCTGTATTCAGGTGCGTTGGTGGCATTCATCACGATTTTGGCTTTCCTAACCATCGTTTGGATCTAAAAGAGGGAATGACCGGCCACGGAGTTTGTGGCCGGTCATTTTTCTTCATGTTTGAAACGCACTGCCTCAATGTTCATGACTTTGTCAACTGGTCACATTGAAGTGCCTGAGGGGAGTCAGTATAATGAAGGTAAGTGCTATAAGTGAAATGGGGTGTGGAAAATGCCTTTGGGTATTTTTGGATTTATGGCGTTGTGGAGTCCTTTTTTCATTGTGGCTCTTGTATTTTTAACGGCGGTCTATTTTCTGCTGACCGTCAAATGGAGAAGAAGCTTTCCGGATAGCGAACCGCTGACGAAGAAGCAGGCGATCTACTTTATGTTGGGAATGCTACTCCTCTATGTAGTCAAGGGTTCACCCGTCGAGGTGTTGAGTTCCATCCTGTTTTCAGCCCATATGACCCAGATGGCCCTTCTGTATCTGGTCGTCACCCCGCTTCTCATCTTGGGAATCCCTACGTGGGTGTGGAAGGCGGTCATCAAACTTCCGGTCATCAAAAGTGTGTTCGGGTTCATGACGAAACCCTTGATATCCCTGTTGTCATTCAATGTGATTTTCTCGATTTACCATATTCCGATCGTATTCGATCATGTCAGGACGGATCCGACTTCGCATGGCCTCGCCATGACGATCCTCTTCATCCTTTCGTTGTTCATGTGGTGGCCGCTTCTGAATCCGGGGGATGAGGATATTGATCTCAGCGGGCTGAAAAGGATCGGATATATCCTTGGGAGCGCTGTCCTATTGACACCTGCCTGCGGATTGATTATATTTGCTGAGAATCCTTTGTATGCCCCGTACTATGACCCCCAGGAATTCATGAAAGCCCTGGCTCTATGTGTTCCTGCGAATACCCTTGATGGCCTCAGCATCAGCGGCCCTGAATTATTTACGAATATGTCCATTGAGAACGATCAGCAGCTCGGCGGTGTCATCATGAAGATCATCCAGGAGATTGTGTTCGGTGTCATGCTGTTCAATCTTTTCTTCCAATGGTACCGGAGTGATCAAGAAAAGCAGGAGAAGCTATCATATGACCCTGTCATTGATCCATCTTCCACGGAATCGTAAAAAGCACTATTTATACTAGAAAAAGCGAGGATATGAGATTATGTCGTTACCAGTCTTACCTACGATCAGCACGAGCTTTATCGTCCTTAGTGCGATCACCGTTGCCATCGGTTGGTGGCAAATAAAGAAAAGGGAATTCGAAAAACATCAGAAGACCATGACGTTGGCAGGCATCTTTGCCCTCATTTTCTTCATCATCTATGCCAGTCGTACTATATTCATTGGGAACACTTCATTCGGAGGTCCCGATGATCTGAAGATCTACTACACGATCTTCCTCGTTTTCCATATTACATTGGCCACAATCGGTGCGGTTTTCGGGCTGATGAGCTTATGGACAGGCTATCAAGATCGTCTGAAAAGACACAGGAAACTTGGTCCCATCACGAGCATCATTTGGTTCTTTACCGCTATCACCGGTGTAGCAGTATATTTGCTTCTGTACGTCTTTTACCACGGAGGGGAGACGACTTCCGTCATCAAGGCCATTCTTGGAAATTGATCAAACAGCCGCCAGCTTTTTGGCGGTTTTTTTTGTTTTCACGCATTGCAGAACGTGAGTGATTCCGGAACCTGTGGTGGAAGGGGTTGATCAATTAGAGGATATCATATGTTCTTTACCGAATAGTTTAAGGTGGGAGGAGGATATACGATGATACGAACACTTGAAGATCGAGACTATAGCCAGTCCCTGCAGCTATCAGAATACGCGTTTCAACATAAGCTGTCTGAAGAGGAGCGGGAACAAAGACGTGAACAGATGAGGGATCAGAAGATCTTTGGGATCTTCCACGACGATCACCTGGCGGCCAAGCTTCACCTCATGCCTTTTCAAACCTGGTTTGGAGAACGGATGATCCCCATGGGAGGTGTAGCGGGAGTCGCCACCTATCCGGAATATAGAAGGAACGGCTATGTACGGGAACTGCTACTCCACACCCTTGAAGAAATGAAGGGGTCCGGGCAGATCATATCCATGCTCCACCCATTTTATATCGATTTTTACCGGAAATTCGGCTGGGAGCTGTTTGCATCCTATCGTCAGATGACAGTGGGGCAGAAGGATTTAAGTCCTATACCACCCACAATGGGTACCATTCGGCGTGGACGGGTCACCAAAGAATTGAAGGAAATCTATGACCGTTACGCACAGAAACATAATGGGATGCTTGTCCGTACGGATGCATGGTGGAAGAAGAAAGAGGAACGATGGTCCATCGCGACCTATCATGCCAGTGAAATGGAAGGATACATACTATATACGATCTCCGAAGGCACGATGACCGTCGATGAATTCCTCCCTCTGACATCCGGGGCACGGAGGGGGCTGTGGAATTTTATTTGCCAGCATGATTCCATGGTTGAAACGGTTAAGGTGAAACTGGCAGAAGGGGAGGTTTTACCTCTTATGCTGAAAAATCCACGCATCAAGGTGGAGGAATATCCTTATTTCATGGCGAGGGTCGTGGATGTGGAGCCGTTTCTCGCAACGTATCTGCTGGATGCAGGACGCTTCGAAGCCTTTACATTGAAAGTGGTGGATCAATATGCTCCTTGGAATTCGACTACCTATCATCTATCGGTGAATGGGGTGGAACGACGTAAGGGCGACCAAGCAGACGTCGAATTGGACATAAGGGAATTTACAGCTTTCGCCTTCGGCTTTTTGAGTGCCGTGGATTTAGCAGCCATGGGCCATATCGGCGCGGGCGAGGTGACCATGCTTGAATCGATCAGTACGGCAAGGCCGACCTGCTTCCAGGATTTTTTCTGATTCAACGACAAAAGGAGCTCCAGACGGGGCTCCTTTTGTACGGTGTTACAATTTGAAATTGAGCTTGATGATCCCCGCTTCCTTAGCGGAGTTGAACAGGATCAGCAAAAAAGGACCAATGACGAATCCCATGACTCCGAAGAGCTTGAGGCCGAGATACATGGCGATAAGTGTTGCCAGGGGAGAGAGTCCGATATGCGTACCCATGACTTTTGGTTCGACCGTCCTTCTGATGATCAGGAGGATGGCAGCGAGCACTGAAAGCTGCGTCCCAAGACTGATGTCTCCCGTGATGAAGTGGTAAAGAGCCCACGGTCCAAGTATGGCAATGGAACCAACGAGGGGCAGGAAATCAATGAACCAGATGATGACCGACATGATGATGGCCACTTCAGGGGCGATGATGAGCAATCCGATCAACGTCACGATGAAGATGAGGATGCTGACCAGGAACTGAGCCTTGAAGAATCCGAAGAATACCCCTGTCATCCTCGAGATCATAAAGTTTACCTTTTCAGCCGTCGCATCTGTCAAATGACTGTAGATCATATGTTTGATGCGGGGGAGATCAAGCATGAACAGGAACAGTGCAATGAGAAAGACGAGAAGGCTGACCAGGAAGTTGGGTATGTATGTTAGATACGCACTTATCTTTTCTAAATTGAAGGACTGCAGGATCTTGGATTTTGACCGGTCCAGGAAGTGCTGCACATCATTAGAGAATTCCTTTACGATTGTATCGGGGAGGTCTTTGGATAAGTCGAGGAGTCGATCCTCATATTCTTCCCATATGTCTCCTACCTTTGAAATATAGTGAGGGGTGTTTTCAACGAGTTTGACCCCTTCTCCAACGACTTTGGTTGTCACAAAATAACTGGTGACGCCCAAAAGGAGCAAAAAGAGTATAAAGATGCTCATGACCGCCACTTTCCGTTTCCAATCGAAACGCCCTTGAAGCATTCTGACTGATGGTTCCAGAATCAAGGCCGTCATGAATGCCAAGATCAGTGGCAATGAAATGGGCAGTATGAAAAGACAGAGCAGGATGAACACGATGAACAGCCCGAGATAAAGCAAGAACTTTTTGTTTTTAAGTCTAGCCAATGGAGTACTCCTTCCTACGTCACGCTATATCTATATTATATGTGACGGCTAAAAGATTGAACAGTTATTTTGAATGGCGGAAAAGAAATTTCAAAGCAGGCCTGGACATAATAAAAGACTGCCCGGGGGCAGTCTTATGTATTACCAAGCAAATTCGGCTGCTTCTTTCTTAACATCGTTCAAGAGTTTCTCACAGGAGGTGATCAGATGCTTCGGGAAGGTCTCGCCTTCTCCATATTCCACCCCATGAGGATAGTAGTGCTTGCCGAGCAGCGGTGTCAAGAGCTGGATGATGGCATCGTGCTTGCCTATGTCCCCTTCAACGGCATGGCCCTGCAGCCGCAGATAAAACGTGCCTTCGCGAATTTCGAATTTACGGTCATAGGTCACACGTTCATAATCCCATTGACCTGCACGGACGAGTCCGTGGGACTCCATGATGTCATCCAGTCGATTCAAGTCGACTTTAATCTCTTCAAAGCCAGTTTCAGTGAAATGCATTGTATTCCCTCCTAGATGGTCAAGCGATAGCCTTTCCCTTACGAAAAGGTGCCTTATCTTCTCCTATTAATAATAGTGGAAAAAACGTTTTCATGCAATGTCTTCCAGTAGAAGAAGATGACGATTTGCGCAATGTTTTCCTCATTTTCTGAATATAATCCTCATCGACTTCTTGAATCCGAGAATCCCTAGTGTTGAGAGAGTGAAAAATATGCTATCCTTTAATGTAGGCAGATTGAACAAAAGGATACTACCTCTACCACCTGAAACATATAATGATAGTAAATAGAGAAGGGAGGGGGAAGATCTGAAGACCTTGCTTAGGATCGGCATTATTCTGATCATTTTCACCGTGTTCGGAATCTATCAGGATCAGAAACAGGAAAATGAACCGCTAAAGGGTCCTGACGTCCAGACGCTGGAGGACAAAGATGATCAACTGGATCAGTCGACAGAGACCCCGCCTGGAGAAAGACCGAAATCCGGATTATCCGTGTATATCGGTAAGGACGTCAGCGAAATCAAAAAAGAATTCGGAGAACCGGACCGCATTGATGACAGTGCGTTTAACTATGATTGGTGGGTCTACAATGTGCCGGATACTGAGTATATACAATTCGGGGTCAAGGACAAGAAAGTGGTCACTCTTTATGCCATCGGGAACGGCCTTGATGTTGCCCCGTATAAATTAGGACAGAAGCTTGAGGACATTTATCGATTCACCATCGTCGACTCTGAAATCGTCGTCAAGTCTGATTCCGGATCCTATCAATTTGAATTGAATGAAGAGGATCTCAATACAAGACTCCTGGTCCCCCTCGGCGATCTGTATGCCCAATTGTATCTGGACAAGTTCACCGGTGAACTATCGAGTATCCGATTCATGGACAGTGACACCCTTGTTGCGACGCATCCTTATGAAATGATGTATAGAGGGGAACTGGCAGAAGAGGAGCCGCCTTCCGAAAAAGAATGGGAGGAAGTAAACGAAGCGAACGAAAAGCAGATATACGCCATCACGAATATCATGAGGAAGCAATATGGTGAATCGACACTCCAATGGGATGAAACCACGGCGAACGCGGCAAGGGGACACAGCCGGGAAATGCATGACAAAAACTACTTTTCCCATGAATCAGATGCCATGGGCTCCCTGACGGACAGGCTGGATAAACGGGGTGTTTCCTATCAAACGGCAGGTGAGAATATCGCGTCTCAGTACCTTGATGGTCCGGAAGCCGTGCATGGATGGCTGAATTCAGATGGGCACAGGAAAATCCTGTTGGACAAGGCATTCACCCATATCGGTGTCGGGGTGTATAAAGGGTACTATACCCAGAATTTCATCAAACAGCCTGAACTTCCTTAAAGAGATCCCGGACTTCCCGGGATCTTTCTTCATTTCTTAAAGATGAAAAAGGAGCCAGTCGAGTGGGCGATGACCTTGCCATCTGACCGGAGCACTTTTCCCTCAACGACCATCGTCTTCGTCCCGTGATGGATGATCTGTCCTTTTGCAGTCAATTCACCCCCGGTGCCCGGTGCAAGATAATGGACATTCAAGTTGGTTGTCACGGCTCCGTATCCGGAAGGGAGTGCCCGATTAGCCAGTGTCCCCATGATTGTATCCACCATCGTGGCTGTAATGCCGCCATGTACGATCCCGAGAGAATTATGGGTAAGGGGAGTGATCGGGATGGAGAGCGTGAGTGTGTCCTCCTCGTTTTCCCATTCCATTGCGAAAACACCGCCAAGGAGCGGTCCCCCATCCTCCTGTTTTTTCCTCATGCCGGTCAGCAGCTGACGAAGGGAATGAAGATCTTCCTCTGTTGCGTGTTCCATGCACTCATTCAAAAGCCTCGATAAATCTTCTTTCATCGTATTCCATCCTTCTTTCCTTATGATGACTCATTTTACGTCCCGTCCATCGTACTATATCCATGATCGTTTCACCAATCTTTTTCTCCTTTCATACACTGTACTAGGTAAATGTCTGAATGGGAGGTGTGGGGAGTGGGGAAGTTACATCCGAAAGTAAATGAATTCAAGGAATTTGTGAAGAAACACCCTAAGATCATCAAGGACGTGAGGAGCGGTCAGGCAAGCTGGCAGGAGTTGTTTGAGGACTGGTATCTTCTCGGGGAAGATGATACGCGATGGAACAGCTACAGAGCAACCTCCGAGCAAAAGGAAGAGAAAAAAGCAGAGGAATCGAAAAATGGCTGGATGGACCAAGTCGGGGAAATCGTCAAGAAAATGGACGCCAATCAGCTGCAGAAGCATATCACCAACCTAAGTGAAGCGCTGGGGACTGTCCAGGGTGTCATCAGTCAGTTCCAATCCGGTAAGGGAGATACAGCGCCAAGGGAAGAAAAACCCAAACGGCCTTCTCACCCGTTTTCATTCAGACAGGATTAAGGAGGGGACCAGAGTTGAGAAGTGATATTATCGAATACATCCATGCAAGCGATGACTTGAAGCGATATCTCCGGGATGCACCCCAGTGGTATCGCACGCTTTCCAGGAATCCAGATCAACTGGAAAAGTTTGAGATCGCTTCGATTCATCATTTCGAAAAAACAATCCCCCATCGGGTGCAGAAGTTTTCAAACGGCGTGCAGATGGCCTCGATGATGATTTCCATGTTTCAGGCCATGAACAGTGAATGATGAAAAGAGCTCCGGATAATAATTGAAAGGATGGGGATGGCTAATAGCAAGGAGTGATGGAAGATGAAAAGAAGAACCCTTCTTGCTATTGGGCTTGTTACCGTATTATCGGGGTGCAGGGATACCCCACCGGAGCCAAAAAGCGTAGCGGCTTCTGCACACGTGCAAAACAGCTTATCAGTGAAACATCTCACCCGGGGCAACGAGGTGCTAGTAGAGTGCATCGCTACGGGTGTGACGTTTACAGATAAACAAAAGGGTGCCACGGCTGGAAAGATCGTGATCAGATCCGCCACAGCAAACGTGTATGAAGAGCATCGCACGGCTGCTTTTATCATCAAAGGCATGCCAAAGGGAACCCATTTGATCGAACTTGATGTCGTAGGGATGGATAATAAGTCACTCGGCATGAAGAAAAAATTCTATGTGACCATCTCATAGCATATTCGCTTCCGGCCTCTATTTCTGTTAGAATACGGATATGGAGGTGGGCATGATGCTTGCTACTATTGAAAGGATGGAAATCCTGGACACTGCAGATGAACTATCTCAGATGATTTTGCAGTCAGAGGTGGTCGAGTACTATCGCAAGTGTTTATATAAAATGCAAAACAACGAAGAAACGCAGCGCAAGGTAAGGCGTTTCACCAAAATGAAGGACCTGTATGAAGAGGTTCAGCGTTTTGGCCGCTATCATCCCGATTATAAAACGGTGATGAAAGAAATCCGTGAGGTCAAGCGGGAAATGGACCTCGATGATCACGTAGCGGAGTTCCGAAGGGCTGAAAATGAACTTCAGGACCTGCTCGATGAAGTCAGCCTTTTGATCGGGCATTCGGTTTCGACCAATGTCAAGGTTCCTTCTGGTAACCCCTTCTTTTCTTCCGGAGGAGGTTCCTGCGGGGGAGGCTGCGGATCCGGAGGCAGCTGCAGCTGTTCTGCATAAAAGAAATCAGGCGGATCCCATTCCGCCTGATTTCTTTTTTATTTGAAACGGACACAATCAGGACAGAGGTTCCCACAACAGAACATTTTCTCCTGCGGCACATAGAAACGGTGCCGATACACAGAGAGGTCTCCTGCTGCCCTGAAAAAAATCGTTTCCGAGTGGAGCCTTTTCCCCCGCATGGCCCGGGCAGACCATTTCCGGATGCTGTATTCCAGTTCTTCCCGACCAAGTTCCGACTCCACATACAAAAAAGGGATCCCGGCTCGCTTTTGAACCCTGGCGTTCAAGATCTGCTCTTCTGCCTGAAGATGACTGAGGAATAGTTGCCAAATGGTTTCAAGGTCCATCGATTTCACTCCGTTCGCATTGGGTTCACGTGTCATCATGCGCTTGATTGTTTCCTTCGGTTTATGCTAGACTTGAAAAAAAGTGATTCCTAAAAGGGGAAGCAATATGTTGACGGAGAGACAAGGTTTAGTTGTTTATTTACATAGTCTGAAGCATGCGAAGTCCCTTCGTCGCTTCGGAAATGTGCATTACGTATCAAGGAAGATGAAATATGTGGTCCTTTACTGCAACCAGGAAGATCTCCAGAGCATCATGGATAAAATCTCGGGATATTCCTATGTGAAGCGGGTAGACCCATCCCACAAGCCGTTTATTAAGTCCGTGTTCGAGAACTCACGGCCTGATAAGGCGAAAGAGTACGATTATAAGATGGGCTTTTAAGAGATGCCGGGTGACGGCATCTCTTTTCTATTGCAACGGAGGGATGTAGTGATTCAATCTGAGTATGGCAATCAGATGCTGGTAATAGAGCGCCTTTTCAGGATAGAGGGTCGACGGCTTTACATCCATCTCGATGACGGTCTTTCCGAGACCCCTGGCCGTCTCTTCAAACAGGCTGTAGCGCTTGTTCTGAAGCGCGTGTGGATTCGGCACGCCTTCCCTGCAAATGTAGATCGCTTGGAATCCGCCTTCTGTGGTGGGCTCCATCACGACGGCAAGTGACGTGACGGCGCGGTCTTTCACTTCCGTATGAAAGGCCATCATATGCTTGAGCCGGTCTTGGTTGTGTTCAGCAAGCGCCATCAACTCATAAATATCAGAAAATCCTTCTCCGAGCTCGATAAAACGTTGAATCATGGTATTCCCCTTTTCCTTTATGTATTGACATCCATTATTTCAAAATTGGCCATAATAGTAAAGGAGCGCCAAACATAAAAAGCCCTGCAGTCATACTGCAGGGTCCTTCCATATCCATTACTGGATTGAAGGCAAAGGGAGAGGAGAAACCGGAGGAAGAACTTATGGGGAATCGTAAGTCTTCTCCGCGGTTGGCAACAACATCAGTAGAGATGCTGTTACCTACAGTATCACCAAAGACCCATGAAATATACCTACAATCTGAAAAAATCGGGCTGTGGCGATTCTTGTTGAAATATGATAGGATAATGAAGAAAAATACATATATGGTGGATGATTATGAGAGTAATTTCAGGAAGTTTCAAAGGTAGACAGCTGAAGGCCGTACCTGGAAGCGGGACAAGGCCGACAACGGATAAAGTGAAAGAATCCCTTTTTAATATGATCGGGCCTTATTTCGAGGGAGGAACAGCCCTGGACCTCTTTGCGGGAAGCGGTGGCCTCGGGATCGAGGGCTTGAGCAGGGGGCTAGATGCGGTCGTATTCGTGGACCGGGATCATCAGGCAATCAAGACAATCAAAATGAATCTTGCCGAATTGGGGCTTGGAGATCATAGTGAAGTGTATCGCAATGACGCAGTCAGGGCAGTGAAGGCGCTCATCAAAAGGGAAATGACGTTTGATTATATTTTTCTTGATCCACCCTATAAACAGCAGAAGCTCCATGATCTGCTCACGTCCATAAATGAGCATGCACTTCTGAATGAAAACGGTTCCATTGTGTGTGAGCATAGTTCTGATATCCGTTTGGCCGATCAGGTGGGGAGCTTGCATAAGATAAGGGAAGAAACATACGGGATCATTCGAGTTGCCATCTTTAAACAGGAAGATTAAACGAAATCTGGAGGATAGAACTATGACCAACATTGCAGTTTGTCCGGGTAGTTTCGACCCCATTACATACGGACATTTGGATATCATCACGCGCGGGGCGAAGGTGTTCGATAAAGTTCACGTCGTGGTGTTGAGCAACTCATCTAAGCAGCCTTTATTCAGCGTTGAAGAACGAATGGAGCTGATCCGTCAATCAACGGCTCATTTACCCAATGTGGAAGTGGCTTCCTTCCAGGGACTCCTGGTGGATTACGCCAAGAAGGTCCATGCGAGTGCCATCATCAGGGGACTGAGGGCCGTTTCCGACTTCGAGTATGAAATGCAGATCACTTCCATGAACCGCGTCCTTGAAGATGAAATCGAAACCTTTTTCATCATGACCAACAACCAATACTCGTTCTTGAGCTCGAGCATCGTCAAGGAGGTTTCGAAGTACGGCGCAGATATTTCGGAGCTTGTCCCGAAGCCGGTTGAAGAAGCTCTGAAACTGAAACACAAGCAGGCACTTTGATGCTTCTCACAACAAAATCCGAACGGAACCGATATTCAATGAATGCCGGTGGCCGTTCGGATTTTGTTTGTTTCAACCAGGATCTTCAAGGGGACCCCAGCCTTTTTGCGCATAGCAGGCAGTAGAGAAGCAGGCAGACGATCGTGAACAGGGGACCTGCCTTCGACAGGATATCAACCGCATCGATCCAAAAGGAACTAGTCTGCTGAGAAATGACAGGAACTGCCCCTGTCGCTTCTCCATCTGCCACCCGGCCGAAAAGGGGTTTGAACAAGAAGATCGTGATGATGGCAGCAGCGACACCATGGAGGATCCGGGCAAAGAAAAACGGTTTAAACCGGATATCGGTCTCAGCCAATATGCTCGCCACCTGCGCCTGGATGCTGAATCCGCTGAAACCTAATAGAAAGCTGACCAGCACGGCCTGTTGAAACAAGCTCACCTCTCTCAATTCGCTCGTCATCTGTGAACCGAGGGTGATTTCGAATAGGCCCGGAATGACGGGGATGCTCAGGTTAGGCGGCAGCTGGAAGAATGAGAGCAGGGATGAGATGCCTGATGATAGTACTGTCGTGATATGCAAATGGTAGAGAACCTGGTTCAGTACAGAGAAAAGGATAATGAATCCTCCGATCATGAGCAGTGATTGGATCGAAGAAGATACGGCATCGCCAAGCAGCTTACCGAGGGGACGATGATCAGCCATCCGGCTCTCGTGAAGTCCTGCAAAGGCTTCTTTGACAGAGAATTTCCTTCGCGCCGACCGCACCGAGGCTTCTTGATCATTCCTCCCATAGAATCGCATCGTCAGCCCCACAACAACATTCCCTAGATAGTGGGAGAGGGCGAGGATGATGCCAAGGGAGGCATTCTGGAAGAACCCGGCCGATACTGCGCCAAAGATGAAGAGTGGATTGGACGAATTGGTGAAGGAAACGAGACGCTCCGCTTCAATCCTGGATAGCTGTTGTTCCTGACGGAGCCTCGCCGTGAGCCTTGCTCCTGCCGGAAATCCCGAAGCCATTCCCATCGACCAGGCGAACCCGCCGACGCCAGGCACTTTGAAGAGCGGTCTCATCAACGGTTCGAGGAGTATCCCGATCAACCTGACCACACCAAAGCCGATCAGCAGTTCCGATACGATAAAAAACGGCAATAAGGATGGAAAGACGATTTTCCACCAGATATCCAGCCCCCGGGTGGATGCTTCAAGCGATTCCCCCGGCATGGAAATCAGTGCGGCTGCCATCATGAGAGCCCCGCCTGATAATAATACGGTTTTCCATTTAGTCATAGTCAAACGATACCCTCCTAGAGCGTGCTGCCCTGTCTATGGATTTCCTTATAATGTGAAAGTTTGATAAAATAAAGGTAACTTGTCCTCTTATTACCCAATATACTCATAGCGCTTCGAAATAGACCATATGATGAACAAACAGCATGCGGAGGGGATCGCCATGAACAGACCGAAAGTTGGATTGGCCCTTGGCTCAGGAGGGGCAAGGGGGTTTGCCCACCTTGGTGTCCTGAAGGCTTTCGTAGAAGAAGGGGTCCCGGTGGATATGATTGCAGGGAGCAGTATGGGTGCTCTGGTAGGCTGTTTTTATGGAGTCGGCCATCAAATGGAAGACCTTTACAAGCTGTCCACCACATTCAGGAGAAAATACTTTTTGGATTTTACCGTACCGAAGATGGGGTTCATCTCAGGAAAGAAAATCAAGGATTTCATCCGCTTATTCACCCATCAAAAAAATATCGAAGATCTCAACCTCCCCGTCCGTGTCGTCGCCACGGATATTACGAACGGAGAAAAGGTCGTCTTTTCGTCCGGTCCCATCGCGGAAGCGGTCCGTGCGAGCATCTCGATTCCGGGTGTGTTCGTACCTGAAAGAATCAATGGGAGGATTCTCGTGGACGGAGGGGTGATCGACCGGGTACCCGTATCCGTCGTGAAAGAAATGGGGGCGGATATTGTCATCGGAGTGGATGTATCCCACGTGAAGCGAAACGCCGACATCACGACTGTGTACGATGTGATCATGCAGAGCATCGATATCCTTCAGCTCGAGATTGTCGCGCACCGGGAGATCTCATCCGACTTCATGATCCGTCCCCATGTGGAAATGTACAGTACCAGGGCTTTCAAGAATATAGAGGAAATCATCGATATTGGGGAAGATGAAGCAAGGAAAATCATCCCCTCCATCAAAAAAGCACTGGATGATTGGAAGGAGTAGCAACAATGAAAATGAAGACGCTGATCAGGACGCTGATCATCATGACGGTCCTTATGGTGGCCGCATCATTCTATTATCTGCCATACTATGTGACAAAGCCGGGCGATGCCCATGAACTCAGTCCGATCGTAAAAGTCGAAGAAGGATATGATAGTAAGGGCGAGCTCATGCTTACAACCGTCAGGATGGGGAAGGCAAACATTTTTGCCTATATTGTGGCGAGCCTGAGCAAGTATGAGCATATCTATCCGGTGGATGAGATCAGGAGCCCCCACGAGACGGATGAAGAATACAATATCAGACAGCTGCAGCTCATGGCAGATTCACAGAACAATGCCATTGAAGTGGCATACAAAAAGGCAGGAAAACCATATGAATTCCATTATAAAGGGATCTATGTCCTCGGCATCTATCCTTCCATGCCGGCAGAAGACGTATTGAAAGCAGGAGATCGGATCACGAAGATCGATGATCAAGCCTTCCAATCCTCCAAAGAATTCATCTCGTATGTCGAAGGAAAAAAATCAGGAGATCAAGTCGCCATCACCTTTAAGCGGAACGGGAAGACAGAAACGGCTGAAGTCCCCCTGCAGGAGTTTCCTGATATGAAAGATAAAGTCGGTCTTGGGATCACCCTTACAGACGATAAGGAAATCATCACCAATCCGAAAGTGAAGCTGAAGACCGAGGATATCGGCGGTCCCTCTGCAGGCTTGATGTTCAGCCTGGAGATCTTTGATCAGCTGACGAAAGGTGACTTGACCAAGGGGCATGACATTGCCGGAACAGGGACCATTTCAGAGGACGGCACCGTCGGAAGGATCGGCGGGATCGAGCAGAAGGTTGTAGCAGCGGACAAAGCAGGGGCAGAATATTTCTTGGCTCCGGACGAAACCATCACAAAAGAAATGAAAAAGGAATACCCCGATTTGGAATCGAATTATAAGGGGGCCGTCAGAACGGCGAAGGATATCGATACCAACATGAAAATCATACCCGTCAAATCGTTCGATGAGGCTATCGATTTCCTTCAAACGTTAAAAGCAAAAAAAAGCTGATCCCTTTGGGGTCAGCTTTTTTGCAGTTGAAGGGGAGGGGTAGACCACTCCCTTTTCATGGCGACCATTCTGGCATCCATGTCTTTCAGGCCCATGGGGTAAATGCTCGAAGCCCTGATATCAAGGGCTGCCTCGACAGGGGCGGCACTTGATAGTTTGCTGATGAGTGGAAGGGAAATCTCTTTCTTGTGCTGCCGTAGATACTCACGGCCAGAGGCACTCATGGCAAGCAGTCTGATGTATGCCGGACGATCGCTACGGGCTCTCATTTCTTCTTTGCTGACGTTCATCAGGATATGAAGGAGCATCCTCTGTAATCTTGTCCATGTATACCGCTTCGTTTTCAACCTGTTCATACACTCGGAGAAGCTCGAAGATTGCCTGGCACATTCCACGATCCGGTTTTCAATCCCTTCTTCGATTTCATATATACTCCGTAGCTGTTCAATGGGAGTGGAGAGGATTTTATATTGAAGCAGCGGCCAATAGTCTTTCCATTGATGAAGAGAGCCATATGTATCTTCATACGCTTTAAGGGCCTGCATGCTTTCGGGTGGCATCAACGATCGGATCTTCTCCCGGTCCCCATCTCCGAAAAGGGCTTTCCTGATACTCGTTGCGCTTGCAATCGTAGGCGAAGCAAAATGCTCATCATGATAATCAGCTGACTTCCTCGTAACGGTATGAGCCTTCATCCCGCTATCGATCTCATTCCTTGCCTGGATATAGTGGAAGCCGAGGATATTATTCGGTTTGCTCAAATCAATGAAGGACTCCGACAAACCGAGTGACAGGAAGGCCCTTGAGAGGGCGGCAGGATAGCTCAACCCTTCCTTTGAATACATCTTGATGGCCGCATTGTAGTCTGCCTGCCTTGTTTGCAGTGCGTTCGCCGTTGCTTCGAACGTATCAATATCTCCATCTTCACTTCCGAAACAGAAGCTGGAGCATCCCAGAGAATCAAGCAGGGATATTGCTCCTTTAGCGAATACGGAAGAATGCTGGGTCGCAAAGCTGTATGGAAGCTCGATTACAAGGTCCACTCCAGCGTGCAGCGCCATGCCGGCCCTCTCCCATTTACCGAGAAGTGCAGGCTCCCCACGCTGAAGAAAATAACCGCTCATCACCGCCACGGTGACATCGGCACGCGTCAATTCTTTGGTCATTTCGAGATGATGCAAATGGCCGTTATGAAATGGATTGTACTCGACTATGATCCCAGTTGCATTCAATGTATCATCATCCTTTCCGTTTCGTAATGGATATAGGTGGTGCTTTCATCTCCATTATACCCGAAGATCGCTCATCATCTTTAAAATGTGCCATAAAGGAATATGAGAAAATATTTGAAACCTGTCCGATATAAACGTTATAATAGCAACACTGACGTTGAAAAGCGTGTAAAGAAAAAATATTGACAAACGGTATTATGAAAGCTATAATTACCTTTGTTGCCTTGAGGTGATGACAAATTGAAATGGTCAATCATTCAATTACAAAAGTACAGAGATAAAGGAATGGCGATTGATGAAACGGTAGATCTCAACGATATTAAAGAGATTGATCCGCAAGTCATCGAAGTTTCACCGATCCATGTGACTGGCAGGGCCGACATCGCGTCAAATCGTGTCACCTTCCACCTGCATATCGAAGGGAAACTGGTCCTTCCGTGCTCAAGAACCCTTGTCGAAGTGGATGTGCCCGTCGACCTCCATACGATTGAAACGTATCTTCTCGATGAACGGGAGTACGACATGTATGAAGAAGAGGAAGTGCATCGCATCGAAGGGGACGTAATTGATTTAAAACCGGCTATAAGAGAATTGCTGATACTTGAGATTCCCATGCAGGTACTCAGTGATGAAGCGAGGGAACAGGATGAAATGCCTTCCGGTAAGGACTGGGAAGTAATGACGGAAGAACAGGCTCATTCTGTCGATAAAGAGGAAGAGAAGAAAGTAGATCCTCGTCTCGCTGACTTGGCAAAACTTCTTGATCAAAACAAGAAATCTTAAAAGCGAAGTACCAGTTCGTTCTGGCTTCATAGACGACTATCTTTTAAGGAGGTGGGAAGAATGGCAGTACCTTTTAGAAGAACATCTAAAACAGCAAAAAGACAACGTCGTACACACTTCAAACTCAGTGTACCAGGTATGGTAGCATGCCCAAACTGTGGTGAAATGAAACTTGCACACCGTGTTTGCAAAGAGTGCGGAACGTATAAAGGTAAAGAAGTAGTAAGCAAATAATTGCCGACTGCTGCAAAAGCGTGAAGAGACCATGGCTCTTCACGCTTTTTTGCATAGATAAAGGTTAATAAGGAGAGAACAGGATTGGAATCATTTAAGATACATACGAATGAAAGCGGAATCATGAAGTTCGTTCTGAATCGCCCGGAAAAGAGAAATGCCATCAATTTCGACTTGATCGAGGCGTTTTCCCAATGCCTGGATGAATGTGAAAAAGGGGGCGTGAAGTTGCTTCTGATAACAGGTGCTGGGAGGGATTCCTTTTGTTCAGGGGGCGACCTGTCTGCATTTAAAGGGCTAAAAACAGAGAAAGAGAGCTACGGCATGTTGAGGAAGATGGGGGATGTACTGATCCGTCTGGCTTTTCTGCCCGTTCCTACCTTGGCTTTGATCAATGGTACTGCGGTAGGTGGGGGCTGTGAAATCGCAGCGGCATGTGACCTGCGGATAGCGGCGGAAGATGTGAAAATGGGATTCGTCCAGGGAAGACTGGGTATTTCAACAGGATGGGGCGGTGGCACCCTGCTGCATGAGAGGATCTCTTCTCCCCGTGCCATGGAGCTGTTGATGACCGGTAATCTAAGGAGTGCAGAATCCTTGTATGACTTGGGATTCATCAATGCTCTCGTGAGTAACGGACATAGATTGGAAGACCACCCGATCGTAACAAGCATGGAAGAAAAGAGTATGGGGACCTTGAAAGCATATAAACAGCAGCTGCTCGACCGCTGGGACAGGGCTGCACTGACGGAGAATGTAGACAGGGAGATCCGGCGTTGTTCCGAGCTTTGGGCAACAGATGAGCATCATCAAGCGGTGGAAAGATTCTTGAACAAAAAGTAGGGGGACCGATTCTATCTACTCTAGTAAGGGCATAAGTATGGATATATGGATTTTACAGGAGGAGATGGAGATGTCTTCGAATAGACAGGATGCTTGGAACCAGGATGAGGATGTGTTGTTGGCAGAAGTGGTTTTAAGGTATATCAGGGAGGGGGGCACACAGCTCCAGGCTTTTGAAGAGGTGGGGAAGAAACTTTCGAGGACTTCGGCAGCCTGCGGATTCCGGTGGAACTCGTTCGTACGCAAGCAATATAAATCAGGAATCGAGCTTGCGAAGAATCAGCGGAAACAAACCAAAAGGGGTGCACCTCCAGCTAAAAAAGAAGCTTCTCCTGAAGTGGAACAGATCAAGGAAGCGACTGACCTGTCGGTTGAGAGCATCATTCACTATTTGCAACGAGCGGAGGAGTCTGTGCGTCATGAAGAAGAGATCCGGAGCGAGAATCAAAAACTCCTTCATCAAATCGACCAGCTTCAGGAGAAAATGAAAGAAATCGAAACGCAGCTCTATAATTATGAGTCAAAATATTCCCTGCTTGAAGAGGATCACAAATCCCTTCTGGCTATATTCGAAAAAGCAAGGAAGATGGCCCTTCTGCAGGGAAATGAAGATAAGGTCAAATTCCAGATGGATAAAAACGGGAACCTTCAGCGACTGAATAAGTAGAAAAAAATCCGAACCACCGGAATGCCGGGAAGGTTCGGATTTTTCGTTCGGTCAGCCGTGCTTTTGTTCTGATACTCCTTCAGGAAACCATACCATGGGATTCTCGCTCAGATCACGTTCCACATCGTATGTTACCTGATGAAAGTCCATCCTCTCCCAGAACCCCTGGGACTTTATGCGGGAATTCGTCTTGATCGGAAGACCGAAGCTTTTGGCAAATTCCACAAGGATGCTGCCGTATCCTTTGTTCTGATACTTAGGAAGGACTTCAAGCTTCCACAACTCAAGGTAATTTTGAGCTGGATCGAAGTACTGATCGAACCTTGCATCACGCTGGTAAAGACTCATGCGGGCAACCAGTGTGTCGCCGAAATAGATTCCATAAAACGGAGATTCACTATCGTTTTCAATGATATTTTCCTGAAGGTCGTCGAGCATGGATAGCTCTTGTACACCGTATTCTTTAAACTTCTTAAACTCTTCAAGAGTTTTGTAATTGACTTTCAGCTTCTCTACTTTATTTGCCATTTGAAATCCCTCCTGAAACATTTGAATGATTGCGGATGATCCGCTTTCAATGTATTTACCCTTAATTGCCCGATATATTATTATTATATAACAAATAAACAAAAAATTCTGCACTCAAATGAGAAAACGTTTACATTTTAGAGAGGAATTCCACGATTTTTGTAGAATTCCTACTAGGAAGGAGGGGGAGAGATGATACAGAAAATACTCATCGCCAATAGAGGGGAGATCGCTTCACGGATCATTTCCACCTGCAAACAGTTATCGATCGAAACCGTAGCAGTCTATTCAGATGCAGATGCAGAGATGCCGTTCGTCAAAGAGGCGGACCATTCATTCAGGATCGGAGAGTCTCAAGTGAACCGTTCTTATCTGATGATGGATACGATCGTGGAAGTGGCAAAACGTGAAGGGGTGGATGCCATCCATCCTGGTTATGGTCTGTTATCTGAAAATGCTTCATTTGCCAAGCTGGTAGAAGAAGAGGGGCTCATCTTCATCGGTCCTCATTGGAAAACCATCGAGGTCATGGGCGATAAAGTGAAGGCCAGGAAGATCATGAAGGATGCAGGCGTACCTGTCGTACCCGGAAGTGAATCAGGTTGTGCATCGATTGAATCAGCAAAGCTCCTTGCCGCTGAGATCGGTTACCCGGTCATGCTGAAGGCGAGCGGCGGGGGCGGGGGCATCGGGATGATCCGGTGTGCCGATGAGCAAGCGCTCGTTCAACATTTTGATTCGACCCGGAATCGTGCAAAAGCGTATTTTGGGAACGACGAAGTATTTCTTGAAAAATGTATAGATGAAAGCCGGCATATCGAGGTGCAGATCTTCGGGGATCAACGGGGGAATCTTGTTCATCTGTTCGAAAGGAACTGCTCCGTCCAACGGAGGAATCAGAAGGTGATTGAAGAATCTCCTTCACCAGCGCTTTCGGAAAAGACCAAGGAGTTGATGCTTTCCGCGGCAGTGAAGGCAGGGAAAGCCGTCGGTTACACCAATGCCGGAACCGTGGAATTCATCGTGGACCATGATGAACAGTTCTACTTCCTTGAAATGAATACACGTCTTCAGGTGGAACATCCTGTGACCGAAGCCGTGACGGAACTTGATCTTGTCAAATGGCAGCTGAAGGTCGCTCAAGGGGAAGAACTGCCCATCTCAGCTCAGGAGGGGATATTCTCAAGGGGGCATGCCATCGAGTTCAGGATCTATGCCGAAGATCCGAAAACGTTCTTCCCGTCCCCGGGTCTCCTTGCCACACTCGAGTGGGGAGAAAAGCAGGACGGTGTGCGAATCGATGCGGGTTATGCACAAGGGAACAAGGTGACACCGTTTTATGACCCTATGATCGCCAAGTGCATCGTAAGTGGGCAGGACCGCAAGGATTGCCTTGAGAAAGCTAGGAGATTTTTCGGCGGGGTGGAGATCCAGGGGGTCAAAACCAATCTTCCCCTCATCCGGGAGGTATTATCGGCCGATGAGTTCGTCGGTGGGGGTTACTCCACCAAATGGCTCCAGGATTACCTGTCTGCACAACAACAATCATAACGAGGAGGAACTTATATGAAAGAAATCAAAGCCACCATGGCAGGCACTGTATTGAATGTATTGACGGAAACCGGTAAAAGCGTTTCAGCGGGAGAAATGGTACTCATGCTTGAATCCATGAAAATGGAAATACCTGTCGAAGCGGAAGCTGGCGGAACGGTTGCCGAGGTGAAAGTGAATATCGGTGATTTTGTGAATGAAGATGATGTGCTGATTCTGCTGGAAGACTGATATTCATATTCGAGGAGGTGTAATGATGACATCAAAAACGACCGAGAAGCTTAAGGAATCAAGGGAAAAGATCCGTGCCGGGGGAGAAGAGAAGTATCATCAAAAGCTGAAGGATCAAAACAAGCTGTTCGTCCGTGATCGCCTGCAGCAGCTCTTCGATCAGGGGGCCTATCAGGAGGACGGAATGTTTGCAAATTCAACCGCCGATGGTCTTCCGGCTGATGGAGTGGTGACGGCCATCGGTAAAGTGGGCGGACAGACCGTCTGCGTCATGGCCAATGATTCTACCATCAAAGCCGGTTCATGGGGAGCAAGGACCGTTGAAAAGATTATCCGTATCCAGGAAACGGCCATGAATCTGAAAGTCCCGATTCTCTATCTGGTGGATTCTGCCGGGGCAAGGATCACCGATCAGCTCGACATGTTCCCGAACAGGCGTGGGGCTGGACGGATTTTTCATAATCAGGTGAAAATGTCCGGCATGGTGCCTCAGGTGTGCCTCCTTTTTGGACCTTCCGCAGCCGGGGGAGCATATATCCCCGCCTTCTGTGATCTGGTCATCATGGTGGAAGGGAATGCGTCCATGTATCTCGGGTCTCCGAGGATGGCTGAAAAAGTCATTGGGGAAAAGGTGACCCTTGAAGAAATGGGCGGTGCGAGGATGCACTGTTCCGTAAGCGGATGTGGTGATGTGCTCGCTTCATCTGAAGAAGAAGCCATCAGGGAAGCGCGCCGCTATCTTGGGTATTTCCCCGCAAATTATCAGCAAAGGCCTGCTCTGATCGATGGAGGAGCGCCAGATGCGTCCAAGACCCTGGAAGAGTTGATCCCTCAGCATCAAAATGCCCCGTTTGATATGTACGACGGGATTCATGCCCTGATCGATGAAGGAACGTTCTTTGAGGTCAAGAAATTATTCGCTCCCGAACTCATTACTGGGTTTGCCCGCTTTGATGGCAGGGTCGTAGGGATCGTTGCCAATCAGCCGAAGGTGAAGGGAGGGGTCCTTTTCCACGATTCCGCGGATAAGGGGGCAAAATTCATCCAGCTCTGTGACGCCTTTCATATTCCGTTGTTATTCCTGGCCGATGTACCAGGCTTCATGATCGGTACGAAAGTGGAGCGGGCAGGAATCATCCGCCACGGTGCAAAGCTTATAGCGGCTATGAGTTCAGCCACGGTTCCGAAAATTTCTGTCATCGTACGTAAAGCCTATGGAGCCGGCCTTTATGCCATGGCAGGTCCTGCATTTGAGCCTGATGTGTGCATCGCTCTTCCGACGGCCCAAATAGCCGTAATGGGACCGGAAGCTGCAGTCAATGCGGTCTATTCTAACAAAATTCAGGCGATTGAAGACCCTAAAGAGCGTATGGCCTATGTCCATCAGAAGCAGAAAGAGTATCAGGAGCATATCGATATTTATAAGCTTGCCTCCGAAATGATCGTTGATGAAATCGTAGCTGCAAATGAACTGCGATCCGTCCTCATCCAGCGATTCGAGATGTACCAAACAAAGGACGTCGAGTTCAGCCATAGGAAGCATCCGGTTTATCCTGTTTGATGGAACGGTGCGTCATGCCCGGAAAGAGTCCCTATTCTTCTCAGGAAGAGTAATGTCTCTTCCGGGTTTTTTATCGTATATGCGTGGAGGACTTTCAGTTGTTCGGCAACATGAAACTTTTGTATGAAGAATGAGAAATATTTGGTAAAATGAGTGTACATTGAAAGGCGGGGATCGGATGGATATCGGGATCATAGGGGCAGGTGCAGTCGGGCTTTTGTTCGCCGGCTATCTTGGTAAACGGCATAACGTGACAGTCTATGCAAGGAGAAAAGAACAAAGGGAACAGTTGGAGGCCTATGGTGTCACAGTGTGGCGCGAGGGGAGAAGAGGGCAGACCGATGTGCAGGCAAAGTCTCTCAGCGCGCTTGACAGCCGTCACGATCTTGTCATCCTTGCCGTAAAGGGGTATGACCTCGATGAGTCACTGTTCATCACCGTCCCTACAGAGACCCCCCTCCTGTTCCTCCAAAACGGAATCGGTCATATGGATCTCCTGAAGACGCTTCCTTACGACACCGTGATGGCGGCTTCGGTCGAACATGGTGCACTGAAGGAGAATGAACATACCGTCTTACATAAAGGAGTGGGCGCTACGAACATCGCCTTGGTACGGGGGGCATCCGGACCGCTGCAGCGTCTGCTGGAAGAGAAGGATGCTGCTTTTCCTTTTGTAAAAGAGGATGATTATGAAGCGATGCTTCTCAGGAAGCTGTTCATCAATGCCATCATCAATCCACTGACGGCCATTGCAGGCTGTGTGAATGGAGAAGTGGCATCGAATCCATATTACAGCGCACTTATCGAACAGGCCTATGGAGAACTTCTTCATCTTCACCCCCACATGGAAGAAATGATTTCCCTCGAAGACATTAAGAGGGTATGCATGAATACCGCGCAAAACCGGTCGTCCATGCTAAAGGATGTGGAAAACGGAAGGATGACCGAGATCGAATCCATCCTTGGGGAACTAGTCCGTAAGGCTTCGCCACGGGATATACCGGTCATGAATACGCTCTATCTCCTCGTGAAGGGGAAAGAATCAGCAGGGAGGATGACATAAGATGGCTTCTGCATTTTCTATTATCATGGCGCTCATCGTCCTTATTCCGTTCGCGGGCTATTTCATCAGCTTCATCTTGGCCAAGGAGCTGACGGGAAGTCATCGGAAAGCCGTCCACATCTCCGTCGATATCACCACGATCCTCCTGATGATCTCCGTCCACTTCATCATCATAGCCATTTGGGGTCAATCGTATTTCTGGCTGATACTGTTGACCGTACTTTGTTCGGCATTATTCTTCACCATTCTGTACTGGAGGTTGAAAGGGGAGGTCGATTACCGGGGAGTGATCAGGGGGACGTGGAGACTGAATTTCCTCTTGTTTTCCATGGCCTATCTCGCCCTGATGGTGACGGGCCTCGCTCTTCGGGTCATGGAATCCAACTGATCCGCATCTTTTTTACATGTCTTAGGCAAGTTTTTTCCTTTTCCTTTTGTGGAATGATATACTCATCGTTAGGAAATTATGAGCTAGAAAAGGAGTCATTCATATGGAATTGGAAAGCTTGGATATTCCAGCAATCAATCAGTTTGCTTCAAAGTATATGAAACAGGAAGAACCGGTCACTTCTTTCTTTCATTATAATATCAATGAACAGGACGTCTTCAGCCGTCGCCTTGAAGACCTGGGGGAGAGGGAATTCCCACGGGAAGGACTCGCAACATGCATCTCCTCCTATATGGAATCGCTTCCGTCGTCTTCAGCCGTGGAAGAATCCCTGCAGAAATTAAAGAACGATGCCGTCGCCGTCGTTGCAGGACAGCAGGCAGGCCTGCTTACCGGTCCCCTATATACCATACATAAAATCGTATCCGTCATCAGACTTGCCAGGGAGCAGGAACAGGAATTGAACCATCCTGTCGTACCGGTATTCTGGATAGCGGGAGAAGACCATGATTATCAGGAAGTGAACCACATCTTCCTCGAGCAGGACGGGAAAGTGAAAAAGACTGGCTATCCGGAACAGGTCGTGGATAAACGCATGACTTCCGATGTCGAATACGATCCCGCCGTGATGAAAAATTGGATCCATGACATCCTTAAAATGCTGGGAGAGACCGAGTTCACGGCAGGACTCACTGCCACGATGGACGGTCTCATCCGTGAAGGGGAAGATATCGTCACGTTTTTTGCCCGCTTCATCATGACCCTTTTCAAGGACTATGGGCTCCTTGTGATCGACTCTTCGTTTGAACCGTTGAGGAAGCTGGAAGCTCCTTACTTCCGGCACCTGATCGAGAACAGCCGGGAAATCACGGACAGAGTGCTTATGCAACAAAAGAACATCAAGGCAGATGGTTTCAACACGCAGCTTGAGATCTCCGGTGATGCAGCCAACCTGTTCTTGAATATGCAAAACGAGCGTGCCCTACTCGTGAGGGACGGCTCGGGTTTCAAAGATAAGAACAGCGACTCCTACTTCACGAAGGAAGAACTGCTGGCAATACTACATGATCAACCCGGTAGACTGAGTAATAATGTCGTCACGCGACCGCTCATGCAGGAGTGGCTATTCCCCACTTTGAGCTTTATTGGAGGGCCGGGGGAAATCGCTTATTGGGGTGAACTGAAAAAGGCATTTGAATTCATGGGGATGAATATGCCCCCTGTCATGCCGAGGCTGAACATCACCATCCTTGAGCGTACGGTCGCCAAAAGGATCGAAGAACTCTCCCTTTCCTTGCAGGAAGTGGTAAGGAACGGAGTTGGCCATGTGCGGGATGAATTCCTTGAGACCCTGAAGCCGAATGAACTCGAAGGAGAGCTACAGGAAATCGAAAGGTATCTTATCGCGAAGTATGAAGGGATCAAAAAGGAAGCGGTCGCTGTGGACAACAACCTTGATCCGATCGTGGATAAGAACCTTGAATTCCATCTCAAGCAATTCGAATTCTTGCGAAAACGCACGGAAAAATCAATCAGGAGCAAGAATGAACGGCAGCTTTCCCGGTTCGATCTCATCGAGAACAGCATCAGGCCGAACGGCGGTCCCCAGGAACGGACACTGAATGTCCTCTATTATATGAACAGGTTTGGTCCGGATTTCATTACCCGGCTCACCGATCTTCCTTTCACGTTCGACGGGACGCATAAAGTCGTACACCTGTAACGTATTTAGCGACACGTACCACCATAAAAGGATCGATTTCGCTTGAAACAGCGATTTCGATCCTTTTTTTATGGTGTCTCTTGTCATGAAAACAGGGAAAAAAGAGACAGGTTGAGAGAGGAAATAATATGCAAGAAAAGAATATAGAAAAGAGTGGAGAAAAGTGGGGGGATGTGGTACATTTGTGATAGAAAGTGGGGGCAGTGCATATGTTCATGGGCGAATATCAACATAACATTGATACAAAAGGCCGTTTAATCGTACCTGCCAAGTTCAGGGAGCACTTTGGTGATGCGTTCGTCATCACACGCGGTCTCGATGAATGCCTATTTGGTTATCCCATGGATGAATGGCGCGCACTAGAAGAAAAGCTCAAAGCCCTGCCGCTCACAAAAAAAGACGCCCGTGCCTTCACCCGTTTCTTCTTTTCAGGAGCAACGGAAAGCGAACTGGACAAAACGGGGCGCGTGAACATTCCCACCACGCTTGTGAATTATGCAAAACTTGATAAAGAATGCGTTATATTAGGTGTTTCCAATCGAATCGAGATTTGGAGCAAAGCTATATGGGAAGACTATTTCACACAGTCTGAAGATTCCTTTGCAGAACTTGCAGAGAATATGATCGGATTCGATATCTGATCCCCCACCACTAACAGTCGATTGGAAAGGTGAAACCAACATGTTTAAACACACGACCGTATTATTAGAAGAAACTGTAGATGGATTGAATATCCGGCCTGACGGCATCTATGTCGATTGCACCCTCGGGGGAGCGGGACACAGCGAATATCTGGCAGGACAACTCTCCAGTCAAGGACACCTGTACTGCTTCGACCAGGATGAAACAGCCATCGCACATGCCAAAGAAAAATTAGAAGCGTTTTCGGATCGCGTCACATTCGTTCAATCCAACTTCAGGAACCTGAAAGCGGAACTTGCGGATCTGGGTGTACATACTGTAGACGGGGTGCTATATGATCTCGGTGTGTCTTCCCCGCAGCTGGACACACCTGAACGGGGATTCAGCTACCACCATGATGCGCCGCTCGATATGAGAATGGACCTTCAAGGGGAATTGAGTGCCTTTGATGTAGTGAATCACTGGTCCTTTGAGGATCTTGTACGCATTTTCTACCGGTACGGAGAAGAGAAATTCTCCAAACAGATCGCCCGAAAAATTGAGGCGGCCAGAGAGAAGAAGGCGATTGAAACTACAGGGGAATTGGTCGAACTGATCAAAGAAGGGATTCCCGCACCGGCAAGGCGCAAGGGCGGTCACCCTGCCAAGCGTGTCTTCCAAGCAATCAGGATAGCCGTGAATGATGAGCTCGGTGCATTCGAAGATTCCCTCGAACAGGCCATCGACATCCTTTCTCCCGGAGGAAGGGTCAGCGTCATCACCTTCCATTCACTTGAAGATCGCATGTGTAAAACGATGTTCAAGGAAAAGGCTGCAGGACCCCAGCTTCCCCCAGGTCTACCCGTCATTCCAGAAGGGTACGAGCCAGAGTTGAAGCTCATCACACGAAAGCCGATCCTTCCTAGTGAAGACGAACTCGAAATGAATAACAGGGCACGCTCTGCTAAGCTCCGTATAGCAGAAAAAAATAAATAAAAATAGATAAAAAAGATTGAATAATGGGAGGGATCACCTTGAGTAACTTAGCTAGAAATTATCAAACACAACCGATCGAGACCAGTGCACAACCAAAACCGAAACGACTGCGTGAGGGAAGGACATCCGTCATCACTCCCGGAGAAAAAATCCTTCTTGCAGCGTTCGCCATCATGTTCTGTTTCTTCGCCGTGAAGATCGTATCGAATGAAGCGTCCATCTATCAGGTGAATCGGGAACTTCAAGTCGCTGAGGGCGTCATCGATAAGCAGGAAAAAGCGAACACGGATCTCAAGATCCAAGTAAGTGAACTGAGTGCATACGACCGTATCCTTGATAAAGCAAAAGAGTTGGGTCTCAACCTGAAAGATAAAAATGTCAAGGTAGTGGAAGAATGATGAAAAAAAGATCCAGCATGAACATCGGAGCAGCCATCCTATTCGGGATATTCGGACTGCTCTTTTTTATCATTATGGTCCGATTCGTCACGATTCAGGTCACGGGTGAAGTCGACGGGAAGGCCCTGACGGCAGAGGCTGCAAAGAAATACATAAAGGGTCACATCCTCGAGGCCAAGAGGGGCTCGATTTACGACAATAATGGGGACGTGATCGCAGAAGACACTTCCGCCTATACGCTTGTGGCCATATTAAGCCCGAAAGTCACAACAGACCCGAAGAAACCAAAGCACGTCACGGATCCTGATAAGACGGCAGAAGCACTGGCGAAGTATATTGACATGGATAAGAGTGAAATCTATAAAAAACTCGATCAAAAGGGTGAAAAAGCCCCTTATCAGGTCGAGTTTGGTTCTGCGGGAAGAGACATCTCCCATCAGCAGATGCTAGAAATCAAAGAGGAAGATCTACCGGGCATCACCTTCCGGAAAGAATCAAAACGATTTTATCCGAATGGAACGTTTTCGTCCCATCTGATCGGATTCGCACAAAAGAAAGATGAAGAAAGTTCTGAAACCACGGGAATGATGGGAGTGGAGAAGAGCTTCAATGATATCCTCAGCGGAAAAAACGGATCGGTGCAATATAAGAGCGATGTCTGGGGATACCTCCTTCCGAATTCAGAAGAGCATGTCACTCCTCCGAAAGACGGGGACGACATCTACCTGACCCTGGATAAAAAGGTGCAGACGTTCCTCGAGGAAGCCATGAGTCAAGTCGAGAAAGAATACAAGCCTAAAAAGATGTTTGCCATCGTTTCTGATCCTAAAACAGGCAAAATCCTGGCCATGACACAGCGGCCCACCTTCCATCCTGATGATAGGGAGGGCTTGTTGAATAACTGGACCAATACGATCGTGGAAGAAACGTTCGAACCTGGATCCACGTTTAAGTCATACTCCCTGGCGGCAGCGGTCAATGAAGGAAAATTCAATCCCAATGAACTCTATGAATCTGGTAAGTACTATGTGGACAAAGTTCCTCAGCCGATCAAAGACTATAACTACGGGAACGGATGGGGGACCATCACCTATCTAGAGGGAGTCCAGCACTCTTCCAATGTGGCGTTTGCGAACCTCCTTGATAAGCTGGGATTCGAAACATTCGGAAACTATCTGAATGATTTCGGCTTTGGAAAACCTACCGGGGTGGGGCTGCCGAATGAGGCAGAAGGATCGATTCTCTATCATTATCCCATCGAGAAGTATACGACCATCTTCGGACAGGGGACAACCGTCACACCCCTCCAAATGATTCAGGCGGAGTCTGCCATCGCCAATGACGGGAAGATGATGAAACCGTATGTCATCTCCAAAGTGGTGGACCCGAATACGAATAAAGTGGTCAAAGAAACGAAACCGGAAGTTGCGGGTAACCCGATCACAAAGGAATCTGCCCAGAAAACGAGGGAGTACCTGGAAACGACCGTTACATCTCCTGAAGGAACCGGAGCCAGATTCGCCCTGGATGATTACCGGGTATCGGGGAAATCAGGGACTGCACAGATCCCGGATCCGGCGACGGGAAGATACAAATCCGGTGCAACGAATAACTATCTTTTCTCCTTCATGGGCATGGCACCGGCAGATGATCCGGAGCTGATCGTCTATGTGGGTATCCAGGAACCCCAGCTGAAGGAAGGGGAAATCGGTTCCGATCCAGTGGCGGCAGTCTTCAAACCGGTCATGCAGAACAGTTTGAAGTACTTGAATATCAAGCCTCAGGAGAAGGTGACGCTGAAGAAATCATCGCTGCCGGATGTAAAGGACCTGTCAGTGAAAGAAGCAAAGGCCGAGCTTGAAAAAGCAGGTGTCGAACCGATCGTCCTTGGAAAAGGAAGCACGGTGACGAAACAGTCGCCGCCTTCTGGTGACAAGATCCTTGAAGGGGAGCGGGTCATCATCAGGACCGACGGAGAAACGACCCTTCCAGACATGACGGGT
Source organism: Rossellomorea sp. FS2 (assembly GCF_047915635.1). Taxonomy (NCBI): domain Bacteria; kingdom Bacillati; phylum Bacillota; class Bacilli; order Caryophanales; family Bacillaceae; genus Rossellomorea; species Rossellomorea sp. FS2. The sequence continues at coordinate 1,464,002 of NZ_JBLRVS010000001.1, read as the reverse complement.
TGGTCCATCCGGGACGTATTCAAAGTCGCCGGCCTGACCGACCTGAAGCTGAAGGTTGAAGGCAATGGCTATGTGGTCAAACAAAGCATCAAAGCCGGGACAAAGGTAAAAGAAGGCCAAGCCCTGGAAGTAACATTCAAGACCCCTCAGGAACAGATGAAAAAGAAAAAAGAATAGGGATGGAACAGAGGGATCTGCCGAGGCCGGCAGGTCCCTCTTTCATTTAAGGCGCGTTCGGGAAATTCCGGAACATACGGCCGGTGGTCCAAGCATATAATGGAACGAGCCATAGAAGGGGAGGTTCCATTAGTGAAGAGAGTATCGAATGTAACAGTAAGGAAACGTCTGGCCATCGCACTTATTGCAGGGATCCTGATCTTCTCCATCATTGATGTGAGACTCGGGTATGTCCAGTTTTTCAAAGGGGACTGGCTCACGGGCCTTGCAAAGGATTCATGGAGCAGGAATATTCCATTCCAGCCTGAGCGTGGTAAGATCCTTGATCGAAACGGCGTGGAGTTGGCGGCCAATCAAAGCGCCCCCACCATTTTTGTCGTGCCAAGACAAATCACCGAACCGAAAGAAACAGCTGAGAAGCTTGCGTCCACCCTTAATATTTCCGTTGAGGCCGCATATAAATATGTAACACAGAAGGCAAATATGGTCTTGATCAAAGAAGCAAGGAAACTATCCTATGATAAAGCGAAGGAAGTACGCGATATGAACTTGAAAGGGGTATACCTCGGGGAGGATTCAAAAAGATATTACCCGTATGGAAGCTACCTTTCGCATGTATTGGGGTTTGCAGGCATCGATAATCAGGGCCTGATGGGGCTTGAATTATCCTATGACGAGGAGCTCAGCGGGGAAAAGGGGTACGTGAAGTTCTTCTCTGATGCCAAGGGGAAACGGATGCCGGATATGGCGGATGACTTCGAAAAGCCTGATAACGGCCTGGATCTGAAGCTCACCATTGACACCAAAGTACAGACCATCGTTGAGAGGGAGCTGGATATCGCTCAGGAAACGTATAATCCGGATGGGATCATTGCCATTGCCATGAACCCTAAAAGCGGTGAAATCCTCGCCATGTCAAGCCGTCCCACTTTCGATCCATCCAACTTCAAAAACGTGCCCCAGGAAGTCTATAACCGGAACCTGCCGATCTGGAGTACGTATGAGCCCGGTTCAACATTTAAAATCATCACCCTTGCTGCTGCTTTGGAGGAGAAAAAGGTCGATCTTCATAAAGATACGTTCCATGATCCGGGCCATGTGGAGGTAGCCGGGTCGACCCTTCACTGCTGGAAGAGGGGTGGGCATGGGACCCAGACATTCCTGGAAGTAGTCCAGAACTCGTGTAACCCCGGCTTTGTTGAACTTGGAGAGCGGTTGGGGAAAGAGAAGTTGTTTGAGTACATCGACGACTTCGGGTTTGGACAGAAGACAGGAATCGACCTTCAGGGAGAAGGAAAAGGGTTGCTCTTCAATCTGGATCGCGTAGGTCCTGTGGAGCAGGCGACAACGGCTTTCGGTCAGGGTGTTGCCGTAACGCCAATCCAGCAGGTGGCCGCTGTAGCTGCTGCAGTGAATGGCGGGACCCTCTATCAACCTTTCATTGCTAAAGAACTCGTCGACCCTAAGACGGGTGAGGTGGTGATGAGGAAGACCCCTGAGGCGAAGAGGAAAGTCATATCGGAAGATACATCGAAACAGATAAGGGAAGCACTTGAAAGTGTCGTTGCCCTCGGTACTGGCGGGAAGGCATTCGTAGAAGGATATCGTGTCGGTGGCAAGACGGGGACTGCACAGAAAGCCAAAGACGGAAAGTATCTGGAAAATAATCATATCGTCTCATTCATGGGCGTTGCACCAATGGATGATCCGGAAATCGTCGTGTATGTGGCAGTCGACAATCCGAAAGGCACCGTTCAATTCGGTGGTGTCGTGGCTGCTCCGATTGCAGGAAGCATCATCGGCGACAGCCTGGAGGCGATGGGCGTGCCGAAGAGGAAGGATCAGATCGAGAAAAAGATGACATGGCTGGATGTCCCGCTCATCAAGACGCCGGAGCTCGTCGGTTTATCGAAAAGCGAACTGCAGGAGCAGCTCGTGAATTTGAAGCTCGAAGTCAGCGGTGAGGGTGACCATGTCGTGAGTCAGTCGCCGGACCCTGGTGTCAAGATCAAAGAGGGATCGACGGTAAGGGTTCAGATGTCTGAATAGGGAGCGGCCGGACTTTTTGTGGGATTCCTGTGAAAAGTCCGGCGTTTTCGCGTCAAGTCGCCGCAGTTGGATAAATTGAAATCGTTAGAAATCGAGATGAATCACGAACTAAGTGAAAAGGTTGATAGCTTTCAGTCGTTTTTTTTTGTAAAATATATAAAGGTTGCTTTCTGCCTGTTAGGAGTTGAAAAGATGAGATTGCACACAATGCTTGAAGTACTACCATTTTTCACAGTACAGGGTGAAGGGGATCCATCTATTTCGAATATTGTGAACCACCATAAGGATGTAAGGAAAGGCGATTTATTCATCTGTATCAATGGCCTTGAAGTCGACAGCCACTCTCTCGTCAGGGAAGCGGAGCGGAACGGGGCGGCCGCGGTGCTGGCGGAGAAAGAAGTGAAGACAGGATTACCGGTCGTGATTGTTCCAGACACAAGGAAAGCCATGGCCATCCTCTCAGATTATTTCTTCAAACAACCTTCCCATCGTTTATTACTTGTCGGGGTAACGGGAACAAACGGCAAAACGACCACCACCCATCTGATCGAACAAATCTATGCGGGTTCCGGTCTTACCACTGGCTTAATCGGCACACTGCATATAAAAGTGGGGGATGTCCTTCAAAAAAGCCGGAATACGACACCGGATAGCCTTACGTTGCAAAGGACCTTCAAGGAGTTCGTCGACAAAGGCGTTCAATCAGCCATCATGGAGGTTTCCTCCCATGCATTGGATCAGGGAAGGGTGCACGGCTGTGACTTTGACATCGCGGTCTTCACCAATCTCACTCAGGATCATTTGGACTATCACCGATCCATGGATGAGTATCGGAACGCAAAGGGCCTGCTTTTTTCCCAGTTGGGAAATACGTATTTTAAAAAATCACCGAAGTATGCGATTATTAACATGGACGACGAAGCGGCGGATTACTATATTAAATCCACCGCGGCCCACGTTTTCACCTATGGATTGACAGAAAAAGCTGATTTTTATGCGAAAGACATCTCCTTGACGGCATCGGCCACAACGTTCACCATGGTGACGCCTTTCGGGACGGAGAAGCTCTCCATCGGTCTCCCGGGGCTATTCAATGTCTACAATGCACTCGCAGCGGTGGCCTCCTCTTCTGCTGCCGGAATCCCGGTGGCAGAAAGTGCAAGGGTCCTGAGGGCAGCGACGGGTGTGAGGGGGAGATTCGAAACGATTTCTGCCGGACAGGAATTCAGTGTGATCGTGGATTATGCCCATACCCCAGATGGATTGAAAAATGTCCTCGAGACGATCCGTTCCATCACAAAAGGGAAAATCATCGTGATTGTCGGATGCGGTGGGGACCGGGATAGGATCAAAAGGCCGATCATGGCCGAAATCGCGTGTGAATACGGGGATTTAGCCATATTTACGTCTGATAACCCCCGCGGAGAAGACCCCATGCAGATCTTGAAGGACATGGAAGCCGGGGTGTTCGGTAAAGGATATGTCTTGATCGAAGATCGCAAGGAAGCCATCCGCCATGGCATTACCATGGCTTCGGGCGATGATGTGGTATTGATCGCCGGAAAGGGCCACGAAACCTATCAGATCATCGGGTCCCAGGTGTATGAATTCGATGACCGCGAAGTCGCGAAGCTCATCATCAAGGGGGAATAGGCATGCTTTCTTATGAAAATGTCCTGCTTCTCTTCCCGGAGTCAAGGGGGATCCGATTCCCCGGCCTGACCTTCGGGATGATTGCGACTGATCCAGGGAAGAAGATGAGCAAGGGGCTGTATGTGCCACTTCATGGAGGCGAAGACCTCCTCGGGCCCATCGAATCGGGCGCCATTGCATCCCTGTGGCTGAAGGATCAGGTCATTCCTGCCCATGTTCCCAATCATTTCCCCTTATTCATTGTGGAGGATATGAAGCAAGCCTATGAGAGACTGATCGCCTGTTGGGAGGGCAGATCAGACACACAGATTAAACCGCCCCGGGACTAACACCCCGAAGGGCAAGAGAGAAAGGACGAACAATCAGAATGACGGAACAAGTAATCTTATATACTATCATCGCAGCATTTATCATAACAGCCGTGCTTGCGCCGATTTTCATCCCCTTCCTTAGAAGGCTGAAATTCGGTCAGAGCATCCGTGACGAAGGTCCCCAGTCCCATCAGAAAAAGACCGGGACACCGACTATGGGTGGGATCGTCTTTTTGCTTTCCATCGTCGCCACTACCTTCCTCATGACAGGCAGGTTTTCCGATATCGGACCAGAAACCTATCTGATGATCCTTGTCACAGTAGGATTCGGTCTGCTTGGATTCCTGGATGATTTCATCAAGGTGGTCATGAAACGGAACCTCGGCCTGACGTCGAAACAGAAACTGGCAGGTCAGATTGTCATCTCCATCATCTTTTATCTGATCTTCAAGCAGAATGATTTCTCGACAGCCGTATCGATCCCGATGACGGACATTTCCATCGAACTTGGTTGGTTCTACTGCCTGTTCATCATCTTCTGGCTTGTCGGATTCTCCAATGCAGTCAATCTGACAGACGGTCTTGATGGCCTTGTTTCAGGAACATCCGCTATTGCGTTCGGAGCCATGGCTGTCCTTGCATGGAATCAATCACAATTCGACGTCGCCATTTTCAGCGTCGCGGTTGTAGGAGCGGTACTTGGATTCCTCGTATTCAACGCCCATCCCGCAAAAGTGTTCATGGGGGATACGGGATCGCTTGCGCTCGGAGGAGCGATTGCAACAGTCGCAATCCTGACGAAGACGGAAATCATCCTGATTTTGATCGGGGGAGTATTTGTCATCGAGACCCTTTCTGTCATCCTTCAGGTTGCTTCCTTCAAGACAACGGGTAAGAGAATCTTTAAAATGAGTCCGCTCCATCATCACTATGAACTATCAGGGTGGTCCGAGTGGCGTGTTGTAGTGACCTTCTGGACAGTGGGCCTATTGTTTGCCGTCCTGGGAATTTATATCGAGGTGTGGTTATAAGTGAAATCAACAGTCAAATTCAAACATAAAAAAGTACTAGTGCTGGGTCTTGCCAAGAGCGGTGTGACGGCAGCATCCCTACTACATAAGCTGGATGCCTTTGTCACGGTGAATGACCAAAAGCCCCTGTCTGAAAACCCTGCCGCCCAGGGTCTCCTCCAGGAGGGGATAAAGGTGATCACAGGCAGCCACCCCATCGAACTCATGGATGAGGGCTTCCAATATGTGATTAAAAATCCGGGGATCCCTTATACCAATCCCCTGATTCAAAAAGCAATTGAAAAAGGCATCCCGGTGTTGACGGAGGTGGAACTTGCTTACCTGATCTCGGAAGCCGAAATGATCGGGATCACGGGTACGAATGGAAAGACCACGACTACGACCCTCCTGTTCGAAATGCTGGCGGACGGCGATCAAAACCCGCTGATTGCCGGAAACATCGGGACCGTTGCCTCTGAAGTGGCGCAGGAAGCGGGGCCCCATAACAAAATGGTGGTAGAGCTTTCATCGTTCCAATTGATGGGCATCGAGGAGTTCAAACCGCATATCGCCATTATTACGAATCTTTATGAAGCCCACTTGGACTACCATGGCAGTCTTCACGACTATTGGCAGGCAAAAGTGAACATCACGAAGAATCAAACGGAGGATGACTTCCTCATCATCAATGATGATCAAACCCATCTGATCGCTGCCGTTGCCCATACAAAGGCACAGGTGGTGCCTTTCTCCACTACGAAAGAAGTCCTTGATGGAGCCTATATCAAGGAAGACGCGATTTATTTCCGAGATGAGTTCATCGTCAGCCTGGACGATATCGTCCTGCCGGGAGCACATAACCTGGAAAACATCCTGAGCGCAGTGGCCGCGTGCAAACTGTATGATGTGCCGAATGAAAGCATCAGGAAGGTCCTTTCCACTTTCGCAGGGGTCAAGCACCGTACGCAATTCGTGAAGGAAGTGGAAGGGCGGAAATTCTATAACGACTCGAAGGCGACGAACAGCCTTGCAACGAAAAGTGCACTGAACGCCTTCGCTGGTCCCACGATCCTCCTCGCCGGTGGATTGGACCGCGGAAATGATTTTGACGACCTTATTCCGTATCTGAAGAATGTATCAACCCTCATCGTGTTCGGTGAAACGGCCCAAAAGCTCGCAGAAACAGGAAGAAAGGCAGGGATAGAATCCATCATCACTGTCGATAATGTTGAAAAAGCTGTTCCTGTGGCATATGAACATTCGCAGCCAGGGGATGTGATCCTCCTGTCGCCTGCATGCGCGAGCTGGGATCAGTATCGCACTTTTGAGGAACGAGGAGACATGTTTATCCAGGCTGTGCATATGCTTTAATAAGAGCTTGTCTTATAGAGCAACCGCACACTAGCACGGAAGGCAGAATCCTTAAAGGGTGCTCGAACGGCTCAAATAAGTCAATTCGAGGTGCATAACTTTGCCTTTAAAAAAATCGACACCCGATTTTATACTGATCATGGTCACCATGACCCTGCTCGCCATCGGTCTGATCATGGTTTACAGTGCAAGTGCTGTCTGGGCGGACTACAAGTTCGATGATACCTTTTTCTTTGCCAAACGGCAGCTGCTATTCGCCGGGGTGGGACTGCTGGTCATGTTCTTCATCATGAATGTGGAGTACTGGACGTGGAAGAGCTGGTCAAAAGTGATGATCATCGTCTGTTTCATCCTCCTGGTATTGGTTCTGATCCCCGGAATAGGGGTGTTGAGGAATGGATCCAGGAGCTGGATCGGTGTCGGAGCCTTTTCGGTACAGCCTTCAGAATTCATGAAAATTGCCATGATCGCCTTTTTATCGAAATACTTAAGTGAGAACCAAAAATACATCACTTCTTTCAGGAAGGGCGTATTGCCGGCTCTCCTCATGGTCTTCACGGCATTCGGCATGATCATGCTGCAGCCGGATCTTGGCACCGGGACCGTCATGGTGGGCACATCTGTCGTGATGATTTTCATCTCGGGTGCACGGATCAAGCACTTCATGTTTCTCGGACTTATCGGCCTGCTCGGTTTTGTCGGTCTGGTGATTTCCGCCCCTTACCGGATCAAACGGATCACATCCTTCCTAGACCCGTGGCAGGATCCGCTCAACTCGGGGTTTCAGATCATCCAGTCCTTGTATGCCATCGGGCCCGGCGGATTATTCGGTCTCGGACTGGGTCAGAGCAGGCAGAAGTTCTTTTATCTCCCTGAACCTCAAAATGATTTCATTTTCGCCATTTTGGCCGAGGAACTCGGATTTATTGGGGGAACGCTCGTGCTTTTGCTCTTTTCCCTGATCCTTTGGCGGGGGATCCGCATCGCACTCGGTGCACCGGACCTGTTCGGCAGCTTCCTTGCCCTTGGGATCGTATCGATGATTGCCATTCAGGTGATGATCAATGTGGGGGTTGTGACGGGTCTGATGCCCGTGACGGGGATCACCCTGCCGTTTTTGAGCTATGGAGGGTCTTCTCTGACGCTCATGCTGATGGCGGTCGGTGTGCTTTTGAATATTAGTCGGTACGCTAAAACGTAGATGTTTGAGCCGTCTCTCTTAGGAGGGGCGGTTTTTTCGTTTGGGCAGTTTGGAGAGAGTGGAGGGATATGCGGATTTTTGATACTTTGACTAGGGGAAGAGTATATCTGATAGAGGTATGTATTCATATTTTGGCCGTTCCGTTCCGCTGCGATCGACCGCTTTCCTGCGGGGTAGACGGTGAGCCGCTTCAGCTGCGCTTGCAGGGTCTCACCTGTCCACCATTCCCGTGTGAGTCGGCCGCCGTCCGCTGCACTGCACTGTAGGATTCGGGATAGGAGAGTGCCAACGCAGGTGGGATCGAAAGCCGTCCAATGCTTCTATTTTGATTTTTAGGTGAGAAAGGGACCGTTCAGCTGCACTGTAGGATTCGGGATAGGAGAGTGCCATAGGGAATAGAATCAAGAATCATCCGTAGCTTCTTAGGCTATCCCTATTCCGTTCCAATGGGTCGGGGTGTACGAAATTCCGATATTAGGTAATAATACCTACGTCATTTTGTGATGACAGTTGGTCACTCTTTGCTTTGAGGATGAAGGGAGGAAGACCTTTTCCTCTTTGCAGGGGTGGATGAATGGTTGGTCATTTCATTTTGAATGGCATGGAATACGGATGGATTCCCCAAATATCTTCCACGTCTATCCATAAACCGGAAGCAGGAAGGAGTAAATAGACAAAAAAGAGCGAAAAGCCCTATGAAAACGGTGTTTTCAGTAAAAAAACCATAGGCTAAATCCTTAGATGGTGTTACAATAAATTACATATGAATAGTGGATGTCACTCCTTTTCTTTACTGGAACTAGGAGGATTTATTACTATTGCAGACCAAATCTTTTACAATTCAATGACAGGCATTCATAAAGGAATATTTCTCGTTTAGAATGGATGAAAAGAGTGTATATATAGGGATGGACGTTTTTGCTGGCAGACCCGTGTTCATTATAACGGTACACTATGTTCCCGGCATCTTTCTCTTACATAGAAAACAATGGTTCCATCCTACATACCTCTTTCTCCATTCTCCTACATGAATGCCGGCGTAATGGTCAGATCATTCATGGGGATTGAACCCATGACAGAAACTAGTGATGCTTAGGAGATCGTTTGACATGAAAAAAGAAAACGTTGTTTCGATTGAAGACAGGATCCCTAAACTGAAACAGCATCGGAAAAAGAAAGCGAACCGGCGTCTTTTCTTCCTTTTAACTTTGTTCCTGATCTTGATTTTGTCTGTGGTCTATTTCCAATCACCCCTCAGTCATGTCAAAAAGGTCGAGGTGACCGGGAATGAACTCATTCCGGATGAAAAGGTGCTTGCAGCAGGTGGGATCTCAACAGGTACAAGCGTATGGGGAGTGAATAAGAATTCCGTCTCAGACAAGCTGAAGAAACTGCCTGAAGTAAAGAAGGCCGAAGTCAGCCTGACGTTTCCCAATACGTACGTGATTTCCATCAAGGAACACGATAAGAAAGCGTATCTTTCCCGTGATTCACGCTACTATGTGATCCTGGAAAACGGGAGGATCCTTGATAAAGGGACCGATGCCATGCCCGTCGATGCGCCTCTCCTTCGGGGATTCAAGGAAGATAAAGTTCTTGAGAAGATGATGAAGGAGCTGGGTAAACTCCCTCCTGAGGTTCAACAGATGATCTCAGAGATCAATCTGACCCCGAAGGAAACGGATCAGTATCATGTCACCCTCTATATGAATGACGGCTTTGAAGTAAGTGCGACCATACGCACCTTCTCTGAGAAGATGATTCATTATCCGTCCATCGCGAGTCAGCTTGACCCATCGAAGAAGGGGGTCATCGATCTGGAGGTCGGATCATTTTTCAAAGCTTATGAAACGGAGGATGAAGGCACTGATGAAGAGGGTCAAAATCAAGAGTAAGCAAGTGATCCTGTCCCTTGTCTGCCTGGTCCTCGGTTTCATACTCGCCTTTTCCTACAGTCTAGCCAGTTCAAAGCAGGATGAGCGCTCGAATCGAACCGATGGACAGTTGAAGCAGGAAGAAGCTCTTAGGGATCAAATTCTTGATTATCAGCAAAAAAATAATGAGCTGCAGGAAAATCTTTATGAGAAACAGGAAAAAGTTGTAACCATGGAAAAATCCTTTTCAAAGGAAAAGCAGATCTATTTTAATCTCGCCGAAGACGCAGAACGTTACAGGATGTACCTAGGTAAAACCAAAGTCAAGGGTCCGGGTCTCAAGGTCACCCTGTCGGATGCGGATTATAACCCCGAAGAGGAGAATATCAACAATTATATCGTTCACGAACACCATGTCTTCAAAGTGATCAATGAATTATATATAGCCGGGGCCTCTGCGGTGGCCATCAACGGACAGCGTCTGAAGCATAACTCTTACGTGCTTTGCAACGGGCCGGTGATACAGGTGGATGGGGTGGACTACCCCGCACCGTTTGAAATTACGGCGATCGGGGACGCTGACGTTCTGAATTCCGCCTTGAATATCAATGGTGGAGTGAAGGATCAACTGCTCAATGAGAATATCGTCGTCTCCATGGAAAAAGAGAAGGAGATCACATTAGGACCGTTGCTCGGGGATTCATGAACCGAGCGGCGTTCGACCAGGTATTGAAGGAAAGGTGACAAGCAATGGGCGGTAGATTAAAGGTTAGCTTCACCGTCGTCACGGTAATCATCGGCTTTATGCTGGCCATTCAATTCCAGACGGTCCAGGAACCCGTCATAAGGGATACGCGGGACGTATGGGAGCTGAGAGAGGCCCTGTTGAAAGAAAAAGAGCTCAATTCAAATCTGAATACAGAGATGCGCTCGGTGGAAGGGAAGCTTGAACAATACAAGGCACAACAAGAATCCAGCCCCGAAGAAGCGTTGAAGCAGACCCTCGAAGAGCTAAAGGCCGAAGCGGGGCTGACCGAAAAAAAAGGACCGGGGCTCACTCTCACGATTGAACCTGTGGAGGAGGAACTCCTTCTTGGTGAACCGGTTAAGAATGTATCACCTCAGCTTCTCGAGAGGCTAATCAACGAACTAAGCAAATATGATGCAACAGATATTTCCATAGATGGACATCGACTTGTCAACACATCCGTCATCCGTGACATCAATGGAGAGACCAAGGTCGACGGCTACTCGATCCGTTCCCTGCCCTTTGAGGTGAAGGTGCTGACAGCTGACTATGCAACGGCCGAAAAGCTGTATAACCGGATGCAGGTTTCACAGTCGCTGGAAGATTTCTTCATCGATAATCTCAGGGTCAATATCTCGAAGCCGCTGGAAGATCAGAAGATACCGGCTTACGAAGATACGATCAGGGTCCGCCTCATGGAACCAGTCAAAGAAACAGGAGGGAACGGTTAACAATGTGGCTACCCCTATTAGGGTTGCTGGTGGGAGTCTTTTTGGGCCTCGCCACGGACATCCGCATACCGGATGAGTATTCAAACTATCTTTCCATAGCCGTCCTGGCTGCCCTGGATACATTATTCGGAGGAATACGTGCGCACCTGCAAAATATCTATGACGATAAAGTCTTTGTTTCTGGCTTCTTTTTCAATATCCTCCTAGCGGCAAGTTTAGCTTTTCTGGGGGTACATCTTGGTGTAGACTTGTACTTGGCGGCGGTCTTTGCCTTTGGAGTAAGGTTGTTCCAGAACATTGCCGTCATTCGACGACTACTGATCAGCAATTGGACAAATAAACGAGAAAAAAGAGAAAAAAATTAGAATATTAAAAGGGAATCGTTTTTATTACAGCGAATATCATAATAAGATATACTTAGAATCACCTATTCTAAGCTTGTTGTTCGAAACAAACATTCTTTAAGGAGGTGCCACAGAGTGAACAGCAATGAAATTTACGTTAGCCTAGACATCGGTACATCCACAGTGAAAGTGATCATCGGTGAAATGACAAATGATTCTCTGAACATTATCGGTGTAGGGAATGTGAACTCAGAAGGAATCCGTAAAGGTTCCATCGTAGATATAGACGAAACTGTTCATACAATCAAAAAGGCGGTTGAGCAAGCAGAAAGGATGGTCGGTCTATCCATAAGCCAGGTCATCGTCGGGATCACGGGTAATCACGTATCCCTTCAGTCCTGCCATGGTGTCGTGGCCGTCTCCAGCGATAACAGGGAGATCGGGGACGAAGACGTGCTTCGGGTCATGGATGCGGCACAGGTCGTATCGATCCCGCCTGAAAGGGAGATCATCAACGTCATCCCGAGACAGTTCATCGTGGACGGACTGGATGAGATAACAGATCCGAGGGGGATGATCGGTGTCCGGCTAGAAATGGAAGGGACCATCATCACCGGGTCAAAGACCATCTTACATAATACGCTCCGATGTGTTGAAAAAGCAGGATTGGAAATAGTGGATATCGTCCTACAGCCGTTGGCTGCAGGCTCGGTTGCACTATCCAAGGATGAGAAGAACCTTGGTGCGGCATTGATCGACATCGGTGGGGGTTCAACCACCATCGCCGTATTCGAACAAGGTCACTTGAAAGCCACTACGGTTCTCCCGGTAGGCGGGGAACATATCACCAAAGATCTGTCCATCGGCCTTAGAACGTCGACGGAAGATGCGGAGAAGATCAAAGTGAAGTATGGTCATGCCTACTACGACCATGCATCTGAGGACGAAGTCTTCTCGGTGCCGATCATCGGCAGCGACCAACATCAGCAGTTCAACCAGTTGGAAATTTCTGATATCATAGAGGCAAGGCTTGAAGAGGTTCTCGATCTGATCAGCCATGAAATGCGTCGCATGGGCATCAGGGACCTTCCAGGAGGATATGTTCTGACTGGAGGTGTATCTAATCTCCCTGGTGTGTTAGAATTAGCACAAATCGTTTTCCAAAATCGTGTGCGCGTAGCGATTCCCGATTATATCGGGGTAAGGGAGCCGCAGTATACTACTGCAGTGGGATTGATCAAATACGCTCAAAAGAATGCTAGATTGCAAGGAAGAGTCGTAAGCGCAGAACCGGTGGCAGTAGAAGCCGGTGAAAAAAGACAGCAAAAGCCCAGCCCTAAAAAGCCCAAGCCTGCAAAGGTAAGGGAAGAAGTGAACGAAGAAGATAAGCCGATGTCTAAGATGAAAAAATTCTTCGGATATTTCTTTGAATAACAGTCTTAAAAAACCTGAAAACAATCAAGATAGCCTGGAACTAAATAGGAATCCATGGATTCGATGAGTTAGGAGGATTTGTCATGTTGGAGTTTGATACAAATTTAGATTCATTAGCGACAATTAAAGTAATCGGTGTCGGTGGCGGAGGTAACAATGCCGTCAACCGCATGATCGAACATGGTGTACAAGGTGTGGAATTCATCGCCGTCAATACGGATGCCCAGGCTCTGAACCTATCAAAAGCAGAAATCAAAATGCAGATCGGTGGAAAATTGACAAGGGGTCTCGGTGCAGGTGCCAATCCTGAAGTCGGTAAAAAAGCAGCCGAAGAAAGCAAGGAACAAATCGAAGAAGCGCTCCGCGGAGCCGACATGGTCTTTGTTACCGCCGGGATGGGTGGAGGAACAGGCACAGGGGCAGCTCCTGTCATCGCCCAGATCGCTCGTGAGATCGGTGCCTTGACGGTCGGGGTCGTCACCCGCCCGTTCACCTTCGAAGGAAGGAAGCGTTCCAACCAGGCAAGCGGTGGAATCGCTGCGATGAAAGAAGGGGTCGATACCCTGATCGTCATCCCGAATGACCGCCTGCTGGAAATCGTCGATAAGAGCACGCCGATGCTAGAAGCCTTCCGTGAAGCAGATAACGTATTGCGTCAAGGTGTACAAGGTATCTCGGATCTGATCGCAACACCAGGGCTTATCAACCTTGACTTTGCCGATGTGAAGACCATCATGTCCAACAAGGGTTCAGCCCTTATGGGGATCGGTGCCGCATCAGGTGAAAACCGCGCGACGGAAGCAGCCAAAAAGGCTGTATCGAGCCCGCTGCTGGAAACGTCCATCGATGGTGCCCAAGGGGTCCTGATGAACATCACAGGTGGTACTTCCTTGAGCCTATACGAGGTGCAGGAAGCTGCCGACATCGTGGCATCAGCATCCGATCAGGAGGTCAATATGATCTTCGGTTCCGTCATCAATGAAGAATTGAAAGATGACATCATTGTGACCGTCATCGCGACCGGGTTCAATGAAGAGGTAATCCAGCCGAAGCAGACACGCCCTACGTTTGGAGGCGTGAAGCCGAATGCGAATCAGGCTCCTAAGCGTGAGCAACAGCCGAAACGCGAGGAACCACAGCAGCAAGAGCCTGTTCGATCGAATACGAACCATAATAATCAGGCTGCAGAAGAGACGTTGGATATCCCTACGTTCCTTCGCAACCGCAACCGTCGCCGCTAAACGGCTAAGAAACCTGACAGGATGTCCTGTCAGGTTTTTTTATTTTTCCCCGTATCGTACCTCTTATTATGCCTCCATTTATACTGACAAGATTCGAACTAATCCCTGAAAAGTTTTCCGTTTCCTGGTACAAAAAGTGACAACCTTCCGGATGGTATGTACGATATACTTCTCGTAAGTCGTAGGAACCGTCGATGAGGAGGGCAGAGATTGACCTTATACCTTGATGTCATATGGTTATTGAATATGCTGGTGGATTGTGCGCTGCTGTGGTTGACCGGAATCATCCTGAAGAGGAGATATGCTCTTTGGAGGATCGGTTCAGGAGGGCTCATCGGTTCGATTATCATTCTTATGGCTTTCACCCCGCTCAGTCACCTGTCGGGAAGTCCGTTGGTGAAACTATCATTCTCCGTTGTGATGGTATGGGTTGCCTTCGGGTTCAAACGGATGAAATTCTTCCTAGCTAACCTGCTCATGTTCTACTTCGTGACATTTTTAACAGGAGGCATCCTCATCGGGGTACACTATTTTATCTCATTCGACCCGGGTGCCGAAGCTTCTACTCTCATTGCATCTGTACGGGGGTTCGGTGATCCGATCAGCTGGGTATTCGTGATGCTTGTATTACCCCTTGCCTGGTATTTTTCCAAGAGCAGGGTGGATCATCTGGAGTATGCCAAGATTCAGTATGATCAACTGGTAGACGTTTCAATCGAATTCGGGGAATATAACATCAGGATCAAGGGGCTGATCGATAGTGGAAACGGGCTGCAGGATCCGATCGGGAAGAAACCGGTCATGATCCTCTCCCTTTCCCGTCTCAAGGATGAAGTCCCGGACGAATTTATTAGAATGGCCGGTGACGTGAACGAATTGTTCAGTGAAGATTCAATCGATTCTGTCTGGTCCGACAGAATGAGATTGATACCGGCTCAGTCCATCGGAAAGACCGGACAGCTTTTAGCTGCACTGAAACCGGACCGCATCATGCTGAAAGATTCCGGAGCAGAATGGGAAGTGTCGAATGGTCTCATCGCCTTCCGGGAAGAACCATTGTCTCCCGACCATCAATTTGAAGCGATCATCCATCCGCAAATGGCAGCAAGAAAGCCCGTCGATCATGCCTCATAAAAACCGGCTTTCCATTATTACAGCATTTATAAGGGGGACCCATTGTGATGAAACTCAAACTGAAACTACAGTATTATTGGTACAAACTCTTATTGAAACTGGGACTCAAGACGGATGAAATCCACTACATAGGTGGAAGTGAAGCCCTCCCTCCACCCCTTTCGAAAGACGAAGAGGAAGTGCTCCTTCAAAAACTGCCCAGCGGGGATAAAGCGGCAAGATCCCTCCTTATAGAGAGGAATCTTCGCCTTGTTGTGTATATCGCGCGGAAGTTCGAAAATACAGGAATCAATATAGAAGATCTGATCAGCATCGGAACCATCGGTTTGATCAAAGCCGTCAATACGTTCAATCCCGAGAAGAAAATCAAGCTGGCGACCTATGCATCCCGCTGCATTGAAAATGAAATCCTGATGTATCTTCGAAGAAACAATAAAATCCGCTCCGAGGTTTCATTCGACGAGCCCCTCAACATTGATTGGGATGGGAACGAACTGCTTCTTTCCGACGTGTTAGGCACCGAAGAGGACATCATTACAAAAGACCTCGAAGCGACAGTGGACAAAAAGCTTCTTTTCAGCGCACTTCATCAGCTCAATGACCGGGAGAAACAGATCATGGAACTCCGGTTCGGTTTGATGGGGGAGGAAGAGAAAACGCAAAAAGACGTCGCGGATATGCTCGGCATCTCTCAATCCTATATCTCAAGGCTTGAAAAGCGGATTATCAAACGGTTAAAAAAAGAATTCAATAAAATGGTGTGACCGTTAAAACGATTCCTTTCTCACAGAAAGGAGTCGTTCTTTTTTATGTCCTCATTGATGGCATGGTCGGAAAATACAGCTCCCAAATTTTTTTCAGCTGTCGAAGCCATGCGTGGCAACCATTTGGGAAGATCCCTCCTTGATTGCTGTTCCCAACATGCATATTTTTCCTGCCCGGGGAGATACTGAACTTTGTACAACAGCTCCTACAAGGAGGGGAAAGAATGACACGTAATAAAGTCGAAATTTGTGGTGTGGATACTTCCAAATTACCCGTGCTGAAGAACGATGAAATGAGAGTGCTTTTCAAGCAAATGCAATCGGGCGATATTTCTGCAAGGGAAAAACTCGTCAATGGGAATTTACGCCTCGTCTTAAGTGTAATTCAACGATTCAACAATCGTGGGGAGTTTGTTGACGATCTTTTCCAGGTCGGCTGCATTGGTCTCATGAAATCAATCGATAACTTCGATCTTGGACAGAATGTACGTTTTTCCACTTACGCCGTCCCCATGATCATCGGGGAGATCCGCCGGTATCTCCGAGATAACAATCCGATCAGGGTCTCCCGATCCCTAAGAGATATTGCCTATAAGGCACTGCAGGTAAGGGAGAGGTTGATGGGGGAAACATCAAAGGAACCGACAGCAGAAGAAATTGCCAAGGTGCTTGATGTTCCTCACGAAGAAATCGTGTTTGCCCTCGATGCCATACAGGACCCGGTTTCATTATTCGAGCCCATCTATAATGATGGCGGGGACCCGATTTTTGTGATGGATCAGTTGAGCGACGAAAAGAACAGGGATTACCATTGGGTGGAGGAAATCGCTCTTCAAGAGGGGATGAAACGCCTGAATGATCGTGAGAAGTTGATCATCAGTAAACGCTTCTTTCAGGGCAAGACGCAGATGGAAGTGGCAGATGAGATCGGGATTTCGCAGGCTCAGGTGTCCCGTCTTGAGAAGGCAGCCATCAAACAGATGAACAAAAATATCCAATAAGTGTCCGTTAGAGAGCGGAAGAAATGGGGATATTCCCACCTTTCCGCATGCATACATACGCTTCCGTTCCTTACGAGAAAAGGGGGAGCGTCAAGAAAGACAGACCGGATCCGGTCTGTCTTTCTTTTTTTTGCATATAGTTAGAAGAGACAATGTGTGCTTTCTGAAAGGGGGAAGGAACAGGTGGTACGGATCTCGGAATTTCAAGTGAAGGATGTCGTCAGTGTTTCAGATGGGAGGAAACTCGGGAATATCACCGATATCGAAATCAATCTCGACAGCGGGAGGATCGAGGCGATCGTCATTGGCGGAGGTGGGAAGCTGCTTGGGTTCTTCGGAAAGGACGAAGAAGTCGTCGTTCCATGGAACAATATCGTCAAAATCGGGGAAGACGTCATCCTTGTACGATATAAGGAGCAGCAGGATCACTATTACAAACAGGCTCAGCTCGAGGGGCCGGAATCTTCTATTGATAAATGACTCACTGACGGGCATATGATACACTAAAGAAAAGAAAAAAGGAGATTCATTCTGTGGAACCTTTCAAAAAGCAACATGAATCCTATTATACGATCCCCGGGTGGAGCGGCGTCACCGCCGGCATCACGACGAAGCACGGGGGAGTAAGCAGCGGTCCCCATCACTCCTTGAACATGGGTCTGCATGTAGGGGATGACCGCGATTCCGTCGTGGAGAACCGCCAACGGCTCTCGGAGCTGATCGGTTTCCCCCTCGAACGCTGGGTTGCGGCCGAGCAGACACATGGTGATCGCATCGAGCTCATTGATGGTTCAAAAGCAGGAAGAGGATCAAAGAGCTATGATGATGCGGTGCCCGATACCGATGGATTTCTTGCCTCATCCGATGGTCTGCTCCTGACGATGTGCTACGCGGACTGTGTGCCCTTGTATTTTTACGACAAGGTAAAGGAGATGATCGGCATTGCCCATGCAGGCTGGAAGGGGACCGTTGCCAAGATCGGTCCATCCATGATCGATCGCATGGTCGCAGCCGGCTCCTCGAAGGGGGATATCGACGTCGTGATCGGTCCTTCGATCTGCGGAGACTGCTATGTGGTAGATGATTTTGTCATCGGGAAAATTGAAAAAGTACTAGAAGATGGACCCCACATCCCCTATAATCTAAAGGAAGAGGGTCAATATCATCTGGATCTGAAACAGTTGAACCGGCTCTTAATGATCCAAAGCGGTGTGTCCGCGGAACAGATCAAGACTTCCGGTCATTGTTCCTCCTGTCATGAAGACTTCTATTCTTACCGGCAAGACGGCGGGAAGACAGGCAGGATGATGAGTTTCATAGGCTGGAAGGAGAATGAACATGAACGTTGAACAACGACTTCAAAGAATAGACAGCAGCATAGAGCAGGCGTGTGAAAATGCCGGCAGGTCCCCTGGGGACGTGAAGGTCGTGGCTGTGACGAAATATGTGACGATCGAACGGGCGCAGGAAGCAGTCACTGCAGGGATCACACATCTCGGGGAAAACAGGGACACCGGTCTCACCGAAAAATATGAGGCCATCGGAAACCGTGTCGATTGGCATTTCATCGGCTCGCTCCAGACCAGGAAAGTCAAACAGATCATCGATAAGGTTTCATACATACATTCACTGGATCGTCATTCCTTGGCCGTTGAAATCGACAAACGGGCGGACAAGCCCGTAAACTGCTTCGTACAGGTCAATGTGTCCGGTGAAGAATCGAAACACGGCATATCCCCGGAAGAAGTACGCGATTTCATCATATCATTGCAAGAACTCGTGAATATCAACGTCGTCGGCCTGATGACGATGGCACCCCATACGCAGGATGAAGCATTCCTCCGCAGCTGTTTCCGAAACCTCAGAATGCTGCAGGAAGAGATCAAGGCCCTTGGTCTGCCCCATGCCCCCTGTACGGAACTGTCCATGGGAATGAGTAATGATTTTCAGATCGCCATCGAAGAAGGAGCCACATTTGTCCGTATTGGAACGGCATTAGTTGGAAATGACTGAGAGGAGATGAATAAAAATGGGTATCAAATCAAAATTTAAAACGTTTTTCCTGCTTGATGAAGATGAGTACGAATACGAAGAGGAAGAGAAATACGAAGAACATGAGGAGAAGAAGCCCATGAAATCCCAGTCACCGGCACAGACGAAACAAAACGTTGTCAGCCTGCAGAGCGTCCAGAAGTCATCCAAGGTGATCCTTGTCGAGCCGCGCGTGTACGCGGAGGCCCAGGAAATCGCCGATCATCTCAAAAATCGCCGCTCTGTCCTGGTGAACCTGCAGCGCATCCAGCATGACCAGGCAAAACGGATCGTCGATTTCCTGAGCGGAACCGTGTATGCCATCGGAGGCGATATCCAGCGGGTGGGGAATGATATTTTCCTGTGCACCCCTGATAACGTCGAAGTGAGCGGGAACATTTCTGAATTCCTCAGTGAAGAAGACTTTACAGAATCGAGGTGGTAAGCTGAATCATGGGTCTACTATATCAAATATTATCGTCCCTATTGAATATATATATGTGGGCGCTCATCATCTATATCCTGATGTCGTGGTTCCCGAATGCCCGGGAAACGTCCATTGGCCAGATGCTTGCCCGAATATGTGAGCCTTATCTGGAACAGTTCCGGAAGTTCATCCCTCCTCTTGGGATGATCGATATTTCACCAATCGTTGCCTTTATCGTACTTCGACTGGCAGGCAATGGTCTGGAACAACTTTACTTATGGATCAGATAGTAAGCTCAAAAGGACTGATACCCTTCCCGGTTCAGTCCTTTTGCATGGAAGGAGGGAAAACCCGTGTCGACACTTTATCAGCACTTCAGACCGGAAGAACGGGGCTTCATCGACCAGGTGGTTGAATGGAAGGAGCAGGTGGAGATCCAGTATGCCCAGAAACGGACCGATTTTCTCGATCCCCGAGAGCAGCATATCCTCCTCAGCATCATCGGCACCGAGGGGAGCGTCAGGGTCGCATTTTTCCCTGAGAAAGGCGAGCGCAAGCGTGCGCTGATCTACCCTGACTATTATGAGCCTTCAGAAGAAGATTATGGTATATGCCTGTATGAGATTCATTACCCTACGAAGTTTGTTACAATAGAGCATAGGCAGATCCTCGGTACGCTCATGTCCCTAGGCCTTAAAAGGGAGAAATTCGGGGATATCCTGACTGAAAGGGAGCGCTATCAGCTCGTGGCGGCCGACGAAATTTCAGGGTATCTTGAAATGGAGCTGCAGCAGATCGGGAAAGCGAAGGTCTCACTTGAAAAGCGTCAGGCGGCAGACCTGTTCACCTCGGATGAGAAATGGAGTGAAAATACCGCGACGGTAAGCTCCCTGAGACTCGATGTGATCCTATCCGCCATTCAAGGGGTTTCCCGGCAAAAGGCACAGTCCCTCATCAAAGCGTCCCTTGTGAAGGTGAATTGGAAGGCCACCGAGAGCACGTCCTTCGAAGTGGAAGAGGGGGATGTCATCTCGACGCGGGGGTACGGCAGGAGCAAACTGTTGACCATTGATGGCAAGACGAAGCGTGATAAATGGCGGATCACGTTCGGTGTTTTGAAATAATTTTGCGAAATTAAAGGAAATTCGGTACAAGCTGTCGAAAATTTAGTTATAATGATAGTAATCAACCAAGTTTTGGAGGTGGCGCCCATGCCTTTGACGCCGTTAGATATACATAATAAAGAATTCAGCCGTGGTTTCCGCGGATATGACGAAGACGAAGTGAATGAATTCCTCGACCAGATCATCAAGGATTATGAGATCCTGATCCGCGAGAAGAAGGAAACAGAAGAACGCCTTGATTCCCTGAACGAGCGCCTTGGCCATTTCACGACGATTGAAGAAACATTGAATAAGTCCATCGTCGTTGCCCAGGAAGCGGGTGAAGAAGTGAAGCGCAATGCGATGAAGGAGTCGAAGCTCATCATCAAGGAAGCTGAGAAGAACGCCGACCGCATCGTCAATGAAGCACTATCGAAAGCCCGCCGGATCGCCATTGAAATCGAAGAACTCAAAAAGCAGTCCAAGGTATTCCGCACGCGCTTCAAAATGCTCATCGAAGCACAGTTGGATCTCCTCGATACAAACGATTGGGATCAGCTCATGGAATTCGATGTGGATGCAACAGACTTGAAGACACTGAAAGAAGAAGAGACACTGACTTGACGGATGGGCAGGTCTTTTCATATAATTGAAAAACCAGAAGAATACCTGTCATCAAAAGGCTGTGACAGGGAGAGTACGTTTCAGCAATATCCTTAATCAGCGAACCGGGGGCGGTGCAAGCCCGGTAGGGAAATGAAGCGGAAGATCACCCTTGAGCCCTGTCTGTGAACGAATGCTAGCGGACAGCGACTGATCCATGTTACGGATTTTCGAGTGAGGGCGACCATGCCCTTATGAGGGTGGTACCGCGGGAAAAGCTTTCTCGTCCCTTTTCAGGGATGAGGAAGCTTTTTTTTCATGGTTTGGATGACAGGTTCAATTGAAGAAGGAGGACCATTGAATTGGAATACAAAGAGACGTTATTAATGCCAAAAACAGAATTCCCCATGAGGGGGAACCTGCCTAATCGCGAGCCGAAGATGCAGGAACAGTGGAACGATATGTCGATCTATGAAAAAGTGCAAGAAAGGACAAAAGGCCGGCCGCTGTTCATCCTTCATGATGGACCTCCATATGCAAATGGGAATATCCATATGGGCCATGCCCTGAACAAGATCCTGAAGGACTTCATCGTCCGCTATAAATCCATGAGCGGGTTCCATGCACCATATGTGCCGGGTTGGGATACTCACGGACTGCCGATCGAGCAGGCCTTGACCAACAAAGGAGTCAAGCGCAAGGAAATGACCGTAGCGGAATTCAGGAAGCTTTGTGAGGAATATGCGTATGAGCAGGTGGACAATCAGCGCGCGCAATTCAAGCAGCTCGGCGTTCGCGGCGACTGGGAGAATCCATATATCACATTGAAACCGGAATACGAAGCCCAGCAGATCAAGGTCTTCGGTGATATGGCGAAGAAAGGGTATATCTATAAAGGGAAAAAACCTGTGTATTGGTCACCTTCGAGTGAGTCTGCCCTTGCAGAAGCCGAGATTGAATATCAGGATAAAAAGTCACCATCGATTTATGTGGCATTCCCTGTAGCAGACGGGAAAGATGTCCTTGCAACTGGTGATAAGTTCATCATTTGGACGACGACTCCTTGGACGATCCCTGCAAATCTAGCCATCGCGGTGAACGGGAAACTGAATTACTCGGTCGTAAGCGTGGGAAGCGAGCGCTTCGTCGTGGCGGAGGATCTCCTTGAGGAGGTCGCATCTGTCCTTGAGTGGGAAAATCACTCCGTCGAGAAGACGGTCAAGGGATCAGAGTTTGAGTACATTGTTGCCAAGCACCCGATCTATGATCGTGATTCTCTTGTCATCCTCGGTGACCATGTGACGACAGACTCCGGTACAGGCTGTGTCCATACAGCTCCGGGTCATGGTGAAGATGACTTCATCATCGGGAAAAAATACAACCTTGATGTTCTTTGTCCCGTAGACGACAAGGGCGTACTGACAGATGAGGCACCAGGATTTGAAGGTCTCTTCTATGATAAAGCGAATAAACCGATCACTGAAAAATTGGAAGAGGTAGGGGCGCTCCTGAAGATTTCGTTCTTTACGCACTCCTACCCACACGACTGGCGTACAAAAAAACCGGTCATCTTCCGTGCAACGGCCCAGTGGTTTGCTTCCATTGATAAATTCCGTGACGAACTGCTTCAGGCCGTCAACGAGACGGAGTGGATCCCTGCGTGGGGAGAGACGCGCCTTTACAACATGGTCCGTGATCGCGGCGACTGGTGTATTTCCCGTCAGCGTGCATGGGGAGTACCGATTCCCGTCTTCTATGCTGAGAATGGACAGGAAATCATCACCGATGAAACCATCGGACATGTATCAAACCTATTCCGTGAGCATGGGTCCAACATCTGGTTCGAGCGCGAAGCAAAAGACCTCCTTCCGGAAGGATTCACCTATGAAGGAAGCCCGAACGGCCACTTCACGAAAGAAACGGACATCATGGATGTTTGGTTCGATTCAGGATCTTCACACCAGGCAGTCCTTGAAGAGCGTGATGGCCTTCAGCGACCGGCGGACCTCTATCTCGAAGGATCCGATCAATACCGTGGCTGGTTCAACTCTTCATTGACAACCGGCGTAGCCGTCACAGGAAAAGCGCCTTATAAAGGCGTTTTAAGCCACGGGTTCGCCCTTGATGGCAATGGACGTAAAATGAGTAAATCCCTCGGCAATGTCGTGGTACCTGAAAAAGTCATGAAGCAGCTCGGTGCAGATATCCTTCGCCTTTGGGTTGCATCCGTCGACTATCAGGCGGATGTGCGGGTTTCCGATCCGATCCTGAAGCAAGTGGCTGAAGTGTACCGGAAGATCCGCAACACCTTCCGCTTCCTTCTAGGCAACCTGTCGGACTTCGATCCGGGTGTCCATGCCGTTTCTTACAGCGATCTCCGGGAAGTCGACCGTTTCATGCTCGTGAAGCTGAATGACCTTGTGAAAAACGTTAAAAATTCTTACGATAAGTACGAGTTTGCCGGCATTTATCATGCGGTGAATAATTTCTGTACGCTCGACTTGAGTTCTTTCTATCTCGATTTTGCCAAAGATATTCTCTACATCGAATCTGCAGATCAACATGATCGAAGAGCCATTCAAACCGTCCTGTACGAGTGCCTCGTATCGTTGACAAAGCTCATGTCACCGATCCTTGCTCACACGGCTGACGAAGTATGGGTTCACATCCCGGGTGTCGATGGGGAGAGCGTACAACTGACTGATATGCCGGAAGTGCAATCATTCGACGGTGCGGAAGAGCTGAAGCAGAAATGGAATGCATTCCTTGACGTCCGCGATGATGTCCTTAAAGCGTTGGAAGAAGCAAGGAATGAAAAAGTGATCGGGAAGTCCCTCACCGCTAAAGTCACGCTCTATGTGGATGAAAAGACGGAAGCCCTCCTTTCAAGCATCAAGGAGGACCTGAAGCAGCTGTTCATCGTTTCTGCTTTTGAAATCGGCGGACGCGCGTCAGAAGCCCCTGCAGAAGCCCTATCACTCGGTGCGAATAGCATCGTGGTAGAAAAAGCAGAAGGCGAAACATGCGAGCGCTGCTGGACTGTGTCACCTCGCGTCGGGGAAGACCAGGACCATCCGACCCTCTGCCCGCGTTGTGCAGCCGTGGTCAAAGAAAACTATTCACACTTAGCATGATTGAAATGGACCGCCTCATAAAGAGGCGGTCTTCTTTGTTATTCCGGTTCTTGTTGGATGGATCTATAAGATATTTCCTGATTAGTCATAAGGCGTCAGCGGTTCCTTGATGCGTAGGCGGATGTTCAGTTGACATTCCATAATTGCTAGATCTTGCAAGATGGCAACAGCATGTTTTCCTCCATACTATGAATGGAGGGATGAAGATGACAGATGACCGATACCCGGCAATCATTGAAGAACTGGAATCATCATTGAAGGAATTGGAGTCGGCTGTAACGAGCCATCCGATTGTAAGGAAAATGATTGAAGAAGAGATCAGGGATGTACGGTATGCACTTGGCCGGGCCGACATGAATTCATTTGCGACATGTGAAATGAGCGGAGAATTGATCCCATTCGAACTGATGAAAATGAGTCCGACATCATCAACACTTCAAGAAATGAACGATTGGCGGAAATACGGGAAAGTGCATCTTCATTTATAAGATCCCTTGTTTTTCAAAAAACAAGGGATTAAGTGTCTTTATCACCGGGTTTATGCTAAAATTCAAAGGTAATCATCTCTAATGGATACGGAGGTTGCCTTTGTGTATTATTATCTTCTCGCTTTAGTGGTCATCGGGATCGATCAGTTTACCAAATGGCTGGTTGTACGAAATATGACGCAAGGTGAAAGCATCACGGTCATCCCTGATGTATTTTATATCACTTCGCACAGAAATCCGGGCGCGGCGTGGGGGATCCTGCCAGGTCAGATGTGGTTCTTCTACGTCATCACCATTGCCGTGATCGTCGGGATCGTGTATTACATGCAAAAGCATGCGAAAGGCCATTCACTCTTCAGCACAAGTCTTGCATTCATGCTCGGCGGCGCCATCGGGAACTTCATCGACCGGGTGACGAGGCAGGAAGTGGTGGATTTCCTTAATACATATATTTTCACTTACGATTTCCCGATATTCAATATTGCCGATGCATCGCTCACGATAGGTGTAATTTTATTGCTCCTGCATATGTTCATGGATGAAAGAAAAGCAAAGAAGGAGAACAAACATGGAAGTCATTCAACACAGCATTGATCAAAATAACCAAGGAGAGCGTATCGACAAGGTTGTCAGCTCCCTGAATAAAGACTGGTCCCGGTCCCTTGTGCAATTATGGATCAAGGAAGGGCATGTGAAGGTGAACGGGGAAGTGGTGAAAGCCAACTTCAAATGCCCTCTCGATGCTTCGATCGAAATCGCGATCCCTGACCCAGAAGAGCTGGATGTCGAGGCAGAGGATCTGAATCTCGATATCGCATACGAAGATCAGGATGTCATCGTCGTCAACAAACCGAAAGGCATGGTCGTCCATCCGGCACCCGGACATTCTTCAGGGACCATGGTGAACGGTCTGATGCACCACTGCAAAGATCTTTCCGGCATCAACGGTGTCATGCGCCCCGGTATTGTACACCGGATTGACAAAGATACGTCCGGTTTATTGATGGTTGCAAAAAACGACAAGGCCCACGAGCATCTTGTCAATCAGCTTGTGGAGAAGACCGTCACACGTAAATATACCGCCATCGTTCATGGGAACATCCCACATGAGTACGGTACGATCGATGCGCCGATCGGAAGGGATCCTAAAGATCGTCAGAGCATGACCGTCGTGGACAATGGCAAAAAAGCCGTCACGCATTTCAGGGTGCTCGATCGGTACGAAGATTTCACCCTCGTGGAATGTGAACTTGAGACTGGCCGGACCCATCAAATCCGTGTTCATATGAAATACATCGGATATCCTCTTGCTGGAGACCCGAAATACGGTCCGAGGAAGACGCTGCCACTCAACGGACAGGCCCTTCATGCTGGAACACTTGGATTCGTGCATCCGCGTACAGGCGAATACATGGAATTCCACGCAGATCTTCCGGAAGAATTCACCAAGCTCATTGCACGCCTTGAAAATAGTCGTTGACAAATGGGCAGGGAACCTGTAAGATGAATGTAATTGAATACGACCTTTAATACAGTCCCGTGAGACTGAGAAGGAGTTTGTATACCAATTTAGGTGTGCAAAGATTTATATACGATAAGTGTATCCTCTCATCCATGGGTGAGGGGATTTTTTTATGGCAATGAAGGAGGTACCACCCATGACAAAAAAAGCAACGGTTCTCGACCAGCCTGCCATCCGCAGGGCCCTGACCAGGATCGCTCATGAGATCATCGAGCGCAATAAAGGGATCGAAGAGATCGTCCTTGTCGGCATCAAGACAAGGGGCATCCATATCGCCCGCAGGCTCGCTGAACGGATCCATGATATCGAAGGACAGAAGGTTCCTGTCGGAGAGATTGATATAACACTTTACCGCGACGATCTGTCTGTTAAGACAACCGACCATGAACCTGAGGTGAAGGGTTCGGATCTTCCGGTGGATATCGCCAATAAAAAAGTCATCCTGATCGATGATGTCCTGTTTACCGGAAGAACGGTCAGAGCGGGTCTCGACGCCCTCATGGATGTCGGAAGACCGGGTCAGATCCAGCTGGCCGTTCTCGTTGACCGAGGCCACCGGGAGCTTCCGATCCGTGCCGACTATGTCGGGAAGAATATCCCGACTTCAAGCTCTGAGAAAATCATGGTTGCTCTCTCCGAGGTCGATGACCGGGATGAAGTATCCATCTACGAAAACGAATAAGTATCCTTTTAAGAGTGGTCCAGTGAGGCTGACAAAGGATGGTGGGGAAGGCGTAAGGCCGTCTCCTGCCCTCTTTGTGCCCTCTTGGATAAGAGGGCTTTTTTAATAGGTGAAACAAGGAGGAAATACTATGACCAACAAACAAGATATCGTACTTGATGTACATGAAGTCCCACCAGCAAGAAAATGGCTCACCCTGAGCCTTCAGCATCTGTTCGCCATGTTCGGCGCCACGGTCCTCGTACCGTTTCTCGTCGATCTGAGCCCGGGGGTTGCCCTCGTGTCGAGCGGCCTTGGGACGCTTGCATACATCATCATCACGAGGGGTCAGATCCCGGCCTACCTTGGATCATCCTTTGCATTTATCGCCCCGATCATTGCCGCCAAGCAATTCGGAGGCCCCGGTGCAGCCATGATGGGGAGCTTCATGGCCGGAATCGTGTACGGCCTTGTCGCCCTCCTGATCTCGAAGCTCGGAGTGAAATGGCTGTCCACGATCCTTCCGCCGGTTGTGGTTGGACCGGTGATCATGGTCATCGGACTGGGTCTTGCAGGAACGGCCGTCAACATGGCCATGTATGCCGATCCTTATGCAGATACCCTCGTCTATAGCAGCAAGCATATCCTTGTGGCGCTCGCCACCTTGCTCATCACGATCATCTGCTCGGTCTACTTCAAGGGCTTCCTCGGGATGGTCCCGATCCTTGCTGGTATAACAGGCGGCTATATCATTGCCATATTCGCCGGGCTCGTCGATTTTCAACCGGTTCTTGACGCGCCACTATTCAAAATGCCCGACTTCTTCATTCCATTCGTCGACTACACACCTTCCTTCTCCTGGTCCATCATGTCGATCATGGTACCTGTCGCCGTCGTGACGATGGCAGAGCACACCGGTCACCAGATGGTCCTAAGCAAAGTTGTCGGAAGGAACTTCATCGAAAAACCGGGCTTGCATAAATCCATCCTCGGCGACGGGGCGGCGACAGTCATCGCTTCCATCATCGGAGGTCCGCCAGTTACCACATACGGTGAAAACATCGGTGTCCTCGCCATCACGAAGGTATACAGCGTCTATGTAATCGGAGGGACAGCCGTACTGGCAGTCGTGTTCGGATTCATCGGGAAAATCACGGCCCTCATCAGTTCGATCCCGACGGCAGTCATGGGAGGGGTATCCATCCTTCTCTTCGGAATCATCGCATCGAGCGGTCTCAGGATGCTCATTGACTACAAGGTGGACCTTGGGAAGAACCGCAACCTTATCATCTCATCTGTCATCCTTGTCATCGGTGTCGGAGGCGCCTATGTGGAACTGGGAGAAAACGTGTCACTGTCTGGCATGGCCCTCGCAGCGATCATCGGTGTCGTACTGAATCTTGTCCTTCCGGGACGGGAAGAAACATCAGGAAATCTATTCGAAGAACAAAAACAAGCAAATGACGAAGTAGCATAGAACACCTTTTAACAATGGTCCAGAGAGTCCATAAGGGTGATGCTGTAAAGGGACGAGTCTGTTCTTTACGGCTGAAAAACACCCTGAGCATAAGGCACAGGGTGTTTTTTTATACAAATAAGACAGAAGGGCGGCGTGTACGATGGGGCATTTATTAACCATGAAGGATTTATCAGAAGGAGAGATCCTCTCAGTCCTGGATCAGGCAGAACACTTCAAAGCAGGAGAGCGGTGGGAAGATGGATCGGACCATTTCGTGGCCAACCTATTCTTCGAAGCCAGTACACGGACGAAATGCAGTTTTGAAATGGCGGAAAGGCGGCTCGGTCTGGAAGTGATTCCGTTTGAGTCCCACGCCTCAAGCATCCAAAAGGGGGAAACCCTCTACGATACAGTGAAAACAATGGAATCGATCGGTGTGGGGGCCGTCGTCATCCGGCACAGCAGGGACCGGTACTTCGATGAGCTCAAGGACCTCGACGTCAGGATCATCAATGGGGGGGACGGTTGCGGAAATCATCCCACTCAATGCCTCCTCGACCTGATGACGATCCGTCAGGAATTCGGGGGATTCCGCGGTCTCCGGGTCGCAATCATCGGCGATATCGCCCACAGCCGTGTGGCAAGATCCAATGCAGAAGCCCTCACCGCACTCGGGGCTGAGGTCAGGTTCTCCGGTCCTGAGGAATGGTTCCCTGAGCGCTACGGTGACCGATATGTAGGGATCGACGAAGCGATGAGATCCTCCGACGTCGTGATGCTCCTTCGCATCCAGCATGAAAGGCATCATGGAACGCCGATTGCGTCCAAGGCGGATTATCACCAGGCGTACGGCCTTACCCTGGAAAGGGAGAAAAAGATGGTTCCCGGAAGCATCATCATGCACCCGGCACCGGTCAACCGCGGGGTCGAGATCGCAGATTCCCTTGTGGAATGCGGGCGGTCCAGGATCTTCAAACAAATGGAAAATGGTGTATTCGTCAGAATGGCGGTACTAAAAAGAGCATTCCAATTACAAGGAGGACGTCAACATGAACTGGTTGATCAAACATGCTAACATTCTGAATGCAAAAGGGGAACTGGAACCGGTAGAGGTAAAGACAAACGGAAACAAGATTGCAGAAATAGGAACGGGACTCTCCAACACGGGTGAGATGGAATATGATGCACGGGGCATGTTATTGTCACCAGGTTTCGTCGACCTCCACGTTCATCTCCGCGAGCCTGGAGGAGAACATAAAGAAACCATTGAAACCGGAACGAAAGCCGCTGCAAAAGGAGGTTATACGACGATCGCGGCGATGCCGAACACACGTCCAGTACCGGATGATATCGAAACACTTGATTGGTTACATAATCGAATACATGAAATGGCCTCGGTCAGGGTCCTGCCTTACGGAGCCATTACAGAGAGACAGGCTGGGAAGGAATTGAATGACCTAGAGGCAATGAAGCAACATGGGGCTTTCGCTTTTACTGATGACGGTGTCGGAGTACAGTCCGCCGCCATGATGCTCGAAGCCATGAAAAAGGCGGCAGCTATCGGCGCTTCCATCGTGGCCCATTGCGAAGAGAACACCTTGATCAATAAAGGGTCCGTCCATGAAGGGCGATTTTCAGCCTCGAACGGACTGAATGGGATCCCGTCTGTATGTGAAGCCGTTCATATCGCACGGGATGTGCTCCTGGCGGAAGCAGCGGGTGCCCATTACCATGTCTGCCACATCTCAACAAAAGAATCAGTCAGGGTGGTGAGGGATGCAAAGCGGGCGGGCATCAAGGTGACTGCAGAAGTGACCCCCCATCATCTCCTGCTATGTGAAGACGACATCCCCGGACTGGATCCAAACTTTAAGATGAATCCACCTCTCCGCGGGAAAGAGGACAGGGACGCCCTCATCGAAGGGCTTCTGGATGGCACCATCGACTTTATCGCCACCGATCACGCACCGCATACAAAAGAAGAAAAGGGAGAGGGCATGGAATTGTCGCCATTCGGGATTGTCGGTCTTGAAACGGCCTTTCCTTTACTCCATACGCATTTTGTCCAAAAAGGGATCATCACGCTGAAGCAGCTCATCGATTGGATGACAGTCAAACCTTCAGAAGCGTTCAATCTACCGTTTGGCACCCTCAACGCTGGAAGCGATGCGGACTTCACGCTGATCGATCTGGAAAAGAAGGAAACCATTCAACCTGAATCCTTCCTGTCTAAAGGCAAAAATACACCATTCTCAGGGTGGGAATGCACAGGATATCCGCAAGCGACATTTTATCAAGGTCAACAAGTTTGGAATGGAGGAGAAGCATAATGAATAGACAGCTCATTCTGGAAGACGGAACGATTTTTATCGGTGAAGGATTCGGTGCAGACAGCGAGGTCATAGGGGAAGTCGTATTCAACACAAGCATGACAGGGTACCAGGAAATCTTGTCCGATCCCTCTTACTGCGGCCAGTTCGTCACCATGACCTATCCACTGATCGGAAACTACGGGGTGAATCGTGACGATTTCGAATCGATCTCTCCTGCAGTCAAGGCATTCATTGTACGGGAATCGGCAGACTTTGCCTCCAACTGGCGCAATGAGTCCACACTTGATGAGCTGCTCAGGGTCAAGGGGATCCCTGGTATCGCCGGTGTCGATACAAGAAAGCTGACCCGTCTCATAAGGAAATCAGGATCGATGAAAGGCATCCTCTGCAGTGCGGAAGAAGATCCGGCCCTAATGATTGACAGGTTGAACGCATCCGCCCTTAGGACCGATCAAGTTGCGCAGGTTTCCACGAAGACCGCGTATGCCAGTCCTGGTAGGGGATTCAGGGTCGTCTTGATGGACTTTGGAATGAAGCACGGAATCCTTCGGGAGCTTAACAAACGGAATTGCGATGTCATCGTCGTCCCTCATGATACCTCTTCAGAAGAGATCCGGAGACTCCAGCCCGATGGCATCATGCTGTCGAATGGACCGGGAGACCCGAAGGACGTACCGGAAGCCATCCAGACGATCAAAGACCTCCTCGGTGAGATCCCACTGTTCGGGATCTGCCTCGGTCACCAGCTATTCGCCCTCGCCTGTGGGGCCGATTCATTCAAGATGAAGTTCGGACACAGGGGCGGAAATCATCCTGTTCAGGATGTGTTGACGAAGAAGGTGGCCCTGACTTCCCAGAACCACGGGTATGCGGTGGATGAAGCTTCCCTTGACGATACCGATCTCGAGGTTACCCATATCGCCATCAATGACGGGACGATCGAAGGGTTGAAGCATAAGGAATATCCTGCCTTCACGGTTCAATACCACCCTGAGGCATCTCCGGGACCTGAAGATTCCAATTACTTGTTCGATGATTTCTTGACACTCATGAATGAAGAGAAAAGGAAGGAGATTCAACATGCCTAAACGTACAGACATTAAAAGCATCCTTGTAATCGGGAGTGGCCCGATCATCATCGGCCAGGCAGCAGAATTCGACTATGCGGGGACACAGGCCTGCATCGCCCTGAAAGAGGAAGGATACAGGGTCATCCTGGTGAACTCGAATCCAGCCACCATCATGACCGATGCCGAAATGGCCGATAAGGTATACATCGAACCCCTGACCCTTGAATTCGTATCCCGCATCATCCGTAAAGAGCGGCCGGATGCCCTCCTTCCGACCCTCGGAGGGCAAACGGGTCTCAATCTTGCCGTCGAACTCCATCAATCAGGCGTACTGGAAGAGTGCGGAGTGGAGATTCTCGGTACGAAGCTTTCGGCCATCGAACAGGCAGAAGATCGTGATCTGTTCCGTAAACTGATGAATGAGCTTTCGGAACCGGTACCTCAAAGCGAAATCATCCATACGGTGTCAGAGGCATACACATTCGTCGAGGAGGTAGGCTTCCCGGTCATCGTACGCCCTGCATACACCCTTGGTGGAACAGGAGGCGGGATCTGCCACAACGAAGAAGAACTGAATGAAATCGTCAGCTCCGGGTTGAAATACAGCCCCGTCACCCAGTGCCTTCTGGAAAAAAGCATCGCCGGCTTCAAGGAGGTCGAATATGAAGTGATGCGGGATGCGTCAGACAATGCCATCGTGGTTTGTAATATGGAAAACATCGATCCGGTTGGGATCCATACAGGGGATTCCATCGTCGTGGCCCCGAGCCAGACGCTTAGCGACAGGGAATATCAGATGCTCAGGAATACCAGCCTGAAGATCATCCGTGCCCTGGGGATCGAAGGGGGCTGCAATGTGCAGCTGGCGCTCGATCCGGACAGCTTCCAGTATTACATCATCGAGGTCAACCCGCGTGTAAGCAGGTCCTCGGCTCTTGCTTCGAAGGCGACGGGCTATCCGATCGCGAAGCTTGCCGCGAAGATCGCTGTGGGCTTGACCCTGGATGAAATGATGAATCCCGTGACAGGGAAGACCTACGCGGCATTCGAACCGGCCCTTGATTATGTGGTCACGAAGATCCCGAGATGGCCTTTCGATAAGTTCGAATCGGCCAAACGGAATCTGGGCACCCAGATGAAGGCTACGGGGGAAGTGATGGCCATCGGAAGGACCTTGGAGGAGTCGCTGCTGAAAGCGATCAGGTCCCTTGAGAGCAATACGTACCATCTCGGATTGGATGAATTGAACGCCAAGGAACCGGAATGGATCGAGAAACGGATCCGCAAAGCAGGGGATGAGAGACTGTTCTTCATCGGTGAAGCGCTCCGACGAGGCATCACGATCGAGACGATTCATGACTGGAGCAAGATCGACCTATTCTTCCTGAATAAAATGGACCGGATCATCCGCTTCGAAGAACAACTGCGAAACCACCCATTCGATCACGCGATTGCGTACAAAGCAAAACGCATGGGCTTCTCGGATATCGCCATTGCCTCCCTCTGGTCTGTGAAGGAGAGGGAAGTGTATGAGTGGAGGAAGCAGGAGGAACTGACACCGGTTTACAAAATGGTGGATACCTGTGCTGCGGAATTTGAATCTGAAACGCCTTACTTCTACGGAACATATGAGGATGAAAATGAATCGGAAGTAACAGAGCGCGAGAGCATCATCGTCCTTGGTTCCGGACCGATTCGGATCGGTCAGGGGGTCGAATTCGACTATGCCACCGTCCACTCCGTCTGGGCCATCAAGGAAGCGGGTTACGAAGCGATCATCGTCAATAACAATCCCGAAACGGTTTCCACTGACTTCTCCATTTCGGATAAATTATACTTCGAACCGTTGACGGTGGAAGATGTGATGCACATCATCGACCATGAAAAGCCGAAAGGGGTCGTCGTACAGTTCGGGGGCCAAACCGCCATCAATCTGGCAGATGAACTTGTGAATCGCGGTGTGCGCATCCTCGGCACGTCACTGGAAGACCTGGATCGGGCGGAAAACAGGGATAAGTTCGAGCACACCCTGCAGGAACTCGGTATTCCACAGCCTGAGGGCAAGACAGCCGTATCGGTGGAAGGGGCTATCGCCATTGCCGAATCGATCGGTTATCCCGTGCTCGTCAGACCATCGTATGTTCTTGGCGGAAGAGCCATGGAAATCGTGTATCGAGAAGAGGAGCTCCTCCACTACATGGAAAATGCCGTGAAAGTGAACCCGCAGCATCCCGTCCTTATCGACCGCTACTTGATCGGAAAGGAAATCGAAGTGGATGCCGTCTGTGACGGGGAAGATGTAATCATCCCTGGGATCATGGAGCATATCGAGCGGGCAGGGGTCCACTCCGGGGATTCCATCGCCGTCTACCCGCCACAGCAGCTGACTGAAGAGCAAAAAAGCACGATTGTAGATTATACAACAAGGCTCGCCAAAGGATTGAATATCGTCGGCCTTTTGAACATCCAATATGTCATTTCAAAAGGCGAAGTCTACGTACTGGA
Source organism: Rossellomorea sp. FS2 (assembly GCF_047915635.1). Classification (NCBI taxonomy): domain Bacteria; kingdom Bacillati; phylum Bacillota; class Bacilli; order Caryophanales; family Bacillaceae; genus Rossellomorea; species Rossellomorea sp. FS2. The sequence continues at coordinate 1,429,623 of NZ_JBLRVS010000001.1, read as the reverse complement.
AGTGAATCCACGCTCAAGCCGGACGGTTCCGTTCATTTCAAAGATCACCAACGTGCCGATGGCGAACGTTGCCACCAAGGCGATCCTCGGCATCTCCCTGCGTGAACTGGGATATGAGCCGGGGCTCGTGGAAGAAGCGGAAGGCGTGTATGTCAAAGTGCCGGTATTCTCTTTCGCCAAATTGAGAAGGGTGGACATCACGCTTGGACCTGAAATGAAATCCACCGGTGAAGTCATGGGGAAAGATCAGACCCTGGAGAAAGCACTGCACAAAGGCATGGTGGCAGCCGGCATGCAGATGAAAGACCACGGTTCGGTTCTCATGACAGTAGCAGACAAGGACAAGGAAGAAGCGGCAAGCCTTGCAAGAAGGTTCGTAAGCATCGGGTACCAGATCCTTGCCACGAAAGGAACGGCATCGTACCTTGCCTCTCAAGGCATCCAGGTCCGTGAAGTGGATAAGATCGGTTCCACCGGACCGACTCTTCTCGACATCATCCAAAGCGGGGAAACGCAGCTCGTCATCAATACGCTGACCAAAGGAAAGCAGCCGGCACGTGACGGCTTCCGGATCCGAAGGGAGTCGGTGGAGAACGGCATCCCGTGCCTGACCTCCCTGGATACAGCCCAAGCTATACTGAGAGTCTACGAATCTATGACATTCTCTGCGGAGGCGATAGCTGCGAAACCATCAAGAAAGGCGGTCCATTCATGATCGTCAATGAATCGATGAAGGTGGTGAGTCACCGCCTCCTTGCCAGGAACATCTATGAGCTTGTCCTTGAAGGTGAATTAGTAAAGGAGATTACGGCACCGGGTCAATTTGTCCATGTCAAGGTAGGTGCCGGCATCGATCCCCTTCTAAGAAGACCGATTTCGATTGCTGAACATGATCGGAATGAAAAGAAGATGAGCCTGATCTACCGCGCCGAAGGCAAAGGGACCAAGCAATTGGCCCTTGTCGGGGCGGGAGGAAGGGTCGATGTCCTCGGTCCCCTTGGGAACGGATTCGACGTTCAACAGGGTGAGGGCAGGACGGCCCTGCTTATCGGAGGCGGAATCGGCGTCCCGCCATTATATGGACTATCAAAAGCCCTTCGCAACAACGGGTGGAAGGTGACGCATGTGCTTGGTTTTCAGGAAGAAGCCGTCAGTTATTATGAAGACAAGTTCATGGAACTAGGACCGACGCATATCGCCACCGTGGATGGTTCCCTAGGAAGAAAAGGGTTTGTAACAGATGTGATTGAAGAAGAATCAATTCCGTATGATCAATTTTTTTCCTGCGGACCGAATCCGATGCTGAAGGCACTGCAGAGCAGGCTTTCAGGAAGTGGATTCCTGTCACTGGAAGAACGCATGGGGTGCGGGATCGGCGCTTGCTTCGCGTGTGTGTGTCATCTGGCAGATGATCCTGAAGGGACGGATTATGTGAAAGTATGCAGCGACGGTCCTGTATTTCCTGTAGGGGTGGTGGCGTTATGAAACAATTACAGATTGAGTTGCCCGGCTTGAGTTTGAAGAATCCGATCATGCCGGCGTCGGGATGTTTTGGATTCGGCAGGGAATACAGCCAATTCTACGACCTGAGCGAACTGGGGGCCATCATGATCAAAGCGACGACGGAAGAGCCCCGTTTCGGCAATCCCACGCCGCGTGTCGCAGAAACCAATGCCGGGATGCTGAATGCCATCGGTCTCCAGAATCCCGGTTTGGATGCGGTCATGCAAAAGGAGCTGCCGTGGCTTTCCAGGTTCGACGTGCCCATCATCGCCAATGTGGCGGGTTCGCAGATGGAAGACTATGTTCATGTGGCCCGTGAAATCTCCAAAGCATCAAATGTACATGCCCTTGAACTCAACATCTCCTGTCCGAATGTGAAAACCGGCGGAATCGCCTTCGGGACAATCCCCGAGGTTGCCATGGAGTTGACAAGAAAGGTTAAAGCCGTGTCAGAGGTTCCCCTATACGTCAAACTTTCACCGAATGTCTCCAATATCGTGGAGATGGCCAAAGCCGTTGAACGGGGTGGTGCCGACGGATTGACGATGATCAATACCCTACTCGGCATGAGGCTTGATCTCAAGACGGGGAGACCGATCCTTGCCAATAAGACGGGGGGGCTTTCGGGTCCGGCCATCAAACCGGTTGCCATCCGGATGATCCATGAGGTGAGTCAGGCAGTGGACCTGCCGATCATCGGGATGGGGGGAGTGGAGTCTGCAGAAGATGTGATTGAATATTTCTACGCCGGTGCCAGTGCTGTTGCAGTAGGCACAGCCAATTTCGTAGATCCTTTCATCTGTAAGAAAATCATTCACGAACTGCCAGCACTGCTTGCCGAAATGAACGTGGACCATATTTCTCAATTGACCGGAAGGAGCTGGGGGAAACATGAACAAGCCGTTTATCGCCCTTGATTTCCCAACATGGGAAGTGACAGAAGCATTTTTATCGCAATTCGACGAGAGACTGAACGTCAAAGTGGGAATGGAGCTCTACCTTCAAAATGGGCCTCGCATTATTGAGTCCCTCTTGAAAAAGGATCACAGGATCTTCCTCGACCTGAAGCTACATGATATTCCGAATACGGTATTCGGTGCCATGAAAGGCCTTGGACAGTGGGATCTAGAATTCATCAACGTCCATGCTGCCGGGGGCAAGGAGATGATGGAGAGGGCGATGGAGGCCATCCAATCTCAGGGCGGCAAGACGAAGCTCATCGCTGTCACCCAGCTCACCTCGACATCTGAACACCAGATGCAGTCCGAACAGCTCATCCCGAATCCACTGACGGAATCCGTCATCCACTATGCCCGCCTGGCTCAAGGCGCCGGACTTCAAGGGGTGGTATGTTCCCCTCATGAGGCAGGTCTGATCAGGGAGTATTGTGGAGAAGAATTCCTTCGCGTCACACCGGGCATCAGGATGAAATCGGATGGCGCGGATGATCAACAGCGCATTACGTCCCCTGGAAATGCAAGGGAGTTGGGGTCAACACATATTGTCGTGGGCAGAAGCATCACGAAGGCAGCCGATCCTGTTGCCGCATACCGAATGATTTGTCAAGATTGGGAGGGAAGCATCTATGAAAAAACAAATTGCTAAGGAACTTTTGAACATCAAGGCGGTATTCTTGAACCCTGGTGAGCCCTTCACATGGTCTTCCGGGATCAAATCACCAATCTATTGCGATAACCGATTGACTTTATCCTATCCTGCCGTGAGAAAGCAGATTGCAGATGGGCTTGTCTCCATGATCCGCGAACATTTCCCAGAAGTCGATGTCATCGCAGGAACGGCAACCGCGGGGATCCCTCATGCGGCGTGGGTATCAGAGCGCATGGATCTCCCTATGTGCTATGTCAGGTCCAAGGCAAAGGGACACGGAAAAGGGAACCAGATCGAAGGAAAGATCCTTCCCGGGCAAAAAGTGGTAGTCATAGAAGATCTCATCTCAACAGGTGGCAGCTGCATCACGGCGGTCGAGGCCCTGAGAGAGTCGGAGTGTGAAGTTTTGGGGGTTGCCGCCATCTTTACATACGAGCTTCAAAAAGGGGCGGATGCCCTCCGTGAACACGGGATCGAGGCCTTTTCCCTCTCCAACTATTCAAGTCTTCTGGAAGCAGCTGAGGAAGAGGGACTCATCTCGGGTGCTGATCTCGTTGAATTGAAAGAATGGAGCCGGGATCCCGAGGGTTGGAAGAAGCAGGTGAATTGATATAAACACATGAAAAAACGCCGAAATCAAAATGATTTCGGCGTTTTTTAGGTGTGTGATTCAACGATCTTTCATGGCCCTGACCTGGTCAAGATCAGGTGTGACATAGACGGTCTGCTGATTTTCATAGATAACGAATCCCGGTTTGGCGCCGCGGGGTTTCTTAACCTGTCGTACTTCCGTGTAATCGACTGGGACCGATCCCGACTCCCTTGCTTTGCTGAAGTAAGCAGCAAGATTGGCTGCCTCAAGGATGGTTTCATCTGAAGGGGAAGCACCCCGGATGACGACATGAGAACCAGGTATATCCTTCGTATGGAGCCAGATATCACTCTTCGCCGCCACTTTATTGGTCAGATAATCATTCTGTTTATTATTCTTCCCGACGAGGATTTTCGTACCGTCGGTCGCTGTATAGGATTCGAGCACCAGCTTTTCATTTGCCTTTTTCTTTTTCTGGTTCTTCCGGACGCGCAGGTATCCCTCTTCCTCCAGCTCTTCCCGGATTCCTTCAATGTCCTTTGTGGAGGCGGATTCGAGCTGCTGAAGGAGCTGCTCGAAGTAAGCGAGCTCATCGGTTGCTTTTTCGATCTGTTCCTGTACCACCTGAACAGCGTGCTTCGCTTTTTGATAGCGGGAGAAATAGCCCTGGGCATTTTCAGAGGGTGATTTTTGAGGATTCAGAGGGATCGTCACCGATCCGCCTTCTTCGTCGTAATAGTTCACCACGGATACTTCTTCCATCCCTCTCTGTACCGCGTAGAGATTGGAGGTGAGCAGTTCTCCGAGGAGCTGGTAACGATCGGCATCCTTCGCCTCTTGAAGGGTACGCTCGAGCTTGACGATCTTATTCTCGTTTTTATCGCGCTCGTTCCGGATGAAACGCTCAAGGTCATTGCCCTGTTGCTTCACCCGGTCCCTTGATGCTTTTTGATAGAAGAAGCGATCGAGAAGTCCACTAAGGGTGGTGAAGGAATGACGCTCTCCTTCGACGTGGTCCAGCGGGCACCAGTAGAATGTTTCCTTGTCTCCCGAAATCAGGGTAGGGGACGTCCGGTGTTCCCGAAGGTCCGCCATGAAGTGCAGGAATGAATCGGCAATGGCAGCCTGTGTCCCCAGGCCGGCGCGGTGGACGATTTCCTTGGCGGCGAGTGGTGATACACCTGAGAAGGATCCCACGATCTGCTTGTCCAATTTACCGGAATTGAAATCGAGGGACCGCAGGACATCTTCCCCTGCAGCATCCAGGGGGTTTAGCTTATCCTGGCTTGGTGGGAAGATGTATTCATTCCCGGGGAGCACGGTCCTGTGGGAATTCATGCTCGGTGACAAGTGCTTGATGCTGTCAAGGATCATATTGCGCCCCTTGTCGACCAGGATGATGTTACTGTGCCTTCCCATCACTTCGATGATCAGTTGTTTGTAGGAGACATCCCCGATGTCATTCCGTCCCTTTACCTCCAGGATGATCATCCGATCGAGGCCGATCTGGTGGATGTCTTCGATCATATAGCCTTCAAGATGCTTCCGGAGGAGCATGCAGAACATCGGTGGTACGGGGGGATTTTCGTATTCCTCTCCTGTCAGCTGTACCCTGGCATAGCTTGGGTGGGCGGATAGGAGAAGTTTATGATTCTTCCCGTTGGCCCGGATGACCATGATGATTTCATTTTTATAAGGCTGATGTATTTTATTGATTCTGCCGTGAAGGAGGGCTTCTTTCAGCTCTTCAGTCATGGCTTTTGTAAATAGTCCATCGAATGACATGCAAAACATCCTCTTCTTTTTTACTCATTCATTTGATTGTAGCGCGTCCTGCCTCCATTTACAAAACAAAGGAACGGACGACGAATTAAACCTCCTTAAATCATATCATTTTTCAGGACGAGTCTGAATAAGAATGCTAAGAGAAGGACAACTTTTCGTATTTGTAGGAGGAGAGTGAGATGGGTGCATGAAATTTCATGAGATGAGACAGGAGGATATAGAGAAGGCCATCAATACGGATTATCAACACGGCCTTTCGTCTGCTGACGCCGAAAACCGGATGAAGCAGTATGGATATAATCAGCTGGAGGAAGCCGAAAAACAATCGGCCCTATTGGTATTTTTTAGCCAGTTCAAGGATTTCATGGTCCTGGTCCTGCTGGCCGCCACACTCATATCCGGACTTTTGGGTGAGTACATTGATGCCATCGCCATCATCGCCATCGTCGTGGTCAACAGCTTCCTAGGATTCTTCCAGGAGAGGAAAGCAGAGAAATCATTGCAGGCGCTGAAGGAGTTATCTGCACCCCAGGTTTCTGTCCTCCGGGATGGCTCATGGGTGAAGGTGCACTCCAAAGAAGTGACGATCGGAGATATCATCCGGTTCACTAGCGGTGACCGGATCGGGGCCGACATCCGTTTGATCGAAACGAATAACCTTGAGATCGAGGAATCTGCCCTGACGGGGGAGTCGCTTCCCGTCCTGAAAACAACCAAGCCCCTGCACGGCAAGGGGTTGAGCCTTGGGGACATGGAAAACATGGCGTTCATGGGGACGCTCGTCACCAGGGGCAACGGTCTGGGTGTCGTCACATCCATCGGAATGAATACAGCCATGGGGCAGATCGCCGATATGATCCAAAAAGCAGAAACGATGACTACGCCTCTTCAGCGTAGGCTCGAGGAACTCGGCAAGATCCTGATTACCGTGGCCCTCATCCTGACGGCCCTTGTCGTTGGAATCGGTGTGCTCCAAGGACATGACATCTATTCCATGTTCCTTGCAGGGGTATCTCTGGCCGTCGCCGCCATACCTGAAGGGCTTCCGGCGATCGTGACCGTTGCCCTGTCACTAGGCGTCCAGAGGATGATCAAGCAGAAAGCGATCGTCCGGAAGCTTCCTGCCGTGGAGACGCTGGGCTGTGCATCGGTGATTTGTTCCGATAAGACAGGGACCCTCACCCAGAATAAAATGACCGTTACCAAGCTTTGGAGCGCAGGTAGGCTATGGGATGTGTCCGGTACCGGATATGTTCCTCAAGGGGAATTCTTCAACGGTGAAGCAAGGGTTTCGCCATCCTCTGATCAATCCCTGAAGCAGCTTCTTACGTTCGGCATGCTCTGCAACCATGCAGAACTCGTGGAAAGGGACGGCGAGCTCATACTTGACGGTGACCCGACGGAAGGTGCCCTTCTCGTAGCGGGGATGAAGGCGGGATTGACACGGGACGCCTTGTCGACCTCTTTCAAGATCGTGAAGGAATTCCCGTTTGACTCCACAAGGAAAATGATGACAGTCGTGGCAGAGGATGCTGCCGGAAAGCTTTTTGCAGTCACCAAGGGGGCTCCGGATGTCCTTGTAGGAAAAAGCGCGTCCATCATTTGGGACGGCAAGGTTCAAAAGGCGAATGAATCCGCTTTTCAAGCAGTGGAAGAGGCGATTTCCGGGATGTCATCGAATGCCCTCAGGACCATCGCCATCGCCTATAAGCCACTAAGCGGACAATCATTGGATTTATTGACAGAGACCATGGTTGAAAAGGAAGTGACGTTCATAGGGCTTCAAGGAATGATCGATCCTCCTCGTCCCGAAGTGAAACAGGCGGTGAGGGAATGCCGTGATGCGGGAATCAAAACCGTGATGATCACCGGCGATCATGTATTGACGGCCAAAGCCATTGCCAAACAGCTCGGTATCCTGAAGTCGAACGACAGGGTGATGGACGGTAAGGCGCTGAATGAGATGGAAGTGGAAGAGCTTGAGGAAATCGTTGAAGATGTCTCGGTATTCGCCAGGGTATCACCCGAGCATAAATTGAAAATCGTGAAAGCCCTGCAAAACCGTGGACACATCGTAGCGATGACAGGAGACGGGGTCAACGATGCCCCGGCCATTAAGACATCAGATATCGGGATTGCCATGGGGATCACCGGTACAGATGTGGCGAAAGAATCATCATCCCTCGTCCTCCTTGATGACAACTTTGCTACAATCAAATCGGCCATCAAAGAGGGGCGGAACATTTACGAAAACATCCGTAAATTCATCCGCTATCTCCTCGCCTCGAACGTGGGGGAGATCCTGGTCATGTTGTTTGCCATGCTTTTGGCCCTTCCACTGCCGTTAGTGCCGATCCAGATCCTTTGGGTCAATTTAGTGACGGATGGACTGCCTGCCATGGCCCTTGGCCTTGATAAGCCCGAAGGAGATGTGATGAAGCGGAAACCGCGTCATCCGAAAGAAGGCGTCTTTGCAAGGGGGCTCGGTTGGAAGGTCGTTTCGAGGGGGTTCTTAATCGGTGGTGTCACCCTGCTTGCGTTCATCATCGCTTATCATCAGCACCCGGATCAGCTCGAGTACGCACAGACGATCGCGTTTGCGACCCTGGTCCTCGCACAGCTCATCCACGTATTCGATTGCCGCAGTGAAGTATCGGTGTTCTCGAGGAACCCATTCGGCAATATGTACCTGGTCTGGGCCGTGCTTTCGTCCCTGTTGTTGATGCTGGTCGTGATCTATCTGCCGGGTCTTCAGCCGATTTTCCACACTGTGTCCATCGAGCCGAGGGACTGGCTGCTGATCGTCGGCTTGAGCTCCATCCCGACGTTTTTACTGGCAGGTTCATTTTTTGCAAGAAAAAAACAATAGAATATGATATAATCCATAAGGTAATAGAGTTTGTTCTCTATTACCTTTTTTATAAGCTGGAGCGGGCTGCCATCAGGTGACCCCGTATAGAAAATCGACAGGCACGTCGCATAGATTGGGTGTGATTGAATGGTCATCAGCATGACAGGCTTTGGACGGAGCCGGATTGAATCGGAGAGAAATACCGTCATTGTTGAAATGAAAACCGTGAACCATCGATTCAGCGAGTTCAATATCCGTATGCCACGCCAACTCATGAAGCTTGAAGATAAGATCAAGAAGGAGCTCTCCACCTTTATTAGCAGGGGGAAAATCGATCTGTTCATCGATATTTCCGGCGGAGGTCTCATACATAAGAATTTACATATTGACTGGGGACTCATTGAGGATTATCATCAGTTAGTAAATAAAGTGAGGGAAACATACGCCCTCAAGGGTGATATCGCCCTGTCGGACCTTCTCGGCAGAGGAGAATTCGTTACGGTCGAAGAGACGGAAGAGGAGAATGCCGAGCTTGACGATCTGGTCATGGAGGCAGTCCGGAAGGCTTCCGTTGAATTAAGGAAGATGAGGGTGGAGGAAGGCAAGGCGCTTCATGCCGATTTCCTTGCCCATCTTGGACAGATCCGGACCTGCCTTGGCGAACTTACTGCCCACGCACCCGCTGTGACCCTGCAATACAGGGAACGGCTCAAGAAACGAATACGGGAATGGAGCGAGGGAGATCCCGACGAGGCAAGGCTCCTGTCCGAAGTGGCCATATTTGCAGATAAATCAGACATAACCGAAGAGTTGACGCGTCTCGGGAGTCATCTTCAGTACTTTCATGCCACCTTGGATGAGGACGGTGTGATGGGACGAAAACTGGATTTCATCATTCAGGAGATGAACCGTGAAGTGAACACGATCGGCTCCAAAGCAAATGACTCCAGCATTTCCGCACTGGTGGTCGAGTTGAAATCGGCACTTGAGAAAGTGCGGGAGCAGGTCCAAAATGTTGAATAAGAAGTTTAGTTTCCCCAAGAACGGGCGAGACTAAACTATTGATTAGGAGGAGCGTCATGTCAATCAAGCTCATCAATATAGGCTTTGGGAATATTGTATCAGCAAATCGAATCATATCGATCGTCGGACCTGAATCAGCGCCCATCAAGCGTCTGATGCAGGATGCGAGGGATCGGGGAACATTAGTTGACGCTACATACGGAAGAAGGACGAGGGCCGTCATCATCACAGACAGCGATCATGTCATCCTGTCGGCCGTCCAACCCGAGACCGTTGCCCATCGAGTGACTGATAAAGAGGATTTAATTGAAGAAGGGCAGGGTAAATAAATGAAAGAAAAAGGATTGCTGATCGTGCTATCCGGACCTTCCGGAGTAGGGAAAGGGACAGTTCGAAAGGCGATTTTTTCCCAGGAAGATACGAAATTTGAATATTCCATTTCCATGACAACACGCCATCCGCGTGAGGGGGAAGTGGACGGCGTGGACTATTTCTTCAAGACAAGGGAAGAATTCGAAGCGCTGATCGAGCAAGGCAAGCTTTTGGAGTACGCCGAGTTTGTCGGGAATTACTACGGCACGCCCGTTGACTATGTCCGGCAGACACTTGACGAAGGAAATGATGTATTCCTTGAGATCGAGGTCCAGGGTGCCCAGCAGGTCAGGGACAAATTTCCTGAAGGGCTTTTCATCTTCCTTGCACCGCCAAGCCTGTCGGAACTTCAGAACCGGTTGGTCACACGGGGAACGGAGACGGATGATCTCATCCAGGGCAGGATGAATACCGCCCGCAAGGAGATCGAAATGATGAATCTCTATGATTATATCGTCGAGAATGATCAAATCGAACATGCCGTCGGCAAGATCAAGTCCATCGTGCAGGCCGAGCACTGCAAGCGGGAACGTGTACAACAACGCTATCTAAATATGCTGGAGGTTGAGTGAATGTTATATCCATCCATTGATTCACTAATGAAAAAGATCGATTCGAAATACTCGTTGGTCAGCGTGGCTGCCAAAAGAGCACGGGATCTACAGGATAAAAAGGACTTCCGCATGGAAGAATATGTGTCGGAAAAGTTCGTAGGTAAGGCCCTTGAAGAAATCCACTCCGGCCACTTGTCCATGAAAGAAAGAGACGAAAAAGCCATCTATGAAGATGAATAAATCTCATCCGTACGGCGAATAGGAAATGAAAAGGGTTGAACCGGGAAGTGATGAACTTTTCCGGTACAGCCCTATTTTCTTTTTGCGGCAATATCCTTCATAATAGAGGCTATGAATAGATTAGATAATGGAGGCAATGAACGATATGGGGAAAAATATACTATTATGCGTGACCGGTGGGATCGCCGTATATAAAGCAGCAGCCCTTACGAGTAAGCTTGTACAGGCGGGCTTCGAAGTGAAGGTGATGATGACGGAATCCGCGAGGGAGTTCGTTTCGCCCCTCACGTTCCAGGCGTTATCTCGTCAGGATGTCTACTGGGATACGTTCGATGAGAAGATTCCATCGAAGATTGCCCATATCGACCTGGCCGATTGGGCAGACCTTGTCCTCGTGGCACCTGCTACGGCTAATATGATCGGGAAACTCGCAGGCGGTATCGGAGATGATATGATCTCTACCACGTTGCTTGCGACAGAGGCCGACATTTGGATCGCTCCTGCCATGAACGTCCATATGTATGATCATCCTGCAGTCAAAAGGAATATTGCCACCCTGCATGAGGACGGCTGCCGATTCGTTGAACCGAGTGAAGGGTACCTGGCTTGCGGATACGTCGGTAAAGGCCGCCTGGAAGAACCTGAAAAGATCGTGGAGTTGATCACCCGTCATTTTCATGCTCCGACAGAACAGCCACTTAAAGGGAAGAACGTCCTTATTTCTGCCGGTCCGACTAGAGAAATCATTGATCCTGTCCGGTACTTCTCGAACCGCTCTACAGGAAAGATGGGATTTGCCATGGCTGAAATGGCCATGAACATGGGTGCCGATGTCACCTTGGTATCAGGCCCGGTCAATCTGTCTTCGCCGCGTGGGGTGCGTCTCATCGAGGTAACGACGGCAGAGGACATGTATGATGCCGTACTTGCGCATTTCGAGGATGCAGATATCGTGGTGAAGAGCGCGGCGGTCTCCGATTATCGTCCAGTGGAAGTCCATGCTGAAAAAATGAAAAAACAAGATGGGAATCTGGTTATCGAGTTCGAACGGACAAAGGATATCCTTATGGAGCTCGGAAAAAGGAAGGACGGCCAATATCTTATCGGGTTTGCTGCCGAAACGTCCAATATTGGTGAATACGCCAAAGGGAAGCTCGAGAGAAAAAGAGCTGATATGATCGTGGCCAACAATGTGAGCGAAGAAGGATCAGGTTTCGGGACAGATACGAATAAAGTAACCATTGTCACGGAAGACGGCATTCGCGAATTGCCGATGCTCTCAAAGTCCAAAGTGGCGGAAGAAATACTCCTTGAAGCATTGCGACGGATGGATTCCGAATGAAAAATGTAGCAAGTGTCATCGTGGATGTTGCTGCCATGCAGACAGACCGCTGCTTTGACTACCTCATACCCGGGGAATGGACCGGGAGCATCCTGCCCGGTATGCGGGTCGTCGTTCCATTCGGCCCCAGGAAAGTTCAGGGATTTGTCATGGAACTGAAAGAAAAGAGTGAAGTGGCGAAACTCAAGCCGATCAGCGAACCGATGGATTTGAAACCGGTACTCAACAAGGAGCTTCTAACCATGGCGGATTGGCTGACGGAGAACACGCTGTGCTTCAAAATCTCCGCCCTCCAGGCCATGCTGCCGGCCGCCATGAAAGCGAAATACGAGAAACAACTCGTAGTGGAAAACGGTCTTCAGGTTGAAAACCTGCCCGAACCACTCAGACCCCATTTCCCTAAAGGGACCGCCCAATGGAAATCCATTGAGGCCGCTGGTTTACTCCCACTGGCTCAACAGGGGGTCAAAAATGGCATCTTGGAAGTCGTGTACAAGGTGAAAGGGAAAACGAATAAAAAGATGATCAGAAAGATCTACCTAGGCATCTCCCCTGAAACTGTCGAAACAGAAGCCTCCGCCCTCCCGCCACAGGCGAAGAAGCAAAAGGATGTCCTCATGTTCTGGAAGGAACACGCTGATCAGGGCTTCACGATCAAAGAGCTTTCTGAGCGGGCCGGTACGACGGCATCCACCATCCAATCCATGGTGAAAAAGGGACTCCTCGTCCAACGGGATGAAGAGACTTACCGGGATCCATACGAAGATCGGACGTTCAAACAAACCTCTCCGCTTCCGTTGACGGATCAACAAGGGAAGGCAATCACCCCCATCCTTGATAGAATTGAATCCGGCCTTCAGGAAACCTTCCTTCTTTTCGGGGTGACAGGGAGCGGGAAGACAGAGATCTACCTGCAATCGATCCAGCGGGTACTTGAACGGGGGAAGGAAGCGATCGTGCTTGTTCCTGAAATCGCCCTTACTCCCCAAATGGTGAATCGTTTCAAAGGGCGATTCGGCGATGAAGTTGCCGTACTTCACAGCGGGCTATCGTCAGGAGAGAAGTATGACGAGTGGAGGAAGATCGAGCGGAAGGAAGTCCGTGTGGTGGTGGGAGCAAGGTCTGCTGTATTCGCACCGTTTGAGAACCTTGGGATCATCATCATCGATGAAGAGCATGAGACCAGCTATAAACAAGAGGAAAACCCCCGCTATCATGCACGTGATGTCGCCATTTGGCGAAGTGAGTACCACGGGTGCCCCGTAGTTCTTGGAAGTGCGACGCCGTCATTGGAATCATTCGCCAGGGCATCAAAAGGAGTGTATACCCGTTTGAACCTCAGCAAAAGGATGAATGAAGGCCCCTTGCCATCAGTCGACATTGTCGACATGAGGGAAGAACTCCGTGAAGGGAACCGCTCGATGTTTTCGAGGACGCTGTTTGAAAAACTGGAGGACCGACTCTCAAAAGGAGAGCAGACGGTGCTGTTCCTCAACAGGAGGGGCCACTCATCCTTCATCATGTGCAGGGACTGCGGATATGTCGTCCAGTGCCCCAACTGTGATATATCGCTGACGTACCACCGCTTCTCCAACGGAATGAAATGCCACTATTGCGGCTATGAAGAGCGTGTACCGGAGACCTGTCCGGAGTGTACCAGCGAACATATCAGGTATTTCGGGACGGGAACGCAGAAGGTGGAGGAGGAGCTCACTAAGCTGCTCCCTCAAGCACGGATCATCCGGATGGATGTGGATACCACCACGAGAAAAGGTTCCCACGAAAGGCTGCTGACTTCCTTTGGGGAAGGGAAGGCCGATATCCTCCTTGGAACCCAGATGATTGCGAAAGGATTGGATTTTCCCAACATCACCCTTGTCGGTGTCCTCAGTGCAGACACGATGCTCCATATACCCGATTTCCGTTCTGCGGAGAAGACGTTCCAGCTTCTGACACAGGTGAGCGGCAGGGCAGGGCGGCACTCCCTCCCCGGTGAAGTCGTCATCCAGACATACACACCGGAGCATTATTCGGTTGAACTCGCTTCAAACCATGATTATGAGCGTTTTTATGATCAGGAGATGGTGATGAGGAAAATGGGGTCCTACCCTCCTTTTTATTATATTTCCCTTGTCACGATCAGCCACGAAGACCTTATGAAGGTAGTGGATATATCTGAGAAAATGACGGGGTTCATCAGGAGCAGATTATCCGGTACGACGAAGATTCTCGGCCCTGTTGCCTCTCCAATCCCCAGAATCAAAAATAGATATCGATACCAATGTTTGATAAAATACAAGCGGGAACCGCGACTGGCGGAAACGCTCAAGACGCTGCTGGAACAATTTCATCAGCAATATGCCTCACAAGGCCTCACAATCAGCATCGACGTGAATCCATACGTCATGATGTGACCTTACCGGCGAAACAAATATAGAAAGTTGGAATTTGAATGGCTGTATTACCGATCGTCATGCATCCCGATCCGATCCTCGTAAAGCGATGTGAGCCGGTGAAGGAGTTTGATAAAAAATTGAAGAAGCTTCTTGATAATATGTATGAAACGATGATCGAAGCAGATGGTGTCGGACTTGCCGCACCTCAAGTGGGAGTGGATCTCCAAGTGGCCGTAGTTGATATTGGGGATGAGTCAGGCACGATCGAACTCATCAATCCTGAAATCTTCGAGCATTCTGGCGAGCAGACCGATCTTGAAGGGTGCCTGAGTTTCCCGGGTCTTTTCGGGGAAGTGAGCCGTCCATACAGCATCTCCTTCAGGACCCAGGACCGGAAGGGAAGATGGCTTGAAGGCAGGGCTGAAGGCTTCCTTGCCCGTGCGATCCAGCACGAAATCGATCATTTGCATGGTGTCCTTTTCAATACAAAGACCGAAAAGCTCCTGACGGAAGATGAATTAGAAAGGTTTGAAGAAGAATGACCAAAGTGATTTTTATGGGGACCCCGGATTTTTCCGTCCCCGTCCTGAAAGCGTTGATCGAGAACGATTATGAAGTGGTCGCCGTTGTAACCCAGCCTGACCGGCCAGTGGGCAGAAAACGCATCCTCACGCCTCCGCCCGTCAAGGTAGAGGCTGAAAAACACGGTATCCCCATCTATCAGCCCGAAAAGATCAAGAATTCCGATGAACTGGAAGAGGTTCTCGCGCTGGAACCTGATTTGATCGTAACGGCAGCATTCGGCCAGATTCTTCCGAAGCGTCTGCTCGATGCACCCAAGCATGGTTGTATCAATGTCCACGCATCACTGCTTCCTGAACTAAGGGGAGGGGCTCCGATCCACTACTCCATCCTTCAGGGGAAATCATCGACTGGCATCACCATCATGTATATGGTGGAAAAACTGGATGCAGGTGATATCATCAGTCAGGTCGAAGTCGGGATTGAAGAAACGGATCACGTGGGGACCCTCCATGATAAGTTGAGCGAAGCGGGCTCAGCCCTTCTGATCGAGACGCTCCCGAAGCTACTGGACGGCTCCGTGACACCTGTTAAACAAGAAGAAGAACAGGCTACGTTTGCGTGGAACATCAAGCGTGAGCAGGAAAGGATCGATTGGTCAAAACCTGGCAGTGAAGTATACAACCATATCCGCGGTCTGCACCCATGGCCCGTGGCGTATACGACCCTTGCTGGAGCCGTTATGAAAATCTGGTGGGGTGAAAAGGTGAGGGGGCATGGTGCGTCGGAACCCGGTGAGGTCCTCGCCATCGAAGAGGATGGATTCATCGTTTCAACAGGTGATGATACATCCATCAAAGTGACCGACCTTCAACCTTCGGGCAAAAAGCGGATGAGTGCGAAGGATTATCTCAGGGGCGCGGGTTCTCACCTCGCAGTCGGGAACAGGCTCGGTGAAGTCCATGAGTAAGAAGACCGTCCGGGAAGCCGCCCTGGAAGTGATTGAAGCCGTTGAAAAAAATCAATCATACAGCAATCTGCTGCTCAACCATGTAATCGAGAAGAACGATATCCCATCAAGGGACGTCGGTCTCCTCACCGAGCTTACATATGGAACGATCCAGCGGAAGATGACGCTGGACTATTATTTGAAGCCGTTCTTAAGAGGTAAGGTTGAAAGCTGGGTAAGGCAGCTCCTGCGCATGTCTCTTTATCAGCTGGTGTATCTGGATCGTATCCCAGATCGAGCCGTGTTCTATGAAGCAGTGGAAATTGCTAAAAAACGAGGACACAAAGGAATCTCCGGGATGGTGAACGGTGTGCTCCGTTCGGTCCAGCGGAAGGGGCTCCCGTCCCTTGAAGACATCCAGGATCCCATTGAGAGAGTATCCGTTGAAACAAGTCACCCACTATGGCTTGTGAAAAGATGGAGCGATCAATTCGGTCTCGAGAAAACGAAGGCCATGTGTGAAACGAATCTCCTCGCACCGAATCAGACGGCAAGGGTCAATCCGCTGAAAGGGACAAGGGAAGAACTTTTGGAAAGCCTCACCGAAAATGGGCACTCCGTTCAAGAAAGTCCCATCGTTCCAGAAGCGATTCAGTCCCTCAGGGGAAACCTGGCGAAAACGGATGAATACCGGAATGGAAGGTTGACGGTTCAGGATGAAAGTTCCATGCTCGTGGCTCATGCCCTTAAATTAGAAGAAGGCATGAGGGTACTCGATGCTTGTGCGGCACCAGGTGGGAAAACGACCCATATCGCCGAGGTGTTGAAGAATACAGGTGAGGTGCATGCCCTTGACCTTCATGCCCATAAGGTGAAGCTCATCGCTGAAAATGCCGGTAGACTCGGTCTTGCCAATGTGCATGCACGCACCCTTGACAGCAGGAAAGCCGGAGAAGTATTTGAAGAAGAGAGCTTTGAGCGTGTCTTGGTGGATGCTCCATGTTCAGGACTTGGCGTCCTCAGAAGGAAGCCCGATATCAAGTATGCGAAGAAGGAACAGGATTTGAACTCCCTGCAGAAGATCCAGCTTGATATTCTTGATGCTACATCCAGACTGCTGAAAAAGGACGGGATCCTTGTATATAGTACGTGTACGGTGGACCAAAATGAAAATGAGGGGACCGTGAAGGAATTCCTGAGTCAACACCCTGAATTTGAACCCCATCCCCTTGATGGGATGCCGGAAGCGGTAGAACCATTCGTACAGGGTCATCTGCTGCAGGTATTCCCGCAGGATTTCGGAGGGGATGGATTCTTCATCTCATGCTTCAGGAAGAAAAATGGATAAGCGTCTTGTAAAGCAGGAAAATTCGCCATCGGAGTCGTAAGAGTAGTAAAGCCTTCTTTGACGGAGGAAAGAGGGGAAGCCCCTTTCCTTCACGGGGAAGTGCCAGTAGAGACGAGGTGACCTATGTGAAAACGGTATATTATTCGGATAAAGGGAAAGTGAGACAGCTTAACGAAGACAGTGCAGGTGTATTTGTCAACGGACATGGAGACTACCTGGCAGTGGTAGCGGACGGGATGGGCGGCCATCGTGCAGGTGACGTTGCCAGTCAGCTGACCATATCATTCCTCGATGAACGTTGGGGGCAGACGGAAAAGTTCCATACTGCAGATGAAGCAGAAAATTGGTTAAGGGCGACCATTGCAGACGTCAATCGGGAAGTTTTCACGTATGCTCAATCCCATTCCGATTGTGAAGGAATGGGGACGACACTTGTCGGTGCCATCTGCACATCCCTCTTCGCCACTGTGGTGAATGTCGGAGACAGCAGGGGCTATATCCTCAACGAAAACGGCTTCCATCAGCTGACAGAGGATCACACCCTTGTCAACGAGCTTGTAAGGAGCGGAGAGATCACGAAGGAAGATGCGGAGCATCATCCAAGGAAGAATGTCATCCTGAGGGCCATCGGCACAGAAGCGACCATTAGCATGGATATCAAGACGATCATGTTTGAAGAAGAAGATGTGCTGCTATTATGCTCCGATGGACTATCCAATAAAGTATCGGAAAGAGAGATGCAGCGGATTTTGGTTGAAGATCATCCACTCTCGGATAAAGGGGAAGCTCTGGTACATCGCGCCAATGAATACGGCGGAGAAGATAATATTACTGTAGTGATCGTTGAGTATGCCGCTGTAACGGAAAGCGGGTGATCGTATGATGAATGGAAAGCGCATCAGTGGCCGCTACAAAATTATCAAACTGATCGGCGGGGGCGGCATGGCCAATGTTTATCTTGCCCATGATATGATCCTTGACCGTGAAGTCGCCATCAAGACGCTGCGGCTGGATTTCGCCAATGAAGAGGAGTTCATCAAGCGCTTCCAGCGGGAAGCCCAATCCGCCACAAGCCTGACCCATCCGAATATTGTCAGCATTTATGACGTTGGTGAAGAGGACGACCTGTCCTATATCGTGATGGAGTACGTGCATGGCATGACCTTGAAGCAGTACATACAGCAACATTCTCCCGTGGATGTGGAAAAAGCGATCGATATCATGAAGCAGTTGACCATGGCAATCGCACACGCCCACCAGAATCATATCATCCATAGGGATATCAAGCCCCATAATATCCTTCTCGACGAAGAAGACAATGTCAAAATCACCGATTTCGGAATCGCCATGGCATTGAGTGCCACTTCCATCACCCAGACAAACTCTGTTCTCGGGTCCGTTCACTATTTGTCCCCTGAGCAGGCAAGGGGAGGGATGGCGACAAAGAAATCGGATATCTATTCCCTAGGGATCGTCATGTTCGAGCTGTTGACCGGCCGCCTGCCGTTTTCAGGTGAATCGGCGGTATCCATCGCCTTGAAGCATCTGCAATCCGAGACGCCTTCCATGAAACGATGGGCACCGCATATCCCTCAAAGCGTCGAGAATATCGTCCTGAAGGCTACGGCAAAAGATCCATTCAGAAGATATGAAAACCTCGATGAGCTACAGGAAGAGCTTAAGACATGCCTTGACCCCGGTCGTCTGGACGAACCGAGATTCAGTGTACCCCTGGATGATGAGGCAACGAAGGCCATCCCGGTCATAACCGACCAGAATGCCCACTCCAATCTTGACGATACCATCGTCCATCATCAATCAACACCTGAAGAGATGGAAACGAAGCCCTCAGCACCAGTGGTGGAAGCGAAGAAAGGCAAGAAAGATAAGAAGAAAAAGAAAAAACCGAAAGACAAGAATAAGAAGAAGTGGCCGATTCTGATCGTTTCCCTCTTTTTCCTCTTGGTTCTTCTCGGTGCAGCAGCCGTCTACTTCGTTCCGGGTCTCCTCGGACCGAAGGAAATCGAGGTTCCGGATGTATCCGGCAAGGAATCAGCTGAAGCGGCATCCCTCATCGTGTCTCAAGGGTTTGTGGTAGGCAAGACAGAAAAACAGCCGAGCGAGACCGTTCCTGAAGGTGAAGTGATCAAAACCAATCCGAAGGGCGGAAGGACGGCTAAAGAAGGATCGACCATCGATCTCTTTGTCAGCTCGGGAAAAGAAAAAATCGAGATGAAGGATTATACAGACGCCATGTATGATGAAGCAAAAAAGGATCTCGAGGAGCTTGGGTTTGAGGTCGAGAAGGAAGAAGTGAATGATCAGGCGGAGGAAGGGACCATCCTTCGGCAGGATCCATCGAAAGGTGAGGAGGTCATCCCCGATGAAACCACGGTCACACTAACCGTAAGCTTGGGCCCTGTGTCATTCGACCTCAGGGACTTGACCGGTTTCGACAGCAAACTTCTTGAAGAGTACGAGGATTTAAGAGGCATCTCGATTGAGAAGAGCGCAGAGGCTTATTCGGATAATATCCCGGAAGGCAGCGTCGTCTCCCAGGAAACGAAAGCCGGCACGCCGATCTTTGAAGGTGACGTCATTTACGTGACGATTTCAAAAGGCCCGGACCCGGCTCAACAGAAGGAAGAGGAAGAGGCTGCTGCGTCAAAAACGACGAAAGAAGTGCCTCTTGAGCTTTCGATCCCCTATGAAAAAGAAGACGGGACCCCTCAATCCGTCGATATTTATATAGAGGATGCCAACAAGAAATTGGATGACAGCGACCAGCTTCTGGCCATCACGGAAGAAACCTCTGTTACATTGACCTTCACCCTTGAAGAGGGGCAAGAAGGAAAGTATAAAATCCTTCTCGATGGCGAGGAGTATAAAGAAGGTACAGTGGAATATCCTAATGATTGATAAGAAATAGTCCTCGTTGGGACTGTCTCCGTCTTAGACGGGACAGTCCCATTATTTTCGATTATAATGAGGGTATAAACCAGAACGGAGGTAGCGAATGGCTGAAGGGAAAATTGTGAAAGCGCTCAGCGGTTTCTATTATGTACTTTCTGAAGGGACTGTCACTCAATGCAGAGGCAGGGGGAACTTCAGGAAAAATAAAATCACCCCACTTGTTGGGGATCACGTTGAATTTCAGGCGGAAAATGAGACCGACGGATACATATTGAAGGTTTTTGAACGGAAGAATGAGCTCGTCCGGCCTCCGATTGCCAATGTGGATCAAGCAATCCTCGTCTTTTCGGCAAGTGAGCCGGATTTCAGCACGACACTCCTGGATCGATTCCTCGTACTGATCGAGAGTAAGGAGATCGACCCGCTCATCTGTATCACCAAAATGGACCTTCTTTCAGAAGGGGAGACGGACAAGATTCTCCAGTACGCAGACGACTATCGCAGGATGGGGTATGAAGTGCTGACGACTTCCTCGAAAACGGAACAGGGCGTCAAAGAACTCGCCCCGTATCTCAGGGATAAGATTTCGGTGTTTGCGGGCCAATCCGGCGTAGGGAAATCCTCTCTGCTCAACGCGCTTGATCCCGAACTCGATCTGAAGACCGCCATGATTTCAAGCCATCTTGGAAGGGGAAAGCATACGACGCGACATGTGGAGCTCATCCACGTCGACGGAGGGCTCGTGGCGGATACCCCCGGTTTCAGTTCCCTGGACTTCACGGAGCTTGATGAATCCGATTTGCCGCTATGTTTCCCCGAAATGGCAGCTGCCTCTGAGGCATGCAAGTTCAGGGGGTGCCTGCACGTGAATGAACCAAAGTGTGCAGTGAAAGAAAAAGTGGAGGCGGGGACGATCCCTGCCTACCGATACGACCACTATTTATCGTTTCATCAGGAAATCAAAGAAAGAAAGCCGAGGTATTAATCATGAAGATTGCACCATCGATTCTATCAGCAGATTTTTCTAAGTTAGGGGAGGACATCCGCGAGGTTGAAGCGGGTGGAGCGGATTACATCCATGTGGATGTGATGGATGGTCATTTTGTACCGAATATCACGCTGGGACCACCGATCGTCAAAGCCATCCGTCCGATTACAGGGCTTCCCCTCGATGTCCATCTGATGATTTCGGAACCGGCCAAGTATGTGGACGCGTTTGTCGACGCAGGGGCAGATTATATCACCGTGCACGTTGAAGCGGATCCCCATATACACAGGACCATCCAAATGATCAAAAATCGGGGAGTGAAAGCAGGCGTCGTCCTGAATCCAGGCACACCGGCAGAGCTGATCAAGCCGGTCCTTGCCGATCTTGATATGGTACTCCTCATGACGGTCAATCCAGGGTTCGGCGGTCAGGCGTTCATTCCATCCGTTGTCACTAAGATCAAAGAGATCAGGGAGTTGGCCGATGAACTGAATCCATCCCTTGAAATCGAAGTAGACGGTGGAATCAATCCCGAGACCATCGCGGTTTGTGCCGAAGCCGGAGCAGATGTATTCGTGGCAGGATCAGCCATTTATAATCAAAGCGATCGAAAAAAAGCAATTGAAGACCTTAAAGCAGCGGCTTCTGCAGGGAAAGCAGAGTAGCCTCCCTACTGGAAAGGGGGACCCTATGAAAATCTCAATCTTGGCAGGAGGACCGACTCAGTACCTTCCGCCCCTTAACAATGAGCCTGCAGATGGCCACAAATGGGTCGGGGTGGACAGGGGGGTGTTCACCCTCCTGGAAAAGGGGATCGAGCCTCACGTGGCCTTTGGTGACTTTGATTCAGTCAGCCCCGTGGAATGGGATGCGATTTCTTCCCGCGTCGAAGAAGTGAATCGCTTTCGCCCGGAGAAGGACGAAACCGACCTCGAACTCGCTTTGAACTGGGCAGCTGAGCAGGGACCCGAGGAAATCACCATTTACGGAGCAACCGGCGGCCGGCTGGATCATTTCATGGGAAATGTGCAGCTTCTTCTTAAAGATGAGATTCAGGGAATCACAGTGCGCCTGGTTGATTCCCTGAATGAAATGTTCATAATAAGGCCGGGGGAGCATGTGGTGGAAGCTAGCCCCCGCTACACCTATATTTCATTCATACCGATCAGCCCAGCTGTGAAGGGACTGACCCTGTCCGGCTTCAAATATCCCCTCACCAACCGGAATATTTTCTGGGGATCCACACTATGTATTAGTAATGAACTTATACAATCGCATGGTACTTTTTCTTTTTCCGACGGCATAATAATGGTGATAAGAAGCAGGGATGCTTCTTGACCCAAAAGTGTAGATCGGCTTGTATAAGCGATTTGTAACGAGTATGTTCTATAGATTGTGGGGAGGGACTTGAAAATGCGTTTCTATACAATCAAATTACCGAAATTTCTTGGAGGCCTTGTCAGGGCCATGCTGGGGACGTTCAAGAAAGAATAGCGTATGGAGGCGGGAAACCGTCTCTTTTTTTATTTTGTCTTCTGTAGAAATGGGGAGTCAAAGGCAGTTGTTTAACTGCAGCTTTGTCGTCTGTTCAGCATGGGATGGAAGAGAGAGTTATGCATTGCCGCAGGGCAGCTTAATACCCGGTCTTGTGCTTGGAGTCCAGGTGACATAGATCGGAGCTCAAAAAGGCCAGGAACGCCTTTTCGGATGGATCGCCTTATGCTTGTCGCCATAGGGCGAGCCCCTCCGCTTTTCGTAGTGACCAGCTCCGGCGGGTTGACCCTCGAGGTCATAAGTCAAGAACCCCAAAAGGCAAAGAGCGCCTTTCCGAGTTCTCGCCTTATGCTTGTCGGGTCAGACCAACCCGCCTCCGCTTTTCGTGATGTCTAGCTCCGGGGGCTTGAGGCTCGAGGTCATAAGTCAAAGATCTCAAAAAGGCACAGAACGCCTTTCCGAGATCTTCGCCTTATGCTTGTCGCCTCAGGGCAAGCCCCCTCCGCTTTTCTGTGTGTAAAGTATTTTTTCTTGAAAGGTTTTGATTGTGGTATTGCATTGTCGTTTGTTGTGTGATAAATTATTAAGGTATCTTTATGAAAAAAAAGCGAAATGTGAATCTGAAATTTACTTCAGCTTCTTGTTAGTGAGGAGGGAATATATTATGGCGAAACAATGCGTAATTACTGGCCGTAAAGCTAGCTCAGGTAACGCTCGCTCTCACGCGATGAATGCGAATAAGCGTACGTGGGGTGCTAACCTGCAAAAAGTTCGTATTCTTGTAGACGGTAAACCTAAAAAGGTTTGGGTTTCTGCAAGAGCGTTGAAATCAGGTAAAGTTGAACGCGTTTAATAATCAAGTTGAAAAGACGTCTAGCAGCTAGACGTCTTTTTTTCATGTTTGGCGCCTGATGATGCTTGGAGATAATGAGATAAGGGTGTCGCGGACGACGCCATGACAGTTTAGCTTTTAAAATAGGGTATTATATAGTAAAATGTTTGTAGCCAAGCATGTAAACGAAGGGGGATCACATTCCATGTCCATCGAAATGAGAACGCAGTACGGACAAATTGATATTACAAATGATGTCATTGCAATGATTGCTGGAGGTGCAGCGGTGGATTGCTACGGAATTGTTGGGATGGCTTCAAAAAACCAGATCAAGGACGGTTTCACCGATATTCTGCGCAAGGAGAACTTCACTCGCGGAGTGATCGTTCGACAGGAAGCAGAGGAAGTACATATTGATATGTATATTATTGTGAGTTATGGTACGAAGATTTCCGAGATTGCTCACAACGTACAATCCAAGGTTAAATATACCCTTGATAAAACCGTCGGCTTGGCGGTCGATTCAGTAAATATTTTTGTACAAGGGGTTCGCGTAACGAACCCGTAGTGAGGAGGAAGATTCGTGTCGATTACATCTTTGGAAGGAAAACGTTTTGCAGAAATGGTGCTTCAGGGGGCAAGTCTTTTGTCTGCGAATGCACAACTTGTTGATGCACTGAATGTTTTTCCTGTTCCTGATGGAGATACCGGAACAAATATGAATTTATCCATGACTTCCGGTGCGAAGGAAGTTCAAAAAAACATACAATCCCATATCGGAAATGTCTCCACCTCCCTTTCTAAGGGACTGCTGATGGGGGCGCGCGGTAACTCTGGCGTCATCCTTTCCCAGTTGTTCAGGGGATTCGGCAAGGCGATTGAAAGCAAATCCAGCCTTACGACAGAAGAGTTCACCCAAGCCCTCCAAGCAGGAGTGGATACAGCCTACAAAGCTGTCATGAAACCTGTAGAAGGAACGATCTTGACAGTGGCGAAAGATGCGGCGAAAAAGGGTGTTTCCGTTGCGAAAAACGAGAGCGATTTCATTAAGGTGATGCAGGCGATTGTCGAGGAAGGGCAGGCGTCATTGGACCGGACCCCGGATCTCCTTCCTGTCCTGAAGGAAGTCGGAGTTGTGGACAGTGGCGGTCAAGGACTGCTGTTCGTCTATGAAGGCTTTCTTGCAGAGCTGAAGGGGGAGAAGGTTTCTGAACGTGTGAACCTTCCATCCATGAACGATCTTGTGAGCGCTGAACATCACAAATCTGCCCAGGACTTCATGAGCACGGAAGATATCGAATTCGGGTATTGTACCGAATTCATGGTGCGCTTTGAAGAAGGAAAGAAATCGTTCGATGAGGAAGCGTTCCGTCAGGACCTCAGCGGGTACGGGGATTCCCTTCTTGTCATCAGCGATGAGGAATTGGCGAAAGTCCACATCCACTCGGAGGAACCGGGGAATGTCCTCAGCTATGGTCATCAATACGGAAGCCTCATCAAGATCAAGATTGAAAACATGAGGGAGCAGCACAGCTCCATCGTCGGTGAATCACGGCCCGCTGCAAAGGCCGATACCCCTAAAAAGGAAGTCGACTTTGCCATCGTGACCGTCGCCATGGGTGAAGGTGTGGCTGAACTATTCAGGAGCATCGGTGCCACTGTGGTGATCGAAGGCGGACAGACGATGAATCCAAGTACGGAAGATATCGTCAAGGCAGTGGAAGAAGTCAATGCCAAAAAAGTCATTATCATGCCGAATAACAAGAACATCATCATGGCAGCGGAGCAAGCGGCTGAAGTCCTTTCTCAGGAAGTTGCGGTCGTTCCGACCAAGACCGTCCCTCAAGGAATGTCTGCTCTCCTTGCATTCAATCCGGGTGCATCCGTTTCGGAAAACCAGGCAGGGATGTCTGAAGCAGCCAAACAGGTGAAAAGCGGTCAGGTGACATTTGCTGTCAGGGACACAAGCATCGACGGCATTACGATTTCCAAAGATGATTTCATGGGGATCGATGAAGGAAAGATTGTGATTGCAGAGAAAGACCTCAAGAAGGCGGCAACCGGTCTGCTTGAGCAAATGCTTGATGATGATTCTGAGATTTTGACTATCATCTATGGAGAAGACGTTTCTGAAGAAGACGTCGAGGCACTTCAAGAGGATATCGAACAAAAATATGGGGAAGTGGAAGTGGAAGTTCATAACGGGAAGCAGCCACTTTACTCCTATATCTTCTCGGTCGAATAGGATGAAAGGAAGGGGACAGTCCGATTGGGCTCGTCCCCTTCAATTATCTCAAAATGAAGGGATAGAGGACGATGAAGTATAAAAGCGTATTTGATATCATCGGGCCGGTCATGATCGGGCCATCAAGTTCTCATACTGCGGGAGCCGCACGCATCGGAAGACTTGCCAGAGAGCTGTTCCGTCGCGAACCGAAATGGGTCAATGTTTCATTTTACGGTTCATTTGCAAAAACCTATAAAGGACACGGTACCGACGTGGCCATCATCGGCGGGGTCCTGGATTATGATACATTCGATGAAAGGATCATCAATTCAATCGAGACTGCCAGAACAAAAGGAATCAAGATCAGATTCAGGGAAGAAGAGGCCATAACGGATCACCCCAATACAGCCAGGATCCATATGGGGGATGAAGAAGGGGAAATTGAGCTCGTCGGAATATCCATCGGCGGCGGGAAAGTCGAGATCATTGAATTGAACGGGTTCGAACTGAAGCTCTCAGGACATCATCCGGCCATTCTCGTTGTCCATGATGATCGTTTCGGTGCGATTGCCGCTGTTTCTAATATCATTGCCAAGCATGAATTGAACATCGGGCACATGGATGTATCTAGGAAGGAAAAAGGTAAGATGGCATTGATGACGATCGAAGTGGATCAGCCAATTGATGAGGCTGTGCTCAAAGAACTGTCGTCTCTTTCCCATATTACCCAGGTGACCAAAATCACCGATTGAAGAATTGAAATATGATAGCGTTTACATTATGGAGGTAGACTTATGTTTCGAAATGTCGCAGAGTTGATTGAACTCGCAGAGAGCCAAAATAAAAAGATTTCAGATATCATGATCGAACAGGAGATCGAATTCACTGGTAAAACCTACGAAGAAGTCTATCAGCAGATGGAAACCAATCTGGAAGTAATGGAAAAAGCCGTTGCCCGGGGGCTGGAAGGCGTCAAATCCCACTCAGGACTTACCGGAGGGGACGCTGTCCTTCTTCAAAAGTATATAGAATCGGGCAAGTCGTTGACCGGTGAAACGATCCTTGATGCCGTGAGTAAGGCTGTCGCCACCAATGAAGTGAATGCAGCCATGGGCACGATCTGTGCCACGCCGACTGCGGGTTCAGCCGGTGTCGTCCCCGGCACATTGTTTGCCGTCAAAAACAAACTGAATCCTACGAAGGAAGAAATGATCCGCTTCTTATTCACGTCCGGAGCATTTGGTTTTGTCGTGGCAAACAACGCCTCGATATCCGGTGCAGCAGGAGGTTGTCAGGCGGAGGTCGGTTCTGCGAGCGGTATGGCAGCGGCCGCCATCGTCGAAATGGCAGGAGGGACCCCGAGCCAGTCTGCCGAAGCCATGGCGATTACATTGAAAAACATGTTGGGGCTTGTATGTGATCCGGTAGCGGGGCTCGTTGAGGTTCCGTGCGTGAAGCGGAATGCAATGGGAGCGGCCAATGCAATGGTGGCTGCGGATATGGCCCTTGCAGGCATCACGAGCAGGATCCCGTGTGATGAAGTCATCGATGCCATGTATAAGATCGGTCAGACCATGCCGGTCGCTCTCCGTGAAACGGCACTGGGAGGCTTGGCTGCAACACCGACCGGGCGGGAACTTGAGGCGAAAATCTTTGGCGTGGCACTGAATAAACGTGACGATACGCAGTGAAGTGCCAACGGTTGAATCCCTCAAAGGGATAGGGTCAGAGACGGCGGTTCAATTACATGCAATGGGCATCCGGACCGTGGTCGATCTGATGGAGTATCTTCCGTACCGCTATGATGATTTCAGATTGAGGGATCTCGAAGAGGTCGCTCATGACGAGCGCGTCACCGTGGAAGGGAAAGTGCACTCGGAACCCGCCCTGATGTTTTACGGCAGGAAAAAATCCCGCCTTACTTTGAGGATCCTGGTAGGAAGGGTCCTCGTTCAGGCCGCATTCTTCAACCAGCCTTATTTGAAAAAGAAAATCAACCTTCATGATACCGTGACGGTCACAGGGAAATGGGATAAGAATCGTCAAATCATCACGGTCCAAAGCCATCAGCTAGGACCGCATAACAAGCAGGGAGACTTCGAACCGGTCTATGCATTGAAGGGGACGATCAAAGGGAATGCCCTGACCAAGTATATCAGGGCTGCGTTCCATGAATACGGTGAACTGATTGAAGAGATCCTCCCAATCTATTATCTTGAAAAATATAAGCTTTCAGGACGCCTTGATGCCCTTTATCAGATGCACTTTCCGGACTCTCCGCAAGCCATGAAACAGGCGAGGAGAAGGTTCGTGTTCGAAGAATTTTTGTTATTCCAGCTCAAGATGCAGGCACTGCGTAAATTCGAACGGGAACATTCGAACGGGATCAGCCAGCAGTATGATATCGAAAAGATCCAATCCTTCACGGATACCCTGCCGTTCCCGCTGACGAATGCTCAGAAGCGGGTGGTCAATGAGATTTCAGCGGATATGAAAAGCCCTTACCGCATGAATCGGCTCCTTCAGGGGGACGTGGGCTCCGGTAAGACCGTCGTATCTGCCATCGCCCTATATTCCTCGGTTACAGCAGGATACCAGGGTGCCCTGATGGTTCCGACTGAGATCCTTGCAGAGCAGCATGCTGACTCCCTCAGTGCGCTCCTTGAACCGACCGGGACCTCCGTCGCCCTGTTGACAAGTTCGGTGAAGGGCAAACGGAGGGCGCTACTCCTTGAAAAATTGAAGGAAGGGGAGATCGATATCCTGATCGGCACCCACGCCCTCATCCAGGGAGATGTGGAATTCGAGAACCTGGGTCTTGTCGTCACCGATGAACAGCATCGTTTCGGCGTCAATCAGCGGCGCGTACTCAGGGAAAAAGGCGGGAGTCCTGATGTGCTGTTCATGACGGCTACGCCGATTCCGAGGACGCTTGCCATTACAGTTTTCGGTGAGATGGATGTGAGTATCATCGATGAAATGCCTGCAGGGAGGAAAGCCATCGAAACCTATTGGGCAAAGGAAGATATGCTCACAAGGGTCCTTGCCTTCATGGAAAAGGAACTGAAAGCCGGCAGGCAGGCGTACGTCATCTGTCCCCTTATTGAGGAATCGGACAAACTGGACGTACAGAACTCCATCGATGTTTACAATCAGCTCAGTCAGCATTTCCAGGGGCGGTTCTCCGTCGGCCTCATGCACGGGAGACTCCACCCTGATGAAAAAGAAGAAGTCATGAGGAGCTTCAGTCGAAATGAAGTACAAGTCCTCGTCTCCACGACGGTGGTGGAAGTCGGGGTGAATGTTCCGAATGCCACATTCATGCTTATTTATGACGCAGAGCGCTTCGGTCTCTCGACTCTTCATCAGCTGCGGGGACGGGTAGGGCGCGGGGATGATCAATCCTACTGCATTCTCCTGGCAGACCCTAAGACCGAAGTCGGCAAGGAACGGATGAAAATCATGACCGAGACGAATGATGGATTCGTCCTTAGTGAAAAGGACCTCGAACTGCGCGGACCGGGCGACTTCTTCGGCCGGAAACAAAGCGGCATGCCTGAATTCAAGGTAGCTGATATGATCCATGACTATAGAGCACTGGAGGTCGCAAGGGACGATGCGGCAACGCTCGCAAATTCAGACGCTTTTTGGAAAGACGACGAATATGCACCTCTCAGAAGGTACCTGGAAGATTCGGGGATCCTTGAAGGAGAGAAGCTTGATTAGACAGGGCAGATTGCAAGATTATCTCTTGCAATCTGCTTTTTTTGTCTATATACTACTATTAGTACCTAGTACTAATACTGGACGGTGTATATAATGAGACTTTCTAAGAAAGAGCGGCAGAATGCACTTGTGAATACAATCAAGGAAAATCCGTTCATCACCGATGAAGAATCGGCCGAGCGGTTTGGGGTCAGCGTACAGACGATCCGCCTTGATCGAATGGAATTATCCATCCCTGAACTCAGGGAACGAATTAAACATGTAGCTGAGAAGTCTTTTGAAGATGAAGTAAAGGCACTTCCGATCGAAGAAATCATCGGGGAAATCATCGATATCGATCTGGGGGACAGTGCCATCTCCATATTTGACGTAAAACCCGAACACGTTTTTGTAAGGAACGGAATTGCCAGGGGACATCATTTGTTTGCCCAGGCGAATTCATTGGCTGTTGCCGTGATCAATGATGACTTGGCGCTGACGGCCAAGTCGTCGATCCGGTTCACACGTTCCGTCAAACAGGGGGACCGCGTGGTAGCGAAAGCGAAAGTGGTACATGCCCATGATCAAAAAGACCGCACAATGGTGGAAGTGAATAGCTTCGTTGGCGGAGAATTGGTGTTCACGGGTGAATTTGATATGTATCACTCCACCAAACCGGAGAAGGAGTGAATGAAAGAATGAAACTGGCCGTTGATGCGATGGGTGGAGATCATGCACCTAAAGAAATCGTACTGGGTGTGAAACGTGCACTGGAAGAATTCGATGATATCGAAGTCTTATTATATGGGAATGAATCACAAATCAAAGAATGGATCACACCAGGCGACCGCTTGACGATCATACATACAGATGAAGTGATCGAGGGAACGGATGAACCGGTCCGTGCCGTTAAAAGGAAAAAGAATGCCTCCATGGTCCTGATGGCCCAAGCCGTCAAGGATGGAGATGCCGATGCATGTATCTCAGCAGGTAATACGGGAGCGTTGATGACAGCAGGGCTCTTTATCGTCGGAAGGATCGAAGGCATAGAAAGACCGGCGCTGGCACCGACACTCCCGACTCTTGACGGGAAAGGATTCCTTATGCTGGACCTTGGGGCGAATGTTGATGCAAAACCTGAACATCTCGTTCAATATGCCATCATGGGGAGCATCTATGCAGAGAAGGTCAGGGGGATCGACAGTCCGAGGGTAGGTCTCCTGAATATCGGCACCGAAGATAAAAAAGGGAATGAACTCACGAAGAAAACCTTCCAGCTCATCAAGGAGGCACCGGTGAATTTCGTCGGGAATATTGAATCCCGCGACCTTTTGAACGGGCCCGCCGATGTGGTCGTGACAGACGGATTCACAGGGAATATGGTCCTTAAGACCATTGAAGGAACAGCACTGTCGGTCTTCTCCCTCCTTAAAGAGACACTGACATCATCGATGAAGAACAAGATTGCAGCAGGTATGATCAAAAACGATCTTAGAGGCCTGAAAAATATGCTGGATTACTCAGAGTACGGTGGAGCCGGACTCTTCGGTCTGAAAGCCCCTGTCATCAAAGCACATGGTTCCTCGAATGAGACCGCATTCTATAACGCCATGAGACAGGCGAGGGAAATGGTGCGCCATCAGGTAGCACAAACGATAAAAGAAGCTGTAATAGGGAGTGAAGAAAATCATGGGTAAAATCGCCTTCGTTTTTCCAGGGCAAGGATCACAAACAGTAGGGATGGGGCAGCAATTAGCCGATGCCCATCCTGAATCAAAGGAGTATTTCACTAAGGCTGACGAGGCTCTCGGCATCGATCTGTCTTCTGTCATCTTCGATGGACCTCAGGATACATTGACTGCCACATTCAACGCCCAGCCGGCCCTCCTCACAACGAGCATGGCCATCTTGGAGCGCCTGACATCTGCAGGCATCCGCCCTGATTTCACCGCTGGACACAGCCTTGGTGAATATTCAGCCCTCGTGGCTGCAGGTGCGATTTCATTCGAGGACGCCGTGGTGACCGTCAGGAAACGCGGTGAACTCATGGAGGAAGCCGTACCGAGCGGTGAGGGCACGATGGCCGCAGTACTCGGCATGGACCGCGCTGCCCTTCAAGAGGTAACAGAAGAGGTGTCGGCTGAAGGACATGCCGTGGATCTCGCCAATATGAACTGTCCGGGACAGATCGTGATTTCCGGTACGGTCAAAGGAGTGGAACTCGCTTCGGAAAAAGCCAAGCAAGCAGGGGCGAAACGGGTGATCCCGCTTCAAGTAAGCGGTCCTTTCCATTCCCGCCTGATGAAACCCGCTGCAGAAGATTTCAAAGGTGTGCTGGACAGTAAAACATTCAATGAAGCGGTCGTTCCGGTCATTGCCAATGTGACCGCTGAACCGGTGACAAACGGTGAAGAAATCAAAGGCCTTCTTGTTCAGCAATTATACTCTCCTGTCCTTTGGGAAGATACAGTCGAGAAGCTGCTGGAACTCGGCGTTGACACCTTCATCGAAGTCGGCCCAGGTAAAGTTTTGTCCGGGCTTATCAAGAAAGTAAATAGAAGAGTGAAGACATATGCCGTTCAGGATGAGGAAACGTGCATCCAGACGATTGAAGCATTGAAGGAGGAAGCACAATGAACTTAGAAGGTAAAGTGGCACTGGTTACCGGGGCTTCCCGGGGAATCGGCAGGGAAATCGCCATGGAGCTTGCGCGTGAAGGCTGTAACGTTGTCGTGAACTATGCCGGAAGCGAAGCAAAGGCCCATGCTGTTGTAGATGAGATCAAAGCCCTTGGCAGGGATGCTGTAGCCTATCAATGCAACGTGTCGGACAGTGATGCGGTACAGGCGATGGTAAAGGAGACGGTTGGACGCTTCGGGCGCATTGATATCCTTGTGAATAACGCAGGGGTAACACGTGACAACCTGCTTATGCGCATGAAGGAACAGGAATGGGACGATGTCATCAACATCAACCTGAAAGGCGTGTTCCTCTGCACGAAGGCAGTCACCCGTCAAATGATGAAGCAGCGCAGCGGTCGGATCATCAACATTTCATCCATCGTGGGCGTAAGCGGCAATGCCGGACAGGCAAACTACGTGGCAGCGAAATCCGGTGTGATCGGCCTTACGAAAACGTCTGCCCGTGAACTTGCCCCGCGCGGCATTACGGTAAATGCCATCGCTCCAGGCTTTATCTCTACGGATATGACAGACGAACTGCCAGAAGACATCCGTGAAGGAATGCTTTCCCAAATTCCTTTGAGCAGATTCGGCGAACCGAAGGACATTGCCAAGACCGTCTCCTTTGTCGCATCCGATGCTGCTGCCTATATGACGGGTCAAACCCTTCATATTGACGGTGGAATGGTGATGTAATTGCGGAAAAATTGATATTCTCCTTTTCAATCGGGGAGGTTATGCACTATAATACCTTGAGGGGAGGTGACAATAATGGCAGAAGTACTAGATCGCGTAACAAAGATCATCGTTGATCGTCTTGGTGTAGACGAATCACAAGTGAACCTTGAAGCTTCTTTCAAAGAAGATCTTGGAGCTGACTCCCTTGACGTAGTTGAGCTTGTTATGGAGCTTGAGGATGAGTTTGACATGGAAATCTCTGACGATGATGCTGAAAAAATCGGCACAGTCGGTGATGCTGTGAACTACATAAAAGCAAACACATAATTTTGGGGTCGACCAAGATGGTTTGCTTTCATGTGAACTTCATAAATCTTTGGTACAAGACACAATGACTTGGTAGAAGCTACTTTCTACCAAGTTTCTTTATGTCCGGCAACCCTGTGAAATTAACTTTTGCGAAAATGTTTTTTTTAGCATAAACTTGATTAGTATATAGTGAGAACATTTATAGCAAGGTGGAGTGCCTCATGCGCAAACAAAGCAGAAATAAAGGATTAGCAAACAAATATGATGGAAAGTTCAAAGCCTTTCAGGATGAACTCCAAATCCATTTCTCAGATGAAAAATTATTAAAGCAAGCGTTCACTCATTCATCTTATGTGAATGAGCATCGCCGGAAGCCTTATGAAGACAACGAACGCCTCGAGTTCCTTGGGGATGCGGTACTGGAATTGACCGTATCACAATTCCTTTTCAAAAAATATCCCATGATGAGTGAAGGGGAACTGACTAAGCTCAGGGCAGCGATCGTATGCGAACCGTCCCTAGTGAAGTTCTCCAGGGAAATGAACTTTGGGGAATTGATCCTCCTTGGTAAAGGGGAAGAAATGACCGGGGGAAGGGAACGTCCCGCCCTCCTGGCAGATGTATTCGAAGCCTTCATCGGGGCACTTTACCTCGATCAGGGGCTCGACACGGTTGTCTCGATTCTTGAAAAGGTGGTTTATCCGAAGATCAATGCCGGTGCTTTTTCTCATGTGATGGATTACAAAAGTCAACTGCAGGAGCTTGTACAGAGGGGGAGTGCGGGTACGATCATGTACAGCATCCTTGATGAGAGCGGTCCTGCCCATAACCGTGAGTTCATTTCACGGGTATGCTTGAACGGCGAGGAGCTCGGGGTCGGCAAAGGCCGGTCTAAGAAAGAAGCAGAACAGAAGGCCGCCCAGAAAGCGCTCGAAAAGTTAAAACAAAAGCTTGATGTGAAATAGGGGGAAAGAAGATGTTCCTCAAACAACTAGAAGTGATGGGGTTTAAATCATTCGCAGAAAAGATTTCTGTGGAATTCGTGCCAGGGGTGACGGCGGTAGTCGGACCCAACGGAAGCGGTAAAAGCAATATCATCGATGCAGTCAGATGGGTTCTCGGGGAGCAGTCGGCCAAGAGCCTGAGGGGCTCGAA
This sequence comes from Rossellomorea sp. FS2, assembly GCF_047915635.1. Taxonomy (NCBI): domain Bacteria; kingdom Bacillati; phylum Bacillota; class Bacilli; order Caryophanales; family Bacillaceae; genus Rossellomorea; species Rossellomorea sp. FS2. The sequence continues at coordinate 1,395,556 of NZ_JBLRVS010000001.1, read as the reverse complement.
AATGGAAGATGTCATCTTCGGAGGCAGTGACTCCAGGAAGGCTCTCAATATAGCAGAAGTCACCCTGGTACTTGACAATGAAGATGGGACCCTTCCGATCGATTACAGTGAAGTGAGTGTCACAAGGCGCGTATACCGGTCGGGGGACAGTGAATACCTGCTGAACAGGCAGCCATGCAGACTGAAGGATATCATTGAACTATTCATGGATTCCGGACTCGGGAAGGAAGCGTTCTCCATCATCAGTCAGGGGAAGGTCGAGGAAATCCTGAACAGTAAGCCTGAAGAGCGCCGGACGATCTTTGAGGAAGCGGCCGGGGTCTTGAAGTATAAAACCCGGAAGAAAAAAGCCGAGAATAAACTGTTTGAAACACAGGAAAACCTAAATCGTGTCAACGATATCCTCCATGAACTCGAAGGGCAGGTAGAACCCCTTAAGATCCAGGCCTCCATGGCGAAGGACTTTTTGGAGAAAAAGGAAGAGCTCGAAACATTCGAAGTGTCCTTAACGGTCTATGACATTGAAGATCTACATAAGCAGTGGGAATCCCTGAGTGAAGAATTCGAGAGGCATGGAAGTGAAGAAGGCGACCTGTCGGCTGTCATCCAAGGGAAGGAAGCGGAACTGTCTGAGACAAGGGATAAAATCTCTGCTCTGGATGAATCGATCACCGGACTTCAGGAGGTGCTTCTGTCCACAAGCGAGGAACTTGAAAAGCTGGAAGGCAGGAAGCAGGTCCTCGTAGAGCGGAAAAAGAACTCTTCCACGAACGAAACACAGCTCAAACAGTCCATCGTGGAGCTTGAAGATCAAATCCGTGAAATGAAACAGGAGAAAGAGCGTCTCGAAACAGAACGGACCGGGCTTCAGGTGGAAGTCGACGAATCAAGGTCGGCACTAAAGGAGAAGCAGAATCAGCTCTCCCTTTTCAGTGAAAATATTGAAGACGTGATCGAATCCCACAAAAGTGACTACATTGAAAAATTGAATCAACAGGCATCCGCCAAAAACGAGATCCAGTACATCGAGCAGCAGCTCACGCAACAATCGGGACGAAGCGGGAGACTCGAAGCGGAAAACGAAAAATACATCACCCAGCGTGAAGAGCTTTATCGCGATCATGAAAAGCTGAAAGCAGAACTTGAGAGCCGTCAAATCGATATGGATCAGCATATCCAGTCGTACCGGGACGAGAAGCGGAATCTTGAATCAGCCCAAGCGAAATATGAGAAACAGGAAAAAACGCTCTATCAAGCCTATCAGTACCTTCAACAGGCCAAATCCCGAAAGGAAATGCTCGAGGAAATGGAAGATGACTACAGTGGTTTCTTCCAAGGAGTCAAAGAAGTCTTGAAGGCAAGAGACGGGGTTCTGGCCGGAATCGAAGGAGCCGTTGCAGAGCTTATTTCCGTGCCGAAGAAATATGAGGCAGCCATGGAAACGGCCCTCAGTGCATCCATGCAGCATATCGTCGTCGGAACCGAGCAGGACGGGCGCAAAGCCATCGCCTATCTCAAGCAGAACCAGTACGGCAGGGCCACCTTCCTTCCCATGAATATCATCAAGGGGAAATCCCTGCAGGCGGCACAGCTCTCCATGCTGAAAGGCCACCCTTCGTTTGTGGGCATCGGGAGTGATCTCGTCCAGTATGATGCGCGCTTCGAAAGGATCGTCTCCAATCTCCTCGGGCATGTCATCATCACCGAGGACCTCAAGGGTGCCAATGAAATAGCAAAGCTCATCCAGTATCGCTACCGGCTGGTGACCCTTGAAGGAGATGTTGTCAATCCTGGGGGATCCATGACGGGCGGAATGGTCAAGCAAAAGAAAAACTCGCTTCTATCACGGAAAACCGAGCTGGAAGAAATGAAGGTGAAGCTCGAGAGTATGGAAGAGCAGACCCGTACACTTCAGCAGTCCGTCAAGGATCTGAAGGAAGAGACAGCATACAGGTCGAAAAAGCTTGAAGAACTCCGTGTCAAGGGAGAAAAACTGCGACTGCAGGAACAGGATCTTCAATCCAGGCTCCGCGAGAACGAACTGAGCACGAAAAATCTCGATGAGAGATTGTCACTCTACGATATGGAAAAGCGTGATTTCAGTTCCATGGAAGAGCGCCATCACGCACGGAGAGAAGAACTAGAATCACTCCTGGTCAAAATCGGGGAGGACATTACGGCGCTGGATGGGAAAATTGAAGAATTGACGCGTCAAAAAAACAGTGACCGGTCATCGAAGGATGTTCTTACAAATGCCATAAGCGATCTGAAAGCCCATCTCGCGGGCAAGAATCAGCAGCTTCTAAGCGTTGTGGACCGTCTGGAACGGGTGGATTCAGCCGTTGTGGAGTCTGAGAAACGACTGTCAGCCCTCCTGGATGATCTCGAATGGCTTCAGCATCAAATGAAGGACAACTTCTCGGGTGAAGAGGATTTGACCGTGAAGGCGAAAGAATGCGCCGCTCAAAAACGGGAAACGTCTGAGCTCATCACGTCACGAAGGGATGAGCGATCGCGTCTTCAGCAACAGGCAGAAGAGGAAGATGTGAAATTGTCAGAGCTGAAGCGCAGGCACAAAGGCCTCTTGAATGCCCTGAAGGATGAGGAAGTCAAGATCAACCGTCTCGATGTAGAGCTTGAGAATCGTTTGGAGCACCTGCGTACAGAGTATATGCTGTCATTCGAGGCAGCCAAGGAGCATTACCCACTGACCGTCGACATCGATGAAGCGAGGAAAAAAGTGAAGCTGATCAAGCTTGCCCTGGAAGAACTGGGAACCGTCAATCTCGGGGCCATCGATGAGTATGACAGGGTGAAGGAAAGGTATGAATTCCTCCTGGATCAGAAAAATGATCTCACCGAGGCAAAGGATACCCTCTATCAGGTGATCCATGAAATGGATGAAGAGATGGTGAAACGCTTCGGAGAAACGTTTGCGTCGATCCAGTCCCAATTCGGCGAAGTATTCAGGGAGTTGTTCGGCGGAGGCCGTGCAGAGCTGAAACTGACCGACCCGAAAGATCTTCTTCGGACCGGGGTGGATATCGTGGCCCAACCGCCGGGCAAAAAACTTCAGAACCTCGGACTGATGTCGGGTGGTGAACGGGCGCTTACGGCCATCGCCCTGCTGTTCTCCATCCTGAAGGTAAGACCGGTGCCATTCTGCATCCTGGATGAAGTGGAGGCAGCCCTCGATGAAGCAAATGTGCAGCGTTTCAGCCAGTACCTGCGCAAGTTCAGTGATGATACGCAGTTCATCGTCATCACCCACCGCAAAGGGACAATGGAGGAAGCCCATGTATTGTATGGCGTGACCATGCAGGAGTCCGGGGTTTCAAAACTTGTCTCCGTGAGGCTCCAGGAAACCCAGGAGCTATTGGAGGCGTAAAGGCCGCGCCAAGCAGGCCGAAATGAATATCTAAAGAATGGGGTAGATGGAACGTGAGTTTCTTTAAAAAGCTGAAAGACAAATTCACACAATCAAGCGACAGTGTGACGGGAAAGTTTAAAGACGGGCTGAGCAAAACCCGCAGTAACTTCACTTCGAAGGTGAATGACCTGGTCGCGAGATACCGTAAGATCGATGAGGAGTTCTTTGAAGAACTGGAAGAGATCCTCATCGGCGCGGACGTCGGGTTTGATACGGTCATGGAGCTCATCGATGAACTGAAGCTGGAGGTCAAAAGAAGGAATATTTCTGATCCCGTAGAAGTCCAATCCGTCATTTCTGAAAAATTGGTTGATATCTATCAGGGTGATGCAGAGGTATCAAGTGATCTGAGTATCCAGGAAGGCGAACTGACTGTTCTCTTGTTCGTCGGAGTAAACGGTGTAGGGAAAACGACGACGATCGGCAAGATGGCCCATAGGCTCAAGAGCGAAGGGAAGAATGTCATCCTTGCAGCAGGGGATACCTTCAGGGCCGGGGCCATCGAGCAGCTTGAAGTGTGGGGTGAGCGTGTCGGTGTACCTGTCATCAAACAGGGGGCGGGAAGTGACCCTGCAGCTGTCATGTATGACGCTGTGCAATCGGCTAAGGCAAGGAAGGCCGACATCCTCATCTGCGATACAGCGGGACGGCTTCAGAATAAGGTCAATCTGATGAAGGAACTAGAGAAGGTCAAACGCGTCATCGAACGTGAAGTTCCGGGAGCCCCGCATGAGGTCCTGCTCGTATTGGATGCGACGACGGGTCAGAATGCCATGGTACAGGCCAAAACGTTCAAAGAAGCCACTGATGTGTCGGGGATCGTCCTCACGAAGCTCGACGGGACAGCCAAGGGCGGGATTGTCCTTGCGATCCGGAACGAACTTGATATTCCGGTGAAATTTGTCGGCCTCGGTGAACAGATGGACGATCTGCAGCCGTTCGATGCCGAAAAATATGTATATGGCCTGTTTTCAAATGAAGTGGACAACAATGAAGAATAAAGGAAAGTCCGGTTGATGTTTCGACCGGACTTTTTTATCCGTAAAAGCGAAAGTTTTTCATGGGGCAACCTTGACAAAGTCGCTTGAAATCTGTATTCTTCATATGTAAAGGTTTTTCACTTAACAAGGAGGGATGAACATGCTGGAGAAAACGACCAGGATGAACTATCTCTACGATTTCTACCAGTCACTACTGACTCCCAAGCAACGGAGTTATATGTCCCTTTACTATCTCGATGATTTCTCCCTCGGAGAGATTGCCGAGGAGTACAGCGTAAGCCGTCAGGCGGTCTATGATAATATCAAGCGGACTGAGGCCATGCTGGAAGAGTATGAAGAGAAACTTTTATTATTCAACAAGTTCCAAGAGCGGAATCTCATCCTGAATCGGTTGAGAAAAAGCCTTGAAGAGTCGGATATCGACTCTGCGGACTGTTTAAAACTGATTGACGACCTTGAAATTTTGGATTAGGAGGCGGCATGAATGGCATTTGAAGGATTAGCCGACCGACTGCAAGGCACAATACAGAAAATCCGCGGTAAGGGGAAGATCTCCGAAGCGGATGTTAAAGAAATGATGCGTGAGGTCCGTCTCGCCCTTTTGGAAGCAGACGTTAACTTTAAAGTGGTCAAGCAATTTGTCAAAAAAGTAAGCGAACGAGCCGTCGGGCAGGAAGTCATGAAGAGTCTGACACCGGGCCAGCAGGTCATCAAGGTGGTCAAGGAAGAACTGACCGAACTGATGGGCGGCGAGCAGAGTCAGATTGCTGTCTCCAAACGCCCTCCGACCGTCATCATGATGGTGGGACTACAGGGTGCCGGTAAGACGACGACCACCGGGAAGCTTGCGAACCTGCTTCGTAAGAAACACAATCGAAAACCTCTTCTTGTCGCGGCTGATATTTACCGTCCGGCTGCCATCAAGCAGCTCGAAACCGTCGGTAAACAGCTTGATCTGCCGGTATTCTCACTGGGAGATCAGGTCAGCCCCGTCGAAATTGCCAGGCAGGCAATCGAAAAGGCGAAAGAAGAACACCATGATTATGTGCTGATCGATACGGCCGGCCGTCTTCACATCGATGAAAACCTCATGGGGGAGCTCAAGGATATCAAAGAGCTGTCAAACCCGGATGAAATCTTCCTCGTTGTCGATGCCATGACCGGTCAGGATGCCGTCAACGTAGCCGAAAGCTTCAATGAAGCCCTTGGCATCAGCGGGGTCGTCCTGACGAAGCTGGATGGGGATACCCGTGGTGGAGCGGCCCTTTCCATTCGTTCCGTCACAGAAAAGCCGATTAAATTCGTCGGTATGGGTGAGAAGATGGATGCCCTCGAGGCGTTCCATCCTGAGCGAATGGCATCAAGGATCCTCGGAATGGGTGACGTCCTCTCCCTGATCGAGAAGGCACAGGCCAATGTCGATGAAGAGAAGGCGAAGGAACTGGAGCAAAAGATGCGCACCATGTCCTTTACGTTCGATGATTTCCTCGAACAGCTCGGACAGGTGAAGCAGATGGGGCCGTTGGATGAACTCCTGAAGATGATGCCCGGCGCCAACAAGATGAAGGGGCTCGATAAGCTTCAGGTGGATGACAAACAGATCGTCCATGTGGAAGCAATCATCCAGTCCATGAGCAAGAAAGAAAAAACCAATCCTGAAATTATCAATGCGAGCAGGCGCAAACGGATTGCGAAAGGAAGCGGGACATCCATCCAGGAGGTCAATCGTTTGCTGAAGCAATTTGAAGATATGAAAAAAATGATGAAACAAATGAGCGGTATGCAGGGGAAAGGCAAGAAAAAGGGAATGAAATTCCCGTTCATGTAACCGATCTTAGCACTTTTTTTGAAGAAAAAAAGAACTGTTAAGAAAAAACCCTTTACAAACAAATTAGGTTTTTGATATCATACTATCTTGTGTGAAACTATTCGGAGGTGCTTTAATAATGGCAGTTAAAATCAGATTAAAACGTATGGGAGCAAAAAAATCTCCTTTCTATCGTATCGTAGTTGCAGATTCACGTTCACCACGTGATGGTCGTCAAATCGAAACAGTTGGAACATACAACCCGGTTGTTCAACCAGCTGAAGTGAAAATCGACGAAGAATTGGCTCTTAAATGGCTTTCAAATGGTGCGAAACCATCTGATACAGTTCGTAACCTATTCTCAAAACAAGGCATCATGGAGAAATTCCACAATGCCAAAAACAGCAAGTAATCGACTGATTTGATGAAAGATCTTATTCTGACGATTGTGAAACCCCTGGTCGACCATCCTGACGCTGTCTCGATCGAGATGGAGGAAGGACCCAATGGAATGACATACAAGCTTTCGGTGCATCCGGAAGATATGGGTAAAGTCATCGGCAAGCAAGGGCGCGTAGCAAAATCGATTCGAACTGTGGTATACGCTGCAGCAGGATCTTCACAACAGAAGAAAATCTTCCTGGAGATTGTGGAATGACCCGGTGATGACCGGGTCCCGCTTCCGGGGAACAAAGGACTGACCAGCCAAGGAGTGAAAGCTTGCCCCTACTTTGTCAGTCCTTTTTTTATCATTCGCCGGTGTTCTTGGTGATGCGGCGGAATCAAGGAGGAGGAGTGGCCGATTGGATATCATACATAAGGTGACGGTTAAACAAATCCTGACTGAAACAAGCAAGGGGCGTCTCGTGACGCGCTATCAAGAACAGGCAGCGCAACTAGCGAAGGAATGCGATCAGCTGAGGTTCGAGATGAAGAAGATCGAACGGGCCAAGAAATATCCGTCGGAAAAGCTCAGACAGCATTTCGATAAAGAACTGGATGAGCGTGCCGAGAAGATCAAGCTGCTGGATTTCCAGCTTGATCAGCTGGACCTTCTGCCCCTCGGAAGTGAACTGAAAGAGAAGGAAGTTCAGGGTATATCGAGGGTGCAGGTGGGTGACAATTGGAATGACGAAATCCCAAGGACGATCATCATCGAAGATGGGATTATTAAAGAAATACGCTAAATGCAAGAGGTGAATGGATATGGAAAAATGGTTCAATGTCGGCAAGATTGTAAATACTCACGGGATAAAAGGGGAACTGAAAGTCCTCTCCATGACCGATTTTCCTGAAGAGCGGTACCAAAAAGGAAATGTGCTGACCCTTTTCATCGAAGGAAGAGAGCCGAAGCCACTGACGATCGCTTCTTACCGCAGGCACAAAAATTTCGATTTGTTGATGTTTGAAGGCTATAGTGACATCAATGAGGTGGAGGGATTCAAGCAGGGGATCCTGAAAGTCGATGAAAGTCAGCTCCAAGACCTCGATGAAGGAGAGTTCTATTTTCATGAAATCATCGGATGCGTGGTCAGGACCACGTCAGGAGATGAGCTCGGTGTCGTGAAGGAGATCCTCAGCCCCGGAGCAAATGATGTCTGGGTGGTCAAAGCTCCCCGTGGTAAAGAGCATCTCATCCCTTATATCGAGGACATTGTGAAAAAAGTCGATATTTCTCAAAAGGAAATCATCATTGAACCGATGGAAGGGCTTCTGTCATGATGAAAATCGATGTGCTGTCCCTATTCCCTTCCATGTTTGAAGGGGTATTCGGTGAATCAATCCTGAAGAAAGCCGCTGAAAAGGAAGCCGTGAACTATCAGGTCGTCAATTTCCGCGAATTCTCGGACAACAAGCATAAGCAGGTGGATGATTATCCATACGGTGGTGGAGCAGGAATGGTCCTTAAGCCACAGCCTGTATTCGATGCCGTCGATTCCCTGAAGAGGGATTCGAAGCCGCGTGTGATCCTCATGTGTCCTCAGGGTGAGCGATATACCCAGGCAAAGGCCGAGGAGCTTGCGCAGGAAGAGCATCTCATCTTTATCTGTGGTCACTATGAAGGGTATGATGAGCGCATCAGGGAGCATGTCGTGACGGATGAGATATCCATCGGCGATTATGTCCTGACCGGGGGCGAATTGGGGGCGATGGTGGTCATCGATTCTGTGGTGCGGCTGATCCCGGGGGTACTCGGGAATGAAGATTCACCTGTCCTCGATTCCTTCTCTTCGGGTCTCCTCGAGCATCCGCATTATACGAGACCGTCTGATTTCAGGGGGATGGAAGTCCCGCAGCCGCTGTTATCCGGTAATCATAAGCTGATTGAAGAATGGAGGGAGAAGGAGAGCTTCCGAAGGACCCTTGAGAGGCGTCCGGATCTTCTTGAAGACTACCCTCTCACCGAAAAGCAGGCAGCCATGGTGGAAGAGCTGAAAAAGTCGAAGTGACCTATTGCAACGCCCAATGGTTTATGCTATTATATTCTTTGTGGCTTGAGCGAAAGCTTGACCACTGATCCCGATGTTCCGCTGCAATACATCGCTTTTGTAAGAGCATCTGTTGGAAGGAGTTGAATAAGATGCACAAATTAATCGAAGATATTACGAAAGAACAACTTCGCTCTGATCTACCATCTTTCCGCCCTGGTGATACAGTACGCGTACACGTTAACATCGTGGAGGGTACTCGTGAACGTGTCCAGGTTTATGAAGGTGTCGTAATCAAACGCCGCGGTGGCGGTATCAGCGAAACATTCACAGTTCGTAAAATTTCTTACGGTGTAGGTGTTGAACGTACATTCCCTGTACACACACCAAAAATCGCTAAACTAGAAGTCATTCGTCGCGGTAAAGTCCGTCGTGCGAAACTTTACTACTTGCGTAACCTACGTGGTAAAAAGGCTCGGATTAAAGAAATTCGATAATGAACGAAGAAGAAGGAGCTTGGAGACAAGCTCCTTTTCTTTAGGGTTTTTTTGGTCTTACTGGCGTTGGATGGAGCGTTGAGCCCGTTCCTGAGGCCGGCTTTCTGTGTATTTGGAACTAAACCTCTCTTTTTTAATGAGAACGGGGTGGTTTTCTAGTAGAATAAACAAAAGATGGTATCCATACATAAGGCGGTGGGAATGTGGAAAAGGAGAATAGTGAGTGGCGGGAATGGGCGAAAGCCTTGGGCATTGCGTTGATACTGGTAGTGGTAATCAGGTATTTCCTGTTCGCGCCCATCGTAGTGGACGGCCTTTCGATGACTCCGACACTCCATAATGGAGATCGCATGATCGTCAGCAAGTTCGGCACCCCTGATCGGTTTGACATCGTGGTCTTCCATGCACCAGAGCGCAAAGACTATATCAAGCGCGTGATCGGTCTGCCTGGAGATAAAATCGAATACAAAGATGATACCCTGTATATTAACGGGAAAGCATATGAAGAACCGTATTTGGAAGATAGCAGGGCCCGTCTCGAAGAAGGTCTCTTGACGGATGATTTCACGTTGGACGAGATCATCGATCAAGAGACGGTTCCCGACGGAGAAATTTTCGTAATGGGCGATAACCGCAGATACAGCAAAGACAGCCGTCATATCGGCACAGTGCCCCTTGAAGAGGTGGTAGGCATTACAAGCGTAGTGGTATGGCCCATCAAAGACATGGGCATGGTGAAATAAGCAAAGAACATTTGGAGGTGGTCATATGACCATTCAATGGTTTCCAGGCCATATGGCAAAAGCAAGAAGACAGGTAACGGAAAAGCTGAAACTCGTAGACATCGTCATTGAACTCGTGGACGCACGCATCCCCCTGTCATCCCGAAATCCGATGATAGAGGAAATCATCGGTGAAAAGCCGAGACTAGTCCTTTTGAATAAAGCCGACATGGCGGATCCGGGTAAAACGAAGCAGTGGATTCACTATTTTGAAGAACAAGGAATCATGGCTTTAGCAGTCAATGCCCAGGCAGGAAAAGGGCTACAAGCGATCGTGAGTGGTGCGAAAGAGATCCTGAAGGCAAAATTCGACCGCATGAAGTCGAGAGGCATGCGCCCGAGGGCCATCAGGGCGATGATCGTCGGCATCCCCAATGTAGGGAAGTCGACCCTCATCAACCGTCTCGTGAAAAAGAATATAGCCAAAACCGGGAACACACCGGGAGTAACCAAAGCCCAACAATGGATCAAAGTCGGCAAGGAATTGGAGCTCCTGGATACGCCGGGGATTCTGTGGCCGAAGTTCGAAGATCAGGAAGTAGGCTACAAGCTGGCCCTCACAGGAGCCATCAAAGATACCATCCTCAATCTGCAGGATATAGCGGTCTATGCCCTCAGGTTCCTGGAAGAAACCTATCCCGACCGTTTGGAGTCGCGATATGGGATCAAGGAGATCCCTGAAGATGTGGTGGAAAGCTTCAATCATATCGGTGCCAAAAGGGGTTGTCTCATGGCCGGAGGAGAAATCAACTATGATAAGACGGCCGAAGTGATCGTCAGGGATATACGGAACGTTCAACTCGGTCCCATTACGTTCGACCGTGTGGAAGTCAAGGTCGAAGATTGATAAAAAGGCTGCAAAAGGGATGACCCTGCTGCAGTCTCTTTAATTTGCTGAAGATCCAACCGATATAGAGAAGAGAGGTACAACGATGGAACGAATCGATATGACAGTGTCCGAGATAAAAGAAACACTTAAACAACTGGCAGAAGATGATCCCCTCTGGGACCAACTGAAGCTCGACCCGCGCAAGGGTGTCCGTCAGTTGGTCAAAAGTGCGGAAGCCTCCCGTGAGAAAAAGGCGAAGGAGATTGCCGAGTTTACGCGCATGTCCATCCATGAAAACGAATTATGGAACGCCGGGTATGATCATATTGCCGGAATCGACGAAGTCGGAAGGGGACCACTTGCTGGGCCCGTAGTGGCCGCTGCTGTCATCCTTCCTCACGATTTCCACCTCCCGGGACTCACAGACAGCAAAAAAGTGCCGGAGCGGAAACGCGAAGCATTTTACACGACGATCATGGAGCAGTCAAAAGCGGTCGGCATCAGTATCATCGGCCCGGAAGTAATCGATGAAATCAACATTTATGAAGCAACGAAAAAAGCAATGAGTGCGGCAATAGAGGACCTTTCGGTAAAGCCTGATCACTTATTGATCGATGCCATGCCGCTTACGACACCATACCCGAGCAGATCCATCATCAAGGGAGATGCGACCAGCATCTCGATTGCGGCTGCTTCCATCATCGCGAAGGTGACAAGAGACCGTCTGATGAAGGAGTATGCCGTCACTTATCCCGGATACGGCTTTGAAAAGAACGCGGGGTACGGTACGGCGGATCACCTGAAAGGGTTGGACCAGTACGGCGTGACACCCATACATAGAGCCAGTTTCGCACCGGTTAAAGAGAAATTGATCTAAAGGGAGTTGATGCTATGGAGCGGATACTGGGAAGGACAGAACAGATACAGGGAAATGAACCCAAACCCCTGACCTTTTCTCCAGGGAGGGTCCTGCTCATCCGCGTAAACCGCATGCTCGGAGACGGGACAGCTGAAGTGTCTGCCGGGGGGCATCGTTTCATTGCCGGCGTCCAGACCGGGTTAAAAGCCGGTGAAAGCTATTGGGTAGAGACCAAGCAGAATGGAGACGGGATCGGTCTCTCTGTTCTTACGGGACGACCTCAACGAGATGGTGGTCAAATCCTGGATGCCCTCCTCTCTCATTATGCACTGAATCGAGAGGGGCCGGTAAGAGAGCTGATTGGAGAGGCCCTGCGTCTGAATGTTCCGATCACAAAGACCATGATCGACTTTGCAAAAGCGATGGGGAACCGTCTGAACCCCGAGATACTCCTAAGGATGGAGAGGCAGCATCTCCCATTTACAGACCGGATATACAGATCCCTTGAAGCAGGAGGGAAGCAGGGTTCCTTTTTGACCGGCATTGAGGGGTTGAAAAATGAACTGATGGCAGCAGGCTCGACTTCAGAAGCTGAGAAGCTCATGAAGAACGTTCAGGCACCCCTTGAAACGCTGGCAGGAGGGAAGGTGGCAGACCGTGCCCTGTGGATACTGGCGGACGATGCCAAGCCTTTCCCCCTCCGGCTGGCAGCACTCGATCTTTTAAAGGAGCTGGGTGTCCTGCCTGATAACAGCAGGATGGGTCAATGGAAGGAAGAACTGGTGAAAACGATGCTGAAATCTTTTCCGGACGCAGCAGCTGCTGAAGAAGGGTTAACCAAGCTTGGAGCCGGAATGAAGGAAGATGGTGCAGCATCCATGAGACGCCTTTCTGCCCCTCCTTCTTCTGAGGAGCTTACCTCCTTTGCCCGTCGGGTAATCGATGCCATCATTACGGCAAAGAAAGATCTCATCTCATCTGTACATTCACCCATAGAGGTTAGAACCGCTGCAGGACAACTTGAAGGGCGTGATGGGACAAACAAGGACTCGCTCCATTCACAGCTCCGCTCCATCGTGCTTGAGGAACTGAGGGAAGTCATTCACGGAAGGGACATCTCCCAGCTGTTAAAGAAGGCAGTCTCATCCCTAGGGCTGAATTATGAATCCGATCCCCTCGTGGATTCAGCCAAACGGCAGCTGATCCAGCTCAGCCAGAGTCACCCATCGGCTGCCATCAGGGAAAGGGCCGACGAAATCGTCCTGAAAATGAACCATCCTTCCCTTGTGTCACAAGATCAATCCGGCTTTCTCACCATCGTCCATCAGATCCCCCTCTATCACACAGCGGGCCAGACGGACATGACCATCCAATGGAGCGGGAAGAAAACCGATGATGGCCAGATCGACAGCAGCCACTGCAGAGTGATGTTCTACCTTCATCTCGGGAATCTGGACGAGACCATCGTCGACCTGCAGATTCAGCAGAGGGTCCTGCAGATCGTCGTCTGGAATGAGCACCCGGGGTTAAAGGATCTTGCCCTCGAATTCCTGCCTGCCCTCAAAAAGGGAGTGGAAGAAAACGGATATACATTTTCCTCCATACTCTTTAAAATCCCGGAATCACGTCCCGGACCCGGGACCGTGACCGATCAACACCCGGCCGGGCACAAAGGAGTGGATATCCGCATATGAGCAGGGAACAAAAGCGCAAAGCGGCAGTAGCGCTTGGGTATGACCGTACTCAGGACGGCTCTCCCCGTGTCATCGCCAAGGGGAAGGGGCTGATTGCCGAAGAGATTCTCAAAAGGGCTGAAGAGCATGACATCCCTGTCCAGGAGGATGAAACCCTCGTGGATCTCCTGAGGCAGCTTGACGTCAAGGAGTCGATCCCCGAAGAACTATACGGGGCGGTTGCCGAAGTGTTCGCTTTCATTTATCGCGTGGATAAATCATTCAGCGGAGGCAAGTAATTGGTTTTCAAGTATAATATATTCTTAAAGCGCCTTTCCTCGGCAGGCGCATCCGCCTCGCTTGAAATGTTGGAATTTTTAAATTAATATAATATTTTTAGTATAATGGTAGACATCTAATCTATCATTTTATACAATGAAAGCGCAGTCTATTTTTTGAAGAGTTCGATAGGAGGATGGAAAATGAATATCCATGAATATCAAGGTAAAGAAATCCTCAGAAATAACGGGGTATCCGTACCAAACGGTAAAGTGGCCTTCACTGCCGATGAAGCGGTTGAAGCTGCAAAGACACTCGAATCAAGTGTGTATGTAGTAAAAGCTCAGATCCATGCGGGCGGCCGCGGAAAAGCGGGCGGAGTCAAAATCGCGAAAAGCTTGGATGATGTTCGTACATATGCCGATGAACTTCTAGGAAAAACATTGGTGACACACCAAACGGGTCCTGAAGGGAAGGAAGTAAAGCGCTTACTTATCGAAGAAGGCTGCGACATCAAAAAAGAATATTATGTCGGTCTTGTTCTTGATCGTGCAACTTCACAAGTGGTGCTCATGGCATCTGAAGAAGGCGGTACTGAGATCGAAGAAGTAGCGGAACAAACACCTGAAAAAATCTTCAAAGAGTATATCGATCCTGTAGTGGGTCTTACTGGATTCCAGGCAAGACGCATTGCATTCAACATCAACATCCCGAAGGAATTGGTCGGTAAAGCAGCCAAGTTCATGCTCGGGCTTTATCAGGTATACCTGCAAAAAGACGCTTCCATTGTGGAGATCAACCCTTTAGTTGTCACGGGTGACGGCAATGTCATGGCGCTTGATGCAAAATTCAACTTTGATTCCAATGCTCTTTATCGTCAAAAAGACGTCCTTGCCCTGCGTGACCTGGAAGAGGAAGATGCAAAAGAAATCGAAGCATCAAAATATGATCTAAGCTATATCTCCCTTGACGGAAATATCGGTTGCATGGTCAATGGAGCTGGCCTTGCCATGGCCACGATGGATATCGTGAAGCATTATGGTGGAGATCCCGCCAACTTCCTTGATGTTGGGGGCGGCGCAACGGCTGAGAAAGTAACGGAAGCCTTCAAAATCATCCTTTCCGATGAAAACGTAAAAGGGATCTTCGTCAATATCTTCGGTGGAATCATGAAGTGTGACGTCATCGCAACGGGTGTCGTGGAAGCGGCGAAACAGATCGGCCTGGACGTTCCTCTTGTCGTGCGTCTTGAAGGTACGAACGTAGACCTGGGTAAAGAAATCCTGAATCAATCAGGCTTGAATATCATTGCAGCCGAATCAATGGCTGACGGCGCACAAAAAATCGTTGAGCAAGTAGGCTGAGAAAGGCGGGAGAAAAATGAGCGTATTTATTAATAAAGATACAAAAGTCATCGTACAGGGAATCACCGGTTCAACAGCGCTTTTCCACACGAAGCAAATGCTTGAGTACGGTACTCAGATCGTAGCTGGTGTGACTCCTGGTAAAGGCGGAACAGAAGTCGAAGGCGTACCTGTATTCAATACAGTCGAAGAAGCGAAAAAGGCAACCAATGCCAATGCTTCTGTCATTTATGTGCCTGCTCCGTTCGCGGCAGATGCGATCCTCGAAGCGGTTGATGCTGAACTGGATCTTGCCATCTGTATCACAGAGCATATCCCGGTACTGGATATGGTGAAGGTGAAACGCTATATGGAAGGCAAGAAGACCCGCCTGGTCGGTCCTAACTGTCCTGGTGTCATCACACCGGACGAATGTAAGATCGGGATCATGCCTGGTTATATCCATACAAAAGGTCACGTGGGCGTGGTTTCCCGCTCCGGTACATTGACGTATGAGGCGGTTCATCAGCTTTCACAAGCCGGCATCGGTCAAACGACGGCAGTCGGAATCGGCGGAGACCCGGTCAATGGAACGGACTTCATCGATGTGTTGAAAGCCTTCAACGAAGATGAAGAAACGTATGCTGTCATCATGATCGGTGAAATTGGTGGAACAGCAGAAGAAGAAGCGGCTGAGTGGGTCAAAGCGAATATGACCAAACCGGTTGTCGGATTCATCGGTGGACGCACTGCGCCTCCAGGAAAGCGTATGGGACATGCAGGGGCAATCATTTCAGGTGGGAAAGGGACGGCAGACGAAAAGATCCGCGTCATGAATGAGTGCGGAATCGAAGTGGCGCCGACTCCATCCGACATGGGAGAAACCCTCATATCCGTCCTGAAGGACAAAGGCATTTACGATAAATGTAAAACTCATTAATCAAGAGGGAAGGGCTGATGGACTCAGCCCTTTTTCCCTTACCCATAAAAGGAGGTCCTTTCACTGAAAAGACGTGAAGCGTTATTCCGCCTGTCCCACTGCCGAGAGATCGGCATTACCCGAAAATTAAAGCTGCTTTCCTCCCTTCAACACCCTTCACCCGCCCTACCCTCCATCGCTCAACTACAACATCTGCTTTCCATCCCTTTTGACAAAGCAACAAAACTCCATAAAGAATTCCATTCCATCCCCTATGCCAGACTCAAACTGCTTTATGCCGATAAAGGGATTGAATGGTTGACCATCCATGATGAAGAATACCCTGACCTGCTAAAGGAAGTCTATGATCCACCCCTGCTCCTGTTCTGCAAGGGGAGGACCGAACTGCTACACACCCCTATGAAACTAGCTATCATCGGGGCAAGAAAGTGCACCCCCTACACTGGAAAGGTCCTCACCCGGCTCATCCCATCCCTCTCCCAACACTGCGTAACGGTCATATCGGGGCTTGCCCGGGGTGCTGATACGATTGCCCACGAAACCACTATCCGCAGCGGTGGAAAAACCATCGGTGTCATTGCAGGGGGCTTCGACCATATTTATCCGAAGGAAAACGCGGCCCTTGCCAGCCACATGATGGACCACCATCTTATGATCAGTGAATATCCTCCCGATACAAGACCGGAAAAGTGGCAGTTCCCACTGCGGAACCGGATCATCAGCGGCTTGAGTCATGCCGTACTGGTGACGGAGGCACAGCGGAAAAGCGGTACGTATAGTACGGCAGATTATGCACTGAACGAGGGGAGAGATGTGTTCTGCATCCCTGGTCCGCTATTCGCACCCATGTCCGAAGGGACGAACAGCCTCATTCAGGAGGGGGCCAGAATGGTGATTTCAGCAGAGGATATCCTTCAGGAATTATCGCAATCCTAGTGGTCATCGGTCCGTATGGCGTGATGATTTAACAGGTTTTTGTACAAAATGGTTGCATTTATGATGAAACTGTTATACATTTTGCATCAGGTATCAAAAACAATAGAAGAGAGACATAATGAAGAAATCGGATCCCCGTTTCAGCTCTGCAACGATTGCTGAAAACGTTTCCCTTACCTGTCTGGTGGAGGGAGATTTAGGGAATTAAGATTGAAAAAGGATCATTTTCCTCTTTAAGGAGGCCCATGAATGGCAGATTATCTGGTAATCGTAGAATCGCCAGCAAAGGCAAAAACAATCGAGCGTTACTTAGGAAAAAAATATAAAGTGCGTGCATCCATGGGGCATATCAGGGATTTACCGAAGTCCCAGATGGGTGTCGACGTTGAACACGAATTCGAACCGAAATATATCACCATCCGCGGGAAAGGCCCCGTCTTGAAAGAATTGAAAACCGCTGCGAAAAAAGTGAAGAAAATCTATCTCGCAGCTGACCCCGATAGGGAAGGGGAAGCCATAGCATGGCACCTCGCCCATAGTCTGGACATTGATGTCGCATCGGATTGCCGTGTTGTATTCAATGAAATCACGAAGGATGCCATCAAGGAGTCATTCAAGCACCCGAGGGCCATCAATATGGATCTTGTCGATGCACAGCAGGCAAGAAGGATCCTCGACCGCCTAGTCGGTTACAATATCAGCCCGCTTTTATGGAAAAAAGTGAAGAAGGGGCTGAGCGCTGGACGGGTCCAGTCGGTTGCAGTCCGATTGATCATCGACAGGGAAAATGAAATCAAAGAGTTCACACCTGAAGAATATTGGTCCATCGATGCTCAGTTCAAAAAAGGGAAAGACAGCTTTTCGGCAGCTTTCTACGGGATCGATGGCAAAAAAGTGGAACTGAAGAATGAAGATGAAGTGAAAGAAGTCCTTTCACAGATGAAAGGAAAGTCATTCTCTGTTGACAAGGTCACCAAAAAGGAACGGAAGCGTAATCCAGCACCTCCATTCACCACTTCCTCCCTTCAGCAGGAAGCGGCCCGTAAGCTCAACTTCAGGGCGAAAAAGACCATGATGCTCGCCCAGCAGCTCTATGAAGGAATCGAGATGGGCGGCAAGGAAGGGACCGTCGGTTTCATCACCTATATGAGAACCGATTCGACCAGGATTTCAGAAGTCGCTCAAAAAGAAGCCGGTGAGTACATCGTCGGAAAATATGGGGAGGAGTTCCTCAAAACCAGTCCCCGTAAGGAAAAGAAACAACAGAAAGCCCAAGACGCACATGAAGCCATCCGGCCTACCAGCACCCTGAGGGATCCGTCTTCGGTGAAGGAATTCCTGTCACGGGATCAGCACCGGCTCTATAAGCTGATCTGGGAACGGTTCGTATCTAGTGAAATGGCACCAGCCGTCATGGATACGATGAGTGTGGACCTGGTCAATGGAGGAGTATTCTTCCGGGCGACGGGCTCAAAAGTGAAATTCCCTGGATTCATGAAGGTCTACGTAGAAGGATCGGATGACCAGAAGGAAGAGAAGGACAATATCCTTCCCGCCCTCAAAGAAGGGGATAAAGTCACCTCCGAAGCCATCGACCCGAATCAGCATTTCACCCAGCCGCCTCCAAGATACACCGAGGCCAGACTCGTCAAGACCCTTGAAGAGTTGGGGATCGGTCGTCCGTCCACATATGCACCGACATTGGATACCATCCAGAGAAGGGGATATGTATCCCTTGATAACAAGCGGTTTATCCCTACCGAACTCGGGGAGATCGTCCTCGAGCTTGTACGGGAATTCTTCCCCGATATCATCGACGTGGAATTTACCGCCAATATGGAAAAAAGCCTGGATGATATCGAAGAGGGCAATGAAAAATGGGAAAAAATTATCGAGCATTTCTATAAAGATTTCGAGAAGCATCTGGAAATCGCCGAGAATGAAATGGAAAAAGTCGAGATCCGGGATGAGCCGGCCGGTGAAGACTGTGAAGAATGCGGCCATCCGATGGTATTCAAAATGGGACGCTACGGAAAATTCATGGCGTGCAGCAACTTCCCTGACTGTCGCAACACGAAGCCGATCGTCAAGGAAATCGGCGTGAAATGTCCGAAGTGCGAAAAAGGGAATATCATTGAGAGGAAGAGCAAGAAGAAGCGAATCTTCTACGGATGTGATCAATATCCGGAATGCGACTTCCTTTCCTGGGATAAGCCGATTGAACGGAAATGTCCGAAATGTTCCGAAATGCTCGTGGAGAAGAAGCTCAAAAAAGGAAATCAGATCCAATGTGTCAACTGCGATTATAAGGAAGAAGAACAAAAGTAATCGGAGGGTCATTCTTCCTATTGAAGAATGGATTCCAAAAGCATAGAATAAACAAGGGACTGTCCTGAAAGCTCAATGCCATTCAGGTCAGTTCTTTTGTTGTTTCCACCTTATACATAAATTTACAAAATACTTAAAACTTTTTTATTTTACGCAATTGGTGTACAATTCTTCATGGTGGATGACCAGCCCGTTGGCCCCGTTTTAAGGGGTTGAATGTAAAAAGGTCCCCCAATGGGATAAACAATTCAGAACTTTGTGAAAAAAGGGTGAAATGAATTGCAAGCCCCAGGGGGTTGTGTTACTATTTAGTAGCCCTTGTGAGGTGTTTAACGAATGAATGAAGAACGTTCACTACAATCCTTTATCGATTATCTGAAAATAGAGAAGCATTATTCTTCTTATACATTTGAACATTATCGTCATGATATTGAAGAGTTTTACGTATTTATGAAAGAACAGGGTTTAGGTTCTTTGAAAGATGTCGAGTATTCTGATGCAAGGCTGTTTTTGACCAAACTCCATGATCAAGGTTTGAAAAGAGCTTCTGTCGCGAGGAAAGTATCGAGCATAAGAAGCTTTTATCGTTTCCTGAACAGGGAAGCCCGTGTCCTTGAGAACCCTTTTTCTTATGTGAATCTTCCGAAGCGGGAGCAGAGGCTGCCGAAGTTTTTTTATGAAGAAGAAATACAAGCACTCCTTGATGCCTGTGGGGATTCCACACCCCTCGAGATCAGGAACAGGGCACTATTCGAGCTGCTGTACGCAACCGGCATGAGGGTAAGTGAATGCTCGGGTCTTACGTTGGATGATCTGGATTTCTCCCTATCGATCCTGCTGGTCCGGGGGAAAGGTGGCAAGGAGAGGTACGTACCGTTCGGGAGTTTTGCCCATGATGCACTGGAGGAATACATAAACCGATCGAGGACGTCTTTGGCCAATCATGCGTCAGAGAAACACCTCTTCCTGAATCATCGGGGAGGTCCGTTGACGCAAAGGGGGATCAGGCTGATCCTGACCAAGCTGATCGACAAAGCCTCCCTGACCAGAAAGATTCACCCTCATATGCTCAGGCACACATTCGCCACGCATCTATTGAATAACGGGGCGGACCTGAGGGCCGTGCAGGATCTCCTTGGGCACGCCTCTCTTTCTTCCACCCAGGTGTATACGCATGTATCGAAAGACCAATTGAGGAAGTCATACCTCGCGCATCATCCACGTGCATAATGGAGAAGGGAATGAGTAGGATGGAACAATTTCATGCAACAACGATATTCGCCGTTCAACATAACGGTCATTGTGCCATGAGCGGTGACGGTCAGGTGACATTCGGTAATTCGGTCGTCATGAAACATACGGCCAGGAAAGTAAGGAAGCTTTTCAATGGCAAGGTTCTTGCAGGATTCGCCGGATCGGTTGCCGATGCCTTCACACTTTCCGAAATGTTTGAAGGGAAGCTCCAGGAATTCAACGGGAATCTACCGAGGGCTGCCGTCGAGCTAGCGAAGCAATGGAGAAGCGACAAAATCCTGAGAAAGCTTGAAGCCATGCTTATCGTGATGGACCAGGACCACCTTTTGTTGATTTCGGGTACCGGGGAAGTCATCGAACCGGATGATGGAATCCTTGCTATCGGCTCAGGGGGCAATTATGCCCTTTCTGCGGGACGCGCATTGAAGCAATATGCCGGTGAGCACCTGACGGCAAAGGAAATTGCCCGGTCATCCCTGAATATTGCAGCTGAAATTTGCGTTTATACGAATAGTCAAATCATTGTTGAAGAGCTTTGATATAGATTCCCGTATGGGGCAAAGGAGTGTGTAGAGAATGAAGAATTCGGAACATTTAACGCCGAGGCAGATCGTTGAGCGTCTCGATCAATTCATCATCGGTCAAAAGGATGCCAAGAGGGCTGTAGCAGTCGCTCTTCGCAACAGATACCGGAGAAGTCTTCTCTCAGATGAGTTGCGGGACGAAGTGATCCCGAAGAATATCCTGATGATGGGTCCTACGGGAGTCGGGAAAACCGAGATAGCCAGAAGGATCGCGAAGCTGGTGCGTGCACCGTTTGTTAAGGTGGAAGCAACGAAATTCACTGAAGTTGGTTATGTAGGACGAGATGTCGAATCGATGGTCAGGGACCTGGTGGAAACATCGGTGCGTCTTGTGAAGGAAGAGAAGATGGCGGGTGTGCAAGAGGCCGCTAGAAAAAATGCCGATCAGCGTCTCGTCGAACTGGTCGTTCCTTCAAAGAAAAAGTCCTCATCCTATAAAAACCCTTTCGAAATGATCTTCGGAGGGAATCAAACCCAATCTTCTGATGATGATCAGGATAAGCAGGAAGAAATGTCCCTCCAGGAAAAAAGGAAGGTCATTGAGGAAAAGCTTCGCAACGGTGAACTGGAAGAAGAGTTCGTTACCATCGAGGTGGAAGAGCAGCAGGCATCGATGTTCGATATGCTGCAAGGGTCCGGAATGGAACAGATGGGGATGAATATGCAGGATGCCTTGAGCAATCTTGTACCTAAAAAGAAAAAGAAGAGGAAGCTCAAGGTGAAGGAAGCCCGTGCCGTCCTGACGAGTGAAGAGGCCCAAAAGCTGATCGACATGGATGAAGTGACGCAGGATGCCGTCCTCAGGGCAGAGCAGTCCGGGATCATTTTCATCGATGAGATCGACAAGATCGCGAGCAAGAGTTCCGGTCAGTCGTCAGCCGATGTGTCGAGGGAGGGTGTACAGCGTGATATCCTGCCGATCGTCGAGGGTTCCACAATCGTAACCAAGTATGGTTCCGTGAAAACGGATCACGTCCTGTTCATCGCAGCCGGTGCTTTCCATATGAGCAAACCGTCTGACCTCATTCCGGAACTTCAGGGGCGTTTCCCGATCAGAGTCGAGCTTCAGAAGCTGTCCACGGATGACTTCGTGAAGATTCTGGTTGAACCTGATAATGCGATCATCAAGCAATATATTGCGTTACTGGAAACAGAAGGTATACAAATCGAATTTTCTGACGATGCTATTCGTAGACTCGCCGAAATCGCCTATGACGTGAACCAGGAAACAGATAACATCGGTGCAAGAAGGCTCCATACCATCATGGAGAAACTACTTGAAGATCTATCGTTCGAAGCGCCAGATATATCGATGGGAACCGTTTCAATCACTCCGGGCTATGTCGACGAAAAACTGAAGGCCATCGCAAAAGATAAGGATCTTAGCCAATTTATTCTATAAGTTTTTTTTAGATTGAATATGGGTAAAGAACCATGAATTCATCCCAATATATATTGAAGAAGAAACACTTTAGCCGTAGTAGGAGGAAATCGTATGAATTTACTAGCGAAAACAAGAACCATTAATGCCATGCTGCAAAATGCAGCAGGTAAACCAGTTAACTTCAAGGAAATGTCCGAAACATTGAGCCAGGTCATCGAAGCGAATGTCTTCGTTGTAAGCAGAAGAGGGAAGCTTCTAGGCTATGCAATCAATCAACAGATTGAAAATGAGCGTATGAAACAGATGCTCGCAGATCGACAATTCCCTGAAGAGTACACGCAAAATCTTTTCAATGTACAGGAAACATCTCCAAACCTTGATGTGAATAGTGAGTACACTGCGTTCCCTGTAGAGAACAAAGAACTATTCAACAGCGGCTTGACCACAATCGTTCCGATTATCGGTGGTGGAGAGCGACTGGGAACCCTTATCCTTGCCCGCCTCGAAGCTTCGTTCGAAGATGATGACCTCATCCTCGGTGAATATGGTGCAACGGTCGTTGGAATGGAGATCCTTCGTGAAAAAGCGGATGAGATCGAAGTCGAAGCACGTAGTAAAGCGGTTGTTCAAATGGCAATCAGCTCCCTATCGTACAGTGAGCTTGAAGCAATTGAACATATCTTCGAAGAACTTGACGGAAACGAAGGATTGCTCGTGGCATCCAAGATTGCTGACCGTGTAGGGATCACCCGTTCAGTGATTGTCAACGCTCTGCGTAAGCTTGAAAGTGCCGGCGTTATTGAGTCACGCTCCCTAGGTATGAAAGGGACGTACATTAAAGTGCTGAACAATAAATTCCTTGTTGAATTGGATAAGCTCCGCACCAACTAATAGTGGAACCCCATCATCGTTATCCGGTGATGGGGTTTTTTTGCGTTGTGAAAATCACTATATATGCTTAGAAAACTTTTTCGGGAATTTGTCAGGAATATGACCATTATGACAGCCTTCATTCAGCTTCCACCCCGTAAATCCCTTCAGAGAACGATAAACAAATATCCAAAAATAAAACAAAAGTACTATATGAGGTGAATCTTAAGCCCTTGTTAAACATTTGTTGAATAGTACAATTAAATTAATTCCAAGAACGACGGCATTCGACGGAAATAGGCGATGATTTACAATTATTACAATAAGTAAATGGGCATTCAATGTCACAAAACCGGATGAAATAAGGGGTGAGGGATCTTTTATATTCTTTTAGCCCAGATTCGCTTGTTCAGCAGGTTGGCAACAAAAGGATTTTGTATAGTCTATAAGTCATATTTTTTTCAATTATCGACAAAGTTCTATCATTTTTACGGAAATTTCATAGACACTACCTGTACGAAACATTACAATAAATACTGTTGCATGATAAATATGTCAAACTAAGTAGTAATTTGTAAAATAACTAGTTAGAGGTGGATATAGTGAACATTTTTTCCAATACATTTTCAGTTCTTGAACGAGGTCTTGACTATGCTTCGCTGAATCAACGGACCATATCACAAAATATAGCCAACGTGGATACCCCGAATTATAAAGCGAAAAAAGCAGAGTTCAGTCAGGTGCTTCAGGATTCCATGAATGCGCTGGAAGCAACCAGGACGGACTCAAGGCACTTCGCCTTTCACTCACAGCCCTCTAGCAGTCGAATTTCAATCAAACAACCCAATGAATACAATCATAACGGGAATGGGGTCGACTTGGATCAGGAAATGTCAGACCTTGCTTCCAATCAAATCTATTATAATGCCGTAACAGATAGACTGAGCGGTAAATTCAACAGCCTCCAGTCAGTCATTAAAGGAGGGAAATAAGTATGACCATCTTTGCAGGAATGAATACCACGGCGTCGGCCCTTACCGCACAGCGGCTTAGGATGGACACGATCTCGTCCAATATGGCCAATGTGGATACAACGAGGGGGAGGCTTGTTGACGGCGTGTGGCAACCCTATACGCGCAAGAGCGTCGTGATGGAAAGTAAAGGCGGAGGGTTCACTTCATTCTTGAACCAGGCAATGGGCAAAACTGATTCCCCTGGGAGCGGTGTTCAGGTCTCAAGGATAGAAGAAGATACCCAAACGCCCTATAAGATGCAGTATGACCCGGAAAATCCGGATGCCGATGCTGAAGGATACGTAAGGCTGCCGAATGTAGATCCTTTGCGTGAAATGGTCGATCTCATTTCGGCTACTCGTTCCTATGAGGCGAATGTGACGGTGTTCAATGCCAATAAATCCATGCTGTCAAAAGCACTTGAAATAGGTAAATAAGGGAGGGGAAGCACTTGGCGATCTCAGGAGTCAATTCTGTACAAGGCGGTATGATGATACCGTCAGTCAAGATAAATGAAACGAAAACCGGAGAAGCGGGGTTTGGCAAGTTACTGAAGGATACGATCGATGAAGTAAACAAGAGCCAGCTTCAATCCGATGAAATGACCAAAAAACTGGTGATGGGGGAAAATGTGGATCTGCATTCCGTCATGATTGCATCCCAAAAAGCAAGCATCACCATGCAGACTACCATGGAAGTGAGAAACAAAGTGATTGAAGCCTATCAGGAAATCATGAGAATGCCAATGTAAGTCGTTTGGCACTAGTACCGGAGGATTGTAATGAATGAATCGCTTACGAAATATAAAGATCAGATAAAAACGTTTTGGGTCAGTCGTTCCCGAAAACAAAAAGCCGGAATGGGGATCGGTTTACTGCTCATCCTCATCTTGATTGCCATCATCAGTTTCTTTGCAACCAGAACAGATCTTGTGCCTTTATACAGTAATCTTTCCGTATCTGAAACAGGGACGATCAAGGAAAACCTCGATGGACGGGGGATCACTTCGGAAATTTCCGACGGTGGAACGACGATCATGGTCCCGAAGGAACAGGTGGATACATTGAAGGTGGAGCTTGCCGCGGAAGGCATCCCGAATTCAGGAAGCATCGATTATTCCTTCTTTAGTCAAAACGCCGGATTCGGTATGACGGATAATGAATTCAATGTATTGAAGCTGGATGCCATGCAGACCGAACTGGCAGATCTTATGAAGAGCATCGACGGCGTGAAAGATGCAAAGGTCATGATCAACATGCCGGCCGAGCAGGTATTCGTGAGCGATGAGAATCAGCAGGGCTCTGCGTCCATCGTATTGAATACCAATCCGGGATTCACAATGGACCAGAGACAGATCAAATCCCTTTATCACCTGGTTTCCAAAAGTGTACCTAAGCTTCCTACGGATAATATCGTGATCATGAATCAAAATTTCGAGTACTTCGATCTTGATTCACAAAATGCAGGAAGCAGCGCAGTGGCTGGGCAAATGGAGATCAAAAAGGAAGTGGAGCGTGATCTTCAGCGACAGGTCCAAAATATGCTTGGAACGATGATCGGCTTCAATAAGGTCGTCGTGTCCGTTACAACTGATATTGACTTTACCCAGGAAAATAGGGAAGAAAACCTCATAACTCCTGTAGATGAGGAAAATATGGAAGGAATTGCAGTCAGTGCACAGCGGATCAATGAAACATACTCCGGTGAAGGTGCGGCCGACGGGGGTACACCTGGTGCAGGTGACGGCAATGAACCGACAAACAGCGGTATTACATATGGATCAGGCAGTGCGTCAAATGGTGACTACGAAAAAATGGAAGAAACCATTAATAACGAAGTGAACAGAATCAAGAAAGAAATCACAGAGAGTCCATATAAGGTAAGGGATATCGGAATACAGGTCATGGTCGAACCACCAGAGCCAGACAACTTGAATTCACTTCCGCAATCAAGGGTTGACGATATTCAGCAGGTTCTGTCAACGATCATCCGTACGTCCATCGACAAAGATGAAGTTCCCGATCTGACCGATCAGGAACTGAGTGATAAGGTCGTCGTGTCTGTACAGCCTTTCAACGGCAAGGTGGAGTTGAACGACGAGAAAACCACCGGCCTGCCTTGGTGGATCTATGCAGTCGGAGGGGTGCTGCTACTTGTGATCATCCTCCTCGTCATCATGATCGTTCGCTCAAGGAAAAAAGAAGAAGAAGTGGAAGAGCTTTTCGTGGAAGAGAAATTGGAACAGGCTCCCATCCCGGATATTGAACCGAAACAGGAAACAGAGGCCACCATCAGGAGGAAGCAGCTTGAAAAGATGGCCAAAGACAAACCTGAAGAATTTGCAAAATTACTGCGCACGTGGTTAGCGGAAGAATAGGGGGATCGGAATGAGAAGAGAAAAAGGACTAACAGGTAAGCAAAAGGCAGCGATTCTCCTGATCTCCCTTGGGCCGGATGTATCGGCATCGGTGTACAAGCATCTTTCAGAAGAAGAAATTGAAAAGCTCACCCTTGAGATCTCCGGTGTGAAAAAGGTGGAGACGGAGGCGAAAGAAGGGATTTTGGAAGAGTTTCATCACATTGCCATGGCCCAAGATTATATTTCACAGGGCGGTATAGGTTATGCGAAGACCGTTTTAGAAAAGGCATTGGGAGCCGATCAAGCAACAGCCATCATAAATCGTTTAACGTCTTCCCTTCAGGTTCGACCATTCGATTTTGCCCGCAAAGCCGATGCAGCCCAAATCCTGAATTTTATTCAGAATGAGCATCCTCAAACGATTGCGCTCATACTTTCCTATCTTGATCCGCAACAGGCAGGACAAATCCTTTCTGAACTTCCTCAAGAGGTCCAAGCGGATATTGCGCGCAGGATCGCCTTGATGGATGGCACCTCTCCTGAAGTGATCAGTGAAGTCGAAGCCATCCTTGAGAAGAAGCTGTCAGCCACCGTCACACAGGATTATACGCAGACAGGCGGAGTAGAGGCGGTAGTTGAAGTGCTGAACGGGGTAGATCGTTCCACGGAAAAAACGATTCTCGACTCGCTGGAAATACAAGATCCCGAGTTGGCTGAAGAAATCAAGAAGCGGATGTTCGTCTTTGAGGATATCGTGACCCTTGACAGCCGCTCCATCCAACGCGTCATACGGGATTGTGAGAATGAAGACCTGCTCCTTGCCCTTAAAGTCTCGGCTGATGACGTCAAGAATGTCGTATTCAAGAATATGTCGAGCCGCATGGTCGAAACGATCAAAGAAGAGATGGAATTCATGGGGCCGGTCCGCTTGAAAGACGTAGAAGAAGCCCAATCAAGGATCGTGTCCATTATCAGACGACTCGAAGACTCGGGAGAAATCATCATCGCCAGAGGCGGGGGAGACGATATCATTGTCTAAGATCATCAAAAATGCCGCCGAGCGCGGCAGCAAGATCATCGAACCCAGAAAAATCCTCTCACGCGTGGGTGACACACCAGACCACGGCGCAGCTACTGATGCCCTTCTGGAGAATGCAAGAATGGAAGCGGATCTTCTCCTTGACGATGCACGGCGTGAACACCAACGGATCCAGGAATCTATTCAAACGGCCAGGAGAGAGTGGGAAAAGGAAAGGGAACGCCTCATGGAAGAAGCTTACAATGAAGGCTATTTGCTGGGGGAACAGGAAGGAAAACAAGCTGGTTACAATGCTTATACCGGAATCATCGACGAAGCGAATCGGATTGTCGAGCACAATCGAGAAAACTATTACTCTTACATTGAGCGTGCAGAGAAGGTCATCCTGTCCCTTGGTGTCAAGTGTGCTGGGACAATCATCCAACAGGAACTCGAAGATGAAGAGCGTTTCATCCCTTTCCTTCAGAGAGGACTCAAGGAAGTCAGGGATCTGCCGGAAGTGCGGATCCATATCCACCCATCCAGGCACCCCCTTCTTATGGAGCATAAAAGTGAACTGGAAGCGATGTTCCCCGCAGAAGTGCAATTATTCGTCTATGCGAACGATGATCTCGATCCTATGGAGTGTTACATGGAAACAAAGCAGGGGAGAATCGTCCTTTCCGTCGATTCCCAGCTTGAGGAATTGAAAAGGAAGCTTCTTGAGCGGATGGAGGAGGAAGGATGAAAGCGAGTGAACTTCTGGATTTCATCCCCAAGACCCCCACATTCAAAAAATACGGAAAAGTCCATCGCGTAGTAGGCCTGATGATTGAATCCCAAGGACCTGAGAGCTCTGTGGGTGAAGTGTGCCATATCCATATGAAAAGCAGGGGGAAAGAGAAAATCATTCCTGCAGAAGTGGTCGGATTCAATGGGGACCTGGTCATTTTGATGCCGTATACGAGTATGCAGGACATCGCTCCGGGCAGCCTGGTGGAAGCCACGGAAAAACCGCTTGAAATCAAGGTCGGACCGTCATTGATCGGGAAGGTCATCGACTCCCTTGGAAATCCCCTTGACGGCAGTTCCCTTCCATATGGACTTAGTTCTGTCCACACGGAAAAAGAATCCCCAAATCCACTGTCACGTCCTCCGATTGATGAAGTCATGGAGGTCGGTGTGAAGGCGATCGACAGTATGCTCACAGTTGGCAAGGGGCAGAGAATCGGTATATTTGCAGGGAGCGGGGTCGGAAAAAGCACCCTGCTCGGAATGATTGCCAGGAATACGAAAGCCGACCTGAACGTCATCGCCCTTGTGGGGGAACGTGGCAGAGAGGTGAGGGAATTCATTGAGAGAGACCTTGGCGAGGAAGGACTGAAGCGGACGATCGTGGTTGCCGCAACGTCAGATCAGCCAGCTCTTAAAAGGATCAAAGGAGCTTTTACCGCCACGGCCATCGCTGAATACTTCCGTGACAAGGGAATGAATGTGATGCTGATGATGGACTCTGCTACAAGGGTGGCGATGGCACAGCGTGAAATCGGTCTTGCTGTAGGCGAGCCACCCACCACGAAAGGGTATACTCCGTCCGTATTCGCCATCCTTCCAAAACTTTTGGAACGGACCGGAATCAATACAAATGGAAGCATCACAGCTTTTTACACCGTGCTGGTGGATGGGGATGATCTCAACGAACCGATTTCCGATACGGTGCGTGGAATTTTGGACGGCCATATCGTCCTGGATCGGGATATTGCCAATAGAGGGCAGTACCCGGCTATCAATCTTCTGAAAAGTGTCAGCCGATTGATGAATCATCTTGCGGATCCTGAGCACAAACAAGCTGCAACCCGGATCCGCGAACTTCTCAGTACGTATTTGAAATCGGAAGACCTGATTCAGATCGGAGCATACAAAAAGGGTTCTTCTCGGGAAGTGGATGAAGCCATCGACTACTATCCGGCCATCATTTCTTATTTGAAACAGGATGTCATGGAGAAGCGCTCTTTCAAGGAAAGTGTGGAAGAGCTAATACAGCTGGCGGAAACGGGTGAATGAAAGCATGAACTATGAATATCGATTCGAGCGGATCCTTACCTTAAAGGAGCAGGAAAAAGAAGAGATGCAAGAACAGTACAAATCCAGTGTGTCAAAATTCCAAGAAGCTGCGGAACAATTATATGAGGCGCTGAAGAAGAAAGAGACCCTGGAGGCCATGCAGGTTGAGAAGCTTTCTACCGGGTTATCGATCCTCGATATCAGGCATCATCAGCAGTTCATCACGAATCTCGAGAAGACCATTTCTTACTTTCAGAACCTTGTGGTACAGGCAAGAAACAGGATGAACTGGTTTGAAGAAAAAATGATCGAGATGAATATCGAAGTAAAAAAGTATGAAAGGTTGAAAGAAAAGGATTTTAAAGCCTTTCTTGGAAACCTTCAGGCGGAAGAAAACAAGCAGTTGGATGAAGTTTCCGTAACCCAGTACATGAAGCAGGAAGTCAGGTGACGAAAAATGGCTAAATCAAACGAAATCGACGGCCCTCAGCCTCACGGGCGATTCCAAAAATTCGTATTCATCGTCCTGATCCCGATCCTGTTCATCATTGTCGTCACGCTGGTGGTTTTGACGGCAACAGGAACAAATGTATTCGAAAAAGCACAATCCCTCGGAATCAGCATCCCGTTTACCGACGATAAGGAACCGGCGTCCGCTGATACCGAGAAAGAAAACACGGATGCCCTCAAGGCGGTCATAGAAGATCAAAAAGCCGAAATTGCTCAGCTGAGCTCTTCTCTTGAGCAAAAAACAAAAGAAGTGGACGGGTTGAATGCATCCATGGAGCAACAGTCTTCCGAAATGGAGGAACTCCGTCAAACCGGCGACGAAAGTAAGCGTTCCTTCAAAGAGATCATCTCGACCTATGAAGCGATGTCGGCAAAGAATGCAGCCCCTGTCATCCTGAATATGAAAGATGACGATGCCGTCAAGATTCTGTCGAGCATCAAGCCGGCGACATTGGCGTCCATCCTTGAAAAAATGCCCCCGGCTGATGCAGCCAAGTACACGGGCATGATCACGGCGGAAGAAGGAGGGGACCGATGATGCAGATCAATCCACTGATGAACCAGCTGGGTGCCCTGTCCTCGTCCTCCCAAGCGCAAGGAGAGACGGCAGCAGGAGAAGGGGCAATCTTCACTTCTCAGCTTCTGGGCTTTCTCGGACAAATACAGGAGGGTGGAATAATGCCCGATGCAGCAGAGAAGCCTTCGCTCCTGAAGAGTCTTCAACTGCTTCTTCAGACAGACAGCCTGTCAAGTCTAGGATTCTCCGAAGAAGAGGTAGAGGCACAGTCAGGGCATGAAGAGATCACCATGGAGGACGTGGCAGAGATGCTTGGAATCGATGTGGAGACTCTCCAGGCCTATCATGCTGATCTGTTGAAAGAGATGCATGTCATGCCTGGAAAGATTGAACCCCCTGATGATCTTCGAGAGCTCGTTGCCGGGATCCTTCAGCTTTCAAAGGAGCTGCCGACAGAAATGAAGTCGCAGCCGCTTGAGCAGGCGGTCAAGCTGATCAGGGCAATGGAACTTTTAAGTGCCGCGGGCAAATCCGAGTGGAACAGCACTTATGAGTCGATCCAGATTAAAGAGGCCCTTAAAGAACTTCTGGTCAGGATGGAAGGATCCGGGCAAGGGGCAAGTCGGAAAGAACCCGAACTGAAGGCCGGGAATCAGGTGGAAAAGATGGTACGTGAGGTTCCATCTGGTGTGAATGCATTCCAACCATCCACTTCTGTCCAAGGCACAGCCACAATGAAAGCAAGTCTTTTCCTGAAACCTGAACAGCCTGAAAGCTTTGTCCAGCAGTTTCAGAACCTTTTGGGCAAGTCCCAGTTTTCATCGATGGGTTCGATGAGCAAATTGTTCATCAAGCTTTATCCTGAACATCTGGGTTCCGTGAGGATCGAGCTCCTTCAGCAAAACGGTGTGATGACCGCAAAGATCATGGCATCATCTGCATCGGCCAAGGAGATGCTCGATTCCCATCTGCAGGGATTGAAGCAGGCTTTTCACTCTCAGAATATCCAGGTGGATAAAATCGAACTGTCACAGAGTCTGAGCGATCCTGAAAGAGCCTTCAGGGGACAATCACAACAGCAGTCCAAAGAACACGGACAGAAACAGGACGGACAGGAGAGGGAACCAGATTCAGATACGGATTTCAAAGAGTTACTTATAAAGAATGAACAGGTGATAACATGACGAAAATTGATCCCGGTTTACTTTACTCGAATCTTCAACCGGAGAAGCGTTCAGGCGCAAATGATATTCTCGGCAAGGATGACTTTCTTAAAATCCTGATGACCCAGCTTCAGAATCAGGATCCCATGAACCCTATGCAGGACAAAGATTTTATCGCACAGATGGCTACATTCTCGTCCTTGGAGCAGATGACCAATCTGAATAAGACGATGGAAGGTTTTGTTGAAGCGGAAGCACAGAGCCGTTTGATTTCATACAATTCATTCGTCGGGAAGCAGGTCACCTGGCACAAGCTGTCTGGTGAAGGAGAGGATGCTGCCATCGAGCAGGGGGAAGGAATCATCAAGGGAGTGCGTTTCAAGAACCAATCGGTTGAATTCATCATGGAAGACGATAGTATCCTGACGCCGGCCAATATCTCACAGGTGAACCAGACTGCACCCGGTGATACCACTCTCGTAAATGCCACGATGCTGATCGGTAAATTGGTATCCTGGCAAGAAGGGGAAGAGGTCAAGCAAGGAGTGGTCCAGTCCGTTTCCAAGAAGGATTCGGCCATTTGGATCCATTTGGCCTCTGGAGAAAAGATCAAGTCAGGCGATTTGACGGCAATCGAGACGCCTAAAGCCTAAAAGAGAATAAGAGAGGGGAAATAAAACATGTTACGTTCTATGTACTCAGGTATCAGTGGAATGAAAAATTTCCAGACGAAACTGGATGTAATCGGTAATAACATCGCCAATGTCAATACGTTCGGGTTCAAAAAAGGCAGGGTCACCTTCCAGGATCTCATGAGCCAGACCGTTTCCGGTGCCAGCCGTGCCACAATTGACCGCGGGGGTCAGAATGCGAAGCAGGTTGGTCTTGGGAGTTCACTTGCAACCATTGACTCGATCCAGACCCAAGGAAGCCTTCAAACGACGGCAAGGGACCTCGATGTGGCTGTATCCGGTGACGGATTCTTCGTAGTCAAGACAGGGAACAACACCATGTATACCCGTTCCGGGAATTTCTATCTTGATTCCAACGGTAGCCTGGTCACGGCTCAGGGTAACCTCGTACAAGGGTATCCCGTCAATGCTCAGGGTGTCGTAAACCGCAGCGCAGCAACTGATATCAAGGTGGATACCAATGCAACGATGGCTCCTCAAGCATCCTCACTTGCCACGTATAACGGTAATTTAAAAGCAAGTGCCGCACAAGGAACCGAAGTAGAAGTGGAAACCAAGGTAAAGGATTCACTTGGAAAAGACGTATCTTTGAATATCAAAATGACGAAGACAGGGACGAATAATCAATGGGATGTGGTCATTTCTAGCACTACACCGGGTGTGACCGTGGCAACGGGTACTACAAGGACTTTCACATTCGATAACCAGGGAAAGCTGACGAATCCGACATCTTCCAACATCTCCCTCACCAATACGACCGGAGCGAATCCAACCCAGGCTATCGAGCTCGACTTCTCCAAAATCACCCAGTTCGATAGCTCTTCGTCTGCCAACACCGACACGGTGGATGGAAATGCAGAAGGGTACCTGGAAAGCTTCAATATCGGGTCATCGGGAGAAGTGAACGGCGTATTCTCGAACGGGGAAGTAAGGGTTCTGAGTCAGCTCGCGGTTGCGACATTCTCGAATCCGGGAGGACTGATGAAAGCAGGGGGCAATCTATTCCAGGCTTCGAATAACTCCGGGCTTCCGAATACAGGGGTACCCGGGGAAGGTCGCGGGTTGCTTCAGGCAGGTTCATTGGAAATGTCCAATGTAGACCTTTCTGAAGAATTCACCGAAATGATCACGGCACAGCGTGGATTCCAGGCAAATACAAGAATCATCACCACTTCGGATGAAATCCTTCAGGAACTCGTGAACCTGAAACGATAATCATCTGACAGAAGGAGGGAAGGGCTGAGGTTTCCCTTGGCCCGATAACATGATTACGTTAACTAGGTTGAACGGCAAAGCGCTCACAATCAATGCATTATACATTGAAACCATCGAATCTTTTCCGGATACAGCCATCCTTCTCACCAATGGAAGAAGGTATGTGGTCAAAGAGTCGGTGATGGAGGTGCAAGCCCTCTCAACAGAATTTTATCGACGTGTCCAGCTCCTCGGGAGTGGGCTCAAGGGAGGGATGAATGATGAAGAATAAAGCCGTCGCCATCACCATGATCATGGTCGTCACTTTCGTCCTTTTAGGGGCGGTAGGCTGGGTGGTCGTAAAACAGATGTCACCGAAAGCGGAAGCCAAAGAGCCGAGCATCGAAGAGGTGCTCTCTTATTCGGTGGATGTACCGGAGATGACGACCAATCTGTCGAGCAATGATTTCATTCGCATCTCGTTCAAGATCCAGACGGATGGAAAGAAAGCAAAAGAGGAATTACAGCAGCGGGACTTCATGGTGAACAATATCATCATCGAGGAGCTTTCTGAGCTGAATGCAACCGATTTGAAAGGCAAGAAAGGCAAAGAACTGATCGAAACAACCATTCGTAAAAGAGTCGACTCCCTTATGCAGGAAGGATCCGTCGAAAAAGTCTATATCACATCGATGATGATCCAATAGGGACACCTGTTTTGATTGGTAGGGAGGTGAATGAATTTGGCCAATGAAATCTTATCACAAAGTGAAATCGATGCCCTCCTCTCCGCGATCAATACCGGGGAAATGAGTGCAGATGATTTTAAAAAGGAAGAAGAAGAGCGGAAAGTAAAGGTCTACGATTTCAAACGGGCTCTCCGGTTTTCGAAGGACCAGATCAGAAGCTTAACAAGGATCCATGAAAACTTCGCCCGCATCCTGACCACTTACTTCTCAGCTCAGCTAAGGACCTACGTCCACATCAATGTCGCATCGGCCGATCAGATTCCTTATGAGGAGTTCATTCGATCCGTACCTAAAATGACGATATTGAATGTGTATGAACTGCCTCCACTCGATGGCCGTATCTTGATCGAAATCAATCCCAATATCGCCTACTCCATGATGGACCGCGTCATGGGCGGTAAAGGAGTCTCCATCAACAAGGTGGAAAATCTCACGGAAATCGAGACGACTATCATGAGTCAGCTCTTCGAAAAAGCATTCGAAAGTTTGAGGGAAGCCTGGAGTACCGTCGTGGATGTTGATCCGGTTTTCGATGAGTTCGAAGTGAATCCCCAGTTCCTCCAGATGGTCTCTCCGAATGAAACCGTGGTGGTCATTTCGTTGAACACGACGATTGCAGAAACGAGCGGGATGATCAATATCTGCATCCCCCATGTCGTCCTCGAGCCGATCCTGCCGAAGCTGTCAGGAAGCTACTGGATGGAGAGCAAGCGGAAGGAGAGCAGTTCGACAGAAGTGACCCATCTACGCGAGGGCGTCAAGAAGGCGAAGGTACCGGTTGTCGCCCAGCTTGGGAAAACAGAGGTCACCATAGAGGACTTCCTAACCATGGGGGTCGGGGATGTCATCGATCTAGGAACCGGTATAGGAGATCCCTTGACCGTCTGCGTCGGGAATGTGCCGAAATTCATTGCACAACCTGGCCGGTCCAAGAAGAAACTGGCTGTACAAATTTTGGAAACAGTGAAAGGGGGAGACGGTGATGAGTGACATGCTATCACAGGACGAAATTGATGCGTTGCTAAGGGGCTCTGCCGAATCCGATGAAACGAATGAAAAACCTGAGATCCGGACGGATGATCACATCTCTTCAGTAGAAGTCGATGCATTGGGGGAAATCGGGAACATATCCTTTGGAAGTTCAGCTACGGCATTATCCACTCTGTTGAATCAAAAAGTGGAAATCACAACCCCGCAGGTATCGATCGTTGACCGTAACCTGCTTGAGGAAGAATTCCCGCATCCATATGTTGCGATTCAAGTACAGTACACGGAAGGATTCTCTGGCGCCAATCTTCTCGTCATCAGACAGTCCGATGCATCCATCATCGCGGATCTGATGCTTGGCGGTGATGGCATTTCCCCGTCACAGGACCTTGGAGAGATCCAATTGAGTGCGGTGCAGGAGGCGATGAACCAGATGATGGGTTCTGCTGCCACGTCCATGTCGACGGTGTTTCGGAAAAAGGTGGATATTTCACCACCTTCCATCAATCTCATGTTTATCCCTAAAGGGGAAGGAAAAGAAAATCTTCCTGAGGAAGACCTGCTTGTCAAGGTATCGTTTGCCCTGAAGATCGGGGAACTGATCGATTCGAGCATCATGCAACTCCTGCCATTGAAATTCGCCAAAAGTCTGGTGGATGAGCTTATGGCTCCCGAAGAAGTGGACATACATATTCCCCCTGTACAAATGGAGGAACCGTATCAGGCCGAAAGAGAAGTGGCGGCAGCCCATACAGTGGAAGCGCCAAGGGTGGAGGAACCGAGTGTGAACGTGCAGCCTGCAGCATTTGCAGACTTCGAGTCACCGCAGCTCGGAGCCCATGAGGCCAAGAATCTGAATATGCTCTTGGATATTCCGCTGCAGGTGACGGTCGAGCTCGGAAGGACGAACCGGTCCGTCAAGGAAATCCTTGAGCTGTCCTCAGGTTCCATCATCGAGCTGGATAAGCTCGCAGGGGAACCGGTTGATATCCTCGTCAACAGCCAGCTTATGGCTAAGGGCGAGGTCGTAGTCATCGATGAGAACTTCGGCGTGAGGATCACCGATATCGTCAGTCAAAGCGATCGTCTAAAACGATTAAAGTAAAAAGAATGATGGAGGTAGACCAGAATGGCTAATAAAATACTGATTGTAGATGATGCAGCATTCATGCGAATGATGATCAAGGATATTTTAACGAAAAATGGTTTTGATGTAGTAGGGGAAGCGGCAGACGGATCCCAGGCAGTGGATAAGTATAAAGAATTGAAGCCTGATTTGGTGACGATGGATATCACCATGCCTGAAAAAGATGGCATCGCAGCGTTGAAAGAAATCAAGGCAAGCGATCCAGGGGCGAAAATCATCATGTGTTCAGCCATGGGACAACAGGCAATGGTCATCGACGCCATCCAGGCGGGAGCAAAGGACTTCATCGTGAAACCATTCCAGGCAGACCGCGTAATCGAAGCCATTCAAAAAGCATTAAGCTAAAGGATTTAAGAAGGTGTGCATGCAGTGAGAAAACTTTTACTAACCCTTTGCATCATGATGGCCCTCGTGGCCATCTGGGGGCAAACGGCCTATGCGGTGGAGGACAGCACGAAATTTTGCATCGAGAATCCGGATAAATGCAATCAATCCGATGAAACACCCGTCAATTTGGCAGGCGATACGTCTGTTACATTTATGGACTATGTAAAAATGGTCGGTGCCTTGCTGTTTGTCATCGCTTTGATATATGGCCTTTTGAAGTTCATCAATCAAAAGGGCAGATCGTATCAGCAATCAAAATTGATCCATAACCTCGGGGGTACCACCCTGGGAGGAAATCGTTCCGTACAGCTCATAAAAGTGGGGGATGAGATCCTCGTGGTCGGGGTCGGTGAAAATATCCAGTTGTTGAAAGAGGTAGAGGATCCCTCTCAAAAGGAGAAAATCCTCTCTTTTTATGAAGATAAACCGGTCTCTCCCGTCAATTGGGTGTCAAAATTCACGAACCAGAAAGGGACAGGGTCTTTTCAATCCCATCTGAAAGAGCAGCTGGAAGAAATGAAGCGGGGACGCAAGACGACGCTTGGGGAATGGAAGAAGAAGAGGGATCAGTCAGATGAATGAATTCATGGAGTTCTTCAATACCAGTTCAGCAGATAATGTCTCCACAAGCGTCAAACTTCTCTTATTGTTTACGGTGCTGTCCCTTGCACCGAGCATTCTGATCCTCATGACGTGTTTCACCAGGATCATTATTGTTCTTTCCTTTGTCAGGACGTCGCTTGCGACCCAGCAGATGCCTCCGAATCAGGTGTTGATCGGTCTTTCGCTTTTCTTGACGTTCTTCATCATGGCCCCGACGTTCCAGCAGGTGAATGAAGATGCCTTGACGCCATTATTTAATGAAGAGATCAACTTGGAGCAGGCATATGACCGGGCCTCGGTGCCGTTCAAGGAATTCATGAGCAGTCACACACGGCAAAAGGATTTGGAGTTGTTCTTGAATTACTCAGGTGCTGAACAACCTGAGTCGATTGAAGACATTCCTCTTACATCCTTGGTACCGGCTTTCGCCCTGAGTGAAATCAAGACCGCCTTCCAGATCGGGTTCATGATCTTCATACCATTTCTGGTGATCGATATGGTGGTAGCGAGCATCCTTATGTCCATGGGTATGATGATGCTTCCACCGGTGATGATCTCCCTTCCGTTCAAGATCCTCCTGTTCGTACTTGTTGACGGGTGGTATCTGGTAGTGAAATCGCTCCTACAAAGTTTTTAAGAAGGTGAAGTAATTGAGTGTAGAATCCGTAATTTCCTTGGCAGAAAGAGGGATTTATACGACTTTGATCGTCTCTGGACCACTGCTGTTATTGGCACTGGTCGTGGGGCTGATCGTGAGTATTTTCCAAGCAACGACACAGATCCAGGAGCAGACACTTGCCTTCATCCCGAAGATTGTGGCCGTGCTCATCGGGATCATCTTTTTCGGCCCTTGGATGCTGACGAAGATGTTGACCTACACATCTCAGATATTTTCAGATTTAACCAGGTTCGTAGGCTAAGGGCATGGAGCAGCTTGTCCCGTTATTATCGGTTTATTTATTGATATTTGTCAGGGTTTCGTCCTTTTTCATCACCATGCCCCTGTTTTCCTACAGAACCATCCCGGCTCAGCATCGACTCGCATTTTCTGCCGTCATTTCGTGGGTGATGTATTATTCCGTGGAAGCCACGGCGTTTGACATCAACGGTCAGTACATTTTGTTGATCATGAAGGAAGCGCTTGTCGGCCTTCTGATCGGGTTTATCGCCTACATGATCTTATCCGCCGTGCAGATTGCCGGGGGATTGATTGATTTTCAGATGGGCTTTGCCATAGCGAATGTAATTGACCCTCAAACGGGTGCTCAAAGCCCCCTCATGGGGCAGTATCTTTATACATTCGCCCTGTTATTGATGTTGACGTTGAACGGTCATCATCTTTTGTTGGATGGGATCTTCTACAGCTACAGGCTCATCCCCATCGATCAGGCGTGGATCCCGTTCGGGAACGAGGATATGGTGGATTACGTCTTGAAAGCGTTCAATTCCATGTTCATCGTGGCCTTCCAAATGTCGATACCTGTCGTTGCGACACTTTTTCTTGTCGATGTGGCACTGGGGATCGTAGCGCGTACCGTTCCGCAGCTCAATATCTTCGTTGTCGGATTCCCCATCAAGATTGCAGTATCGTTCATCATTCTCTTCATTGTCATGGGCGTCATGTTTGCGGTGATGCAGAAGTTGTTCGGGATGATGCTCGTTACCATGAGGGACTTAATGAACATCATTGGAGGCACTTAAATTGAAGCAATTGAAACTGGACCTGCAGTTTTTCAGTGGGGAGAAGACCGAGAAGGCAACGCCTAAGAAACGGGACGATGCCCGTAAGAAAGGTCAGACCGCCAAGAGTCAGGATGTGAATACGGCGATCATTCTCCTGTCGGTATTCATCTTCATGCTCTTTGGCGCCTCATTTCTAGGGGATGTGGTGTTTGATCTTTTCCATCAGACGTTTCAGGAGTATATGCTCATGGACCTTACCGAGAAGAGCATCCGTGTTATCACCCTCGATATAATGAAAGAACTCGCCTTGCTTCTCGGACCCATCATGCTCGTCGCGTTGATTGCCGGACTGGTGGCCAACTATATCCAGGTGGGGGTGATGTTCACGGTGGAGCCGATCCAGCCCAAATTGGAAAAGATCGATCCGATCAAAGGATTTAAACGGATCTTTTCCCTGAGGGCGATTGTTGAGCTCGTGAAATCCATCCTTAAGATCGGATTCGTTGGAACCATCACATTCGTGGTCCTTTGGATCAATATTGATAAGGTATTGAGCCTCTCCTTTAAATCAGTGGGTGATTCCTTGCTGACCATGGGGAAGCTTACCGTCCAGATGGGCATCGCGGCCTCGATTGCGCTTCTGTTCCTCTCCCTCTTTGATTTCCTCTATCAGAGATATGACTTTGAGAAGAATATTAGGATGTCGAAGCAGGATCTGAAGGATGAACATAAAAACATTGAAGGCGATCCGCTGATCAAATCGAAGATCAAACAAAGACAGCGGGAGATGGCCATGAGGAGGATGATGCAGGAGGTTCCCCAGGCGGACGTCATCATCACGAATCCAACGCATTTTGCCATCGCCCTTAAATATGATGAAAAGAAGATGGATGCGCCGTACGTTGTGGCAAAGGGTGTCGACTTCCTTGCACAAAAAATCAAATTCATCGCAAGTGAGCATGGTGTTGTCACCATTGAAAACCGACCGCTGGCAAGAGCCCTCTATGATGCAGCAGATATAGGGGATGCCGTCCCGGAAGAATTTTTCAAAGCTGTGGCAGAAATCCTTGCCTACGTATACAGAACCAAAAAATCACATGCCATACATAGGGAGTGAGTAATATGCCAGCAAGAGATCTATCCGTTTTAGCGAGTGTCATCTTGATCGTCGCCATGCTGATCATCCCGTTTCCGGGGTGGCTGCTGAGTGTGTTGATCATCATTAATATATCACTTGCCCTCCTTGTGCTCCTTATCTCCATGAATATGAATGAACCATTGCAATTCTCGATATTTCCGTCGCTCCTGTTGCTGCTGACGCTATTCAGACTTGGTCTAAATGTTTCCACAACGAGGTCGATCCTTAGTAAAGGGGAAGCAGGGGGCGTTGTGGAAACATTTGGAACATTCGTAGTCGGAGGAAACGTCCTCGTCGGGCTCGTGGTATTCGTCATCTTGATCGTGATCCAATTCATCGTCATCACGAAGGGGTCAGAGCGTGTATCAGAAGTGGCCGCCCGGTTTACCCTTGATGCGATGCCCGGGAAACAGATGAGCATCGATGCCGACCTGAATGCTGGGATGATCTCGGAACAGGATGCCCGCACACGCCGTGAAAAAGTCGGAAGAGAAGCCGACTTCTACGGTGCGATGGACGGGGCATCGAAGTTCGTTAAAGGGGATGCCATCGCCGGGATCGTCATCGTCATGATCAATCTGATCATGGGGATCATCATCGGGATGACCCAGATGGGCCTTCCCATCGCAGAGGCTGCTACAAAATTTTCACTTTTGACCGTCGGTGATGGGATCGTAAGTCAGATCCCGGCCCTATTGATTTCAACGGCAACAGGGATCGTCGTCACCCGTGCTGCCTCTGAAGGGAACCTAGGGCAGGATATCATGAATCAGCTCCTCGCTTATCCCGTCATGCTCTATGTGGCGGCATCGACGATCTTTTTACTTGGTGTGTTCACACCGATTTCATTCCTCGTTACCGTGCCGATCGCAGCTGCCCTTGCCCTTGGCGGCTACATGGTATCCAGGACGCCGAAGCAGGATGTAGCAGATGTGATGGAGATGGAAGAAGAATTGGAACATGAGGAAATGAAAAGTCCTGAAAGTGTCGTGAACCTGTTGAATGTAGATCCAATCGAATTCGAATTCGGGTACGGGCTCATTCCCCTTGCAGATTCCAATCAGGGAGGGGACCTTCTTGACAGGATCGTCATGATCAGAAGGCAGCTTGCCATCGAAATGGGTCTCGTGATTCCGG
Organism: Rossellomorea sp. FS2; assembly: GCF_047915635.1. Taxonomy (NCBI): domain Bacteria; kingdom Bacillati; phylum Bacillota; class Bacilli; order Caryophanales; family Bacillaceae; genus Rossellomorea; species Rossellomorea sp. FS2. The sequence continues at coordinate 1,353,970 of NZ_JBLRVS010000001.1, read as the reverse complement.
TTGTGAGGATCAGGGATAATATTCAACTGCAGCCAAATGAGTACCGTCTGAAAATCAAAGGCAACGAAATGGCGAAGGGTGAGCTGCTCCTTGATCACTATCTCGCCATGAGTCCGGGGATCGACGATGGATCGGTGGAAGGAATCGATACGATCGAACCATCATTCGGACTCCCGGCAAAATGGATCTCAGAAGAAATGAAGGAACAGGCAGAAATCTTCGGTTATACAGTGGTCGACCCGCCTTCTGTCGTATCCACTCATTTGACGGAAATCATAAAAACCCACGCGCATGACCTACTTGGAAGGCAGGAAACGAAGCAGTTGATCGATCATCTGAAGGAATCGTATCCGATCCTGGTGGAGGAAGTGACGCCGAATCCACTTTCCATAGGTGAAATACAAAAAGTACTGGCGAAATTATTGAAAGAGCATGTTTCAATCAGGAATCTTCCGGTGATTTTCGAAACCCTCGCCGACTATGGAAAAATGAGCTCCGATACCGACCTGTTGGCAGAGTACGTAAGACAAGCCCTAGCAAGACAGATCACCAGCCAGTACGCAGGAGATGAATCCATGCTTAAGGTTGTGACCGTATCAGGCAAGGTGGAGAAGAAAATTGCCGATAGTATACAACAGACAGAGCATGGAAACTTCCTGTCCCTTGATCCCGGTGACTCACAGGAGATTCTTGAAAGCGTGGCGTCACAGGTCGAACAGGTTTCCCTCATGGAAGAATCACCGGTCATCCTCTGCTCTCCTGCTGTCCGCATGTACATCAGGCAGATGACCGAGCGCTACTTCCCGCAGGTTCCGATCCTTTCTTATAATGAGCTCGAAGCAAACGTTGAAGTACAAAGTCTAGGGGTGGTGAATATTTCATGATGGTCAAAAAATACAGAGCCGACTCAATGAACGACGCCATGGCGAAGGTTCGGAAGGATCTTGGTTCAGATGCAGTGATTCTCCATTCGAAACAGATCCAAACGGGAGGCATACTCGGCTTCTTCAAAAAAAGGGGCGTGGAGGTCATCGCTGCTCTCGATCCGGATCACTCGGAGGAGGAGGCTCCCGTGAAAGTGGAAAGGGTCCAAGATCCCGCCCCCCAGCCTGCAATCAATCAGCAGCTCGGTGAACTGAAAGGCATGATCGCCGCATTATCTACGTCGATGACGGATCATTTCCCTTCTCCCGTATCGGATATCCTGGATTCTTTTAAAAAACAGGGGGTGAAGGAAGAATACCTGTTGGAACTTGGAAACCGGCTTCAGCGGCTTCCGGAAGAAACCTACATCGAAAGCACAGTAGCCTACCTTACCGAGCGCTTGGAGAGTGTTGATATGGGTGGGATGACCTTTTCTCATAAGTATATCAATCTCATGGGACCGACCGGGGTAGGAAAGACCACGACCCTTGCGAAACTGGCGGCTGAAGCCGTGATCGAGAAAAGAAAAAAAGTGGCCTTCCTGACGACGGATACATACCGGATCGCTGCGATCGAACAGTTAAAAACCTATGCATCCCTTCTGAACGTACCGGTTGAAGTAATCTATAAGGCGGAAGATTACAGGGCGGCGATGGAGAAATTTAGGGACTGCGATCATATTTTTATCGACACGGCGGGCCGTAACTACCGGGAAGAACATTACGTGACGGAACTCAATAACCTGATTGACTTCAGTACCGATATGGAGTCCTACCTCGTTCTCTCCCTTACCAGTAAGGAAGAAGATATGAAAGAGATCGCTACTGCGTTCTCGTCTATGAAGATCGACCGCTTCATATTCACCAAACTTGATGAAACTTCAAGCATGGGATCGATTTTCAACCTCATCCTTGAGACGGGAATCGGTGCCGCGTACGTGACAACAGGTCAGGATGTGCCGGAAGACATCGAACCACTCGGGGCCGGGGACATTGCCCGGCTGATGATGAAAGGGATCCGACCATGAATGATCAGGCACATAAACTCAGACAAAGGATGAATGAAAGTGCGAGGACGTATGCTGTCGTGAGCGGTAAAGGTGGAGTCGGGAAGTCGAATATCACGACGAACCTGGCCATCCTTCTGGGGAAAAGGGGGAAACGGGTCCTGCTGTTCGATATGGATATCGGAATGGGGAATGTGCATCTTCTCCTGGGAAGCCACAGGAAATACTCCGTGATGGATTATATCGAGGATGGGAATAAGACGATTCACGACGTGGTATGCAAAGACGTGCACGGTATCTCCTATATATCCGGGGGCAACGGATTGAAGGACTTGGTGGAATGGCACGGCGAACGGATGGACCGCTTTTTTGAAGGGCTCAAAGAGCTCATGAGGCACTATGATTATATTTTATTCGATATGGGCGCCGGGGCTACGAGTGCGTCCATCGAGTTCCTGCTGTCAGTCGATGAGATCATTGCCGTGACCACACCTGAACCCACGGCCATGACCGACGTATATTCCATGATGAAGTATATTTTCCTGAGAGACCGCTCAAGGGAGATTTCGATATTATGCAATCGGGCTTCGACGAAACGAGAGGGAAGGGAAACGCTCATCAGGCTTAAACACACGGTAGGAAAATTCCTTTTAAAAGAGGTAACGGACCTCGGCTTCCTCCCTGAAGATCCGACTGTGCGAAAAGCTGTGGTGAATCAGGTGCCCCTGGTCATCGGATATCCTGCTTCAGCAGTATCAAGAAGTCTCAAGGACGTGCTGGATGTCCTGATTCCGACGGGGGTAAAGGTGAAGAAATCATCCTTTATAGAAGGCTTCCGAACGTTTTTCAAAGGGGTTGATGCAGTTGATTAAGGTGCTGGTGGTGGATGATTCTGCGTTCATGAGGAAGCTGATCAGCGACTACCTCAGGTCCGAGGCTTTGATTGAAGTCATCGGTACCGCGCGCAACGGGGAGGATGCCGTCAAGAAAATCAAACGGCTGAGACCGGATGTCGTGACATTGGATATCGAAATGCCCGTCATGAACGGTCTTGAAGCACTCAAGGTCATCATGGATGAGCACCCTGTCCCCGTCGTGATGCTCTCCTCGACAACCAAAGAAGGCGCTGATGAAACGGTGAAAGCCATGAGCATCGGAGCTGTCGACTTCCTTGCCAAGCCTTCAGGGACGATTTCCCTTGATTTGTACAAAGTCCAATCCGATATAGTTAGAAAGGTCATTGAAGCGAGCAAGGTGAACATGGGGAAAATGGTTCCCGATCAGAAGCGTTTCATGCCGGTTGAAGTGCCGAAGATGAATGGGCTGGCTGATGGGGACGCCCTGATTGCCATCGGTACCTCGACGGGGGGGCCGCGGGCTCTCCAAAAGGTGCTCGCGGAACTCCCGCGTTCCATCCCCGCTCCCATCGTCATTGTGCAGCATATGCCCCCCGGGTTTACGAAATCTCTTGCTGCAAGGCTCGATGGCCTGAGTGACATTACCATTAAGGAAGCGGAGCAAGGAGAGAAGTTGCAGAAGGGGACGGCGTATATCGCACCGGGCGGTGAACATTTGAAAATCGTGTCGAAAGGGGACGGTCTATTCGCCCAGCTTGATAGGGGAGAGCCCGTAAATGGGCACCGCCCTTCCGTTGATGTATTATTTGCATCCATCGCCGACCTTGGCCATCAGAACACCATCGCGGTCATTATGACGGGCATGGGCTCTGATGGAACGAAGGGACTTGCCTCCTTGAAAGGAAAGGGCAGGGTGAGGGTCATCGCCGAAGCGGAAGAAACCTGCATCGTGTATGGAATGCCTAAGGCCGCCGTGGCCGGAGGATATGTGGATCGATCGGTGGAACTGGGAGAGATTTCTCAGTCCATCCTGAATTATTTGAGGTAAGGGAGTGTAAAGCTGATGGAGATGAGTCAATACCTGGAAATATTTATAGAAGAAAGCAAAGAAAACCTTCAGGCGTGCAATGAACAGCTGCTGGCACTGGAGAAGCATCCGAATGATCTTTCGATTGTCAATGAGATCTTCCGCGCAGCTCATACACTTAAGGGAATGGCTGCAACGATGGGGTACGACGATCTAGCGAATCTCACTCATAAGATGGAAAACGTCCTGGACGGAATCAGGAACGGTGTGCTGGCCGTGACACCCGGGATTTTGGATGTCGTGTTTCAGGCCGTGGACGATCTGGAAGCAATGGTATTCTCCATTGCCGATGGCGGCGACGGCAAGCGGGATGTGTCAGATGTAGTCCGTTTATTGCAACAGATCGAGAGTGGAGATGCCCCAGGGACAGCAGCGGAACAGGAAGTGGCTGCAACGGCAACGGCCCTTCCCTCACGACTTACATATGAAGCGTACGAACAGACCGTGATCGAGGAAGCGATCGAACAAGGCTTCAAATGCTTTGAAATCTCGGTTTCCCTTAGGGAAGACTGCCTCCTGAAGGCCGCGCGTGTATATATGGTATTCGAACTCCTTGAGAAAGACGGGGAAGTAATCAAGTCGGATCCTCCAGTAGATCAGCTGGAAGAAGAACGGTTTGATCGGGATTTCACGGTTTCGATCCTTACAATGGAATCGGCTGAAAGCATGGCCGGTAAAGTAGAGAGCGTTTCCGAGATTGACCGGGTGAGCATTTCTCCTATTGAGACGGGAACCTTCCGCAGTTCAGAAGACACCTTCACGGAGCCTTCTCCTGAGAAAATTCAGCACGAGATTGTGGAGGAGTCAACTCCCCGGTTGAAGGAAGAGAATGCAGAAAACGTGAAGAAGGCTGCCCCTTCCTCAAAGACCATCAGGGTCAACATCGACAGGCTCGATATTCTGATGAATCTATTCGAGGAACTGGTCATCGACCGGGGAAGACTTGAGGAGATTTCCAAACAATTCGATAATCCGGAACTGAATGAAACGGTTGAACGGATGACCAGGATCTCAGGCGACTTGCAATCCATCATCCTGAACATGAGGATGGTACCGGTGGAGACGGTATTCAACCGATTCCCCCGTATGGTACGTCAGCTCGCCAAGGATCTAGACAAGCAGATCGAACTGGAAATCGAAGGGGCTGAGACGGAGCTGGACCGCACCGTCATCGATGAAATCGGTGACCCGCTCGTCCACTTGATCCGGAATGCCATTGATCACGGCATCGAGACCCCGGAAGTCAGAACGAAGCACGGAAAAGAGCCTTTTGGAACAGTCAAACTGAAAGCCTATCATAGCGGCAACCATGTGTTCATCGAACTGGAAGACGACGGGGCAGGAATCAATAAAGAAAAAGTCCTTCAAAAAGCCATTGATAAAGGCATTGTCTCCTCGGATCAGGCTCTGACGCTTTCTGACCGACAAATCTATGAGCTGATCCTTTCGTCAGGATTCTCAACAGCGGAAAAGCTATCGGATATTTCCGGGCGTGGAGTAGGATTGGATGTTGTGAGATCTACGATCGAATCGCTTGGAGGTTCCATCACGATTGATTCGACTGTCGGAGAGGGATCAAGATTTTCGATCCAGTTGCCCCTTACACTGTCCATCATCGCCGTCATGCTCGTCGATGTGAAGTCCGAAAAATATGCCATTCCTCTGTCGTCCATAATCGAAACGGCCATCATCAAAAAGGAAGATGTCCTCCACGCGCACAATCAAAAGGTGATCGATTTCAGGGGCAAGGTCGTTCCGCTACTTTTCCTGGAAGAAGTATTCGAAGTCCCTTCTGAAGGGGATGAAGCCGATCAATATTCGATCGTACTCGTGCGAAAAGGCGAGAAGACGGCGGCACTGGTCGTCGATTCATTCATCGGGCAGCAGGAGGTCGTCCTGAAATCCCTTGGACATTATCTCAACGATATCTTCGCGATTTCCGGTGCCACCATTCTCGGAGATGGGCAAGTGGCTTTGATTATCGATTGCAACGCATTAATCCATTAAGGAGGTCTGCTCTATGACCGAGGTCATGACAGAACAAACCAAACTGATCGTGTTTCAGCTTCATGATAAGGAATATGCTTTGGAAGTGGAAAATGTCCGCTCCATTGAAAAGTTGGAGCACATCACCCGGGTACCGAAAACACCGGAATATGTAAAGGGCGTCATCAATCTCAGGGGTGTAGTGACACCCATCGTCGACCTACGGGTGCGCTTCGGCCTTTCATCCGTTCAGGACACGGAACATACACGCGTCATCATGGTCATTCTCGAGGACAAGGAAGTGGGGCTCATCGTCGATGCTGCAAACGACGTCCTCGATGTCCGCACAGAAGATATCGAAGACTCACCTGACGTGGCCGGTGTTCAGGAAGCGGATTATGTGGCGGGGGTTGTCAAATTGGATAAGAGGCTCTTGATCCTCCTTCACCTGGATAAGGTCCTACAGGCACTTTGACGTGGAATACAACAACATTACAACAGGGCATCTGGACGTACTGAAGGAGATAGGGAATATCGGGGCGGGCCATGCAGCAACCTCCCTATCTTCCCTGCTTGATAAGAAGATCGATATGAAGGTTCCTGCAGTCGACATGGTGTCTTTTGATGAAATGACGGAGCTTGCGGGCGGGGCTGAAACGATTGTTGTCGGAATCTTTTTAAGGATCCAGGGAGAGGTAACGGGCAATATGTTCTTCCTTCTTCCTCTTGAACAGGCCACCCGCTATGTTCAAATCATGTTGAAGGACCCCTCCTATACATTCCAGAAACCGCCTTATGAAGATATCGCCCTTTCTGCCATCCAGGAGCTCGGCAACATTGTAGCGGGCGCATATCTGTCTTCCCTATCCGACTTCACGGGATTATCGATCCATCCTTCTGTGCCGGCCGTTTCGGTCGACATGGCAGGTGCCATGGTCGGGTACGGTCTTCTCGAGATATCGAGGGTCGGTGATCATGCCCTCGTCATCGATACAGCCCTTAATGAAGAAGGGACAAAGGGCATCAAAGGGAACTTCTACCTTATTCTTGATCCTGAATCCTTCTCCATCGTTTTCAACTCGTTGGGAGTCGACGCGTGATGGGGACGGATTCGGTCGTCAAAGTAGGGATTGCCGAAATGAAACTCGTCAGGGGGACAGGTTCGATCCGAACGACCGGGCTCGGGTCCTGTGTCGGTCTTGTCCTTTATGATGGACGGATCCATTTGGCGGGTATGGCCCACGTCATGCTTCCGGACTCATCCTTCACAAAAGAAACGACAGTCAATCCCGGCAAATATGCAGATCTGGCCATACCGGGTCTCGTAGACCTCATGAATCGACATGGTGCGGATCCTTCAAGACTCGTCTGCAAAATGGCAGGCGGAGCTCAGATGTTCCAGGCGGCATCTGGGAGCGATATCATGCGAATCGGCCCGAGGAACGTGGAAGCAGTCAAAGAACAGCTGGACAGACTGAATATCAGAATCATCGCTGAAGACCTCGGGGGCAATAAAGGAAGAACCATTGAATTTTTCCCTGAAACCGGAATGTTGCAAGTGAGGACGGTGTATGAAGGAACAAAGGAAATGTGAGGACCAGGACGGGTCCTTGGAAAGGAGGGGTAATATGTCCCGACAACCTGATCGGAACGAAGAACAACCATACTGGGATAGATGGATCCACAACCGAGATACAGAGGCAGGGGATATGCTCGTCAAGAAATATATGCCCCTTGTTTCATATCATGTTCAACGAATTTCAGTCGGCCTCCCGAAAAACGTTTCAAGAGAAGATATCAAAAGCCTTGGTCTTATGGGGCTATTGGATGCACTGCAAAAATTCGATCCCACGAGAGATCTCAAGTTCGATACATATGCCTCTTTCAGGGTCAGGGGAGCCATCCTCGATGGCCTCAGGAAAGAAGACTGGCTCCCTCGGTCCACAAGGGATAAGGCCAAGAAGATCGAAGCCAGGACAGTGGAACTCGAGCAATCCCTTTTACGCCATGTGACACCGGAAGAAGTCGCCGCGTCCCTTGAAATGACGACAGATGAAGTCTATCAGGCAGCCAATGAGCATTTCTTTGCAAATGTCCTATCCATGGATGAACAGCTCTCGGCGGATGAAAGTGAATCTTCCTCCTTCTCTCTTAAGGATGAACGGGTCTTTTCACCGGAGGAAGCGACCGTCAAACAAGAAAACATGGAAGAGCTTGAAAAAATGATTCTAAAACTATCAGAGAAAGAGCAGCTCGTGCTAAGCTTGTTTTACAAGGAAGAATTGACCTTGACGGAAATCGGTCATGTTATGAATTTATCCACATCGAGAATCTCGCAGATCCATTCAAAGGCCATTTTCAAGTTGAGGAATTTCCTGAAACCTGAAGCAGGGGGATGATAGGATGACTCTCAAGGCGATCGAACTTCAGGTGGCGCTCCCGAGGACATTCGAAGCAGGGAAAGTGACGGAACAAGCGCAGCAGCTCGGTCAGTCAATCAATCATGGCGCATCCCTCGGGATGCAAAAGGAGACATATAAGCACCGCCATACGGTCAATCGTACGAAAGGAAAGGCTATCTTGGCACGCAGCGGGAAAGATCCCCTTTCGGATGATGGGAAACGGGAAGGGCATCATCCGTTCAAAGGAAAAGCGATCGATTACAGTGGATGATGGAAAGACTGTTCCGGAGGAGACCGGGGCAGTTTTTCCTTGTAGTGCCATTATGGAAGTGGAAAATGAAGAATGATAACAGGGAGATCCATTTATGATGTTTTTAATTGTACTATCAATCTTATTGAATCTCGTGGCCCTCTTTGCCATCATCCTCCTATATGTCAGGCAGAACCGCCTCCTCGCCCTCGACAGCCAGCAAAAGAGAAGGGTGACAGAAATGGAGGAACTCATGTCTGCCTATATGGCGGAATTGAAGGAGGAGAATGATACCTTTCTGCGTTCCTTGGCAAATGATGTGCCGGCTGATGTGGAGAGTGTGACAGAGCCCCCATCCATGGTTCGAAAAAAGGCAATGGACGCTTATCAGTCGGCCCCGTCAATTGACCCGACGGATCAATCCGATGCAGCGGAACCCGATATAGTGAGGATGTACCGCGCGGGTGTTTCAATAGATGAAATCGCACGGGCCTCTGGCGTAGGAAAGACGGAAGTGGAGCTTTTCCTGAAGTTCAACAGGGATACCGAATAATTTTCTCCTAAAATCGCATCAAGCCCTTGATTGGATAAAAGAGGTATGCTATAGTATTCATGGTGTGATTACACACGTTTCCTGATTGAGGCAGATGGTGCTATTTTTAATAGTTTCTGCTCCAAGATGATGGAGACGGAGGATAAAAACAAAAACCATTAGGAGGAACCACACATGTCAGTCATTTCAATGAAACAATTGCTTGAAGCTGGTGTACACTTCGGACACCAAACTCGCCGTTGGAACCCTAAGATGAAGAGATACATCTTCACAGAGCGTAACGGCATCTACATCATCGACCTTCAAAAAACCGTTAAAAAGGTTGAAGAAGCGTACAACTTCGTGAAAGAACTAGCTGGTAACGGCGGTAAAGTTCTTTTCGTAGGAACAAAAAAACAAGCGCAAGAATCTGTTAAAGATGAAGCAGAGCGCGCTGGTATGTACTACATCAACCAACGTTGGTTGGGTGGAACACTTACTAACTTCGAAACAATCCAAAAACGTATTTCACGTCTTAAGCAAATCGAAAAGATGGAAGAAGACGGTACGTTCGAAGTACTACCTAAGAAAGAAGTAGTACAACTGAAAAAAGAACACGAACGTCTTGTGAAATTCCTAGGCGGAATCAAAGATATGAACACGCTGCCTGATGCACTATTCATCATCGATCCTCGTAAAGAGCGTATCGCTGTTGCGGAAGCACGCAAGCTTAACATCCCTATCGTAGGTATCGTTGATACAAACTGTGATCCGGATGAAATCGATGTTGTCATCCCTGCGAATGATGACGCGATCCGTGCGGTTAAGCTTCTTACAGGAAAAATGGCAGATGCCATCCTTGAAGCGAAACAAGGTGAAGAAGCAGCTGTAGCAGCTGAGTAATGATGAAAAGGTGATAAGAGGGCTTACCCTTATCACCTTTTTTTAAAGAGGAATCAGACTATCTTTTATGGTAGTTCACTGCAGGGAAACCTGCGATAGATAATTTAAGGAGGAAACCCACTATGGCAATTACTGCACAAATGGTTAAAGAACTTCGTGAAAAAACCGGCGCTGGAATGATGGACTGTAAAAAAGCGCTAACAGAAACTGGCGGAGATATGGAAAAAGCAATCGACTTCCTACGTGAAAAAGGAATCGCGAAAGCAGCTAAAAAAGCTGACCGTATCGCAGCTGAAGGTACAACGTTCATCGCAAGCGAAGGAAACACGGCAATCATCCTCGAAGTGAATGCTGAAACAGATTTCGTTGCGAAAAACGAAAACTTCCAAAACCTTGTTAAAGAACTGTCTGCTCACCTATTGGCTACCAAGCCTGCTTCCGTTGAAGAAGCAATGGATCAAAAAATGGAAAACGGTTCAGTTGTTAGTGAGTTCATCAATGCGGCAATCGCGAAAATCGGAGAGAAAATCACTCTTCGTCGCTTCGAAATCCGCACCAAAGATGACAATGCAGCGTTCGGTGAGTACCTCCACATGGGTGGACGCATCGCTGTTCTTGCTGTAGTGGAAGGTACGACTGATGCTGCTGTAGCAAAAGACGTTGCTATGCATGCTGCGGCTCTTAACCCTAAATACGTTTCACGTGATCAAGTGTCTGCTGAAGAAGTGGCGCATGAGCGTGAAGTTCTTAAACAACAAGCACTTAACGAAGGCAAACCTGAAAACATCGTTGAAAAAATGGTGGAAGGTCGCCTAAGCAAGTACTTCGAAGATATCTGTATCCTTGACCAGCCTTTCGTTAAGAATCCAGATCAAAAAGTACGTCAATTCCTTGAATCTCACAAAGCGACCCTTACAGACTTCATCCGCTATGAAGTAGGGGAAGGCCTTGAGAAACGTCAAGAAAACTTCGCTGAAGAAGTTATGAGCCAAGTGAAGAAATAATTAACCGATTCGCTGTAGGGAACACATCGTGTGTTCCCTATTTTTCAAGAAAAATCTTATTTACATACGGAGGTTCCCATGAGCGTTCCAAAATATAAACGTGTCGTGCTTAAATTAAGTGGAGAAGCCCTAGCCGGTGAAGACGGCTTCGGCATCAACCCGTCCGTGATCAAAAACGTGGCGGAAGATGTAAAGGAAATTGCCGAACTCGGTGTGGAAGTCGCAGTCGTCGTTGGCGGCGGAAACATCTGGAGAGGCAAAATCGGCAGTGAGATGGGTATGGACCGGGCATCTGCCGACTATATGGGGATGCTCGCAACGGTTATGAACTCATTGGCCCTTCAGGACAGCCTGGAGCAGGTCGGTGTCGAAACGAGGGTTCAGACTTCCATCGATATGCGTCAAGTAGCCGAACCATACATCAGAAGAAGGGCGATCCGCCACCTGGAGAAGAAGAGGGTAGTCATCTTTGCAGCCGGTACCGGTAACCCTTACTTCTCAACAGATACTACAGCGGCTCTACGTGCTGCAGAAATCGAAGCAGAAGTCATCCTGATGGCGAAGAACAATGTGGACGGCGTCTATTCCGCCGATCCGATGAAGGATGCCAATGCCGTGAAATATGACAAGCTTTCATATCTTGATGTGTTGAAGGAAGGTTTGGCAGTCATGGATTCAACTGCTTCATCCCTATGTATGGACAATGATATACCGCTTATTGTATTCTCTATTATGGAAGATGGAAACATCAAAAAAGCCGTAACAGGCGAAAATATCGGTACAATCGTAAGGGGGAAAGAATAATGGCAGAAGCAATCATTTCAAACGCAAAAGAAAGAATGACTAAAGCAATCCAAACGTATTCACGTGAACTGGCGACAATCCGGGCGGGACGCGCGAACGCATCCCTTCTTGATAAGATCACCGTTGATTATTATGGTGCGCCTACACCGGTGAACCAACTGGCAGGTATCTCGATTCCTGAGGCCCGTATGCTTGTCATCCAACCTTATGATAAAACAGCATTGGGCGATATCGAGAAAGCGATCCTCAAATCCGATCTCGGCATCACCCCGAATAGCGACGGGAATATCCTCCGCATCATCATTCCAGCTTTGACCGAAGAACGTCGTAAAGAACTGGTCAAACGCGTGAAAAAAGAAGCGGAAGATGCGAAAGTGGCCATCCGTAACATTCGCCGTGATGCAAACGAAGAACTGAAGAAACAGGAAAAAGCGGGCGAGATCACGGAAGATGATCTTCGTAGCTACTCTGAAGATGTACAGAAGGCAACGGATGAGAGCATTGTGAAGATTGATGGAATTGCAAAAGATAAAGAGCAGGAAATGCTAGAAGTATAATGCAAGAGTACCGCCGACCTCAAAGCGAAACCCGCTTGGTCGGCTTTTTTTACACTACATAATGATCGATCACCCACCGGCTTCCCTTGGATCTTTTCCCTTGAAAAATATCTGAACAGGATTGGCAGGGAATGGTATAATCGAATTTCATGGAGATATCTTTTGTGATTTTTGTTATGATAGTAGAGGTAAATATTTTTAGGATTGTTGGTGGAGGATTTTTATGCTAAACAAGCTTAAGCAATGGAAGCGGCAGCAAGGTTCAGAAGACTATGATGAACGGTATAGGGAGTTGAAGAATCACCCGATCCCGGAACATATCGCCATCATCATGGATGGTAACGGGAGATGGGCCAAGAAACGGGCCATGCCCAGAGTTGCCGGCCATCATGAAGGAATGAAATGTGTAAGGAGGGTGACCAGGCTGGCGAATGAGCTCGGCGTGGGCACTTTGACTTTATATGCTTTCTCGACAGAAAACTGGAAGCGTCCGAAAATGGAAGTGGAATTCCTGATGAAACTTCCCGAAGAATTTCTTGGAACATTCCTTCCGGAGTTAATCGAGGAAAATGTACAGGTGAAGATGATGGGTGCGACTGACGCAATCCCTGAACACACGAAGCGGGCTGTACAGAAAGCAATTGAAGAGACTAAAGAGAATGACGGCCTTATCTTGAACTTCGCTTTGAATTATGGAAGCAGATCTGAAATCCTCGATGGGGTGAAGCATGTCTTAAATGATGTAAGAAGTGGAATACTGGATGAAGAACAACTGACAGAAGAGGTGTTTTCCACTTATTTAATGACAAAGAACCTCAAGGATCCCGATCTGCTCATACGGACAAGCGGAGAAATACGTTTGAGTAATTTTATGCTTTGGCAGCTCGCTTATACTGAATTCTGGTTCACGGATGTATTGTGGCCAGACTTCGGCAAGGAAGAGCTTGTGGAAGCCATTGAGGCCTATCAGGGCCGCTCAAGGAGATTCGGCGGGTTACAAAGCGAGGAGTCCTAATGAAACAGCGAATTATTACAGCGGTCGTCGCAGCGGCGATCTTCTTGCCGATCATCTTGGTTGGTAAGATACCATTCATCATCCTGATGTATGCCATTGCATCCATCAGTCTCTATGAAGCACTTAAAATGAGGGGCCACGGGATCATGACGATACCAGGTTTATTATCCCTTGCCCTCCTATGGATCTTTTTGATCCCGAATGAAACCATCGATGTCATTGCGGACTTCGGATACTCCAAAATGGAGTTTGCGTTCATTGCCGTATTATTACTGCTTGTCTATACGGTGATCACGAAGAATCGCTTCACCTATGACGACGTCGGTTTTCACTTATTAAGTCTATTATATGTAGGAATCGGATATTTCTATTTCATCGAGATCCGCATGCTGTCAAATGGCGCACAGCTTATCTTCTATGCCCTGTTCATCATCTGGGCTACGGATTCCGGAGCCTACTTTATCGGAAGGGCCATGGGGAAGAAAAAGCTATGGCCGCATATTTCTCCGAATAAAACGGTGGAAGGATTCATCGGCGGGATCGTGTCGGCTGTCATCGTCGGGGTCATCATCACATTTTTCACCGACCTTGGCATCTCGATGCCGAAGCTGATCATCAGCACGGCGATACTCTCCATATTCGGTCAAATGGGAGATCTGGTGGAATCTGCCCTTAAAAGGCATTACGGCGTCAAGGATTCCGGTAATCTCCTTCCGGGACACGGGGGCATGCTCGATCGTTTCGACAGCCTGTTATTCGTCCTCCCACTGCTGCATTTTCTATTATAAAGATAAAGAGAGCAACATATCTGTAAGGAGTGGAGTCATTGAAGAGTATTAGTTTAATGGGGGCCACCGGTTCCATCGGGATCCAGACACTCGATGTCATCCGGCAGCACCCTGAAGAGTTCCGTCTTTCGGCCGTATCAGCTGGCCGGAACATGGACAAGACAAGGGACATCATCCGTGAGTTCAAACCGTCGCTTGTCTCTGTCCAACTGAAAGAGGATGCAGAGAAACTCCGTGCAGAATACGGCGATATCACCATCCTCCATGGAGAAGATGGGCTGATCGAGACGGCGTGCTTCCAGGATGCTGATGTCCTGGTCAATGCGGTACTCGGTAGCGTAGGCCTACATCCGACTTTGAAGGCCATTGAAGCCGATAAGACGATTGCCATCGCCAATAAGGAAACCCTCGTAACAGCAGGGCACCTGGTCATGGAAGCGGCTGTGAAGAAGGGCGTACATCTTCTTCCTGTCGACAGCGAACACTCTGCGATCTTTCAGGCGCTTCAAGGGGAACATACAAAAAATATCGAAAAACTGATCATTACCGCTTCCGGAGGGAGCTTCCGTGATAAATCAAGGGATGAGCTTGTCGGCGTGACGGTAGACGATGCGCTGAATCATCCGAACTGGTCCATGGGGGCGAAGATCACCATTGATTCGGCAACCATGATGAACAAAGGTCTTGAAGTCATCGAAGCCCACTGGTTGTTTGATTTGCCGTATGATCAGATCGACGTCGTGCTGCACCGTGAAAGCATCATTCATTCCATGGTTCAGTTCCACGATTCATCGGTCATGGCCCAACTGGGCACACCGGATATGAGGGTACCTATCCAATATGCCCTCACGTATCCAGACAGGATGCCTCACCCAAATGGGAAGAGATTGAACCTTGTGGAAATCGGGAAGCTTCACTTCGAAGAGATGGATACGGATCGGTTCAAATGCCTTGGATTTGCCTATGCAGCCGGCAGAGAAGGAGGCAGCATGCCGACTGTGCTGAATGCAGCAAACGAAGCAGCGGTCGCGCTCTTCCTAAAAGGGGCGATTTCATTCCTGCAAATCGATGACTTCGTCGAGCGGGCATTGAATGGCCACGTCACGATCCAAAGGCCGGATCTCGGAACGATCCATGAGATCGACCGGAACACGAGGAAACTGGTCGATTCCTGGGTGTAAAGGGTATGTTTTCCCGCGATGATACGTATGATGATAATGTACAACCCTTCATTTACATTTAAATCTGTGCAGTTTAACAGGTTGCAAAGGTGGTTATTTACATGCAAACAGTCATAGCCTTTATCGTGATCTTCGGGGCATTGGTTTTTTTCCATGAGTTGGGGCATCTGATTTTTGCCAAGCGTGCAGGGATTCTTTGCCGGGAGTTTGCCATCGGGTTTGGTCCAAAGGTGTTCTCATTCAAAAAAAATGAAACCGTCTATACGATCCGCCTGCTTCCATTGGGAGGATTCGTCCGAATGGCTGGAGAAGATCCAGAAATGGTCGAACTGAAGGCAGGACACCGGATCGGTCTTCTGTTTGATCAGGATGAAAAAGCTTCCAAGATCGTATTGAACAATAAGGACCGCTATCCGAACATCCGCGTCATTGAAGTGGAAACGGCGGATCTTGAAAGAGAGCTGATCATCAAGGGGTATGAAGATGATGAAGAAGAATTAAAGACATTCCCGATTGCACGGAACGCTGTCATCGTCGAAGACGGTACAGAGTCACTGATAGCACCATGGGATCGTCAATTCGGGTCGAAATCACTGCCGAAGAGGGCTATGGCCATCTTCGCAGGTCCACTGTTCAACTTCATTCTGGCTTTCTTCATTTTCATTCTGGTGGGGTTCCTGCAAGGGGTACCGACCAATGATCCCGTACTTGGTGATCTGACGGATGATGGTGCAGCGAAAGGATCTGGCCTTCAAAAAGGCGATGTGGTCCTGAGCATCGACGACAGTGAAATCTCCACGTGGGAAGATATTGTCGGTGTGATCCAGAAGCACCCCGGCGATGAACTCGTCTTCACCGTCGAAAGAGGAGGGGCGACACAGGATATCTCTGTTACGCCTGAGCCTCAAAAGGTAGAAGGGGAAGAAGAAATCGGTAAGATCGGCGTGCACAACCCGATGGAAAAATCACCGTTGAAGGTCGTTTCTTCCAGTGCGGAGCAAACCTATGAAATGGGCAAGCTCATCTTCGTTCTCTTAGGCAAACTCGTGACGGGTGAATTCTCCATCGATGCCCTCAGCGGACCGGTCGGGATCTATCAATCCACCGATGTCGTCGCACAGTCAGGTATCTATGACCTGATGAGATGGGCAGCCATACTCAGCATCAACCTTGGAATCATGAACCTCCTGCCGATTCCAGCCCTGGACGGAGGAAGACTCCTGTTCTTCGCAGTTGAAGCCCTGAGGGGGAAACCGGTGGACCGCAAGATGGAAGGAATGGTCCATTTTGTAGGGTTCGCGCTCCTCATGGTCCTGATGCTCGTCGTCACATGGAATGATATACAACGATTCTTTATACAGAATTAGCATGATTGGCAGTTTCATCCAATTGGGTGATGCTGCCTCTTGCATTGCTCGGAGAAAATCGAGTACATATGAATGAACAATAAAAATATTATGGTAACTGAGGTGCTCAGAATGAAACAATCACAAACATTGATCCCGACCTTGAGGGAAGTTCCGGCCGATGCAGAAGTCAAAAGTCATCAGCTTCTCCTGCGAGCGGGATATATGAGGCAAAATGCGAGCGGAATCTATAGCTACCTGCCACTCGGAACGAAAGTACTGAAGAAGGTAGAAGCCATCATCCGCGAGGAGCTTGAAGCAGCGGGTGCAGCAGAATTACTGATGCCGGCCTTGCAGCCTTCTGAACTTTGGAAGGAATCTGGACGCTGGGGGACATATGGGCCTGAACTGATGAGGATGAATGACCGGCATGACCGCGAGTTCGCACTGGGAGCAACCCATGAAGAAATGATCACGAGCCTGATCAGGGATGAAATAAAATCGTATAAACGATTGCCTTTGACACTCTACCAGATCCAAACGAAATACCGTGATGAGAAGCGTCCACGATTCGGCCTTCTGCGCGGAAGGGAATTCATCATGAAAGATGCCTACTCCTTCCACTCTTCACAGGAGAGTCTCGATGAAACCTATGACCGACTCTACCAGGCCTATTCGAATATCTTCACACGTTGTGGATTGGACTTCAGGGCCGTTATCGCAGATTCAGGGGCCATGGGTGGGAAGGATACCCATGAATTCATGGTCCTTTCAGAAATCGGGGAAGACACGATCGCTTATTCCGATACATCCGATTTCGCTGCCAATATTGAAATGGCGGAAGTCGCTGATACGTATGAGCTTTCACATGAAGACATGCTGGATCTTGAAAAGGTTTCAACGCCTGATACGAAGACCATCGAAGATGTTTGCACGGTGTTTGATAAGCAACCGAAAGAGTGCATCAAAAGCCTTCTGTTCAAGGCGGATGAAGAGTATGTGCTCGTCCTTGTGCGCGGTGACCATGAAATAAACGACATCAAACTGAAGAACCTTCTCGGTGCTGATCAAGTCGAGCTTGCCACCGCTGAAGAAACGGTGAGCGTACTCGGTAGTGAAGTAGGTTCCGTCGGTCCTTTCTCCATCCCTGCTGAAG
Organism: Rossellomorea sp. FS2; assembly: GCF_047915635.1. Classification (NCBI taxonomy): domain Bacteria; kingdom Bacillati; phylum Bacillota; class Bacilli; order Caryophanales; family Bacillaceae; genus Rossellomorea; species Rossellomorea sp. FS2. The sequence goes on along the minus strand of NZ_JBLRVS010000001.1, from coordinate 1,336,172 downwards.
TGAAAATCATGGCCGATCAGGCTGTTAAATACGTTCGCAATGGTGCAGCGGGTGCCAATGAAACAGGATTCCATTTCATCAATGTGAATGTGGAAAGAGATGTGGAGGCCATCAGCTTCGCAGACCTGCGCTTCATTCAAGAAGGAGACCCGTCACCAGACGGCAAGGGAACGATCCAATTCGCAAGGGGGATCGAAGTCGGGCATGTCTTCAAGCTTGGAACCAAGTATTCCGACAGCATGGGCAGCACCTATCTCGATGAAAACGGCCGTTCACAGTCCATTATCATGGGTTGCTATGGCATCGGGGTTTCAAGGACGGTTGCAGCGGTTGCTGAACAGTTCAATGATGACAGAGGCCTAGTATGGCCAACGAATCTCGCGCCGTATGACGCCCATGTGATTCCGGTCAATATGAAAGATGATGCCCAGAGACAGCTGGCTGAAGAATTATACGGTGCGCTTAAGCAAGCAAGATTTGATGTCCTCATGGATGACCGAGCAGAGCGCCCAGGCGTGAAATTCGCCGATTCTGATCTGATCGGCCTTCCGTACCGCATCACGGTCGGCAAGAAGGCTGCTGAAGGAATCATTGAATTGAAAGTCAGGAAAACAGGTGATATGCTTGAAGTTCATAAAGATGAATTAGTGAAAACACTTCAAGAACTTTCTGAAACGAATTAAAGGGATGAAGGGCTTGACTCCAGTGGTTGTACCTCTGCCGTCGGCCCTTTTCCTCTGAGGATATAGAAACGCATTAAAGGGGGAGTGAGAGAAATGGAAGAGAGATCCCTGAGCAAAAAAGAACGATTTCAAGTGCTACTATCCCAGCTTGGGATGACAGGTGATGATGTGGTTCAGTACTTCAACAATGCTGAAATTGAAAAATTGTCCGTTTATAGAAAAGAGAAAAAATGGCATTTTCATTTCGCGCTGGATCAGATCATCCCATGCAAGGTGATGAACCAATTTTCAAATGCTCTGAGGTCTTCGTTCAAGCATATCGCCCAGGTGGGATTTTCGGTAAAGGTCCTCAACACGGAAGCGACCGAACAGCACATCCTGGATTATTGGACAGAATGCATCAAAGAAGTACAGGGCATATCACCGCCTCTGCTGAAGATCCTCAATACGCAGAAGCCGAAGATACAGGGCAATAAAATCGTCGTGCAGGCTTCCAATGATACAGAGGCGACACAGCTGAAGAAAAAATATAGCGACATCATCTGTTCTGCATTCGAACAGTTCGGATTTCCCCGCCTCATGCTGGATGCCGAGGTAGGACAGGCTGAGGCTCAAAATAGTGATTACGAGAAATTCCTTGAAGAAAAGCTCAAGGAAGACCAAGAACGGGCCAAACAGGCACTCATCGAAATGGAGAAGGCTGAGAAAGAAGAGGCCGCAGGGATTCCAAGCGGACCCTTCATGCTCGGGTTGTCGATCAAGGACGACGCAGAGTTCAGGAAAATCGAAGACATCCTCGATGAAGAGAGGCGCATTGCCGTCGAAGGCTATGTATTCGACTGTGAAACGCGTGAGCTGAGAAGTGGCCGTACGCTCCTCACATTCAAGGTGACGGATTACTCTAGCTCGATCCTCGTGAAGATGTTCTCCCGTGACAAAGATGATGCAGCCATCATGAATACGATGAAGAAGGGGATGTGGGTCCGCTGCAGGGGAAGCATCCAAAATGATACATTCGTCCGCGACCTCGTCATGATCGCCAATGATGTAAATGAAATCAAGCCGGTACTGAGACTCGATACGGCACCTGAAGACAAGAAGAGGGTGGAGCTCCACATGCATACCCCGATGAGTCAGATGGATGCTGTATCATCCGTCAGTTCCCTTGTGTCACAAGCAAAGAAATGGGGGCATAAAGCGGTTGCCATCACCGATCATGCCGTAGCACAATCTTTCCCGGAAGCGTTCAGTGCGAGCAAGAAGAATGATATCAAGGTCCTGTATGGCATCGAAGCGAATCTAGTCGATGACGGGGTGCCCATCGCCTATAATGACAGGGACCGTATGCTGGAAGACAGCACCTATATTGTATTCGATGTGGAAACCACGGGTCTTTCCGCGGTATACGATACCATTATCGAACTCGCAGCCGTAAAGATCAGGGACGGGGAAGTGATTGATAAGTTTGAGCGCTTTGCAAATCCCCATCACCCCCTTTCCGCAACAACGATCGACCTGACGGGTATCACCGACGATATGGTGAGGGATGCACCTGAGATCAATGATGTGCTGAAGGAATTCCATACCTGGGTGGAGGATGATATCCTTGTTGCCCATAATGCATCATTCGATATGGGGTTCTTGAATGCAGGATACAAGAAAGCGGGTCTTCCCAAAGCGGCCAATCCAGTGATCGATACGCTGGAGCTTGCACGGCTTCTTTACCCTCAATTCAAAAATCACCGCTTGAATACCCTTGCGAAGAAGTTCGATGTCGAACTCACCCAGCATCACAGGGCGATCTATGATGCGGAAGCCACTGGGTACCTCCTTCTCAAAATGCTGAAGGATGCATCTGAGAAGGGAATCATGAATCACAACCAATTCAATGATTACATGGGGAAAGGGGACGCCTATAAACGTTCAAGGCCATACCACTGTACCCTGATTGCCCAAACGGAAGAAGGGCTTAAGAACCTGTTCAAGCTCGTATCGATCTCCCATATGCATTATTTCTTCCGGGTACCGCGCATCCCGCGGTCACAGCTCCAGAAACACCGTGCCGGCATCCTGGTCGGATCGGGCTGCGATAAAGGGGAAGTGTTCGAAGGAATGATGCAAAAAGGAATCGAAGAAGTGCTTGAAACAGCTGAATTCTACGATTACCTCGAGGTTCACCCGAAAGAAGTGTATCAGCACCTGATCGAACTGGATCTCGTGCAGAGCACGAAAAACCTGGAGGATATCATCAAGAATATCGTCGATCTCGGAGAACAGATCAATAAGCCCGTTGTGGCGACAGGTAACGTGCATTATCTGAATGAAACCGACAAGATTTATCGGAAAATCCTTGTGAGCTCCCAAGGAGGGGCGAATCCCCTCAATCGCCATGAGCTCCCCGATGTGCATTTCCGCACCACGAATGAAATGCTGGATGCCTTCTCCTTCCTAGGAAAAGAGAAGGCCGAGGAGATCGTGGTCGAGAACTCCAACAAGATCGCCGACATGATCGACTCGATCAAACCGATCAAAGATGACCTTTTCACCCCTAAGATCGAAGGGGCAGATGAGGAGATGCGTCGCATGAGCTATGAGATGGCCAAGAGCATTTATGGGGAAGACCTTCCTGAAATCGTCGAAGCTCGCCTTGAAAAAGAGTTGAAAAGCATCATCGGCCATGGGTTCGCCGTCATCTATCTCATTTCTGCCAAACTCGTTAAGAAGTCACTGGAGGATGGATATCTTGTTGGATCCCGTGGATCCGTCGGCTCATCATTCGTCGCCACGATGACAGAGATCACAGAAGTGAATCCACTGCCGCCGCATTATGTGTGTCCGTCCTGCAAAAAATCGGAGTTCTTCGATGACGGGTCCGTTGGTTCGGGCTTCGATCTGCCGAATAAGGATTGTCCGGATTGTGCGATCCCATTCAAAAAAGATGGCCACGATATCCCATTCGAGACATTCCTCGGATTCAAGGGGGACAAGGTTCCCGATATCGATTTGAACTTCTCGGGAGAATACCAGCCTAAAGCCCATGATTACACGAAGGTGCTTTTCGGAGAAGACAACGTATATCGTGCGGGGACGATTGGTACAGTAGCCGAGAAAACAGCCTATGGATATGTCAAAGGGTATGCCGGTGACAACAATCTGCAGATCCGCGGGGCAGAGGTCGATCGCCTCGTCAGCGGGTGTACAGGCGTGAAGCGGACTACCGGGCAGCATCCTGGGGGGATCATCGTTGTCCCGGATTATATGGACATCTATGATTTCTCGCCGATTCAGTTCCCGGCGGATGCGAGTGATTCGGAGTGGCGTACCACTCACTTCGATTTCCATTCCATCCATGATAATCTCCTTAAGCTCGATATCCTAGGACACGATGATCCAACGGTGATCAGGATGCTTCAGGACCTATCGGGCATTGATCCCAAGACGATCCCGACGGATGATCCTGAAGTAATGAAGATATTCAGCGGCACCGAGTCCCTCGGGGTGACCGAGGAGCAGATCATGTGTAAAACGGGTACTTTGGGGATTCCCGAGTTCGGTACAAGATTCGTCCGGCAGATGCTTGAAGATACGAAGCCGACAACATTCTCTGAACTTGTCCAGATTTCCGGACTTTCCCACGGGACCGATGTATGGCTAGGGAATGCACAGGAATTGATCCATAATAAAATATGCAATCTGAGTGAGGTTATCGGTTGCCGGGATGATATCATGGTCTACCTCATCTATCAGGGTCTCGATCCTTCATTGGCATTCAAGATCATGGAGTTCGTCCGTAAAGGAAAAGGGCTCCAGGATGAATGGGTGGATGAAATGAAGAATAACGGTGTCCCTGACTGGTATATCGACTCCTGCCTGAAGATCAAGTACATGTTCCCGAAAGCCCATGCTGCCGCATACGTTCTGATGGCAGTAAGGATTGCGTACTTCAAAGTCCACCATGCCCTTCTGTACTATGCCGCCTACTTCACCGTTCGTGCAGAGGACTTCGACATCGAAGCCATGGTGAGGGGCTCGCAGGCAGTACGGGCTAAGATCGAAGAGATCAATGCCAAAGGACTGGATGCCTCACCGAAAGAGAAGAACACCCTCACCGTCCTTGAACTCGCCCTTGAGATGTGTGAAAGGGGCTACCAATTCCAGAAGGTGGATCTATACCGCTCGGAGGCAGCCGAATTCGTCATCGACGGCGACACCCTCATCCCGCCATTCAATGCGATACCGGGGCTGGGGACAAATGCCGCCCTCAATATCGTGAAGGCGAGGGAAAATGGAGAATTCCTCTCCAAAGAGGATCTGCAGCAAAGGGGCCGGGTATCCAAGACCATCATCGAATATCTGGATAATCACGGATGCCTGGAGTCCTTGCCGGAGAAAAACCAGCTGTCCTTGTTCTGACCAGGATGAAACGGAATTTTATTTGCATAAAAATATCGGTTATGGTATATTTTTATTGGAAATACTAAGGATAGCTCTAACGTCGAAGAGTGGGGTCGCACCCCACTCTTTCGTTATTACTTGGAGATTTTTTCTATCTTTTATAGTCTTGGTGCAAGATTTTTCATATAGACCAGGAGGTAAGTATGAGTAAAATTACAACACTTGTAGAAGAACTTGTCACACCCATATTGGATGATCTTTCTCTGGAACTGATCGATATGGAATACGTGAAAGAGGGATCAAACTGGTTCCTCCGCATTTTTATCGATAAGGACAGCGGTGTTGATATCGAGGAATGCGGAATCGTCAGCGAACGCCTCAGCGAGAAGCTGGATGAGCTCGATCCGATCCAGCACAATTATTTCCTGGAGGTCTCCTCACCGGGAGCAGAGCGCCCTCTCAAAAAAGAGAAGGACTTTGAAAAGTCCATCGGAAAGAATGTATACGTGAAACTATATGAACCGATGGATGGAGAAAAAGCATTCGAAGGTTTGCTGTTATCATATACGCCCGAGAAGCTAGAACTTGAACTGACGATCAAAACGCGTAAGAAGAAGGTTGAAATACCGATGGATAAAGTGGCGGCTGCAAGGCTTGCCGTAACCTTTTCCTAACTGAACAACCGCAAAATAAAGGGGGATAAAACCGTCATGAGCACGCAGCTATTAGATGCTCTAACTGTATTAGAGAAAGAAAAAGGCATTGCGAGAGATGTGATCATCGAAGCGATCGAAGCCGCTCTTGTATCGGCCTACAAAAGGAACTTCAATCAGGCACAGAACGTAAGGGTGGACTTGAACCTGGACACAGGTACCATGAGGGTCTTCGCCCGCAAGGAAGTCGTGGATGAAGTATTCGATTCCCGTCTTGAGATCTCCGTGCCGGATGCAACAGACATCAATCCAAGCTATGAAGTAGGGGATGTGGTGGAGCTTGAGGTCACTCCGAAGGATTTCGGACGGATCGCAGCCCAGACGGCCAAACAGGTTGTCACACAGCGCGTACGCGAGGCAGAGCGCGGCATCATTTACTCTGAGTTCGTAGATCGTGAAGAAGATATTATGACAGGCATCGTCCAGCGTCAGGATAACCGCTTCATCTATGTGGCTCTTGGTAAAATCGAAGCGTTGCTTCCAGTAAGCGAACAGATGCCAAATGAGACTTACAAGCCCCATGACCGCATCAAAGTCTTCATCACCAAGGTCGAGAAGACGACAAAGGGTCCACAGATCTTTGTTTCCCGCACTCACCCTGGTCTCTTGAAACGCCTCTTCGAAATCGAAGTTCCTGAAATCTTCGACGGTACGGTCGAAATCAAATCCGTTGCACGCGAAGCCGGTGATCGTTCCAAGATCTCCGTTCACGCCGAAAATGGGGAAATCGATCCGGTCGGTGCCTGTGTCGGAACAAAGGGTGCAAGGGTTCAGGCCATCGTCAACGAACTCAAAGGGGAGAAGATCGATATCGTGCAATGGTCCGAAGATCCTGTCACGTTCGTTGCGAACGCATTGAGTCCCTCCAAGGTACTTGATGTACAGGTGAATGAGGAAGAGAAGTCCACACGCGTCATCGTGCCGGATTATCAGCTTTCCCTCGCCATCGGGAAGCGCGGTCAAAATGCACGTCTTGCCGCCAAGCTCACAAACTGGAAAATCGATATCAAAAGTGAAACAGATGCCAGGGAACTTGGTCTCTATCCCCGCGAGGAGTCCTTCCTCCCAGAGGAAGAAGAGTACGACGCGGATGAGCCTTTGAATATTGATTTCAACGATCAAGATTAAGAGGTGGACACATGAGTACCAATAAGAAGATCCCGCTCCGCAAATGCGTAGCGACCGGTGAAATGAAACCGAAGAAGGACATGATCCGTATCGTCCGATCCAAAGAGGGGGAGGTATCCGTCGACCCGACCGGTAAGAAGTCCGGGCGCGGCGCCTATCTTTCAAAAGATCGGGAGATCATTTTGCAAGCGAAGAAGAAGAATACTTTAGCCAATCAACTTCAAGCGAAGATAGATGATTCATTGTATGATGAATTAATACGTCTTGTAGAAAAGGAGTAACATTTAGCGTATGGAACAGAATCGTTGGATGTCCCTTTTAGGATTGGCCAATCGGGCACGTAAGACCGTATCCGGTGAAGAACTGGTGATCAGGGAAGTCCGCAGTGGGCGGACGAAGCTTGTGATCCTGGCCCGGGATGCTTCCGAGAACACCCGAAAGAAAGTGACGGATAAATGTACCTACTATAAGGTCCCGGTCCGGTTCGCCCCGGATCGATCCCTTCTTGGCCAGGCCATAGGGAAGGATCAGCGGGTGGTCGTCGCCGTCATGGAAGCGGGGTTTGCCGGCAAGCTTTCCGAAATGCTCGATGAATCTCAGTGGGGGTGAACATATGAGCAAGATCCGTGTATATGAATATGCGAAAAAACATAATGTTTCAAGTAAAAACGTGATCGACAAATTAAAGGAATTGAATATTGAGGTATCAAATCATATGGCAACTTTAGAAGACGGTACAATCAAAAAACTAGATAAAACGTACGAAGGCAAGAAGCCTGCAGCAGGCAGCAAAGATCAGAAACCTGCAGCCCAGTCTGGCCAAGGCGACAGCAAAAAGCCTGCTCCGGCTCAGAAAAACAACAAAGGACCACAGAACCGCGGCAACAACAATAATAAAAAAGGTCCGAACAATTTCAACCGCAATAACAAGAATAATAACAACCGAAATAAACAGAATCGCAACACGAAGCCTGCTCCACAGCAACAGCCTGTGAAGAAAAAAGAGCTTCCTGCCAAAATTACCTTCACGGATTCCCTGACGGTAGCAGAGCTTGCGAAAAAGCTTTATAAAGAGCCTTCCGAAATCATCAAAAAACTCTTCATGCTCGGAGTCATGGCTACGATCAACCAGGAGCTTGACAAAGATTCCATCGAATTGATCGCCGGTGAGTACGGAGTGGAAGTCGAAGAGGAAATCAGGATCGATGCAACGGATCTTGAAGTCTACTTCACAGAGGATGATGCAGAGCAGGTTCAGGAACGTCCTTCGGTCGTGACCATCATGGGACACGTTGACCACGGGAAAACGACGCTCCTTGACTCCATCCGTAATACGAAGGTGACGGCAGGAGAAGCTGGTGGGATCACCCAGCATATCGGTGCGTATCAAGTGGAAGTGGAAGGCAAGAAAATCACATTCCTGGATACCCCTGGACACGCAGCCTTTACAACGATGCGTGCACGTGGTGCCAAAGTGACCGATATCGCCATCATCGTAGTAGCTGCCGACGATGGCGTCATGCCACAGACGGTCGAAGCGATCAACCATGCGAAAGCCGCTGAAGTTCCGATTATCATTGCCGTAAACAAAATGGATAAGGAAGCAGCTAATCCTGACCGCGTCATGCAGGAACTTACAGAGTATGAACTGGTTCCGGAAGCGTGGGGTGGGGATACGATCTTCGTTCCGCTATCCGCACTGTCTGGAGAAGGGATCGACAACCTTCTTGAAATGATCATCCTTGTGACCGAGGTGGAGGAGCTTAAAGCAAATCCTAAACGCCTTGCCCTTGGTACGGTCATCGAAGCCCAGTTGGATAAAGGACGCGGCTCCGTCGCGACACTTCTCGTACAGAATGGAACGCTTAAAGTCGGGGACCCTATCGTAGTAGGGAACACGTATGGCCGCGTTCGTGCCATGGTCAACGATCTCGGACGCCGTGTGAAGGATGCAGGCCCATCTGCGCCTGTCGAAATCACCGGTCTGAACGATGTACCTCAAGCAGGGGACCGCTTCGTCGTATTCGAAGACGAGAAGACGGCCCGTTCAGTTGGTGAGGCGCGTGCAACACAGGCCCTTCAGGCACAGCGCGGCGAAAAATCCAAAGTCAGCCTGGAAACCCTGTTTGAACAAATGAAACAAGGGGAAATGAAAGATTTGAACCTTGTTCTTAAAGCAGATGTTCAAGGATCTGTTGAAGCCCTTGCAGCATCCCTCCTTAAAATCGAGGTGGAAGGTGTCAATATCCGCATCATCCATACCGGTGTTGGAGCCATCAATGAGTCTGATATCACACTTGCTTCAGCTTCCAATGCCATCGTCATCGGGTTCAACGTCCGTCCGGATGTGAATGCTAAACGTACGGCCGAAGCAGAGGGTGTTGAAATTCGTCTTCACCGTATCATCTACAAAGTGATGGAAGAAATCGAAGCAGCCATGAAAGGGATGCTCGATCCTGAATTTGAAGAGAAAATCATCGGTCAGGCAGAAGTGCGTCAAACCTTCAAAGTATCCAAAGTGGGTACAATTGCAGGAAGCTATGTAACAGAAGGGAAGATTTCCCGTGACAGCGGCGTGCGTCTGATCCGTGATGGAATTGTCATCTTCGAAGGGGAGCTTGATGCACTCAAGCGTTTCAAAGATGATGCGAAGGAAGTAGCTCGTGGATATGAGTGTGGGATTACCATCAAAAACTTCAATGATGTAAAAGAAGGCGACGTCATCGAAGCCTTCGTCATGGAGGAAATCTCCCGTTCATGATCACCTGCGCCGAATTCGAATGCATGATCCATGGAGCAGGGTCGCTCAAGGAAAAGCGAGCGGTCCTGCAGAGGATCATGACCAGGCTCAAGCAAAAGTATAATGTCTCCGTTGCTGAAGTGGGGCATCAGGATGCGTGGCAGAGGACGTCCCTTGCCATCGTCTCTGTGGCTTCCACGAAAGCAGCCAGTCAAAAGGAAGTGGACAGGGCCCTTGCCTTTGTCGATTCCTTCCCTGAGTGGGAGAGACTGCATACAACAATCGAATCATTGTAGCACCAGTGATTCATCATAATCCGTTTTTTGAGGTGATAGTATGAGCCATCGTGCTAATCGAGTTGGCGAACAAATGAAAAAAGAGCTGGGTGATATCATCGGGCGTAAGATCAAAGATCCGCGCATCGGGTTTGTGACGGTCACGGATGTTCAAGTAACCGGGGACCTTCAGCAGGCCAAAGTGTATATTACCGTCCTTGGTGGTGAAGCTCAAAGGGAAGATACCTTGAAAGGTCTTGCCAAAGCAAAAGGCTTCATCCGTTCCGAAGTGGGACAAAGGATCCGGCTCCGGAAGACGCCAGAGATCATTTTTGAGTTCGACGAATCGATCGACTACGGCAATCATATCGAATCCCTGTTGAAAAGCGTTCAAGACGAACCAGGAGATTCAACGAATACCGATAAGTAATGCATGGGGCTGATCCAAATCGGATCAGCCCTTTCATTTTCCCTATGAAGGAGTTGAAGGAACATGAATGGCATCTTGCCTTTATGGAAGGAACGAGGGATGACGTCGCATGATTGTGTGTTCAAGCTAAGGAAGCTGCTGCGTACCAAAAAGGTGGGGCATACGGGGACGCTTGATCCCGAAGTCGATGGTGTCCTCCCCATCTGTATCGGAAGGGCGACCAAGGTTGCAGAATACATCACGGATTCAGGTAAGGAATATGTGGGAGAAGTGACGCTTGGCTTCTCTACGACAACGGAGGATGCGACCGGTGAAAAGGTGGAAGAAATCCCGGTGGACAGGAGCATCAGCCGCAGGGAAGTAGAAGGGGTCCTCAGCGCCATGACGGGGGTCATCCGCCAGACGCCACCCATGTTCTCGGCGATCAAGGTGAACGGTAAGCGTCTCTACGAATACGCCAGGCAGGGGATTGAAGTGGAAAGACCATCGCGTGAAGTGACGATCCACCATTTCGAGATCATCGGCGAATGGGATACCCTCGAGGGTGAGCATCCATCATTCACGTTCAAGGTAGGGTGTTCAAAAGGGACCTATGTACGGACGCTTGCCGTCGAAATCGGGCAGCGGCTGGGCTACCCATCGCATATGTCATCCCTTACCCGTACAAGATCGGCATCCTTTGTCAAAGAGGACTGCATGAGTCTTGCCCAGGTAGAAGAAGCCCTGCGAACAAGCACACCGGAAGAGCTGTTAATCCCTCTTGAACACGGGCTTTCTCATTTGCCGAAATGGGTGATAAATGATACATTAGCATTGAAAGTAAAGAACGGGGCACGCTTGGAAGAACCGGCTGAATGGCCGCAAGAGGAACAGGTGATGATGGTGCATGAAGGAAAAGCGATCGCCATCTATCAGCGTCATCCGTCCAAGGATGGAATCATCAAGCCTGTCAAAGTCCTGTTCAATGACTAATGAAAAAGGTGAACTGCTGTGAAAGTGATAACACTACATCATCCCCCAACGTTCGATGAGCTGAACCTTCCGCCGCTCGTGGTGGCACTCGGTTATTTCGATGGGGTTCACCGGGGGCATCGACAGGTCATCACGACGGCCGTCGAAAAGGCAGGGGAGCTAGGGGCTTCTAGTGCAGTCATGACGTTCGATCCCCACCCCTCCGTCGTCCTTGGCCATAAACGGAAGCACATTAAATACATTACTCCCATGGAAGACAAGATTGAGCAGATCGAAGGATTGGGCGTGGACTATCTGTTTGTCGTCCGGTTCACCTCCGAGTTCGCCGATCTCACCCCGCAGGAATTCGTGGACCTGTATCTGATCGGGATGAATGCCATCCACGTAGTGGCCGGCTTCGATTATTCCTACGGCCGCCTCGGCAAAGGATCGATGGACAGCCTTCCGTTCCATTCCCGGGATCAATTCGGCTCTACGGTAGTGAATAAGCTGAGTGAATCCGATACGAAGGTAAGCTCGACCCTGATCCGTCATTCACTCGATGAAGGAGCCATCGGTGAAGTGAATAAACTTCTCGGAAGGCCCTACACGATGAGGGGGATGGTCGTCCACGGGGAAAAGCGCGGAAGGAAGATCGGGTTCCCCACGGCGAATATCGACCTGGCCGATGACTATCTCACACCTAAGGTGGGCGTATACGCCGTCAAGATGAAGATCAAAGGCCGGTGGTATGACGGAGTGTGCAACATCGGGTACAAACCTACGTTCAAAAATCCCGATGAATACAGTCTTTCGATTGAAACCCACGTGTTCGATTTCGACTCTTCCATTTACGGGGAAGAAATTTATCTTCAGTGGCATAAGTGGATCAGGGATGAGAAGAAGTTCAATGGAATTGAGGAATTGATCGCCCAGATCCAGAAAGATAAGGAATCAGCCATTGCTTATTTTAAGGGAATTTAAGATTGCCCTTGATTTTTGACTGGAATAGTAGTATTCTTAAAAGCGTATGAAATGAACCTTTGCTTGGCACATCGATTCACCAACGACTGCTGGGTAACAGGGGATTTGAAAGAAATGAATGGAGGTGAAAAGGATGGCTATCACTAAAGAGCGTAAAAACGAACTAATCAGTGAGTACAAAACACATGAGAACGATACTGGATCTCCAGAAGTTCAAATTGCTGTCCTAACAGAAGAAATCAACAACCTGAACGAGCACTTGCGCGTTCACAAGAAGGACCACCACTCTCGTCGCGGTCTTCTTAAAATGGTAGGTCACCGTCGTAATCTTCTATCTTACCTACGTAAGAAAGATGTACAACGCTACCGTGAGTTAATCACAAAACTTGGTTTACGTCGATAATCAGACAAAAGGAAGCGGGAATTTTTCCCGCTTTTTCTTTAGTTTTCATAATCCTATCCATTCATCATGAAAGAAAGCAAACGGTTTTGTCTACAATACATAATAGGATGAACGAGGTAAGCCTTCCGCCTGAACCGTACCTGAGGTGACGAGGCTCCTTTTTATAAAAAATGTACGTAACAATCATACAGGCATGCGTCATTGATGCCTTTAAGTGATATATAAAGAGAGGGGTACAAAAGATGGAACAGACTAAACAAACATTTTCCATTGATTGGGCCGGACGTGAATTGACCGTCGAAGTCGGCCAGCTTGCCAAGCAAGCCAATGGTGCTGCACTGATAAGATATGGAGATACCGCTGTACTGAGCAGTGCAACAGCTTCAAAGGAACCGAAACCGTTAGATTTCTTCCCTTTGACAGTCAACTACGAAGAAAGGCTTTATGCCGTAGGTAAGATCCCTGGAGGTTTCATCAAACGTGAAGGACGTCCGAGTGAGCGGGCAATCCTTGCCAGCCGACTGATCGACAGACCGATCCGTCCACTATTTGCCGACGGTTTCCGTAATGAAGTGCAAGTCATTTCCATGGTCATGAGTGTCGATCAAGACTGCTCATCCGAAATGGCTGCTATGTTCGGATCTTCCCTGGCGCTATCTGTGTCGGATATCCCATTCGAAGGACCGATCGCAGGAGTTGTCGTCGGGCTGATCGAAGGAGAGTTCATTATCAATCCAACTGTGGAGCAGCTTGAGAAGAGTGAAATCCACCTTTCTGTAGCTGGTACGAAGGATGCTATCAACATGGTTGAGGCAGGGGCAGATGAAGTTCCTGAAGAGACGATGCTTGAAGCGATCATGTTCGGACATGAAGAGATCAAAAAGCTGATTGCCTTCCAGGAAGAAATCATCGCAAAAGTGGGTAAAGAGAAACTTGAAATCAAACTGTTCGAACTGGATGAAGTCATCGAAACGGAAGTGCGCTCCCTATGTGAGAGCGAATTGATCCCGGCCATCCAGGTCCAAGAAAAACATGCACGCGAAGAAGCGATCAAAGAAGTGAAAAATAAAGTCATCTCTGTTTATGAAGAAAAAGAAGCAGATGACGATACGCTCAAGCAGGTCAAAAAGGTGCTGGACAAGCTTGTGAAAAATGAAGTCCGCCGTTTGATCACGGAAGATAAAGTCCGTCCTGATGGGCGTGGAGTGGATGAAATCCGTCCCCTTTCCTCTGAAGTGGGTCTCCTTCCGAGAACGCATGGTTCCGGCTTGTTCACACGTGGACAAACCCAGGCCCTCAGCATCTGTACACTGGGTGCCCTTGGTGACGTCCAGGTCCTTGATGGACTGGGCATCGAAGAATCCAAGCGATTCATGCACCACTATAACTTCCCTCAATTCAGCGTGGGAGAAACCGGACCGATCCGTGGCCCTGGCCGTCGTGAAATCGGGCACGGAGCCCTTGGTGAAAGAGCCCTTGATCCGATCATCCCGGATGAATCCGACTTCCCGTACACGATCCGACTTGTATCCGAAGTTCTTGAGTCCAACGGATCTACATCCCAGGCGAGTATCTGTGCAAGCACCCTGGCGATGATGGATGCAGGTGTTCCAATCAAGGCACCGGTTGCAGGTATTGCGATGGGTCTGATCAAATCGGGCGATCATTATTCCATCCTGACCGATATCCAGGGCATGGAAGATCATCTTGGAGACATGGACTTCAAGGTGGCGGGTACATCCAAAGGGGTAACGGCCCTGCAGATGGACATCAAGATCGATGGCCTTTCAAGGGAAATTCTTGAAGAAGCACTCCAACAGGCGAAAAAAGGGCGCATGCAGATTCTGGACAGCATGCTTGCGACGATTTCTGAATCAAGGACGTCCCTTTCCGCTTATGCTCCCAAGATCCTTACGATGCACATCAATCCGGATAAAATCCGCGACGTCATCGGACCAAGCGGTAAACAGATCAATAAGATCATTGATGAAACCGGCGTGAAGATCGACATCGAGCAGGATGGGACCATCTTCATCTCGTCTACCGATGAAGAGAGCAACAAAAAAGCGAAAAAGACCATCGAAGATATTGTCAGGGAAGTAGAGCCTGGCCAAATGTATCTTGGAAAAGTCAAGCGCGTAGAGAAGTTCGGTGCATTCGTCGAAATCTTTGCAGGAAAAGATGGGCTTGTCCACATTTCCGAGCTTGCTGAAGAGCGCGTCCGTAAAACCGAAGACGTTGTCGCTGTCGGTGATCAGCTCCTTGTGAAGGTGTTGGATATCGATAATCAAGGTCGTGTCAACCTATCAAGGAAGGCCGTCCTCAAGGAACAGCGTGAAAAAGAAGAGCAAAACCAGGCATAATGTTGCCGATCAAGCCGTCTTGTTGGGATCGCATCCCGCAAGGCGGCTTTTTGCGCGTTCTACCTTGTCCCATCCTTTCATACTATAAAGGGAGGACGGTGAATGCAAATGGGGAGAAAATACTTGATAGCACTACCTGTAATTGCTATTCTGACTTTAGCGGCTGTACAAAACCCTTTGACCAATCAATATGTTGCGCATCTTAAAGGCCAGTCGGTGACGGCAACTTCCAATAAGAGCGACCTTATGCAGCAAATCGAGCAAAAGGCATCCAAGGAGATCAAGCCACAAGACGCCGTGATTGATCCGGTGTGGAAGGCGACACCCGGCTATAATGGTCTCGATTTGGATATAGAGGCTTCCTATAAGCAAATGAAGAAGACAGGAACCTTTGATGATGATAAACTTGTGTGGAAGCAGTTGGAGCCTTCGAAGCATTTGGAAGACCTCCCGCCTTCTCCTGTGTATAGAGGGAATCCAGAGAAACCGATGGCTGCATTCATCATCAATGTTGCCTGGGGTAATGAGTATATCCCTGATATTCTGGAGACCCTCAAGAAGCACCAGGTGTATGCCACCTTCTTTCTTGAGGGGCGCTGGGTGAAGAATAATCCAAAGCTTGCCAAGATGATTGTCGAAGCGGGACATGAAGTAGGAAACCACTCCTATTCCCATCCCGATATGAAATCCCTGCAAACCTCAAAGGTGAAGGATGAACTGAAGCGCACGAATGATATTATCGAGGTTACCACTGGGGAAAAGGTCAAATGGTTTGCCCCTCCGAGTGGAAGCTACCGGGACGAAGTGGTGGAAATCGCCGATGAGATGGATATGAGGACCATCATGTGGAGTGTGGATACGATCGATTGGCAAAAGCCGAGTCCGGATGTCTTGATCGACCGCGTGATGGGGAAAATGCATAAAGGGGCCATAGTGCTCATGCATCCCACTGCGTCTACCGCAAACGCCCTGAACGCCCTCATCGTCCAGGTCAAAGAAAAGGAATTAAGGCTCGGGACGGTCTCGAGTTTAGTGAAAGAAGAAAGAATCCTTGAGGGGGGAGATAATTCTCCTTGAGAGAGGATATAGTAAGGATAGGTACATCAAGACTAGGAGGAACTTTTTTGATTAAGAAATATACTTGCCAAAATGGACTGCGAATTGTGCTCGAACAAATCCCGACGGTCCGATCAGTCGCCATCGGGGTTTGGATCGGTGCAGGTTCACGCAACGAAACAAAAGAAAACAACGGGATTTCACATTTTCTTGAACATATGTTTTTCAAGGGGACGAAAACGAAGTCGGCCAGGGAAATCGCCGAATCATTCGACAGTATTGGCGGCCAGGTAAATGCCTTCACATCAAAGGAATACACATGCTATTATGCGAAGGTGCTCGATAACCATGCCGGCTATGCTTTACATACGCTAGCGGATATGTTCTTCCATTCCACTTATGTGGAAGAGGAATTGAAAAAGGAAAAGAATGTGGTGTACGAAGAGATCAAAATGTACGAAGATACGCCTGATGACATCGTTCATGATCTACTGAGTAAAGCGGTTTATGAAGATCATCCACTGGGTTATCCGATCCTTGGAACGGAAGAGACACTTGATACGTTCAATCAGGCAAAGCTGAAACAGTATATGCATGACATGTATACCCCTGACCAGGTAGTGGTCTCCATTGCAGGAAATGTAGACGAGTCCTTCATCAAAGAGGTGGAGAAGCTTTTCGGTTCCTATGAAGGGGGAAAGGGCCGCGATGAGCGTGAACAACCTCAATTCTACTATAATAAACTTGCCCGTAAGAAGGATACGGAGCAGGCCCATTTATGCCTTGGGTATAACGGCCTTCAAATCGGTCATCCCGATATCTATAACCTCATCATTCTGAACAATGTACTCGGAGGCAGCATGTCATCTCGCCTGTTCCAGGAGGTAAGGGAGCAACGTGGGCTGGCTTACTCTGTATTCTCCTATCATTCCTCCCATGAAGATAGTGGGATGGTCACCATCTATGGAGGGACAGGGGCGAACCAGCTTGATGAGCTGTTCGATACGATCGATTCCACACTGAAAGGACTCAAGGCAGAGGGCATCACGGAAAAAGAACTCCTCAACAGCAAGGAACAGTTGAAGGGGAATCTGATGCTGAGTCTTGAAAGCACCAACAGCCGGATGAGCCGTAACGGCAAAAATGAACTGTTGTTGAAACAGCACCGGACGCTGGATGAGATTGTCGATGAAATCGATGGCGTCACCATCGATAAGGTGAATCAATTGACTCATGAGATTTTTACGGACGACTATGCAGCGGCATTGATCAGTCCTGATGGGACTCTGCCGTCCAATATGAGAACATGATGAATGCAGGTCAGCAAAAGCTGGCCTGTTTTTTTGATTCTGATTTAGGAGGGGGTTGTATACATTAATAATACAGGGAGGGGAAGCCAGTGAGACTGAGTGAATTGAGCGGAAAGGAAATCGTGGATTACGGCAGGGCCGAAAGATTGGGGGTCCTGGGACATACAGACCTGGAATTCGATCATCGATCGGGTCAGATCGATGCCTTGATCATTCCCATGGGCAAGTGGATGCGCAAGCAGAGCGGTGAAATCCGCGTCCCTTGGCATATGATCAGGACCATCGGAACGGATATGATCATCCTGGAAGTGGCCAGGGAATGAAAAAACGGGGAAACCCGTTTTTTTGTTTTCATAGGACGGGATCATAAGGGTGAAAGAAAGGAAGGCACAAGGCATCTGCTCACCCTGTACGTGCTCTATACATAGACTGAAGAAGTGAGAGGCATAAAGAAGATGCGATTATGGTAAAAGTAGGTGAAAGCACTGATGTTGACCGGAATGCACATCGCAGTTCTGGGTGGAGATGCTCGCCAATTGGAGATCATCCGTAAACTTACTGAGTTGGATGCAAAGATATCCCTTGTCGGTTTCGAACAATTGGATCATGCATTCACCGGGGCTACGAAAGAGAAAATGAGTGAAATTGATTTTTCCATGATGGACGCCATCATTTTACCGGTTCCGGGAACGAATCTTCAAGGGGAGATCGAAACCATCTTTTCGAATGAAAAAGTCGTGTTGACAGAAGAAATCCTAAGCAGGACCCCTGACCATTGCACGATCTACTCCGGGATCACCAACGATTATTTAAATGGGATCGTAGATGCATCAAAACGCGATCTCATTCAGCTGTTCGAAAGGGATGACGTCGCCATCTATAATTCCATCCCGACAGTAGAAGGCACGATCATGATGGCCATTCAACATACGGATTTCACCATCCACGGTTCGAACATCGTCATCCTCGGGCTTGGACGGGTGGGGATGAGTGTGGCAAGGACCTTCCATCATCTTGGAGGAAGGGTGAAGGTGGGAGCAAGGAAAACCGAGCACTTGGCAAGGGCATCAGAGATGGGATTGGATTCCTTCCAATTGAATCAGTTGGATAAGCACATCGGACAATGCGATATCTGCATCAATACCATTCCGGCTCCCATCATCACACCCGGGGTCATTGCAAAGATGCCCTCTCATATCCTCGTTATCGACCTTGCTTCAAAACCGGGAGGGACCGATTTCAGATTTGCCGAGAAGCGTGGCATCAAGGCGCTCCTTGCCCCGGGTCTCCCCGGAATCGTGGCACCGAAGACGGCAGGTCAGATCCTGGCCAATGTTCTCTGCAAGCTGATGGATGATCGAAATAAAGGAAAGGGGAGTTCTACGTGAGCATTAAAGGAAAAAGAATCGGATTTGGTCTGACTGGTTCGCACTGTACGTATGATGAAGTATTTCCTCAAATCGAGAAGCTGGTCAACGGCGGTGCGGATGTCTTGCCTGTCGTCTCGTCGACCATGATGAACACGAATACAAGGTTTGGAAAAGGGGAGGACTGGGTCAAGAGAATCGAAGACGTAACAGGCCATAAAGTCATAGATTCCATCGTGAAGGCAGAGCCACTGGGTCCAAAGATTCCCCTGGACTGCATGGTGATTTCTCCCCTTACAGGCAATACCATGAGTAAATTTGCCAACGCCATGACCGACTCCCCGGTCCTGATGGCGGCAAAGGCGACATTGAGGAACCATCGTCCCGTTGTACTTGGCATCTCGACGAATGATGCCTTGGGGCTTAACGGTATCAATCTGATGAGGCTGATTTCCACAAAGGATATCTATTTCATCCCATTCGGCCAGGATGCTCCGGAGCAAAAGCCGAAATCCATGGTGGCACGGATGAGCCTGACCCAGGAGACGATTGAAGCCGCGATGGAAGGAAGGCAGCTTCAACCTGTCGTAATCGAACGATATCTGGATTGATAGCAAGGGAAGGCTTCCGGTTGGGTAGCCTTCTTTTCCTTGTACGAAAAAGAGTCTATTGAAAGAAGATTCTTTATGTTAGAATATACTTTATTATAGTAAATGGCTAAATTGCTATTATGAATGCTTTGGAAGGAGAGAGGATTTTGAAAACAACGGAATTAAACGTGGCAGTCGTCGGTGCAACCGGGGCAGTCGGGCAGCAAATGCTGGAAACATTAGAGAAAAGGGATTTTCCGATAAAAAATCTGATCTTACTATCTTCTGCCCGTTCGGCAGGTTCAACAGTCTCCTTTAAAGGAAAAGAATATACGGTGGCTGAAGCAAAGCCCGAGAGCTTTGAAGGGGTGGATATTGCCCTGTTCAGTGCAGGAGGAAGTGTATCCAAGCTTCTTGCCCCCGAGGCAGTGAAAAGGGGTGCGATCGTAGTCGACAATACAAGTGCCTACCGCATGGACCCCGAAGTTCCGCTGGTTGTACCTGAAGTGAATGAAGAGGATCTGAAACGTCATAAAGGCATCATCGCCAATCCGAACTGTTCAACAATCCAGATGGTTGCCGCACTCGAGCCACTGCGTAAAGCCTATGGGCTGAAGAAGGTGATCGTGTCCACGTATCAAGCTGTATCCGGTGCCGGTGCAGTCGCCATAGATGAATTAAATGATCAGGCACAGGCCATCCTGTCGGGAGAATCCTTTGAACCGAGCGTCCTGCCGGTCAAAGGGGATAAAAAACATTATCAGATTGCGTATAATGTGATTCCTCAGATTGATCTGTTCCAGGAGAACGGTTTTACATTTGAAGAAATGAAGATGATCAATGAAACGAAAAAGATCATGCATCAACCTGATTTGAAGGTGTCAGCCACATGTGTCAGACTTCCAGTAGTAACAGGTCACTCTGAAAGTGTATATATTGAGATTGAAAAGGACTCCATTTCGGTGGGGGATATTCATGCGCAACTCACGGAAGCTCCGGGGGTCACCCTTCAGGATGTTCCTGAGGAACAAATATATCCGATGCCTGCTGATGCAGTTGGGAAGCCGGATGTTTTTGTCGGACGCGTGAGAAAAGACCTTGATGAGGACAACGGATTCCATATGTGGATCGTATCCGATAACCTTCTGAAAGGCGCTGCCTGGAATTCAGTGCAGATTGCTGAAAGCCTATTGAAATTGGGTCTGGTAAAATAAGCAGAAGAGGAACGAAGCAACAGACGACGACTAACTCAAGCAATCATCCCCATCTACCTCTTGACCATCGATGAAGAGGTGTAGACATGAAAGTGATCGTCCAGAAATTCGGGGGTACTTCCGTAAGGGATGAATCAACAAGGCTCAAAGCCATCGCCCATACAAAGGAAGCTATCAGTGAAGGGTATAAGGTGGTCGTGGTCGTCTCCGCCATGGGCAGAAAAGGGGAGCCGTATGCAACAGACTCCCTCCTCGGACTCATAGGGGGAGGAGGCACAAGGATCAGCAAAAGGGAACAGGACTTATTATTATCATGCGGTGAAATCATCTCAAGTCTCGTCTTTTCCAATATGCTCCTGGAGAATGGGGTGTGTTCCACCGCCCTGACCGGAGCCCAGGCAGGATTTCGAACCAATGATGACTTCGGTAACGCCAGGATCATGGAGATGGATTGCGAAAGGATCAAAAAAGAGCTTGATCTTCATGACGCCGTAGTGGTAGCCGGGTTTCAAGGTGCGACCTCCGGGGGGGATATAACGACGATCGGCAGGGGCGGGAGCGATACATCCGCCTCAGCCCTCGGTGTCGCCCTGAAGGCCGAGTATATCGATATCTTCACCGATGTGGAGGGAATCATGACGGCGGACCCGCGCATTTCATCCAGGGCGCGGCCCATCAAGGTCGTTTCCTATAATGAAGTATGCAATATGGCGTACCAGGGGGCAAAGGTCATTCATCCGCGAGCGGTTGAAATCGCCATGAACTCGAATGTGCCCATCAGGATCCGGTCCACCTACTCTAAAGACCCGGGTACCCTCGTCACCACGCCTGGTTCCATGAAGGACCATGAACATTTCAGGAGTCACCCCGTCACTGGCATCGCCCATGTACAGTCCCTAACGCAGATCAAGGTATTCGCCCGCAAGGATCAATATGATCTGCAGGCGGAAGTGTTCAAGGCGATGGCGAGGGAAGGGATCTCCGTGGATTTTATCAACATCTCCCCCCGTGGAGTCGTTTATACGGTATCTTCGACTTTGAGCGACCGTGCCATAGCCGTCTTGAAAGGGCTCGGTCATTTTCCCCATGTAGAACGGGAATGTGCGAAGGTATCAGTGGTTGGAGCGGGGATGACAGGTGTGCCGGGAATTACATCCGTCATCGTGTCC
Organism: Rossellomorea sp. FS2; assembly: GCF_047915635.1. Classification (NCBI taxonomy): domain Bacteria; kingdom Bacillati; phylum Bacillota; class Bacilli; order Caryophanales; family Bacillaceae; genus Rossellomorea; species Rossellomorea sp. FS2. The sequence continues at coordinate 1,314,401 of NZ_JBLRVS010000001.1, read as the reverse complement.
GCTCTATCTGATTTAGGTATCAGGATTCTGCAGTCTGCAGACAGCCATACAACCATCTGGGTACTCGTTAAAGAACATGATCTTGTGAATGCCATCAATGCCCTTCATGATGCCTTTCAACTGCAAGAGAGGGATGCTGCCTGGTTAGCGCATCAATTTGAGGAGAGTGAATAGTTGTGAATTTTGGCCGTGTATCAACAGCGATGGTCACACCGTTTGATCGCAAAGGAAATATCGATTTCAATAAAACAACTCAGTTGATCAACTATCTGATCGAACATGGGACTGATTCCCTCGTGGTTGCCGGGACAACAGGGGAATCCCCGACGCTTACAAAGGAAGAAAAGCTGGCATTATTCCGCCATGCAGTCAAAATCACAGATGGCAGAATCCCTGTCATCGCGGGTACCGGAAGCAATAATACAAAAGAATCCATCGATCTATCCAAAAAAGCGGAAGCAATCGGTGTCGACGCCATCATGCTTGTCGCACCGTATTATAGTAAACCAAGCCAGGAAGGCATGTTCCGCCATTTTAAAGAAGTCGCAGACGCCGTCGCCTTGCCTGTCATGCTTTATAATGTTCCTGGCAGGTCCGCTGTCACCATTTCACCGGATACCATCATTCGATTATCGGAAGTGCCGAATATCATGTCGGTGAAAGAAGCAAGCGGCGATCTGGGTGCCATGACGAAGATCATCGCGTCTACTGCTGACGACTTTCTCGTGTATTGTGGGGATGATGGTCTGACCTTGCCTGCGCTGTCAATCGGTGCCGATGGGATCGTCTCCGTTGCTTCCCATATCATCGGGAAAGAAATTCAGCAGATGACGGAGGCCCATTTCTCCGGAGATACGGGTCGGGCAGCGAAACTTCATCAAGAGTTGCTGCCTTTGATGGAAGGGCTATTTGCCACCCCGAGCCCTGGACCTGTCAAGACCGCCCTGCAGCTTAAGGGTCTTGATGTCGGTTCCGTCCGTCTTCCGTTGATTCCACTGACGGAAGATGAAAGGAAGAGCCTCAGCAAACTTTTATCATGAATAAACAATGGCTCCGGCATGTTTGCCGGGGCCATTCGTCATATAAGGGTGTTCTCTGAGAGAAATTTCAAGGGCAAAGGAGGATTCCTATCGGCCATTCACGAAATAGTACATATTCGAACGTGCACTTTTCTACATAGACGTCAGCCAGAAGGTAGAGGATAATTTTGGTTGTATTATGAAAAGGGTTTCCTTTATAATGATCCTAACTGATATAAGATCGGGGAAAGCACAACATAGGAGGACATAATGGTGAGTAATAGCAGAGTGAAACACGAGGAAATCAAAATCATCCCCTTGGGCGGAGTAGGGGAAATCGGTAAGAATATGTATATTGTAGAAGTCGATGAAGATATTTTCGTCATCGATGCGGGGCTGATGTTCCCTGAAAATGAAATGCTCGGGATCGATATCGTGATACCTGATATCCAATACCTTGAACAAAACCGGGGAAGAGTAAAAGGGATCTTCCTGACCCATGGTCATGAAGACAGCATCGGGGCCATTTCTTACCTACTGGATAAGGTACGGGCACCGGTTTACGGGACTAGATTGACCAATGCCCTTGTGAAGGCAAGGCTGAAAGATGAGCAGGTGCGCACCGACGTAAAGTTCTACACCATTCATTCGGACAGCAGGCTTCAGTTCAACGGTGTGGATGTGACGTTCTTCAAGACGACTCACAGCATACCGGACTCAGTCGGTGTTTGCATCTATACGTCCCAAGGGGCCATCGTGCATACAGGCGAATTCAAGTTCGATCAGTCCGCCAAGCACTTCTATCGCCCGGACCTCGGAAAGATGGCGCAGATTGGGGAGGAGGGTGTCCTCTGTCTTCTGTCGGATAGCACTGAAGCAGAGAGACCTGGTTTCACCACTTCGGAATCCGCCATTGAAACGCATCTGAACAGTGCGTTCAGAAAAGCAAGGGGCCGGGTGATCGTAGCATGCTTCGCTTCGAATCTCATCAGGCTGCAGCAGGTATTTGATGCAGCTGAACAGAACAAGAGGAAAGTCGTTGTCGTCGGTAAAAGCCTGAAGCGAGTGTACGATGTCGCCCTGAAGCTTGGGTATCTCCATGTACGGGAAGACTTGATCATAGGGATCGACCAGATTGGCGACTATTCAAGTGATGAAGTGGTCATCCTTGCCACCGGCTCACACGGAGAACCATTCGAGGCCCTTCAGCGTATGGCCAAGCGTTCCCACAGGCATGTGAACATCGAGAAGGGAGATACCGTTTTGATCACGGCGACACCTTCACCGGGCATGGAAGTGATAGCCGGAAGAACGATCGACATGGTGTACAGAGCGGGAGCGGAAGTATTGACCGCTGATAAGAAGGTGCATGTTTCCGGCCATGGCTCACAGGAAGACCTGAAACTTATGCTCAATATCATGAAACCGAAATACTTCGTCCCGATTCAAGGGGAATATAAAATGCTTATTGCCCATAGTAAGATCGCACATGATATCGGTCTTCCTTTCAAGCAGATCTTCATCCTCGACAAGGGAGATATCCTCCAGTATAAAGACGGGAAGATGAGGATGGGTGGCAGGGTCCAGGCCGGTAATGTCCTGATCGATGGGATAGGAGTGGGGGATGTCGGCAATATCGTCCTCAGGGACAGAAGACTCCTCTCTGAAGATGGTGTATTCACTGTCGTCGTCACAATCAACCGGAAATCAAAGAGCATTGTTGCAGGACCAGAAATCATCTCCAGAGGATTTGTTTATGTGAGGGAATCAGAAGCCCTCATTGAAAAAGCGTCAGAGATCGTCGAGAGTGTGGTTCATAATTATCTCCAGAAAGGGTCATTCGAATGGACGACCATCAAGCAGGATGTAAGGGACCAGCTCAACTACTTCTTATACAATAAAACGAGAAGAAGACCGATGATTCTCCCAATCATCATGGAAGTTTAATCCGAAGAGGCTATCTGTTGACCATGCAGATAGCCTTTCCGTTTTACGCACGGGTATAAATCCTCTCCTTTATTAAATAATAATGGTAAGCACTGAGCGAAAAGGAGTTGGACTGAATGGATACAAGAATGGAACAGGAAGATCAGCCGGGCAAGGATGATAAAGATAAACCGTCAGGCTTGATGGAGAAGATCCAGCAGCTTGGGCAAACGAATGTGCCCCAGCTTTCACAGGATTCAAATATTCACTGTCTGACGATTGTGGGACAGATCGAGGGTCATATGCAGCTCCCCCCACAAAATAAAACAACGAAATATGAGCATATCCTTCCTCAGCTCGTAGCAATTGAACAGAATCCTAAAATCGAAGGGCTCGTCGTCATACTTAACACCGTAGGCGGAGATGTGGAAGCAGGTCTTGCCATATCAGAGATGATCGCTTCTCTGTCGAAACCGACAGTATCCCTCGTTCTCGGAGGAGGGCACAGCATAGGAGTCCCAATTGCTGTTTCATGTGATTATTCATACATCGCAAGCACTGCCACCATGACGATCCATCCCGTACGATTGACTGGTCTCGTGATCGGGGTGCCGCAGACCTTCGAGTATCTCGATAAGATGCAGGATCGTGTCGTGAGCTTTGTAACCAAGCACAGCAACATTTCCGAATCGGATTTCAAGGACCTCATGTTTGCAAAGGGGAATCTGACCCGTGATATCGGAACGAACGTCGTCGGTGATGATGCGGTCAAATACGGACTCATCAATGGAATCGGAGGGATCGGTCAGGCAATCAAAAAAATCAATGAGCTGATCGAACTGAACCGAACAGATGAAGAAGAGGGATTGATCCAATGATCCTCTACACCATCATCCCCCAGGAAGCCGTATTCGCGACAGATCCGGAAGTCTATGCCTCCCAGATGATGATCGACTATGAAGGAGTGCCGCTGATGGTCCAGAAGGAAGAGGAGAACTACCGTGTGTTAAGAGTGATGAGCAGTGATCCTTCCCATTTCCTCGATAGCCGATTCTCTCCCGGAATGATCCTTGGTAATTAAGGCATAAAGAGGATTCTTTCACCATGAAGGGTATGGTATACTAAAGAAGAGACATAAGATGAACTTGACGGATGGGGACTGACACCTGTGGCGACGAAGGATGCCGATAAGGGTCAGCCCTTTCTTCATCTTCACGTACATAATCCGAAAGACTTCTTAAGAATTTAGGTGAATTCAATTGGCGAAAAAAAAGAAAAGGAAAAAAAAGGGATCGAACACCAACGCACTGAAGCAGACCATAAAATATGAAATTACCGGCTTGATGCTGTTGACGCTCAGTTTGATCTCCGTCATCAAGTTGGGGGCGGTGGGAAGAGCCGTCGTCCATTTCTTCAGGTTCTTCATGGGAGAATGGTATATGGCAGCCTTGCTTCTCATGATCTACATCGCGGGATACCTGATGGTGAAACGGGAAGTACCGCTTCTCTTCAGCAGGAGATTGGTAGGGATATATATCATCGTCGCGAGCTTCCTGCTCCTCAGCCACGTGAAGCTTTTCGATCTGCTGAGCAATGATGGTGCCTTTGAGCATCCGAGTGTCATCATGAACACATGGGATCTCTATTGGATGGATATTAGGGGAGAATCCAGCACCTCCGACATCGGAGGCGGGATGATCGGCAGCGTCCTGTTCGCCGTGTCCTATTTCCTCTTTGATTCACAGGGGGCACGGATCATGAGTGCGACCTTCATCATCATCGGGATCATCCTGGTGACCGGTCGATCCCTTGGGGATGTACTCGGTCGGATCGGAAAAAGATTCGGGGCATTCATCACCTCCCAGTGGGAAGCATTCAAGGTGGATATGGCAGAATGGAAAGAAGAAAAAGCGAAAAAGAAGCTGGAAAAGCCAGCTGTTGAAAAGAAAATGCAGGAGAAGGAAACGAAGGTGCCTTCCGTCGATCCGATACCAGATGTTGAGCCTCAGGTCGATACCCGTGAACCGATCATATCGAATTTTGCCGAGAAGGCCTATGCCCATGAACGCTCCGATAAAGAAGAGCCGGTAGCAGGGGAGCCGAAAGATGATTCAACTGATAAGGGCGTTCAAGATGATGCTCCTCCGATCACCTTCACCGAAGTTGAAAATAAAGATTATAAGCTTCCGTCGATTTCTCTGTTGAAAAGTCCGAAAAAGACAGATCAGAGCAACGAATACCAGCTGATCCACGCGAATGCCGCAAAGCTCGAACGCACCTTCCAAAGCTTTGGTGTCAAAGCGAAGGTGACTCAAGTCCATCTTGGGCCTGCCGTAACCAAATATGAAGTGCACCCGGATGTCGGGGTGAAGGTGAGCCGCATCGTCAATCTCAGCGATGATCTCGCATTGGCGCTCGCTGCAAAAGACATCAGGATCGAAGCACCGATACCGGGGAAATCGGCCATAGGAATCGAAGTGCCGAATTCGGAAGTGGCCATGGTATCCCTCAGGGAAGTGCTCGAATCAAAGGAAAAAAACAAACCTGACTCAAAACTCCAGATCGGATTGGGCAGGGATATTACAGGGGAAGCCGTACTTGCCGAACTGAATAAGATGCCCCATCTCCTTGTAGCGGGAGCCACGGGTAGCGGGAAGAGTGTGTGCATCAACGGCATCATCACGAGTATTCTCATGAGGGCCAAGCCCCATGAGGTGAAACTCATGATGATCGATCCCAAAATGGTGGAGCTCAATGTGTATAACGGAGTTCCCCACTTGCTGGCGCCCGTCGTGACGGAGCCAAAGCGTGCCTCTCAGGCATTGAAAAAAGTCGTGAATGAAATGGAGCGCAGATATGAGCTCTTCTCCCATACAGGGACGCGGAATATTGAAGGGTACAATGACTATGTCAAAAGACAAAACCTTGAGAACGAAGATAAACAGCCGCTTCTTCCTTATATCGTGGTCATCGTCGACGAGCTTGCCGACTTGATGATGGTTGCATCGAACGATGTAGAGGATGCCATTACCCGTCTTGCGCAGATGGCCCGTGCTGCAGGGATCCATTTGATCATTGCCACACAACGACCGTCGGTGGATGTCATCACAGGTGTCATCAAGGCGAATATCCCTTCAAGGATTGCCTTTGCTGTATCCTCCATGACAGATTCAAGAACCATCCTCGATTCTGGCGGAGCAGAAAAACTCCTTGGGCGGGGAGATATGCTCTTTATGCCTGTCGGGGCTTCCAAACCAACCAGGGTACAGGGAGCCTTCTTATCCGATGAAGAGGTCGAAGAAGTCGTGGACTTCGTCATATCCCAACAAAAAGCACAGTATCAGGAAGAAATGATCCCGGATGAAGTCCAGGAAGAATCCGGCAGCGGGGAAGCGGAAGATGAGCTGTATGATGATGCAGTCCAATTGATTGCTGAAATGCAGACCGCTTCTGTATCCATGCTGCAGCGACGTTTCAGGATCGGCTATACGAGAGCCGCCAGGATCATTGATGAAATGGAGGTGCGGGGAGTCGTCGGGCCATATGAAGGAAGCAAGCCCCGAAGCGTACTCGTGGGTAAACCATCTGAAGAACAATCCTCCTAATAGCCCATACCTTTTGAAACATGAGCTGAAAGACCCCGCTTGAGCACCTGCTCAAGCGGTTTTTTTGTCCGATCAAAAAAGTTATCCACCAATGGGTTATACTATTGGTATCGCTTTCTTTAAGAGCGTATTATTTCACTAATATGAAGATTGCTACATATCGGGGTCCTAAACGTAAAAAACAAAGGATTAAATGATAAAAACATGAAAAAATCAAGCGTTTTTTCCATAATACAGGACAGTTGGAAGATAAATTTTTTAATAAATCATTTTTTTCGACAAAATCACACAATGCTATTTATTTATGTTTTGAAAAGTGTTATAGTATTTTCGATTAGTAGGAAAGATATACATCAGAGGTCTGATGACTTGAGAAAATTTGGTGGTGGTTCCGTTGACAATTAAGACAGACAATCGGCATTTGTATTTGCAGGTCATTGATCGCTTGAAGAAAGACATCGAAGCGGGGATGTACAGAGAGAAAGAAAAACTTCCTTCCGAATTCGACCTTTCCAAACAGCTCGGCGTTAGCCGCGCTACGCTGAGGGAGGCACTCAGGATCCTTGAGGAAGAGAGTGTCATCGTCAGGCGGCATGGAGTCGGTACATTTGTCAATGCCAAACCCCTGTTCACTTCGGGTATCGAACAGCTCAGCAGCGTGACCAATATGATCAGGCAGGCTGGGATGGATCCGGGGACTATTTTTTTGAGCTCGACGACCCAGGAAGCAACCGAGGAAGATATGAAACGCTTCTCATTGGAAGAACCAGAGGATGTCATCCTCATCGAGAGGGTGCGTACGGCGAATGGGGAACCTGTCGTCTACTGCATGGATAAGATCCCGGCGAGAATCATGCCTCGGAATTTCACCCATGAAGACAATTCCATCTTCTCTGTTCTGGAGAAAAGGGAGAATAAGAGAATCACATATGCGGGCGCACATATCGAGCCTCTCGGATATCATGATAAAATCTCCCCGATCTTGAACTGCGAGCCTGAAACGGCACTCCTTGTGCTGAAACAGATGCACTTCAGTGAGAATGATGAACCGATCCTCTACTCGGTGAACTACTTCCGCTCGGATAAGTTCAGCTTTCACGTGCTTAGGAAGCGTGTATGATCCGCCTTTCTACTAATTTATAACAATACTAGGGGGTACTCAGGTGAAAAAGCGTAAATTTGGTTTGGCGATGTCATTCGTGTTGGCTGCAGGAACAATTCTCGGTGCGTGTGGGACAAGCGATGACAAAGATAATGCAAGTGACGGTAAAGGCAAGGATGATAACTTCACAGTGGCAATGGTAACAGATGTCGGCGGTGTTGATGATAAATCATTCAACCAATCAGCTTGGGAAGGCCTTCAAGCTTATGGGAAAGAAAACGGTTTGGAAAAAGGGAAAAAAGGATTCGATTACCTTCAATCCCAATCCGATGCTGATTATGCTACCAACCTGAACAACTTGGCTCGCCAAGACTTTGACTTGATATATGGAATTGGATTCATGATGAAAGGTGCGATCGAAGATATCGCCAGCCAACAGAAGGATGCTCACTTCGCCCTTGTGGATGAAGTTGTAGAACAACCGAATGTTGCCAGCATCATGTTCAAAGAGCAAGAAGCTTCTTTCCTTGCAGGAGTAGCGGCTGGTCTTGCTACCAAAACCAATAAAATCGGATTCATCGGCGGAGTGGAGAGCCCGGTTATCGAGCGTTTCCATTCAGGATTCATCGCCGGTGTCAAAGCAAGCAACCCTGATGCAGAAATCGTTGCAGACTATGCTGGTGCTTTCGATAAAGCAGAGCTTGGACAGACGATTGCTTCAAAAATGTACTCTTCTAAAGTAGATGTCATCTTCCACGCAGCTGGTGGAACAGGTAATGGATTATTCAAAGAAGCACGTGATCTGAAAGCAAAAGATCCTTCCCGTGAGCTTTGGGCGATCGGTGTCGATTCTGACCAGGTAGACGAAGGAAAAGTGGGCGACCACAATATCGTCCTGACTTCTGCCCTTAAACGAGTGGACAATGCAGTGAAAGATGTAGCGACTCAAGCGAAGGACGGAGATTTCCCTGGTGGGAAAGAAATCCTGTTCGGCCTTAAAGAAGACGGTGTAGGTCTTGCGGAAGTGAACGAAGAACTTTCCAACAAAGACGAAGTCGTGAAAGCCGTTGATGAGTGGAAAGAAAAAATCAAGAGCGGTGACGTGGAAGTACCTTCTTCCATCAAAGACGCTGAAAGCTTCAAAGCCAACTGATTGTAGTTCATTGGGGATAAGCGGGCCAAGGATAGCCGGTCTCTTATCCCTTTTTTGCAGCAAAATATAAGAAAATTAAAAATCTAATTGAAGGGTAGAAACCGATTCTATCTTTCACTTAGTTTTTTACAAGGGAAATCAATCTTAAGGTCTGACCTCTAACTACTAGATAAATTGTCCCTAGCCTATCGCAAGGAGTGAATAAAATGGATTATGTAATCGAGATGCTGAATATCCGAAAGGAGTTCCCTGGCATCGTAGCTAACGACAATATTACTCTCCAGCTCAAACAAGGTGAAATTCATGCGCTTCTTGGTGAAAATGGAGCCGGTAAGTCCACGTTGATGAACGTGTTGTTCGGCCTCTATCAACCTGAACAGGGTGAGATCCGCGTACGGGGGAAAAAAGTGGACATCACGAATCCCAACATTGCCAATGATCTCGGGATCGGAATGGTCCACCAGCATTTCATGCTCGTTGATACGTTCACTGTAACGGAGAATATTATCCTTGGCCGGGAACCAAAATCCGGTGCCACGGTGGATATCAAAAAAGCAGAAAAAGAGATATCGGACATTTCAGAGAAGTATGGCCTGAGGGTCGATCCTTCTGCGAAGATATCGGATATTTCAGTCGGGATGCAGCAGAGGGTGGAGATTCTCAAAACGCTCTACCGCGGTGCTGAAATCCTCATCTTTGATGAACCGACCGCCGTCCTGACGCCGCAGGAGATCAAAGAGCTGATCCAGATCATGAAGACGTTGATCAAAGAAGGAAAATCCATCATCCTTATCACTCACAAACTAAAGGAAATCATGGAAGTGTGCGATAATGTAACCGTTATCAGAAAAGGGAAAGGGATCGGGACTGTCAGTGTGTCAGACACGAATCCGAACCATCTGGCGAGCCTGATGGTAGGAAGGGAAGTCACGTTCAAAACGGAAAAGATTCCTGCGTCCCCTAAGGATGTGGTTCTCGAAGTTCGCGACCTTCAAGTGAAGGACTCCCGGAATGTACCGGTCGTCAAAGGATTGAATCTCGACCTGAAAGCAGGGGAAATCCTCGGCATTGCAGGAGTTGACGGAAACGGTCAAAGTGAACTGATCGAGGCCATCACCGGGCTCATGAAAGCAGACAGCGGTTCGATCAAACTGAATGGCAAAGAGATATTGAATATGAAACCGAGGAAAATCTATGAAGCGGGTGTCGGACATATCCCGCAGGATCGCCATAAGCACGGGCTGGTACTGGACTTCCCGATCGGTGAAAATATCGTTCTTCAAAACTACTATAAAAAGCCGTATTCAAATAAAGGGATTCTCAGCTATAAGAATATTTACAATCATGCAAGAAAGATCATCGCAGAGTTTGATGTTCGTACGCCGTCGGAATACACACTGGCAAGATCATTGTCCGGGGGGAACCAACAAAAGGCGATCATCGGAAGGGAAGTCGATAAAGATCCGGATCTTCTCATCGCAGCCCAGCCTACCCGTGGCCTCGATGTTGGGGCAATCGAATTCATTCATAGGCGTCTCATTGAACAGCGGGACAATGGAAAAGCCGTATTGCTGCTTTCGTTCGAACTCGATGAAATCCTGAATGTAAGCGACAGGATTGCTGTGATCTATGAAGGGCAGATTGTCGCAATCGTCGATCCGAAAGAAACGACGGAACAGGAGCTCGGTCTCCTGATGGCTGGTTCGAAAGGGAAAGGAACGGGGGAAACATCACATGTCTAATCGTCTAACTAATATATTGATCCCTATCATTTCGGTAGTACTTGGCATTCTTGCAGGAACCATCATCATGCTCGTCAGCGGATATAACCCGATTGAAGGGTATTCCGCACTGTGGGATGGGATCTTCGGGGAAGTCTACTTCGTCGGGGAAACCCTCCGTCAAATGACGCCTCTGATCCTGGCGGGTCTAGCCGTTGCATTTGCATTCAGGACAGGCTTGTTCAATATCGGGGTCGAAGGCCAGCTCATCGTAGGATGGCTCGCCGCCGTATGGGTGGGAACATCCTTTGGCGATCTGCCGAAGTTCATCCATCTGCCTCTCGCTGTCATCGCAGCGGCATTGGCCGGAGCCCTCTGGGGATTCGTGCCAGGACTTTTGAAAGCCAGATTCAGGGTGCACGAAGTCATCGTAACCATCATGATGAACTATATTGCCCTGCAGGCATCGAATGCCATCGTGCGTGATGTATTGACAGACAGGAAGGAACGGACCGATTATGTAGCGGAATCAGCTTCCCTCAAGTCGCCATTCCTCGAATCCATCACGGACTTCTCACGGCTCCACTGGGGGATCATCATTGCCCTCGCGTGTGCATTCATCATGTGGTTCCTTCTTGAGAAGACGTCTCGCGGATATGAACTGCGTGCGGTCGGATTCAACCAGAATGCGTCTCAATATGCTGGAATGAACGTAAATGGGAATATCATCCTCTCCATGGTCATCTCAGGAGCGTTTGCGGGACTCGCCGGATCCATGGAAGCACTCGGGACATTCGGGTACGCTTCCATCAAGGGAGGATTCACAGGGGTCGGATTTGATGGGATTGCAGTCGCGCTTCTGGGCGGAAATGCAGCAATCGGGGTTATCTTCGCGGCACTCCTGTTCGGTGGCTTGAAAGTAGGAGCCTTGAATATGCCGCTTGATGCAGGAATTCCGAATGAGCTTGTCGATATCATTATCGCCCTCATCATCTTCTTTGTGGCATCAGGTTACATCATTCGTTATATGATTCAACGATTCAGAAAAAAGGGGGTGAAATAAGTGGGGTTCATTGATATCTTAACCATACTTATTCCATCAACATTGTTATGGGCAGCACCACTTATTTTCACTTCACTGGGTGGAGCATTTTCAGAGCGGTCCGGGGTCGTCAATATCGGCCTCGAAGGATTGATGGTCATCGGAGCCTTCTCTTCCATCGTCTTTAACCTTGCGTTTGCCGATACGTTCGGTGCGGCCACCCCATGGGTATCCCTTATTGTGGGTATGCTTGCCGGGGCATTGATTTCCATCCTGCATGCGGTCGCTTCGATCAGCTTCAGGGCAGACCAGACCGTTTCCGGTGTGGCGATCAACCTCCTTGCCGTTGGACTGACGCTTTTCCTTGTAAAGCGCATTTATGGAAAAGGGCAAACAGACATCATTTCAGAAGGTTTCTCGAAGATTGATGTGCCAGTGCTCCATAAGATCCCGGTGATCGGCGACATTTTCTTCAGCAACACGTACTGGCCGCCTTTTGTGGCGATCATCGCTGCATTCCTCGTCTGGTTCATCATGTTCAAGACGCCATTCGGTTTGCGCCTGCGATCCGTTGGTGAACACCCGATGGCAGCCGACACGATGGGTATCAATGTGACGCGCATGAGGTATATCGGCGTCATCCTCTCCGGAGCCTTCGCTGGTATCGGGGGAGGGGTATACGCACAGTCCATTTCGTCCGATTTCAGTCATGCTACGATCAGTGGACAAGGCTTCATGGCCCTGGCTGCCCTGATCTTCGGGAAGTGGCATCCGCTAGGCGCCATGGGTGCAGCGATCTTCTTCGGATTCGCCCAAAGCCTCAGCATCATCGGAAGCAGCCTGCCGCTATTCGAGAATATACCGAGCGTCTATCTCTTGATTGCGCCTTACGTCCTCACGATCCTGGCGCTTACAGGGTTCATCGGACGTGCAGATGCACCGAAAGCCCTTGGAACACCGTATATCAAAGGAAGTCGTTAATGAAAAGGAGCCCTTCAACAAGGGCTCCTTTTGCATGTTTACAGCGATAAACACATATAATAGTCCATTAAGGTTTTACCAACGGAGGAAGATGCTTGTAAATGCGTGTGGCAAACATGTATAGTTAGACGTAAATACCCGCAAAATAAAGGTGTTTATGCAAGATATGAAGGAGGCTTGAGCCGAATGTCTGATATTAATGAAGTAATCAAGAAGAAAAACGGATATACGCTACATATCGTCAAAACTGAAAAATTCAAAACGAACAGCATCGTCTTTAAAATGAAGGCGCCGTTGGATCAAGATACGGTGACATTGAGAGGACTGCTTCCGCATGTGATGCAAAGCAGTACAAAATCCTTCCCTTCCACGACGAAACTGCGCTCCCACCTCGATGAACTCTATGGGGCAAACTTTTTTGTCGACCTTGGAAAGAAGGGGGAATACCACATCGTCAGCATGTCTGTCGAGATTGCCAATGAAAAATTCCTTGCTGATTCCGAGCCTCTTCTGCAAAAGGGGATCGAATTCTTGACTGAGGTCCTTTTCCATCCCCATGCCACTGATGAATTTGACCATGCAACGGTCGAGAAAGAAAAGCGCAATCAAAAGATCAGAATTCAATCGGTCTACGATGATAAAATGAGGTATGCGAACTCCCGTCTGGTGGAGGAGATGTGCAAAGGCGAGCGATTCGCCCTTCACGTAAACGGGGAGAAGGAAGAGGTCGATGCCATTACCCCGAAGGCGCTTTATGACTACTATGAGCGCGTGATGAGGGAAGATCAGTTCGATCTTTATGTGATCGGCGACGTCGATGCGGATGAAGTAGAAAAGCTGTGCGATGGTCTCATGGATCTTACCGACCGGGATCCTGAGCGCGTTGACCAGGGGATTCAAAAGGAAATCAAGAAAGAAAATGTCATCAAGGAACAGCAGGATGTCAAACAGGGGAAACTGAATATCGGTTACCGCACCCACACTCAATATGGGGATGAGGACTATTTTGCCCTTCAGGTGTTCAACGGGATATTCGGAGGGTTCTCCCACTCCAAACTGTTCATCAATGTACGTGAAAAAGCAAGTCTTGCCTACTATGCAGCAAGCCGCCTTGAAAGTCATAAAGGGCTTCTCATGGTGATGAGTGGAATCGAGTCGAAGAATTATGATCAAGCGGTGGGAATCATCGATGAACAGCTTCAGGCCATGAAGTCAGGGGATTTCACCAGTGACGAACTGGAACAGACCAAGGCAGTCATGCGCAATCAGATGCTTGAAACCATCGATACCCCGCGTGGTCTTGTGGAAGTCCTTTACCAAAATGCCTTCGCCGGAATCGATATCGGCTTGAATGACTGGCTCTCAAAAATCGACGCGGCCACAAAGGATGAAGTGGTGAAGGCTGCCCAAAAAGTCCAACTGGATACGATTTACTTTTTAACAGGAACGGAGGGGTAATGATATGAAGAAGATTACCTTCGATCAGCTGCAGGAAAACCTTTATTATGAGAAGATGGCAAACGGGTTGGATGTGTACATCCTTCCAAAGGAAGGATTCAATAAGACCTATGCGACCTTCACGACGAAATACGGAAGCATCGATAACCACTTCGCCCCTCTTGGAGAAGAAGAATTGGTCAAGGTTCCAGACGGCATCGCGCATTTCCTCGAGCATAAGCTCTTTGAAAAAGAAGACGGAGATGTGTTCCAGCAGTTCAGTAAGCAAGGCGCTTCTGCCAATGCCTTCACTTCTTTCACACGCACAGCCTATCTTTTCTCCAGTACGACCAACGTGGAGCGTAACCTGGAAACATTGATCGACTTTGTCCAGGATCCATATTTCACGGAAAAAACGGTTGAAAAAGAAAAGGGGATCATCGGACAGGAAATCACGATGTATGATGATAACCCGGATTGGCGCCTGTATTTCGGCGTCATTGAAAACATGTACAAAAATCATCCTGTAAAAATCGATATTGCAGGAACGATCGAGTCCATCACCCCGATCACGAAAGACATGCTCTATCAGTGCTACGGCACGTTCTATCATCCGAGTAACATGCTGCTATTCGTCGTCGGTTCTGTCGATCCTGAAGCCATTATGAATCAAGTCAGGGATAATCAGGGCAAAAAGGATTATGAAAAGATGCCTGAGATCAAAAGGGAATTCGAGCAGGAACCGGATGAAGTGGCAGAAAAGAAAAAAGTCTTGAAAATGAACGTTCAAAGTCCCAAATGCCTGGTTGGCCTGAAGGCATCCAACCCGCATCAGCAAGGGAAAGAAATGCTGAAGCAGGAACTGTCCATAAATGTTTTCCTCGACATACTGTTCGGGAAGAGCTCGAGTCATTACTCGGATCTTTATAATGACGGGCTGATCGATGAGACGTTCAGCTACGATTATACCCAGGAAAATGGTTTTGGTTTCCTTACTGCCGGTGGGGATACGGAAAAGCCGGATGAGTTATCCGAGCGCATCCAGGGGCTCCTTCTGAAGGCTGTGAACGAGCCGATCGTAACCGAAGAAAACCTGGCGAGGACGAAAAAGAAGAAAATCGGAGCCTTCCTCCGCGCCATCAATTCGCCGGAATTCATCGCCAATCAGTTCACCCGATATGCATTCAATGAAATGGATCTTTTCGATGTCGTACCGACACTTGAAAGTCTGACAGTGGACGACATCACCAATGCAGCGGCAGGTCTGATCGATGAAAAAAGGATGACGGTGTGCCAGGTGGTACCAAATTCATGATGATTGAGGGGAACTGTCCATCACCGGCAGTTCCCCTTCTTACGTAAAGGAGGAATGACCATGAAATACGCTCTCATTACCGGAGCTTCAGGAGGCATCGGTAAAAGCACGGCAAAGAAACTTGCCGGTGAAGGATGGAGTCTCTATCTCCATTATCATCGAAATGAAGAAGCCATCACTACCCTGATGGAGGAGATTAAAGGAGTGGACGTGATCCCCGTCAAGGCGGATCTTACTTCTTCCGCAGGAGTGCGGACATTAACCGAACAGATCTTTGATCTGGATGCCATTGTGTACTGTAGCGGAACGTCTCACTGGGGGATGTTCCAGGATCAGCCGGAAGAAAGCATGGACGAGATGATCAGCCTTCATGTGAAGAGTCCGATGCTTCTGGTACAAGCACTGTTGCCGAAGCTGTTCCGGAAAAAGGGATCCATTGTCCTCATGAGCTCCATCTGGGGCCAGACGGGTGCCTCTTGCGAAGTCGTGTACTCAGCCGTGAAAGGAGCCCAGCTTTCATTCGTAAAGGCCCTGAGCAAAGAAGTCGCCATGAGCGGCGTCCGGGTCAATGCCGTGGCCCCCGGTGCTGTGAGCACCAATATGCTTTCGGATTTTTCAGAAGAGGACATACAGGAAATCAAAGACGACATTCCCATGGGGAAACTCGCTCATCCCGACCAAATTGCAGACGCCGTCGAATTCCTCCTTTCAACGAAATCAGCCTACATAACCGGCCAAACACTGTCCGTCAACGGAGGCTGGTATACCTAGAAAAGCGGATTCGGGGAGGTCTGACCCGACAAGCATAAGGTCCCCGGCCCGTACTGAGGACCTTATGACCTCGAGGGTCACCCCGGAGTAGCTGGACAAAAAGAAAAGCGGATCGGGGGGAGAACCGACCCGTAAGTTGCCCAATGGAATTTGAGACCGTACGCATAATTCCTTTGAAAAGATGCAAACTAAGCTTGTATCTCAATAAAGGAGGTCATATGACATGTCAGTTTTAGAAAACTGGTCTGATTGGAAAAACTTCTTGGGTGATCGCTTACACCAGGCTCAGCACAGCGGAATGGAAAATGAAACCGTGAATGATCTTGCTTATCAAATCGGTGACTATCTTTCCAAACAGGTGGAAGCTAAGAATGATCAAGAAAGAGTCCTTGCAGATCTTTGGTCTGTAGCATCACCTGATGAGCAGCATGCTATCGCCAACATGATGGTTAAGCTTGTCAACAATAACGGAACTCGCTAAAGAGAGGGGATTTTCCCTCTCTTTTTTACATTGACCCATTCAATCGTGAAAATAGAGAAAATGTAGGCAAATATGTAGGTTTTTCTTTTATATTAGAAAAAAATACTTTATTATAATACCTAGAGTTCAAAAATCCCCGAGTCTGGATCATCGCCTTTGAAGGAGGAAACCCGATGGAAAGGAAAGAGTGGTACCTGGAATACGAGATTCAAAAGAACCGACCCGGCCTGTTGGGGGACATTTCTTCCCTGCTTGGGATGCTCTCGATCAATATCGTCACCATCAACGGGGTGGACGAAGGGAGAAGGGGGATGCTGCTCCTTGCTGACACGGATGAGCAGATCGGCAGACTCGAATCGATCCTGCAGACAATGGATACCATCAATGTGACCAAGCTTCGAGAACCGAAACTGAGGGATCGTCTGGCTGTAAGGCATGGCCGTTACATCCAGCGGGATGCAGATGATAAGAAGACGTTCCGTTTCGTGCGGGATGAGCTCGGACTCCTTGTCGACTTTCTTGCAGAGCTTTTCAAGCAGGAAGGACACAAGCTAGTAGGACTGCGCGGTATGCCCCGCGTGGGGAAAACCGAATCCATTGTCGCCTCTAGCGTATGTGCCAATAAAAAATGGCTCTTCGTTTCATCGACATTATTGAAGCAGACCATCAGAAGCAAGCTGATTGAAGATGAATACTCCGACGATAATCTCTTCATCATCGACGGGATCGTATCCACTCGAAGGGCAAATGAACAGCATTGGCAGCTGGTCAGGGAAATCATGCGCATGCCGGCGGTCAAAGTGATCGAACATCCTGATGTATTTGTACAAAATTCCGAGTATACCCTGGAGGATTTTGATTACATCATCGAATTGCGAAACAATCCCGAAGAGGAAATTACATATGAGTTGGTCGAACAAAATAATTTATTTCAAAATTCCGATTTCGGTGGTTTTGATTTTTGATATTGGAAGGTGTTAAAAAGTGTCTGAATTAGGAAAACGTTTAAAAGATGCAAGGGAGTCTCAAGGCTACAGCCTCGATGACCTGCAGCGGATCACGAAGATCCAGAAACGCTATTTGACCGGAATCGAGGAAGGTTCGTACGATTCCATGCCCGGTAAATTTTATGTGAGGGCCTTCATCAAACAGTATTGCGAAGCAGTCGGGCTGCCTCCTGAAGAAATCTTTGAGGAGTACAAGTCCGAAATTCCTGTCACGCAGCACGAAGAAATCCCTGATTCACTATCAAGGGTCCAGACGAGGAAGACGGTCTCCGAAAGTTCCTCGAAGGTCCTCGATTTCATCCCGACGCTGCTCATTGTAGTGGTGATCATCGGCATCTTATTTATCGCGTGGTTTTTCTTGTCCGGGAAAATGGGCAATAATGACGCTGCTGACAATGATACGAACAAAAACAGCCAGGTAGCGGTGGATGAAAAGGATGTACCGAAGGAAGCCGATGATTCAAAAAAATCAGCTGACAATAAAGAAAAACCTGCAGCCGATAAGGACAAAAAGCAGGATAAAGAAGCGGATTCAAACGATACTAAAAAAGAAGACGCACAAACACTTGAGCAGACTTCTGTCCAGGGATACAAGACCACCTATGAATTGAAAGGGACAGATCAATTCGATCTTACATTATCTGCTGACGGTGATTCATGGATCGGTGTATATAATGAAGATGATAAGGTGTTGTTTGAAGGCACCCTGACGAAAGGGAGCGAAGAGGACTTCGATTTCTCAGGAGAGTCCCAGGCCTACCTCATCATCGGGAATGCTGCCAACACAGTGATCACCCTCAATGGGGATGAGGTCGAGTACGGAATTCCGACCGATGTCGTCAGGCAGGATGTTATCATCAATTACAGCAAAGAATCTTCAGAGTAAGGAAAGGGAGTTCCCTTTCCGCTAGTGCACTGGATTGGAGGCAATACATTTGAATTTACCAAATAAAATCACCATCTCCCGGATCATCCTGATCCCGTTATTTCTCATCATCATGCTGGTTCCCTGGAACTGGGGGGATATGCGCTTCCTTGGGGCAGATCTTCCTGTCAACCAATTCGTGGGGGCTCTCATATTCATCATCGCGTCGACGACGGACTGGATCGATGGATATTATGCAAGGAAGCTGGATCTTGTCACCAACCTCGGGAAGTTCCTTGATCCCCTAGCGGATAAGCTTCTTGTATCTGCAGCCTTGATCGTACTGGTTGAAATGGGAGTGGCTCCTTCTTGGATCGTCATCATCATTATCAGCCGTGAGTTTGCCGTGACCGGCCTTCGCCTTGTGCTAGCAGGAGAAGGGGAAGTGGTGGCTGCTGGGCAGCTGGGTAAGATCAAAACGTGGGCACAGATCATCGCCATATCGGCATTGCTGTTGAATAATGCCATCTTCGAACTCATGAACCTGCCGTTTGATATCATTGCCCTATGGATTGCCATGTTCTTCACCATTTGGTCCGGTTGGGACTATTTTTACCATAATCGCAAAGCGTTTGTTAATTCTAAATAATGTAAGGAAGGGGTTGATTCAATTGGAATCATCCCTTTCTTCTTTCACTGGGAGGAAATAATCATGAATGCAGAAATTATCGCAGTCGGATCGGAATTACTTTTGGGGCAGATCGCTAATACCAATGCCCAGTTCATCTCAGAAAGGCTTGCCGAAGTAGGGGTGAATGTGTTTTATCATACAAGTGTGGGAGACAACCCGGCAAGACTTGAAGAAGTCATCAAGCATGCTGAAGAGAGGGCGGATCTGCTCATCTTTACAGGAGGTCTCGGACCGACCAAGGATGATCTCACCAAAGAGACCATTGCAAGGAGTCTGGGCGTCAGCCTCTCGATGGATGAAGATGCCATGGACTCCATCAGGGCTTATTTTGAGAAAGTAGGCAGGGTGATGACACCCAACAACGAAAAGCAGGCTTTGATACTCGAGGGTTCGGCACCATTGAAAAATGATTTTGGCATGGCACCCGGGATGGTGTTTCAACAAGCGGGTAAAGCATATATCCTGTTGCCTGGCCCGCCTTCTGAAATGAGGCCGATGTTCAGTACCTACGGGATTCCTGCCGTCATGAACCTCATGAAACGAAAAGAGGTGATCCACTCCCGTGTTCTCCGTTTCTTCGGAATCGGCGAGTCGCAGCTAGAAGCCGACCTTGAAGAACTCATCGACCGCCAGACGAATCCGACGATCGCACCTCTTGCAGGTGACGGTGAAGTGACCTTGCGATTGACGGCCAAGCACGAATCAAAAGATGTCGCGGAGACACTTCTGAATGAGCTGGAATCAGAAATCCGTGAAACCGTCGGGGAGTATCTATATGGATACGATCAAGATTCACTCGAACGGGTGGGCTTCAGACTCCTGAAAGAAAAAGGCTTGACCCTTGCGGCAGCTGAGAGCCTGACGGCAGGCTTGTTCCAATCCAGCCTCGCCTCGATTGCAGGAGCTTCTTCCGTCCTTGAGGGCGGAGTGGTGTGCTATCAGGATTCTGTGAAAAGGAATGTGCTGAACGTACGGGAGGAAACATTGAAGAACCAAGGTGCGGCCAGTCGTGAATGTGCCATTGAGCTTGCAGCAAATGTGCGGTCACTGTTCAAAACCGATATCGGCATCAGCTTTACCGGCGTAGCAGGACCTGAAGCGCAGGGGGATCTGCCTCCTGGTACCGTCTGGATCGGCATAGCCGCAGGTGAGGAAGAGCCGAAGGCATACCAGCTCACTCTGGCCGGAAGCCGGAACGGCAACCGCAGCCGGACGGTGAAGTATGGGTGGCATTATTTGGTGAAGGAATGCAATGAATAAGAAACGGGATGGGTGCCCACTGGGTGCCCATTTTTTTGTAGGATTGGAAACAGTGAGAGAATCATGGGAAATAGCGAAGGACAAAAAAACCGAATGAATGTTCGACTTTTTGCTTGTTTTCTATTAAAAAAACCTTTATAGTTATAGATAGGTTGGAAGTGAGACAAGCGTATAGATTGTTAACCAGTTAACCATTCTGAAGGAGGAATCATTTGTGAGTGAACGTAAAGCAGCCTTGGATATGGCGTTAAAACAAATAGAGAAACAATTTGGTAAAGGTTCCATCATGAAATTGGGAGAAAAGACCGACAGGGAAATCGTGACGGTCCCAAGTGGATCCCTTGCCCTTGATGCAGCACTTGGGGTAGGCGGATATCCACGTGGAAGGATCATTGAAGTGTATGGACCGGAATCGTCCGGTAAGACAACCGTTGCCCTCCATGCCATTGCAGAAGTACAGGCACAGGGCGGTCAGGCAGCTTTCATCGATGCAGAGCACGCATTGGACCCTGTCTACGCACAGAAATTAGGGGTCAATATCGATGAGCTCCTTCTTTCGCAGCCGGATACAGGGGAACAGGCATTGGAGATCGCCGAGGCCCTCGTCCGAAGCGGAGCCGTCGATGCCATCGTCATCGACTCCGTGGCAGCACTTGTTCCGAAAGCCGAGATTGAAGGGGAGATGGGGGATTCACACGTGGGGCTCCAAGCACGTCTCATGTCCCAGGCCCTCAGGAAGCTTTCTGGTGCCATCAATAAATCGAAGACCATCGCCATCTTCATCAACCAGATCCGTGAAAAGGTTGGGGTTATGTTCGGAAACCCGGAAACGACACCTGGTGGACGCGCCCTTAAATTCTACTCTTCCGTGCGCCTTGAAGTCCGTCGTGCCGAGACCCTCAAGCAGGGGAATGAAATGGTGGGGAATAAGACCAAGATCAAAGTCGTCAAGAACAAGGTCGCTCCTCCATTCCGGGTTGCAGAGGTGGATATCATGTACGGTGAAGGGATCTCAAAAGAAGGTGAAATCGTCGACCTTGGTTCTGAACTCGACATCATCCTTAAGAGTGGTGCCTGGTATTCCTATAACGAAGAACGTCTTGGTCAAGGACGTGAAAACGCAAAAGTATTCCTCAAAGAGAATCCGGACATCCGCAATGAAATCATGCTGAAGATCCGTGATCACTACGGTTTGGATACTGGTCGCGCCGAGACAGAGGATATGGAAGAAATGAGTCTGTTAGACGACTGATGCTTTCCTGCCGGGCATTGGCTTCATCACCTTCGCCGACTGGGGATCGTTGCATGTGGCGAAATGATGCAGATCACACTGCCTTTTGAAAAGCGGACTGGTTACGGCCAGTCTGCTTTTCTGCTTTTTAAGGAATGAATTGCCCGGGAACTGACCACAATGATACTAATGTCATTCATTTTAAGGTATAAAACGTGCCGATTGATGGGATTGCTTGATAAATCTGGACACAAAGGTCCCAACCCCTTGACAATAAATTTTCTGAGATTTAAAATTAACATGTATATTTTACAATATTTTCGAATGACATTTGAAAGCCTAGCGCTGTATGTTGAGGTCAATTTGTGCAATGTACAAGCCGACATGTAAAAAACATGATGAAAGTGATAGCAAGAGGAGGTGAAATGATGCAACCTATAACACTCATCTCCATTTTGCTTAGCCTTATCGTCGGTGTCGTTGTTGGATACTTTATTCGCAGATCCATTGCCGAAGCGAAGATTGCAGGGGCCAAAGGTTCCGCAGAGCAGATTTTGGAAGAGGCCAGGCGCGAGGCGGATGCTCTGAAAAAAGAGGCCTTGCTTGAGGCAAAGGACGAAAATCATAAACTTCGCACTGAAATGGAAAATGAACTCCGTGAACGAAGAAATGAACTGCAAAAACAAGAAAATCGTTTGATGCAAAAAGAGGAGAATCTGGACCGTAAAGATGAGACGCTCGATAAACGGGAATCTCAGCTTGAACGCAGAGAAGGTACTCTAAACGAGAGACAACAACATATTGAAGAGATGGAAAGCAAAGTGGACGAGATGGTAAGATTGCAGCAAACGGAGCTTGAACGCATCTCGAGCCTGACGCGAGAAGAAGCGAAGGGCATCATTCTTGAGCGTGTGGAAAACGAATTGTCCCATGATATTGCCATCATGGTTCGCGAACACGAAACCCGTGCAAAGGAAGACGCAGACAAGAAAGCGAAGGAGGTCCTATCCCTCGCAATTCAGCGTTGTGCTGCAGAACATGTGGCCGAAACGACTGTCAGCGTCGTGAACCTGCCTAACGATGAGATGAAAGGTCGTATCATCGGAAGGGAAGGAAGAAACATCCGTACTCTGGAAACACTAACAGGAATTGATCTCATTATCGATGATACCCCAGAGGCGGTCATTCTTTCAGGATTCGATCCGATCCGCAGGGAGACTGCTCGAATCGCACTGGAGAAATTGGTCCAGGATGGTCGTATCCATCCGGCACGCATCGAAGAAATGGTCGACAAATCCCGTCGTGAAGTGGATGAATATATCCGCGAGATTGGTGAACAGACCACATTCGAAGTAGGTGTTCACGGATTGCATCCTGACCTCATCAAGATCCTCGGTCGCTTGAAGTACCGTACGAGCTATGGACAGAACGTCTTGAAGCATTCCATCGAAGTAGCTCATCTATCCGGGCTATTGGCGGCAGAACTTGGTGAAGATGAACGTTTGGCTAAACGGGCTGGTCTCCTTCATGATATCGGGAAGGCCATTGACCACGAAGTGGAAGGCAGTCACGTTGAAATCGGCGTCGAGCTTGCCACTAAGTATAAGGAACATCCGGTCGTCGTGAACAGTATCGCATCCCATCACGGGGATACCGAGCCGACGTCCATCATCGCAGTACTCGTTGCTGCAGCAGACGCACTTTCTGCAGCAAGACCGGGTGCAAGAAGCGAAACCCTTGAGAACTACATCCGACGCTTGGAAAAACTGGAAGAGATTTCAGAGTCCTATGAAGGAGTCGAGAAATCATTCGCCATCCAGGCAGGGCGCGAAGTCCGGATCATGGTCCGACCGGAAGCCATCGATGATCTGGAATCTCACAGACTGGCACGGGACATCCGGAAACGGATCGAAAGTGAACTGGATTATCCGGGACATATTAAAGTCACGGTAATTCGTGAGACAAGGGCAGTAGAATACGCAAAATAACTGGTTGACTCAGGAAGGGGCTCCCCTTTCTGAGTCAGCTTTTTTATTGATTCAAATGCATCCATATGTGATACAATAACGGAATGAAGCAAACAGAAGGGATTTTTTTATGAAATTATTATTTGTAGGAGACGTCGTAGGTTCAATGGGCCGGGAGATGATCTCTGAATATCTACCTAAATTGAAGAAAAAACATCTGCCGGATTTTACGATCGTGAACGGGGAGAACGCCGCTTCAGGCCGGGGCATCACGGAAAAGATTTATAAGCAATTCATTCAGGACGGCGCCAACATGGTGACGCTTGGGAACCATGCTTGGGATAATAAAGACATCTTTGATTTCATCGACGGAGCCAAACAGATTGTGCGACCTGCAAACTTCCCAGAGGGTACGCCGGGACAAGGGTTGGTATTCGCCCAGGTTCACGGCAAGGAAATTGCCGTGATCAATGCACAGGGAAGGACATTCATGCCGCCACTTGATGATCCATTTGCCGTTCTGGACGACTTGGTGACCGAAGCAAGAAAACGGACGCCGATCGTTTTCGTTGATTTCCATGCCGAAGCGACGAGTGAAAAACAAGCGGTTGGGTGGTTCTTGGATGGAAGGGTGTCCGCCGTCATCGGGACGCATACCCATGTACAGACGGCAGACAACCGGATATTACCGAATGGCACGGCATTCATGTGTGATGTCGGCATGACGGGCCCTTACGATGAGGTACTTGGCATGAGCAAGGACTCGGTTATCAAACGGTTCCAGACAAGTCTGCCGGTGCGCTTCGAAGTGCCTAAAACCGGTCGGAAAACCTTGAGTGCCTGCTTGATCGATATTGATCATAAAACGGGAAAAGCAACGAAAATCGAACGCATCCTCATCAATCAAGATCATCCGTTCATGACCGAATACTAAAATTCATTCCTTTTTCCTCCATACCGGAATGATTTGTCCATTTCCTGAATATAGTAGCAGTGGAATTGTTTATACCAAGTTTGTTCTTTACCACAAGCATACGGTATAGGGGAAATGACAAGGAGGAAAAGGAATGGAAATATTAAAAGTTTCAGCAAAATCTAATCCTAATTCTGTAGCAGGTGCACTTGCCGGTGTTCTTCGTGAGAGAGGGGGAGCTGAAATCCAGGCGATCGGTGCCGGTGCGCTGAACCAGGCTGTAAAAGCCGTAGCCATTGCCCGCGGATTTGTGGCTCCGAGTGGTTTAGATTTGATCTGTATTCCGGCATTCACAGATATCCTGATCGACGGGGAAGAACGAACCGCGATCAAGTTGATTGTAGAACCAAGATAAAGAACAATAAGGGCTGTCCGCCATGGTGGACAGCCCTTATTTCGTTGATTACTATAAAGATAACAACCGGGAGGTGCAAGTATGATCATCGATACACATTGCGACGTACTTATGAAGCTATATATGGATCAGGGTCGGTATTTATTCAATACGAAGAGTGGATTGATGATCACCTACCCACAGCTGGTGCAGCAACACAGCCGGGTGCAACTCTTCGCCATATTCATCCCCACCCATCTGAAGCCGGGAGAAAGATTCCAGGCTGCCCTGACGATGGTCAATCTCTTTCACCGTCAAGTGATTTCCCCCAATCATAAGATGGTGATGGTACGTTCAAGAGAGGATGTCCTCGCCTTGGAAGAAGATGAAATCGGTGCCATGCTCACTCTTGAAGGCATTGAAGCAATCGAGGAAGACATGGAGAAATTGGAGATCCTCTATCGCCTCGGGGTCTCGTCTGTCGGTCTGACCTGGAACTGGGCCAATGCCGCAGCCGACGGTGCACTTGAACCGAGGGGGGCGGGTCTGACGAATTTCGGGAAGGAAATCATCACATTCCTCAATGATCACGGTATGTGGACCGATATGTCTCATCTCAGTGAACAAGCATTTTGGGATGCCCTGCCACTTGCCGAACATCCTATCGCTTCCCATTCGAATGCCTATACGATTTGTCAAAACCCACGAAATTTAAAGAATGATCAAATAGAGGCGCTGATTGCAAAGGACGGATTCATCGGCATCACCTTCGTCCCTCCATTCTTGAATACAGCGAAAGAGGCCTCCATGTATGATGTGATCCGTCATGTCGATCATGTGTGCAGTCTTGGAGGAGAGGACCATATCGGATTTGGGTCTGATTTTGACGGAATCGATCAAACGGTGAGCGGATTGTGCCGCTATACCGATTACGGTTCGCTGATCGGGATGCTCTTGCGCTATTTTTCCGATGCCCAAGTGAGAAAATTCATTGGGGGAAATGTTCTGAAAAGACTTCCCGTGATCCTGTAATTCATAGTGGAATGGTGCGAATTGCAGGTAGTGATTTTCAGGCAAAAGTGATACACTGATTAAGTGAGTCAGGCATATGGGGAGACCGTTTCCCCCTATAATAGATTGCTAAGGAAGGGATTGAATGGAATGAAGCATCAGCTTTCCTGGAAGGTCGGCGGACAACAGGGAGAAGGGATTGAGAGTACAGGAGAAATCTTCTCCATGGCTTTGAACCGTCTCGGTTATTATTTATATGGATATCGTCATTTCTCCTCTAGGATCAAGGGAGGACATACAAATAACAAGATCCGCGTTTCTACGACGCAGGTAAGAGCGATTGCCGACGATCTGGATATTCTCGTTGCATTCGATCAAGAAACGATTGATGTGAATTATAAGGAATTACATAATGAAGGAATCATCATTGCCGATGCGAAGTTCAAGCCTGTCAAACCAGAAGATACAGCTGCAGAACTATATGTGGTTCCCTTTACGGAGCTTGCCACAGAGCTTGGAACGTCCCTGATGAAGAATATGGTGGCGGTCGGCTCAACATGTGCAGTGATGAACCTTGACCCTTCTGTATTCAAAGAAGTGGTCGTTGAGATCTTCGGCCGTAAAGGGGATGCCGTCGTCGAGAAGAACATGGAAGCGATCAGACAGGGCTATGACAAGATGAAGGACGATCTTGGTGAAAAAGCAGGCTCCCTAGAGCTGGAAGCGGCTGATGGGAAAAAGCGTATGTTCATGATTGGAAATGATGCCATTGCCCTTGGTGCCCTTGCAGGAGGAGTGCGTTTGATGGCTGCATACCCCATTACGCCGGCATCAGAGATCATGGAGTACCTCATCAAGAAGCTGCCCCTCGTTGGCGGTACCGTGATTCAGACCGAGGATGAGATTGCTGCCGCTACGATGGCGATCGGTGCGAATTATGGAGGCATCCGTTCATTCACGGCATCTGCGGGACCAGGTCTCTCACTCATGATGGAGGCTATCGGATTATCGGGGATGACCGAACAGCCCCTTGTTGTCGTGGATACACAAAGGGGAGGGCCTTCCACAGGACTTCCTACAAAGCAGGAACAGTCCGACCTCATGGCGATGATTTACGGGACACACGGCGAAATCCCTAAAATCGTCCTTGCTCCGAGTACGGTGCAGGAAGCTTTTTATGATACGGTTGAAGCCTTCAATCTGGCAGAGGAGTATCAGTGCCCTGTCATCATTCTTTCCGATCTGCAGCTTTCATTAGGAAAACAGACGGTGGAGCCGCTGGATTATTCAAAAGTGGAAATCAGGAGAGGGAAGCTTGCGGATAATGAGCTGGATGAACTTGAGCCGAAGCACTACTTCAAGCGCTATGAAGTGACCGGCGATGGCGTGTCCCCAAGGGTGATCCCCGGAATGAAGAACGGTATTCACCATGTTACCGGGGTGGAGCATGATGAAACAGGGAAACCGTCTGAATCCCCAGTGAACAGGCAGGCCCAAATGGATAAAAGGATGCGCAAATTGAATGATATCCGCTTTGACACGCCGGTTCATATTCATGCAGCCCATGAGGAACCGGATGTCCTTCTGGTCGGATTCAATTCCACCAGGGGAGCGATCGAGGAAGCCATGGTACGTTTGGAGGAAGATGGGATCTCAGTCAACCATGCCCATGTCCGCCTCATCCATCCTTTCCCCACGGAAACCATACAGCCTCAGCTTGCATCGGCGAGAAAAGTGGTTGTCATCGAGAATAATGCTACAGGACAGCTGGCGAACATCCTGAAGATGAATGCAGGCTATGGCCAAAAGGTCGTCAATATGACTAAATATGACGGGACGCCTTTCCTCCCGCATGAAATACATGAAAGATGTAAGGAGCTGAAGCAAAATGGCAACATTTAAAGATTTCAGGAATAATGTCAAGCCGAACTGGTGTCCCGGATGTGGTGACTTCTCTGTCCAGGCCGCCATACAGCGTGCTTCTGCGAATGTAGGACTGGACCCGGAACAGCTGGCCGTTGTCTCGGGCATCGGTTGTTCCGGCAGGATTTCCGGCTATATCAATTCATACGGCTTCCACGGAATCCACGGCCGCTCCCTGCCCATTGCCCAAGGCTTAAAAATGGCGAATAAAGAGTTGACGGTGATTGCTTCCGGAGGCGACGGTGATGGTTTTGCAATCGGCCTCGGCCATACCATCCATGCAATCCGGAGGAACGTCAACATCACGTATATCGTGATGGATAATCAGATTTATGGATTGACAAAAGGGCAGACTTCCCCGAGGTCGTCAACCGGCTTTAAAACAAAATCCACTCCACAAGGGAGCATCGAACCTGCTCTTGCACCAATGGAGATGGCTTTGACCGCAGGTGCCACATTTGTTGCACAGAGCTTTTCTTCTGACCTCAAGGAACTAACTGCACTGATTGAAGCAGGGTTGAACCATGAAGGGTTTTCTTTGATCAATGTATTCAGTCCATGTGTGACCTATAATAAGATCAATACGTACGACTGGTTCAAAGAGAACCTCACAAAGCTATCCGACGTGGAAGGATATGATCCTTCGAACAGGGAGCAGGCCATGAGTCTCCTTATGGAGAAGCAGGGGCTCGTGACGGGACTCATCTATCAGAATAGCGATCAACCTTCCTATCAGCAATTGATCCCTGACTATTCAGAACAACCACTGAGTTCTCATGATATCCGTCTCGAAGAAGGAACCTTCGATCAATTGGTGAAGGAATTTATGTAAAACAAACCGGGCTCTCGCGGTAGAGTCCGGTTTGTTTATGTGCTGGAACGGGAGCGTCCTGCCTTATTCATTGATGTCCACGCTGCATGCTTCTCACGTAGCCTCGTTTTAGATCCAGGAACCTTTTCTTCAAGCGTTCGAGTGCAGCGACCACTTCAAGTTGCCTTTTCTTTTCCTCATATATAGAGGTGTTCAGCTTCCTGATCTCTTCATTCTTCTCGTCAATTATCCTTGTGAACTCTCCGAATTCCGCTTCCTTTTTGTGACGTTCCTTCACGAGCGCTGATTCCAGTTGCATGACGTTTTCTTTCAGCTTTTCGACTTCAGTGGTATCGTTCTTCAAGATGCCTTCATTATCCCTGATAAGGAATGAGAGGCTGGGGCGTCCTACGTTTTCCTTTGCGATTCGCTCGCTCAGGCGCCTGTTTTCTTCCTTCAGCTCCTCGACTTGGCGCTTCAGGGTCAGGATGGCTTTTCTTGACTGAGTGGACTCCAATGCTTCATATTCCTGTTTGAACCTTTGCATTTCCGATTTATAATGGATGATCAGCTGATTGAGCTGGATGGGATCGAGCCGATTCATGCGGGTCACCTCTCTTTCGTTTCGGTTTCTTTTACTTCTATATATATGTATGAACCGGGTCATTCGTCCATCCAATGAATAAAGCCGTGTAAACTTCCCAGCGTTTACACGGCTTTCTTTCTATATTTTTATCCGCACACGAATATTCATTCTAAGCGTAAACGTTTGATTCTTACTTAATCAATCTCAAAATCTCTTTGAATGATGCGTCCATTGCCGTTTCCGATGCGGGCGCATGTATGGAATGCATTCATAAGAGGTTGCTCTTCACCTTCCTTTTACATCCTATGCACGTCCATCGGAAAATTGTTGGATAGGTGTCAGGGGGCCAGCGCCTTTTTTTTATATGGAATACCATGCCGGTTATATTTTTTTGAGGAATCTAGGTGTTTTCTCTATACCGATTCGCGATGCCCCCATAGGATATAGTGTTAAATAAATATTCATGTAGACGAAAGGAAGGATTTGTTTGAATAAGCGTAAACAACTTAGGGGTTCCCAGACTCCTACGCCAACACCATCACCATCTCCTATTCCATTGGATCCCAATGATCTTGCTCCAGAATGTATTCGTGTCGACAAAGTATATGATTGGGTGTTTTATGCCAATCGATACGAAAACAAAAACTTCATCCCTGATGAAGACTGCCGTGCAGCGGTCAGTGCAGCACTAGCGGCCGGCCAACGTGTGGAAGTACAAACGGCACCGGTTGATCCTGCAAGTGTCAGTGTGACTGGTACCATCCTTGAAAACGGAAACCCGGGCCGCGTCCTGATCGTATGGACAGTCCCAGTAGAAGTCACTATCCTCATCGCAGGTGTACCAGCGTGTACGTTCACAGTTCGGACTCAATTCACTGATGAGATCATGCTTTGTGTGCCGACTGGCATCACGAATGCCAACCTGAACATCCGTGCAACGCAAGTCATCGCGTCTTCCGGTGGCGTCCTAATGGGACCAGATCCATTCGGACCGATGATTCCGCTTCGTGTTGTCCTTTGTAAAGATGTTCAAGTGGAATTCCCTGTAAAGTTGGAAGTACTGGCTAAATTCTGCTTCCCGCGTCCAAACAACATTCCAGTACCAGAAGAGCAGCTTCAGTGTGACTTGAGCCTTCTTGAATTCCCTCGTCAATGCCCTGGCTTGTTCCCTGTTGCAAACTGTGAGTGTCAAGGTACAGCTCTTGCGAGGAATGAAGATACCGAAGCCACATTCGGCACTGGAGCAGCGGCTGAACTTGTTACAGGTCTATCCACTCTCAGAGCGGAAATCTGTCAAGAGTGTTCCCTTGGGGACAGCACATGGTCTTACTCCTTTGTTGATACGGAAGTTGGACCGACTCCTGCACCTACTGCAACTGGATTCCAACCGGACTTCAGCTTCAGCTTCAACCCGTCTTCCATTGACCGCGTAACATGTGGAACAGACGCATTGACTGCTGTCGGAGAAGGGATCCGCTACTTCGACGGCGCCCCTGAGCAATTGTTCTACGAACTTCAAATCTTCACAGGCTTGCTTGGACCGATTGCTGAAGGCTTCCGCCTGATCCTTCGTAACACTGCCAATGCCGTCATTTTCGACAGTGGAGTAGTAGAAGCTCTCGTTGAATTCAGCGAGTGTCAAACATTCAATGACCTATTGAACGGCTAATGATTAGGGAGAGAGGGGAAACTCTCCCTCCTTTTTTTAACATGGAAAGAATCTGTACATATGATGAAAGAAAAGGATCAATGGGGGTGTTGGCGATGATGGAAAGGGACGATGGTGAGGCATTGAAGGCATTGGACGATATTCGGGTCATATCGGAAGAAGTGGAGTCGTTGTTCGGGGAATTGACAGAACGCGGTCCAGGCCGCATGGAGAAGGCAAGGATGCAGGAGGAAGCAGATGGCCGCAGGATCGTGGAATCCCTCCAGGCTCAACTGAAAGAATGGAAAACCAGGGAACGGGAGCAAGGTGAAGTGATCCTTGTCCTTAAACGAAAAATGGAACAGCTCAAGGAGAAGATCCATCATGATCGAGTTGCGAGCGTGAAGCCATCGTCCCCTTCAGTGGAAGTCATCATGATCGAGAACAAGGGTCCGCACATGCTGAAAGCGGTGAAGGAAAGGGTTATGAAAGTCGTATATGAGGCACCATCCAGAAATTCATTTGTCAGGATCGACTGCGATAGTATGCTCATGGGTTTAGAGACGAACAAAAAGATGGTGGAGCTTTTTTATAAACAGATGAATTCCTATACAGAAAGGTGGAGATATACGATGTGGAATTTTTTATCCGGTAAGGAGCACGCCGAAATGAACGCTGAGGTTTTACAGAGGTTGGAAGAAATCGATGAGCAGCTTCGTGCATACTCATCGAAATTTATGGAAGTGAAGGAAGCGATAGCCGAACAGCAAAGCAGGAACGACTCCGCTCAAAACCATCTCACTGAAGTGAAGAAGATCCAGGAAGAAATCAATAAGATTGAAAGCTATTATGAGGAAGAGATCCAAAGCCTGAAGCAGCAGATCGACCATTTCAAGGAGCGGGAAGGGGAGCTCCAACGGGAAATCACCCTTCTGCATGATCAGCAAAAAAATGCCCCCAAACAAAGTGCGAGGGAGCTTGAACTGGAAGCTGAAGTTGAATCATTAAGGAGTAAAATCAAGCAACAATCGAACAAAAAAAATGATCTGTATAAGCAGATGAAGACCCAGAAGAAAGAGGAAGTCCCGCAGGTGAACCCGGAATTCGATGAGTATGGAAACATTCCCCTGCCCTCCGATTCCAAGAGGACGATGTTCAATCCGCAAAAGTACTTCCGATGACCCATGGAAGGGGGTGAAACATCATGATGAAGAAAGATCAAAACCAAATCTACAGACAGAAAAAGAGCATTCCCATCGGCATTAAAAAAGAACAAAGGGAAAAAATCGCAGCAGAGCGCACCAAGTTCAAGTTTAAAGGGTGTGGGTGCAACGCATAAAGAATCAGTCATTCTTTCAAGGAATCTCTATAGCAGATTGATCCTGGAAGCGAAATCTTCCATGCCGAATGAAGCATGCGGACTCCTATCCGGAACCGGTTCACGATGCACGGGGGTCTGGCCGATGAGAAATACCGAACCATCCCCCTATTCCTTTGCCATAGATGAATCGGAGAAGGAACGTGCTGTTAGGGATATGCATGAACGCAATGAGACATTTATCGGATTGTACCATTCTCATCCGAATGGCTTGCCTGTCCCTTCGCAGGATGATATCGATCATGCACCAGATGTATTCTACTTCATTATTTCCGTCGGTGGAGCGGAAGAAGGAATCCGTTGCTACAGAATCCGGGGGAGACAGGTCACACATCTGACCATCATTGTGGAATAAGAGTGCAATGGCACTCTTATTCCCATTTGTCTTCCTAACTGAAAGAGTAGATTACGAGATTCGGTGAAACGCACAAGCGTTTTTCTCCTGAATGCATATAGTATAGAGAGACAAGCAGGAAAGAGGTGATTATGTGAAAGTCTCAATCATCATCCCATTTTACAATTGTCCCTATGTCGATCAGGCGATACGGAGTGCCATCCACCAAACCTATCCTGATCTTGAAGTCATTGTAGTGGACGATGGTTCTACCAAGTTCACCGAGAAGATCGCACCGTATAAACATCGAATCAAATACATCCGAAAAGCGAACGGTGGAACGGCTTCAGCTCTTAATGAAGGTTTGCGGCATGCAACGGGTCATTACTTTGCCTGGCTGAGCTCAGATGATCAATTTGTCGCAGATAAAATACAAAAGCAAGTGACGTTCATGCAGAGGAACGGATCAAGACTCTCCTATACGGCCTTTAAAACCGTGGATTCAAACAATACGATTATTAGCGAAATACGTTCTGCACCCATGAGACATGGGACATTCAAGCAGCGGTTGCTTCAAGGGTGTCCAGTGAATGGATGCACGGTCATGGCAGAGATTGCCCTCATGAAGCAGGCAGGCTGGTTTGACGAAGGATATAAATATGCCCAGGACTATGAAATGTGGTGCCGCCTCAGTTTGTTCACTCACATGCACTATTTCGACGAATCACTTGTGTTGTACCGAGTTCACCCTGGGATGGGTACGGCCCGTTTCGGAGGCGGTATTGCGAATGAAGCACAACAGATCCAACAAACGTACAGCAAGCTTTTCCAATCTGCCAAACGGAAAAAATAAATAGAGCCTGCTGGGACAAACGTGTTTTAGTCATAGTAAAACCCGAATTCATTTGCCTGCGATCAGGCAAAATAGTTCGGGTTTTTAATTTGTTTCATGACCATTACTCTTTTAGATTCTAGCGGTTCATTGGAGTGCAAGACGAAGACTCCTGTGGGAAGAGCAGCACACTCAGGCATGCCGAGGAGGTTCACGGGCTACCCGCGGAAAGCAAAGTCTTGCACGGAAATCATTAGAGGTATACAGGACCTACATCGATAGTGTTCGTCATTAAATGATCCCATTTTAGTTTCTAGCAACCTCTTTCTTTCTATCGGCGGCGGAGCGTTTCAGAAATCCCCATGTCCATATCATACCGGTGAGCCCACCGAAGGGTCCGGTTGATCAAAGCCGGATTCAGACAGCTGTGTTTAATATCGCCGGGGCGATCCGCACCGTGCGTATAGGGGATGGATTGACCCGTGTGATTTTCAAGCGTCTTGATGACCTCGAGGAGTGATGTGGGGATACCGGTCCCTACGACAAATGTGCCTACATCCTGAAAATCCCCGGCCGCCCTGTTGGCTGAAACGATGTCTTGCACATACACATAGTCCCTCGTCTGCAATCCGTCTCCGTTCACCTTTAACGGTTCTCCTTTTGACAGTTTTTCGGTAAAGACGGCGATGACTCCGCCTTCCCCTTTTGCCGTCTGTCTGGGGCCATACACATTCCCATATCTTAAAATGGTGTAGGGAATGGAGAAGAGGTCGTGATAGAGTGTGATATAGCGCTCCGCCACCAGCTTTGAAAGCCCGTAGTAGGAAAGGGGAGAAACGGGAAGGTCCTCAGTGAGGACCGATTCAGGTGAATTCCCGTAGACAGCGGAAGTGGACGAAAAGACGAACTTTTTCAGTGACAGGCTCCTGCATGCTTCCAGGATGTTGATGGTTCCACCCACGTTCACCAACATATCCGTATGCGGGTCATCCAACGACCGGTTCACATCTGCTTGTGCTGCAAGATGATAGATGACATCCGGCTTGATGGAAGTGATCAGTTCCCTTGTTTCTTGAGAACTGATATCCAATTGGTGAAACGAAGCGGCTTCAGGCAGATGCTCTAGTTTTCCGCTGCTCAGATCATCAATGATATGGACGTCTAAGCCGTCTTTGATCAGGCTGTCGGCCAGGTGGGAGCCGATGAAACCTGCTCCACCGGTTACAATTGCTTTTTTCATAGTGTTCACCTCTGTTTTTAATACACTATGCAAAGAAGCTGATTCGGGTTGAACAGCACGCCCATGAAAAGTCGTTTTAGATGCCTAAAGTTCTGAGCATGCCATTGAAGTGAATCCTATATGCTTCGTGACCAAACTGCGATTTAAGATGGAGAAGGGCGTTTTCGATGATGTACGATCGCAATTGTCCATCATCCATCAGTTTCAGCCCCTGCTCGACTGCTGTCTGAACATTGCCGATCGAGTAGTATTTTCCCGTTTGGTTATGAAGGATGGTGCTCCTGATCCCATCTGAGTCTGATGTGAGGACGGGACATCTGCAACTCATCGCTTCCAAAGGTGAGTAAGGGGCCCCTTCGACCTTGGACGTGCAGCATAGAAACCCTCCGGAATCTCCGATCTTCGAGAAAAAATGGGGCATCTGGGAATGTGGTACATTCTGTAGGAGATGAAGGTGTGCATCAAGATGATAGATGGATTTCAGTGTATTGAAATCCTGGCGTTCTTTAGGTGTGGAAAGGCTGGGATCTTCAAACATATATAGCTGGATTCCCGGCTTCCTCTTGATCATTTCGTGACCGATATGCAGGAACTCCCTCCAGTTTTTATTATCTTCCAACCTACCGATCCAGGCGATGATGGGGGAGGGATGTTTCGGGAGCGCCTTATAGGTGAAGGCATCCGCATCAAAGCAGTTATTGAATCCGAATGTTGGGGTCCCGGGGAAAAACTCATTGAATATGGCACCTATATGCGGGGTTTTCGGATAGAGCAGCCCATCGCAGAATTGAT
This sequence comes from Rossellomorea sp. FS2, assembly GCF_047915635.1. Classification (NCBI taxonomy): domain Bacteria; kingdom Bacillati; phylum Bacillota; class Bacilli; order Caryophanales; family Bacillaceae; genus Rossellomorea; species Rossellomorea sp. FS2. Next base: position 1,278,965 of record NZ_JBLRVS010000001.1, on the reverse strand, counting down.
TCACATAGGGGATCGCATTTCTCATTTCAGCCCTCGCTGTTGCCTGGGGACCATACCCCTGGATTTCTAATAGGATCTTCCCCTTGTAACCAAGTTTCCGGAAACGTTCCATTCCCCGGTAATCAGAAGTGATGATGACGGCATCGTATCGGCCTTTTTTCAGGATCCTCTGGATGTCGGCATCCTGATCGGCTATAAATACATTGGCTTCTTCATGGTTCAACAGATCCCGTTTCTTGCTGTAGTAGAGGAAGTCACACTGGATCCCTGCAGATTTTAATGCGGCAGCCCTCTGTCGATTCAGCGTTTCTACACCGCCGCTGGGTACATAGAAGACAAATAAAACGTTTAACATAGTATCCTCCTTTAACCGAATGGACTCATTGGTCCTTATTATCAGGTATATGTAAAATGCGGGAAGTTGTACAGGACATTCAGGGAATAACCATTGAAATCCCTGTTTTTACTGTCAACGGATACAAGCATGACATAGTATGGAGAAGAAAAGCTTATGAGGGGGTGAAAGGATGGTTATGATTCCGAAAGTATCTATTATCATTCCGTTCTACAATTGTGCTTACGTGGATCAGGCAATCGAAAGCGCCCTCAATCAATCATATCCGTCAATCGAAGTGATTGTGGTGAATGATGGCTCCACCATGCATCTGGAAAAGCTTGAACCTTATGCAGATCGGATTACGATTCTCCATAAAGTCAACGGAGGAACGGCAACGGCATTGAACTGGGGAATGGATACCGCTTCCGGGACCTATACCGCCTGGCTGAGTTCAGATGATCTATTCCTACCGGAGAAGATTTCCCTGCAGGTAGAGTATATGGAGCGGAATCGGATCGACCTCTGCTTCAGTGATTATCTTCTTATCACGGATGCAGGAACAGAATGGATGTGGTCGGTCAATGAATCCTTTGAGGAAATAAAAGGGCTGAAAGACGTGCTGTCGTATCGGAATCCCATTAATGGATCAACGATGCTCATGAAGAGGACGATCTTCAGGGAAGCCGGATTCTTTGAACCGAAGTACCGCTTTACCCATGATTATGATATGTGGATGCGGCTGATGTTGAAGGGATACTCATTTGGTTACATTCACCGGCCGCTTATTAAGTATCGCACCCATCCAGCGTCAGGCAGTATGAACCATCAGGCCGATATCCGTAGGGAAATGAATGATCTGCAGCTGCTATACCGAGAAAAAAGGAGAGAAGAGGATTGAGAGAGCTTATACTATCGGGAGCCACCCAGAAATCCGGACTTAAGAAGGATTGGGAACAGTTTAAAAAAGGCCTGGTCCTTTCGTTTCACACCAAAACCCAGCAGATACAAAAGGTGATTGAATATACCTCACCTCAGGACGTTTGTGCTGATGATGAGCCATCAATATCGTTTACGGCCGCTACGTTGGTGAAGAACAAGCTCTATGTTCCAACGCATACCGAAATATTGGTATACGATTTGAATACCTATCAGCTCGAGAAATATTTCACATATCCTTCATTGAATGATGTCCATCACGTGTATCCAAGAAACAATGGGAATCTGCTTATTTGTAACACCGGGCTTGATATGGTGATCGAGACGTCCCCTAAAGGTGTGATCCTGAACGAATGGAATGTAGGCAGAGGGGGGCCATGGAAAAGTTTTGATCCGTCGATCGACTACCGGAAAGTCCCTACCACCAAACCCCATAAACATCATCCGAACTTTGTGTTTGAACTGGACGATGAAATTTGGGTGACAAGATGCCTGCAGAAAGACGCGATCTGTTTGACCGATCCTTGGAAAGAGATAACGATCGGCAGGCAGCTTATCCATGACGGAGTCCTTTATAAGAACCATCTGTATTTCACGCAGGTGGACGGCCACATCATCAAAGTGAATGCAGGGAGCCTGCAGGTCGTTCAGGACATCGACCTCTCAACCGTGGCTTCACACGAGGAAAAACTGGGGTGGTGCAGGGGCATCAAACCGCTTACAGAGGATATCATCCTTGTTGGCTTCACACGGATCAGACCGTCAAGCAGGGTGAATGAAGACGGCTCCAGGGAATATTACGGCCAGCACGGATTCCTTCCAACCCGTATAGCCTGTTATAACATCAAGGAAATGGCTTTGATGTGGGAGAAGGATCTTGAGCCTTATGATATGAATGCCATCTATTCTATTAGCTGATTAAAGGAGAGTGGAAGAGTTGTTGCCCAGAAAAAATACGTACCGATATCCCGGCAGGAGTGTTCCCATTTCAGCTAAAAAACCGCTACCGAAACCCCAAACGAACACCCCTCCGAGATATGCCATCCCCGATCCCAGGTTGAGAGAACTGCTCGACCGGTATGCAGGGGAGTGGTGAACGATGAAAATCTTGATCGCTACCATCTTCCCATTACCGGGAGGAGGTATTTGGTCATTTGTGTCCCACCTTCATGATGGTCTTGTCGCACAAGGACACTCCGTCGATATCATCTGCTCGAACCACACCAATACACAAGTATTGAATCTCTTAAAAGGGAATACAGTCGAACTTGTGCCCTTCCGTCCCATGATTGAGCGAAAGCTGAGGAAGTCCATTCCGAAATTGATCCAGCACCCATGGGTTTATCATGCTGAAGTGAACAGGTATCAATTTGAAAGGGGACTGACAGAGCTTGATTTGTCACAATATGACCTCATCCACTGTCAGGATGTCCTTTCTGCGGTATCGATCAGCAGGATGAAACCTGCACATACCCCCATGGTCACGTCCATCCATGGTTTTTTGTCCGGGGCGATCTTCCATCAAATCAAAGCCACTAATCCCGGCAGATCCGATGATGACATCTGGAACAGTTTCGTCCTTCAGTATTACGCCCGGTTGGAGAAAATCGGCTATGACAGCAGTACATCTCTCCATACCTCAAGCAGATGGATGCGTGGGATCCTGATGAACCAATACAGCGTACATCCTCATAAGATCATGACCTTCAACTATGGGGTCCCGATTGAACGATTCCCTGCTTACCCCAGACAGCGTACATCCGGTAAATGCACGATTGTGGCCATCAGCAGATTGGTCTACCTGAAAGGCCTTCATCACCTTCTTGAGTCACTAGAAATGCTCTCACCGTCGTTGGATTGGGAATGCCAGATCCTCGGGGAGGGTGAGATGAAGGATAAACTGATGGACCAGGCTAGACAGCTTGGAATCGATTCAAAGGTGAACTTCCTTGGAAATCGGAACGATGTTGTACAGATCCTGCAGACGGCGGATGTTCTGGTGATTCCGAGCCTCCAGGAAAATCAGCCGTTTGCGGTTATTGAAGCTCAATTGATGGGAGTACCGGTGATTGCGTCCAATGCTGGCGGACTTCCTGAAATGGTGGAGCACCAAGCAACGGGCCTGATCGTGGAAAAAGCGAACAGCCATCAGCTCTCCAGGGCATTGGATCATATCGTCCGTCACCCTGCAGAGCGGGACCGGATGGGACAGCAGGCATGGAAAGTGAGCAGGGAAAAATGGGGTCTTGCATCTCTCATTGAGAATGCTTCAGCATTCTATCAGTCAGCGATGAACACGAACATCAAGACCTGATCTATCCGCCCTTTTATTGAAACAGTGAGAAGAGTCTAGGACAGCTCCCGCTTTCTATCATAATGTATTAAGACGAAACAGAAAGGAGAGCTCACAGGTGAAAATCGTTACAGTACTGGGGACAAGGCCGGAGATCATAAGGCTGAGCCTCATCATGAAAAAGCTTGATCAGCTTGCCGATAGGCATGTCATCGTGCACACAGGGCAGAACTTCACCCACTCACTGAACGGGGTGTTTTATCAGGAGCTTGGTCTGCGTGCACCTGACTACGTCCTGTCGGATAAGCAGCAGTCCCTCGGTAAGCAGCTATCCGCCCTCTATGAAGGACTCGAAGACATTCTGATCCGTGAGAAGCCGGATAAAGTGCTTGTGCTTGGCGACACGAACAGCGGGCTGAGTGCCATCCTGGCAGAGCGGATGATGATTCCTGTCGTCCATATGGAAGCAGGGAACCGCTGCTTCGATCTGAATGTACCGGAAGAGAAGAATCGAAAGATCATCGATTCTGTCTCATCATTCAATCTTGTCTATACCCCTTACAGCAAAACCAATCTTCTCAATGAAGGAATGACACCAAGCAAAATCATCACAACAGGCAACCCCATCTATGAAGTATTGAAGCACTATGAATCGAACATTGATGACAGCACCATCCTTACAGGCCTTTCATTGAAAGAAAGGGACTACTTCTTGGCCACGATCCACAGGGCAGAAAACGTAGACAACCCCGACCATCTTACCTCCATCATCCAAGCCATGAACCGCATAGCTGCCACCTACAAAAAAAGAATCATCTTCAGCGCGCATCCGAGAACACGTTCCAAGTTATTGGCCATGCCCCACCTATCCATCGATCCGAGAATTGAATTCCATGAGCCTTTCGGATTCTTTGATTTTATTCAGCTCGAAAAAAAGGCGTACTGCGTTTTGACCGACAGCGGGACTGTCCAGGAAGAATGCTGTATCTTCCATGTGCCGGCCGTCACAGTCAGGAAGACGACCGAGAGACCGGAAACCGTCGATTGTGGCAGCAACTTCATTTCCGGCCTGGAGGAAGCAAACATCGTGAATGGTGTCAAAGTCATGTGTTCCAAGGCTGCAAATTGGCATTGTCCTGCAGAATACTTGGATGAACATGTGTCGGATAAAGTGATCAATATACTTTTAGGAGGTACAGAAATTGTTTACTAATAAAACAATCCTAGTGACGGGAGGAACGGGATCATGGGGGAACGAGCTCGTATCCCAGCTTCTCGAGAAAAATCCGAAGGAAATCAGGATTTTCTCCCGGAATGAAACGAGTCAGGTACTGACAAAGCAGAAATTCGAGAACGATCCACGACTGACGTTCCTGATCGGGGACGTGCGGGATAAGGAGGCGGTGATGGAGGCGGCTCAGAAAGTCGATTATATCTTCCATCTTGCTGCACTTAAACATGTACCGGTCTGCGAGCATCAGCCTCTTGAGGCACTGAAGACGAATGTGATGGGTACCCAGAATATCATCGATGCCGCCATTGAGAATGAAGTGGAAAAAGTCATCAATATCTCCACTGACAAAGCGGCGAATCCCTCCAATTTCTACGGTTTTACGAAAGCCATGGGGGAGAAACTGATCATCAATGCCAATGTCCTGACCGATAAAACGAAATTTGTGTGCGTACGGGGAGGAAATGTACTGGGGACAAACGGAAGCGTCATCCACGTCTTCAAGCATGGAATCAAGGAAAAGTCGAAAATCGGGATAACGGATAAAAACATGACCCGTTTCTTCCTCACGATCAAAGACGCCATCAAGCTGTTGTTCAAGGCCACCTATGAAAGCCACGGAGGAGAAATTTTCGTCATGAAGATGCCGACGTGCAAGATCATGGATCTGGCTCAAGTACTCATCGATCGATATTCACCTGATCAGGAAGTGACAGTGGAAGAACTCGGGATCCGACCGGGAGAAAAACTGCATGAATTACTTCTGACGGAATTTGAAAGTCACAATACCATTGTATATGACAACGAATACTTCGTGATTTTACCTACGATCCATATCGAAGGGTTGACGGAATTCTACAAAGATTTTCCACAGGTGGATCTCGATACGTATTCTTCCAGCGATAACATCATCAATTACGATCAGATCAAGTCCATGCTGAAGGACGGGGGCTTCTTGGAATGAAAATCCTCGTATTGGGAGGCAGGGGCATGGCAGGCCATGTCATCACTTCCTATATGAAAAAGCAGGGACACGATGTCCTGTACACCACACGGAATGAAGAAGGGATCCAACTTGATGTAACCAGCCTTGCAGGTGTACGGAATGTCATCCTGAGCCACAAGCCGGATGTGCTCATCAACGCCGTCGGTCTCCTGAATGAAGATGCAGAGGCAAGGCTGAAGGATGCCATCATCGTGAACGGGCTCCTGCCCCATTATTTGACGGAAGTCCTTGATGAATATGGAGGGAAACTTGTCCATATCAGTACGGACTGCGTCTTTTCAGGAGAAAAGGGCAGCTATGTCGAGGATGATGAAAAGGACGGCACCACCGCCTATTCGAAGACGAAGTCGATCGGTGAGGTGACCCGGTCCCCCCATCTGACGGTCAGGACCTCGATCATCGGACCTGAATTAAAAGAGAATGGAATCGGCCTCTTTCACTGGTTCATGAAGCAAAAAGGGGAAATAAAAGGATACGCGAATGTGTTCTGGAACGGTGTGACCACTCTGGAACTTGCCAAGGCAATCGATCACCTGATCCCAGCCGGTGCAACAGGACTCTATCATCTATGCACGCCGGGCAGAATCAGCAAGTATGAGCTGCTTCAGCTTTTCAAGGAAACTCTTCAAAAAGATGATGTGACCATTACCCCTTCTTTGACACCGGTTCATGATAAAACGCTTGTTCATACGCGAAACGACGTTCATTTTCACGTTCAGGACTACAAAAGCATGCTCTCAGAAATGGTCGAATGGATGCGGCAAAAATGAAACGCGTCCTAGTGACAGGGGCATCGGGATTCACCGGGCGTCATGCTTGTGCCTTGTTCGCTAGCATGGGTGACGCTGTATACGGCCTTGTAAGGACACCTACGATGATGAAAGACGTGACGCTAGTTCATTGTGACCTCATGGATGAACAGCAGGTTCAGAGGGTGGTGGAAGAGGTGAAACCCGACATCACCCTGCATCTGGCTGCGCAAAATCATGGTGGTATATCCTGGGAGAAACCTGCTCTTACGTTCCGCATAAATGTAGTGGGTACCCTGAATCTTTTGGAAGCCTTGAGGATCAGCGCACCAGATTCCGTGATGCTGGTCACGGGATCGGTACTTGAATGGAACGCGGGCTCCATGCCGGCCCATCCCTATGGCGTATCGAAGGTCATGCAGACAGCCCTTGCTTCCTCTTGGTCACAGCTATTCGGCTTGGATGTGCGCATTGCCCGCTCTTCTAATTTATGCGGTCCTGGTGAATCCACGGGCATCTGTTCCCTGTTAGCCAGAAGCTGTGTTGAAGGGAAGGAAGCATTTCACTTTTCCAATATACTCGATCAGAGGGATTTCCTGGATGTCAGGGATGCGGTTCGCGCCTATGCAAGGATTATTACAGATGGTGAGCGCGAAGGGGATTATACTGTAGCCTCCGGTCGGAACCGGACCCTCCTGGAAGTGGCAAGGGAAACAAGGGATATAGCCGGTAGCGGAATCTCCTTCACCACAGACGCCTTTCAGCACACTTTCCAGGAAGTGTATTCCACGAGGGGAATCCGGGCGTTGGGGTGGGAACCGGTTATTCCGTTCAAGCAGACGCTTGCAGATATCCATGACTATATGAATAAAACAAAAAGGTAATCGGAGACGATTACCTTTTTGCTGTTCCATAGGGATCAGAAGTAGATGGAGAATTTCTTGAACAGTGTTTCAATACTGGTCTTCCTCTTCTTCATATACTCTGTTCGTTTTTTGAGAACCCCATCCTGGAGCACCCTTCGATCAATCTTGATGGGAGAACCATGAACAATGAGAGATTTGGCCCTTTCGATCCGCGCATCGTCAAAATGGAGATAGGCCATTCTCATAAGGTTGTAGTAGATTCCCTCGTAGTTTACGTTGTATGGATGGGCCGTCCTGAACAAATGAAGGATCGTGACCGTGGGATCGCAGTGGCAACGGTAACCGAAAAGCCACAGTTTGATCGAAATTTCTACATCTTCGTGCCCCCACGAATAAAATCCGGGTTCAAATCCGCCAATATCGTCAAACGTCTCTTTCTTCATAACAATGCACGCACCGGGGAGGATGGCTGTTTCAAAAAGCGCACGGCCCCTGGGATTCCATTTGATTTTCAGGGAAGGAGTCAGAGATTGGCCGTAGCCCACGATGGAAGGGTCCTCCAGCGAACCGATGGCTGGACAAACGGCATCGGTTACCCCGCTTGCCACCGGATAGACAAGGCGGTCCAACCAGAAATTCTCAAAGGTCATATGGGCATCGCAAAAAGCGATATAGGGGTAGTTGGCAGCATCCGCCCCCAGATTCCTGGCAACAGATGGCCCCACCCCTTCTGCCCGCACATAGGTCACTTTTTGTTTATGTTCATAGGTGGAAAGGAAGGCGAAGCTATCATCAGTGGAGGCATCGTCCACAAGGATTGCCTCGACCTCGACATTCGTCTTGACGCTGAAAAGGGAATCCAACGTCATCTTTACATTCTTGCCTTCGTTCTTCACAGGGAATACAACGGAAACTTTGGGTATATGCCTGCTCATATCGACGCTCCTTTGCTACTTGCCTCTGAATCAGTGTATGTCGCTCCGGTCCGACCGTGAATCATGCAATTAACATAAGTCGCAAAAGGAGTTCATAAGATGAGTATTGGGTGATGCACATGGTGAAATGGAAAGTGGACGGGAGAGAGATGGGCGAACTTGCCGATCACCTCCTTCCATTTGTTCAATGGTTCTGCGCAGAGTATAAGTTCGAGTATAGAAGGGATACATCAGGAGAAATGGAAGTATTCTCACCATTGTTTGGAAAAAAAGTGGAGGTCGCTGTAACGGGGATCAAAGAAGAAGCTTTTTTTCGCATGTTCAAATCCCTTATGGAGGTCCATGGGATAAAGGTTCGTTCTAAGGAAACCAGGGAAGGGGAGGCACCGGACAAATTCATCGACGTACAATTTGTTCAGACGGAAGATAAAGAAAGATCCTTATCGTTTGGGTTTTCCAATGCCGTCGAGGCAGTCGATGTGAAAAGTCTCATCAAAATCTATCAAGGGGAAATTAAATTCGGAAGCATCAACGTGCTGCAGGGTCGACCCTTTGACCATCGATATCGTTTTGTTTTCAAGGGGATGGAATGGGATGACTTCCTTACAGGTGAAGCGCCCACCATTGTGGCCAACTGCATTCTGAAATCCATCCTGAAGGCGGATTTGATTCCATATCTGACCCTTCTGTCCACTGGAAGGGAGCCGATCCCGATGGAGAGGGTGAAGACACCGGTCAAAGAAGAAAGGGTACAGGAGATCGAGGACAGGGACTATGAGGAAGCGAAAAGAAGAAAACAGCGGCAGCGCGCCGAGAAAATCGTGAGTGCCCATTCATACTTTGATTATAACGTGATGCCGAATCGGAAGCTGGATAAGTATACGGTAAAAGCGGATTTCTTCATTAAGAATACTGGGACAGTCGTCCTTGATCATCCAAAGCTCTGTTTTCGGGTCGATCCTCACGACCGGGTCGAAATCGGCGGTCAGATCCTTCCTCCCGAAATGAGTGAACTTTTCTCCCTTCAGGGTCAGACCGGAGCGCAAGGATGGCAGTATGCAGGAAAGGACTGGTTGGAAAAGGCGTACGAAACAGGGGAATACTGGATTGAATCGATTCAGCCCCTTCAATTGGCTCCTGGGGAAACCATCAAGGTTGAAGGTGTCCAGTTCTCGATCGAAGCACTGAACGAGCAAAAAGCAGCCACGATCGCAGGGTTTGTTTATGTAGAAGGAGAGAATCTTCAGATTCAGTCGCAAAACAAAATCCTCATTACATTTTGATAAAGCCGCCCTGGTTGAAATCAATCGGGGCGGCTGCTTGTTATGATTCGGATTTGGTGGCCCCGAGATATTTGGGTCTGATCTGGCGCCTGCGATGATGCTCGATCATTCCCTTCAGATCCTGGACTTGGGACGAAAGGGAGTGATTCGTCGAACGGATGGTCTGGATTTCTTCAAAGAATCGACGATCCGTTTCTTCGATCAGCTCCTGCATGAATACATGCTGACGCTGGATGCCGAGCAACTGGAGAGCTTCCATTTCATCCATTCGGTCCTCCTGCTCTTTTCGCTTTTGATCTATGTCACCGAATCTTGATTCCATGAGCCATTCGTAATCCTTCATTTCCTGCTGGATCCCCAGCATCATTTCCTTGATGATCGTCATTTTTTCAATTTCGGCCTCTTTCAGCCGTTCTTTTGCCTGCTGAAGGGTAGAAAGGGCGATGGTCCGTTCCGACACCAATTCCTCGAACTGCTCTGTTTTCATAAGCAAGCTTGTGAATAGCGCATTTTTGGAATCCTCCGAATGAGCCAATGCGTTCCGCAAGTCATCGATATGAGCTTGTTGATTGAGCAATTTTTCATCCTTTTTCAACGCGTCGGTCTTGATGCGATCATACCATTCTTTCAGTGTATCATTCTCATCCGAAAGCGCCGAAGCTTCCTGTTCCCGTTCTGAAAGAGCCAGGATCAAATGGGCATTCTTCTCCTTCATTGCATTGACCTCAGCCAGCAGGGTAAAAGATTTTTCCTTCCATTCCTGTAAGGACGATTCAGTGGTCAACAGTTGCTCCCTAAGATTGCGCGATTCCATGGCGTTTTCCTCTGATTTATGGAAGTAATGATTCCGATCCCTGATCAAATCCTCCTCTATTGCCTGCTGTGCTTCAATTTCTTCCTGAGATGTTTCCCACTGTGATTGAACTTCCGATAAGCGCTTTTTATAAAATGCCGCTTCTGCAAATAGTGCCCCTCGACTCAGACGTGCAATCTCTAGTTTCAACAGATGCAGCTGCGATTTCAAAAAGATGGTTTCCCCGTTTTCAATATAATACGAGGGTTCTTGATCTCCCTGTCTGATAGCTTTCTCCTCCTTCATCATTGTTTATTTTTACTGTATGCACCCATCCTCGAGGCGCAACCGGTGAGAATGCCTAATTTGCATGGTGACCGGGTTTGCATGGTCGATAGATGCAGGGAGCTATTGTATGATCTTCCAAAAACCGATATACTTAAACAAGCAGAATACCTTCTTATTGAAGCGGTTACAGTCCGGGGAGGTCGTTCTCAGGTTACAAAGCTTGAAAGGGGACTACTCATGAATGAGGAACAGCGAAAACATGGACAGCAGGCGAATCCCACCTCACCAAAAGGCGAGAAGGATTACAGTCAATATTTTCAGAGCGTCTATATTCCGCCTTCGTTGAAAGAAGCCAAAAAACGCGGGAAAGAGGAAGTCCAGTATCATAATGACTTCACCATTGATGATAAATTCAAAGGCCTTGGAACAGGAAGGAAATTCTACATACGTACATATGGTTGTCAGATGAACGAACACGATACCGAGGTCATGGCGGGGATCTTCATGGCCCTGGGCTATGAAGCCACGAACACGACGGATGATGCGGATGTGATCCTTCTGAACACATGTGCCATCCGGGAGAACGCCGAGAACAAAGTGTTCGGTGAACTCGGTCATCTCAAGGCCCTGAAACGGGAGAATCCTGAACTGCTCATCGGCGTATGCGGATGCATGTCCCAGGAAGAATCGGTCGTCAATAAGATCCTGAAGACCTATCAGCAGGTGGATATGATCTTTGGCACCCACAATATACACAGGCTCCCAGAGATCCTTGCCGAGGCCTATATGTCCAAGGCCATGGTCGTGGAAGTCTGGTCCAAGGAAGGGGATGTGATCGAGAACCTTCCGAAGGTCCGCAGAGGGAATATCAAGGCCTGGGTGAACATCATGTATGGCTGCGATAAGTTTTGTACGTACTGCATCGTTCCTTACACGCGTGGGAAGGAACGGAGCAGAAGACCGGAAGAGATCATCCAGGAGGTCCGGATGTTGGCCGCTCAAGGGTACCAGGAAGTCACCCTTCTTGGTCAGAATGTCAATGCGTATGGCAAGGACATTGAAGACCTTGACTACGGACTCGGGGACCTCATGGATGAATTGAGGAAGATCGATATCCCGAGGATCCGCTTCACGACCAGTCATCCCCGCGACTTTGATGATCATCTCATCGAAGTCCTTGCGAAGAAAGGGAACCTCGTCGAACACATCCATCTTCCGGTTCAGTCCGGTTCCACCCCTGTCCTGAAGATCATGGCCAGAAAGTATTCCCGTGAGGCCTTCCTTGACCTCGTGGCGAAAATCAAGGCGTCCATGCCGGATGTAGCCCTGACGACCGACATCATCGTCGGTTATCCGAATGAAACAGAAGAACAATTCGAAGAGACCCTCTCTTTGTACAGGGAAGTGGGCTTCGAATCGGCCTACACGTACATCTACTCCCCACGGGAAGGGACCCCGGCAGCCAAAATGAAGGATAATGTTCCTGACGATGTGAAGAAAGACCGATTACGCAGGCTGAACGAAGTGGTGAATGAATTGTCTGGCAAGGCCCTCCTTCCGTATAAAGGCGAAATCGTGGAAGTCCTGGTGGAAGGAGAAAGCAAGAAGAATCCGGAGGTCCTCGCCGGATACACAAGAAGGAACAAATTAGTGAATTTCAAAGCGCCCAAGACGGCCATCGGCAAAATCGTGAAGGTGAAGATCACCGATACTAAAAGCTGGTCGCTCGACGGGGAAATGATCGAAGAAGGCTTAATCGGATCTGAATTTCAAATACCGGCAGAGGTGAAATGATATGGCGAAATATACAAAAGATGATATTATCAAACATGCAGGCGATCTTGCTCAGATGATCGCGGATACTGAAGAAGTGGATTTTTTCAAACGTGCAGAGGCACAGATCCATGAAAATCAAAAAGTAAGAGAAATGATTGCAAGCATCAAGAGTCTTCAGAAGCAGGCGGTCAACTTCCAACACTACGGTAAAAGCGAAGCACTGAAGATGGTTGAAGCAAAAATCGAAAACCTGGAAAAAGAAATTGACGCTATTCCCATCGTCCAGCAATTTAAAGAATCCCAGGAGGATGTGAATGATCTGCTTCAGATCGTCGCATCTGTCATCTCCAACAATGTCACCGATCACATCATCGAAACGACAGGCGGTGACGTCCTCAGGGGAGAAACCGGATCCCAGGTCCGCAATTCCATGCCTGGCAGCTGCTCGTAAGTTTCCCATTCAAAGATGCTGGGACAATTGTGTCCAATCATAGTAAAACCCGAACGATCTTGCCTAAGATCGTTCGGGTTTTTTATTTGGTTCATGACCATTACGCTTTCATTTCTTTCAAGAAGCGTAGGTATGCGGGACCCATGTCGAGGAGGCTCACGGGCTACGCGCGAAAAGCGAAATCATGCACGGTATAAAGTACCTATACTGATTGTGTTCGTCATCAAATCGTCTCTTTATTTGTTGTACCAACCGCTTTTTTCTTCGTCCATCTTTTCGCCTCGCATCCGCTCTCCTTTTCGTAACATCCCTTGGGTATTCGCATACAATACAGTATCTCGCAACAATCCTTTCATGCAATCCAATTTACTCGCACAAACACCTAAGTCATCGCATAAGATGAATTGAAAATGAATGAGGAGGTACGCTCGAATGGCAGAATATAGAGAGATCATTACAAAAGCGGTCGTAGCGAAGGGACGCAAATTCACTCAGTCCCATCATACGATTTGCCCGCCGCATCACCCATCGAGCATTTTAGGCTGCTGGATCATCAATCACGAGTACAAGGCACACAAAGTAGGGAAAAAAGTAGAGATTCAGGGTTGTTATGATATCAACGTATGGTACTCCCACAGTGATAACACGAAAACGTCCGTGGTTACTGAGCGAGTCGAATATACAGACGTCATCAAATTGAAATACCGCGATCCTGATTGCTCGGATGATCTTGAAGTGTGCGCACGCGTACTCCAACAGCCGAACTGCTGCGAAGCGGTCATCTCACCGAATGGGAATAAAATCATCGTTCATGTAGAACGTGAATTCCTGGTGGAAGTGATCGGTGAAACGAAAGTATGCGTCCTGGTGAATCCTGACGGCTGTGATGATCATGATTGGGACTGCGACCTGGATGACGAAGAGTTTGAAGAATTGGATCCGGAATTCCTTGAAGGCATCGAAGAGTAAAGATTGCTAGGAAGACGGCCTCTTCCTAGTTTTTTTATTGAAACCATCCAACCGGATGGTTTCTTCTTTGTGGAACGCCACTGCCCGATTGCATGTAAGTATGCTAAAATGGGTGGGAAGACCGATCACGAAAGGATTTTTAACGATGAAAAAAACAGTGGTTCTGGCAGAAAAGCCTTCTGTCGGAAGAGATATCGCACGGGTGCTGAACTGCACACAAAAAGGAAACGGATTCATGGAAGGGAAAGAGTATATCGTAACCTGGGCCCTTGGGCATCTGGTTACCCTTGCAGACCCCGAAACCTATGATGACAAGTACAAAACGTGGAAGATAGAAGACCTGCCGATGCTACCGAAAGATCTTAAGCTGGTGGTGATCAAAAAAACAGGCAAACAATTCAATACCGTAAAAACCCAGATGAATCGGCCAGATGTGAAAGAAATCGTCATTGCCACGGATGCCGGGCGTGAAGGTGAACTCGTCGCCAGGTGGATCCTGGAAAAGGCGAAGCCGCAAAAACCGTTGAAGCGTCTGTGGATCTCATCCGTCACCGATAAAGCCATTCAGCAGGGCTTCAGCCGGTTAAAGGATGGAAAAGCCTATGAAAACCTCTACAGAGCTGCAGAGGCAAGGTCCGAAGCGGATTGGTATGTCGGCATGAATGCCACGAGGGCCTTGACGACCAAACATAATGCCCAGCTTTCCTGCGGCCGGGTACAAACCCCGACGCTTAGTATCATCGCTCAGCGGGAAGAGGAAATCAGGAACTTCAAGCCGGTCCCATACTATGGCATTCAAGCGGTCACCGCAAAAGGGACCTTTACATGGCTAAAAGGTCAGGAGTCAAGGTCGTTTTCAAAAGAAGAGGTGGATCAGGTAGAAGCTGCCTTGAAGGCGCAAAAAAATCCGCTTACAATCGATACTGTCAAAAAAGCAACGAAAAAAAATCCTGCCCCTTCTTTTTATGATTTGACTGAACTACAGCGTGATGCCCACAAGATATACGGCTTTTCGGCAAAAGAAACGCTGTCAATCATGCAGAAATTGTACGAACAGCATAAATTGGTCACCTACCCGAGGACCGACAGCAAGCATCTGTCGAGTGATATGGTCGACACACTGAAAGATCGTCTGATGGCCGTCAATGTCCAGGAGTACAGAAGCATCGTCCATCATGCACTGAAAGGAAAGCTTACCCTTTCAAAAGCGTATGTTGACGACACCAAGGTCAGTGATCACCATGCCATCATTCCAACGGAGGAAACACCTTTTCTCCAGAAACTCCAAGACAGGGAACGGAAAATTTACGATCTGATCGTGAAGCGATTCGTCGCGGCATTCTATGCACCGTATTCTTATGAGCAGACCACCGTCACGGGAAATATCGGTCAGAACCGATTCCAGCTCAAAGGAAACAGGGTGCTGGATCAAGGGTGGAAGGCCGTTTATGAGAAGGAAAGCGTCGAAGGCCTGAAGGCAACGCTAGCCGAAGGGGAGAGTCTGCCGCTATTGTCGGTAAAGCAGACGGAAGGGAAAACCACGCCGCCGGGAAGATTCAATGAAGGAACCCTTCTGACCGCCATGGAGAATCCGCGGAAGTATATGAAAGGCAGCGATCAAGACCTGTTGGAGGCCATTTCGGAAACCGGGGGACTCGGTACCGTGGCGACCCGTGCCGACATCATTGAAAAACTATTCCACACGGCGCTCATCGAAGAGACGGGGAAAGAAATCACCATCACGTCCAAAGGGAAACAGCTGCTTGACCTGGCACCTTCCGAGCTCATTTCTCCGACACTCACTGCAGAATGGGAAATGAAGCTGGAGCAGATTGCCAGTGGCAAACTGAGCAAACAAGAATTCATGAAGGAAATCAAGGAATATACGAAAAAGTCGGTCCATGAAATCAAGCAATCCACTAAAAAATTCTCCCATGACAATCTCACAGGAACGAGATGCCCGGATTGCGGGAATCTCATGCTTGAAATTAAGAATCGTAATGGGAAAATGCTCGTTTGTCAGGATCGTGAGTGTGGACATCGCAAAAACGTCAGTAAAAAGACGAATGCACGCTGCCCGAACTGCCACAAGCGCCTTGAACTTAAGGGAGAAGGCGATGGACAACTGTTCGTATGTGTGTGCGGTCACAAAGAAAAGCTTTCTACCTTCAATCAGCGGAGGAAGAAGGAAAAGGGCGGAAAAGCAACCAAAAGGGATGTCAATCAATACTTGAAAACCCAGCAGAAAGATGAACCGGTGAATACAGCTCTCGCCGATGCCCTTGCCAAATTGAAACTTGATCAATAACTGTCAAGACGGTCTTTGGACCGTCTTTTTCTATGGGTAAAAAGAAACAAGTTTCATTATTTTGAATATTTGGTTGATTTGTCTGTCAAATCATATTAAGATTGCGGTTATATTCATACATAAAGGGGGATCGGCACATGCTCACGTTCATCGCGGCATTATTCATTCTGATTGCAGGCTACTTCGTTTATTCAAAGGTGGTCGAAAAGATTTTCGTCATCGACGACCGAACGATCACCCCGGCTTATTCAAAACGGGACGATTTGGATTACGTACCGATGAGCTGGTGGAAGGCAAGCCTCATCCAGCTTCTGAACATAGCGGGACTTGGACCGATCTTCGGTGCCATTATGGGTGCTCTGTACGGTCCGGTTGCATTCATCTGGATCGTCATCGGCTGTTTGTTTGCAGGAGCTGTACATGATTACTTTTCAGGGATGTTGTCTTTGCGGCATGGAGGGGCACAGTTCCCTGCCATCGTGGGTAATTATCTCGGGAAACCCGTGAAGGTGGCGATGAATCTCCTATCCATCGTCCTCATGATTCTCGTAGCCGCAGCCTTCACAGCCGGACCTGCCCAGCTTCTAACAGAGCTGACTCCTTTATCATTCATGACATGTCTCATTCTCATATTCATTTATTTTGTTGTCGCTACAGTTCTTCCTGTCAACAAAATCATCGGAAGGATTTATCCATTCTTCGGGGCTATCTTGATTTTCATGGCCGTATCCATCGGCATTGGTTTATTCTTTTTTGAACATCCGATCCCGAACCTTACCCTGAAAAATTTACATCCGGGAGATCTACCCATCTGGCCGCTGTTGATGGTAACCGTTTCATGCGGCGCGATTTCGGGGTTTCATTCCACACAGAGTCCGATCCTTTCAAGAACATTAAAGAAAGAGAGCGAGGGGAGGAAGGTATTTTACGGTGCCATGGTGGCAGAGGGTGTCATCGCTTTGATTTGGGCGGCAGCCGGGATGGCTTTCTTCAACGGAACGCCGGGTCTTCAAGAGGCTCTTGCCACAGGGGGGCCTGCTGGTGTGGTCAATGGGATCAGTGTCACAACCCTTGGTACCGTGGGTGGCATATTTGCCATCTTGGGGGTCATCATCCTCCCTATTACGACAGGGGACACAGCCCTGCGCTCTTCGAGGATGATGCTGGCTGAATTGATCCGCGATATCCGAAAGCGGGACACGGACAATAAGTGGCTTCCTGTCCTGTTGGTCATCCCGGTTGCACTCCCGACATTCCTCCTGACTCAGATCGACTACAGCTTTTTATGGAGGTATGTGGGATGGTCCAACCAAGTGGTGGCAACTGTCATGCTGTGGACAGGTTCCATTTATTTACTCAGGAAGGCTGCCTTCCATTGGATTTGTACGATTCCCGCCTTATTCATGACAGCGGTCGTGAGTGTGTATATCTTTTATGCACCTGAAGGATTCGGACTTGATTATAAGCTGTCCATGATCCTTGGATCGGTGATTTGGGCGGCGGTCCTGATCTGGTTCCTTCGTCAATGGAAGATGAGCCGGCCCGTCCGCTCCCTCAAGCCTGGAACCCTTCATTCATAAGGGGTTGGATCAAAGAGCCGGACGGTTAGTCAAACCGTCCGGCTTCTTAACGTGTTTAGGTTTATCCCCGAAGCCCTTAAACAGGAGAACCGGTTCAGAAACCACTGCTTCTAAAGGTGGACAGCCCCGAATAAAGATGAGTAGGGGAAGACCAATCAGAAAGGAGCGATGGTGGTGGATCAACACAAGGATCTGTTACAAGATGAGCGGAGGGTATGGCATTCCATGAAGCCTTATAATCCAGATGCGACGATGGTCGTGACCAAAGCAGCCGGTGCGTGGGTGACCGATCATGAGGGCGCGCGTTACCTCGATGGAATGGCTGGGTTATGGTGTGTGAACATAGGATACGGAAGAGAAGAGCTGGCGACTGCCGCTTACGAACAATTGAAGGAGATGCCTTACTATCCCCTCACTCAAAGTCATCGGCCAGCAATCGAACTGGCGGAGAAGCTGACCGAGCTTATCGGGGATGACTATGTGTTCTTTTTTTCCAACAGCGGTTCAGAGGCAAACGAGACGGCATTCAAGATTGCCCGTCAATATCATCAGCAAAAGGGGGAGGCCAATCGGTATAAGATCGTGGCAAGATACCGGGGATACCACGGGAATACCCTCGGGGCTTTATCTGCAACCGGACAGGCCCAGAGGAAATATAAGTACGAACCACTGGCACCGGGATTCATCCATGTTAGGCCACCCGATGCTTACAGGGATGAACCGGGATCAACCGGGAAAGACCTCCCTGCCGTCCAGGCGCTCAATGAAACACTGACATGGGAACTCAGTGAAACGATTGCAGCTGTCATCATGGAACCGATCATCACAGGCGGTGGGATCGTCATGCCTCAGGATGGATATATGAAGGCAGCGAAGGAGGTATGTGAAGCCCATGGGGCACTGCTGATCGTGGACGAAGTCATAACAGGATTCGGACGCACGGGAAAAGCATTCGGATTCATGCATTACGGGATTAAACCGGATATCATCACGATGGCAAAGGGGATTACCTCAGCGTATCTCCCTCTTTCTGCGACGGCTGTCAGGAGAGATGTGTACGAGGCGTTCAAGGGTCGTGAGGAATACGATTACTTCCGGCATATCAATACATTCGGGGGGAGTCCTGCCTCATGCGCAGTGGCTATGAAAAATATCGATATCATTCAAAAAGAGCAGCTTATTGACCGCTCTGCAAGACTGGGTGAAAAGGCCTTACATTTTCTCCGCCAAAAACTGTCTGCCCATCCTCGGGTCGGTGATGTGAGAGGAAAAGGACTCCTCCTTGGAATCGAGCTGGTGAAGGATAAGTCGACCAAAGAGCCACTAGACGGGAAATCTGTAAGCAGTGTAGTGGACTATTGTAAGCAAAAACGTATCCTGATCGGTAAAAATGGAGCCACGGTAGCGGGATTCAATAACGTCCTTGCCCTCTCACCTCCCCTTGTGATTGAGGAGGACGATCTTGAGCTGATGCTTGATACCGTTGTTGAAGGGATCAATCGTCTATAAGATTGATCAAGCCCTCGCAGTTGCGAGGGCTTTTATGGTTACGATCAGTGCCGTTTTTCAGATGGTTTGGCAGGCGATGCACCTGGAACGCTCCTCTTCTCGGCTTCCACTTGATCGGATGAAAAAATGGTCACGATCATTTGTCCCCCTACGACTTTGGACCGGATCAGGATGGGCTGATGATAAGGGTTGCGGAATGCAAAATCGGGTCCATACCAGCTGACGGTCGCGTCTCTTCCTTTCGGGACGTACGGGACCCTTTTGGAATGATGATAGCGCTCCACGATCGTCACCCCTGCACGATCAACGGCATTGAAGAGAGTAGATGAAACCTGGCAGATCCCTCCCCCGATATCTTCCGATAATTCTCCCTTGACGATAACGGGAGCCTTCATATAACCCTTTCCTTTTGTACGTTTACCCACCGTCTTGTTGAATGAGAACGTCTCGCCGGGAAAGACGACTGTGTTGTTGATTTGCCCGGAAGCCAAGATGATATTATTCGTTCGTTCTTCATTTTTTTTATTGAAATACGTTACATAGGATCCGATGCGATTCGTGCGTATATGGGCAAGGATTTCTGTATCAACCTTAGGGTAGGTTTTCAGGGTCGGAGCATCAGTGGAGCGCACTCCTTTGTAAAGATAATTCATCATGGCTTCTCTTAAGCCGTTGCGGTCAAGCATGAGTCCTGTTTGTCCGGGGATGATACGATTATGCTCATCAATTTTGGCATTGATGGGCGCTTTATACGTCTTTTCCTGCAGAAGGGAAACAAGATGGTTAAAATGGTCTTCATTAAGTATCGGTAGATCAAGGTAGGGAAGAGCCAGAGATTCCTCCTTGACCGTAATGATTTCATCCCCTGTATCAAGTTCAAGGGGCTGCTGATTCGATAGTCCGATCATGGCAGCAATTAAAAAAGTGGTCCAAGCCATCATTATCACCCTTTCCCTTTTAGTATGGTCCCCCCGTATACGGTCATACGGGGGAAGGATGATTACCAAAAATTAATGGTTATGGAACGGCTCAATTAACGAAAAAGTATGAGGAAGAGTACGGGCAAGCGTCCGGAAGAAATCAATAAGAAAGGGGGCATTTGATGGCACTGATGATGATGAAAGTACTCATGACCGCATCCATATTAAGTGCGGCGCCTTTAAGAGTCGACTATTTGACGGACACGCTTTCGTGGAAGGATACGAACCTGCTTCTTCCCAAGTATTCATATTTCGAGCTCATCGATGTGGAGACAGGCAAGACGTTTCAAGTCCAGCGACGGGCGGGGAATAAACATGCGGATGTCCAACCGGTGACTGAAGAGGACACGAAGGTGATGAAAGAAATCTACGGAGGACATTGGAGCTGGAACAGGAGGGCGATCCTGGTGAAGTCGGGAAGCCTCCTCATTCCTGCTTCCATGAACGGAATGCCTCACGGGGGAGGAGCTCTTCAGAATGGATTCCCGGGACATTTCTGCGTCCATTTCCTTGGAAGTACGACCCATAAGACGCCGCGTCCGGATTTCGCCCATACCCTGATGATCCATAAAGCTGCCGGAGAACTTCCGGAGTTCATTGCGTCCTTGAAACCAGAGGGAGCAATGAGGGTAGTTGAGATGGCAGTGAAACAACGAGATGAAGAGTTGCTCGGAAAAATGCTCATGGAAGGAAGTGGGGTGGAGTCGGAGGCCCTTCTGAAGAAGGTGGAAACGATGAAGATATCTTCCTTCGAAGTGAAGGAAACAAACCCGTTCCTGTCCAGCGTCACTGCCAAGGTGAAGTGGACGGACGGGAAACGGAGAGTCCATCATTCTGTTATGAAATTAAACCTTCACCAAGCAGAAGGGATCTCGGGTTGGAAGATTGATGGCAAGGAACTGAGCGGTTCATTTTGATCATGATTGGTTTAGGCGGATGGGTTCATTCCATCCGCCTGTTTCCATTGTTTCCGGCATGAAACCTCATGGTTAGATATGATATAATGAGACGTCTAGCAGAATACGGAAAGGTTTGAATGAACCCATGACTCAATACACGCCAATGATTAAACAATACTTACAGGTGAAGGCAGAATATCAGGATGCCTTTTTATTTTTTCGTTTAGGGGACTTTTATGAAATGTTCTTCGATGATGCCATCTCAGCTTCTCAGGAATTGGAAATCACCCTGACAAGCCGAGATGGGGGAGGACAGGAGAGGATTCCGATGTGCGGAGTTCCATACCATTCTGCTCCCAATTACATAGAGCAACTGATCAACAAAGGATACAAGGTCGCCATTTGTGAACAGACTGAAGATCCAAAGCATGCAAAAGGGGTCGTAAGACGTGAAGTCGTACAGCTCATCACCCCTGGTACAGTGATGGAAGGTAAAGGGTTGAGCGATAAAGAGAACAACTATATCGCCAGCGTGGTATCCTTTGATGATGGCACATACGGCCTCGCCTACAGCGATCTGTCAACGGGCGAAACCAACGTCACCCTTGTAGCCGACGGCATGGCGCAGCTATTGAATGAGCTGTCCACGATCGGGGCAAAGGAGGTAGTCGTAGCGCCGGATCTGGAGGAGGAGCACCAGCTCAAGCTCAAAGAACGCCTTGAAGTGACCCTTTCTTTTGAGGTCGGGCATGGATCAGCTGTTTCATTCGAGCACTTACTGGAAGAACTTCAGCAGGAAAAATTGAAACAGACGGCAGCCCTTCTCATGCATTATCTATTCAGGACTCAAAAGCGGAGCCTGGACCATCTGCAAAAGGTGGAAACCTATCATTTGAACCATTTCATGAAAATGGATTACTATTCCAAAAGAAACCTTGAGCTGACGGAAACCATCCGTTCCAAAGGAAAGAAAGGATCTCTTCTCTGGCTCCTGGATGAAACGATGACCGCTATGGGAGCGCGTCTTCTCAAACAATGGATCGACCGGCCGCTCATTTCACGCCGGGAGATTGAAAAGAGGCAGATGGTCGTCGAAGTATTCCTTGAACGGTTCTTTGAAAGACAGGACCTGAGGGAGAGGCTGAAAGAAGTCTATGACCTTGAAAGACTTGCAGGACGAGTGGCGTTTGGAAACGTGAACGCAAGGGATTTGATCCAGTTGAAGAAATCCCTCCAGCAGATTCCGATTTTGAAATCCCTCATCGCCTCACTGGATCATCATTCCATCGACCGCTACAGTAAAGAATTGGATCCTTGTGAAGATCTGACGGATCTCCTGGAACTTGCCCTCGTGGAAAATCCCCCTCTTTCCATCAAGGAAGGCAGCTTGATCCGGGATGGCTATCATGAAGAGCTTGATCAATACCGTGATGCCAGTCGAAACGGAAAGTCGTGGATTGCCGCTCTTGAACGGGACGAGCGCGAACGCACAGGGATCCGTTCCTTGAAGGTCGGCTTCAACCGTGTCTTCGGCTATTATATTGAAGTAACAAGAGCCAACCTTCATCACCTTGAAGAAGGAAGGTATGAGAGGAAGCAGACGCTCACGAACGCTGAGCGTTTCATTACCCCGGAGCTGAAAGAAAAAGAAGCGCTCATCCTGCAGGCAGATGAACGCAGCGTCGATCTTGAATACGAATTGTTCATCGGGATCAGGGAGCAAGTGAAAGAATTCATCCCGCGCCTTCAGCGCCTGGCTAAGGTTGTAAGTGAACTCGATGTTCTTCAATGTTTTGCCACGGTCAGTGAAAAAAGGCACTACAGCAAGCCGGTCTTCAATGAACAAAGACGGATCGCCGTCAAGGATGGCCGTCACCCTGTCGTTGAAAAGGTCATGGGAGCAGATGGATATGTGCCCAATGATTCCTACATGGACAGCGAGCGTGAAATCCTCCTGATCACTGGACCGAACATGTCCGGGAAAAGTACGTATATGAGGCAGCTCGCCCTCACAAGCATCCTGGCCCAGATTGGCTGCTATGTCCCGGCCGCTGAAGCTGACCTTCCGATATTCGATCAAGTATTCACGCGGATCGGAGCGGCAGACGATCTGATATCTGGACAGAGCACGTTCATGGTGGAAATGCTTGAAGCGAGGAACGCCATCGTCAATGCGACGGAGGCGAGTCTGATCCTGTTTGACGAAATCGGACGCGGGACGTCCACTTACGATGGAATGGCCCTGGCACAGGCGATCATCGAGTACATCCATGGGCATATTGGTGCCAAGACGTTGTTCTCGACTCACTATCATGAACTGACAGTACTGGAAACCGAACTGCCTAAAGTCAAAAATGTTCATGTGAGTGCCATGGAGCAGAGTGGGAAACTGGTGTTCCTTCACAAAATCAAAGAAGGGGCGGCAGATCGAAGCTACGGTATCCATGTGGCGGAACTTGCCGAGCTTCCAGAGATCCTCATCACAAGAGCCAATGAGATCCTTTCGACCCTAGAAAGCAAAAAAGGGATGGAAGAATCAGCAGCGACCATTGTAAAGGAGGATGAGCCTGGCCAGCTTTCCTTTTTCGAAGAAGGAAAGAAACAGAAGACCGTTGCAAAAGAGCTATCCACAAAGGAAACAAAAATTCTGGATGAGCTTAAGAAATTGGACATTCTTGATATGACTCCGATTGATGCCATGAACACCCTTTACGGAATCCATAAGAAACTGAAGAAATAAGGAGGCAGTATCGTGAAGATCTTTCAGCTCGATGACTCCCTATCAAATAAAATAGCAGCCGGGGAAGTGGTGGAGCGTCCTGCATCCGTGGTAAAGGAACTACTGGAAAATAGTATCGATGCCGGTGGAACGATCATTGAAATCCATGTGGAAGAAGCGGGACTGAACTCCATCAGGATCATAGATAACGGGGATGGGATCGACGAAGAAGATGTCAAGACGGCATTCAAGCGCCATGCCACCTCGAAGATCAAGGATGAGAACGATCTCTTCCGTATCCGCACCCTCGGATTCAGGGGTGAGGCACTGCCGAGTATCGCCTCCGTCTCCCACTTCACGATGAAGACCTGCACAGGAGAGGGACCGGGTACAAAAATCGAGCTTGCCGGGGGGATCGAAGAAACCTTCGAAAAGACCTCCTCTCGAAAGGGGACGGATATCACTGTATCCCAACTGTTCTTCAATACACCTGCAAGGTTGAAATATATGAAGACGATTCATACGGAACTCGGCAATATCACCGATGTGGTCAACCGTATTGCCCTGTCTCACCCTGAGATTTCCATCAAGCTCCTCCATAATGGAAAGTCCCTCCTCCATACGAACGGGAACGGAGATGTGCGGCAGGTCCTGGCATCGATCTACGGACTCGCGATTGCGAAGAATATGGTGCCGATCCATGTACAATCCCTGGATTTCAAGGTCACAGGCTATGTGTCCATGCCGGAGATCACCAGAGCTTCCCGCAACTATATTTCAACGATGATCAATGGGCGCTTCATTAAGAATTATACATTGGCCAAAGCAATCGGAGAAGGATATCACACCCTTTTACCAATTGGCCGGCATCCCATTGTCCTGTTGAATATTGACATGGATCCGGTCCTCGTGGATGTCAACGTCCATCCTTCCAAAATGGAGGTAAGGATCAGCAAGGAGCAGGAGCTTAACGCCCTGATCAGTGAGGGGATCAAAACCGTATTCAAAAAGAAGGAACTCATTCCGACCGGGTCTGTCGCACCGAAATCGATGGCACCCAAGTCTGAGCAAACCTTCATGACCCTCGACCATGTTTCTCGCCCGAAGCCGACTATTCCTGAGATGGTAAAGGAACGGCAGCCGGTGATGGTGGAGACTGAGACCAAGGAGGAGGCGTATTCAGAGCCAGCCTCCATGGACGTCCCTCATGAGACGGAGACACCCTTTCGCACCGTTCCGGTTGAACCATCCGTGGAGCCGGATGAAAGCAAGGATCAATCAAGGGTCCCGCCCCTGTATCCGGTCGGACAGATGCATGGAACGTATATCTTTGCACAGAATGACCAGGGCCTGTATATAATCGATCAGCATGCCGCCCAGGAGCGGATCAAATATGAATTTTTTAAAGAAAAAGTGGGTCAAGTCGCCAAGGAGCTGCAGGAAATGCTTGTGCCCATGACCCTGGAGTTTTCCACTGATGAATTCATCAAGATCAATGAATGCAGGGGTATGCTCGAAGAGGTCGGGGTTTTCCTTGAGGACTTCGGTCATAACAGCTTCATCGTCAGATCTCACCCGCAGTGGTTCCCTAAGGGTGAAGAGCAGGAAACGATCGAGGATATGATTGAGCAGGTCCTGAAAATGAACCGCATCGATATTAAGAAGCTGCGAGAAGAAGCGGCCATCATGATGAGCTGTAAGGGGTCCATCAAGGCGAACCATCACCTTCGCAATGACGAGATCCTTTCACTTCTTGATGAGCTGAGAAGTACGTCGGATCCGTTCACTTGTCCGCACGGACGACCGATCATCATTCACTATTCCGTTTATGAGATGGAAAAAATGTTTAAGCGGATCATGTAAAAGAAAGCAGGGAGATGCGGCGCATCTCCCTGCTTTCTTTTCATCCGTACTTTTTCTGATGCTGCTTCTTCCTCTTAAGATAATCCGGATCTTCTCTTACCTGGATCCACTTTTTCTCGAAGATAGAAGCGGATTCAGCTTTTTCATCATCTATTTCCCTATCATTCACATTTCCATCATTGTCATATTTCTTGCCTCCGGGGTAATTGGCATATCTCCTGGACCTTGTATACCCCATCTGCAGGAACTTCCGCGCCATATCCATCCCCACAAAATCATCCTTCTTTTGATAATCCAGAAACATCGCATGGATCTTGTCTGATGATTCCTTTGCAATCGCAGGTGTCTTGAACTTCCAATGAGGCAGGATTTCGCTTTTATATGGTTCGACCATCAGGACTCCTTGTTCCCCCCGGCCGACGCGATAAAGCTCAGGGGACTCCCTGAAATCAATCTGTTTATAGTCTAGGGAATAGTCAAAAGCCATCACTCCACCTCCTACGGTCCTTTTACCCCATACCCGCAAGGAAGAAACGGATTGTTCTCTCTCTTCATTGAAGGAATTTTGAGAATGAAAGGGTAATAGTATATAGAAGGAATGAAAGCGTTTTAATATAAGCGTGAGAGGATGAAAGCAACGATGGAAGATACATATTTGGAACCTTCTTATCGAGTGGACAAGCGTAGCTTTACGAAAAGGGAGCATGATCGGTTTGTTAAGCTGAAAGGTGTGGGGGATTGGTCAGGAGTCACATGGGATCAGGTGGGTAGACCGTTCAAGGTGAACCGGTTTTCCAAAGAGAAGAAAGAGTGGGAGTTGAGGGAAGGGAAGACCCTGCCGGTCCATGCTTCCTGGGAGATGTTCAATCGTTCCTTCCATGATTGGTTCGTGAAGGATGTGCCGGAAAGTCTGAGTCAGAACAGAAAGAAGATTGTGGGGGAGACCTTGAAGCTCCATCTGACTTCATCCGTTGAAGCGATGAAAGACCATTTGCGTCTGCACTTATGGAATTATGTCCATCGGATCCAGGATGGAATATGGGATCCCAGGGGGAAACGGGAGCTGTTCAAGGGGTTGGATGTGCTCAAACCGAAAATCTTGTTCCTGGGTGCTGCCGAAGGGTATGAGGCGATGCAGTTGGCCGCCATGTACCCGGGAAGCAGCATCGTAATGGTAGATTATGATCCCTTCTGTAAGGACACCCGGTATGAGGATTTCCCAGAATCCTATCCATTTCTCGGGGAAAATCCAGACACCGGGGGGATGAAAGTCTACCATAAGAGCGATTTTCCTACAGACTACGTAGTCAGTGATATCAGGGAACTTCCGTATGGCAAGGAATTCGATATCGTCCTGAGTGTCGGTTTATTGGAGCATTTCCCCGATGAACATAAGCCTGAAGTCGTCGATTGGCACCGGAAATTCCTTAAGCCTGGAGGATATATGATCCTGACGACCCCGAGAGCCCAGTGGAAGTCAAAGGTGTATTACGATCTTATGGCAGATGTGATGAACCATACGTACCGTGAGCTCATGACGGTAGAACAGATGGGACTCTATCTGTATGAAAACGGGGCCGACATCCTCCAGCATGGATACATCAAAGTGCATAACGGGATTATCGCAAAGGCGAGATAGGGAGGTGTTATCTTGGAGATAAAACTCAAGAAGAATCGAAAAAGAACAATCATCATAGGTGGAATCGCCTTCCTGTTTCTATGCATGACTTCTCTCATCCTTTATGCCGATTCGTTCATTGGACGCTCACTTCCTCAGATCGAAGGAAAATTGAGCGTTCCCGGCCTCTCTGAAGAGGTAGAGGTGGTCAGGGACAGCAAAGGCGTCCCCCATCTCGCTGCTTCCAATGACCGCGACCTTTATTTGGCGCAAGGATACATTCAGGCGCAAGATCGGCTGTTCCAGATGGACCTCAGCCGAAGGCAGGCATCAGGCCGATTGAGCGAGGTGGTGGGGGAAAAGGCAGTTGACCGGGACAAGTTCTTCCGTACCCTCGGTCTCAGGCGGGCTGCCGAAGCTTCCCTTGAAGGATATTCACCTGAAGTCAAGGAGGTGCTGACCTGGTTTGCGGATGGAGTGAATGCCTATATAGAAGAATCGAAGAAGAACAAGTCCTTGCCGGCCGAGTTCACCCTATTGGGCTATGAACCTGAGAAATGGACGGAAGTGGATTCTTTGACAATCGGAAAGTACATGGCCTTTGATCTCGGCGGCCACTGGCAAGGGCAGGCTTTCAGGTATTGGGCATTGCAATCGTTACCGGAGGAAAAGGCGATGGATCTTTTCCCCTCTTATCCGCAAGATGCTCCCACGATCATACATGAAACGAAAGAGCTTTCCATGAAATGGGGGAATGCCATCGCAGAGCCTGTCATTCCACCTGAGATGAACGGAAGCAATAATTGGGTAGTGAGCGGCTCGAAATCGGCAAGCGGGCATCCCATGCTCGCGGATGATCCCCACCTTTCGTTGGGAAGTCCGTCCATCTGGTATCAGATGCATCTTGAATCGCCGGACGTTAATGTGAGCGGGGTGATCTTTGCGGGGATTCCTGGAATCATACTCGGTCATAATGAAACGATTGCCTGGGGTGTGACCAACACCGGTCCGGATGTTCAGGACCTCTACATTGAAAAGCGCCACAAAGAGAAAAAGAATCACTTCCTCTTTGACGGGAAATGGGAGGAGGCCAAGGTGATCAAGGAACCCATTGCTGTAAAAGACAGCGAGACGATTCCGTATGAAGTCACGGTTACACGACACGGCCCCATCGTATCGGAATTCGCGAATCAGGATGATAGCGAAAACGCTCTATCCATGAGATGGACGGCTCTTGATCCGAGTCTCGAGTTGCAAGCCATCATCGACATGAATAAAGCGTCCAATTGGACCGAATTCGAAAGGGCAATGGAAGATTTTCATACGCCTACCCAGAACTTCGTATTCGCTGACAAAGATGGGACGATCGCATACAAAGCAAACGGCAAAATCCCCATCCGGAAGAAGGGGGACGGACTCCTGCCGGTACCGGGATGGACATCGGACTATGAGTGGACCGGATTCATTCCGTATGATGAACTGCCCAGAGTCGTGAATCCTGCCGAAGGATACATCGCAACGGCAAATAATAAGGTGATTGGAGATGACTATCCCTATCATATCAGTCATCATTGGGCGGGTCCTTATCGGTACATGAGGATCAGCGAGGTCCTTGAAGCAAAAGAGAAGCTGACGAAGCAGGATATGAAGGACCTGCAAAATGATCACATGAATCTCCAGGCAAGGGAGTTTGTTCCGCTTCTTCTGAACGCTCTGGAAGGAGATGAGCTCTCCGTTCAATCCCGGGAAGCCCTCGACCTCCTAGCAGGTTGGGATTTTGATGATGAGGCCGATGAGGCCGCCCCGCTTCTATTCCATCAGTGGATGGACCGGATGAGCAACGACCTTTTTGATGACAGCATCCCGACCGATATGTTGAAGCTTTTTGAAGGAAAACAGAACGTGGTGGACGAACTGATCAGGAAGGCGGCGAAAGGGGAGGTTTCACCATGGTTTACTGAGCATGGTGGATTCGAATCATTTCTAGCCGAAAGTCTGTCCGATACACTGGAGGATGGTTTTGATCAATACGGTTCAGATATGAACGGGTGGGCATGGGGGGACTACCACAGGGTCTACTTTGAAAATCCCCTTTCCTCTGCTTCATCCATCCTTGAATGGTTCCTGAACCGCAGAGGCCCTGAACCTGTCGGCGGTAGTCGGGTCACAGTGGGTGCCGCAAGCTATACCGATGATGGGATTGTCAATCACGGGGGCTCATGGCGATTCATCATCGATACGGAAGATATGTCCAAGGCCGACCATATCGTAGGACCTGGTCAGTCCGGTCATTTTAAGAGCACGTGGTATGATGATCAAATCGATGACTGGATAGAAGGAAAGTATCATGAAACGACCTTGAAGCCACCTGCGGACGGCAAACGGCTTCGCTTGGTACCGGAAACATAAACAGGGGCCGGATAGTCCGGCCCCTGTCCAAAGGGAGGAAGTATGATGGAAGAGTATGCAACGGCACTTGCAAAACGGATCAGTGGGCTGTTCCAGTATAAACTGACGGGGGTCTATCTCCACGGCTCGCTGGCCATGGACTGCTTCAATCCGGAAATCAGTGATATCGATCTTCTGATCATCGTGGAAGATGGAATAAGTAAAGATGAAAAAAAAGCCCTCGATGACTTGTTCCTGAAGGAATACAGAGGTGATCACCTTCCTGCAAAAGGGTTGGAAGTCGGCGTCATTACACGAGGGAATGTCCGGCCCCTGCTATATCCGACGCCTTTCGACTATCATTTTTCAGATATGCATATAGACGCCATAAGACGGGGGGACGCTACTTTCCCAGCATCAGACCCTGACATTGCAGCCCATATCGCCGTCATCCGCACGCGGGGGAGGGCATTGATTGGTAAGCCGATCGAATCGGTCTTCGCCCCCGTTCCTCATACGATCTACATGCGGGCCATTTATTACGACATTCAAGATGCGGAAACGGATATTTTGAAACAGCCAACCTATATGATCCTTAATTTATGCCGGGTGTATCAATTTTGTATCAACCAGTCTGTCGCTTCTAAAAAAGAGGGAGGAGAATGGGGACTCCAATCCTTGCCGGTTCGTTTTCATCCCATCATCCAAAAAGCACTGAAGGCGTATGCAATAGGGAGAACGTGGAAAACAGCCGTTGAGGAGGAGGCTTCTTTGACGGATTTTGCCGTTTATATGACTTCTTCCATCAGGGGAAAGAGTATCAATTTACTCAATCATGACGATAATTTGAAGATATAATACATCTTTACGTATCATTATGGTACGATAGCGAATGAGGAATGACTACATAGAAGGCAGTGGATAGACGTTGAACAAAGAAAAGCTAATCGTCCTGATCGGTCCGACGGCCGTAGGGAAGACGAAGACGAGTATCGAATTGGCGAAGGCATTCGATGGCGAAATCATCAGTGGGGACTCCATGCAGATCTACAGGGGGATGGATATCGGAACGGCGAAAATCCGCCATGATGAGATGGAGGGGATCCCCCACCATCTAATTGATATCAAAGATCCCGTGGAATCGTATTCGGCTGCTGAGTTTCAGCAGTCGGTCAGGAAATTGATCACAGAGATCCATGCCAGGGGGAAAATGCCGATTATCGCCGGCGGGACTGGTCTTTACATCCAGTCCGTTCTCTATGACTACCGATTCACGGAAACGCCGGGAGACGAAGCGTTCAGGGAGCGATTGGAAGAAGAATCCCATCAGATCGGTCATGAAGCCATGCATCGCAAATTGGCTGATGTGGACCATGAAGCGGCCTCTCAGATCCATCCGAACAACATAAGGCGGGTGATCAGGGCCCTGGAGATCCACCACACCACAGGAAAGACCATGACAGAGTATCAAAAGCAGCAATCCCGGGATCTTCAGTATGATGTGGCTCTCATCGGCTTGACCATGGACCGGGACAAGCTTTATGAGCGGATCAACCTCAGAGTGGACATGATGGTGGACGAAGGGCTTTTGCACGAGGTCAGATCCCTGTATGAAGATGGGGTCAGGGAGGTCCAATCGGTTCAGGCAATCGGGTACAAAGAGATCTACGACTACTTTGACGGCAAGGTAAGCCTTGAAGAAGCAGTGGAGAATCTGAAACAGAACTCCAGAAGGTATGCCAAACGTCAGCTCACGTGGTTCCGGAATAAGATGGAAGTCGACTGGTTCGATATGACTGCATCGGAGCACCGTGATGAAATAATCGCTGACATTTCGAAATTCATTGCAGGAAAGCTCGGATTAGAGTCGAATAATTAGTATATAGAGATATAGAGGAGGATGCTCGATGAAACAATCCATTAATATTCAGGATCAATTCTTGAATCAACTGCGTAAAGATGGGTCACCAGTTACCGTTTTCCTATTGAATGGTTTCCAAATCCGAGGTCAGGTGAAGGGGTTTGATAATTTCACCGTGTTATTTGAAACGGAAGGGAAGCAACAGCTTGTTTATAAGCATGCCATTTCCACTTTTGCACCTCAGCGAAATGTTCAATTGAATTTCGATGAGCAAAACGTGTGATCATAGTTCAGAAATGGGGGCCGCTCAGCGGTCCTTTTTTCATTTTCAAAAAATGGCGCGATAAGCCTTACGGATTCATACCGGCCGGTTGTACCCGTGGAAAATACAATTTCTGATGAAAATAGGATTAATGAATCCTCATCTATTGAATAGAATGATATGAGGGGGATACGATATTGCTGCCTTGATCAAGAATGACGGACGATTTATTTCTCGGGAAAGCGCAGGAATTGACAAAAGAATGTTCTTTTGTCGAAGCGTACCGGGGGTGAAAATCCGCAGAATGTGTTTGCATATAGAATGGCGAGGTGAACCCTTTGGACCAACAACCGATGCGAATGAAGAACAACGGTCAGATCAGCATCGTCCTCAATTCACAAAAACGGAATCCGCTGCGGGATTCGATGATACAGGAATCCATTCCTCAGTCCATGCCCCAGGAGCATGCTGCTTTGAAAGAAATAGAAGAAGAATTGGGCACACTCATCGGAATGGACGAAATGAAGAAAATGGTGAAGGAGATCTATGCTTGGATATACGTGAATAAAAAACGTGAAATGATGGGACTGAAAGCGGGGAAACAAGCCCTTCATATGATGTTCAAAGGGAATCCCGGAACAGGTAAGACAACCGTGGCCAGAATCATAGGCAAGCTGTTCCTGAAGATGAATGTGCTGTCGAAAGGACATCTTATAGAAGCAGAGAGAGCGGACCTGGTAGGTGAATACATTGGGCATACAGCTCAGAAGACCCGAGACCTTGTCAAAAAGGCGTTGGGCGGGATCCTGTTTGTCGATGAAGCCTATTCTCTGGGTCGGGGAGGAGAGAAGGATTTCGGGAAAGAAGCTATCGATACCCTGGTGAAGCATATGGAGGATAAGCAGCATGAGTTCATCTTGATCCTTGCCGGCTACTCAAAGGAAATGGATCATTTTCTTACGCTGAATCCCGGGCTTCAATCAAGGTTTCCCCTCGTGTTTCATTTCCCCGATTATTCCGTCGACCAGCTGATGGACATCAGTAAGCTCATGCTTAAGGAAAAGGAATATATGCTCAGCCACGATGCCGAACGGAAAATACGTGAGCACCTTCACGGGGTGAAGAATGCCATTACGGCGAATGCATTTTCCAATGGACGATATGTACGGAACATCCTTGAGAAATCCATCAGGGCCCATGCCATGCGTCTTCTCATGGAAAATAACTATGACCGGCATGAATTAATGACCCTGAGGAGCAACGATCTTGTCTTCACACGGAAGGACAGCGATTGAAAAAACATGCATTCGTAAAGAATGCATGTTTTTTTAGGCTTCCGATTGGAGCCTTTTATTCGGCAGCTTCCATTTATATAGATAGGAAAACACACGTAACGCGGTGGTGATGACAAATAAGGCATATAATTCAATCGGTGATTCTGCTATGCCGAATCCGACAGCCATCCCCGAGACGACGGCCCAAACCGCGTATATCTCAGATCTGAATACGAGGGGTTTCCTGCCGGCTAGCAGGTCCCTAACAATCCCGCCTCCCGTACCCGTCAGAACGGCGGCCACGATTATTGCGCTCATGGGATGATCCATGTTGACGGCATACAGGGCCCCCTGTATGGCAAATGCAGACAAGCCGATGGCATCGAAGAAGTTACCCCACCGTTTCCAGTGCTTCAATAGATTGTGGGGGAAAAGAAAGACGGCCGTAATAGCGAGGAGGGCGATCTGAAATAGCATACCCTGCTCCCAGAGTGCGGAAATGGGAACGCCGATCAATAAATTCCGGATCGCTCCGCCACCGAAAGCCGTGACGATTCCGAGTACGTATACACCCAGTATGTCATATTCTTCTTCCATCGCAACAATCGCACCTGACACCGCAAAGGCAACAGTGCCGATGATACTCAATACTTCCCATGTCATACCCTGGTCTTCCTCTCCTGATCGTACTCTTTAAACCTATCTGATTGTATCACGGCAACATGGATTTGCAACCATTTTTGCCGTAGTGTTTGTGAGGAATATTTGATATGATTGGTCTGTTGGTCTGCAGTATTAAGTGAGACTGTGAGCCGGCGCAAAGGAATTCGAAAAGCAGAAGGGAATTTATAGACATGTTTGATCAATTAAAACACGGAGAGGTCCTGCAGCCGCTTGCCCGATCCGTTGAACAATCCATAGCCCATATCCATGCAGCCATTGATGAGCGGGCAGAACGAAATCAATTCAATGTATTAACTTCTTTTCAGAAGCATCGTGTGAGTGACTCCCATTTCAACCCTTCGACAGGGTATGGGTACGATGATGCAGGAAGGGATACTTTAGAGAGCATTTACGCAGATGTGTTCGGCGGAGAGGCGGGGCTCGTTCGTCCCCAGATCATCTCGGGCACACATGCGATATCCATCGCACTCTTCGGCATCCTCCGTCCAGGAGATGAATTGGTATACATAACAGGAAAGCCTTACGACACCCTTGAAGAAATCGTCGGGATCAGAGGGAAGGGTGCAGGCTCCCTGAAGGACTTCCATATCGACTACCGGAGCATCGACCTTACTTCCGACGGTAAAGTAGACTTCGGTGCAGTAAGAGAGGCGCTGGGCACGAAAACGAAAATGGTGGGGATCCAGCGTTCGAAGGGATACGCCAACCGTCCTTCCTTCACAGTGGAAGAGATCAAAGCCATGATTGATTTCGTCAAAGAGATCGATCCATCGATCGTCGTTTTCGTTGATAACTGCTACGGTGAATTTGTTGAAGACCGTGAACCATGCCATGTCGGAGCCGACCTTATGGCGGGATCGCTCATAAAGAATCCCGGGGGCGGACTTGCGAAAACGGGAGGATATATCGTAGGGAAGAAGGAATTGGTCGAAGCGTGTTCGTACCGCATGACGTCGCCGGGTATCGGTGCGGAGGCGGGGGCTTCCCTCTACAGTCTTCAGGAAATGTATCAAGGATTTTTCCTCGCTCCCCACGTGGTGGCGCAATCCTTGAAAGGGGCCGTCTTCACTAGTGCTTTCCTGACAGAGCTCGGGATGGATACGAATCCAGCCCCTGATGCTCCCCGTACCGATTTGATCCAATCTGTCCAATTCGGTGATCGGGACCGGATGGTCGCTTTCTGTCAGGCTATTCAATTCGCTTCACCCGTGAATTCTCATTTCACCCCATATCCCAACTATATGCCTGGATATGTGGATGATGTCATCATGGCTGCAGGCACGTTCGTTCAGGGGGCGAGCATCGAATTGTCGGCTGACGGACCATTAAGGCCTCCATACGTTGCATATGTACAGGGGGGACTGACCTATTCCCATGTGAAGATCGCGGTGTGCACGGCCGTCGATGAATTGATCGAAAAAGGTTTTATGCCCCATTTAAAAGGTTAATATGATAAGTACAAAAGGATAGTCGATCAGTGACTATCCTTTTGTTGTTGACCCGAGCACAAAAAACCGCAAAAAGAATCACACTATTCAAAATGGATGATCAAAAAATATGTAAGGTAATCTAACATATTATTGACAGAATTCCTGACATTGAATATAATGAACACATGAACGAACAACAAAGGGGGAATCACGATGAGCGGAAGTGAAATTCGTCGAACGATGGCATTGTTCCCAATTAGCATTGTCATGCAGCTCACGGACTTGACGGCTCGTCAGATTCGATACTATGAAGAGCATGAATTGATCAATCCGGCCCGTACGGAAGGAAATCGAAGGCTCTTCTCCCTGAACGACATCGATAAACTCCTGGAGGTCAAGGATCTTTTGGAACAAGGGATCAACATGGCCGGCATCAAAAGGATTTTCGCTGTCTCGGGTCAGGAAACGAAAGTAGCATCTGACGTTAGTGGCAAGAAGGAAGAAAAAGCACGGCAGGATCTTTCTGACGATGATCTCCGCAAGCTGCTCCGGAATGAATTGATGCATTCCGGGCGCTTTAGCAAAACATCTCTTCGTCAAGGTGACATGTCACGCTTCTTTCATTAAATAAACCTTTACTAAACCTGAGGAGGAATTACGCAAAATGGCAAAGTATACTCGTGAAGATGTACTAAGATTGGCGAATGAAGAAGGTGTTAAATTCATCCGTCTCCAGTTCACAGACATCCTGGGAACGATCAAAAACGTGGAAATCCCTTTCAGTCAGCTTGAAAAGGCGCTTGACAACAAAATGATGTTCGATGGTTCTTCCATTGAAGGATTTGTACGGATCGAAGAATCCGATATGTATCTATTCCCGGATCTTGATACGTGGTTGGTATTCCCTTGGACAGCCGAAAAAGGGAAGGTTGCCCGTTTGATCTGTGACATCTATAACCCAGATGGAACTCCGTTCGAAGGAGATCCGCGTAATAACCTCAAACGTATTCTGAGCCAAATGGAAGAGCTTGGATTTACTGATTTTAACCTCGGGCCTGAACCGGAATTCTTCCTATTCAAGCTGGATGTGAATGGTGAACCGACCCTCGAATTGAATGATAACGGAGGATACTTCGATCTTGCACCTACGGATCTTGGGGAAAACTGCCGTCGCGATATCGCACTTGAACTTGAAGAAATGGGCTTTGAAATCGAAGCTTCCCACCATGAGGTTGCTCCTGGTCAGCACGAGATCGATTTCAAATATGCCAATGCCCTCAAGGCTTGTGACGACATTCAAACATTCAAACTCGTTGTTAAGACCATTGCCCGCAAACACGGACTGCATGCTACCTTCATGCCAAAACCGTTGTTCGGGGTGAATGGTTCCGGAATGCACTGCAATATGTCACTTTTCAAAAGCGGCGTGAACTCATTCTTCGATGAAAAAGGCGATCTTCAATTGAGCGATACAGCGCGTCAATTCCTTGCCGGTATCATTAAACACGCAACGAGCTTCACGGCCATTACAAACCCTACGGTCAACTCTTATAAACGTCTTGTTCCAGGGTACGAAGCTCCATGTTATGTTGCATGGTCTGCGCGTAACCGCAGCCCGCTCATCCGTATCCCGGCATCACGCGGTCTAAGCACGCGCGTTGAGGTGCGAAGCGTCGATCCGGCAGCCAATCCATATCTTGCGATGAGTGTACTGCTTGCCGCCGGTCTTGATGGAATCAAGAACAGCTTGGAAGCACCTAAGCCAATTGACCGTAACATCTACGTTATGGACAAAAAAGAGCGTGAAGAAGCAGGAATCACAGATCTGCCGGCAACCCTTCATGCTGCACTTGAACAGCTGAAAACAAATGAAGTCATCGTTGGTGCTCTTGGTGAGCATATCTTCGAACACTTTGTAGAAGCGAAAGAAATCGAGTGGGATATGTTCCGTACACAAGTTCATCCTTGGGAGCGCGAGCAATATATCCAAATGTATTAATCTATTGAAAAAGACCCCGGTAGGATTTAATCCTTCCGGGGTCTTTTTTGTAGATTGAAAGAATGAGCTTAGCGCAATCTTCACCGATGGCGGGTTCCATGGGAAAACATACCTTTGTTCTTGGGGTAGGGATTAACCCTTCTCGAACCAAACGTTTTCTTGGATAGGAGATCATGGCCATGATCCATCCGTCAGGCTGTCAAAGAAGTTTTATCATCTGTCAGCAGTAGAAGCGAGTCCTGAATCTTTTTACTTGTAGAGCTTAGTCCGATCGTCTCCACTTTACAGCCTTGATTTTTGCATTTGGCCAGGACTTTCGCGATGGCTGCTACTGCAGATTCATCCCAGATGTGGGCATGGGAAAGATCGATCTTAACGTACTGAACTTCGCCGGTCAGTTGAATGGAGCCTACGAACGTATCCACTGATGCAAAGAATAGTTGGCCTTCAACCGTGAACTTGCGCTTAACACCATCCACTTCTTCCGTAACCTTCAACTTTGATAGTTTGGCCACAAAGATCATGGCACTCAGCAATACCCCTGCAATAACACCTTTTGATAGATCATGAGTGGCAACCACGATCGCCACGGTGATGAGCATCACTGCGGCATCTCCTTTCGGGGCTTTCCAGATATAACGGAAGGAAGACCAGTCGAAGGTACCGATAGAAACCATGATCATAATTCCAGCAAGAACGGCCATGGGAATCTTCACAACAAGGTCCCCAAGTACGATGATGAGAAACATCAGGAAGGCCCCGGCTACGAATGTGGACAAGCGCCCGCGTCCTCCGGACTTTACATTGATCACCGACTGACCGATCATCGCGCATCCGGCCATCCCACCGAAGAATCCATTAATGATATTGGCGACACCCTGACCCCTTGCTTCCTGATTTTTATTGCTGTCCGTATCCGTCATGTCATCAACGATTGAGGCCGTCATGAGGGATTCGAGCAGTCCTACAATCGCTAGGGCGAGTGAGTAGGGGAAAATGATGCTCAATGTTTCAAATGAAAACGGCACATCAGGAAGGAAGAACGAAGGCAAGGTCTGGCTTATCGTCCCCAGATCTCCTACGGTCCTCAAGTCTGCTTGTGAAAACAAGGCGATGGCGGTTAGCACCACAATGGCTACAAGTGGTGCAGGGATGGACTTGACGAACCGTGGGAGTACATACACAATCACCAACGTCACCGCCACAAATACATAGGTCATCCCGTTGATATTGAAGAAGTGAGGCACTTGTGCCGAAAAAATCAGGATGGCCAGTGCATTCACGAAGCCGATCATCACAGCACGGGGTATGAATTTCATGAGTCTCGCGATTTTACATACACCGAACAGGAGTTGGAAGATTCCCGTCAAGATGGTGGCCGCCAACAGATAATTCAACCCGTAATCTTTGACAAGCGGGACCATGACGAGTGCCATGGCACCGGTAGCAGCAGAAATCAAGGCCGGTCTTCCGCCTACAAAGGAAATAATGACGGCAATGCAGAAAGAAGCATATAGCCCGACCATGGGATCGACACCGGCTATGATGGAAAAGGCAATGGCTTCCGGAATGAGGGCAAGGGCGACGACGATCCCGGAAAGGATGTCTCCCTTGACATTCGAAAACCACTGCTGTTTTATGGTATTCTTCATATTGTCACCTCGTAGAAATCGTAAATTTACGTTCAATAAAAAAAAGTTTATCACCGACTTTCCCAAAAGTGAACCTTTTTGGGAAAGTTATTCAAGAATAGGTTGGGGAGGGAAGAGACGCCTATGATCATCGGATACTACAGACCGAGCTTTGAGGATCCAGAAGGACGGCAACAGGAAACAGAGCTCCTGAAGATAGAATGCAAGGTTTTATACAGGGAGGAACATTCTTCACCTAAGAGAAGGGTAAAACTGGAAGAACTGCTAGCCGTAGTTGGGGAAGGAGATACGGTCGTGGTCACTTCCTTAATCGACTTCGCTGATTCCAGCCGACAGTTACTGGAGCTATTGAACCAGCTTGAAGCGAAAGGTACACGCTTCATTTCTATATCAGAAGGGCTGTCGACCAGTCCGGGGCAGTCGTACCGTTTTCAGGAAGTCCTTGAGCATCTTATAAGCTTTCAAAGCGATGTGATCAGTGAAAGGACAAAAAAAGGCATAGGTGAAGCGAAAGAGAAGGGAGTCAGTACGGGACGGCCGCGCAAGCCGGATGAAAATGTAAAAAAGGCGATCGACATGTACGAAACGAAAACCTACAGTCTTTCAGAAATCAAAGAGAAGACGGGCATCAGTAAGTCCACCCTCTACCGATATCTCGAAAGATAGCAAAAAAGAGCTCCGGTCACATGTGACCGGAGCTCTTTTCTAGATATCATTAATGAACTTGCCGGTAGACACCGACGACTTTCCCGAGGATCGATACATTGCGGAGGATGATCGGGTCCATGGAAGAGTTTTCAGGCTGGAGCCTTACGAAATCCTTTTCTTTGAAGAAACGTTTCACGGTCGCCTCATCCTCTTCAGTCATGGCGACGACGATCTCACCATTGTTGGCTGTCTGCTGCTGCCTTACGATGACGAAATCACCGTCGAGGATCCCGGCTTCAATCATACTGTCACCCATGATTTCAAGCATAAAGGTATGCTCGTCAGCCGGAGCCATTCTCTCTGGGAGAGGGAAGTATTCTTCGACGTTTTCAACCGCTGTGATCGGTTGACCCGCCGTGACTTTCCCGATGAGGGGAACATTCACGACATTGTGACGGGGGATCGAGTCTTCCACAAGGTCGAGGATCTCAATGGCTCTTGGCTTGGTAGGATCCCTGCGGATGAGACCTTTGCTTTCAAGTCGGGCCAGGTGGCCGTGGACAGTAGAACTTGAAGCCAGTCCCACCGCTTCCCCGATTTCGCGCACGGAAGGCGGATAGCCTTTTTCTTTCACGGAGCTTTTGATATATTCCAAGATATCCTGCTGCCGTTTGGATAGTTTTGTCATAGTCACGCACCTCTATCTATCGATCTTATGTTCCCATTATAACATGGTGGTGGGAACGATACAAACATAAGTTCGAATTTTTGATTGACTCCAAACGGATGTTCGTATTATGATGGATGTAACAAATAGAACAAACATTCGTATGGAGGGAATCATTATGGCAGGGAAACTTTGGGCGAATTACTCATATATACTTGTATTTTTTGGCTTGGCACTTGTGGCATCAATCTATTTCATTCTTCAAATGGAACACGGAGTATCTTATCATAGTATAGAGGTGCAGGAGGGCGATACGCTCTGGACCATTGCAGATCAATACAGCAGCGACTCTTCCATGTCCACCGATGAATTTATCAAATGGGTGGGTGAACAGAATAATCTGGCCACCTATACAATTTCTGCGGGTGAT
The DNA here is from genome assembly GCF_047915635.1 of Rossellomorea sp. FS2. NCBI lineage: Bacteria > Bacillati > Bacillota > Bacilli > Caryophanales > Bacillaceae > Rossellomorea > Rossellomorea sp. FS2. The sequence continues at coordinate 1,238,281 of NZ_JBLRVS010000001.1, read as the reverse complement.
TCCCTTGTGCTCCCAGTCGAGAAAAAGCTCGGGATCAACGGGGATTATCAGTATGTCATGAACGAGGAATAGAGGGGTTTTGAATGAATGCAATCATCTACTGTCGGGTGAGCACGAAGAAGGATACACAGGAAACATCACTCGAGCGTCAGGAAGAAGAGCTGGCGAAACTTGCACGGGAGTACGGAATGCAGGTTTCATCGGTCATAAGGGATCAGGCAAGTGGCTATGACCTTGATCGGCCTGGCGTTCTCGAGATGCTTGATCTTGTAAGGGATCAGGCGATCGATGCAGTGTTGATCCAGGATGAGACAAGGATCGGAAGGGGAAATGCGAAGATTGCCCTGATCCATTGCCTTTTGAAGGAGGATGTCAAGATTATCAGTCAGTCCCAGAGCGGGGAGCTGCATCTGTCGGACTCTGACTCCATGGTCATTAACATCGTAAGCATGGTGGAGGAATATCAGCGCAAGCTGCATAATTTGAAGATCAAAAGAGGCATGAAACGGGCCGTGGCGAACGGATTCCGTCCCCAGAAGAATTTGAAGAACAAGGGGAATATTGAGGGTAGGGAGCGTAAGGAAGTCCCCGTTGAAGAAATTGTCAGGCTGCGCAAGAATGAATTGACCTTTGCAGAGATTGCCGCTACTCTTCGGGGATTCGGCTATGATGTTTCGAAGGCAACCGTTCATAGGCGTTATAAAGAGCATATGGATGCAGTCGATCAAGCGTAACCCTTGTCATCCCCTATTATATTTAGTAACATGTCGTTATACGTTACCGAAATCAAAGGGGTTTTATAGATGCTTTCAAAAGAAAAGATGAACCGGATCAATGAATTATCCAAAAAATCTAAGTCTACCGGACTTTCAGCAGATGAAGCGAAGGAACAGACCAGATTGAGGAAAGAATATCTTGAGACGTTCCGCCAATCCATGAAAGGGACCATTGAAAACACCAGGATCTTTGATCCCGATGGAAATGAAGTGACGCCCAAGAAGATACAGGAAATTCAAAACAAAAAGAAACACTGATTCTCAGTAGTCAATACTGGATCACGCGGACTTCAAAGCGTGATCCTTTTTATTATGCAAAAAAAGTGCCAGTAATTCCGAACGGATATCAGTTTTAACAAAAAGGAAGACGTGGTATCATTCAAGATAGTTGTATAAACAGCCAAAGAAGATTAATATTAAGTAGAGATTGAAAAGGAAGGATGTCTGACATGTTTGATAAAACAGATCAATTAGCAATTAACACAATCCGAACGTTATCGATCGATGCGATCGAAAAGGCAAACTCCGGTCATCCGGGAATGCCGATGGGTGCAGCTCCTATGGCGTATGCTCTATGGACACGCTTCATGAACCATAACCCCAAAAATCCACATTGGTTTAACCGTGACCGTTTCGTTCTCTCTGCAGGACATGGGTCAATGCTTTTATACAGCTTGCTTCACCTTTCAGGCTATGATGTTTCCATGGATGACCTGAAGAATTTCCGCCAGTGGGGTAGTAAAACACCAGGACACCCTGAGTATAAACATACAGCAGGTGTAGAAGCGACAACAGGTCCACTTGGACAAGGAATCGCGATGGCAGTTGGTATGGCCATGGCTGAGAGACATATGGCAGCCACTTATAATAAAGAGGGCCACGACATCATCGATCACTTTACATATTCCATCTGTGGAGACGGAGATTTGATGGAGGGCGTTTCAGCTGAGGCGGCCTCACTTGCTGCTCACTTGAAATTGGGCCGCTTGGTCGTTCTTTATGATTCAAATGATATTTCCCTTGACGGGGAACTTGATAAGTCATTCTCTGAAAGTGTCAAAGGCCGTTTCGAATCTTACGGTTGGCAATATGTCCGCGTGGAAGATGGAAATGATCTTGATGAGATTTCCAAAGCCATCGAAGAAGCACAAGGTGATACAAGCCGCCCTACAATGATCGAAGTGAAAACGGTCATCGGCTACGGTGCACCTAATAAATCTGGTAAGTCTGCTGTTCATGGTGCTCCACTCGGGGAAGACGAGATGAAACTGACGAAGGATTACTATAAATGGACGTTCGAACAAGACTTCCATGTTCCGGATGAAGTCTACGCCCGTTTTGAAGAGAAAATCCAACAGGCAGGTAGTGAAAAAGAGGAAGCATGGGCGAAGAAATTCGTTGCGTATCAAGATGCGCTTCCAGAGCTTTCTGCTCAGCTGGAAACAGCGATCAGAGGCGATTTGGCCGAAGGATGGGACAAAGAAATCCCGGTTTACGAAGAGGGAAGCTCATTGGCAAGCCGTGCTTCTTCAGGAGACGTGCTGAATGCCATCGCTAAAAACCTGCCAACCTTCATCGGTGGATCTGCCGACCTTGCCGGGTCCAACAAAACGAACATCAAAGGCGAAGCAGACTTCTCTGCAGAAGCGTATGATGGACGTAATATTTGGTTCGGTGTCCGTGAATTTGCCATGGGTGCAGCCATGAACGGTATGGCTCTGCACGGTGGACTGCAAGTGTTTGGTGGAACATTCTTTGTGTTCAGTGACTATCTACGTCCTGCCATCCGTTTGGCAGCTTTGATGGGACTTCCGGTCACATACGTCTTCACCCATGATAGTATCGCAGTCGGAGAAGATGGACCTACACATGAGCCTGTAGAACAGCTTGCATCACTCCGTGCCCTGCCGAATCTATCTGTCATTCGACCTGCAGACGGCAATGAGGTAGCCGCTGCGTGGAGGCTTGCTGTCGAGTCGAAAGATCAGCCGACCATGCTTGTACTTTCGCGTCAGAACCTGCCTACCATGAAGTCATCTGCTGATAAAGCATATAACGGTGTTAGCAAGGGTGCGTATGTAGCTTCTCCTGCCGGCAAAGAACAGCCTGATGCCATTTTGATTGCTACCGGTTCAGAAGTGGGTCTTGCCCTGGACGCTCAAAAAGCACTCGAAAAAGACGGAATCAATACATCTGTCGTCAGCATGCCGTCTTGGGATCGTTTCGAAAAGCAATCTCCGGAATACAAGGAGTCCATCCTTCCGAAAAGCGTGAAGAAACGTCTTGCCATCGAGATGGGTTCACCACTCGGATGGGATCGTTACGTTGGTGACGAAGGTGACATCCTGGCCATTGACGGCTTCGGTGCTTCAGCTCCTGGAGAAAAAGTGATGGAAGAGTACGGATTTACAACAAATAATGTTGTATCCCGTATCAAAGCCCTTCTTCAAAAGTAAGACATTTTAAGCCGGCTCATCCATTGAGCCGGCTTTTTTAGGTGGTGTAATAGATGGAAATCATTTATGAACAGCAAAAAGACCGAAGCGCCTTCATCCCCCTTTTGATGCTGGCTGATGAATCGGAAGCCGTAGTAAGAAGCTATCTGGAAGATGGGGAAGTGTACACCTTCTCAAACGCTGGAGAGACCGTAGGGATTATGCTCATGGTGGCAGTGGATTCATCCACCATCGAGATTAAGAACATGGCGGTGGTAGATTCAGCGCGTGGACAGGGGACCGGCCGACAGATGATCAAGGAGATGGAAAAAAAGTTGAAGAATTCAGGGTATCGAACCATACTGGTCGGGACATCAAATTCGTCCATAGGCAACCTGATATTCTATCAAAAATGCGGTTTTCGATTTGAATCCATCAAAAAAGATTTCTTCTTGGTCTATCCGGAGCCATTCTATGAGAATGGAATAAGAGGTTTGGATATGGTGATGCTGAAAAAAGAATTGGGCTGAAACGGTGATTCGACAAAACTAGTCCATCTTCTCAACAATTTCTGACAACTCCTCTTCCTATGATTGGTTATACTGAATAGTATAATGGGAGGGGGAGTAACTGTGCGACGCTATCAGGTCTATTGGATTGCAGAGGAGTTTGCCCAGCATTTTTACGGTAGGGAACGGATGTTTCACCAGCTTTTCAACGAGATGGAGAGTTCTTCCGGGGAATTGCACACGATCATTTCCAAGCAGGTAGAGTATATTACAAGACCGATTCCATACCTCCCAACGAGACGCTTCATACAAAATGAGTTATTATCGGTCAATGGTTCCGGATGGGACGATGATAGGGCCGTGATCCACCTGGAGTCATCAGGGGTCTCTCTTGAATTAAAAGAGAGAATGTTGACGATTCATGCATGGGGAACCGATGAATCAGAGTACATTTTCTTTGAAATTCTAAGGAGACATATGGGATACTTATTGGCTGTGGACATTCAAAATGAACGGTTTGGATGGTTAAAGCCGATAAAACAAAGAAAATTTATATATTAATTAAGAAATTATGACAGAAATATTGTATAATCTTCTTTGGTTTAGTACACTTTTATAAGGACAACATGAAGGAGGAAGTAATCGTATGTCAACGACCGCTATAGCTATTCTGGTCGGCGTGATCGCACTGCTTGCCGGAGTTGCGCTAGGGTTCTTCATCGCTCGTAAGTACATGATGAGCTATCTTAAGAAAAACCCGCCGATTAACGAACAAATGCTACGCATGATGATGATGCAAATGGGACAGAAACCGTCTCAGAAAAAGATCAATCAAATGATGAATGCAATGAACAAAAACATGAAATAATCATCCCTGTATGATGGGACTGAGATAAATCATTTCGCTACCCTTTATTGGAGAGTAAGACTTTTCTACTGGAAATGCTGTCAGATTGGTTTATCCGTTTTATCGCAACGAAGCCACTTCCCATCGGGAAGTGGCTTTGTTGCGGGGTGGAAAGATGAATGTCTGTTAAAATGATGGATTTCACAAATTAGTATGATTATCATTCTTCAACCGATTTGATTTGTGGTAAACTATAGTCCGGAGGTTGTTGTATGAAAAAATGGATGATTGCTTCTCTTTCACTATTGATCTTCGCATCAGGATGCGCGAATAAGCCATCTGAAGTAGTCAGTGATGAAACACTTGAAGCACAAAGCAAGGCAGCCGGTAAGGCGCGTGAATATTTAACCTATAAAATCGATCAAGAAAAAAAGTCCGTCAATCGTGGACTGATCACGCAAACGGTGAATAACCGCAGCGATATGGATGAAATCGAAACGGGCTTGATGTCACAGTCCATCAAACACTTTTCTCCGGGTAAAGTGAACTATCAGGAAGGTCAATACCTGACCAATATCAATGATTGGATCAAACGAAAGTCTTCTTCAAACAAAACAGGTTTGAATCCCGAATTGAAGGTAGAGGACGGTATGGGATGGGAAGAGCAGGTGCAATTGGAGAAGGACAACCCTGCATATCTTGCCTACATTCATGAACAGAATTACGTAGATTCAAAAGGGAACATTCAGGGGATTTCCCTGGGGCTCGCCATGAACTCTGTGGATTACATAAGGGTGCAGGACAGTCAGAAACTCATGCACTTTGATGAAAAGCAAATCGGTTCAAAAGAAATGGCCGCTTATGGAAAAAAGGCCGCCGAAACGATTGTTAAGCGAATCAGGAAGAATTCAAAATTAAAAGATGTTCCCATTATGATCTCCCTCTATAAACTTCAGCCGACCAATAGCGTCGTGCCGGGAAATTACTTCACCACGGCATTCATCGACGGGAATGACAATTCTATCAAGAAATGGAATGACCTTGATGAGAAATACTATTATTTCCCAAGTGATAAAGGGGAAGAGAAAAACCGGGACTTGGCGAAGAACCTATTGAACCTGGAAGATGAGGTGTCCAAGTACTTCTCACACCAAGATATCAAGCTCGTCGGGAAAGCACTGTACTCCGGTGATTCAATCAACAAGCTTGTGATCGAGGTGAACACGGGCATGGTCAAGGAGACGGAACTGATCGGGTTCTCCCAGGTGTTCGGCCCCGAGATCGTCGATTATTTCCCTAATATCCCGGTATATGTATACGTAAAAACACCTAAAGGGGTCAAGGCCACGATTGTAAAAGAAGTGGATCAGGAACCCTTTGTCGACATTCAATGAGCATCTCTTCGGAGGTGCTTTTTTTATTTGATGAAAGGAGTGCACATTCTTTAAAAGGGTCTGTTTTTTTCATTTATTACTGTCTGAGTATTTGGTAAAATAAAGAGTCTTAAGAAAATTATGGGGGAGTAGATATGAGGGTATTTTTAGATTTAAAATGGTTTTTTCTCCAGGAGAAAAAATCCTATATAACCGGAATTTTGATCCTTTTGATGGTAGCCTTTTTGCAGTTGATCCCTCCTAAAGTCGTTGGGATCGTTGTGGATGGGATCAAGGATAGCACCTTGACGCGTTCTGATATTGTAAGGTGGATGCTTATTCTGGCCGGAACGGCAGTGGCCATGTATGGGTTGCGATACGTCTGGAGAATCATGATATTCGGTTCGGCGAATCGGCTATCGAAGCTTCTCAGGAACCAGCTTTATCATCATTTCACCAAAATGGCTCCTTCGTTTTTTCAGAAAAGGCGTGTGGGGGACCTTATGGCTCATGCAACGAACGATCTCCAGGCGATCCAGCAAACAGCCGGTTCGGGCGTATTGACCCTCGTTGATTCCTTGTCGACAGGAGGGTTCGTCATTATCGCCATGGCCTTCACGATCAGCTGGAAACTCACGCTGATTGCATTGATCCCCATGCCGTTCATGGCCATTCTGACAAGTTACTATGGAACACTTCTTCATAAACGTTTCCATAAAGCCCAGGAAGCGTTCTCTTCACTCAACGATAAGACCCAGGAAAGCGTGACAGGAGTCAAAGTCCTGAAGACGTTTGGGCAGGAGAAGGAGGATATCGAATCCTTCAGGCGTGAGTCGGAAGATGTGGTGCAAAAAAATATGAGTGTCGCCAGAGTAGACTCATTATTCGATCCCACCATTTCCATTATCGTAGGTCTCTCGTTTTTCCTTTCCATCGTATTCGGATCAAAGTTTGTCCTGAGCGGTGAATTGACCATCGGAGAGCTCATATCATTCACAACCTATCTGGGTTTACTCATCTGGCCGATGCTTGCATTTGGGTGGTTATTCAATATTGTCGAGCGTGGAAGGGCTTCATACGACCGGGTGTCGAGATTATTGAGGGAAGAAGTTGAGATCGTGGATGGAACGGTAATGGAGAAGCCGAGAGGAGATATCAAGTATGCCATCGAATCGTTCGCATTCCCTGGAGAGAAGGATCCGGCCCTGAAGGGTATCCAATTCACGTTGAAAAAAGGCCAGACCCTCGGGATCGTCGGGAAAACCGGTGCAGGAAAGACTTCTCTTCTGAAACTCCTGCTCAGGGAGTTTGAAGGTTATTCCGGTGAGGTTCGCTTTGACGGTGTACCGATCACACAGTATGCACTGGACTCACTAAGGCAATCAATCGGATATGTTCCTCAGGATCACTTCCTATTCTCGGCCACGATTAAGGAAAATATCGCCTTCACCGACCCGTTGGCATCCATGGAGAAGGTGAAAGGGGCAGCGGAGTCCGCCAAGATCCATCATGACATAGAAGGGTTCCCTCAAGGCTACGATACCGTTGTGGGAGAGAGAGGGGTCTCTCTTTCAGGAGGACAAAAACAGCGGATTTCCATAGCCAGGGCTTTGCTTATGGAGCCGGAATTGTTGATCCTTGATGATTCCCTCTCTGCCGTCGATGCGAAGACGGAAGAAGCAATCCTCACATCCCTGAGGAAAGAGCGCGAAGGGAAAACCACCATCATCACATCCCATCGCCTGAGTGCCATTGTCCACGCCGATCTGATTCTGGTCATGGATGGGGGCAGGGTGACCCAGAGGGGTACGCACGAAGAGATGATGCAGGAAGACGGTTGGTACAAGGAAATGTATCTCCGCCAGCAATTAGAGGATATTGTAGAATATGGAGGGTGAGCAGATGGAACCAATACCTGCACTTAGCCCCAAGGATCAGCGAAAGATCTTTTTCCGCCTGATGGGGTATGCAACGCCGCATCGAAAGACGATTTTTTTGGCATTCTTTTTACTCTTATTGACAACGATCGGGGATGTGTTCGGGCCCATCCTCATAAAAGTGTTCATTGATGATTATTTGACACCCGGTGTCTTCCCTTATGGTCCCCTTGTCGCATTGGGCACCGGTTACCTGCTCATTCAACTGGGGAATGTCGTTGTATCCTACCTTCAATTGCTGAAGTTCCAGGAAATCGCTCTGAAGATCATCCAGCAGCTGAGGGTCGATGTATTCACAAAAGTTCAAGGGCTCGGGATGAGATATTTTGATCAAACTCCTGCGGGCAGCATCGTTTCAAGAGTCACCAATGATACGGAAGCGATAAAGGATATGTTCGTAAGCGTCCTCGCTTCTTTCATCCAGGGAGGATTCTTGATCATCGGCATCTTCATTGCCATGTTTGTGCTGAATGCAAAGCTTGCAGTCTTTTGCTTGTTCATCCTGCCCATTTTGATCTGGATCATGAGTCTGTACAGGAAGTATAGTTCCGTATTCTACCAGGATATGAGGGAGAGGTTGAGCCAGTTGAATGCAAAGCTGAGCGAATCCCTTTCGGGTATGGCCATCATTCAAATGTTCAGGCAGGAAAAGAGAATGAGGGAAGAATTCGGCCACACCAATGAACAGCATTTTCGGGCGAATATGAGAAATATCAAAGTGGATGGCCTCCTTCTGAGACCGGCCATCGATTTGGTCTATGCAGCGGCACTGATGGTCGTGTTGACCTATTTCGGGGTGGCATCATGGGATCATCCAATTGAAATCGGTGTTTTATATGCATTTGTGAATTATCTTGATCGATTTTTTGAACCCGTCAATCAAATCATGATGAGGCTCAGTCTGTTCCAACAAGCCATCATTGCTTCGAACAGGGTGTTCACGCTTTTGGATGAAAAAGAAGTGAGTCCTTTGCAGGGGGGAGACGGACAATCGTCGGAAATCACAGAAGGCAAGATTGTGTTTGACAACGTTTCTTTCTCGTACGACGGGAAGCAGGATGTGCTGAAGAACATCTCGTTCACAGCAAACCCGGGGGAAACAGTCGCCTTAGTCGGTCATACGGGAAGCGGAAAAAGTTCGATCATTAATCTTTTGATGAGATTCTATGAATTCGAGCGGGGAAGGATCACGATTGACGGACAGAGCATCAAGTCATATCCCGTTCACGAAATAAGGAAAAAGCTCGGCCTCGTCCTTCAGGATCCGTTTCTTTTTTACGGTGATGTGAAAACGAATATCCGTTTGTACAACGAGCAATTGACGGATGATGAAGTAAAGGCGGCAGCAGAATTCGTCCAGGCAGACAGCTTTATCCAAAAGCTCCCGCAGGGGTATGATGATCCCGTGGTCGAAAGGGGATCGACGTTTTCGAGTGGACAACGACAGCTTATCGCCTTTGCACGGACGATTGCCACCAAGCCGAAGATCCTCGTATTGGATGAAGCGACGGCGAATATTGATACAGAGACCGAAGAGGCCATCCAAGAAGCTCTCTCCAAAATGAGAGAAGGCCGCACGACCATCGCGATCGCCCACAGGCTTTCCACCATTCAGGATGCCGATCTGATCCTTGTACTCCACAAAGGAGAAATTGTGGAGAGGGGTACCCACAGGGAATTACTGGATGGAAGAGGAATCTATCACAAAATGTATTTGCTCCAGAATGGGATGGTCGAAGGAATGGAAGATGCCATAGGCTGATAGAAATCAAATAGGCAGCCCCGGTCGGGACTGCCTGTTTTTCCGTATATTAGAATACTATTAATGGAAATGATGATAGGGATGGCCGGTTCAATGAAGGACAACAGCATTTTTTATGTATTGCGCATTATAACGGTTCAAGAGTCGATCGAGTTCCTGGCTGAACTGGATGGCTTGAGGGGATGTCAATCCATTCTCGGCGACGATGGCAATGAGTTGGGCGCGTTTGAGTTCAATTCGATCAAGTAGCTCTTTTTTAGACACGGCTGTTTCCTTTCTTTTGTATAACCTGACAAGGTCTATACAAAACTAGTAATAACTGTAACTTTTTTATTAGTATATCGGAAAACGAAACTTTTTTCAAAGTAAAAATTCGTTTTTATGAAAAAGAAAAGAGCCTTTAATGTTTTTGTTATTATTGCTCTTCACTGTAACCATATCGACATAAACCTTTCACATGAACATTTCTCATAAAGTTCATTTTTGTCTGATAGAATAGAAATATAAAATAAATGTAAGGGGGATGTCAACTTGTCTGATGTAAATATTTTTCTTGCGTTCGGCGCCGGGGTCCTTAGCTTCATTTCCCCATGTTGCCTTCCGCTCTATCCGGCTTTTCTTTCATACATAACCGGAATGAGTGTAAGCGAGCTGAAAGCCGAAAACGCCATGCTTCAAAAAAGGAGCCTGCTCCATACGCTGTTCTTTTTGATCGGCTTTTCCGTGATTTTCATTGCCATCGGATTCACGTCCTCTTTTGTCAGTGGATTCTTCACACAGTATCAGGATCTCATCCGTCAAATCGGTGCGATTTTCATTGTGATTTTCGGTTTGATGGTGATCGGTGTGTTCAAGCCTGAGAGTCTGATGAAGGAAAGACGTTTTGAATTCAAGAATCGTCCTGCAGGATTTTTAGGATCGATCTTGATCGGGATGGCGTTTGCTGCCGGCTGGACACCTTGCACAGGACCGATCCTTGCTTCTGTTATCGCATTGGCATCGAGCAATCCAGGGTCGGGGATGATCTATATGATGGCCTACGTTCTTGGATTTGCCATTCCGTTCTTCGTCTTGTCCTTCTTCCTGGGAAAAATGAAGTGGATCAGAAAAAACACCGGCCGGATCATGAAAATCGGCGGGTACATCATGATCGCTGTGGGGATCATGTTATTCTTCGACTGGATGACCAAACTCCTTGGATACCTGATCTACGTCTTTGATTTCACAGGCTTCTAATCCATTCCAAACTATGATATAGTGAAAACGGTAAATTCCAATAAGTTACACATTTAGATCGAACAAGGTAGAAGGGGGGGCGAAATGTGGCAGGCATTCTGATTGTGGACGATGCAAAGTTCATGAGGGTCACCTTGGGGAATATGGTCCGCTCCGGAGGACATGTCGTGGTGGGGGAAGCGGAGAACGGGCTCGAGGCGGTAGAAAAATTCAAGGCCCTTCAACCTGATCTTGTCACCATGGATGTCACAATGCCGGAGATGGACGGGATTCAAGCGGTAAGAAGAATCATGGATGAATACCCCGATGCTGTGATCATCATGTGTTCTGCCATGGGCCAACAGCGGGTGGTAATGGATGCAATCGAAGCGGGGGCGAAAGACTTCATCGTCAAGCCCTTTGAAGAAAACAGGGTCTTAGAGGCAATAAGCCGCATACTTTCGTAAGGGTTTACATAAAATACAGCTGAAGTGTTTTCGTTTTATGGAAGAATCATGTTATACTATTGAAGAGCTAGAAAGTAGAAGATAAAGGATGATGATGGTTATGGTGATTGCTTCATCCATAGCAGCAATTCTTATGGGGTTCATGGTGATCTTTATCCGCACTAAAGCCCAAAAGAAACCTGTAAGTGCAAAAAAAATCATACTGCCTCCGGTATTCATGAGTACAGGGGCCCTTATGTTTATTTTCCCCTTCTTCAGGGTGCATCCCCCTCAAATCATAGAGGCGCTGTCTGTGGGAATGGTATTTTCCATCCTGTTGATCAAAACGTCTAAATTTGAGATCAGGGATGATGATATCTATCTTAAGCGGTCGAAGGCGTTTGCATTTATTTTAATCGGTTTGCTGATTATCAGGATTGTCGGGAAAGTCTTACTGAGCACCTCCATCGACTATGGTGAATTAAGCGGTATGTTCTGGATCCTTGCATTCGGAATGATCGTCCCTTGGCGCATAGTCATGTATATTCAATATAAGAAGATCCATCAGGAACACCAGAACTTCTCAACGATTTAAAAAAGAAGGCTGTCGCAACCAGTTGCGACAGCCTTTTCGTTATTTCCTGCCCTTCTTGATCTTCCGATAGAAGAAGATTCCCCCAGAAGTGAGGATAAGCAGATAGAGTAAGATCGGTATAAGAAGGATCGGGCCCATATTCAAAACAGGTGCCGGTATGGGGATGCGTCGATCTTCATTTCATCCAGTTTCTTCAGAAGGAATTTATGATCCCTCTTCGGGGTCGCCATAATATAGCCCTTGATGATCAAATCCTCCGAGATGTCTTCCGCATGTTGTGAAACGGCTAATTCTCCGATCTTGCCTGCAATTTTATGCTTCGCCACATCGCGGAACAACTCAGGTACCGGAGTGACGAGTTCATTGAGCATTTTCTTTCCCTCATCATTCCACAAATGGATCGTTTCGTTCACATAATGCTCTTCCCAATCCATATCTGACTTTCCATCTTCCTTAGGAAACCGTTTAAGGAATTTCCTGAACATGAAAAATCCCCCGATGGCAAATGAAGCTGTCAGAAATACGACCCAAAATAAAATAAAGTAGAGAAACCATCCTTCAAGCACGTGATCACCTCAACAATTCGTGTATTCCCTTACATTATTATAATCAAGCTGGGGAAATGTGACAAGATGATGCGCATAATTCGACGAATAGTATGATGTTCTTAATAAGAAATGATATACTGATACTAGTGTTCATGTAAATTCTTTCTAGTAATGACATTTTTTAATCTGCGAAGTGTTAGAAGAAGGAGTCGTTCTGTGATGAAGTATCGGGGAAGGGTATTAATGACGTTGATCGGTATCATCTTCATTCTAATATGGGATATAGTCTACTACATCGAAATGAATCTAAAGATGGATGTGTTGTTAAATATCATATTTTCATGCATCTTATTGATCGTCCTGTATTGGACTGGCGGATATCTGGACAAAAAAACAGAGAAGATAGCATCCTACAAAGATAGTAAAGATGAGATGAAGATGATCAATGAAGAGATGCAGCATGTGCTTCAAAGCATTGAAGAAGTTGTTTTTCATACGGACGCCAAAGGGTGTTTTCAATTTCTTAACAGATCATGGGCGGATTTCAGCGGATATTCTGTGAAGGAAAGCCTTCATAAAAATGCCCTTCACTTCATTTCCCTCCATGAGAGGCATGAAGTGCTGCGGATGATCAGACAGCATATCGATCAAGGCAAACCAAAATTCAAAATGGATTTTTCCTATCAGAAGCGCGACGGTACACAGCGCTGGGGGGAAATGAACATCAAGTTGAGCTATGATCAGGCAGGCAGGTTGGTGGGGACCGTGGGAACCATTTCAGACGTGACGGATCGCATCCACACCGAAGAAGAATTGAAGGAGCTTAATGAGACGCTGGCCATTGAGTCTCAGAAGCTATCAGTAGCCGGGCAGCTCGCAGCCGGAATCGCCCATGAAGTAAGGAACCCCCTTACTTCCATCAACGGATTTTTGCAGCTTATCAGGGATGATGCCGATGAAAAGACGAAGGACTACCTTGAAATCATTTTTTCAGAGATCAAGCGAATCGAACTGGTACTGAGTGAGTTGTTGATCCTAGCAAAGCCCCAGACCGTCTCGTATCGCCATATCAATGTCAAAGAAACGCTTGTACATGTACAGAAGCTGTTGAATACCAATGCAATCCTCTATAATATCGATATCCGGACGGATTTTTCATCTGACGATCTCTTTATTAAAGGGGATGAAAATCAGTTGAAACAGGTGTTCATCAACCTTATTAAAAACGGGATTGAATCCATGCCCAGAGGAGGGACCATCACGCTGAAAGGGCTCCTGAACAAGCACAACAAGGTCGTTTTGACGTTTGAAGACCAGGGGGTCGGGATGAAGCGGGATATCCTCGATAAGCTGGGCGAACCTTTTTTCACTACAAAAACGAAGGGGACAGGATTGGGGTTGACGATCTGCCTCAGGATCTTGAGGGATCACCGTGCAGATGTCAGAGTGAACAGCGAACCTGGAGAAGGGACTAAATTTTTCCTTACCTTTGAGTCCGCGGGTCCTCCCATCCGGAAAAAACGCGAAAAAGCCGATGTTCAAACATCGGTACGATGATAATAAGCATGGGTAAAAGGTCTTGATTCACACCATGTATGAATTGAATATTCTTAAAATTATAACTTTGGAGAAATTAGGAAATATTCCTTTACTTCAGCTCTGACCCCATGATACTATACATTTTGTGGACTTTACACAATGTTCCAGTGCAGGATCAGGCAGCTGATGAACACAGTGAAAGACCTTACATATGAATGTACGAGAGGGGAAATAAACATGAAAAAATGGTTGATTGCAGGATTGGGACTTTCACTTGCACTTGTCGGTTGTTCCAACGCTGATGAAGACAAAAAGGAAAGCACAAACAAAACAGAAGAAAAAGCAGACGCTAAAGGCGATCTAATGGATTATTATTTGAATCTGACCACGACTGTAAATGGTGTGGATGGAGATTTGAACGCTTATGAGGGTGCGATTGCAGGTGAAGAGCCTCCTAAAGGCGAAGAGCTTAAAAAACTTAAGGACGCTGCTGCTGCATCGGCTTCAGAAACAGCCACAGCGGTAGAAGGTATGGACATCCCGAAAGAACTTGAAGACCAAAAGGCAGATTTGGAGAAATTCCAATCTACCCTAGCTGAATCCTACAAAATGAAGTCTGAAGAATTGGCTAAAGATGATGCCAACACAGAAGAAGCCGATAAGAAATTCACAGATGCAGAATCTCAAATTTCCAAAATCCTTGAAGATGAAGGCTTGTCAAGCCCAAGCCTTGCAACGGATCTGAACGGTTAATACAGAAGGGACCTCCTATTGCAGGAAGGTCCTTTTTTTTGTTCCAGGGGTACCTCCTATGGAGAATCCTTCCTATAGTAAAGGAAAGGAGGTGTTCATGATGGATGCGTTCATTTCATTCATTTCGGAAGTCGGGTTTCCCATCGTCGTAACCATGTATCTGCTTTATCGGATCGAAACAAAGCTAGATGCTGTCATTACCTCGTTGCAGACGCTGCCCGACCGGATGAAGGATTGAAAAGGGGAGTAATGGTCTCCCCTTTTTACTATGCCCGCTGGCTGATAGAAGGACAGGGGCTTGTGCTGTCTGATATAATTTGAGGTATCAGATTGATAGAAAGGAAGAGATCATTTGAAGTTCATACATACTGCCGATTGGCATCTGGGCAAGCTTGTACACGGTATCTACATGACAGAAGAACAGCGCTACGTACTCGACCGGTTCGTTGAGCTTGTGGAAGAGGAGAAGCCTGATGCTGTCGTCATCGCCGGAGATTTATACGACCGCAGCGTACCCCCGACAGAAGCTGTCGAGCTGCTGGATGAAACCTTATATAAAATCAATGTGGAGCTGAATACCCCCATTGTCGCCATCTCGGGTAACCATGATAGTGCAGAAAGGCTTTCGTTCGGTTCCTCATGGTACAAACAGAGCGGTTTTCACTTGAAGGGTAAACTGACGGACGATTTCACCCCTGTGACGATTAACGGGGTGCACTTTCACTGTGTACCTTACTGTGAGCCAGGGACGGTCAAACATCAACTTAAGGATGAACATATTACTTCTCATCACACCGCCATACAGGCAATCGTGTCGCGCATCAAAGAAAATTTGGGAGACGGCCCAAATGTCCTGGTCGGTCATGCCTTCGTACTCGGCGGACAAACCACGGATTCAGAGAGGATATTATCAGTGGGAGGTTCAGGCTGTGTAGGTGCTGAGTTATTTGATGCCTTCGATTACACGGCTCTTGGTCATCTCCACAGTCCTGATGCCATTAAGCATGATAAAATCCGCTACTCGGGGTCCTTGATGAAATATTCATTTTCAGAGGCTGCACAGAGAAAATGCGTCACCATAGTAGAGATGGATCCCGATGGGCGATTTCAATTGAAGGAAAAGATCCTAAAACCCCGGAATGACATGAGGGAATTGGAAGGGTATCTGGATGAGCTCCTCGATCCTGCCTTTTATGTGGAACAGGAAGTAAGGGACTACCTAAAAATAACGCTGAAAGACCAGGGGGCCCTGATCGACCCGATCAATAAGCTGCGGCAAGTATATCCGAATGTCCTTCATCTCGAACGGAAGCTTGAACGTACAGACGAAAAGAAGAAGCAGTCCGTACGTCTTCAACAGCACAAGCAGACATCGGGGGTCGAACTGTTCAAAGACTTTTATAACGAAATGACCAGTAGCGATTTCACTGATGAAAAAGAAGCCCTCATCCAACGGGCCTTGGAGAAAGCCACAAAGGAGGTTGAAGCGCGATGAAGCCATTACAGCTGACCATGCAGGCATTCGGTCCTTATGCTTCCAGGGAAGTCATCGACTTCCGTGAACTGGAGAACAGGACGATGTTTGTCATCTCCGGAAAGACGGGTGCTGGGAAAACGACGATCTTTGATGGGATTTCATATGCTATATACGGTAAAGCAAGTGGGGAAGACCGCAGTCCGGTCGATCTGAGAAGTCAATTTGCGAAGGAAGATGAGTTAACGGAAGTGGAACTTCTATTCACCCTGCGCGGAGAAACATACAAGATTTGGCGCTCTCCCCAGCAAGAGAAAAAGAAGGCAAGAGGAGAAGGGTTCACCACCATGAATGCACGCTCGGAGCTTTATCGGCTGGGTGGTGATGGGGAAGAACTGCTAGCAGCAAATGTACGGGAAGTAGATGAAAAGATCCGCAGTATGATCCAACTAGACGCCAATCAGTTTCGTCAAATCCTTATGATCCCACAGGGGGAATTCAGGAAGCTTCTCACTTCGGACAGTAAAGATAAAGAAATCATTCTTCAAAGGCTTTTCCATACTGAATTATACAGAGCTGTTCAAGAACAATTGAAGGAAGAAGCCGACCTCCTCAAGCATCGGGTTTCATCATCCGTTGAAGAGCGCACCAGGGAGCTTTTGAACATCCGTTACGTTGACAATGAGGAAATGCGTGAGCTGCTCCTCTCCGATCCGCTGAAGGATCAGACCATCATGGAGCTTCTCCCGACCCACATTCAATCATTGAACGGATCAAGGGGAAAGGTAGAAGAAAAACTGGTGGAAATCCAAGAGAAAAGGGATGCCCTCCAACGGGAACTTGCCGAGGCCAGGTCGCTGGATGAGCAGTTCAAATTGCAAGAAGCCCTCCTCCAGAAGAAAGGAGAATTGGAAGGGGAAAAACCGCGTATAGATCAGGCTGAAAGGGAAATCCAACGGGCCAACTATGCCGCACTCCTGGTACAGCAGGATGATTACTGTAAAAAATTGAACAAAAAGCTGAAAGCCGAAGAAGCGACACTTGAGCAGCTTATGGAAACGAAGAAACAGATTGAAGCCCGTCTAGTTAAGGCCAAAGCGTATTTTGAGGAAGAGGCCAGAAGACAGGAAGAGCGTGACCAGGTGGAACGGTATGTGCTGGAGCTTGAAGGGATGGAAAAGCAGATCCAATCGATCGACGAACTTCAAAGGGACACAGCCGTCTTGAAGAAAGAACAGGATCAGTGCCTTCAAAACGTCCACACCAACAAAAAGCAGGCGGAGGTCATCAGGGGTGGGATCAAAGAACGGGAAGCCGAGCTTGAAAAAGCGGATGATCTTTTCGAAGAGATTCATGGTGTTGAAGAGACGATTCGCGAGAAAAGAGAAAAACAGGACCTATTGGAAGAGTTGTCCATCCTTATTCAAAAAGAAGAAGCACTATCGAATTCAGTCGGGTCCCTTAGGAGGGACGAGGCTGCAAATGATGCCCGTTTGTCCGATGCACGGTCCACTTATCTCTATCTTGAGGATAAGCGTAACTCCGCTCATGCAGACCGGCTTTCTGCTCTATTGGAAACGAACCAGCCTTGTCCGGTCTGCGGGTCCCTTCACCACCCTGAACCTGCAACAGGGCAATCGGAATTACCTTCAGAGGTAGAGCTTGAAGCGGCAAGGAAAGCAAAGGAAGAGCTTGAAGAAGCAAAGGGAAGGCTATCCATAGAAATCGGTAGGGAAGAAGGCAGGCTCCAGGGAATCCAGGATCAGTGCCGTGACAGGTCAGAGCGCTTGAACGAGCGGATGGGTTCCTTTAATCGGGACAACACCCAAGTGACATTGCATGATATCCGTGAAGAAATAAGGAATCTCCGTTTGAACCTGAACCAGTTGCGATCCCGCGAAGACAGGGTGAAGGTTCTAAAAGACGAAGTGAAACAGGAGAGATTGAAGCTTGAAGAACTCCATGAGGTGATCCAAGAGGCAGAGGCCCGCTTGGAAAAAGCAAAATCAGAGTACCTTTCTTCTCATGCGAAACTTGCGGAAATCACCTCCTCCATACCGGAAAATCTTCGCTCCCCTGATGCGTTCAGGACCGAACTATCCAATGCCAAAAGGAAGAAGGAAGAACTGAAACGAGCTCATGAGCAGGCCCAGGAAGCTTTTAACAGACTTCAAAACGAAGAGCAGATCAAACAGGGTCAGATCAACGATAAACACCAATTGCTCACTTCCTTGCAGAAAGAAATGAAGGAAGAAAGGCAACAGTTCAAAGACATGATGGACAAGCAGGGCTTCAAGGATTATGGTGCTTATATAGAGGCCAAAAGAAACGAAGAACAAATTCTTCATCTTACTGATCAGGTGAGAAAGCACGGAGAAGAAATGCGGTCGGTCCATGATCGACTGGCTGACCTCGGAAAGCATCTTGATGGGAGAGAACGCCCTGACCTCGAGTCCTTGAATCAAAGCATCATCTTCTGTACTGAAGAGTTGAAAATGGCGAATCAAGAACTTAATCGCATTCAGACGGATATATCACAGAATGAAGGGATCTATCGCCGGGTCAATGACATCAATGAGGGGATCAAGGAGCTGGAGGCACAATATCTTACCGTGGGTCACCTGGCGGAGATCGCACGTGGACAGAACACCAATCGTATTACGTTTGAACGGTACGTCCTCGCCTCCTTCCTGGAAGATATCTTATTGGTGGCAAATGAACGGCTGAGGAAAATGACATCGGGCAGGTATGAGTTGATCAGGAAGAATGACAGAAGCAAAGGGAACGTCCAGAGCGGGCTTGAATTGTTGGTGTTCGACCAATTTACAGGACAGGAACGACATGTGAAGACACTTTCTGGTGGAGAGAGCTTCAAAGCGTCTCTTGCACTGGCTTTGGGACTTGCCGATATCGTTCAACAGCATGCCGGCGGCGTGTCCCTTGAAACGATGTTCATAGACGAAGGATTCGGAACCCTGGATCCTGAATCCCTTGATCATGCCATTGAAGCTCTGATGGATATTCAAAGCAGCGGAAGACTTGTTGGAATCATTTCACACGTACCTGAATTAAAAGAACGGATCGATGCAAGACTGGAGGTCATTTCTTCCCAGAACGGGAGCCGCACGGAATTCAGAATTTCAGGATAGGGGGCATATGATGAAGAGGGTGATCGGTGTAGACGCAGGAAGCACGTTGACCAAGCTGGTTTATAAAGAGGATGGAAGAATGCACTACAAGAAATTCCTAACCAATGATCATCTTTTCATCCGACAGTTGCTTAAGCTTGATCCTGTTGATTCGGTCGTGGTGACCGGTGGAAGGGCAGACTTATGGAGGGACATGAAAAACGTCCCTCTTCATGAGTTTGATGCCGTCACACTTGGGACCCGAGAGCTACTGAAACAGGAAGGGAATTCCCTGGACGAATTCATATTGGTGAATATCGGAACGGGGACGTCCTTCTTCCGAGTGAAAAAGGACGAGTACGAGAGAGTGTTAGGCAGCGGGATCGGCGGGGGAATGTTTATGGGACTGGGCAGGAGATTGACAGGGGTGACAGACTTTGAGGACTTGGCGGGGCTCGCCGAAGAGGGGACACGCAAGAACTCAGACCTGCTCGTCGGGGATATATACAGGGAAGAAGAGGTGGGCATCGCACCGCATTTAACGGCGTCAAACTTCGGAAAACCCCCTTCATCGGCTGAAAGTCCGGGTGATCAACTGAGGTCGTTGACGAATATGATGGCGGAAACCATGATCCTTTTATCAATGAGCATCGCTCCCCAAACATCCAAGCCCTTTCTAGTGTTTGTGGGAAATGGCGTTGAGGGGAATGCGGCGCTTCAAGAGGATTTGGGAAGTTTCAGGGAATGGCTCGAGTACACGCCTTTGTTCCCCGATAAAGGTGGGTATGCAGGGGCGCTGGGGGCATATATTCAAGGCTTGAATTCACAAAATGGTCATTGATAATCAGTTGGCGGTGATTGTATTTGCACCCATTCTTTACTAACATAGAATATGGAGAACAGAATCAGAGGGGGTATGGTTTTGAAAAGGAAAGCGTTTTTATTAGTGATCGGCTTCATCATGATCCTTCTGTCAGCTTGCAGCAACAGCGGTTTCCAAGCAGATACCAATTACAAAGTGAAGAATTTTTCATTCATCAATCAAAAGGGCGAAACAGTGACGTTGGATGATCTGAAGGGAGAGGTATGGATCGCCGATTTTATCTTCACCAATTGTGAGACAGTCTGTCCACCGATGACATTCAATCTGACCAAGCTCCAAAAGGATTTGAAAGAGGAAGGGGTAGAGGATTATCGCATCGTATCCTTCAGCGTTGATCCCGAGAATGATACCCCTGAGAAATTAACGGAGTACATAGGCAACTTTGAAGCAAATACCGATAAATGGGATCTGCTTACAGGCTATGAATTCGACAAAATCAAAAATCTGGCCGAGGACTCCTTTAAGTCAGTCGTGGCCAATGTTTCGGATTCGGATCAAAAGATTCATGGGACCAGTTTCTATCTGGTTGACCAAGAAGGGACCGTCGTGAAAACCTACAGTGGGAATTCGGATGTTCCATATGACGAAATGGTTTCCGATATAAAAGCCCTTATAAAAGAAGGGGAAAAATAAGCCTGAAAGAGACTGGGACAAACGTGTTTTAGACATAGTAAACCCGAATTCATTTGCCTACGATCAGGCAGAATGGTTCGGGTTTTTTAATTTGTTTCATGATCAATACGATTTCATTTTCTAGCGGTTGATTGGAGTGCAAGAGGAAGACTCCTGCGTTAAGAGTAGCTTAGGGGTGAAGGCGGAGGCTCAGGGGCTACCCGCGGGAAGAGAAGTCTTGCACGGAAATCATGAGCGGTATAAAGAACCGATACTGATACTGGTCATTAATTGGTACGATTTTAGTTTTGTCCCAACCGCTTTTTCATATGTTTGAAAGAGATTTCTATCATGGTGGGACCCGACATAGACTGGATAGTGGATGACGATGTAAAAGTGGCAGGTTCCGGTTTCGGTGTGATAGAGTAATGAAGATAGTTTGAAAAGCGCAGGTGAAGGAACATGAGGAATAAGGGTATATTTATTGTGGATTGTCTTATAACGTTCTTTATTCTTCTTTGGGGACTGAATGCTTTTATGAATGGCGAGATCATAAAAGGGATCTTGTTTGGATTATGTTTTATCATCATGGCCGGAGTGTTCATTTTTCGCTTCAGGCAGAAGAAGTGAGGATGGTGATGAAGTAATATGATGGAGCTTTGGCGATCATTCGGCTGGTCGGTGCCGATCTTGCTAACCGCCGCCACCGCCTTGATCATGATCATCATCACGAATCAAGGCCGGTCCCGCAAGCGGGATCTTCTCCCGAAAGTGTTCACGATTCTCTCAATCGGGGCTGTCTGCCTCCTCACATTGACACCTTTGGATGGACCGAATATATCGGAAGGCCAAACCAATCTTGAGCCATTTTCAAACTTGAAGTTGAACCTTCATGGCCCGCATGTGGAAGTTCCCATAAGGAATCTTCTGGCAAATGTTCTGTTGTTCGTCCCATTCGGTTTTTTCGCAGCCTGGTGGATGAAGAGGAAGAAGGCATTGTGGTTGAAAGTGACGGGTGCTGGTGCACTACTGTCCTTGATCATTGAAGCATGTCAGTATACATTCCCTCTCGGAAGGGCGACAGATATCGACGATTGGATGATGAATACCCTGGGTGCCTTGATGGGGGTCCTCTTGTTTGGGCTAGGCCAGAGCCTATATAGAATAATAAAGAACAACTGGAGAAGAGGAAGGCCGTAGACTACGGCCTTCCTTTGTTATGTATCACGCCCCTCCTTAAGACAAATGCTATAGGAAAAAGGAGGAGGGATAAAATGAAGAAATGGACGATTTGGAGTCTGAGTCTCTGCCTTTTCCTTTCGTATATACTCTGGCTGATGAATGTGGATGTGAAAAAAGGAGCGGCAGAATATGAACGAAATCATCCACCGGTCCAGACCTCCTTCTATGATGGAAAGGCGTCGATCCTGAATGATGGTAAATCATTTTACTCTTCTTTAACAACAGACGTCGAGAACGCCCGGCATTCGGTCAGCATCCATTTCTTCATTATACGGGACGATGATGTGACCCGCCCCTTCTTTTCTTTGCTTCAGAGAAAAGCGGAAGAAGGGGTCGATATCCGGTTATCGGTTGACGCTGTCGGATCGGATATGAAAGCCAGCACGATCGAAGGCCTGAAAGCGAGCGGTGTGAAATTCCTCAAAAGCCGACCTGTCAAACCTGAACATGTATTTTATCGTCTGCATCATCGAAATCACAGGCGGATCATCGTCATTGATGATACCATCACCTATATCGGTGGATTCAATTTGGGCAAAGAATATATCGGGAAAGATCCTGACCTTGGCTACTGGAGGGATTATCATCTTCGGATCGAAGGTGACGTGGCCATAGAAGCCGCCCTTCAATTTAACCGTGATTGGAAGGAAGATGGCGGCAAGGGAAGGAAGACATCCGAAGGGAAATCGACTATCCATTCCGGTGATTCCCGCTATTCCCTGCTGCTCAATACAGGTGGGGATCTGGAAGGGAGGATGCGCGAATGGATAGATGGAGCAGAGGAAAGCCTCATCATCGCCACTCCTTATTTCATTCCGACGGATTCCCTCATGACTTCACTGAAAAATGCCGTCTCCAGGGGAGTGGATGTGCGCATCCTCGTACCGGATGAAACGGATGCGTGGTTCACGAAACCCCCTGGCTATAAAATCGAAAAAGAACTCCTTGAGGCAGGAGCGGGTGTATACCTGTATGAGAAAGGTTTTTTTCATGGGAAGGTCATGATCATCGACCATCAATGGGCAGATCTTGGAACGGCGAATTGGGACCCGCGAAGCTTGTTCTTGAATGATGAGAGCAACTGTATAATCGAAGGGAATAAGGTAACAGAGCTTGAACAATTGGTTCTAAAAGATATGGAGGATGGCCGTCGTCTATCATTCAAGGACTTTGAAGAAATTCCCCTGTGGCAAAAAGGTCTGGAGTACACACCAAAGTGGGTTTTTCGCTACTTTTAGAAGGAAATGTGTTACAATGTAACAATGGTTTTTTCTGCCCGTGAATTGCATGGACGGGATCAGAAAGAAGATTGAAACGCAACAAAGGAGAATTTGAATGGACTCGGCAGTGATATTTGATATGAAGGAAACATTTATGAGAGAGGACGGCGGGCAGGAGCTGTGGAAAGAAGAAGCGCCAGAGCTTATTCACTACCTTTCTGAGCGCGGATACAAAATAATGGTCATGAACTGTCCAGGGATAGAGCAGGCAAAAAATTATATGAAACAACTTGGGTTAATGGGGTGCGTAGACGGTTTCTATGATAGGCATGCTTCTCTGCCACCTGAATTAACGGATTGTTCAGCGGGTATTCTTGTAGGGGGAAGTAAATCAAAGCTCTCAGAAATGGGCTGTCTTACCGTATGTATCGGGGGAACGGGTTCAGAGGATGGGGCGGATGTTCTCCTGACAAGGCCCCTGGAACTGAAAGCCTACCTAAAAGCGATGAGGGAAGAGGTGCAGTATGAAGGAAAAGGAGATGCTTTCCATATTTAATGATCAATACGAACGCATCGGAAAGGCGGATCGTGAAGACGTCCACTCAAAAGGATATTGGCATGAGACGTTTCACTGTTGGGTTGCCTTCCATGATCAGGGAAGGGATATCGTCTATTTTCAACTGAGAAGCATGGATAAGGGGGATTTTCCGGGTCTGCTTGACATTACGGCAGCCGGACATCTGCTGGACCATGAGGCAGTTTCGGATGGGATCAGGGAAGTGTACGAGGAGCTCGGTCTTACGCTTGCATTTGAGGATCTTCATCCTTTGGGAGCGTTGAAAGAGGAATTGATTGATGGTCCATTGATCGATAGGGAATGGGCGAATGTGTTTCTCCTTAAACAGCATGTTCCATTTGAAGCATTTCAGCTTCAAGAAGAAGAAGTGGCAGGGATTTTTGCAGCAGGTCTTGATGATGTGGAGAAATTGATCGAAGGAGAGAAGGATTCGATTCCAGTGGATGGATTCAGGATTCGAAAAGGAAAGAAGGAGTTCATCAGTTCAAAGGTTGCTTTGAATGCATTTGTACCTCACGAAGCTTCTTATATGGTCCAAGTGATTGATCGAATACGTGATAGATTAAGAGGGTAGTCATACATATTTTTTACAGCGAAAGAGGGAAACGACTTGAATGGAACGGCACATATGACAGTTGGAGCGGCTGTCGGCTTCATCATTGCCCAAACGTACGGTGCGGATGCCGTTGATACTGCCTCACTGGTTGCTGCGGGCGGGGTGGCTGCGCTTATTCCGGATCTTGATGTGAATGGCAAGCTCAGCAATAAAGTCACTTTTTCCTCGAAAATGGTGAGGTCTGCGGTCCAGGTGGTTGCACTATTGGTGATGCTATACAGCTACTTGGAAGGATCAGGGAATGAGAGATGGCTGGGGATTGGATACGGTGTAGTCGTCTTGATCTTCTCTACGTTCATCACCCAAAGAAGGATGCTTACCATCACGGGCATAGGGATAGCGGCCTGCGGATTCCAGCTTGATACATCTTGGATGTGGCTGATGGGGATCTACGTGATCATCGCCTCGCTGGTTTCACACCGTACATACACTCATTCTCTCCTCGGCATCATCTATTTTTATTTTGTGGCTCTGGCATTTCAGGATGCTGTTGGGGTGGATGGGTTGTTTCAGGCATCCATGATCGGCTATATCAGTCATCTGATCGGGGATATGAAATTCCTCCCTTTCAATAAAAAAGGAGTGAAACTATTCCTCCCCATATCCTCTAAAGAAATCTGAAATGATGGAAAAGTTTGACTGTTTGAATACGATACAGTATGATAATAAAAAAAGATAGTTGAGCGTTGATAAAGAGGAGTAAACGGAACAGATGCCACAGAGAGCTGATGGTTGGTGTGAATCAGTGCAGATGACCGTTGAATGGACTTTGGAGCTTCCCGGTACGGGCGGATTTCCCACCGATAAAAGGGAGTCCGACGGTGAATGGTCACCGTTGGCCGATAAGCGCATGCTTGACGCATGAACGAAGGTGGCACCACGGGTCTCCCGTCCTTTACAGAGGACGGGGGACTTTTTTATTTACAGAACATTTACAGACCATCACTGAGGAGGAAGACTAAAGATGAAACACAGGGTGTTGACAGGAATCAAGCCTACCGGAAAAATTCATTTGGGTAACTATGTGGGAGCCGTCAAGCCTGCACTGAAGCTGGCGGAATCAGAGGAATATCAGGCCTCTTACTTCATCGCCGATTATCACGGGATGACCAAAGTGCAGGATGCGGAGGAAATGCGGAACCTTTCAAGGGGGATTGCGGCAGCGTGGCTCGCACTGGGTCTCGATCCTGAAAAGGTGACGTTTTACAGACAGTCGGATGTACCGGAAATTTTCGAACTCACATGGATCCTCTCCTGCGTCACACCTAAAGGGCTTCTCAATCGTGCACATGCTTATAAAGCGATGACCGATGGTAATCAGCAGGCGGGACAGGATATCGACCATGGTGTAAACATGGGGATCTACACATACCCCGTCCTCATGGCATCGGATATTCTTTTATTCCAGGCAGACAAGGTGCCAGTGGGGAAAGATCAGCTGCAGCACATCGAAATTGCCCGGGATATTGCCGGATACTTTAACAAGCAATATGGAGAAACCTTCAAACTCCCTGAGCACTTCATCCAGGAGCAGTCCGCTATTGTACCGGGCCTGGACGGAAGGAAAATGAGTAAATCTTACAATAATACCATTCCTCTCTTCGAAGAACCCGCCAAGCTTAAGAAGTTGATCAATAAGATCAAGACCGATTCTTCGCTTCCGACAGAACCGAAGGACCCTGATCAATCTGTAATTTTCGCTTTGTACAGGGAATTTGCCTCTCCAGAAGAGGTCAACGTGATGAAGGAGCGGTTCATGGAAGGAATCAGTTGGGGAGAGGCGAAAGCGGAATTGTTCCAAGCCATCAACGGAACGATGGCCGGCCCAAGGGAAAAGTACTTGGAATTGATAGAATCGCCGGAAAAAATGGACGCAATCCTCGCCCGTGGAGCCCGAAAAGCAAGGGAGACAACTTCTCCATTCCTTGCAGAAATCAAAAAAAAGGTAGGGATCCTTTAACTACGTACACCAAGCAATACAAAAGCCCGGACACCCTGGTTATGTGGGCGCCCGGGCTGATTGCGTTGACCGGGTATGACTCGTTAAGGCTTAAGGATCACTTTGATGTTCCCATCTGATTTTTCATCGAAGATTTTGTACCCTTCGCTTGCCTGTTCCAGTGGAAGGGAGTGCGTGATGATATCAGTCGGGTCAAAGGTCCCGTTTTCGATCATGCCGTAGAGCTTCGGCATCAGATGGATCACCGGTGCTTGTCCCATCTTAAGTGAAACGTTCCTGCTGAAGAAGTCCCCGATCGGAAAACGGTTCGCCTCAGTCGCATAGACACCCGTCAACTGGACGGTTCCGAACTTGCGTACAGCCTGGGAAGCGGTGATGATGGGGCGGATCGTTCCAAACTGATTATCAAAGTCAGATCCGAATGATTCATCGGAAGCTACAGTGCCGTCCATCCCGACGCAGTCGATCACCACATCCGCCCCGCCATTTGTGTCTTCATGAAGCAACTGGCCGATATCCGGGTTGTGGGAAAAATCATAGATTTCTGCTCCATTCGTCTTCTTGGCATGTTCAAGCCGGTGCTTCACCTGATCCACGGCAATGACTCTTTTTGCCCCTTTTAATTTGGCGAATTTTTGAGCCATGAGCCCGATTGGCCCACTTCCCAGGATAATGACGGTATCACCGGCCTTCACCCCGCTGTTCTCGACGCTCCAATAAGCAGTAGGAATGACATCTGAAAGGAATAGGACACTTTCGTCAGAAAGTTCGCTTTCTTCCGGAACTTTAAAAGAGGTGAAATCTGCATAGGGGACCCTCAGGTATTCGGCTTGTCCGCCAGGGTAGTTACCGTTCATCTCGGTAAAACCGAACAGCCCGCCGACTTCACCATGAGGGTTTGACTCATCACATTGACTTTCCATCTGATTTTGGCAGAAGAAACATTCCCCGCAGCCGATATTGAAGGGGATCACGACCCGATCTCCTTTTTTCAAAGTTTTGACGGCCTCGCCCACCTCCTCGACGATTCCCATCGGCTCGTGACCGACTATATAGTCCCGGGGCGGCTCGATTCCTGCCTTATATAGATGCAGATCCGATCCGCAAATTCCGCTTGCCGTGATTCGTACGATCATATCCGTGCTTTCCTGGATATCGGGTGTGGCCACTTCCTTGACCGTCATATTTTCCTTGCCTTGGAACGTTACTGCTTTCATTATTGTCACTCCATTCACATTTTGTAAGATTATTGTAGATGTTTAGACATAACCGGCCTGCATTAAACCTAGGAACGGCATCTTTTGAAAAGCTTCAGTCCCTCATTATTGGAAAGGAGCACACGGAACACTTCGATGACTGTGAAAGAAGTCTGAGTTTTGGTTTAAATTCGTCAATTCGCATTGACATTTTCCCTATACTGGTATAAATTATGGGAAAGCCATTAAACAATCATATATGCAATTCTTATCAAGAGAGGTAGAGGGACTGGCCCGATGACACCTCAGCAACCAGCCGTAAGTAAGGTATGGTGCTAATTCCAGCAAGCCGA
Source organism: Rossellomorea sp. FS2 (assembly GCF_047915635.1). Taxonomy (NCBI): domain Bacteria; kingdom Bacillati; phylum Bacillota; class Bacilli; order Caryophanales; family Bacillaceae; genus Rossellomorea; species Rossellomorea sp. FS2. Next base: position 1,210,285 of record NZ_JBLRVS010000001.1, on the reverse strand, counting down.
TTCAGGCTTGGGCGATAAGAGGGATTTTAACCATTCAAACCTTCTTATACGTATAAGAAGGTTTTTTGATGTAAATAGGGATAAAGGAGAGGTCGCGATGAGCCGACATATTGAAACATTACTGGTGCAGGCAGGGAACAGGAAGGATGCAGGAACGGGTGCTGTCAGTCTCCCCATCCACCTATCGACAGCATATGAACATAAGGGCATCGGGCAGTCGACGGGCTATGATTATTCCCGGACGGGTAACCCAACGAGAAGTACACTGGAGGAAATCCTTGCCCAGTTGGAAGGGGGGCATAAGGCATATGCCTTCTCATCCGGTATGGCTGCTGTCCATGCCGTCCTGTCCCTGTTTCAAAGCGGGGATGAACTGGTTGTTTCCAAAGATCTGTACGGAGGAAGCTACAGGCTATTTAAACAGTACGAAGCACAGTATAAGATGAAGTTCCGCTTTGTCGATACAGCATCCATCGAGGAAGTGGAAGCATCAATCAGTCCTTCCACGAGGGGGATTTTCGTCGAAACGCCGACCAATCCCCTGATGAATGAAGCACCCATCAAGGAAATCAGCCGGGTGGCAAGGAAACATGATGTCCTGCTCATCGTTGACAACACCTTTTATACCCCGGTCATTCAACGTCCGATTGAAGAGGGGGCCCATATTGTCATCCATAGTGCGACGAAGTATCTCGGAGGCCACAATGATGTATTGGCTGGTGTAGTGGTAGTCGACTCCGAACCACTCGCCGACAGAATTTATACGGTACAGAACTCAATCGGTGCCACACTTGCACCACTGGACTGTTGGCTCTTGATAAGAGGAATGAAGACGCTTGGCCTGAGGATGAAACAGCACGAATCAAATGCAAAACAAATTGCTTCGTATCTTGAAAGTCATCCTTCCATCATCGATGTTCTCTATACGGGAAAGGGCGGGATGCTCTCGTTCCGCCTGAAAGAAGAGGAGTGGGTGGGACCGTTCCTGGAGCGTCTGGAATTGATCACATTTGCTGAAAGCCTTGGGGGGGTGGAGAGCTTCATCACATACCCGGCTACTCAGACACATGCGGACATTCCGGAAGAAGAACGGATCACACTGGGAATATGCAACCGACTTTTACGATTTTCAGTAGGTATCGAGAATGCAGGCGATCTGATTCAAGACCTTGAACAGGTATTGACAAATCTTGAGGAAGAGGTGTATTCACATGAGTGATAAAAAGGAGTTCAGCATCCAGACGTCCCTTATCCACAGTAACGGAGTAGATAAAGAGACCGGCGCGGTCAGTACGCCGATCCATCATGCGACCACGTTCCACCAATCGGATTTTGATCAGTATGGAAACTACGATTACAGCCGTTCAGGTAATCCCACCCGTGAAAAAGTCGAAGAAGCCATCGCGGAACTGGAGGGCGGAGTGAAAGGATTTGCTTTTTCATCGGGTATGGCTGCTATCTCCACGAGCTTCCTTCTGTTATCCGGTGGTGACCATGTCCTGGTATCGGAAGAGGTATATGGCGGCACATACAGGATGATTACGGAAGTACTGACGAAATTCGGGATCGAATATTCATTCGTCGACATGAAGGATCTCCATGAGGTAGCGTGTGCCATACGCCCGAATACGAAGGTCATCTACATGGAGACCCCGTCAAATCCGTTGCTCAATATCACCGATATTGAAGGTGTCGTCAAGCTAGCCAAAGCACATGGATGTATGACGTTCCTTGATAATACATTCATGACGCCCCTTCTCCAAAGGCCGCTCAGTCTAGGAGTGGATGTCGTCCTCCACAGTGCGACGAAATTCCTTGCCGGTCACAGTGATGTTCTGGCGGGACTCGCCGTGACAGGGAACGAAGAGATTGCCAAAAAGCTTGCATTCTTACAGAATTCCTTTGGAGCAGTCCTTGGTGTGCAGGATTGTTGGCTGCTGCTTCGCGGCATGAAGACCCTTCATGTGAGATTGAAAGAGTCGTCCCAATCCGCCTTCAAGATAGCCAGATTCCTGGAGAAAAGGGGGGAGGTGGAGCATGTTTATTATCCAGGCCTCACCTATCACCAAGGTCATGAGATCCAGGTAAGGCAGGCTGAAGGACCGGGAGCGGTGCTATCCTTCCGGCTAAAGGGAGCAGAGGAAGTAAAGCAGCTCATCGACAATATCAACATTCCTGTATTTGCTGTGAGCCTTGGGGCAGTGGAGTCGATTCTATCCTATCCATCAAGGATGTCACATGCCTCCATGCCGCGGGAAGAAAGGGAAAGAAGGGGGATTACAGACGGTCTTCTCCGACTTTCCGTAGGACTGGAAAATGTCGATGAACTGATTGCGGATCTTTCCAAAGGACTGGATGCCATAAAATTAACTAAACCATCAAGAATCATTAACTTGTAGGAGGGAGTGAACAGGATGAACACTCTATTGGATGCACTATCTGAAAACATACTGATTGCGGATGGTGCGGTCGGAACCCTTCTATACTCGTATGGGGTTGACCGATGTTTTGAAGAATTGAATCTATCCCATCCCGAAGAAATCATCAATGTGCATAAGCAATATATCGAGGCGGGCGCTGATATCATCCAGACCAATACGTATGGCGCCAATTATGCAAAACTTTCAAGGTACGGGCTGCAAGATCAGGTGAAGGAAATCAATGAAGCGGCCGTCAAGCTGGCGAAGAAGGCAGCGAAAGAGGGGACGTATATCCTCGGGACCATAGGGGGGATCAGGGCCATCAATCAGCATATCAGCCTGGAGGAAGTGAAACGGGGTTTTCGCGAACAGCTATACTGCTTGCTCCTCGAAGGGGTCGACGGGATCCTCCTGGAAACCTATTATGACTTTGAAGAGCTCACGACTGTGTTGCAGATCGTGAAGAAAGAAACTGATCTGCCTGTCATCGCACAGGTATCCATGCATGAAACCGGGGTATTGCAAAACGGGATGGATATTAAGGACGCCCTTGGGGAACTGGAACTCCTCGGAGCCGATATCGTCGGGATCAACTGCCGGATGGGTCCTTTCCATATGGTAAAGTCCCTGGAAGGAGTTCCTTTGCCCAAGTCGTCTTTTTTGTCGGTCTATCCGAACGCAAGTCTACCAAACTACGAAGAAGGACGGTTCTACTATGCTGCGGAGCCTGACTATTTTGGAGATATAAGCAATGAATTGCGCCTTCAGGGTGCCAGAATCATCGGGGGCTGTTGCGGGACGACTCCAGCACACATCAAAGCCGTTAAGGAACGACTGATTTCAAGGGTGCCGGTAAAAGAAAAAAAGGTGAAAAGACAGGAGCTGATCAAGCTCAAAGATCCCCTACTCCAAAAAAGCCTGCTCCACCATAAAGTAAAAGAGAAAAAAACACTCATTGTCGAACTGGATCCCCCGAAGCATCTGGATACCGGATTGTTCTTCCAAGGGGCAAAAGCATTAAAAGAAGAAGGAATCGATGCCATAACCCTCGCTGATAATCCCCTTGCTTCCCCACGGGTCAGCAATGATGCTATGGGGACCCTTGTTCAACAGAAATACGACCTTGACCCCCTCGTGCATATCACGTGCAGGGATCGTAACCTTATCGGCCTGCAGTCCCATTTGATGGGCCTTCACACCCTGGGGATTCATAATATTCTGGCGATAACAGGGGATCCTGCGAAGATCGGTGATTTTCCAGGTGCTGCATCGGTGTACGATCTTTCCTCCATCGAACTGATCGAGCTGATCAAGCAGAATAATGAAGGCCTATCCTTTTCGGGAAAATCTTTGAGACAGCGGACGAACTTTTCGGTCGGTGCAGCCTTCAATCCAAATTTCAGGCATTTGGACGCTTCCGTAAAACGTCTGGAGAAAAAACAGAGTGCAGGAGCGGACTACTTCATTTCGCAGCCGGTTTTCAGCTGTGAACATCTCGTTCAAATTGCAGAGGCAACCAGGCATTTGCAATCACCGTTATTCATCGGGATCATGCCCTTGATCAGTTCACGAAATGCCGAGTTCCTTCATCATGAGGTACCTGGGATCAAGGTGCCCGATCAGGCAAGAAGATTGATGAAAGAAGCGGAGGGAGATCCTCTCCAATCCAGAGCGGTCGGAATGGGGATTGCAAAAGAATTAGTGGAAACGGCAATGGAGCTGTTCAACGGTCTATACATCATCACCCCGTTCATGCGCTACGATATGAGCGTAGAATTGATCCGGCATGCGAATGTCATAGAAAAGGAAAAGAGGGAAGTACCATATGACCACAACATTGTTTGAACAACAGCTCAAGAAGAAAATCATGATTCTTGACGGAGCGATGGGGACGATGCTTCAACAGGCAAATCTCTCTCCGGAAGATTTCGGAGGGGAAGAACTGGACGGCTGTAATGAACATCTGGTGTTGACGGCACCAGACGTCATTGCCCATATTCATGCCGAGTACTTGCGAGCAGGGGCGGATATTGTAGAGACCAATACATTCGGAGGGACCCCGGTCGTCCTGGATGAATATGGGATCGGGCACAAAGCTTATGAGATCAACCGGGTGGCTGCTGAACTTGCAAGGAAGGCAGTAGATGCGGTCAGCACACCGGAATGGCCAAGATTCGTTGCCGGGGCAATGGGACCGACCACGAAAACACTATCTGTCACGGGTGGGATCACATTCGATGAACTGGCCGATGATTACAGAGTGCAGGCAGAAGGCCTACTAGCTGGTGGAGTAGATGTCCTTCTTCTCGAAACGAGTCAGGACGCCCTGAATGTCAAAGCGGCAAATATAGGGATCAAACAGGCCTTTTCCACTGCTGGCAGAGAGATCCCGATCCTTCTTTCCGGAACGATCGAGCCGATGGGCACGACGCTTGCCGGTCAGAATATTGAAGCATTCTATTTATCACTGGAGCATTTGAATCCACTAGTTGTGGGTCTGAATTGTGCCACGGGACCCGAATTCATGACTGACCACCTGAGGACCCTATCAGGCCTTTCATCCTCTTATGTGAGCTGCTATCCCAACGCGGGGCTGCCGGATGAAGAAGGCCATTATAATGAAACACCTGCATCCCTTAGTGTCAAAATGAGAGGATTTGCCGAGAAAGGCTGGTTGAATCTTGTCGGCGGCTGCTGCGGAACGACGCCTGAACACATCCATGCCATTGGTGAAGCGGTGAAGGACCTGCAGCCACGGCAACCGGAAGTGGTTCATCCCCACGCGGTTTCTGGCATCGAGCCCTTTATCTATGATGATCCCGATAATCGCCCCATCCTGGTAGGGGAAAGAACCAATGTGATCGGATCACGGAAGTTCAAGCGGTTGATTTCAGAAGGGAAGATCGAAGAAGCATCTGAGATTGCCCGGGCTCAGGTGAAAAATGGTGCTCAAGTGATCGATATCTGTCTGGCCGATCCTGACCGCGATGAAGCCGAAGATATGAACGTATTCATACAGGAAGCTGTTAAAAAAGTGAAGGTTCCCCTCGTCATCGATTCAACGGATGAAGAGGTCATGGAAGGGGCCCTCCGGTTCATTCAAGGGAAGGTGATTATCAATTCTGTCAACCTGGAAGACGGAGAAGAGCGTTTCGAAAAGGTGGCAACCCTTGTGAAGAAATACGGAGCAGCCATCGTGGTGGGGACCATCGATGAGGAGGGCATGGCCGTCAGTGCTGAGCGCAAGGTGGAAATTGCCCAGCGATCCCACAAGCTTTTGACCGGTAAATACGGAATCCGTTCCGAGGATATCATCTTCGATCCCCTCGTATTCCCAGTAGGAACCGGGGACGAACAGTATATCGGTTCGGCTTCGGCAACGATTGAAGGGATCAGGAGGATCAAAGAGGTGCTACCCGAGTGTCCGCATATTCTCGGTGTGAGCAATGTGTCCTTTGGGCTTCCGCCGGTTGGAAGGGAGGTCCTGAATGCCGTCTATCTTTATCACTGCACGAAGGCAGGACTCGACTACGCCATCGTCAATACAGAAAAACTTGAGCGGTTTGCATCTATTCCTGAAGAAGAGGTGGCGATGGCCGAACGGCTGCTTTTTGATACAACTGATGCCACTCTAGCGGAATTCACTGCCTTCTATCGCGGGAAGAAGAAAGAATCCAAGGTACCTATCAATACCATGACCCTTGAAGAGAGGCTCGGTCACTACGTAGTGGAAGGCACAAAGGAAGGCCTGTTGCCTGATCTAGAGCAAGCCTTGCAAACGTATGATTCCCCCCTGTCCATCATAAATGGTCCTTTGATGGCCGGCATGAGTGAAGTGGGAAGGCTCTTCAACGATAACCAACTCATTGTTGCTGAAGTACTGCAGAGTGCAGAAGTGATGAAAGCATCGGTTGCCTTCCTCGAACCCCATATGGAACAAAGTGAATCCTCTTCCTCTAAGGGCAAGGTCATCCTTGCTACCGTGAAAGGGGATGTCCATGATATCGGCAAGAATCTGGTAGACATCATCCTCAGTAACAATGGCTATGAGGTGCATGACCTTGGAATCAAAGTGGCCCCCCAGGAGCTCATAGAGGTCATCAAAAAAGAAAAACCGGACATTGTCGGTTTGTCAGGGCTGCTCGTTAAATCCGCTCAGCAGATGGTCATCACAGCACATGATATGAAGCAGACAGGGATCGACGTTCCCATTGTTGTCGGAGGAGCCGCACTGACCCGGAAATTCACCTCCACAAAAATCGCCAAGGAATATGCCGGACTTGTGTTATATGCCAAGGATGCCATGGATGGGCTCAGCATCATGAATGGCATTCAAGATGTTGAAAAAAGAAAAGAGCTGGAACAAAAGCGTACACTGGACCTTGCTTCACATTCTGAACCGGCAGTCCTCAAGGAGGAGGAAGGTGGGGGCCTTGCGGTAAAAGTCCGGTCGGAAGTATCGACAGACGTCGATGTCTTCGTCCCCGCAGACTATAACGATCATATCATCCGGGAATTCTCCCTGGATCATATCCGGCCATACATCAATGAGCAAATGCTTCTCGGTCACCATCTCGGAATCAAGGGGAAGATCACAAGGCTCCTTGCTGAAGGCGACGAGAGGACGGTCGGACTTAAAAGGATGGTTGATGAATTATTTTTAAAAGCCAAAGAGGATGGTCTGATACAGGCGTCTGCTCTCTATCGGTTCTTCCCTGCGCAGGCTTCGGGGGATGACGTACTGATTTATGATCCGGAAAATCCTCAGAAGGTAATCGAAACATTCCATTTCCCGAGACAAAAAGGGAATCAACATCTTTGTCTCTCTGATTACTTGAAGCCGGTCGAAAGTGGAGAGATGGACTACGTAGGCTTCTTTGCCGTCACAGCAGGATATGGTATCAGGCAGTGGGCCAAAAAACTGAAAGACGAAGGAAGATTCCTGGAAAGTCATGCCCTTCAAGCTCTCGCACTGGAAACCGCTGAAGGCCTGGCCGAAAGGGTGCATGAAATGATGAGGAGCAGATGGGGGTTCCCTGATCCGGTCGATATGAGCATGCAGGATCGATTCAGGACAAAATATCAGGGACAAAGATTCTCTTTTGGCTATCCCGCCTGTCCCGACCTGGAAGATCAGAGCAAGCTTTTCAACCTGATTCAGCCTGAACGCATAGGGATCCATCTCACCGATGGATGTATGATGGAACCTGAGGCATCGGTCACTGCCATGGTATTCGCCCATCCGGAAGCGAGATATTTTAATGTTCTATAAAAGAAACGGAAATCCTTTAAAGGATTTCCGTTTCTTTATGTACGAATGTAAAACCCATTTCCTGTAGGGCGATGGCGATGGTTGGCTTCACTTCCAAAGACGAAAAATCGATGCCCATCTGAATGGCCGTTTGAGCCACTTCCGGCCTGATACCTGATAATATGACATCCACTCCGATGAGATTCAGGGCGGAAATGATACGAAAAAGCTGCTGAGCTACCATCGTATCAACGATCGCCACGCCTGATAGATCGATGAAAAGAAAATCCAGTTCTTTTTTTAAGCTGTCCTGAAGGGAATGGGTAAGTATCGATTTTGCACGGTGGGTGTCGATGTCCCCGATTAAGGGAAGGATGCCGACTTGTGGAGCGACCTCTATGATAGGACTGCTCAATTCGTTGATCAGCTCCTGTTGACCGGATAGTATCCTGTCGGAATGGGTTTCAAAGGTTTTTAGAAACTCATCTGTCACCATGTCAAAGGTTTGAATGGTGCCAATCAACCAAACCAGGAAGCCGGGGGAGCCTACAAATTCATCAGGCAATGTTTCTTTCACATTGTCCATAAAGATCCGTTTGAACCTGTTGAATTCGGAAATTTCCAAGCTGGGTGACCTGGCAAAGTCGAGTCTTTCATCGGCAGCCTTTTCAGCCCAGCGTATAATCTTATCATCGGATGGGAAAGGCATGGAACGAAGGAGAAGGATGAACTCGATCAGTCCCTCCTTCAGGTCGTCGCCTTGAGGTGAACCTTTTGCCCACTCCTCTGCGATCCGCTCGCTTAATTCAAGGGTGAGATGTTGATGGATGAGGTTTGTGTCCATATGTCTCTCGCTTTCGTATAGAGTTTGATCTCTCATTTTCTATACCCGTCGGGTGAACAAATAAACACAATATAATTGTAATTTTCTAATAGGGAATATGATGCTTCAGGAAGGTGAAAAGGGGTCAGTGGGATGTCAAATTCTTTTTTAGAAGTTTTGGATACTCTTGTAATTGATACGATGTTTCCATGATGATCAGAATCTTTTCTTCTGAAAAACCGCTGATCATCGCGAGGTTTTCAAGGGTGGGAGCTAAATCCAGCGACTTACAAAATCGGCAGGCGCTTTGGATGGCCAATAATTCGATATAGTGTCTCGACAGCTTCTCTTTCATTCGTTTCATCCCCCTTCAATTGATTGGCCGTCTACAGGATGGAGAGCTACCCCGATGCAGGAAGGAAAGGTATCATCAAACACCATTCAGGGATTCGTTTAAATATTCAATCTATTATTTCTATTATATACTTTATAATTGGAATTGTAGAGAAGTATTTTCATATTTTCCCGATTTCGAAAAAAATTTGTCGAAATGTCGTTATGAGACTGGTATGAAAGAGTTTGAAACTGGTAATATGTGAAAGACATCGGATATACTAATATCATGAAACCGATTCGTATAATGGACCTTCAGAGTGGATGATAAAAGCCATACTGCTTATACATATCATACATACATGACAAGGGAATACCCCTTGACTGCTGCAAAAGGGTTTCAGTAAGAGCTGCCTTAAAGGAGGAGCACCATGCCAAGTAATCAGGATTTTTACGAATTTTTAATCAAGAGGGCAAAACAGTTGACGGACGATTGGTATAATTCACTCGATAAAAGCAACACATCAGGGGTGTATACTTCATCCAATCCGCAAGTGATCGAAACACTTAAACAGCAAAATTTTGAATTCCATGGGATACTTTGCAGCATATTTATCACAGAGCGTCTTGCATTCGAGCAGGAACTGGATAAATGGATTCTGTCCGTTGCTGAGGACAAAGAACATATCAACACGCCGAACCACCATATCCTGAAGGAGTTTGTCAGGGTAAGGGAGCAATACCTGGGCTTTTTACAAGAATTCAAAGATATGTCCTCTGAAGAAGACGGTTTCGATGTCTTTAACGAGTGGTGGAAATTGTTGGTTCAGTCGTTCGATCACGCGATGGTCCGTTTCGTAGAAATGCAGACAGCTGTTGTCAATAAACAGCTACAAGCTCAGCAAGAAGTCATTAATGAGCTGAGTTCGCCCGTCATCAAGCTGAATGAGCACACGGCCCTGCTTCCTCTAGTGGGTAATATCGAACCGACGAGGGCTGAATACATTCTTGAAAATGCCCTTGAACAGTGCGTTGAGAAGGGTGTCACCCAACTCTTTATTGATTTGTCGGGAGTGGTGCTAATTGATACCATGGTCGCGCATCAGCTTTTCAATCTGATGGATGCACTTCAACTCATAGGGGTCAAACCGATCCTGTCTGGACTTAGACCTGAGATCGCGCAGACGGCCGTACAGTTGGGGTTGAAATTTGATAACCTTACCATCACTTCAACCCTTTCCCAGGCCCTGAACAGACTTTGAGTATAAATGCTAAAAGAGAAAGCAGCCCTGCTTTCTCTTTATTTTGAATTCGTATATCTTGAATTAAAGATAATTTCCGGTTATACTTTTAGGAAAAGGAGGGGACAACATGGAGGTAAAAGCGATCAAAGGACATCACCATGTGTCAGCCATCACAGCGAATGCACGTAAAAATCTGGATTTCTATACCAAGGCCCTCGGTATGAGGTTGGTCAAGAAAACAGTAAATCAGGATGATCCATCGGTTTATCATCTGTTTTATGCGGATGAAATGGGGAATCCAGGTACAGATTTTACTTTTTTTGAGATTCCTCCGGCGGCCAGGACCCACTTTGGTACGAATAGTATTTCCCTGACGTCTCTAAGGGTCAAGAACGATAAAGCCCTCGCTTATTGGGAAGACAGATTCACTCAGCTTGGTGTGGAACATGAGGGCATTTCCGTTCGGACGGGGCGTTCGACGATTTCTTTCCGCGATCCGGAGGGTCAGAGGCTGATGCTTGTATCGGATGAAAATAATGCGGGTGTGCCTGGAGGGATTCCATGGAGAAAAGGGCCGGTGCCTGCTGACTTTGGCATCATGGGATTGGGGCCAGTTCAGCTGACGGTATCAAGGGGCGAACGGACTGCCCGGGTATTGACGGACATCCTGGGCTACAAGGAAACAAGGGCTTTCCCTTCACCAGTCGATGGCCAGAACGACATCAGGGTGTTCGAAACAGGAGAGGGCGGCACGGGAAGTGAGATCTTCTTGGAAGAACGAAAAGATATCCCAGGTGAAAGACCGGGCCGGGGCAGCGTTCACCATCTTGCATTAAGGGTAGAAGATGAAAGTGACCTGCGCCGATGGATTGATCGCATCAATGAATCAGGATATGTCAATTCCGGATTCGTTGACAGATACTACTTCCGGTCCCTTTATTTCCGAGATCCGAATGGGATCTTATTCGAATTGGCCACTGACGGACCGGGATTCGATCTGGATGAAGGGCTGGACTCGCTTGGAGAATCACTGGCTCTGCCACCTCATCTCGAGTCAAGACGTGTTGAAATTGAAAAGTCATTAAAACCTTTAACTTAAGGAGATGAAACCATGAAACACATTTATCAAAAGGGAACAAATGAAAACGCACCGACACTACTACTTTTACATGGAACAGGAGGGGATGAACGTGATTTGCTGCCCCTCGCAGACATGATTGCCCCGGGCGCATCTGTTCTTAGCGTAAAGGGGAACGTGAGCGAAAACGGGATGCCGAGATTCTTCGCCCGTCTGGCAGAAGGGGTCTTCGATGAAGAAGATCTCGTATTCAGGACGAAAGAATTGAAAGACTTTATCGATAACAGTGCCGTCGAGCATGGCTTCAATCGGGATCGGGTGGTCGCACTCGGATACTCAAACGGAGCGAATATTGCCGGAAGCATGGTGTATCATTATGAAGATGTTCTTGCAGGCGCGATTCTTTTCCATGCCATGGTACCGAGAAGGGGAGTGGATATCCCTGCCCTCAAAAACCTTCCTGTCTTTGTCGGCGCAGGCACCAGGGATCCGATCATCCCTAAATCGGAAACCGAGGAGCTGATACTGCATTTGAAGGAATCCGGGGCCGATGTGACAGAGTATTGGACGAATGGAGGTCATGAACTGAGAAGAGAAGAAGTCGATGAGGCAGCCAGGTGGTTTCAAAACCACTTTGTAAAATAAGGTGTGAGTCAGGATTCCTTCTACCCCTTAACGTCCTGTAATGATACAATTTAAGAAGAGAGTACCACTACAGGAGGCTTCAATATCCATGCAAAAATGTGAAAAATGCGGTCGGTCATTCCGGTGGAAAGATGTTCTGTTTTCCATCTGGCAATCGTATAAACCGATCACATGCAGTCATTGCAACACCAAACATACCATCAACTTCACTTCAAAATTCATCGTTTCGTTTCTGGTGCTGCTTCTGGCACTGGTCGTCATTTTCTATCTGTCGCCTATCAATGGATGGTCCAAACCAATGACATTCGGAGTCGCACTGGTCGTGGTTTTCTGTATCACCTTCACACTTCCGACCTTTGTGCGCTACGAGATTCCCACAAACAAACGATAGACTAAAGGTGCTTCTTCATGAAGCGCCTTTTTTATGATGCAACTGATACGAATACATAGGGGGAATAAGATAACACTATAAAAAATGATAAAGGAGCGGGCCCTATGAGCACTAAAAACATTCAACTCACAACGGCTGAGATTGCTGCCCTATGGACCACGTATATAAAATGTTCGGCCATGGATTGCTTTTATCAGCATTTCCTTATTCATGTGGATGATGATTCCATAAAGGACATTCTCGTTCAGCATGCAGAAGCCAATGCGACGTGGATCCAGCAATTAACGTCAATATTCGAAAAAGAAGGATTCCCCGTACCGAAAGGATTTTCTTCTAGTGACGTGGATCTCACTGCCCCCCCTCTCTTTACCGATATCTTTGTATTGAGCTTTGTGTACAGAGGGGGGCAGGTGACGAACGAGCATTTCACTTCGTTGCTTGAGACGGTGGCAAGAGCGGATGTGCTAGCATTTTTTGAGGCGTCTTTGGCGAAAAGTGTCAATTTATATAAGTCATCGTTGAAGTTGATGCTTGAAAAAGGTGTATATGACCGACCTCCTAAGATTCCCTATCCCGATCACGTTGGTTTTGTCAAAGAGAACCCTTCCCTGATCGGTCAGCTCCTAGGGGAAAACCGGCCGTTGAATGTACTTGAACTGAGCGAACTGTTTTTTATCATCGAACGTAATTGTATCGGTCTTGTCCTTTTAAAGGGTTTCTTACAGGTTGTGAAGGATCGGGAAGTGAGTGACTATTTTAGAAAAGGAAAGAAGCTTAGTGAAAAACAGATCACAGCATTCAACAAGATTATTATGGAAGATGATGCATTCCCTACGTATCCGGTGACCATGGAAGTGACCAACTCCACAGAATCACCATTTTCCGATAAGCTTCTCGTATTTTTTATTACAAGCTCGAACGCAGTGGGACTTAGTACGATGTGTCATGCCATTACCATGTCCACAAGGAAAGACCTCGGAGTACAATTTGCCATGTTCGTGACCGAGATCTTAAAGTTTGGGTCAACCGGATTGGACCTACTTGTAAGAAGGGGGTGGATGGAAGAGCCCCCGCAGAAGAAAAATAATAGGTAGGTTTTATTCAACCCTCTTTCAGTGGAAAGAGGGTTTTGTGCTACTATAAACATAATCGGTCCATCGTGAAACTCAACTTGAAGGGCAGAATGGTTGGGCTCATTTATCTTGAGAGTCAGGTTGAATAGATGCACATCATACACATCTGGGGGGCTGTCATGCTTGTAATCATCTATCCATTTAAGTTATTCTCCATTTCCCATATCATTGCGATCATATTGACACTTGTCGGGGTGCTGTTCCTTTTCCTGGTCCGGAACCGAATCACTCCGAAAGGGAAATTGGTCTTGAAGGTAGGTCTTATCGCCAGCCTGTTCCTATCTGAATTGACGTTCCAACTGTGGTATCTCTTAAGAGGGGAATGGACAATCGAAACGAATCTCCCGTTCCAATTATGTTCCCTTTCACTTTATCTTTGTGTGATCATGCTTTTGATGGGAAGCTACAGGCTTTTTGAGGTAACCTATTTTGCCAGTATGGCGGGGGCTCTCATTGCCGTGATTACACCCGAACTTTTTTATGGTTTTCCGCATATACGGTACTTTCAATTCTTCATCGCCCATGCGGCCATCATCCTTTCTGCCTTTTATATGATCTGGATGGAAGGCTTCCACGTCACGTTCAGGTCAGTCATCAGGGCATTTATTTCTCTGAACGCCATTGCGCTGATGGTGTACTTCATCGATCGTATCACGGGTGCCAATTATATGTTCCTTGCACATAAACCATATAATATGAGTCCAATCGACTACCTGGGTCCGTATCCGTGGTATCTCCTTTCCCTGGAATTTGTTGCTTTTTTTGTTTTTCTGCTTTTGTACCTACCTTTCTTTCTTTATAATAAAAGGTGAATTTGCTAAATTAGGAAACTTTTTCTTTCGTTCTTCGTCTACTATTTTGAGAAGAAAGGCGTTTTATCATGAATGTTATCATCGGGATCATAGTAGCCGTTCTATCCTACTTTGGAGGGGGTATCATGGGTGCCCACTATTCTGTAAAGGGATCGGGCGTTGATATTCGACAGGAGGGAAGCGGAAACGTTGGGGCAACCAATGCCTTGCGGGTTTCAGGCAGAAGGGCATTCGTCCTGGCCGTACTATTGGATATTGCCAAGGTGATGACGGTCTTATTCATTGTGAATGCCATGACGACCGGAAATGGGTACCTTGTTGGTTCGGCATTCTTTTTAATGCTGGGTCACTTATTCCCTTTGCAACTGGGATTCCACGGAGGGAAAGGAGTCGTTGTTTATCTTGCGGCCTCCTTGTTTCTATCCCCGGTGGCCATCGCCGGTTTCATCCTATTGATGGGGATCGGCTATTTCAGTTTGAAGAAATACAAGGTCGCCGGCTTCATCGCCATGGCCTCCATACCGGTCACGTCCTGCTTAACGGGTGATCCCTTAGTGATATCACTATCATTGGCAGGTTTATTCATAGTGGTAATAATCATGCATTTGAAACCATCACATCAAGTGAAAGCGTAGGAGGTAATCAGAATGGAAACCCATTCTCTCATCTATAAAGTGGCAACTGAAAAAGAAGAGATGGATCAGATCAACCGGTTGAATTACCGGACGTTTGTAGAAGAAATCCCCCAGCACTCCACCAATGAGGAGAAGGCGCTCGTGGATCGTTTTCATGACGAGAATACATACATTATTGCCAAATGGGGAAGCGAGGTAGTGGGCATGATCGCCCTTAGAAGCAATCGCCCATACTCCCTTGACAGCAAAATCGAGGACCTTGATCAATTTTTACCAAAGGATTCAAGCACCTGTGAAATCCGTCTACTATCGGTTAAAGAAGAATTCAGAAGTACAAGGGTATTCTTTTCACTTTGCGATCAGCTTGTGACTCATTGTCTTGAGAGAGGGTACGATATGGCTCTTATATCCGGTACTGTCAGACAGCTGAAACTCTATAGAAGGATGGGATTCATTCCCTTCGGTGAACGAGTTGGAAGTGGGGATGCCGTCTATCAGCCGATGTATCTGACAAAAGCAAGCTTCGAGTCATCCACTAAGGCGTTTATACGGATGATGGAACGGAAGAACCGTGTGAGAGAACTGTCTTTCCTTCCTGGCCCGGTGCCAATGAGAAAAGAAGTGACGGATGCATTCAAGGGAGCAACAGTCTCCCACCGGAATAATGAGTTCATTGAATGTATGAGCAAGGTCCGATTGAGACTGAAAGAACTTGTGAATGTGAATCATGTACAGGTTTCGGTAGGGACGGGAACCCTTTCGAACGATATGGTGGCTGCACATCTTTCCGTCCTTCCAGGACCTGGGCTGATCCTGTCTAATGGTGAATTTGGCTACAGGCTACAGGATCATGCCGACCGTTTTGGCCTGGAGTACATGACCATTTCAAAGGAGTGGGGAGTACCCGTCCGTGCAGAAGAAGTGGAAGAGATCCTGAAGCAGAATCGTGACATTCAGTGGATATGGACGGTGCATTGTGAAACATCAACGGGTTTCGTTTATGATGTCGAAAGGCTCTGTGACCTTTCAGATCGCTATGATGTGAAATTGTGCATCGATGCCTGCAGCTCCGTTGGGGTCATTCCCTCTGATCTTGGCCGTGCATATCTTGCCACCAGTGTGAGCGGGAAGGGGATTGGAGCTTACCCTGGGCTTGCGATTGTATTCCACCGTGAGGCAATCGGACCTGACAGCCGGATCCCTCGCTACCTGGATATCGGTCAGTACGATAAGAATGCAAGCATTCCGTATACCCACTCTTCCAATCTGGTGCAGGCATTGTATACGGCGCTGGGTGCAGTGGATACAGCCTCCAGGCCTATGATAATGGAGATTCTCAGGCACAGATTGATTGAAGCAGGTTTTCATGTGATCGGGGATGAGGACTACTCACCAGGAATCATTACGGTGGCATTGCCACCTGATATCCCTTCAAGGGAATTTGGTGACAGATGCCGTAGAGCGGGTCTGATCCTGAGCTATGAAAGCGACTATCTCCTAAAGCGGAATTGGATCCAGCTTGCCTTGATGGGGAACTATCAGGAATCTGAGGTCAATGAAGCCCTTGATCGGATCAAGACATGTATGGACGCTTATCGCAGGGAGTTTGCCACACATGGGTGATCGGTGGAATAGTATGAAAGAATGGAAGTTTACCTTCAAACCGGTGCTCATATCTGGGTTTGCGTTATGGGTAAAAACGGTCATCGTGCTTTTCGTCGGTTTTTCCCTTCACATCGACAATGTCCATGATGCACTGCTGGTGCTGATCAATCCGATTGCATCGATCCTCCTTATCCTGGGAGTAAGCTTTTATTTCACAAAAAAAATCAACCGATTCACCATCTTTCTCGTAATGATCCTTGCAAGCGGCATCCTTTATGGGGACCTTCTTTATTACCGCTTTTACTCTGATTATGTAACAGTCCCCATCCTGTTCCAGTTTAAAAATGTCGGGGGGATCGGACCCAGTACATTCGAATTGATCAGTGGCTGGGATCTCCTCTTTTTCCTAGACCTGATTGTGGTGGGCGTTTACCTTTGGAAGACACGTGCAGTGAACGTGGACGTGAAAAAAAAGCAAAAAGCAGTGTACGTCATCGGGAGTTGCCTGGTCTTGATCGTCACGATCGGCATCGGTCTGCTGAAGTCGCCTTATATGTTCGCTGAAGCCTACGATCGGGAACAAATGGTAAAGGCAATCGGACCTTATAATTATCACCTATACGATATTGGCATAGCAGCAGGAAAGCCGTTTTCAAGGACCCTGGCCACAAAGGCAGATACAAAGGAAACCATTCGATACATCGACTCCAATGATAATGAGGAATCCGACTTATTCGGAATTGCCAAAGGCAAAAATCTCGTTCTGGTCAGTATGGAATCCACTCAGAATTTCGTGATCGATCAAAAAGTAAATGGAGAAGAAATTACTCCCTTTCTTAATTCGTTGATCAAGGATAGCTTTTATTTCAGTCAAATCTATGATCAAACTGCCCAAGGAAAGACTTCCGATTCGGAATTCATGGTGGATAATGGATTATATCCCCTCGCCAGCGGGTCTACGTTTGTGCAAAGGCCTGACAATACCTACCGGGCCCTTTCTCACCTTTTAGATGAACAGGAGGATTACTACACAGCTGTCTTCCATGGAAACGATAAGACCTTCTGGAATCGGGATAAGATGTATGAGGCCCTTGGATATGACCGATTCTTTTCTAAAGAGGAGTATGAAGTGACGGATGATAATTCAGTGAATTATGGTATCAAAGACATCCCGTTCTTTCAGCAGTCCATGGATTATGTAAATGATCTTCCTCAGCCTTTTTATGCCCGGTTCCTCATGCTAACCAATCACTTTCCTTTTCTTCTCGATAAAGAGGATCAATTCATAGAAGAAGCGGATACGAGTGAAGGAGTGGTCAATCGTTATGTGACGACTGTTAGATATGAAGACGAAGCCATCAAGAAACTCATACAAGATTTCAAGGAGAGGGGACTCTACGATGACACGGTTTTTGTTTTTTACGGTGATCACTATGGAATCTCCGAAAAATATGAAGCAGGTGCATTTGAACTCCTTGGGATGGAGGATTCCGTCATCAACCATATGAAGCTTCAGCAGGTGCCTCTCATCATCCACGTTCCGGGTGAGGAGGGACGAACGATTGATACGTTGGGGGGAGAGATTGATATTAGACCGACGATTCTTCATTTGATGGGAATCGAATCCCAGTCAAATTTGTCGTTCGGGCATAATCTCTTCACCAGGGTGGAAAATCACCCGGTGATCTTTAGGAATGGTGATTTCATCACTGAAAAATTCCTATATAAAAACAGCGTTTGCTACAATAGGGATTCCGAAGAAAGTGAAGATACGGGCAAATGCGATCCTTATAAAGAAATTGTAAGGAAAGAACTGGGACTTTCAGATGATATCATTTATGGAGATCTGCTGCGGTTCATAAAATCGGAATAAACACAAAAGCTCTTTCCATAGCGGAAAGAGCTTTTGACTATAATTATATTATGTTAACTAAAGGTGTTTTTCATAAGAGATTTGTCGAAAAATGAAGGAATTTCCATGTGTCAGGGAGAATAGATTAATAGAGAACCGCGGCTTGCAGAGCGAGTCCGATACTTTACTGGGAGGTCCTATGGAAAATCAAATAGACTATCTGCCGATTAACCATAAAAAAATTCCGATGAAGGAAATCATCAAGCGGGGAATCTTCATAACCCTTGGAGCCATTATCATGGCCGTAGGGCTGGAAATCTTCCTCGTGCCAAACCAGGTCGTAGACGGAGGAATTGTGGGCATCTCGATAATGCTTGCCCATATAACAGGCTTCAAGCTGGGTCTGTTCATATTCGTCCTGAATATCCCTTTTTTCTTCGTTGGGTACAAACAGATCGGGAAGACGTTTGCCCTTTCCACTTTATACGGCATTGCCGTGTTATCAGCGTTTACCACCTTCCTCCATCCTGTACCCGCCCTGACAAGCGATGTGATGCTCGCTACCTTGTTTGGAGGAGTCGTTCTTGGAATCGGAGTCGGGATGGTCATCCGCTATGGAGGATCCCTTGATGGAACGGAAATCCTCGCCATCCTCTTCACGAAACGATTACCGTTTTCAGTCGGCGAAATTATCATGTTCATCAATCTCTTTATTTTGGCCAGTGCCGGTTTTGTGTTCAGTTGGGACCGGGCCATGTATTCACTGCTTGCGTATTTTGTAGCCTTCAAGATGATTGATATTACCATCAAAGGACTCGATGAGTCTAAATCCGTCTGGATCATTAGTGATAATTATCAAAAAATCGGTGATGCTCTCCTTTCAAGGCTCGGCAGGGGAGTCACCTATCTCGCCGGGGAAGGCGCATTTTCCGGAGACGACAAAAAAGTGATCTTCTGCGTCATCACAAGACTTGAAGAGGCAAAACTGAAAGATATCGTTTCGGAACACGATCCTACCGCGTTCCTTGCCATCGCTGATATCGCAGAAGTAAAGGGTGGAAGATTCAAAAAGAAGGCGATTCATTAATTCACAACTTCGACCAAAATTCTTATTGCCCAGTGCCTCCTAAAATCGTAAACTATATAAGTCTTACTTATTATGTGGTAATAGAGGAGAACTGACATATGGAATGGTTGACGCTGTTGAAAGCACTTATCCTTGGAATGGTCGAGGGATTGACCGAATTTGCACCTGTTTCGTCCACCGGGCACCTGATCGTGGTGGATGACCTGATCATCAAATCACAGGAAATCCTGGGCAAATACCCGGCTAATACATTTAAAGTCGTGGTCCAGCTCGGGTCCATCCTGGCCGTTGTGATCGTATTCAGAGATCGATTCATCGAGATGCTCGGTTTAAGACGAAATAAAGAACGAACACATACATTAAAGCTCAGTCATATCATCGTTGGCCTTCTGCCGGCCATGGTCCTCGGTCTACTATTCGATGACTTTATCGATGAACATTTATTTTCCCTTAAAACGGTTCTCATCGGCCTTGCGGCGGGATCGATCCTGATGATAGCCGCGGACCTGTTTCGCCCCAAGGTTCCCGTTATCGAGACCGTCGACCAGTTGACCTATAAAAAAGCGATCATGGTCGGTCTCATGCAGTGTATCGCCCTTTGGCCTGGATTCTCACGATCGGGTTCAACGATCTCAGCCGGCGTCCTCTTCGGTCTCAGCTACAGGGCAGCATCGGATTTCACGTTCATCATGGCTGTGCCTATCATGGCAGGCGCGAGCGGGATTTCCTTATTGAAGAACTGGATGTATATGACACCGGAATTTGCTCCTTTCCTTATTACAGGGTTCATCAGTGCATTCATCTTCGCCTATTTATCGATCAGATTCTTCTTAACGGTCATCAGCCGGATCAAACTGATCCCCTTCGCCATTTACAGGCTTGTGTTGGTGGCGGTCATCCTGATCTTTTTCATGTGAACTATCGGAAAGCTGCCGTGCATAGGCAGCTTTTTTTCTTTTCAAGTCTGTGTTTTTTACTTTAGCCATCTTTACAGTTGGATTATTTTACCTTAAACTAATCTGATAGATATGGGGGGGAAGAGTAATGTTTGAATTTCAGCGCATGACTCAGAGAGAGGCAGAGGAGATCGCCTATACTTGGAAATACGACGGTGTTTTTTCATTTTATGACATGACGGCAGACGAAGAAGATCTGCTCGAATTTATAGATGGAAGCAAAAGGGGAGAGCACGTTTTTTCCTCGTACGTAAAAGGAAAGCTCACAGGTTTTCTCACCTTGGATTTTGTAGAGGGGAATATTGATATTGGTCTCGGACTGAAGCCTGATTGGACAGGGAAAGGGAACGGGCGTGGATTTTTACAGTCCGCCCTTTCGTTCATCCAGTCTCGGTACACGTTCCATGCATTGAGCCTTTCGGTGGCATCATTCAACCAACGGGCCATCTCTCTTTATTCTCATATGGGACTTGTACGGAATGGAACATTTCTACAGGAGACCAATGGAGGAGAGTATGAGTTCATCCGCATGATTCTTCCACCGTTCAACGGAATCGTTGTGACAAGGGCCTTTGACAAGTCAAGGTTGATGGAAATGCAAGAAGTATACCAGTCCGTGGGGTGGAATAAACACTCATTGGACGTAATAGAAGAAATCTATCGAAAAAGTAACATTGTATGTATGGTGTATGTGGACGGACGGGTGAGGGGGGTAGGGAGAGCTTTATCAGACGGGGTTTTCAACGCGGCCATCTACGACGTGGTGATCCATAGAGAAGCTCATGGCCAGGGGCTTGGAAAACGCGTAATGGACCATTTACTCGATCGGCTCAAGGGAATTTCATGTGTTCATCTGATTGCGACGACAGGAAATGAAGAATTTTATCAAAAACACGGCCTGTTACCGATGAAAACAGGGATGGCCAGGTACAGAAGTGAGGTACTTGAAAACGAATACCTCATAAAAGAAAAATAAGCACCGCAAAATACGATGCTTATCAAATGATACGATCCTCTTTGGACGGTGGGCTGTTCAATTCCATTTTCTGCAGCTCAAGCTTCATTTTTTCCGTTTCAAGGACAAAGTTCTCGTGTTTCATCTGCTCAAGTTTGAGCTGATCTTCAAGCATTTTTTGTTTATACTTTGTTTGTTTTGTGAAATGATCTGAGATGATCGCAATGATCGGTATGGCGAAAACCATGATTACTGCAATTGTGCCGGTCATGTGTCCATTCCTCCTTAGCTTTTTTATCTGTTAACAAGAGTATACCAGACAATTCTGTAAAGTAGACAGTGGTTTCATGTATTTCTACGAATCAGAGCCATTCTGAGTTTCATAATTAATCGGATATCCTGAACTTTTGCTGCGGTTTCATGATATGCTAATACTAAAAATGAGAATTGTGAGGGCATTTATGCGATTTAAAAAAATGATACCCAATATGTTTACACTTGGGAATCTGTACTGTGGATTTTTATCGATAGGTTTTGCTGCGAGTGGCCAGTTCAAAAATGCTGCCGTGTTGATCATCATCGGAATGATGCTTGACAGCATGGATGGAAGGCTTGCCAGGATGCTCGATGCCGACAGCGAGCTCGGAAAAGAATTGGACTCATTGGCGGATATCGTGACGTTTGGGGTGGCTCCTTCTTTCCTTGTGTATTATACCTCGTTCTACCATTATGGGTTGCTGGGATTCATCGTTGCCGGACTGTTCCCGTTGTTTGGCGGATATCGGCTTGCCCGTTTCAATACCAGTCCAAAGAAAGCATCTCTTCATTATTTTGTCGGGGTTCCGATCACCGCTGCCGGTGGAATCATCGCCATATTGACGTTGTTCGGTTCGATGATACCGAATATCGTCATCACTGTGATCTTCACGGCCATGTGTTTCCTAATGGTGAGCAGGATCCGCATACCGAGTTTAAAAGAGGTTCCTCTGCCAAAGTACGGGACGATTGTAACCGTCTTTTTGGGGGCCATGCTATATGTAATCTATAAAGGTACGTATGAGCAATTCCCCTACCTTATCTATATCGCGACTCCCCTCTACGTCGCCTACCTTGCATACAGATTTGTTAAAAGATGAAAGCAAAAAGAGCATGATCGATGGATCATGCTCTTTTTGCTATAAAAATAGAAACCCAGCGATAATCCCGGCTACTACGATCACCCAAGGAGGGAGCTTCCAAAACATGAGCATGCTGAAGAGAATGGCGGCTATGCCGAAATGCAGGGGAGAGGTTATCGTACTAGTCCAGATCGGCTCATAGAAAGCGGAGATCAATATCCCGACGACGCTCGCATTCACTCCCATCAAAACACCGTTCATTCCTGGATTCCTTCTCAGAGCATTCCAGAAAGGAAGAGCGCCGAAGATGAGAAGAAAAGCCGGAAGGAAAATGGCGATTGTCGCTAATAAGGCATATTCCCAGCCGCCGATTGCCCCTCCAAGAAACGCAGCAAAGGTAAACAATGGACCGGGGACGGCCTGGGCAGCACCATACCCCGCTAAAAATTCCTGACCCGATATGATTCCCGTTGGAACCAATTCCTTTTCCAAAAGTGGAAGTACAACGTGCCCACCGCCAAATACCAATGCCCCTGCCCGGTAGAAGCTATCGAATAAGGTCACTGCCATGGTCGAGGTCGCTTCTTTAAGTAGCGGAAGCCCTCCTAATAATCCGAAGAAAAGAACCAGACACACCGAACCGAACGTTTTACTAATGGGAAAGTGTGAGTGGTTTTTCTGTTCGGCCATGTCCTCGTCTTTGCGGAATAAGAAGAAGCCGCATGCTCCGGCGAGGATGATGACGGTAACTTGAGAAAAGGATGAGCCCCATAATAAGGTGACAAGGAGGGAAAGAAGGGCGATCGTTTTCCTTGTCAAGTCTGGAGTAAGCTTCGATGCCATCCCCAATACAGCATGAGCAACGACAGCTACGGCAACGATTTTCAAGCCGCTTAACCACCCTGCATCACTCACCCCGGTATTTTCAAGAAAGATGGCAAAGAGTGTTAATACGATTACAGAGGGGATAGTGAAGCCGATGAAGGAAATGATTCCCCCCATTTTACCCCCTTTTAAAATACCGATTCCGATCCCAACCTGGCTGCTTGCGGGTCCAGGGAGGAATTGGCAAAGGGCAACCAATTCTGAATACGTTTTTTCATCAATCCACTTCTTTTTCCTTACATACTCTTCATGGAAATAACCCAGATGGGCGATCGGGCCACCAAAAGAAGTCAATCCAAGTCTGGTAGAGACCAGTAATATTTCCATCCAATTCATGAATTTTGATTTCATTTTTCTTATCACCTCGTTAATCCTTTATTTCTTTAAAGAGTTCATAAGCTTTATTCCTTGCTTCATCCAGCACGGTGATTCCTTTAGGGGTAATGCTGTAATATTTTCTTATTTTCCCTTCCACTTTCTTATCCTCACGCTCCAACAATCCATCTTTTTCCATAGAGTGAAAGATAGGATATAAGGTACCCGAACTCATTTGATAGCCATGCTCCTGAAGTTCATGAAGCATCCACGTTCCGTAAATGGGTTCTTCCTTGGCATGGTGAAGAATGTGTATATGAATGAAGCCGAGAAAGAGTTTCCTTAATACGCGATCTTCCAAGCTTTTCACCACCTTACTCTTACCGATATTGAATATCGATATCGAAATTCGATATTGATATAGTAACAGAGGGGAAGGGTGGATATCCATACGCTTCAAGAAACTTTACAAAAACTTAATAATCTGTGTTTTGAATGGGCAGTTGAAAAAAATTCTCTTCCATGACAGATATCCAAGCTATTTTTGTTCGTTTGAATAGAATAATGAAACTGTTTAGTGGGGGATTGTTTATGAAAAATTATGGTGATTTTAAAAACAACCCTTCATGGGATGTGAACGAAAGTTTTGATTATGTGAAATCAACGAATTTAGATCCATATTATGTTCCCACGGGCTGTCCATCTATTTTTCCAAGAAGGTCTTCTTCAGGACCACAGGGACCACAGGGGGCTACAGGAGCACAGGGGCCAGAAGGTGTACAAGGAATTCAAGGGGAAGTCGGAGCCCAAGGGCCACAAGGAGATCAAGGCGCAACTGGGACTCAAGGTCTTCAAGGAGACCAAGGCCCTCAAGGAGCTCAAGGTCCACAAGGTGACCAAGGCGCAACCGGGGCTCAAGGTCCCCAAGGAACACAAGGTCTAACCGGAGCCCAGGGACCACAAGGAGATCAAGGAGTAACCGGAGCTCAAGGTGCTCAAGGTGACCAAGGTGCAACAGGAGCTCAAGGTCCACAAGGAGATCAAGGCGCAACAGGAGCTCAAGGTCCACAAGGAGATCAAGGCGTAACCGGGGCTCAAGGTCCACAAGGAGATCAAGGCCCTCAAGGAACTCAAGGTCTGACCGGAGTCCAA
Source organism: Rossellomorea sp. FS2 (assembly GCF_047915635.1). Classification (NCBI taxonomy): domain Bacteria; kingdom Bacillati; phylum Bacillota; class Bacilli; order Caryophanales; family Bacillaceae; genus Rossellomorea; species Rossellomorea sp. FS2. The sequence continues at coordinate 1,185,595 of NZ_JBLRVS010000001.1, read as the reverse complement.
GGTCCACAAGGAGATCAAGGCGCAACAGGAGCTCAAGGTCCACAAGGAGATCAAGACGCAACAGGAGCTCAGGGCCCACAAGGGGACCAAGGTGCAACAGGAGCTCAAGGTCCACAAGGAGATCAAGGCACAACAGGAGCCCAAGGTCCACAAGGAGATCAAGGCCCTCAAGGAACTCAAGGTCTGACCGGAGTCCAAGGTCCACAAGGAGATCAAGGCGCAACAGGAGCCCAAGGTCCACAAGGAGATCAAGGCCCTCAAGGAACTCAAGGTCTGACCGGAGTCCAAGGTCCACAAGGAGATCAAGGCGCAACAGGAGCTCAAGGTCCACAAGGGGACCAAGGTGCAACAGGAGCTCAAGGTCCACAAGGAGATCAAGGCACAACAGGAGCTCAAGGTCCACAAGGAGATCAAGGCCCTCAAGGAACTCAAGGTCTGACCGGAGTCCAAGGTCCACAAGGAGATCAAGGCGCAACCGGGGCTCAAGGTCCTCAAGGTGACCAAGGCCCTCAAGGAACTCAAGGTCTAACTGGAGCTCAAGGTCCCCAAGGAACACAAGGTCTAACCGGAGCTCAAGGTCCTCAAGGTGACCAAGGCGCAACCGGGGCTCAAGGTCCTCAAGGTGACCAAGGCGCAACAGGAGTTCAGGGCCCACAAGGTGACCAAGGCGCAACAGGAGTTCAGGGCCCACAAGGTGACCAAGGTGCAGCTGGAGCTCAAGGTCCACAAGGAGATCAAGGCGCAACTGGGACTCAAGGTCTTCAAGGAGACCAAGGCCCTCAAGGAACTCAAGGTCTAACTGGAGATCAAGGCGCAACAGGGGCTCAAGGTCCTCAAGGTGACCAAGGCGCAACAGGAGTTCAGGGCCCACAAGGTGACCAAGGTGCAACTGGAACTCAAGGTCCACAAGGAGATCAAGGCGCAACCGGGGCTCAAGGTCCACAAGGAGATCAAGGTGCGACCGGAGCTCAAGGACCACAAGGAGATCAGGGTGTAACGGGAGCTCAAGGACCACAAGGAGACCAAGGCGCAACAGGGGCTCAAGGCCCACAAGGAAATCAAGGCGCAACGGGAGCTCAAGGTCCACAAGGAACACAAGGATTAACCGGGGTTCAAGGCCCACAAGGTGACCAAGGCGCAACGGGGGCACAAGGTCCACAAGGAACTCAAGGTGTAACCGGAGCTCAAGGACCGCAAGGAGATCAGGGTGCAACTGGAGCTCAAGGTTCACAAGGGACGCAAGGTGTTACTGGAGTTCAAGGCCCACAAGGAGACCAAGGTGTTACTGGAGCTCAAGGCCCACAAGGAGACCAAGGTGTTACTGGAGCTCAAGGCCCACAAGGAGACCAAGGTGTTACTGGAGCTCAAGGACCACAAGGGACGCAAGGATTAACCGGGGCACAAGGCCCACAAGGTGACCAAGGCGCAACCGGGGCACAAGGTCCACAAGGTACTCAAGGTGTAACCGGAGCTCAAGGACCGCAAGGAGATCAGGGTGCAACGGGAGCTCAAGGACCACAAGGGACGCAAGGATTAACCGGGGCACAAGGCCCACAAGGAGATCAAGGCGCAACAGGAGCTCAGGGTCCACAAGGGACGCAAGGTGCTACTGGAGCTCAAGGACCACAAGGGACGCAAGGATTAACCGGGGCACAAGGCCCACAAGGTGACCAAGGCGCAACGGGGGCACAAGGTCCACAAGGTACTCAAGGTGTAACCGGAGCTCAAGGACCGCAAGGAGATCAGGGTGCAACGGGAGCTCAAGGTCCACAAGGGACTCAAGGATTAACCGGGGCACAAGGTCCACAAGGTGAACAAGGCGCAACAGGACCACAAGGTGTGCAGGGCGCACAGGGACCAGCTTTCGCGACAGAAGGTTTTTCGGGCAGAGCGGATGGAATTACGACGGCAGCTTCGCAACAGATTGCGAACTTCTCTGTGGCCGCTCCGTATTACAGTAACGTAAACTTTAATGCCACTACCGGGACATACACAGTACCTGCAACCGGAAGATATTCAATCAAAGCAACCATCAACTATACGACGACGGCAGCCATCTCGGTAACATTGGGTGGTGGAATAAATCCATCATTTGTTGTAAGGAGGATCGCGGACAGTACGACTCTGGTATCAGGACTATTCCCGGTGCTCAATGTGAACATTGCATTGGTGTTGACACTAAGGACCATTCTTGGAAATGGGACTGTAACTTTGGCTGGGGATGTTCAGCTGAATGCAAACGATACAATTGGATTGTTTTATGTATCCGACGGTCTCACAGTCAACTTGAATCTCGGTGCTGGCCAAGGAATTGTCTGGTCGGTATATCGAATCGCATAACGTAGAGAGGATACGAATAAAGCCCCTACCTGTAGGTAGGGGCTTTATTAGGTCCATGGGATGGAATGATCAAGATTAGCTAGTTCTTTCTTCTCTTTTCTATATTCGTTCAACATATTGGCAAAAAATAGACGATAATAGTAAGTGGACAGAATATTTAGAAAAAGGAGTGAGGAAGTTGAAAAGGAAGATTAGTTATTCCTGTTTATTTCTAATGTTACTGTTTCCTTCTTGGACGTTGGCGGGTGACTTTGGTAAAGATGATCCTTCTGGAAATCCCGGTGAGTGGTATGTCGGGACGAATCCAGCCGCAGCCAAGCAGCCAATTTTGTTTGTGCATGGTTTGAATAGTTCATCGAATACTTGGTGGAATGAAAATGATATGTATGATGTTGCTTATCGCAGTGGCTATAAGACCGCATTCATTGATTTATATCCACAAAAGGATATGTGGGCAAATGGTGCATTGTTGGCTGCGAAATTAAAGGAAATCCATGATTATTTTGGGGAAAAAGTGGTGGTGGTTGCTCATAGTAAAGGAGGGATCGATACTCAATCTGCTCTCGTCCACTATGGGGCTGACCGTTATGTTTCCAAAGTGATTACGCTATCGAGCCCCCATCATGGGTCACAGCTGGCAGATTTGGCCTACAGCAACTGGGCCGGCTGGCTGGCTGCCATAATCGGAAGCAAAAATGAGGCGACCGCATCTTTACAAACCGGATATATGAGTCAGTTCAGGTCGCAAACTGACGGAAGTAGTGGGATGATCCCTTTTTATACGATGGGTGGTACTTCCTGGGGAGGATTCGGCGGATCTCTGTACTGGGGAGGACTTTACCTTTCGGGATATGGAAGCAACGATGGAGCTGTGACCATAGCAAGTTCTCGATTGCCAAATGCACAGGAGGTGGCAATCGGAAAGTGGGATCATAAAACCGTCAAAGAGGGATCTTCTACATTTTCTATTTTTCAATCATTATTATCTTCTTCCCCCACTCATGATGTGGGATCCAGGAAGGAATCGGCTCTCAAGGCCAACACGTCATCCTTCATCCGCGGAGGTGAGTACACAAAGCATTCGAAGGAATCCTTTTGGGTAGAGGTCGGTGCAGAACGGATTAATATTGACTGGTTGGCAACGAACGTAATAGAGGATGTTTATCTTACAAGTCCAGATGGAGAAGTAACCGAATTGAAACCGTCAGGAAAGGATCAGGGAAGTTACTTCAACGGGGCTATTCATCACGTGGGCACGGTAGAAAACCCTATTGAAGGCGAGTGGAAGGTGTCATCATTATCAAAAAAACCGGGAGCGTATTTATTGAATGTTGGATTCACAAGTCCACTGAATGATGACTTGGGGGTAACAACGACGGAGAAGGGAGTAAGCATTCAATCGAATATGATCAGTGGTGTCACCCAGCATACAATGTTTGAGTTCTATCCGAAGGGGAAAACGGTGTCTCAGTCTGTCAAAGGGATTGGGGCAATGTTAAATGCAGGAGAAGGAACTTATAACCTGACAACGGATATTGAATCTGATTATAAAGGGAAACCGTTCAATAGAACCATCATCCAGAGTGTGTACCTGAACCAAAACGGCCAAATCGTAAAACAGTAGTGAACGCAATGAAAGAGCCCACCGCGAACGGTGGGCTCTTGTTTATCTTTTAGTATCGTACAGCTTTGTTTGAGTTGATTTTACCATACTTGAAGTTTGTTCCAGTGCCAGAGATCTTATCAGCGGTTTGTTCAATGGCCTGGCGGATCTGTACGTTATTCTTTCCTTGGCTAGCCAACAAAGCAGCCAAGCCGGCTACGTGAGGAGAGGCCATGGACGTACCTGACATATAGGAATAGCCATTATTCGGAACGGTTGATGCTATGTTCACACCTGGTGCAGTGACATCCACCCAAGTCCCGTAGTTGGAGAATGAGGCTTTTCGGTCACTGGAGTCAATGGCGCCTACTGCAATGGCATTAGGGTAAGAAGCTGGCTGGAATGTACGGGATACATTGTCGTTACCGGCAGCGGCAACGACTACAGCTCCTTTGTTCCAAGCATAATCGACGGCACTTTTAAGAGTTGTGGAGTTGCATTCGCATCCAAGGGAGAGGTTGAGTACCTTTGCTCCTTGATCAGCAGCATAGCGGATTCCTGAGGCAATGCTGTCGAGTGAACCACTTCCATTGGCATCAAGTACGCGCACTGCAAGGATCTTCGTATCAGGAGCCATTCCGGCTACGCCAATTCCATTGTTCGTATCGGCAGCAACAGTACCGGCTACGTGAGTTCCATGACCGTTTAGATCCATTGGGTTATTGTCTCTATCGATGAAGTCATATCCTTTGATCACCTTCCTGGCAAGATCAGGGTGATTATAATCTACCCCAGAATCAAGCACAGCCACCGTTTGAGTGCTGCTTCCACGGGTTACATCCCAGGCAGCTGGGGTTGAAGTGTTTTGTGGTCCATACTGGTACGTAGAATAGTAAGGATCATTCGGTGTCCATGTCGCTTGGAATGTATAGTTTGGTTCAGCGTATTCTACATTTGGGTTGTTTTCCAGGGCCTTTACAGCCTGATCGACGTCCGCTACTTCCAATACCTGAAATGGATCTTTCGCAGATGCTTTCTGTTCATTTGCTTTTGCTTTATTCAAAGCAGATCCTTGTGCCTTTTCGGAAACACCATCCTTGAATTTCACAATGACTTCACCGGATTCGAAAGCATCTTTGTCCACTGTTTTATTGACAGGTTGGAACGGTTTCGGTGCTTCCTTGGCAAGTGAACTACCTCCGAAGGCAGGGAATAAAGCAAGGGAAGTTGCTAAGGATAAAGCGGCTATTTTTTTGAACTTCATAAAAGCATTCCTCCATTTTCTATTTTTTTATGACGACAAATTAGCAGGTCGATCCTCCCTTCAGAAATCGAGATGAACAAAGGCCGTTGTGTTAAATGATAGATATGTAGGTGACCCTTATTACCTAGGATTCTAGCAGGTTGCGACAAATTACTGAATAGTATAAATTTTATATTGAAAACTGAATAACCTCTCATTTATTGAAAGATTCAACAAAATGACCGCTTGGTATGAAATGTTTCATGATTTGGGGCCTTGACAAGACTAATATGATAGGTGAATGGTCACTTATTTTCTCAAATAGAAGGTTGAACATAATAGAAGTCGATTGTTATTATAATATTATTATGTAAACCACATAAAATTTATTATAGAAATTATACTGCCTGTATCAGTATACTGAAAGCAGGAGGTGATCGTATGGAAATCCGTTTTCCAAAATCCGCAGCATCTCATGCAAAGCCTGTATGATTCGGCGATCCTTTGCATGGGGTGGTAGATGAAATCGCCATTCATATGTCGGCTTTGTACCTTATTGATCCAACAACGATAAGGAGCTGACACGGATGAAAACAGTCAAACAAATTCCGGATTATCTAATGAGAGAATTACAGAACTATGTTCAGGGACAAAGCATTTATATCCCTAAACGAAAAGAAGAATATGATGCCTGGGGCTCTAAATCAGGTGGAAGGGAAGCGCTCCAACGGAGAAATCACTCAATACTAGAAGCATTTACAGCCGGAGAATCAATTGCTTCCATTTCAGATAGGTATTACTTATCCATCGAGACGATAAAGAAAATCGTTTATGGAAAACGCTGAGGCGGTCCATGGAAGATAGATCAGGAAAATCAATCATTCAAAAGAAAACAGCTTGCTTTGACCAATCGTGTCAAAGCGAGTTTTTTTTACAAATGAGAATAGTCATATGAAAAACAACCCTTTTTCCTAACCGGGGAAGTTAGATCATCTCCTTTCTTTCTTATCGTTCATGAAAGGTGGAGTTCTTTCTAACGTTGTTCTCTACCTATGAACAAATGAATGAATGCGTTATAGTAGAACTGAAATGAGGTAAGGAGAGATCGTAATGGAGCGCTTTATACGAAATGATCAATATAATGAAATATCGAATCAAGCCCAAATCTTGCTGAATGGAAATTCAACTGTGAATGATCTGAACGTACTGCATGCACTGAGGGGATTAGTGAAAGATAAAGTGAACGGGTTGTTTACCGATCTGACAGTTTCTCAGGAGGAGATGCTTTCCAAAGTCGAGGAGGTGAAGGATTCTGAACAGGCAGAGGACTTCCTTTTAGGACTTGAACCATATATTCTTCCGTTTCCACCGATGACCGAGGCGAAACTGAAGAAGTTGTTTCCAAAAGTGAAGAAGCTGAAGATGCCGGATCTTTCAGAGTTGAACGAAACGAATCTCACTTATCTCGGCTGGAATGATTACGGTCAGGAACGCAAATACTTGGTGGTCGAACGAGACGGGAAGTTGACGGGTTTAAAAGGCAGATTCACTCCTTCTAATAAAAAGGGGATCTGTGCCATCTGTCATTCATTCAGTGAAATCGGAATGTTCATGTCAGAATCAAAAAAATCCCAGCAAGGAACCTATGTGAATAGGGGTAATTATATTTGTCAGGATAGCGTGGTGTGCAATACCCAAGTGAAAAGTCTTGAAAGGCTACACGATTTTCAAGAAAGAATGAAGTCGTAATCCAAAGGAACAGTGTATAAATCCCTTGAAACATTACGATACTTTCAGTAGTATAGATAAGTAGAAAATCGTATTGTTTCGAAATGAGGGTATAAAAATGGACAAAACATCCATATACGGATTAACGATAGATCAGCTCACAGATTGGCTAGTTGAGCACGGCCAGAAGAAATTCCGTGCTGCTCAAGTCTGGGACTGGTTATATAAGAAGAGAGTAACGGACTTCTCTCAAATGAAAAACCTGAATAGTGCCTGTGTAGAACTGTTGGACAACCATTTCCACATCCAAACTCTTCAACAGGAAATTAAGCAGGAGTCCAAGGACGGAACGATCAAATTCCTTTTCAAACTTCAGGATGGAAACCTGATTGAGACCGTTCTTATGCGTTTTAATTACGGACTTAGCGTCTGTGTGACCACTCAGGTGGGTTGTAACATCGGTTGTACGTTCTGTGCAAGTGGATTGTTGAAGAAAAATCGCGATCTCTCAAGCGGTGAAATTGTGGAACAGATCATGAATGTACAGCATCATCTTGACGCGGCCGGCAAGGACGAGAGGGTCAGTCACATCGTGGTTATGGGAATAGGCGAGCCATTTGATAACTATGATAATATGATGGACTTCTTCCGTGTCGTGAATGACCAGAAGGGCCTATCCATCGGTGCACGCCATATTACCGTATCAACAAGTGGTTTAGCCGATAAGATTTACAAGTTCGCCGACGAAAATATCCAGATCAACCTGGCTGTTTCCCTTCATGCGCCGAACAACGAGCTACGGACCAGGATCATGAAGATCAACCGTGCTTATCCACTTGAGAAATTGATGCCGGCGATTGATTATTACCTGGAGAAAACGAACAGGAGGATTACGTTTGAGTACATCCTCTTGAGTGATGTGAATGATCATGTGGAAGAAGCGAAGCAACTTGCCAAGCTTCTGAAGGACAAGCGACATCTATCGTACGTCAATCTGATTCCATATAACCCCGTTGATGAGCATAATCAATATCAAAGGAGTACGAAGGATGCCATCGTGAAGTTCTACGGAACTCTCCTGGATAATGGGATCAACTGCGGTGTGCGTGTGGAACAAGGTTCAGATATCGATGCTGCCTGCGGTCAACTGCGCAGTAAACAAATTAAGAAAGCCATGGCATAATAGAAGGCCTGCCGTGACAAACACAATACATGACCGGACGATCAATCGATGCACATCGAGATCGTCCGGTTTTTATTTTTTGTCATGTGATTTTACGACAGACTGTTGTTGCACAAACCTCATCAATAAACGAGAAGACAATTGATATATCAATGATTGATTAATTGGATGAAACTTATTAGTTGACGCATCAAATGTATCGTAGTATGATCTTGCTTGTAACCTTTTAAAACAAGATTTTAAAGAGATTACACGTTATGATTGACGGGTCATGTAATATGGGCTGCATCCTTGACAGTCAGGTCGCTTTATAGTATATTAATTGATGCATCAACTATTGAGTGATCAATTGTTAAAGGAGGGGGATGCTTTGCCGAATCACTGTTCAGAAGAAGGTAAGATCATCTATCAGCTGAATGACATCTATAAATTAATGAGTCCCAAGTTCGAACGCTGTACCGGTATCAGTCAATCACGTCTCGAGCTTCTCCATAAATTATTTGATGTTGACGAAATCAGTCAGACCCAATTACAAAAAGAGGTTTGTATAGATGGCGCAGCCGTTACAAGACATTTGAAACAGCTCGAAGCACAAGGCATGGTATCTCGCAGGAAGAATCCTGCAGATAATCGTTTTACATTCGTCCGCCTGACGAAAGAGGGAAGAGAAAAAATCGATTCCTTTAAACGTGAGAAAGAACAATTCATCAGTAGGGTCCTTGACGGTTTTTCAGAGGCTGAGATGAAGGAGCTTTCCTCCAATCTTTCCAGGATCCAGGACAACGTCAATAAAATCAACTATTAAGAAAAGGGGAATACCATCATGAATTCCTTTCGCAACAACGACTTCCAAGACCTCATTACCGGACGCCGTTCCATCCGGAACTACGATCCGAGTGTGAAAATCAGCAAAGAAGAAATGAAGGAGATCTTGACTGAAGCAACACTTGCTCCGTCTTCTGTGAACCTTCAACCATGGCGCTTCCTTGTCATCGATAGTGAAGAAGGAAAAGCCACTCTTGCACCACTTGCAAAATTCAACCAAACACAGGTTAATACATCTTCAGCTGTCATTGCCGTATTCGTGGATATGAACAGCCTTGACTACACAGACCGTATCTATAACGATGCTGTGGAAAAAGGCCTTATGCCTGCAGACGTGAGAGACAGACAGATTCCTGCAATCAAAGGGATGCTAAGCCAGGTTCCTACACAGGAAATGCGTGAAATGAATCTGATCGATGCAGGTCTTGTATCCATGCAACTGATGCTTGCAGCACGTCACCACGGATATGATACAAATCCAATCGGTGGGTATGAAAAAGATCAAATTGCCGAAGTCTATGGAATGGATAAAGAACGCTACTATCCAGTTATGTTGATTTCAATCGGTAAAGCTGCAGACGCTGGTTACCAGTCTGTCCGCCTTCCAATCGATGAAATCACAGAATGGAAATAATCCAATCCGACCATCACTGAATGTATTAAACCAACAAAGAAGAGGAGAATGATCCATGATTATTACACACGCTGAACTACAAGTGAACCCTGCAAAAGAAGAAGAATTCCTGGCTGAGATCCGTACGCTGATCGCTGCTTCTAAACAAGAAGAAGGAAACGTGGACTACTCGCTTAAACGCGATGTTGAAAACCCGAATCATTTCACTATGATTGAAATGTGGAAGGATATGGACGCAGTCCAAAGCCATAACAATAGCGAGCACTTCAAGGCATTTGGTGCTAAAGCCCAGGCATTCCTTGCCGGCCCTCTTGCAGTGCGCATGTTCGAAGGACAAGAATTGAAGCTTTCTTAATCAATGAACCGATAAGAAGCAGTTCCTCTTGGAGCTGCTTTTTTTATTGGGAAAATGGAGGATAAGGATATGGAAAATTTAATGAAATATTTTGATCTGTTCGATCAATCCAGAACAAGTGAAAAAGCGTTTGAGGAGTTGAGCAGCCTATTCACAGAGGACATGACGTTTGTATTGAATGGACATGAAAAACACGGCATCGATCAATGGAATCAATTCGTAAAGATGGTGTTCCAGGAAAATGTCGACCTCAAGCATATGTTTGAAGGCTGGGTATATGATGAGAAAGAAGATCTTTATGTAACACCATGGGCAGTCTGCGGAAAACGCAAATCGGGGGAAGTCTACACCCAGACAGGGAAAGATTTTGCCAAACTAGATGCATCAGGAAAAATCACTTATCTGGCCAATGTGCCTGACAATACCGACATGTTTTCTGATTATAAGAAGTAATGCGGTATTGATTGACACCTTCTGAAATAAGAAGGTGTTTTTTAATGAATAAACAAAAATTTTTGTTGTGTCATGTACAATACTATTTCAAGTAGAAGTTGATGAGTATGAGCAGGCATTATGGTCAAGCAGCGGGCATCGCTGTTTTTTTTTTTCGAAAATCTTTTTACGAAATGGGTATTCATACAGACAATGGACGCTTGTCCTGCTTATACTATCTTAGACCCAGAGAAAGAGAGGAGGATACAGATTATGTATAAAGGAAATAAAGGAGTTCAAGGTGCCCAAAGCGGGCAACAGCCGATGAACTGCGGGTATCCGCAGGTTTCTCCAGCCCAAACCAAACCGACACAAATGATGCCGGCTCAGACCAGCCCAACAAAACAATTCACCGAAAACGTTAATCAGGAAGTCCAAATCCCTATGGTTCATCCAAGCCACACCACTCAGGTGAATCACACTCATTATAAATATGTACACTCTTATCCACACACACAATCGGTGGTCAATTCCGTTTCGGAAGAACATGTATGCGCAGAGCCGCAACAACAGATGCCGATGCATCACTGCCCACCACCTTGCCCGCCTCGTCCGTGCCCACCACGTCCATGTTGCAGGCCAAGACCAGGATATTTCTGGTGATAAGGAATGGTGTCCTTTAAGGACACCATTTTTTTGTGGGTAGGTTCCGTTCCAAGCCGATAGTTGGTATCATGAGGAGTAGAATGTTGAAAGGAATCGAGATATGTACAGACTGACAGACCGCATGATCAAAGATCGATGCGGAGATCAATCATATAAAAAAGGACAAGAGTATGTGAGGCGCAATCGTGTACACATCCTTTCTAAACGGGATGAACATGTGAGCGCAACGGTGAAGGGCGATGAAGACTTCTCTGTGACGATCAACCTGAGCGATGATCGAGCCTCCTGTTCATGTCCCAAACTGGCATCATTCAAGAAGGAATGCCAGCATATTGCAGGGGTGTGGCTGGCTTTGAAAGATGAGGCTGCCGCAGATGGACTAATCGCACTCTTCAATGAGGAAAAAAGCGTCCCTACTGTAAAAGCGCATTTCGAAACCAGGGATGTCCTGCACCTTCACTGGCTCCTAAGGTACGAAGAAACCATGTATCTGTATCTTACTATAGAAGGAAGGGAAATTCTTGACATCCATGGCTTCACTGAAGCGGTTAAAGAAGGGAAGCGTTACAGGATTTCCAACGATTTCGATTATCTTCCATCCTCCCATTGTCTTCAGCTTGAGGACATGCAGCTGTTGGATTGTCTAGAGCATAGTAGGGAAGGACATCCGGATACGGGATCACTTATTATTTCGCCTTCTGCATGGAGGGGCATTCAACCTCTCCTTACGTACGTTAAGGCTTCCTTCGAATATCCAACGGGGGAGCGTGCAGGATTTACTGTCTCCAAAGACATGCCGGACATAGGCTTTCATTTTGATCATACAGAACAAGGTTTTACCTTGCATATCAAGGGTGTCCGAGATCTACAGGTCATTCCTTCCTATGAATTGGTCATGGATGACGGGATCTTCAGGACATTGTCTGCACCCAATGGGCGCAAACTGATAGAGATGAAAAAGTTGCTTACGTCATCTTCTGATGTGATCAGGATTCCCCACACTCAGATCAATCTGTTTGTTGAAAAGGTCGCAGTAGGGTTAAAAGACCTGGGGGAAGTTACATTCTCTGAAACGATGATGACGTTGATCACCCACACCCCACTGGAAGCGAAGCTTTACCTTGATCGGGTAGGGAACAGGCTGTTGGCCGGGTTGGAATTTCAATATGGGCATCTCTCAATCAATCCGCTTGCCCCTGTTCAGGACGATGGACAATTCCTGAGGGATCGTGTCCAGGAGCAGCGTATTCTCGAAAAAATCGATCAGATTCCTTTCACCCGCACGGAAGAAGGCTTATACCTTCAAAATGAAGAATTGGAATTTGATTTTTTGACCTACGGGGTGAATGACCTCAAAGGGTACATGAACATATTTGCGACGACTGCCGTCCGCAATCGTCTATATAAACGCAAGGCCTTGCCTAGACTTCGAGTGAAGGTGAATAAGGAAAGGGGCAACTGGCTTCATTTTTCATTCGATATGAATGGGATTCCGCAGAAACAGATTGAAGGAATATTGCAGGCATTGGAAGAAAAACGCACCTATTATCCAATGGGTGACGGGTCGTTGTTATCGTTGAAAACGAAAGAAATTCGAGATATGGAGAAATTTCTTCACACCGTCGAGGCCGATCGCCATGACCTTCTGAATGGAATGGGTGTAGCCGTCTCGCCAACTTCCGAGCTTCTTGATATCGTTGAAGATAGTGACCTTTATCATCTGGATGAATCATATGCTGAATTCATTAAGGGGATCCATCATCCTGAAACATTGCATTATCCTGTTCCACAAGAATTAAAAGGGGTTTTGATGCCCTATCAGGAGACAGGATACTCTTGGCTGAAATATTTAGCTTCATTCCGTTTTGGTGGATTGCTGGCTGATGATATGGGACTCGGAAAAACCCTGCAGGCCATCGCCTATATCCTCTCTGAAAAAGCAGAAACCAATGATCCCGAAGATCCGATCCTGGTAGTATGCCCCTCTTCTGTGGTACATAATTGGCAAAGGGAATTAGAGAAATTCGCCCCGGTTTTGAGGGTGCGGGTGATCGAAGGGACCTCAACAAAACGGAAAAATCTCATGCTGGATACTGGGGCAGATGTATGGATTACATCTTATCCCCTCATACGAATGGATTATCGGCAATATGAAAACGTGAAATTTCATACGGTATTTTTGGATGAAGCCCAAGCCTTTAAAAATCCATACACACAGACCAGCAGGGCGGTGAAGAAAATCCGTTCTAAGAGGATCTTCGCTATGACGGGTACACCCATTGAAAATACATTGGAGGAATTATGGTCGATTTTTCACGTGATTTCGCCAGGTGTACTAGGGGGGATCACAGATTTCAGCCATCTTCAGCCTAAAGAAGCTTCAAGGAAGGTGCGCCCGTTCATTTTGAGGCGTGTGAAAAAGGATGTGCTGACACAGTTGCCCGAAAAGCATGAGTCGGTAGAAATGATTGACCTCTTACCTGAACAAAAGGCATTGTATGCGTCCTATCTTGCGAAACTCAAGCATGATGAATGGAAGCATCTCGATCGCCATACACTGGATAAGAATCGCATCAAAATCCTAGCGGGTCTTACAAGGCTCCGCCAACTCTGCTGTCATCCAGCTCTTTTTGTAGAGGGCTATCGAGGAGGATCTGCTAAACTCCTTCATCTCCTTGCACTGATAAAGGATGCCAAATCGGAAGGGAGAAGGGTCCTCATTTTTTCCCAATTTACAAGTATGCTGAAAATCATTGGTGGCGAGTTGCTTAAACAGGGCACGCCGTATTTCTATCTTAGCGGTGAAACCGATTCACTTGAAAGGGTGGATCTATGCAGGCGTTTTAATGAGGGGGAACGTGATTTCTTCTTGATTTCCTTGAAAGCAGGAGGAACAGGCTTGAATCTACAAGGGGCAGATACCGTCATCTTGTATGATACGTGGTGGAATCCGGCTGTGGAGAATCAAGCAACGGACCGCGCCCATCGAATGGGACAAACGAAAGAAGTCCAGGTGATTAAATTGTTATCAAAAGGCACAATTGAAGCGAAGATGAATGAGCTTCAGCTGAAAAAGAAGGCGTTATATCACGAGGTGATTGATCAAGATTACCACTGGAGTGTAGAGGACTTGAAAATTTTGATGGAAGAGTGAAAGAGGCTGGGACAAAAGTGTTTTAGTCATAGTAAAACCCAAATTCTTTTGCTCACGATAAGGCAAATGAATTCGGGTTTCTTTCATGAACATGACCATTTCACTGTTTCCAACGGGAAGAGTAGCTTATGTGAGAACCCGAAGGCAGGCCGAGGAGGCTCTCACGGGCTACCAGCGGAAAGGGGGGGCTTACACGGAAAACTTGAGCGGTATAAAGAATCTTTACTGATACTGTTCGCCATGAAATGGTCCATTTTTCGTTTTGTCCCAACCTTTTCCTGAATCAGCTCAGCTCTGCTTTCAATTCGCGAATCTGATCGATATGCCGTTTTTCGTGATACCCGATAAAGGGAACCCACTGATCCAATCGTACCATTCCGAATACAGGATGGGGATTTCCCTTTGATTTCAATTCATCCTCAGAGGTTGTTGTGAGAAAATGAAGTAGGTCTTTGCGCGAGTTTTTAAGTTTTTCTCTCATCTCGTCGAGCGTCTTCTTTTCATCGGCAGGTTCGACGTATGAAGGAGCTTGCACTTTTCTTGAGCGGTCGACGGTAAGGTTTACCGGCTTATCGTCAATAATGCTGGTTTCACCGTGTTCTAGTGTTTTAATCATGGAGGCCGTGACAGCCTTTTCCATTAAATATAAATGGTCGACAACCTGCATGATTGTCCAGCGATTTGGATGAAGGCTTTGATTGAGCTTTTCATCTGAAAGGTTTTGTAGTTCATCGAATAGTTCTTTGCGTGTATCTTCAATCAATGTGATCGATTCTTTCATTGTTCTACCTCCTACATGTTTCTTTCATTGTAGTCGTTCAACTCTTATCCGTACAGTAAATGGGTTTCAGAGGGGTTCTTGGGGGTATTGTATGATATGAATGGAGATTATGCTGAAGGGGTGGAGGGATGGATACGATCAAGAACGACATTGAACAATGGATTGCTGAACACTTTTCCGGGGAAGATGTTATCATCGAAGAATATCCTTATCTTCCCCACGGCAAAAAAATAAATGAACCTTTAAAAGATGATTACGTGATCATTTATTATCATGCTCGTTATGATAGGGTGAATTTTTACTTTAAGCCGAACTGAACATGGATCTTTACTGGCTGCGTTGAATGATTTCCATTCAACGCAGCCAGTTTTTTTTTGGTGTGGGCAAAGGTCTAATCAGATGTAGCGTGGGATGAATAGGATGTAAAAACTTGTCCGGAATGAGGAGGATTTTTCATGCAGCCCTTGGTTTCAATCATCATCCCTTTTTATAACTGTGCGTTCGTCGACCAAGCCATCGAGAGCGCCCTTCAACAGTCATACCCGAACATCGAAGTTATACTGGTGGACGACGGATCCGATCGGGAAGTAGAAAGGATTCATCCTTATCTGTCTTCGATTCACTATGTGAGGAAAGCAAATGGAGGGACAGCATCTGCCATTAACACGGGCATCCAACATTCAAATGGGGAGTATATCGCCTGGCTGAGTTCGGATGATGTCTTCCTGCCACACAAAGTAGAACAACAAATCCACTTCATGAAGAAACATCATGCGAAGGCAAGCTTTACCAACTATGATTATATCGGACCTGATAATAATCTTCTAATCCCTAAATGCGGTGGACAGTTCCAGCACGCAGAGGAAGTATATCGATCATTTTTGACATCCAACCCGATAAACGGGTGCACCGTTATCTTGCACAGGGAAATCTTTAATCGAGTAGGGTATTTTTCTACGGAGTTCAACTATACTCAAGATTATGAAATGTGGTATCGCATCTTACTAAAAGGCATTCCATTTTACTATCTTGACCAAGTCTTATTGAACTATCGTGCGCACCCCAATCAAGGTACAAGTAAGAACCAGGAAGGAATTAAGAAAGAAACCTATATGATTAAACATCACTATATACCTAAGATTGAAAACTTCCTCAACTTTCAAGGGAACAGGCTAAAGCGAGTAGTGTTCGAATGAAGACAGACCTAAACATGAAAGGTGGATCCGCATGAAGATCTTATTGGTGTCTTACTACCCCCTTCCTTACGCTGGGGGAATATGGACCGTTGTATCGAATCTTCAACAAAAGCTACTTTCCCTTGGTCACCAAGTTGATCTATTTTCACAGCGCCCCGACTTGAGTGGGTATCGTATGCATCATCTGGATCACGGGATGATGCTGGAGGCGATGCGCCCGAAGATTATGGCCAGAATGAACGTAGAATGCCCGTATCACCATCAGCATTCAATCATTCAAAAGGCAGAGATCTATCGTCTTAATTTTGAAATGACATTAAGGGAATATGGATTGGAGTCATACGATATCATTCATGCACAAGATGTCACCGCGGCTCAAATCATCGGTACTATGAAGCCTGGGCATATCCCTTTGGTCACAAGTGCGCATGGAAGTCTCACAAAGGAGATATTCCTCGTATTAAAATCCGTTTATCCCCAGCTATCCGAACATTCAATCCTGACAGGACGCGACTTCAAGTATTATCAAAAACTTGAAGAGCAGGGATATAAGGGAAGCAAGTATATTCACACCCAATCAAGGTGGATGAAGTCTCAAATCGAAGCCGATTTTCGGGTGCCTCCTTCAAAGGTCATTTCGTACCCGCTTGGAATCCATAACAAGCAAATTGGCACACCGGTATCAAAGAGGGGTCAAAAAAAGATACTCATCTTCTCTGGAAGGGTCATCTATCTTAAGGGAATTACCTTTCTGCTTGAAGCCCTATCGCAGGTGAACATGGTCCGGGAAGACTGGGATTGCCTAATTGTCGGAGATGGTGATTACCTACCGGAAGCAAAGGCGTTAGCAAGACGGCTTCAGTTGAATGACCGCGTGTCATTCCTCGGACACCTGCAGAGCATGGAATCCATCCTTGCTCAAGGTGATGTGCTCATCCAGCCAAGTCTTCAGGATACTCAGCCCCTTTCGGTTGTAGAAGGGCAGTTAGCCGGATTGCCGGCGATTGTCAGCGATGCTGCGGGACTTCCAGAGATGATTCAGAATGGATTGAACGGCTTGATTGTTCCCACAGGAGATGTGAGATCATTAAAAAATGCAATAGTGGAATTGCTGAATGATGATGACCGACGCTGCAGGATGGGGCATGCGGCGATTGCATGGGCCAATGAACGCTGGACATTGGATGCCATGGTTTCCCAGACGCTGGCTCTTTATAAGAGGGCTCTGTCATGATCATGGGGCAATGTCTCAAACGGTATGGAACAAGGAATTATGAGGCGATTCTTTATAGGATTCCTGTATATGCCGATCAAGTCGAAGGTGAACGTCATGCGTAAATTAATTATTTTTGCCATCGTCGGTTTTTTTGCACAGCTTATAGATGGTTCCCTGGGAATGGCCTTCGGACTGACGTCTTCCACACTGCTCCTGGCTTATGGAGTTGCACCGGCTATTGCATCTGCTTCCATCCATATGTCTGAGATTGCAACGACTGCTGCGTCGGGGATGGCACACTGGAAGTTCGGAAATGTCAACAAGCGCATGGCCTTGCTCCTTATGATTCCGGGAAGTATCAGTGCCTTCATCGGGGCGGCATTTTTAAGCAGTATCCCCGGAGAGGCGGTCAGACCTTATATTTCTTCCTTCTTATTATTATTGGGGTTGTATATTTTCATCCGCTTCCTTTTTTGGCCTTCTTCGTCTGGTGATGAGCATGACGTGAAACCCGCTGCTTATGTGCGAAAAAGGATTTTATTGCCTCTTGGAGCCACGGCTGGCTTTTTTGACGCAATAGGAGGTGGTGGGTGGGGACCTATCAATACACCCGTTCTATTATCCAGGAAGGAGGCAGTGCCAAGGGAGGTAATCGGTACTGTGGACACGAGTGAGTTTGCTGTGACGTTATCTGCTACACTCGGATTTATTCTGTTCCTGGGATGGGGGAATTTTGATTGGCAGTGGGTGGCGGCATTCGTTATAGGAGGCGTTGCAGCAGCACCTCTTGCTGCACTGTTGGTCAAGAAACTTCCTTCATTTCTCCTGGGTGTGCTTGTAGGCGGATTCATTATTCTTACCAACTCCTATACGTTACTCACTGCGTTTAACCAACCAAGTACCTTAATCCTGGTGGTATGCTCAGTCATCTTGTTTATGTGGATCCTCGGGGTTATCTACAGTCTGAAGGGGAAAAGACTTAAAAAGAATAGATAAAAAGAAACGACTTTGCTCATGAGTGAGCAAAGTGGTTGACATATGACACGATGTCACATAAAGTGGATAAGGTTCCATGTGACATCGTGTCATTTTGTATTGGGGAATCGCTGAAGGATTTTTGTCTTTATTTTATAGCAATGCGGGTATAGACCATTGAAGTTTTCTTCTTGGCATACATCCGTCACAGAGGGAGTGTCCGAATTGCCCAAACCGACTTTTTTTAATTTGCGTGAAGAGAAACGGAGCAGATTGATCGATGCTGCTCGTGAAGAGTTTTCCCGGGTATCCCTTTATGAAGCATCCATTTCAAATATCCTGAAAATGGCGGGGATACCGAGGGGGAGTTTTTATCAGTATTTCGAGGACAAGGAAGACGCATTCTTCTACCTGGTAGGAGAACATGCAAGGGAGAGGTTTGAACACTTCACCTCCTTATTGCGTGAACATAATGGCGACCTTTTTGAAGCAAGCAGGGAACTATTTAGAATGGTCCTGCAGCATTCTAGGATAAGTGACCAAAACCGTTTCATGCGGAATGTCCTCCTGAATATGAATTATAAAATTGAAAAGACCTTCACCCAGCATTTGACCAAAGAAACGTTGGATCAGCGCTATGCAGAAGTGTATCATCTGATTGATCGAAGTCTTCTCAACATCCAAACAAGGGAGGATCTGTATCATCTCCTCCAGATCAACACCGCGATCACATTCCATAACCTCGTTAAAAGCATATCGGATGAACTTACTGTAAAGGAAGCGCTGAATAAATATGATAGGGAGATCCACATGATAAGGAAAGGGGTTTCCATGTGAAGGATCTTCTGTGAAATAAGACCAGAAGATAGAAGGGAGAATGAAAAATGGAGGATTCGCAACAAACACAAACATTCAACAAAACACCACTGCTTATCGTATTGATCTCCGGTGCGTTTGCCGCCATTCTCAATCAAACGTTATTAGGTACGGCATTGCCCCATATCATGAAAGACCTGAACCTTGATGAAAGTACAGCGCAATGGCTGACATCGATCTTTATGCTGGTCAACGGGATCATGATCCCGGTTACGGCATTTTTGATTGGCCGTTTTACGACGCGGGCTTTATTCCTCAGTGCCATGGGCCTCTTCGCGGTTGGGACAGCTATCTGTGCTGTCGCACCTTCGTTCGGCTTTTTAATGGTAGGAAGAATCATACAGGCCTCTGGTGCAGGAATCATCATTCCGCTGATGCAGACCATCCTGTTCATGATTTATCCAGTAGAAAAAAGGGGAGCGGCCATGGGGATGTTTGGGCTTGTTATCTCATTTGCGCCGGCGATCGGACCATCCCTTTCAGGGTGGATGGTCGAAGAACTCCCTTGGAGGAGTCTGTTTTATGTGATCCTGCCGATCGTGATCGTGGATTTCATCGTTGCCTATTTCCTATTGAAAAATGTGACAAAACGTACATTCCCTAAATTGGACATCCTGTCTGTCATCTTATCTTCATTCGGTTTCGGCGGGTTGCTTTATGGATTCAGTATTGCAGGCTCCAAGGGATGGGGAAGCTACCAGGTGGATCTGTCCATGATCGTGGGTGGACTCTCGCTGCTTTGGTTCATCCTTCGACAGCTCCGCTTGAAAGAGCCGATGCTTCAATTCCGCGTATTTAAAAATTCCATGTTCACGCTAACAACTGCATTAGGCATGATTGTATTCATTGCCATGATCGGTGCAGCTACGGTCCTTCCACTGTACATGCAGAACATGTTAGGCTTTTCAGCGCTCGAATCTGGATTGATGCTCTTGCCGGGTGCTTTGATCATGGGGCTGATGAACCCCATAACCGGCCGGTTGTTTGATAAGTTCGGAGCCAGATGGCTCGCGATCATCGGTCTTACAATCTTATCCCTATCGACATTCATGTTCACCAATTTATCTGCAGAAACGACATTTTCTTACTTGGCAACTTGGAATGCAGTAAGGATGTTCGGGGTGGCCATGGTGATGATGCCTGTTACAACAGCAGGACTCAATCAGCTTCCTTCGAATCTGATCCCTCATGGTACGGCCATGAACAATACGATGCGTCAGGTTTCCGGCGCCATGGGTACGGCCATGCTCGTGACCGTCATGACCACAAGCGCCATTCCAACGAAAGGGTTGGAGGGCATGATCCACGGGGTGAACGTTTCCTTCGTGGTGGCGGGCATCACCGCAATCTTGGCACTGATCCTGTCATTCTTTGTGAGGAATCCCGGTTCAAGAAGAATCAAGGGAAGTGCGTAACAGAGAATACACGAAATCTGATACCTAGCACATTGATCCGAGCGACCAATCGCCTTTCGATTGGTTGCACGGATTTTTTCTTTTCCCCAAACCGTGAAGAATTCCGAATCTAGTAACTATCCATTCATCCACACCAACTCTTCCTCCGGCTCATATGGTATAGGAGGAGGTGATAGACTTGTGAAAGCACTTTGGAAACACGTAAGAAACCCGCTTTCCTCGAATCCAGATCCCCTGCGTGATCTGGAAAAGGCAAAGGAGATACCGAGGATGGCTAACTTCGGCTTTGCCACACGCCCTCTACGTTTTTAAATGATTGGCAGCTTGTCCGAACAGGCTGGTATAATCCTGCATATACTATAGTAGCAACGATTAAAGGAGGATGTAACAAGTGAAGGTCATAATGATTGATCCCGGTCATGGTGGAAGCGATCCCGGGGCAAGCTATAAAGGCCATGAAGAGAAGTATTATAATCTGCTCATAGCTCTCGGACTGAGAGATTTCCTACTGAGACATTATCAGGTCAACGTGATCATGACCCGTGAATCCGACCGGGAATTATCTTTAGAGGAAAGAAGCCGACTTGCCAATGCCAGAGGAGTTGATTTCTTTTTATCCATCCACCATAACGCAGGGGGTGGGACAGGGTTCGAAAGCTATATTTATGATGGAAGGGTATCAAATGATATGGTATCCCTCCAAGCCACCATCCACAATGAAATCGTCTCATCCATCAACAAGCATAGTGTGGTGGACCGAGGAAAGAAGAGGGCGAACTTTCATGTACTGAGGGAAACAACCATGAACGCTCTATTAGTGGAGGTCCTATTCATCGATCGTGATACCGATGTCGCTTTGATGCAGTCACCGGCGTTCAGATCAGATGTAGTCTCCGGATTAGGAAAGGGCGTTGCCAAAGCATTGGCGCTGCCTGATGCACAAAAGGCAACATTCAAAGTGATTGCGGGGTCCTTCAGCGATCGGAAAAATGCTGAAGAGAGGGTGGAAGAGCTTGCTGCTAGAAAAATCGATTCCTTCATCACGTCCTTACTACTTGATGGAAAAACATATTACCGGGTCCAGGCAGGGGCATTTGCCGATCGGCAAAATGCTGAAAACCTGGTTCAAACGTTGAAGGGATATAAGATCGATGCTTTCCTGGTCGTTGAAGGCGCAGTTTCATCCGTGCCTCCCGTATCTCCACCAAAGCCAACGAATACGCCAAAACCTAGCTCTCCGCCAACTTCCGCCCCAAAACCGACCCCTCCGCCACAATATCCTTCAAAACCGGGGTATTCCATCCTGGGGGAAAGTGTGTTGAAAGGTCATCAACTTGATGAGTTTGCAAGGAAGGTGAACCCTTCAGCACCTCTTCTCGGAGCTTACTATGCCACTCTTGGAAGACTGTACGGTATACGGGGTGATGTGGCTTATGCCCAAGCACTGCATGAAACGAACTTTTTCCGATTTACTGGACAAGTTAAAGCTTCGCAGAATAATTATGCCGGGATCGGGACGACTGGACCAGGTTCGGATGGCGCACAATTCAGTACCCCTGAGGAAGGCGTCCACGCCCACCTTCAGCATCTATTCGCTTATGCGACCACATCCCCATTGCCGGGTAGCATTCCACTCATCGATCCACGTTTTTCCCTTGTGAAAAGGGGGATCGCCCGAGACTGGACAGATTTAAACGGAAAATGGGCCGTGCCCGGGACCACTTATGGTCAAATGATTTTGGCCCTGCATGAACGGAATCTAAGCGATTCCATAGCGTCGTCAAAGGCACAGATCTTATTGATGGAAGATGCGATGAAGCAGCTGATGAATAAGTAAATGCATAAAGAGGCTGGTACAAAGGTGTTTTTGTCATAGTAGAACCCGCATTCATTTGCCTGCAAAAAGGTAAATGGATGCGGGTTTTTAATTTGTTTCATGACCATTACGATTTCATTGTGTTTAGCGTTTGATTGAAGTGCAGGACGAAGACTCCCTCGGAAAAAGTTATTATGACGGGTGTTCCC
>NZ_JBLRVS010000001.1:901695-1162848 GCF_047915635.1 Rossellomorea sp. FS2 | reverse complement strand
CTGCGGGAAGAGTAGCTTTTGTGAGACCCGAGGAGGCTCACGGGCTACCCGCGGAAAGCGAAGTCTTGCATGAGCGTATAAAGAATCTATAATGGAACCTTTTTAGTTTGTCCCAGCTTTTTTAGAGGAAGATTAATCGTCTTTCAACAGATGGTGGATCATTCTTTTATGATCATTGAAGAATTGCTGCATGATGCGGTAGTGTCCGACTTCTTCCAATTTCCTTTCCCTTACACCGTCTTCGCCAAGCTCGATGATGGTTGAGGAGGGATAGGCCATCAAGATAGGGGAGTGGGTGGCAATGATGAACTGAGATTTTTGATTGACGAGCTCATGGATCCTTGTCAGCATAGACATTTGTCGCAGTGGGGAAAGGGCAGCTTCCGGTTCATCCAGGATATAGACTCCGTGACCGCGGAAGCGATTCATGAATGTGGAGAAAAATGCTTCCCCATGGGACTGCTCATGAAGGGATTTGCCGCCATACGAATCGATGATCGGTGCGCCAAAAGGGTCTTCATCGAGTTTTGAAATCTGGGTGGCTACATTGTAAAAGCTCTCAGCACGTAGAAAATAGCCATCTGTGGGTTTTTTTGGACCACGGATGATGCGGAGATATTGATCAAGGTCACTGTGTGAATCAAACGTTGAAAACTGAAGGTGGAGGGAGCCTCCCTCAGGGTTGAATCCCATGGCAGCAGCTATTGATTCGAGAAGGGTTGATTTCCCCATGCCGTTTTCACCGACAATAAAGGTCACATCACGGTCCAGGTTGATTTCGTCGAGGGTACGGATGCTCGGGATATTAAATGGGTATCGGTCAAATGAGGGAACCTCTTCTCTTTTTAACATAATGCTTCTCAGATAGCTGAACGTATGCATAAAAACCTCCTTATAATAAAAAAGGACATCATTTATACATGATGCCCACTTGTTCTTATGAGGATGACGTCAGTTCCAGGATGATGGAAGTGAGGTCTTCGATGTCTGAATAGTAGGTTACAGAATGGGGATCAGTCTTCAGTAGAAACAGCTGCCCTTCCCTGTCGAATGAAATGGAGATCTCTTTGGGTTCTTCACTCATGAAGGTATGAGTGATTTCACTTTCATCGAACTCCTTCATCGTTTTTAAAAGTTTGACTACAACATCACGTGTCATAGATTTCCCCCCTTTGATCACTAAAGGGATTGACTAAATACAGTCTCTTAGACCCAATGACTATCCTCAGTATAACAGAGATATCCACAAAAAGAAACACACGTTCTCTTGCGTATAGGGTTGGCCTCTCGCACATATGATGGGATAAAGAAAGGGGGAGGGAATATGAATCAGTGGAGAATCAGGTCGGGGACACGTTCTCCTGACTATCCTGACGACATGCTCGCCATCATAAAACGCGGCCTGCCGCAGGGAAAAGGGAAGAAAAAAATCTTGATCATAGGGGCAGGACTCAGTGGCCTAGTGTCAGCATCATTATTGAAGAAGGCTGGACATGATGTCACACTTTTGGAAGGTAATAATCGGCTCGGAGGCAGGGTGTATACGAAACGTTCCCCTTTTTCTAAGGGGAACTACCTTGATATGGGAGCCATGAGGATTCCGGATAACCATCGATTGGTCATGGAGTACATCCGTATGTTCAACCTGCCGACCAATGCCTTTTTGAACACCACGCCATACGACAAGCTGTATGTGAATGGGGTCTATAAAACGGTTGAAGAGTATGAGAACAATCCGGATGTTTTAGGGTTTCCACTGAACGAATCCGAAAAAGGCAAGACGGCGGAACAGCTTTTCCTGGAAACGACCAAACCGTTCATCGAAGCTTATCAGAATGGAAGCAGGGAGGAGCGCAAACGCCTTATTGAGGAATTCTCGAATTACTCAATGGGCAGATTCCTGCGGGAAAGTCCCTACGGAAACCCCCTTTCTCTCAATGCCATCAGAATGATCAGCGTGCTCCTCGGGATAGAAGGATTCCCGGAGTTTTCATTTGCCGATATTCTCACCGACATCATTTATCCGATCTTCAGGAAAGAAACGAAATTCAATCAGATCACAGGAGGAAATGATCGTCTTCCATATGCCTTCCAGGAAGAATTGAAAGAAAACCTGCTCATGAATCAACAAGTTTACCGGATCGTGCAGGGGCCTGACGGCGTTGAAGTATATACACGCAACGGAGAACCTGGCGTCCACAGGGGGGATTTTGCCCTGGTGACCGTTCCTTTCACGGTTTTGCAGACGATTGACATTGAACCCTATCAGTCTATTTCCTTTAAAAAGTGGCAAGCCATAACGGAATTGACCAATGTCCCTGCGGTCAAGGTTGGTATAGAGTTTAAAACCAGGTTCTGGGAGGAAATGAAGATCGGCAATATCACCTCAGATCTTCCGTCCCGGTTCACATATGTGCCGAGTAACGGGATCGGCAGTGGCCGGCCCGGTGTCCTTCTGGCGAGCTACAGTTGGGGTCAGAATGCCCTTCTATTGAATAGCATGTCTAAAGAAGATGTTCTTGCCAATGTTTTGAAAGATCTTGAAAAGTTTTATGGCCCCAGGGTCTACACGGAAATCAGCTCTTATGCAGTGTACAATTGGAGCGTCAATCCATTTTCAGCGGGCTGCTTTACGTTATTCACCCCTGGGCAGGAAACGGATTTTGCTGACTATATCCAGCAACCTGAGGGAAGACTTCATTTTGCAGGGGAGCATACCTCATCCTTCCACGGATGGATGGAAGGGGCTATCGAATCTGGAATCAGGGCCGCTTACGAGTTGAATGCAAGATAGCATACCCAAATCTATGAAAATAGGAGCTTATCCCACACCTTTTCCTCTATGAAGCATACTCTATCAAGTAAGGTATTTTAGTAGGAAAGGGGGAAAAATAAGTGGGAAATTACCAACACAACAGAAGAGTTTCGCCTGATCGTGATAGAGATCGTGATCGTGATGAAGTCATCGTAAACCCTACTCAGCGCGTTGTGAATACCCGTACGAAAACGCGCACTGTTAAGAACATCCACCCGACTGAAATCATCAACGTCAACCGTACCATTGTCCGTAATGAAAATTATTACCCTGTACGTACGAGGGAGGTCAACGAAACAGTGGTTGAAAACTACGACTGTGGAAGGGATGTCAATCGTCCTGATTGCAGAAGGGTAAGTCCGGGAAGCGGATGGGTCCGTCCGGCAAATGATGATCGTGGTCGCTATGAAGGAGGCAATCGATGTGGAAACCGCAACCGTTGCTGTGGCTGCAGGTGGTTCTAGTATAAAAGCATCCTTCGGGGTGCTTTTTTCCTTTGTGAGGAATTAAACCTTCTATTATCGATCCATGGAGCATAGATTGAACTAGTAAAACTAAAAAATGGGAGATCTTATGATGCCGAATTTTCCTAGAAACCGAAACAGTTTAGTTCCACTCGTCGCCGTCTCATTGAAAGCTATCATAAGGGTTGTCGTAATTGGAGTCATTGTGATGTATGCCTCCATCTGGCTTATTTCCACCATGGCCATCAAGCTGAAGGTCGATAGCCTCCTGTATTCCTCTGTATCGGAAATGGTTCCGAAACAGACCTTCCTTATGCTCCTTTCACAGGAGATGACGGGATTGAGGATAGCCAATGAAGATCAGCTCAATCATGATTTTGATTGGCTTGAAAGTGTCACGAATGTATCCCTATTGGATCCCAGGAGTTTGTTTGGTAGGGAAATACCCGGAATTGAAAATTATCATACCCATATAGCGGTAGCAGGTAAGGGAACTGATATTACAAATCTACCGTACGAATCACCAGCACCAACCGATGAGCAGCTGACCAATCAGGAAGTGGACCAGGACCAGATCGACCAGGCGAATGACTCCAAGGACGACGGGGTAAAAGAAGTGGACAAGAAGTCTGTATTCATTTATCACTCCCACAGCTGGGAAGCATTCAGTCCACTCATTAAGAATAATCAATCGAGCGATCCGGCCAGCACGAACGAAAAAGTCAATGTCATCGCAGTCGGCGCCAAGCTGAAACAGGAATTGGAGTCAAAAGGCATCGGGACCATCCAGGACAAAACCGATGTGAATCAGGCACTGAAAGAAAAGAGCTGGACCTATTATGAATCCTATAAATTATCAAGGGGTCTCGTCCAGGAAGCCATCGCCCAGGACGAAGATCTGAATTATATCATCGATGTACACCGGGACTCACAGCCAAAGAAAGTGACCACTAAAACCATCAACGGGAAACCGTATGCCCGCCTTTTCTTTATTGTAGGGAAGGAAAATAAAAATTATGAAAAGAACCTGAAAATTGCCAGGGATCTTCACGCCAAGCTTGAAAAAGACTATCCGGGCATCAGCAGGGGGGTATTCGTCAAAACAAAGGCAGAGGGGAATGGCGTATACAATCAGGATCTGACCGAAAGGGCCCTGCTCCTTGAATTCGGAGGGGTAGAGAATAACCTGGTGGAACTTTACAACTCTACAGAAGCTTTCGCTGAAATCTTTGCAGAATATTATCACAAAGATGCAATTGAAGTAAATAATTGAACGGGCCTCATGGGCTTGTTCTTTTTTTGGGAAGAAATAAAAAAGAATTGAAGAAAACACGAATAAGGAATATAATGGCGTAATATTAAAAAAGAGGAAGTGTGGGGGATGAAGCAAAAGATTGCTGTCGAAGCCATTGCAGATAGTCTGAAAAAAGATGGCAGGGTGAAAAGCATTTATGTAAAGGGATCGATGGGGCGTGAAGAGGAAGATGAGTTTTCCGACGTGGACCTTTATTGCCTTATCGAGGAACAGGATCTGACGTCATTCCTCCAGGACCGGCTTCAACACCTGGAAGCCTACGGGAAGCTCCTATTCCATGATGATTTGTTCATCATCGCGCCACAAATCATCGCGGTATATGAAGACCTGCTTCATGTCGACCTCTTCACGGTCACGGAAAAGACATTCAAGCAGAAAGATTATTTCAAGGTCATCTATGACCCTGAAGGCAAGTTGAGCCCATTCGAGAGAAGTCAAAACCTTTTATTATCCGATGCCGAATTCAACGAATTCGCTGGTGACACCGGGTGGTTCCTATTTCAATACCTCAAAGCGATGAGAAGGGGAAACGATCTTTGGGCCGCGGAAATGCTGCAGCACACAATGAGGAATTTCTCCAGTGTGCTTTTGCAACGATACAAGCCTGAGAGGGCACAGCTCGGGTATAAAACCCTTGAGACGAGTCTTCCTGAGCAACTTGTCGGAAATGTGAAGAAAATTATGGGGCTCATAGGACCCTTCACTCATCAGCAGGCTGCCAGTGAGATCCTGCGACTGATTGAAGCCGAGAGAGGATGGATCAGGTCAGAGTGGAAAGACGAACAAGGAAACCGACTGTTGGATACCATGCTCAGTACATTGGAAGGCATAAGAAAGTAGGAAGTCTGATACATAATCCGTTCTTCCCTGCAAACCCTAAAGGCAGGAGGGATGTTCTTGAAGTATGTTTCAGCTTTTCTATTAAAACTGGTCGTCACATTCCTGATCCTCTACACGGTGTTGGCAGGGATTCAAAATTTAACTATGGGATCCATCATTGCATTGACTGGTGTACTCGTCCTGATCGGTTATCTCCTCGGTGATTTGTACCTGCTGCCAAGGACAACGAACGGTTGGGCAGTGCTTGCAGACTTTGGTTTGAGCTCCATCGTGGTTTATTTTCTCAGTTCGGCCATGGTGACTGGTTCTCAAACCTTTCTTGTAAGGTCTTTTGTGGCGGCAGTGGCAGTGAGCTCATTCGAGTGGTTTTTTCACCGTCATCTCAGGAAAAATGTGTTTTCGCCCGAGCCCTCTGCCCCCGTTTATCGTCAGGATTATCAAACCGAAGCATCAGAGGAATTTCAACCTGACCTCGAGAGGGATGAAAGATAAAAGGACGGTATGCTCCCATACCGTCCTTTTCAATGATTCAGCGGGAATCTCCAGTCTTGTTGAATGTCATGGAAAACTGTTCTACCAATGCCTGAACCTCACTGATTTTTCCCTCTTCAAGTAATGCCGTGATCCTTGGGAGGAAGGAGTGGACGTCTTCATTTGAGAAGGTCCCATTCTGCTGTTTTTTGAAGTTCTCCATTAAAATTTCTTTAGCCTCTTCTTCCTTGCCCTCTTGAACCCTTTGTAAAACAAAGATAGAAACTTTTTTTGTCCTTGTGGATCCATTCCGCGTCCTCCTTGAATTCATCATGGTCATCTTTTTCATTGTACCAGTTGCCTTGCCTATTTTTCAGAGAGGTGCCCATAAAAATTAGTAGTTGTAAAATGGAGGATTTCCACTATAATTAGTACCAGGTATTAAAACTAGATGATGGGGTGATTTCATGTACTCATTTCTCGCAAACCTGGCAAAATTGATTTTTGGAAAAGTGGAAATTCGAAATGCCCATCTACTTCCACAAGATGGGGGTTATATCGTGACGTGTTCCCATAAAACTTGGCTCGACGTCGTCGCTCTAGGCTTCAGTATGCCCGGACCCGTTCACTTTATGGCGAAGAAGGAATTATTTGACCGCAAGATTCCCGCCTATATCTTACATAAGATTCATGCCTTTCCTGTGAATCGTGAGAACCCTTCCCCTTCAAGCATCAAGAAGCCCGTTAAGCTCCTCCGGGCAGGGTCGATCGTGGGTGTCTTCCCTGGAGGAACCCGTTCAGATGAGGATGTGGAAGCAAAGCGCGGTGCCATCACCATTGCAAACCTCTCACGGGTACCCATTGTACCGGCAGCCTATCACGGGCCTACATCGTTTAAAGAACTATTGCGTAACCGTCATAAAGCCGTTATCGTTATCGGCCAACCATACACCGTCCGTGCAAAAGACAAGGAACAAATGACCGCGGAAACAAAGGTTTTATCAGGGAAAATCAATGAGTTAATCAAAGAAGCCCAAAAAATAAGCTGAAAGCTGTCCGGACAGATCCGACTTTAGGTCTGTCCGGACAGCTTTTTGTATGATTCGGTATTCATACATATCATTTAATTTCATTTGAACAGGTATGAATCCCTTCCCATGGCAGAAACTATCCAAAGAATGGAGCAGGGAGGAGTATCAAATGAAACGGTTGAATAATGCCGGTGAACAAGGGAATCTTGCATACGTGAGTATTTTCGGCACCACACAGATTCATTTGAGGAGCCCCATGATTGCCGCGTTGTGGTCCATGGCTTTTCCGGGATTCGGTCATCTCCTTCTTTCCAAATACCTTAGAGGTTTCGCCCTGGTGATTTGGGAGATCTATATCAACCAGACCATCCATCTGAATACAGCCATGGTTTACACGTTCATGGGTGACATCGACGCAGCTAAAAGCGTCCTCGATGTACAATTCATGCACTTGTATATTCCGGTGTACTTGTTTGCCATATGGGATAGTTACAGAACCGCCGTCGACTTGAATAAGGTTTATTTGAGTCATATAGGAAACAAGTCGACCATCAATCAGAGACTCATTATACGTCCTTTAGAAATCAACTATCTCGACAAGCGATGCCCTGTTTCAGCGTTCTTTTGGTCGATGGCTATACCGAGCGTCGGGCATTTTTATAATCATCGGATTGTATCCGGTCTTTTCACGCTGGTGACCACTGTTATTTACGTATACCACTCCCACCTGTTGGAGGGAATTCATTATCTCATTTTAGGAAGAGTGGAAACCGCCATAAATGTGCTTGATAAACAATGGTTATTGTACATGCCATCCTTTTATTTTTTCACCATATATGATGCGTATGTGGGGGTTATAGAGAACAATAAACTTTTCAACCGGGAACAGTCGGCCCTTCTAAAAAAGTATTATCAGAAGGGATCTTTGTTGATTGATAGAGGATGGAGGGTCAGGTAGTGCAAATCATCGCATCGTTCAATCATTCATCCTACATTGAGATGAGCATCGTCAAGCTTGAAGAGAGGGGATTGGATGATCTATATGCCATCCCCCTAGAAAGCAGGAAGAAAGAAACAAGGCTGTTTGACTCCATCCATTATTCTGATGGCCATTCCCTTCTCAATAAAGGTATGTTCCTGGCTGTCATCTTTTCGGTCATAACCACTAGTCGTGGGTTTGTATTGGAATGGGGGCCGATCTATTGGGGGTTGATTGGTGCAGGGAGCGGACTAGTCCTTGGTTTCCTTATAGACCTGTTCCTGGTTAAGTTCAAGGAGAGAAAACAAATCCTGACCGATCATGCTCAGCCATCTGAGATCATCCTTATCATCAACTGCGGGAACAAGGATGAAGAATGGGTGACCCAGATGCTTTGGGAGCACCATGCAATGGGTATTGCCGCAGTAGGAAAAGAGTGAAAGGAAGGAACAGACCATAAAAAAACCATTCAATATCTCATTATTGAATGGCTTGAACCTAACCAGATGGGGGTTCGTGATCGGTTTAAAGGGTCGCTTTGGCACCATTTACCCAATGGATGGAGCCGGACTCAGTGTGTGGGTGACATTCTTTTTTTACGCAGCGAAACTCCTCTTCCAATTCTTCAAGGGTCAGTTCAAACAGTTGCCTTTCTCCTTTTTTGTACACTTTATGGACGATCAGTTTATTGATCAATTCATTCCTTCTTTGCGTAGTTTCCATCGTATTCACTCCTCATGGATAGTAAGGAAGAGGATAAAAAAATCCCTCTTCGGGATAAGAAGAAGGATTGCCCGGACTCTTCAACTCATCTTTCAAGCAGCTGCTTGAGGAATTAGCACAGTGTTCCCATTAGGAATCTGTTGCTGAGGTTTCACAGGGCCATTCCCTCTACCTCTCTTGATAAGTATTGTATTGTTTATATTGTAAACCAAGTATACCAAGTTGTCAACTTGGTTTAATGTGCGTTTTCAGACACACAAACTTAGAGTGAATCACTCGAATATCCCGGCCAATCATGATACCGTATGAATAGAATGAATTAAGCGTTTGGAGTGAACAGGATGAAGACAGTGGCAGTTGTCGGTGGAGGTATCACCGGTCTCACGACACTATATTACCTTCAGGAATACTTAAAAGATGAAGAGGTAAGGCTCCTTTTGATTGAAGGGGAACATAAATTTGGCGGTAAAATCAAATCGATTCCATCGGATCCCTTCATTATCGAAGCCGGTGCAGATTCCATTGTATCAAGACATCCCGGGGTACTTGAGCTTATCGGTGAGGTAGGGCTTATGGATGAACTTGTGTACAACGAAACGGGTACATCGTTTATCTATACTCAGGACACATTACATAAGATTCCAAGTGATTCGGTGTTTGGTATCCCCATGACAATAGATTCCCTGATGGAAAGTACGCTGATTTCAGATGACGGAAAAAGGGCTGCACTCCGGGATTTCGAAACGGTGAATGAGACGTTCACCAAGGAAGATTCCATCGGGGATTTCCTGGAGTCCTTCTTGGGGAAAGAGCTCGTTCAAAACCAGATTGCACCCGTCTTATCGGGTGTATATTCAGGAGATTTATACACACTGAGCATGTCCTCCACACTTCCGTACCTATTAGATTATAAAAATGACTATGGCAGTATCATGAAGGGTCTATGGATCAACCGAGAAAAACATCAGGGGAAGTCCAATAAGAAATTTGTTTCGTTTAAAACCGGACTATCTGCCATCATCGATCGATTGGATGAGCGCACGCCGCATTCAGAAAAGTACAAGGGGAACGGACTGGAAAGTCTGCAAAAAGCCGGTGGCACTTATTCATTGGAGCTCACCAATGGTGAAATCATATCAGCGGATGCAGTCGTCCTGGCGATTCCGCACGATCAGGCAAGGAAGATTTTGGGGCACCCGGTACTGGATGAAGGCTTTTCACTCCTTAAGAATAAATCCCTTAAAAGTATATACCTTGGATTTGAACTCCCTGACACCGTATTGCCTGCAGATGGCACTGGGTTCATCGTTGCGGAAGAACAAAACGGGGTTAAATGTGATGCTTGCACATGGACCAGCAGGAAGTGGAAGCATACCTCTTTGAATAGTCAGCTTCTTGTGAGGCTTTTCTATAAGGATTCCAATCCACATTGGGAACAGATCCATGATCTCACTCAAGATGAATTGCTTCTTATAGCACTCCGGGATATAGAGGCGACGATCGGCATCAAAGGCAAACAGCCCATTCTTCAGGAAGTAACGGACTGGTCCGGCCTGATGCCGAATTACAATATGGAACATGCACAATCAGTGAGACAACTGGAAACAAACCTTGCTGTTGAATTCCCCGGGGTCATGCTTGCTGGCGCTTCCTATTACGGTGTGGGCATTGGTGCCTGTATACAGAATGGAAAGAAGACAGCGGAGCTGCTGTCTTCACGACTTCGCTAAACGACGGGATGACTTATAGTTGAACAGCAGGGAGGCTAAACTGATCAGCACCAGAAGCACCATGCTCAAATAGAATCCATATCTGCTTTCCTTCAGTGTGAACGTCCCGCTGATGGCCAACACGAGGATGGCCAATGCAAACAGGCTCACTCCGTTTCTCCTGACATCTTTGTCAAGTAGCTTGAAGGATGAAAGCAGGATGAATGCCCAATTACAGAGTAGCAGGATGCCTGCGGCAGTGATGAAGGCCTCAAAGATGATCCCTGGCAAGAGATGAGAAGCAATGATGGCGATTCCCATACCGGCAACGGAGAGGCAGAGGGAAGGAAGAGGGATATCCCTCTTCCATTTTCTTTTGAATATCCTTGGTGCTTCACCTTCATCCGCCATAGACCGAAGGAGGCGGGTGACGCTGAATAACGCTGCAGCCAATGCAGAAAAACCGGCTATCAGGATGACGCCGTTAAAACATGAGGCAACGATGGGGACATGTCCACGATTCAGGACGGATATAAATGGGCTCTCCTCACTGGAAAAGTGGGTGGGTGCCTGCAGTTTCATTGTCACCCAAAGGGCCAATACGTACAATGAGCCAAGGCAAAGGATCAGTGCTCTCCCGCTTTTGAAAATGTCTTTGGTTTCCGTGAGCCGGGAAGCCATCAGCCCGATAACTTCGATGCCTGCGAAGGAATAGAAAGCAAAGATCAAGGAAGTCCTCATCCGATTGAATCCTTCATCTAATGGCATTGAACCATTCAGGTGGAAGTGGTTTCTGCCTCCAGATAACAGTGATGCCCCGATGAATAGGAAGATCACAAGTGCTGAAAGCTTGATGACTGAAAAAAAGTCTTCCGCTATATCAAATCCCCTTGCTCCGAGTAGTACGACCGTGATGGATAGCACCGCAAAGATAAGGGTGAAAACCCAAAGGGGAATGGAAGGGAACCAGTACCTGGACAAAATCCCAAGGGCGGTTAACTGACCTCCCATGATCAATACGGTGGAAATCCAATAGATCCAACCGCACAGGAACGCCGCCCATCTTCCGTATGCTTTTCCAGCATAGGTACAGAAGGATCCTTCGCAAGGATCGGCCATGGTCATCATGGCAAGCCGTTTATACACGATCCAGGTTGCGAACGCAGCGATAAGAAACGCAGGGATGGTGAACCCGCCCGATGATTTCAGCGCAATTCCAGTACCAAGGAAATACCCCGTCCCAACCGTACCTCCAGCACCGATCAAGGAAAGATGCCACCAGGAAAGAGAAGGCTCAGCTGATTGATTCTTCATGATGATCCTCCAGCCTGCTGCGGGTTCGTTTTTTCTTCTGTGTGGACCCAAAACAGAACCAAGATGATGATGATCACCGCAAAAAGTCCCGCACCGATGAAACTCACATTCAACCCATTTTTCATAACCAGCGAAACCAAAGGGGGTCCTGCAGCGACACCGATAAAACGGGAGGAACTATAAAGCGAAGAAATGGTCCCGCGTTCTTCTTTTTCAATGTTTTCCGTAATCAGGGCATCGAGGGTCGGTAAAAGGGCACCGATGGCTATCCCGATTAAACCTGTGAGGCAGAGCAGGAAGACCAACTGTTCTCTGAGAAAACCGACGAATGGCACACATAGGGTCAAGAGGGCAAGACAGCCAAGCATGATCCCTTTCATTCGTTTCAAATTTCCTTTGATGTTCTTTCCTGAGATGTAAGAAGCGACACAAAGGGCAAGCAGAGGGATCGCCAGGACAAACCCCTTCTTCACACCATATAAGTGATGGATCTTTTCGAATGAATCACTCAAGTAAAAAAGAATGCCGAATAGGACCAGCATCACATACGCACCTATTGTAAATACTGTGCAAATCCACTTGCCATGCTCCTTGAAGATCCCTTTCGTTTTCTTGATGAACTCCTTAAGTTCGACAGGGGCATCCTTTTTTTTAGGTACTTTAATGAAAAAAATGACCAGCAGGATGGAAATAAGGCTGAAAAAAGAGATGGAGAAAAACGGCAGGAACCATAAGAAAGCCGCGAAAGCCGCTCCCAAAATGGGGCTCAATACCTTGCCGAACGTATTGGACGTTTCGATGATTCCAAGGCATGAGCTTGTTTTCTCATCATCATCTTTGTATAGATCACCTACAAGGGGCAGAATGATGGGGGCTGCACCTGCTGCACCGATCCCTTGCAGGACCCTCCCGATAATGATCCAAAGGAAAGGATCATTCATTTTCCATGATGCGTAGCCTGCAATCAGACCGCCGATTAAAGAAAACACAAGACTCGGAAGGATGACCATTTTCCGTCCGAACCGATCCGACAAATAGCCGGCAATGGGAATAAGGAAGATGGAAGCAATAGAATAACTCGTGATGATCATGCTGGTTTGGAAGGATGAGATGCCAACCTTCTTTTCAAAAATCGGAAGTACTGGTATCAACATGGAGTTCCCCAGCGTCATGACGAGTGGGATGGAGGCCATACTGACGACACACCAGTTACTCACTTTTGATTGATCGTTCATTTTGACACCTCATAGTCATTATGGTTTCTCAAATAATGTTCCTTCTTACCAGTATGCGGCACGGCTTCGAGTGCAATTCGTCTTAAATTATTCCAAGTGACAGAGTGGTCGATTGTAAGTAGGCATTCTTATTTACAATCACCTAAAGGAGCACACCAAAAAGAGGCTGCAGCCGCACAGCCTCTTGAATCGTTCTCTTTTAAAGCTTACCTGTAAGAAATTGAGCTTCCCCTTTACCGAAACTCCAATCTGCATCACGATTCGTAACAATCGAGACCATCAGATCATCTGGTGAGATGCCGCAGTCCTTCTCAAGTTTTTCAGCCAGCAGTTGATACAATTTCTTTTTCTGTTGATCGGTCCGTTGTTTACTCGTGATGGTGATGACGACCACATCATCGCTTCTGTTGAAGCCCAGTCCCGTGTCTTCAATGATCATCTCGTGCTTCGGGTGTTGATGAACGATCTGATAGCGGTCCCTTTCAGGAACACCAAAAGCCTCAAGGACTGCTTGATGGGCACTATCCAATATTTTTTTTACTGTCGAAGGGTCTCTTCCTTCGATTAGATCGAATGTAAGCAATGGCATATAAAAGCCTCCTAATCTTGATGATACCGATAAGATACCACCCCAGAGCAACGTTAAACATGGTAATGAATGACGGCACGAATGACTTGAAAAAAACGGGTCATTCCATACATAATGGAAATAAATCCATTTATAATTAGAAATTGTGAGAGGAAGATGTTTGTGACATGTCACATTTTGATTGCCACAATCAGGAATATAGATGTCGAATCGACCAGATGGGAAGAAGAGTTCGGGATCGGCTTGAAATCCGCGGAACAATATAGGGGAGATGTACCTTTCACATTGCCGTATCTCTATGAGGCGTATGATGATGACCTTCCGTTATTGATGTTGTTGAATGAGCTCATGGCAATAGGGGATGTAGTCGAGCTGTATGAATATTGTGAAGGGAAGAAGGGAGGAGTGGCCGTGAATAGAAGAGAGGAAGCCGTAACGGTGAATCTCCATCAAAAGACTTATCAGGATCAGCATGGAACCTATAAGTTGAATCAAAAAAAATGGCTGAATGACCTGGCCACCAAGAGGTATTTGACTGACCGTAGTGTGACCACCTTCCTTAAATATTAACAGGATGAATAAGGAAAAAATGATTGACTTTTACAAGATGAGGGTGTATCCTTTTGGAAATATTCAAATTCCATGACGGGAAGAGTACAGAAGGAAACCTCCTTAAGAGAGCCGCTGTGTGGTGAGAAGCGGTGGAGAACCTTTCGGAAAATCACCCCCGAGAAGTCCTGCTGAAGGAAGCATAGGCAGGGTCGGTGCACAGCCGTTAATGTGTTGACCGAGTGCCGTACAATTTGTGCGGAAGATGGGTGGTACCGCGGAATAACATCCGTCCCTTTTTATAAGGGGCGGTTTTTTTGTTTGATCATTCAGAGGGAAGAGGGTTCACGATGAAAACAGTTGATGTAAAAGAAAAGGCGCATAAGCGTGAAGAACGAATCCAGCAGTACTGGAAGGAAGCCGGTACGTTCGGGAAATCCATTTCTGAGCGGGAGGGTAAAGAAACGTTTGTCTTTTATGAGGGACCACCAACGGCCAATGGTCTTCCCCATGCGGGTCATGTACTGGGACGGGTCATCAAGGATTTTGTTGCAAGATACAAAACGATGCAAGGGTATCAGGTATATCGCAAGGCAGGGTGGGATACCCACGGATTACCGGTCGAGCTGGAGGTGGAAAAGCAGCTAGGGATTTCAGGGAAACAGCAGATCGAAGACTATGGCGTGGAAAAGTTCATCAATGAATGCAAGAACAGCGTCTTTCATTATGAGAAACAATGGAGGGAATTCACGGAGGCCATAGGGTATTGGGTAGATATGGATGACCCTTATATTACCTTGGAGAACGACTATATCGAGAGTGTGTGGCATATCCTCAGCGACCTTCACAAACGGGATCTCCTTTATAAAGGGCATCGGGTCACGCCGTATTGCCCGAGCTGTCAGACTACACTCAGTTCCCATGAGGTTGCTCAAGGCTATAAAGATGTCAAGGATCTCTCTGCTACAGCGAAATTCCGCATCAAGGGAAGCGAAAATGAATTCATCCTCGGCTGGACGACAACACCATGGACTCTGCCAGCCAACATGGCACTCGCCGTCAATCCGGCATTAACATATGTAAAGGTGAAAAGTGACGGTGATACATATATCGTTGCCGAAAGTCTGAAAGACAAGCATTTTTCAGAAGAAGCAACCATCATATCCCGTTTCAAAGGAAGTGAATTGGAAGGCACCCCTTACATCCCTCCTTTTCCATTTGTGACCCCGGAAAAGGGGCATATCGTAGTTTCAGGGGATTTTGTCACTGCTGATAGTGGAACAGGGATCGTGCATATCGCTCCTGCTTACGGAGAAGATGATTACCAATTGGTGAAAGATCATGGTCTTTCATTTGTGAATGTCGTAGACGGACAAGGTAAGTACACGGACGCCGTCCCACCTTTCCAAGGTAGGTTTGTCAAAGACTGCGACGTGGACATCGTGAAGTATCTTGCAGTCGAAGGGCTCCTGTTCCATAAAGAGAAGTATGAGCACAGCTACCCCCATTGCTGGCGCTGTGATTCACCCCTGCTTTATTATGCAATTGAAAGCTGGTTCATCCGTACGACGGCGTTGAAGGATCAGTTCATCAAGAATAATGAACATGTTGAATGGTACCCGGAACATATTAAAGAAGGCCGTTTCGGTCACTTCCTTGAAAATATGGTGGATTGGAATATCGGCAGGAACCGCTACTGGGGCACCCCTCTACCCGTCTGGATCTGTGATTCTTGCAGCCATCAATACGCACCGGCAAGCATGGATGACCTGAGGAGCCGTTCTGTGGAAGAAATCGATTCCGTTGAACTGCATAAACCTTTTGTCGATCACATTCATCTGACCTGTGATCAGTGTGAAGGATCCATGACGCGTGTACCGG
Source organism: Rossellomorea sp. FS2 (assembly GCF_047915635.1). Lineage (NCBI taxonomy): Bacteria > Bacillati > Bacillota > Bacilli > Caryophanales > Bacillaceae > Rossellomorea > Rossellomorea sp. FS2. Next base: position 1,146,933 of record NZ_JBLRVS010000001.1, on the reverse strand, counting down.
AAGTGATTGATGTTTGGTTCGACAGCGGAAGCATGCCATATGCACAGCAGCATTATCCATTCGAACATCAGGATCAATTTGAAAAGCAATTCCCAGCAGACTTTATCTGTGAAGGAATAGACCAGACCAGGGGATGGTTCTACAGCTTATTGGCTGTTTCAACATTGTTCACGGGAAAGGCCCCTTATAAGCGCGTACTGGCTACAGGTCATATTTTAGACGGAGAGGGCCGGAAGATGTCGAAGAGTAAAGGGAACGCATTGAATCCAATGGACCTTGTCTCTGCATTCGGTGCTGATGCCCTCAGATGGTCACTCCTTGCTGACAGTGCTCCTTGGAATAACAAGCGCTTCTCTGAAAGAGTGGTGCTGGAAGCAAAATCAAAGGTAGTCGATACTCTGGTTAATGTTCACTCATTCTACACCATGTACGCGAAAATCGATTCATTCACCTATTCAGAACTAGACCAAGGAGAAAAGACCCTGCTGGACAGGTGGATCCTTTCAAGACTGGACAGTGCGTCTCAAAACATGAGGGAAGCATTGGATCGCTACGACTTCACCAAGGGAGCTCAGGCTCTTGAGGTATTCATTGGGGAAATCAGTAACTGGTATATCCGCCGCTCACGGGATCGCTTCTGGGAGGAAGGCGTGTCAGATTCAAAACTTGCTGCATTCTCCACACTCCATCATGTACTAGTGGAAACGAGTAAACTGGCTGCACCTTACATTCCGTTCCTTGCCGAAGATATCCACCTTAACCTCACGGGCAAAAGCGTACATCTCGCCGAATATCCTGAAGGGGGAACAGGTTACAGCGATCCATCGATCGAAAGGGAAATGGCTGCCGTCCTTCAGGTGGTTGAACTCGCTCGGAGCGTCAGAAATGCAAAATCGATCAAAACGAAGCAACCTCTATCGGAAATGACCGTCATTGCCACTGAACCACAAAACGGTGAAGCGTTAAAAAAACATCAAAGGATCATTCAAGAAGAAATCAACGTCAAACGTGTCCTTGTACAGGAAACATCCAATGATCTTGTATCGTATGAAGTGAAGCTTAATTTCAAAAAAGCCGGTCCCGTATTAGGAAAAAAAGTCGGCGCAGTCAAGAAATATTTAGATCAATTAAGTCAAAGTGAAGCAGAACAGATTGTCCAAGCGGAAACGTTACATCTGGATATCGAAGGCGAGCAATTGACTGTTCCATTTGAGTTGCTTCTTGTGGAGAGGGTGGCAGAAGAGGGGCTTTCCATGGGCGCAAATGCTTCTTATCAGGTTATCCTCAATACGGAAATCACAGAGGAATTGAAGCTTGAAGGTCTGGCTCGTGAAGTCATACGGGCCATCCAGACCGAGCGGAAAGAGCGCGACCTTCCAATAGAAGCTAGGATTTCCCTTCGGTTGGACGGAGACCCGGAAATACGGAAGGCGATCGAACACAATGAATCACTGATACGTGAAAATGTCTTGGTGAAGGAGATGAAAGTAGAAGCATTATCTGGTGGAAAGCAAGTAACGTTGAATGACCATAGATTGATCATCGACATCGCTTAAAAAGAAGAACCCCGTTCAAGAAACGGGGTTCTTCTTTGTGATGCACAGCCCCATTTGACCGAGGGCATAATGGATGCCTTGCTGAAGGACAGAAAAACATGGGATCCGCTTGATTTCATGTCCGCTTTGGGCAATTTGAATACTGAATTCAGCCGAGATTCCCACCAATAGGCAGCGAGTCCCAAGAAGGGAGGTGGCTGCGACAAATTTTTGAATGAAATTCAATGTGAATTCATCCACCCCGATTAAGCTTGTAGCGTCGATGATGAGGTAATCCGCCTTATATCCTGGGAGATTAAGGAGGGTGCGGTTAAGGAGCTCTTCACCCCTCGTTTCATCATAGCGACCAACCAAGGGCACTACCAGGATGGAATCGAGGACGGGTATGATCGGAGAAGAGATCTCCTTGATGATACTGGAAAGGGTATGTGTTCTTTCGGCTGCTGCAAGATCCATCTTTTGCTGCATTTCATTCGTTTGTTCTTCGATTAATGCGCTGACATTCAATGAAGGTGTGATGTCGGAGTGATTAAATTCATACTCACTATATGGGTCGCCTTCAAGTTGGCTCCTGTTCACCTTGTACCACATTTTCTCCCCGAATAAGCCCGTCAGGACCCCGGCCCAGTGACCTGGAAGGAATGTGCCTTCTTGATTTTTTCCTTGCTCCTTATTGACCTGATATTCCCAGCTGTTCCGGACGCGAATCACGGCATGAAGCCCTTCTTTTGAATAGGATACAATCTCTGTATCACCCCAGCCCGCTGTCACATAGGTGGTCGGAAGCTTGCCGAGGATGTCATCTACTTTCCCGAGGGAGCGCCTGTAAAAATCACTTACGATGGTTCCGGTCCTGTATCCTGAAGTTTCCAGTACAAGTCTTGACTCTTTATGCCCTGCTATCTCTTCGATCGTATCAAAAAGGGTCTTGAATGCCGTATCCACCCAGAACAATACGACCCGTTCATTTTCAAAATGAACTTCCCCGTTCACAAGATCCCAGTCGAATAAAGAGCCGCTTATATCAATTGCATGTTTCATGATTGACGCCTCCAACAAGATGATTTCTTTTCATATGTATAGAAGGTAGTGCGAAAAATCTGCAAACCTAAATATGAGTACCCTCCTTTTAATGTCAGTAAACATCATACCAATGATTTTTTAAGGATTTATCAATTGGTCCAAGGGGTATAGTATGAGAAATGACAGTCAGGGGGAAAAGGCATGAAAGAGGCGATGATCATTATCAATCCTTCTTCTGGAAAGGAAAAAGCGGTGGATTACGAGAAAAAAGCTATACATAATCTCGAAGGCTATGAGGTCTTGGTGCGTGAAACGAAGGGAGAAGGGGATGCTACATTGTTTGCGGAGGAAGCTTGCGAGAGAGGCTTTGACCTGATCATATGTATGGGCGGGGACGGAACCGTAAACGAAGTGATCAATGGCATGGCAGAGAAACCCCACCGCCCAGAGCTTGCCCTGGTGCCACTGGGAACGGTGAACGATTTTGCGAGGGCGATATCACTGCCGCTCGAGCCTGAGGAGGCCCTCGAGGTATTGAAATCAACCAATACCCGGGAAGCCGACATCGGGAAGGTGAATGACCGCTATTTCATCAACATCATCGCCGTGGGTGCATTGGCTGAAGCCTCATTCTCTACGACTGCAGAGCAGAAATCAAAGCTCGGTCCTCTCGCGTATGTTGTGGAGGGTATGAAAAAAATGAAAGAGAAACAGCCGTTTCCATTAGAGCTGTCAGGAGAGCAGACCTGGAGGGGGGATTCCTTATTGACCCTCATCGCCATGACGAATTCCATCGGGGGATTCGAATCCATCGCCCCGGAAGCAGAAGTCGATGATGGATCGCTTCATGTCTATATCATCGAAGATATGCCGATACCCAAGTTCCTCTTATTGCTTCCTAAAATATTGGCGGGTAAACTGACAGAAAGCCCTCAGGTTCATCACCTGAAAGCAACCAAGATTGAAGCGTCCTCATCTCTTGACATGAAGGCGAATATTGATGGGGATGAAGGATGCACCCTGCCGTTGACTGTAAAAAGTCTTCCTCGACACTTGAAAATCAGAATTCCATAAGGAGGATCAGCATGAATCTAACCCTGACAGACCCTGCTTTAATGAAACTATCAGAAATACCCCGCGACCATAAGGTGCAGCTTGCCCTCGACCGGGGGAGTTGTGATATCGTGAATAATGTATACGAAATGAAAGTGATCCCTCCAAGAGAGCTGCAAAACCATGAACGCAGCATTGACTATAAGGGTGTCACCTTCATTGTGGACGACGATTTCGAAGACGCCTATGATCATGAACTTACGATTGATTTTCAGAAGAATGCATTCGTGTTCAAGAATAAGAATCAAACCTTCAACAACCGGGTAGGGCTTCGTTTTTTGTGAATGAGATGGCTTTCTGTCCTGTTATATGATACTATTAGCCCTTACAGTATAAAAAGGACGTGACGTTCAATGATCAATATTACCATTCCAAAAGCGGATGTATCCATTACAGAACGCAAACAGAACGAAAATGAAGAAATTAAAATTCAACCGATCGAGGGTTTCATCGACCTTCATGAAATTCCGCGTGATAAAGGTGGAATCATCCTCTTTTATGACAACAAGGACGAACTTCTGTTTGTAGGAAAAGCCAGAAAGCTGAGACAGCGTGTTAAAAAGCATCTGGAAGATAAAGTATCGCCCCTTCGCGAACACAGGAAGGAAGTTCATCGCATCGATGTCTTATTTGTGGAAGATGCAATGGAACGCGAAATTTACGAAACATATATCATCAATGCGCTTAGAGCCAGATACAATGTGGAAAAAGCATTCTTTTAATGCGTGACCGGAAGCTCCTCGAATGGGAGCTTCTTTTTTATGGCGCATGATGCGCGTCCCAATTCAAAAGATCCTCTTCAGGTATATAGGTATGGAGGGTACCGTTTCCATCTTCCACATGATAGGTAACCTTTGAGCCGTTGTCATGCCAGATTAGTGCTATTCCTTTAATGATAGCTGTCCTAAACATTCCGGCCATATGCAGATGTACCCTATCAAGCAGGTCAAATCGGGTTTGATAGAAACGGGGCACACCCTTTGCTTCACTGGAAGCCACATTAATGTGCAGCCGGTCATTGTTTTGAATCATGTAAAATGTTTGGTCTCCCGCTTGAGACAGTTCATGACAACATCCCACCACGGTGCCTGTGTAGCCGCCTTCATAAAAAACGTCTCCGATATCCATTGCCATGACGCTGCCTTTCATCCTTTGCCCTCCCCGTAAAATCAATTATCCCATCCTATGTATGGAAGCACGGAGGTAGAACACGCCCTTTAAATGTATCTACTGGAATTTATTGATCTATGATACATTTAGTAGACAGAAACGTTGAAAGGGAGCGGCCATGTACATTTCACTTAGAATTCGATTGCTACTAATATTTACACTTGTCCTGACCATTCCTTTCCTTACGCTATCACTCCTCGTCCCCGAGTGGTTCGGTACCATCATGGAAAAGAAAACGACCGAAGCGACCGTAGAAATGATGGATCAATTTTCTCAATACTCCGATTCACTGACTTCTCAGGTGGAAGACCTTGGAAAACAGGTGCTTGTGAATCCCGCTACTCAGGAGTGGGTGCGTTCAGAGGAAAACGGGCAGTCCGACACAGATCTACTCTATATGAAGAATCAATTGAAAACGGAGCTCTCGTCGATGATGGTGAATAATTCAAAATCAATGTCTGTATCTGTCTATCTAAATGATGGAACAGGTACTTCACAGACGCTTCCTCCTCTTAGGGAGATTGTTTGGTTCAAGGAATTTTATGACTATGATCAACGTTGGATGAGGTCACATCATGAGTGGAATGAGGATGAAGTCAACAGTTACCTTCTTCCTCTTTTTGATTTGAATACGATGGACCTCTCCGGCGTTATCAAAGTGAATTTTCCTACCGTCCTGCTAGAGGAGTCACTTGAAAAAGTAAAGCTTGGAGATGAGGGGCACGTATCATTGCTGGATGCTAAAGGGAGAGACGTGTTGGGAGGGAATCCGGATATATCATCCGATATCGTGAAGATGAGCTTGCACGAGATGAAGGATCATTCTGCAAGAACAGGTGTAGTGGAAGTGACTAAGGGGGAAACCAAGCATCTGGTCTTTTATCAAAAAATGGGGGTTGGCGATTGGATCCTGATGAGCGAAATAAAAAAATCCGATCTCTACGCGCCTGTCCACTCACTGCAAAGGAATCTTTTATTGATCAGCGGCTGGATCTTTTTACTGACAATCTTGATTTCTTACATCCTGTCTTCGAATATCGTCAAGCCTCTATGGAAATTGACGGAATCTATGAAACTTGTCGAAAAGGGAAAGTTCTCAGAGGCTGAAAAAGGGTTTCCCGCGATCCGCACGAGGAACGATGAAATCGGTTATGCCGTAAAGGCATTCAAGAATACAACCAAGACATTGGACAAACTGATCAAAACGGAGTATCAGGAAAAGATCAGGAGGAAGGACGCGGAGTACAAAGCACTGCTGCTACAGATCAATCCGCACTTCCTGAACAATACGCTTGAAGTGATAGGAGGACTATCCGCTCAAGGGGAAAATCGTAAAGTCATTGATGTGACCGTCCATTTGGGGCGGATGCTCTCGTATTCCCTTGATACTGAAAGGGATGTTGTCACAATAGGGGAAGAAATAAACTATATGCGCCGATATACGGAAGTATTGAAACTTCGTCATGAAGATGCCCTACATATACTGATTGAAGAGGATCCAGCACTCGATATTGTACCGATCATCAAGTTCGTCCTGCAACCTCTCGTCGAAAATGCAGTAAAGTATAGCTTTATACGGAACGATGTGGCTTCCATCGGAATTTCCACCCGAAAAGTCGGAGATGAGGCGGTTTTGATTGTGGAGGATAATGGAATCGGCATACCTGGAACGGTCATCAAGGAACTTGCGAAGATTGATCGAAACGAAAATAATGTTCTCGACAGCAGGGGCAAGAGCATAGGACTGAAGAATGTCCTTGGAAGATTGAAGCTTTCCTATGGAAACCGCTTTTCGTATTCGATTGAAAATAAGGATCCCGGTGGGACTCGGATCACCCTTATAATTGCAATGGAGAAGGAGGAGAGGGAAGAATGAAGGTGCTGATAACCGATGATGAAGCTCAGGTTCGAAAGGGGCTGCTATGGAAGCTTGATTGGGAGAAGGAAGGGTTCACAGTTGTCGGGGAGGCGTCAAACGGAAGAGAAGCTCTGCGTCTCATGGAGGAAAAAGAGCCTGATATTGTCTTGACGGATGTAAGGATGCCGATCATGGACGGGATTGCGCTGGTGAAAGAACTGGCCAGTAGCTATCCGAAGATCCGGACCATCATCCTTTCGGGATACGCTGACTTTGAATATGTCAGGGCCTCAATGCATGAGGGAGTCAAGCGATATTTGCTGAAGCCCGTGGATCCCGAGGAATTATCTTCAGCCTTAAAGGATATTAAAGACGAATTGATCCGTGAAAAGGCTGAAGAATATAGGGAAGAACGAGCAAAAAAATTGATGGAAGATCAGCTTGCGGATATAAGAGAGCAATATCTCCTACAACTTGTGAGGGATGAATGGGCTGGCCTCTCCATCAGTGAAGAGAAGTTGATGTACCTGGGTTTGGAAGCATTTTGCAACCAGGAAGTGAGGTTCCTGTCAGTTGAGATCAGGGGAAGCATGTCCAGGTCCGACCTTAGGGCGCTCTTCCTGCCTTTCCGGATGATCTGTCGGGAACTTGCCGGGGAAAGGGCCCTTTCATTTGTAGACGCGAGCTATCCCCATATGGTTCATTACATAAGCAGGATCGATGATGTGAACAAACTGGCAACAGATGTACAACGAGCTGCAAAGGAATTCCTCGGGCTTGAATCAGTCATAGGATTAGGGAAGCCGGTGAGGGGGGAGAGGGCTCTTAAATCCGGCTATGAATCTTCCATCCTCGCATGGGGGCAAAGCTCGATCAACATAGAATCACAATTAATCGATGATAATAAGAGGGAAAATGACCCCGATTTTCCCGATGAAGCTGTAAAAGTGCTTAACGCTTATATTGAACAGGGTAATGAAAGTCTTCTGCAGTCGTTTCTTACGAATCTGCTTGAAAGACAGTCATCGGTAATGGATTTTACACTGACAGCGAATCGAATCCTCCTGCATCTCAATCTCCTTGCCGGAAAGTATGACCCCAAAAGGGCCGAGGTAGGGGAAGAGGTCTGGAAATGCCAGATAAGCATATGGGAGTTGACCTCATATCAGGAAGTAATCCATCAATTGACGGAGCTATCCAATCGTATCATGAGAATGGCCAGCAAGCTCAAGACGCCGGCTAATGGAGAAGAGGTCGTTTCCCAAGTCAAAGCATATATGGACATCCACTATGCCACTGACATGTCCCTTGCCACACTGGCAGGTCAGTTCCATATTAATGCAGCCTATTTATCGGAACTCTTTAAGGCTCAGGTAGGGCAGAATTTTACGGACTATCTGATTTCTCTGCGAATGAAAAAAGCGAAGGAACTTCTTGTTGATACCGGGCTGAAAGTCATTGATATCGCCCATATTTGTGGATTTTCAAGTTCAGGTTATTTCAGTACGGTGTTTAAAAAGAAATTCGGTGTGAAACCGATCGATTACAGAAAAGGCCTGGGCACTGAAGGAGGAGAAGAGAAGTGAAATGGAAGCTTCCGATCCTATTGGGACTCATCCTTGTATTGGGGGCAGCCGGCTATCTTTCCATTGAACCGATTTTCAATGAGGGAGGAAAAGAAGTGGCAACCGCCCCCAAGCATACACCTGAAATCACCCTGAACTTCTGGAGGAATAAGGGGACGGCTCTTGAAAATCAGGCGTATGAAGAACTGGTCAAGACGTTTAACGAAGAGCACTCCACTATTCAGGTCAAGATGACCCAGATCCCTTACGGGGATTACGAACTAAAGCTCCGGACGGCCATTGCTGCAGGGAGTCCGCCGGATATCATGACGATTGATACACCGACGCTGGCCCTGTATGCGAGTGCCGGTGCCCTTACATCCATCGATGATTATATGAAAAAGGAGGGACGGGTGGAGGATCTGGCTGAGCCCACTTTGAAAGGATTGATGTATGAGGGGGACATCTACTTGTCTCCCATCGCGGAGTCCAGCGTCGGATTGTTCTACAATATCCGGCTATTTGAAAAAGCCGGCGTTCCTCTTCCTTCGAAGGACCCGGAGGATCCCATGACATGGGATGAGGTAGCCGAAGCCGCCGAACGAATCTCTGCGCTATCAGATGAGATCATAGGTATCGATCCCGCTCAAGGGTTTCCCGACGGTGAATCCCCCGCATATTACAAGATCCCGCTCATTTGGCAGTTCGGAGGGGAGATCATGGACCCTGACAACCATACGGCAGAAGGGTATCTGAATTCGACCGAAAGCCTGCAGGCACTTCAGTTTTATCAGGATATGTATCAAAAACGGGGCATAGCGAAAGTTGAAATGCCGCCGGATGCATTTGAAAACGGTCAGTTGGGGATGGTCATACAGGGATCGTGGATGACAGATAGCTATGAACAGGAAAACCCTGAATTCAAGCTTGGAAAAGAATATGGCATCACATCCTTACCAAAAGGGATTCAGCGGGTCGTTCCAAATGGCGGGTGGGCCCTTGGTCTTTCGTCGAAGGCGTCACATCCCGATGAAGCCTGGGAATTCATCCGATATGCGACGAGCTATGAGGGTTCAAGACGCTATATTGAGATTACAGGGGATGTGCCGGCAAGGTATTCTGTTGCCAAAAGCTTTCCAGAGCTGAAAGAGTACCCAAAGAATATATTCGTCCATCAGGCACAGGAGTACTCTAGGAACAGGCCAGTCACAGCCGCTTATCCTGTAGTGAGTGAGGCCATGCGCATCTTGTTTGAAGATGTGGGAATCGCCAATAAAGATGTTGGTTCTGCGGCCGATGAAGCCGTAAAGAAGATCGAGGACGGCATCAAGGATATGGAAGAATGATGGTATAAAAGACGTTAGCAATGAAGAATGGGGACCTACCGGGTCTCTTTTTTTGTTTTTAAGTCCCCAAAAAGGCACAGAACGCCTTTCCGGTGCCTCCTCCTTATGCTTGTCGGGTCAGCCCAACCCGCCTCCGCTTTTCTTCATGTCCAGCTCCGGGTGCTTGAGGCTCGAGGTCATAAGTCAAAGATCTCATAAAGGCCAAGGACGCCTTTCCGAGATCTTCGCCTTATGCTTGTCGCCTCAGGGCAAGCCCCCTCCGCTTTTCTTTGTCCAGTTCCGGCGGGTTGACCCTCGAGGTCATAAGTCCAAGTCCCCAAAAAGGCACAGAACGCCTTTCCGGCGCCTTTGCCTTATGCTTGTCGGGTCAGCCCGACCCGCCTCCACTTTTCTTCTTGTCTAGCTCCGGGTGCTTGAGGCTCGAGGTCATAAGTCAAAGATCTCAAAAAGGCAAAGGACGCCTTTCCGAGATCTTCGCCTTATGCTTGTCGCCTCAGGGCAAGCCCCCTCCGCTTTTCTTTACACCCGAAAATGTTGTAATGTATCAGCCGAAAATAGTGGACGTTTTTAATGAGAGTATCCTTTAAAGTGAGATTTGTAGACGATGATATCGCTTTCATTAAAGAGAAAAAGGGGGTATTAATGTGCAGGAAATAGCTAAGGCAGGTACCGAAACTGCCGTATCAGCGAAACCGCAGAGCCGTTGGAAGGTCAAGTGGGCTTCTGTTAAGAGAAATCATCTTCTTTATTGGTTATTGGCACCAGCTATCTTGTTAACCATTGTGTTCAAGTACGTACCGATGTACGGTGCATCCATCGCTTTTAAAGATTTCAGCCCGATTAGGGGGATCATGGGGAGTGAATGGGTGGGGTTGAAGCATTTTACAAGTTTTCTTTCTTCCCCTAATTTCATGGAGATCCTTCTTAATACGATCAAATTGAGCTCGTTTGAATTGTTGATCGGGTTTCCAATCCCGATCATTCTAGCATTGATGCTCAATCAGATCAGGAGGGCGGGGGTGAAGAAGAATATCCAGCTTGTTCTTTATGCACCTCATTTCATTTCCGTGGTGGTCATATCAGGGATGGTTTTTCTTTTCCTTTCTCCCACCGGTCCAATCAACGCCATGCTTTCCTTCTTCACAGATAAGCCGGTCTCGTTCATGTCAGACCCCGATGCGTTCCGTAGCATCTATATATGGTCAGGTGTATGGCAAGGAGCGGGATGGGCGTCGATTATCTATGTGGCTGCATTGGCAAATGTGGATCCTCAGCTCCATGATGCCGCAACAGTCGATGGAGCATCCCTTCTGCAGAGGATATGGCATATCGATTTGCCAACATTAAAACCGGTAATGGCTGTTCTATTCATACTGGCTGCAGGCGGGATCATGGCCATCGGATTCGAGAAAGCATACTTGCTGCAGACGTCTATGAATATCCCTTCTTCAGAAATCATTTCAACCTATGTGTATAAGCGGGGACTACAAGCTGGGGACTATTCCTTTGCAACGGCTGTTGGATTATTCAACGCGCTGGTAAACGTCATCCTACTGGTCTTCGTCAACGGGGTGGTCAAGAAGTTGAATGAGGGAGAAGGACTTCTTTAGAAAGGGGAGCATTCAGATGAACACCTATTCAAAGTCAGACCGATTCATTCTATTCACCAATAAGATCCTGTTATGCGGCATCGTCGTAGTGGTATTGTTTCCATTACTCTATGTGCTCCTTGCCTCACTTCTGGAACCGAATGTACTGCTGAGCAAGGGATTGTCGTTCAATTCTTCCGACTGGACCCTTGAAGGGTACCGGAAGATTTTCGAAGATGGTTCCATCGTAAGGGGATTCATAAACTCCATGCTTTATTCTGCGGGTTTCACCATCGTGACAGTGACGGTTTGTATTCTCGCAGGTTATTCTCTATCATCGGACGAATTGGTCGGGAAGCGTTTCATCATGATATTTTTCCTGGTCACGATGTTCTTCAACGGTGGATTGATCCCGACCTACCTGGTGGTCAAGAACCTCGGCATGCTGAATACCGTATGGGCAATCATCATTCCGAATGCCATCAATGTGTGGTTCATCATCCTCTCAAGGACCTACTTCAAATCGATACCTAATGAACTGAAGGAAGCGGCGAGGATCGACGGAGCTTCTGAATTTAAAATATTCCTGAAAATCGTATTTCCGCTATCAAAACCGATCATTTTTGTCATTGCTCTGTATGCGTTCATCGGTCAGTGGAATTCCTACTTTGATGCCATGATCTATCTTGAAGACAGGGACCTCTATCCCCTTCAGCTCGTCTTACGATCAATCCTGATTCAAAATGAGGTACAGCCAGGAATGATCGGGGATCAGCAGGCGGCCGCAGAGCTACAGAGGATTTCAGAAATGATTAAGTATTCATCCATCGTGCTGGCGAGTCTTCCACTCATCATCATGTATCCATTCTTCCAAAAGTACTTTGAAAAGGGTGTAATGGTCGGTTCATTAAAATAATCTCAAGGGGGAAAAAGAGAATGAAGAAATGGTCAAAAACAATGTCAGCTGCAGTATTGACAGGAATCCTGGTTACTGCAGGTTGCAGCAATAGCAGTAAAAGTGCATCTTCCGAAGACTACGAGCTGAAGGACATCAAATTTCCATTGAAGGAAGACGTCAGTCTGAAAATCATGACGTCCAGTTCACCATTGGCACCGAATGACCCAAATGAAAAACTGATCCTGAAGAGGCTGCAGAAGCAAACAGGTGTGGAAATCGATTGGACCAATTATACGGCAGGGGAAACCTTCGATGAGAAACGGAATCTTGCTGTCGCAAGCGGTGATTTGCCCGACGCCATCATGAACACAGGGTACGGGGATTATGAAATCCTGAAACTCGCAAAAGACGGAGCGATTGTCCCGGTGGAAGACTTGATTGAAAAACATATGCCAAACTTGAGGAAGGTCCTCGAGGATGCCCCTGAGTATAAAGCAATGATGACGGCTCCTGACGGACATATCTATTCTTTCCCATGGATAGAGGAGCTTGGTGCAGGAAAAGAAAGCATCCACTCTGTTGATGATTTCCCGTGGATCAATGTAGAGTGGCTGGATAAGTTGGGACTCGACATGCCGACAAATACTGAAGAGCTGAAAGATGTTTTGAAAGCGTTTAAAACACAGGATCCGAATGGGAATGGAAAGGCAGACGAAATTCCGATGTCATTCATCATCAACCATGGAGGAGAAGACGTCTCTCATCTGTTTGGTGCCTTCGGTCTCGGGGAAAATGGAGACCATACTGTGGTGACCGATGATGGGGAAATCAAAATGACGGCTGCTGAAGAGGGCTATAAGGAGGCCATCCGTTATTTGAATGACCTGTACAAAGAAGGACTGATCGATGTAGAAGCATTTGAACAAGACTGGAATACCTACCTTTCAAAAGGAAAAGAAGGGCGTTATGGAATGTACTTCACCTGGGACAAGGCCAATATCACCGGGATGAATGATACGTATGACCTGCTGCCTCCACTTGAAGGGCCAGATGGAGAGAAAAATGTGACGAGAACCAATAATATGGGATTTGACCGCAATAAAATGGTCATCACATCGGCGAATAAAAATCTGGAGCTTACGGCAAAATGGATCGATCAGTTATATGACCCGCTCCAGTCCGTACAGGATAATTGGGGAACGTATGGTGATGAAAAACAGCAGAATATTTTTGAATTCAATGAGGCTGATCAAGCATTGAAACACCTTCCTTTGGAAGGAACGGCCCCTGTTGAGCTCCGTGAGAAAACCTCCATCGGTGGTCCTCTTGCCATATTGGATGAGTATTACGGACCTGTGACCACCAAACCGGATGATGCTGCATGGAGACTGGGGCTAATGAAAGATGTAATGGTCCCTCATATGAAGGCAGAAAATATCTACCCTAAAGTATTCTTCTCCTTGGAGGACCTCGATAAGTTATCCAAGATTGAAACAGATCTTTTTGCTTATATCAACCGTAAAAAAGCCGAATGGATTACAAACGGCAAGATCGATAAGGAGTGGGAAGCGTACCTGAAGGAATTGGACCGGCTTGGACTCCAAGAGTGGTTGGAAATCAAGCAGGCCGGGTATGATCGAAATCAGGAATAGGAAGGAGAGTCATGTAGATGAGGAATCAGACTGAAAAGGAAATGTACACGGAAAAATTCCGTCCTCAATTCCACTTTTCGCCTGGAGAACAGTGGATGAATGATCCAAATGGATTGGTGTATTTCGAAGGAGAGTATCACTTGTTCTTCCAACATCATCCCGATGGAAACACATGGGGGCCGATGCACTGGGGACACGCAGTCAGTACGGACCTGGTCCATTGGGAAGAACTCCCCATCGCTCTTTATCCTGACGAACTCGGGACGATCTTTTCTGGAAGTGCTGTGGTGGATTGGCATAATTCCACAGGATTCTTCCAAGAAGGAAAGCCTGGGCTGGTGGCTATCTATACAAATCATGACACCGATCCTGTGTCGGGTAAGATCAGGCAGCGGCAAAGCGTGGCCTATAGTGTTGATAACGGACGGACTTGGAGCAAGTACGAAGGAAATCCGGTTCTGGAGAATGTATCACTGCAGGATTATCGGGATCCAAAAGTTTTCTGGCATGATGAATCCGGAAAATGGGTGATGGTCCTGGCAACCGGGCAATCCATTACCATCTATCATTCTCCTGATCTGCTGATATGGACGTATGCGAGTACATTCGGTCATGAAGAAGGGTCACATGAAGGGGTGTGGGAATGCCCTGATTTATTCCCTCTTCAATGTGATGGGGAGAAGAGATGGGTCATGCTCGTAAGCATAGGGGATCATCCTGATTACATTGAAGGTTCCAGGACCCAGTATTTTATTGGGGATTTTGATGGAGGGACTTTTACCAATGAGAACCCCGCAGATCTCATTTTATGGCTGGATCATGGCAGGGATAACTATGCAGGGGTGAGTTGGTCCGATCTGCAGGATGGCAGAAGGATCTATATCGGATGGATGAGCAATTGGCGCTATGCAAATGATGTCCCCACCGATCGGTGGAGGAGTGCCATGACGCTGCCAAGGGAGATTGGCTTGAAGAACTCGCCTTCGGGCTATCGACTCATTCAGCGTCCAGTGCGTGAATTGGCGGACCTCTCAGAAGACGGAACGGCTGCTAAAACTCCTCTTTTATTAAATGAAGGTGAAACTTATCAAGAACGAATGCAGACAAATCTTGCTCATCTCCATTTTGAAACGGAGGCAGATACAAATTCGGTTTGGTCCCTCACGATCCGGCATGGAAGGGAAGAAGTGTCACTCTTAACCTGTCGCGTTAGTGAAGGAATCCTTACACTAGACAGGCGCCGTTCGGGAGTCCATTCATTTTCAACATCATTTCCAGCGGTTCAAATGGCAGAATATGCAGGAGATGGAGAAGCCGGTTTCCATCTATATATCGATACCTCATCGATTGAGATCTTTAGTACAGACGGTAGACTGGCGATGACCAGTCTGATCTTCCCGGAGGGTGAAAGCTTAGAATTTGAATGTAGGGCATTAACGGGAAATGTCGTATTGAAAGAATGGAAGGTTTCTGCACTCCGGTCCATTTGGTCTTAAAAGAGTGTATGTTTCCCTTCGTTCGTAACAAAAGACTGCAGGTGCTCCTGCAGTCTTTTTGTACGTTCAAAATGCAAGCAATGCCATGAAGCGGTCTTTTCCCACAGCCGAAAGGAGAAGGGGCAGTCTGGGGCCGCTTTTCTTTCCAAGGACGAGCATGTAGATCGATTGGAATAAAGCTTTTTGTTCGGATTTCATTTTCTTTTTGTCTTCCTGACGACAGATTTCATAAACAGAATTCATCGGATCAGCTCCTGCAGCGATGGAGGCTCGGAATCGTTGAACTTGCCTTTTGGCATCATCAGGAAGCGAGAGGAAGTAATCTACCTGCTTGCTGCCATTTACCTTGAGTTCCTTCTCTGGGTTCCATTTTTGAATCCAATGCTTGACCCGTGCGCTGATTTCCTCAAGCTCTCCAGATTGGACCGTGATTCCCTGATCGCTCAATATGGAACCAAGCAGATCGGTACGGAAGGAAATCAACGGGAGCAGGCCAGCGATTTGATTGAATGAGACCTTTGGACTCGTAATATCGGAGGCGATAAGGTCCATTACTTGCTCCATGACAGGATCATTCAGCGACCCATCCTGATAGGCGGAGAGAACTCTCTCAAACTCGGAGTGGTTCTTGATCACATCATCATCCAACCCTATATGAAAAGCAGATTCCGGCCGGTGACGGGCGAACAGGAACAGAACCACTTCCGGACGATAGACGTCCAATAGATCCTCAGTCTTTAGGACCTGTCCCGAGGAACTGGACATTTTCTTATGAGATCCCTTCTGACTGATGAACTCGTATGCGGTATAGAGGGGCGCCTTGTAATCAAAGATCCTGGCGGCAATCGCTTTTGATACCGTATAGCTGCCGTTCTCGGAGGAATGATCCCTTCCTCCAGGCTCAAACTTCACCCCTTCAACAGCCCACCTCATGGCCCAATCCACTTTCCAATTCAATTTAAGGAAAACTGAATCGAGTCTTTCAGTTTCGTTCACTCCGCATCTGCAGTGATACGTAAGTGTCAAAGCTTCTTCCGAAAATGAGTCGATATGGACGTCATCCTTTCTGCACACTTTGCAATAAACCGTCGCAGGGTAAAAGGCATCGCGCTCATCCTCCGATGATTCATTCGTCTTGAACTCCATAAGAATGTCGTAAATTTCCTTCCGCTTTTTCAATGCAAGTTCGATAGAGGGAAGGTATCTCCCAGACGTATACTCCTTATGCTGATAAATAAACTCAGGATGTATATTGAACATTTCGAGTGATGTTTCAAATTCCTTCTCGAAATGAGAGGCCCATGTTCCCTGTCCAAATGGATTAGGCACTTCGGAATATGGTTTTCCTATGTGTTCGGAAAATCCCGCATCAATATTGGAGGGGATCTTCCTTAACCGGTCATAATCATCCCATGAAAAGATGAAGCGGACGTTTTTCCCCATATTCTTCAACGCTTTCGCCACAAAATGAGTCGTTGCTACCTCCCTGAAATTCCCCATATGAACCGTGCCTGAAGGACTGATACCGGATGCCAGCGTGTAAGTTTCAAGATCAGGATCGGTAAGAACGATTCTTTCGGCTATTTCAAAAGCCCAGTGCATGATGAAAATCCTCCTTTTTCTATGATCTAGCTTCCAACAAAAAAACTCCCACCCCCAAGATCGAAATCTTGAGGGCGGAAGCTTCCATCCGCGGTACCACCTCAGTTTACCGTTACAGTCACCTGTCCAGCCTTATCAGGTACGGCTTTATGCGATACCTTATCCTTTTAACGGGGGATTCCGCCACATCATCCTTGAGAACTCAATTCCTTGTGGAGCTCAGAGGTTTTTTTCAATAGGATTCCACAGCCCCCTTTTCAGCTGCCGGGGGTCTCTTTACAGTTTTATCCTACCTACTCGTCTCATCATCGCTTTTAGATTGAATTGATGATAACAGAATATTCATGATATGGCAAGGGACGCTGAATTAGTTGTTTCAAAAAAAAGTCACGCTGATAGTGTAAACATTGGATATTTTCAGAATTATTCATTGACGGAAGCGTTTTCTGATGTTATGGTTAAGGCAATTAAAATCACAAATAGAATTATAAATCACATATGTGATTAAGAGGTGGTAGGTATGTCTGTAAAGTCAGCAAAGAGGGCGTTGGATATTTTAGAAATCCTATCGCACTTCCCCCGTGGTTTAACGATCAATGAGGTTAGTCTCAAGCTCGGGCTCCCTCAGAGCAGCACATTTAATCTCATCAAGACCCTTACCCAAGAAGGATACCTGTATCAGGATGAGATGAAAAAATATCGCTTGGGAGCAAAACTGATCAATCTGGGAACTGTAGCAATGGAAAGTCTGGACATTCATCAAGTATCCCTCCCGTATCTGAATGGATTGATGGAGCGCATGAATGAAACCGTATTCATGTCTGTGCTTTCCGGAAATGAGCTCGTTTACATAGCGAAGATCCTGAGCAATCGTTCCATCCGGACGACAGCTGAACCAGGCCATGTCAAACCCCTGTACTGTACGGGGCTCGGAAAAGCTTTTCTCGCTTTCATGCCGGAAGAGGAAAGGGAACGTCTATTGGACGGGATGACCCTGCAGCAGATTACGCCAAAAACCGTGACGAACCGACGGGAGCTCCTGTCTCAGTTGGAATCGTTCAAGAAACAGGGATACAGTATTGATGATGAAGAAAATGAAGAAGGCCTCTATTGTGTGGCTGCCCCGATTTATGGTGCAAGGGGAGATGTGATCGCAGCCATCAGTGTGGCTGGCCCAAAAGAAAGGATGACCGTCCAGGGCAATGATGTCATCAGGGATTTACTGAGTACCTCACATGCAATCTCACAAAAAATCGGATTCATTCGATAAGAAATGAGGGATAGGAACCATGGATGTCGTCGCTATAGGAGAAACACTGTTATCATTGACCCCAGCACATAATGGATTATTGCGACATGCTGAATCATTGAAGCCGAAAGTGGCAGGGGCCGAAACGAATACACTCATCGGACTGTGCCGTCTGGGCCATAGGACAGGATGGATCAGTGCGGTCGGAAACGATGAAATCGGCGAGCGGATTGTTGCCACGGTGCGGGGTGAAGGAGTCGATACGACTCATGTAAAAAAAGATGAAATGCACAATTCAGGAATCTTTTTTAAAGAAATCATCGGGAGCGGAGAGGTCAGGGTCCAATACTTCCGCGCAGGATCTGCCGCTTCCCATATGGAGCCTGCCGATTTACCTGCATCCTTCATACGCTCGGCCAAGTATCTTTATCTTACAGGAATCACCCCGGCACTGAGCGAAACGTGTAAACACACAATTTTTGAAGCGATCAAAATAGCCAGGGATTCAGGAGTAAGCGTGGTATTCGATCCGAATATCAGGAGGAAGCTGTGGAGTGAAGAGGAAGCAAGGTCCACTTTGACAGCGTTATGTGAGCTATCTGATATCGTCCTTATCGGTGGCACCGAAGGAATGTTCCTCTTCGGGACGCAAGATACGGATGAAGTTGCCCATCGATTATTCGAAAGCAAGCAGACCCGCTTGGTTGTTATCAAAAAGGGGGCAAAGGGGGCTGCCTATGCTAAACCGGGAAGCGAGACCGTTCAAGTCGACCCATTCCCGGTATCCAGCGTGGTCGATCCCGTGGGAGCGGGGGACGGATTCGCTGCGGGGTTCTTGTCAGGGCTGATCGAAGGGCTGAAAACAAAGGAAGCCGTAAAAAGGGGCTGCGCCGTCGGTGCCATGGTCACCATGGTCAGTGGTGATTATGAAGGTCTGCCGGATGAGCGGCGCTTGGAATCATTTCTAAACAGAGACAGGGAAGACATTGAAAGATGAGAAGGAAGGCTGATGAAAATGAAAACGCTTAACAAAATCCTTGAAGGAAAAGGGATCGCCATCATCAGGGGTTACCACACGGAAGACGCTGTCAAGATTGCCCGTGCCTTGAAAAAAGGAGGCGTGACCCTTTTAGAAGTGACGTTGAATTCACCCGATGCCCTCCGCACCATCAGGGAGTTGTCTAATGAGTCCGGAATGACCGTCGGAGCCGGTACCGTTCTGGATGGTGCCGCAGCACAGGGAGCAATCGAAGCAGGGGCGAAATTCATTTTATCTCCCACCTTGAAGGTCGAAACGATCCGGACTGCGAAACGGTACGGGGTAGTCAGTATCCCCGGGGCGTATACGCCTTCTGAAATCTTGACGGCTTTTGAAGAAGGGGCAGATATCGTAAAGGTGTTTCCTGCAACGGCCCTCGGACCATCATTCATCAAAGATATGCAGGGCCCGCTTCCTCAAGTCCGCCTCCTTCCGACCGGTGGTGTAACGGTAGAAAATGCAGCAACGTTCTTGGAAGCTGGGGCTGTCGGTGTAGGGCTCGGAAGTTCACTTGTGCATAAAACAGAATGTGTGGATGACGCATTCTTAGACGAAATTGAAATGAAGGCCAAACGGTTCAGGGAACTGGCCATGATGAGAGGGGTAAGAACATGAAGATAACAGGATATGAGTTATTCCAAGTACCACCAAGATGGTTGTTCCTTAAGATCGAAACAGACGAAGGAATCACAGGCTGGGGTGAGCCGGTGATTGAAGGAAAGGCAGCAACCGTCAAAGCTGCTGTCGAAGAACTCATGCAGACGCTGATCGGAAAGGATCCTGCCCGCATCGAGGACCATTGGAACATGATGTACCGATCGGGATTTTATCGTGGTGGACCCATTTTGATGAGTGCCATTGCGGGCATAGATCAGGCGCTGTGGGATATAAAAGGGAAGTTTTACGGAGCACCCGTCCATCAATTACTCGGAGGAGCCTGTCGTGATTCGATCAAAGTGTATTCATGGATCGGGGGAGACCGCCCGAGTGATGTTGGAAAAGCGGCTAAAGAAGTAGTGGATCGGGGATTTGAAGCAATCAAGATGAATGGTACCGAGGAGCTTCAATACATCGATTCCCATCAGAAGATCGATCAGGTTCTTGAGAGGGTGGCGGCCATCAGGGAAAGCGTGGGACCGTACGTGGGCATCGGGATCGATTTCCACGGACGAGTACATAAACCGATGGCCAAGATACTGGCCAAAGAACTTGAACAGTTCCGCCCGATGTTCATCGAGGAGCCAGTCCTGCCTGAAAACAATGAGGCGCTCCGAGAGATCGCTGCTCATACGAATATTCCCATCGCCACAGGAGAGAGAATGTTCTCCAGATGGCAATTCAAGCCGTTGTTGACGGATGGATATGTAGATATCATTCAACCGGATCTTTCCCACGCTGGGGGGATAACGGAGTGCAAGAAAATCATTTCCATGGCAGAAGCCTTTGATGTAGCTGTAGCACCCCATTGTCCTTTGGGCCCGATTGCCCTTGCAGCCTGTCTACAGGTGGATGCGACTTCCCATAATGCCGTCATCCAGGAGCAGAGCCTGGGTATCCATTATAACGTCGGAAGCGATCTGTTGGATTATATCGTCGATAAGGACGTATTCCGTTATGAAAATGGATTTGTTGAGATCCCTCAAGGCCCGGGGCTGGGCATTGAAGTGAACGAAGAGGTGGTAAGGAAGATGGCGGCCGAGGGACATGATTGGCATAATCCAATCTGGAGACACAAGGATGGCTCCATTGCCGAGTGGTAAAGGAAAAGGTTAACTGACAAAAGGGAGGGATTCACATGGATTCAGGAACAATGTTGATTCTTATAACCGTATTAGGAATTGCACTGCTATTATTCTTAGTTATGAAATCAAAGCTTCAGGCATTTGTCGCCCTTCTCATCTCGAGCTTATTCATCGGACTCTTATCCGGTATGGAGATGCAGGAGGTCATTGCCTCCATCGAACAGGGGATGGGAGGAACGTTGGGGTTCATCGCTGTCGTCGTCGGCCTTGGTGCCATGTTCGGTGAAATGCTCAGGGTTTCCGGTGGAGCAGAACGCCTGGCGATTACACTGGTGAATAAATTCGGGGATAACAAAGTCCAGTGGGCACTCGGTTTGACCGGGTTCATTGTAGCCATTCCTGTATTTTTGGATGTTGCACTGGTTATTTTGATCCCGATTGTTTATAGTCTTGCCCAGAAAGCAAAAAAATCGACGCTCTATTTCGGAATTCCATTGCTGGCGGGACTTGCCGTGACGCACAGTTTTGTCCCTCCTACACCTGGACCGATTTCAGTTGCGTCCATCCTCAATGCAGATCTGGGATGGGTCATCCTATTCGGATGTCTCGCAGGTATTCCGGCCATGATTTTGGCAGGACCTGTATTCGGCCGGTACATCGGGAATAAAATCGATGTGAAAGTACCGGATTTCATCGATCAGGAAGAGCTCCAAAAGTTTAAGAATGAAAAGGATTTACCAAGCTTCGGTATGATTTTCATCCTGATCATGATTCCATTATTCCTGATCCTTCTCAATACAGTGACGGGACTGGTTTTACCAGAAGGGAACACCGCGAGATCGATTCTTACGTTTGTTGGTCATCCGTTCATCGCTCTGACGATCTCAACGTTGTTGACGTTTTACTTCCTTGGGACGAAAAGGGGTTATTCCAAGGATGATATTCAGAATATCGCAACCAAATCCCTGGAACCTGCAGGGATCATCATCCTCATCACCGGTGCAGGGGGAGTGTTCAAACAAACCTTGATCAATAGTGGTGTAGGGGATGTACTGGGTGAAATGATGGCAACTTCCAATCTGCCGCTTGTCGTCGTAGCATTTATTATTTCAGCATTCGTCCGCGTGGCACAGGGCTCCGCCACCGTCGCGATGATCACGGCAGCCGGCTTGATGTCCCCGATCCTTGGAATGGTGGAAGTGTCCCAGCCGATGCTTGGATTACTTGTCATATCCATCGCGAGCGGAGCGACTGTATTCTCCCACGTCAATGATTCAGGCTTCTGGCTCGTCAATCGTTTCTTCGGATTGACTGAGAAGCAGACCTTACAAACATGGACCGTGATGGAAACGATCATCGGATTTGTAGGATTCGGTGTTGTATTCCTTATCAGTTTCTTCGTTTAAGTGAAAATAAAGCCCGGAATCCTGCATACTTACAGGATTCCGGGCTTTTTGACTTATAAATAGGATTTAAGGATCCATAAATAAAAGACCTGGACTCGGTCCAGGTCTTTACCGTTTAAAATATGATGCCCAGCAGGGAAAATACAATGACAGCGGAGAATAGCAGTGTCATGTGAAGTAAAGAATAGAAGAACATTGTATTTGCCCACTGCCGCTGTTCCATTTTACGTCTTCCGTAGATGCTCAGAACGAGCCATCCTGCACTGAGTACAAGGCCGATCGTCATAAGGGTGATGCTCACCGGCATAAGAAGGAGACTGGCCAATGCCAACACCACAAGATACACATTGGTTTGAATGACAGTGCGCTTGAATCCTTTCACCACTGGCAGCATTGGTACGTTAGCTGCTTTATAATCATCATGCTTCCTGATGGCAATGGCATAGAAATGCGGCATCTGCCAAATCATACTAATGACGAAAAGGCTGATAATGGCCGGATGATCGATGGAAGAATGGACGGCCGTCCACCCGATCAGGACGGGCATCGCACCGGATATACTTCCAATCTCCGTATTATAGATCGTCCGTCTCTTGCTCCACATCGTATAGGGAACGACGTAGAAGAAAAGACCGAGTAAACCGAATAAAGCGGCCATCGGTGTCGTGAGTGCCAAAAGGAGCAACCCTACCAGGGCCATGCTGATGGCGATCCACAAAACGGTCATCGGCTGGATATCACCTGTGACGGTCGGACGGCTCTTCGTCCGCTCCATGAGGCTATCGATATCCCGGTCATAGAGATTATTGAAAGCACCGGCAGCACCGATCACAAGGGCAGATCCGAGGACGGCCAGAATGATATTGGGCAGGTTCTCAACCAGATTCAAATCGAACATGTAGAGTGCCAGTGTCAATCCGGCGACCATTGGAATCAGGTTGGATTTGATGATGCCGGTCTTGATGGTTTGGGTCAAGACCTCACTATATGCGCGTTTCGTTGGTAAAACGTGCTCTTGAGTTTTCATTATTATCATCTCGCTTAGCTGGATTCTATGAAGATAGTAATTCGGTTTGCACATACCGAAAAGAATATATATACTATATGGTATATTAATAGTATATTCGTAAACTGTCAAGAAATCAGGAGGACATCATGAACAGAAGAATGACGCAAGAGGAAAGAAGGAACGAGACACGGCAAGCACTTCTGGGCGCAGCAGTGGAATTATTTGCACAAATGGGCTTCCACGGGGCTTCCATTGATAAGATCTCTGAAAAAGCAGGATACAGCAAAGGTGCATTTTATGCCCATTTTGATTCTAAGGAAAACCTATTCCTCATACTCCTTCAGCAGCAGATGGAGGGATATGTCCACGACATTGAATCGATCCTAAATCAACAAGAGTCCATTGAAGACTTTGTGACAGCCATGAATCACTACTATGAACAACGCAAATTCCTCGAACAATCGTCCTGTTTGCTAAACATAGAGTTCCTACTTTACGCCATGAGGGATCCATCCGTAAAGGAAAAGTGGTCTGACCTCATCCAGGCCTCAGTCGATCAGATTGCTTCAGGAATCGAAAAGCTCCTTGGAAGTGTACATCCTTCTAAAGAGCTGACGCCGGAAGAACTTGCCTGGGCCATTTTGTCACTGGAGAATGGGATATCCATCTATTCCTTCATCCGTCAAGATCAGGTGCCATACAGACTATACGAAAAAACATTGAAAGACCTCTTAATCTGTTAAGATATGTGTCACTGTTCATTGAACACTATTCATTATACCAGCTGTACATACAGAGAGAGCGATCTGGATGTGACATTTCTCTAAACAATCGAATCTACCATCTTTGGAGGGAATCATGGAAAAATGGATTATTGAAAGCATGGAGCAATACGGTTACCTTGGGATCTTTTTATTGGTGGCACTTGAAAATATCTTCCCACCCATCCCTTCTGAGATCATCCTGACGTTCGGCGGATTCATGACCACAACGAGCAGTATGACGATTCCGGGCGTCATTCTCGCTTCAACGGCAGGGTCTGTCGTGGGGGCCATCATCCTTTACGGGATCGGGGTGTTACTCTCAGCCGACAAACTTGAACGGATTGTTGATAGATGGGGCCATATCCTCAGGGTCAAACCAGATGATATAAAGAAAGCCGATCGATGGTTTGACCATTATGGGTATCGTGTCGTCCTGCTTGGGCGGATGGTGCCGTTGATCCGAAGCCTCATTTCGATTCCTGCAGGCGTTGCGAAGATGAAATTTATGTACTTCCTTCTCTTCACGCTAATCGGTACATTAATTTGGAATACTGTCCTTGTATGGGTGGGATCGGCTGTTGGAGATTCATGGGACAGGATCGTTCAATACATGGACGTATATTCTTACGTCGCCTACGCACTCATCGCATTGGTACTGCTCTATTTTGCATACAGGTGGATGAAGCGATTCAAGAAGAAGTAATATCTCGGGCCGGGCTCACCTATGTGAGCCTGGCCGTTTTTTTGTGTGGAACGGAATCTTGCGGGCTATACTACAATTAAGGAGGCATGCGTTCATGACATCAAAGAGTGAGAATATGGAAAAGGAATATAAGAACCTCGAGAGGCTGCTCGCTTCCACCCTGCACTATTTGTCCGACGATGAAGTAGAAGAAATCGATCTCGAGTACCTCATGGAGCATACGAACGGACTCCGGGAGTGGTGGCAGCAGTACCGGGAGAAAAACAAAAAGGTATTGGAAAAGGAAATTCAGCATCTTTTGCCTTCTCTTTCTCTGGAGGAATTGGAAGAATTAAAGGCAAGACTAAAAAAGTAAACCTTGACTGAAAAGGTCGTTGAGTTTGATGAACAAAGGGTGAACAAACGTTTACAATTAAGTTACAACTGCACATTATAGTTGGAACCGTTACCCATCTATCTGATATAATCAGGATAGGTAGAGAAAGGGGCAGGGGGCCATGCAACTGCAAAATTTAAGCACAGAAGAGATTGATCTCTGTTATCGCGCAGATCCATTTGAGATGACTCGGTCAATCTTAAAAGAGGACCTCAGGGGGCTTGAAATCATCTCACTCAAAGGGATTGAAAAGCGAAACCTGCTTCCAAAAGAAGTCGTAAACGTACTGTTGATCTATTTCTATGAGGAATTTGGTGGACAGGTGTATAATCGCACCGATTTGATTAAATTATACAATTCATGGGCATCAAATAATGTAAACACATTCGATGAAGCAGTCCAGATGGCAAAGGAAGACATCAGGCATTATCTTGGCCGCTGATGATTAATGTATATAGATATGAAGCGAGACCGGGACAAAAATGTTTTTGTCATAGCGAAACCCGAATCCAGTTGCCTACGATCAGGCAATTGAATTCGGGTTTTTAATTTGTTTCATGAATATTCCGTTTTTCTTGTTTCTTGCGGTTGATAGGAATGCAGGACGAAGACTCCTGCGGGTAGAGTAGCTTAGAGGAGACCCCGCCGCCTTGCCGAGGAGGCCCGGGCTACCAGTGTTCGTCATTCAATGGCACCTTTTTGTTTTGCCTCAACCTCTTTTTATCTCAAGTTTTCAATCAGTCCTCCATTTATTATCAGACAATATTGAATAATCACTCAATCGTTGTTATACTGTGAAAATCATGTCGAAGGAGGAATAGATTGTTGATCAACTATCATAATCGAACATTTACTGCAGTAGAAAACTCTGAAAACGGGGAGGTCTCGACACGGACCATTTTCACATACCAGCAGGAAGGAGACCTTCTGACTGGTTCGTATGAAGGTGGGGAAATACAAAAAGGCTTCCTTATCGGATTGGTTGGCGATGATGGATGTCTTGATTTCCGCTATAATCATGTGAATGTGGATGGAGCTATCCGTGGGGGGATATGTCGATCCACTCCGACTCTTCTGGATGATGGGAGAATTGAACTGAAGGAGGACTGGGAATGGCTGGATGAAGCAAGGTCGAAGGGTCATTCTGTGATAAGGGAAATAGTGGAAGGAGACCGTTGACCATCATACATACAAAGTTTTGGACGCTATGCTTGATCAAGGACGGAGATCGGGTCTTGATGATCGACCGGCAGCACGATGATTTTACAGGTTTTATCCCTCCGGGTGGCAAAGTAGAGTTTCCTGAATCCTTTACCGCAGCCGCAATCCGCGAGGTGAAGGAAGAGACCGGTCTTGAAGTAAAGAACCTACAATACAAAGGGATTTATGAGTATGTCAATCCTGAAAGAATGGAAAGGTATATCATCTTTAATTATCTTACGACTGAGTTTTCCGGAGAACTCTTGAAAAACCCGGCGGAGGGAATTCCCACGTGGATTGCCCTCTCCGACGTTCCAGGGCTCCCTATGAAGGCTTCCATCAGGATGCGATTCCCTTACCTCTTGAAAAAAGGTACATTCGAGATACATGTGACATGGAATGAATCGAGAGGTTGCGAGGGTGATGTCAGTATAACTGTCACATGAAGGAGACATGGGAAGACGAGCACGTTAATAATGGAAGCGGGACAAGAATTGAAGGAATTGCTGCTGGATTTCATGTGGATATTTCCATAGGGAGTATGCATTTGCTTCCGGTAGTTCAAACGAACGGACTGGAATTTCCATCAGTCTCCCTTCAAGGAGTTCCCTTCTGACTGTGGAAGAAGGCAGAAACGATACGCCAAGCCCCTCGGCAATGAATCGTTTAGTGATGTGGATTTGTGAAACCTTCATCATCTTGGAGTTGGGGTAAAAATGTTTCAGGATCTCGCACAGTTCCTCCCAATAACCTGGGTGGTTATGGGTGAGGATCCTGGCATGGTGGAGAACTTCTTCTTCATCGAGGGGAAGGGCGGATTCAAAATCTCTCCCATCATGCGGCGCGACGAGCATGACCCTGTCCGAGTAGAGTTTTTCACTTCCTACCTCTTTATGAAGGGAGGGAAGACAGGATAGCCCGATATCAACTTCTTCATTCATGACGGCACGTTCAATATCACTGGACTCGATGATCTTCACGTCCACTTCAACGTACGGATATTCGTTCATGAATCGTTTCAATACGGCAGGCAGGATGGTATCGGCTATCAAGGGAGAGATGGCAATCTTCAATGCAGCGGTATACCCTTGCATGAAGGATCGCATTTTCTTCAATCCATCTTCATGAACCCTCACCATCTCTTTAGCTTCCCCCACAAAGTATCGACCTGCTTCGGTCAATGCAACTTTCTTGTTGCTCCGTTCAAAAAGGGCCACACCCAGCTCTTTTTCCAGCTGCTTGATATGGACCGATACGGATGGCTGAGATATATACAATTGTTCAGATGCCTTTCTGAAATTGCGTGTCTGAGAAGCTGCGATGAACGTGCGTAGCCAGTTCAACTCCAACTGAATCACTCCTTGATTAAAAAAAGTAATTGATCCATTCAAATAAATATAATGTTCTTAATTAATACTCTACTATACACTGAGATTAATAACCAGTGAGGAGTGAAGAGCATGTATCAACCGGGATTGAAAGGAATCGTAGCCGCTCAAACGGCCATCAGCCATATTGATGGAGAGAAGGGTATTCTTATATATAGAGGACATGATGTACGGACTCTTACGGGAAAATGTTCATTTGAAGAAGCAGCGTTTCTTCTCTGGTATGGTAGACTCCCTTCCAAAGAAGAAGGCGAACATATGGTGGAGGAGTTGAAAAACAACCGAACGCTCTCTGAAGCTATGCTGGATGTCCTTACACGTCTTCCTGAAAACATGGATCGCATGAGCGTGCTGAGGACCGTCTTGTCAGCTGAAGGGGGATCCGAATATGGGTGGAAGCCTACCCTGAATCAAGCAGTACGGATTACGGCACTCATCCCGACCATCATCGCATACAGAGAACGTCATCTCAAGGAGTTGGATTTTATCGAGCCTCATGAAGAACTGGGGCATGTTTCAAACTATCTGTATATGCTTACAGGAGCCGATCCCGATCGCGCTGTTTCCCAAGCCCTCGAAACCTATATGATACTGACCATGGAGCACGGGATGAACGCTTCGACCTTTTCCGCAAGAGTCACGGCATCTACTGAATCCGATCTGATTTCATCCGTCATTTCAGCGATAGGAACGATGAAAGGGCCTCTTCATGGAGGGGCACCGACAGGCGTAATCGCTCTCCTGGAGGAAATAGGGAGGGAAGAAAACGGAGAGAACGTAATCAGGGAGAAGATTTCCCGAGGGGAAAAACTGATGGGGTTTGGTCACAGGATCTACAAGACGCGTGATCCCCGAGCGACAGCCCTTAAAGGCAAACTACTTGAATTCCGCGGGGAAAATAAGGAGCTTGATCTCGCCATTGCGATTGAAGAGATCGCTGTCAAACTCCTTGAAGAACTGAAACCGGGCAGGGGTCTTTATACGAATGTGGAGTATTACGCTGCATCGATCATGAGGGCCATCCATCTTCCTGATCACCTCTTCACCCCAACATTTACAGCTGCTAGGGCTGTCGGCTGGACGGCCCATGTACTCGAGCAATCCGAAGATAATACGATATTCAGGCCGCAATCTCACTACATCGGAAGCCTTGCGGAACCCATTTGACCAGTACACTGCATGGCCCTCCATCTATATGGAGGGCTTTTTATCATGCATTGAGAAGAAGGTGTTGCAAAGGAATGAGACGAATGGGCCATACAGGTGAAAAAAATGCATAATATAGGGGATGAAACACACATTTTGTCAAAAAAAGATGAAATAAGCCATGATTTTAAGGATATTTATGGTAAGTTATAAGAGAGCACTATACGGATGGAAAAAACGGGGGTGAGTGCCTTGAATGTAGTACCTGTTAAGGAGATAGAGGTCAAACAACGAGTCGGATTCTTCCTTAGGCATTGGGGAGGTACAGAGATGGTCATCTCTACAGGCATCCATGATTGTGTCAACCTGGACGGATTTGCTTGTTTAGAAGACAACAAGATCCTGGGACTTATTACGTTTGTGTACGGAAATCAAGAGTGTGAAATCATTTCATTGGACAGCTTGCGGGAAGGAGTCGGCATCGGTTCATTCCTTCTAAGAAGGGTGGAAGAGGAAGCCGTCATCAATGGATGTCTTTCCCTTTCCGTCATTACGACAAATGATAATCTCAACGCTCTCGGGTTTTACCAGCGAAGGGGCTTCCAATTAATAGACCTCAAATGCAACGCTGTGGAAACAGCCAGAATTCATAAACCTTCGATTCCATATATAGCTGAAAACGGAATTCCCATTAGGGACGAGATTCTATTAAACAAACAACTTTGAAAACATCCAATGACCCTTTAGTGGAGGAGGATACGCATGGAGTATATGCTGTTAGTCGCTATCGCATTCATACCATTTATCATCTCGATTTCATTGATCATTTACTCCAGATCCACTGTCTCCGTTGCCCTTGCCTGCTTTCTGGTCCTGCTCGGGGCATGGCAGCTTGAAATCGCGTCCCTCTATGCAGACGGGCTCCTGTCAGAGCAGGTGATTGACCGTTTATTCAGGATTTTCAGGGTCGGTCCGATACTGATCATGCCGATCATCTATTATTTCATTTACTATTTGGTCAGTGAACATGAAGAGTTGAGACGCTACAGGAAATGGATCAATCGAACAAGCCTGAGTGTGATGATCGGATACAGTATTCTGGTTTATATCATCAATTTCACGGAATATGGAGTCACGTCGTATATGGTAGCCCCGGGGAGGGTATATTCCCCTACCCATTGGCTTCCGGTCTATGGATCCCTGAACTGGACGTTCCTCCTGAATATTTTCCTTGTATTCATACACACCTTCCTGCTTCTTAGGGTCACCATCTTGATGAAGGACCCGATCTATAAGCTGTTTTATGGAAAATTGATCATTGGTGCACTATTCGTGTTCTTGAATGGAGTGACAAGTGGATTTGGGTTATTCCCCTTATTCTTTTCAAGTTTCAATTCCATTCTTGTCGCCATCCTTTTATTCATCGGTTTCTTTCAGATGCAGACAGCGCGTGTAAAGCAGGCAAACACCCGTCTGGCGAAACAGAGTGAGCTTTTGGAAGCCATCATGAATCTGAATCCGAACTATTTGATCGTCATGAACCAATCAAATCAGATCATCAAGGTTAATGACTCCGCAGAAAAACTCTGGGATGTGGACAAAACCGAGCTAACGGGAAAAGATTTCAGCGTACTGGCAGAGCCTCCCTACTCGATCAACCCCTTACGTAAAGACGTACAGAGATTCGTTAATAAAACAGGCAGGCCGTACTATATCCAGTGGGGGTTCCAAAAGTTGGATCAAGCCGAGAAGGAATATCACACATTGTTCTACGGAATCGACTTCTCAAAGCAAAAAGAAAATGAGCGTTTGTTGCTGTCGTCTGAAAAATCAAAAGTCATCGGGGAACTTGCAGCGAGCATCGCCCATGAGATACGGAATCCATTGACAACGGTCAGGGGATTTATTCAATTATCAAAAGAAGTTCAGAAAGAAAATGGATACGAAGATATCGTCCTTGAAGAAATCGATCGCATCAATGAGGTTTTGAAGGAATTATTGCTTCTCGCCAAACCTGAAGCACAAGTGGAAGATACCGGTGATAGCTCCACTTCCATATCCGTCGTGCATGAAGTCAATACCATCAAGCTTCTGTTTGAAGCCATTGCCATGGAACAAAATAAAAGCATCAGCATCCACAATACGCTTGACCATGGACACCTGGTCCGATTCGAGAAATCCCATTTCAAGCAGGTGATCATCAATATTTTGAAGAATAGTTTTGAAGCACTTCCTAAAATGGGTAAAATCAAGATTAAAATCGATGAAAAAAGCGGGAAGACCAGGATTCGGATTCTCGATAATGGTCGGGGTATTGCGAGAGAACGACTGTCCAGGATCGGTGAGCCTTATTATACCAATAAGGAAAAAGGCACCGGGATCGGTTTGACCATCTGCTTTAAATTGATCGCTGATTACAGCGGACAAATGAAGGTGAAAAGCAAAATCGGATGGGGTACGGTCGTCACCATCACCCTTGATCCGGTTCCGATGGAAAGCCGACCGCCGAAAGAAGAGTTAGACGGAAGGAGCACGGTGGTATGAACAGTTGGGAACAAGCATATCGAAAAACGGACAACCTGTGGGGAAAGCGTCCTGATCGATCCCTTATTGAATACAGCTCTCTCCTTAATGAAGGAGACGCCATTTTAGATCTCGGAATGGGGGAGGGGAGGAACGCGTATTATTTCGCCGCAAAAGGACATCCCGTCACCGGTGTCGATTATTCCTCAGCTGCCGTCAAGCGCTGCGGGGAAATCGCCATTGAGTCGGGGGTGGAGATGGAAGCGTTTGTCGCTGACATAACGCGTTTCCCTGTACCTCCTTCAACGTATTCGCTGATTATCTTAAGCAACGTACTGAACTTCTTCCATCCGCTTGAAATCGAACGAATCCTCCATAAGGCCATCAGCGGTCTTGTAAAGAAAGGAATGGTCTACATTCAAGCTTTCAGTCGCGAGGATCCTGCCTATGCGAGGAATGAGAAGATGGCTGCAAAAGTGGATGAAGGAACTTTCTATAGAGAAAAGAATGAAACGTACATCCATTTTTTCTCCAAGAGTTCCCTCCTTGACTATTTCACAGATTTCGACGTTCTGATCATGACAGAATCCTATCGTTTGGATCTTACACACGGCGAGCCCCACTATCATGGCGTCATTGAGCTCCTTGTTAGGAAGAAAGCAGGATGAACGAGCAGATTCGCTTCATAAAAGTCCGGGGTGCCGCTATGGAAGTATGGGAAATGGGGGAAGGTGCGCCCGTGGTCATCTTGACTGGCATGAATTCGCCTATTTGGGAATGGCATCCAGTGGTGCAGGCTCTCTCAAGGAATCACAGGGTCATTCTATTTCATCGACCTGGCCTTGGCAAGAGTGAGATCGGGGATCATACCCGAAGGACGGGGGCCATTGCCGAAGAACTGAATGAGCTGCTTCCTTTACTAGGGATCCATGAACCGATCATGCTCATCGGGCATTCATATGGAGGGCTGTGTGCACAGCATTTTGCTCGATGGTACCCTTCGAAGATCAAAGCGCTTCTTCTGGTGGATTCTACCTCAGTCAACCTTCATCGACTCGACGATCTCGATCTCCCTGTGATGGATGCAGACAATGATGCTGCCTGGCTCGAAACCTGTCTATCCTATAGCGAGAAGACTCGCGAAGAGCTTAAGGTTGTAATCCCCCTCGGTTGGGACTCTGGTCTGCCCACTCCGTTGCTTGAAAAGCTCAGCGATTTCCAATGGAATCCACTCATGTATGCAGCCATGCACTCGGAGGTTACATGGTGGAAGGAGGACGCATGGATAATTAAGAATGGTCCTCGGTTTCCTGTAATCCCTTTAGTGGTCATTGCCCGTGATAAAAAATCTATAATACGGCAAGAAGATGGACTCCCTGAGTGGGAGAAAAGAATATTTGAATCCCTTTGGGAAAAGCTGATGTATGAACAGACAAGGCTGACGGAAGGCAGCCGGTTCATCGTGGCGGAAGGATCAGGACATGCGGTACATCTTAATCGACCCGACGTCGTCGTGGAAGCCTTTCATCATCTGACGAAGAAGGTGCAGGAAAATGAAGGTGCTGGTGGATCTTGTCCTATCCATTGATGGGATACATATGAGAAAGGGCGGGGAATTTGATGTGAGGAAACGATCAGATATCCCGCTTCTGATTTGCCGCTGGATCAATCAAATCAAAATGGATACCGGATATAGAGATACGGAGATTGTAAGCGTTCATCTAGATGGGAGTGAAGATTTGACGGAAGAAGTCAGGCTGACTTGCCGTTGAAAGAGGTGTGATCGGTTCTCGAAGGATTGAATACTGATCGTCAAAAGAGGATGAACAGACAGCTGCCCGGCAAAAAGATGACTCCGTGTCTCGGGGTTTGCAGGTACTTGATGGTAGACAAAGAGGGATTTCCACACACTCCAAACGGGAATGTATTCACAGGCCATAAAAAAGTTCAAAATGCTGGATAGGAGGTCTGTACAATGATCAAAGCGGTTTGTTTTGACCTTGATAACACTCTTCTGGACAGGGATGGATCTCTCCATTCCTTCCTGGAGGATCAATACGTACGGCTGAGTATGTTTCATCAGATGAAAAAGGACCTCTTCATGGATCGCTTCATCGAGTTGGATGATCGGGGTTATGTATGGAAGGATATCGTTTATGAAACCCTGATTCGGGAATTCGACCTGAGGGGGTGTACCATAGAAGAGCTTCTGTCTGATTATCTAACCCATTTTCACCATCACTGCATCCCCTTGGGCCCAGTGGAAGAGGTGTTGAAGGAACTGCGTGCACGCGGGATGCTGATCGGGATAATCTCAAATGGATTCCATCAGTTTCAATCTGACAACCTGAAGGCTTTATCCATCCATCTATATGCACATACAATCCTCATTTCAGAATCGGAAGGCCTGCGCAAACCGGATAAGAGAATCTTTCAATCGATTGCCGGCAAAATGGGCGTGAAGGTTGAGGAATGCGCATTTGTGGGCGACCACCCCATCAATGATGTGAAGGGTGCCAAGGAGGCAGGTATGACCTCGATTTGGCTCCGGGGTGATGGGTACAGCGTACCGGATCATGCAGATGCCATCATCGATCAGCTTCCTGAGCTCATGGGTGTTTTGAGAAATCTGGACGTTGAAAGGCCAACCCTGCCTAGGCATCATTCCTCCGAATCTATATAAATGAAAGCTTGCCTGATCATTGATATTGTGCTATTATTGTGAAAATTCGAGGTGTTTCTTATGACTTTATTCATTCAGACACAATCCCATCATCATATCAAGTAGCCTTGCTGGTTGTTTTTAAAATCAGGAAGGCTATTACCCATTGAACCGCATCTGACTCTAGTCTCTACTTAGATCAGCTGCGGTTTTTTGTGTTCTGGATAAGGTGCCTTTGAATTAAAAAGGAGGATCACATAATGAGAAAGATGGATTATCAGAATGTAAGAGGAACAGCAGATTATTTGCCTGAAGCTGAAGGAATTCGAAGAAAGGTGAGGAATACACTGGAAGACGTGTTCATACAATACGGCTGTAAGCCGTTAGAAACGCCGATACTCAATTATTCGGATCTGTTGGCCTCCAAATATGGGGGTGGGGCGGAAATCTTGAAGGAGATGTACGTGCTGAGCGACCGGGGGGAACGCGATCTTGCCCTGCGTTATGATTTAACGATTCCATATGCCAAAGTAGTGGCTATGAATCCGACGTTGAAAATGCCGTTTAAACGCTATGAAATCGGTAAAGTGTTCAGGGACGGCCCAATCAAAAAAGGAAGGATGAGGGAGTTCACTCAGTGTGATGTAGACGTCACTGGGGTCGATTCATGTGCAGCAGAAGCAGAGCTTATCATGATGGCACTGGATGCGTTCGACCGGCTGGAAATGGAAGTGATCATCCAATACAATAACCGGAAGCTGCTTGCAGGCATGCTGGAATCCTTCGGTATCCCTCCTGAGAAAAGTGGGGAAGTGATCCTCGTCCTGGATAAATTGGAGAAGATCGGCCTGGAAGCATGTGAAGAGGAACTGAAGAAAAAAGGACTTAGTGTCGTAGCATTAAAAGAAACAAAGCAGTTCATCTTGGATTCCCCCACTTGCTTGGAGTACTTTTCACCCTATATAGAAAAAAACACATTGATCTCTGAGGGGCTGGAGGAACTGAAAGAGCTAGAGCAAATCCTTGAAGGTTTGGGATTGAAAGCTCAGTGCCAATTCAATCCATACCTTGCCAGGGGACTGGACATTTATACGGGTACCATCTATGAACTCTTCCTGAAGGACGGCGGCCTGCGGTCGAGCATCGGAAGCGGCGGTCGCTATAATAATGCCATTGCCGGATTGAAAGGGGAGGAGGAGGGATCCTATTCAACTGTAGGAATCTCCTTCGGTTTGGACGTCATTTTGACAGCCCTTTTGGAAAAGGAAGAAACCACCCCCGAACCTTGGGTGGATTACTTGATCATTCCGGTCCAAGAAATGGAAGAATCCTTTCGGATGGCACGGGTTCTCAGGCAAGAGGGGAACAGGGTCGAAGTGGACATGTCTGGAAGATCCGTAAGAAAAAGCATGGACTATGCCGATAAGGCAGGGATCCCGTTTGTAGCGGTGATTGGAGAAAGGGAGGTTTCAAACCGGATATGCATGGTAAAGGATATGAAAACGGGTAAGCAGACAGAATGGGTTTTCAAATGACATGCGGGTCAATGAAGGAAGACAACTAGAAGATGATTTTATTTAAATTTTGCCAAAACTAGTTTATCATATGATAGAGAATGTCCATTGCTTGAAAAGGAAGGTACCCTATGTCAATTGAATCAGAACAGAACATTACCAGGATACATATTGAAGACAAAGAATTCATCCTCATCGGCACGGCCCATGTTTCCAGACAAAGCGCCGAGCAGGTGAAGCAGGTTATTGAGCGGGAAAGGCCGGATACAGTGTGCATTGAGCTGGATGAACCGCGTTATCAATCCATTGTCGAAGGAGATAAATGGAAGCAGACGGATATCTTCCAGGTGATCAAAGAGAGAAAAGCAACCCTGCTCCTTATGAATCTTGCCATTGGATCATTCCAAAAACGGATGGCCAAGCAGTTCGGAATCAAACCAGGACAGGAAATGATTCAGGGAATCGAGTCTGCCAGAGAGACGGGAGCAGAGCTGATACTTGCCGATCGAAACATTCAGGTCACGTTTTCTCGGATCTGGAATAATCTCGGATTCACCGGTAAAGCAAAACTGCTCACCCAGATCATTTTCAGCATCTTCAGCGATGAAAGCATCACAGAAGAAGAACTGGAGAGGATCAAATCGAAGGATATGCTTGACTCCATGCTCAATGAATTCACTCAGGTGTTTCCGCAGTTAAAGACACCCCTTATCGATGAACGCGATCAGTACCTGGCCCAAAAGATCAGAACAGCGCCTGGAGAAAAGGTGGTTGCAGTCCTGGGAGCTGCTCACGTTCCTGGGATCACCAAGGAAATCCATAAAGAGCACGACTTGAAAAGATTATCTGAGCGCCCTCCAAAATCTAAGGCACCGAAGATCATCGGTTGGATGATCCCGCTTGCCATCATCGCATTGATTGTTTATACCTTTATCAATAACCCTTCGGCCGGCTTCGACCAATCCATCAGTTGGATCTTGTGGAATGGCGGATTTTCAGCACTTGGGGTATTGATAGGGATGGGGCATCCGCTAGCCATTTTGACAGCTTTTATTGCCGCACCCATCACCTCTTTGCATCCGCTCCTCGCAGCAGGGTGGTTCGCAGGTTTTGTGCAGGCATATTTTAAGCGTCCAAGTGTAAAAGATTTTGATACGTTATCGGAGGATGTCCTGAGCGTGAAAGGGTTTTGGAACAACAAGGTGACTAGGGTCCTGCTGATTGTTGTATTGGCGAACCTTGGAAGTACCTTGGGGACGATCATCGGAGGAGCCGATGTGGTAAGGTTATTCATTAAGAATTTCACTTGAGCAGGCAATGGTTTGCACTCTCAATCCTCTAGTTAAAAAAAGAAGGAGCAGGTATCCTGCTCCTTCTTTTTTATACTGTTTTTTCAACCTCAAGGTAATGTATCTGATGCCCGTCATTATCATGGATCCTGAAGGTGAAGCCTTCTTCAGTGACGATTTCCTTGCTTGCATTGGAATCGATGTTTTCAGAAAGGAACCATCCTCCGATGGTGTCCACTTCCTCATCACTGAGGTCGGTACCAAGGAGGTTATTCACGTCCTGAATTAGAAGTTTGGCATCCAGGATGTAGTGATTTTCTTTTACTTTCCTGATTTCCGGTACTTCATCGTCATCAAATTCGTCCCTGATTTCTCCTACGATTTCTTCAATGATGTCTTCAACAGTTACCATACCGGACGTCCCGCCGTACTCATCAAGGAGGATGGCGATGTGGACGCGTTCTTTCTGCATCTTCACGAGAAGATCATGGATCGGTATGGTTTCGATGACGCGAATCAATGGATTCACATAGGGCTCGAGGCTGTCAATTCCGTCAGCCGATTGGATGGACGCGGTCAGAAGCTCCTTTACGTTCACAAAACCGAGGACATTATCTTTATCCCCGTCGACTACAGGATAGCGGGTATAGTGTTCGGTCGTAATGACATCCATCACTTCATCCATGGTCGCATCCTTTGAAATGGAGATGATCTCTGTACGGGGGACCATGATTTCCTTCGCAAGTCTTTCATCAAATTCGAAGATGTTATTCACATACTTTAGCTCGGACTGGTTGATCTCGCCGCTCTCATAGCTTTCAGAAAGAAGAATGCGAAGCTCTTCCTCCGAGTGGGCCAGCTCATGCTCCGACGCAGGCTTCAGGCCGAAAAGGCCGACGAAGAATCGCGCTGATCCGTTCAGGAACCAAATGAACGGGAACATAATGCGGTAAAACCAGATAATCGGAGATGCGAAAAGCATTGTAATGGTTTCCGCTTTTTGAATCGCCATCGTCTTTGGAGCGAGTTCCCCAACCACCACATGAAGGAACGTCACAAGTGCAAAAGCAATTCCGAACGATAGGATGTGAGTAAGGGATGCGTTCAAGTGAAAGTACTCGAATAACGGATGTAACAGGGTTTCCACCGTAGGTTCCCCAAGCCAACCGAGGCCGAGTGCCGTCACCGTGATACCAAGCTGACATGCTGACAGGTACTCATCAAGATGTGTAACGACCTTCTTAGCCGAGACCGCACCTTTCTTTCCTTCAGCGATCAGCTGGTCGATCTTGGAAGTACGCACCTTGACAATTGCAAATTCCGTTGCAACGAAAAAGGCCGTCAAGGCGATGAGTACGATAATTGCTGCTAACTTAATTAATAATAATGAATCAATGTCCAATGAATCGTCTTACAGGTGTAAGACGTTCACCTCCCGATAAAAAATTTAGTTTAACAACAGAAGGAGGGATTGGATCAGCGTATGACTTTCCTTTGAAAGATCTTTTTTTGCCTGCGGAAGTTCTTTATGATTCAGAATCTCCGTCACTTCTGTGTTCAGGTCTTTCAGTTTCCATCTGAGTGCCCGCACGTCGATTTCTTCGGTATCTTTTTCAATCATTTTCTTCCTTATCATGTCCAAAGACATGCCGCTTGATTTCATATCATTGACTTCTCTTATGATGTTTACACAAGAAATATCATAATAGCGATAATTAGAAGGAGAACGTTCGACTTTTAGGATCCCGATATTTGTATAATGATCGATCGTACGTTTTGTTACATTCGCCAACTCGGCCAACTCACCAATTTTTAGTTTCTCTGTCCCAAACGATTTCCTCCTAACCGTCACGTGATAGTCTCTATTTTAATGTAAATGCTTAAAAAAGAAAATCCTTTTTACTTTTTAGATGGTAATGCTCTGTCCATAGGTGAAAAGGAGGTGGGGACGACCTCTATTTTTAGGAGTTTATTCCTTTTTTTCACGAAATACCTTGTCACTTCCCTTTTTAATTATTATAATATTAAGAAAATTTAATAATATTTTCCTATGAAGGGAGGAAGCACAATGAAGATTTATATTTCCGTTGATATGGAGGGGATTTCGGGACTAGTGGATCACACCCATGTCGATTCCAGGATGCACAATTATGAACGCGGAAGAAAGATCATGACGGATGAAGCCAACGGCGTCATCACTGCTGCTTTTGAAGCAGGATGTCATGACATCGTCGTCAATGACAGCCATTCACAAATGAATAATCTGATGATTGAAATGCTGCATCCCGACACAACCCTGATCACCGGCGGAGCAAAGCCGTTTTCCATGGTACAGGGGTTGGACGAGTCATTCTCGGGTGCTTTTTTTATTGGCTATCATGCACGCGCATCGAAAAAGGGCGTCCTGTCCCACTCCATGACTTTCGGAGTGAGGAATATGTTCATCAATGATATGGCCATAGGGGAAATGGGATTCAACGCTCTGGTGGCGGGATATTATGGCGTCCCGGTCCTCCTGGTATCAGGTGATGACCAGGCTGCGATTGAAGCAAACGAGCTCATTCCTAATGTGACGACGGCGATCGTGAAAGAAGCGGTTACCAGGTCGGTCGCCAAAAGCCTTACACCGAAAAAGGCGTCGAACCTTCTTGCCCGTCAAACTGCGTCGGCCCTTTCCAACCGTTTAAAGGTAGAACCCCTGGTTCCCCCGGAAAATCCGGTCCTTCGCATCGAATTCGCTAATTACGGACAGGCAGAATGGGCCAGCACCATGCCGGGGACGATGTTGGAGCCGGATTCGACGACGGTCCGTTTCGATGCGAGGGATATCCTTGAAGCATACAGGGCGATGATCGTCATGACCGAACTCGCAATGAAAACTACATTCTGTTAGAAAGTGTGAAGCTGATGAGTACATATTTATTGAAGCGATTGGTTTCCATGGTGATCACCCTGTGGCTGATCATCACCTTGACGTTTTTCCTCATGCACGCCATACCTGGATCACCATTTAACGAAGAACGCAATACGAGCGAGGCCGTCCAAAAAAATCTTGAAGCCCATTATCACCTCGACGAGCCACTGATGGTCCAGTACGGTCTGTATCTGAAATCGCTCATGACGCTGGATTTTGGTCCATCCATCACCAAGCCGTCCCAGACGGTCAATGATTTACTGAGCAGGGGCTTCCCGATCTCGTTCGAACTTGGGATGATCACGTTGATCATTGCCGTCATTTCCGGGATCATCCTCGGAATTGTCGCAGCTCTCCGACATAACGGATTCATTGATTATGTCGCCATGACATTCGCTGTACTCGGGATTTCGATCCCAAATTTCGTGATGGCCACCATGCTGATCCAGCAAATCGCTGTAAACTGGGAGCTCCTTCCGGTGGCTACCTGGCAGAGCTGGAGGCATATGATTCTGCCTACCTTGGCGCTCGCCACCGGACCAATGGCCATCATAGCGAGACTGACTCGATCGAGCATGCTCGAAGTCCTTACGCAGGATTATATCCGGACAGCACGTGCCAAAGGACTCTCACCATGGAAAATCGTGTTCAAGCATGCCCTCCGGAATGCCCTCCTGCCCGTTGTGACCATCCTTGGAACGCTGGCAGCCGGGATTTTGACGGGTACGTTCGTCATCGAACAGATTTTTGCCATACCTGGCATGGGGAAATATTTCGTCGAGAGCATCAATCAGCGTGATTACCCGGTCATCATGGGGACGACCGTCTTCTACAGCGCCTTCTTGATTGTCATGCTGTTCTTGGTGGATGTGGCATATGGACTGCTCGATCCGCGGATCAAACTACATAAGAAGGAGGCCAGATGATGGCGATCCCCAAACGAGAAGAAGAAGTAACCGCTGTTCCTGACGAATGGTTTGCTCCCTTGGATAAGAATAAAAATGAACGGGAGGCTGTCGTCAGGCCGAGCCTTTCCTACTGGAAGGATGCGTGGAAGCGTCTGGTAAAGAATAAGCTTGCCATGCTCGGATTATCCTTCCTGATCGGACTGATTGTCTTGGCCATCTTTGGACCGATCATTTCTCCACACGATGTCACGAAACAGATTCTGGCCGATCAGAATCTCCCCCCTTCAGCAGGTCACTGGTTCGGAACGGATGATATGGGGAGGGATGTTTTCACCAGAACTTGGTACGGAGCTCGTATCTCCCTGTTCGTCGGCTTCATGGCAGCTCTCATAGATTTTGTCATCGGGATCCTTTATGGCGGGATATCGGGCTATAAGGGGGGCAAGACGGATAATGTGATGATGAGGATCATCGAGATTCTTTACGGTCTTCCTTACCTTCTCGTCGTGATTCTTCTCATGGTTGTCATGGGACCGGGATTGTTGACCATCATCGTCGCTCTGACCGTGACGGGATGGATCGGGATGGCGAGGATCGTACGGGGACAGGTGCTACAAATCAAAAATTATGAATTCGTCCTTGCTTCGAAAACCTTTGGAACGAAAACCGGGAAAATCATCCGGAAGAATCTTCTCCCGAATACGATGGGACCGATCATTGTCCAAATGACCCTCACCGTCCCGAGTGCCATTTTTGCAGAAGCATTCCTGAGCTTTCTCGGATTGGGTATTCAGGCTCCCTACGCGAGCTGGGGCGTCATGGCCAATGACGGGCTGTCTACGATCCTTTCCGGTCATTGGTGGAGGTTATTCTTCCCGGCGCTCTTCATCTCCCTCACCATGTTTTCTTTCAATGTCCTGGGTGACGGGTTGCAAGATGCGCTGGATCCGAAATTAAGGAGGTAAAACATCATGGAAGAAGTTCTAACAGTGAAGGACCTTCATGTATCGTTTTCAACCTATGGAGGCGAAGTTCAAGCTGTACGCGGCGTGAGTTTCCAGGTAAAGCAGGGGGAGACCTTGGCAATCGTGGGGGAATCAGGCTGCGGGAAAAGCGTGACATCTCAAACCATCATGAGGCTCATTCCCAATCCACCGGGGAGGATACGGAGTGGATCCATTTTGTATAAAGGAAAAGATCTTTTGAGATGCTCGGAGGCCCAGATGCGTCGAATACGCGGTAAGGATATTTCCATGATCTTTCAGGATCCGATGACCGCATTGAATCCGACGCTGACCATCGGAGAGCAGATCAAAGAGGGGATCCTGCAGCATGAGGACGTTACACGGAAGGAAGCGGGAGTGCGGGCGCGGAAAATGCTGGAGCTGGTGGGCATCCCGAACCCCGAAGAGCGCCTTAAGCAATATCCCCATCAGTTCTCGGGTGGAATGAGGCAGAGGATCGTCATCGCCATGGCCCTTGTCTGTCAGCCTGATGTGCTGATTGCGGATGAACCGACCACCGCCCTTGATGTAACAATACAGGCTCAGATTCTGGAGCTTTTCAAGGAG
Organism: Rossellomorea sp. FS2; assembly: GCF_047915635.1. Taxonomy (NCBI): domain Bacteria; kingdom Bacillati; phylum Bacillota; class Bacilli; order Caryophanales; family Bacillaceae; genus Rossellomorea; species Rossellomorea sp. FS2. Next base: position 1,104,662 of record NZ_JBLRVS010000001.1, on the reverse strand, counting down.
ATCCAGGACAAGACGGGTGTGTCCATCATCTTGATCACGCATGACCTCGGGGTTGTTGCCCAAGTGGCAGATCGGATCGCGGTCATGTATGCAGGTAAGATCGTGGAGGAGGGGACCCGCAGGGAAATATTCTATACCCCTCAGCATCCCTATACAAAGGGCCTCCTCCATTCAGTACCCAGGCTCGATCTCGTAGGGGAGGATTTGATTCCGATACCCGGCTCACCCCCGGATTTATTTGCCCCGCCTGCGGGCTGTCCATTCGCTGCACGATGCGATATGGCCATGGAGGTGTGCGACAGGATCCATCCTCAAAAGACCAGCCTTTCGGAAGATCATCACGTGGATTGCTGGCTGCAGGATGATCGGGCCAAACAAGCAATGCTTTCAGCTGTGAATGTAACAATCCGTTAGATTCACAGATTGATAGATAAAAACAATAAGGGGGAAATCAGATGAAGAAATGGAGCAAGCTGCTTATTTTCGGGATCATCCTTGTCATGCTGGCTGCTTGTACGGCGAATGAAGACGCAGGAAGCAGTTCGGGAGGAAAAGATCCGAAGGACGGAAAAGGGGAAAAGGTTCTTTACTTGAACAACGGAGCAGAGCCGACGTCCTTTGATCCGCCGATCGGATTCGACTCCTATTCATGGACGGCACTGAACAACCTTATGGAAGGTTTGACGAGACTCAGCGACAAGCATGAGCCGGAAGGGGCCATGGCAGAAAAGTGGGATGTATCGGAAGATGGGAAAGTTTATACCTTCCACCTGCGGGAAAATGCCAAGTGGTCCAATGGGGACGTTGTAACGGCAAATGATTTTGTATTTGCCTGGAAGCGTCTGCTTGATCCTGAAACCGGATCACCGGCATCCTTCCTCGGGTACTTTATCGAGGGCGGTGAAGCATATAATACCGGGAAGGGCAGTGCAGATGACGTAAAAGTGAAAGCGGTGGATGAAAAAACGTTTGAAGTGACATTGAAGAGCCCTCAGGCCTACTTCTTGAGCGTCATTGCAAACCCGGCATTCTTCCCGATCAATGAAAAAGTCGCCACCGACAATCCCCAGTGGTTTGCCGAAGCAGACAGTTTCGTGGCCAATGGACCGTTTAAATTGAAGGAATGGGAGCACGACAGCCATTTCGTGATGGAGAAGAATGATCAATATTGGGATAAAGAAAATGTAAAGCTTGATGAGGTCCACTGGGCCATGGTCAATGACTCCAACACCGATTATCAACTTTTCAAAACAGGAGAGCTTGATACAGCAGACGTGCCGGCAGACCTGAGCGAGGAACTGTTCAAAGATGGAAAAGTGAACGTGGAAGATCAGGCAGGCACATATTTCTACCGTTTCAATCTAGATCAGGAGCCGTTCCAGAATAAAAATATCCGGAAAGCATTCTCCATGGCAGTGGATCAAAAGCAGATGGTCGACTATGTAACCAAGAACAAAGAAGAAGCCGCCTATGGTTTTGTCGCCAGCGGATTCAATGATGCCGACGGAAACGATTTCCGAAAAACAAGCGGGGACCTTACCCGGACCGATGTAGAGGAAGCCAAGAGCCTTCTGGAAAAAGGGATGAAGGAAGAAGGCTATGAAAAGCTTCCTGCCGTCACCTTGACGTACAGTACGAGTGACACCCACCAGAAGATTGCCGAAGCCATGCAGCAAATGTTCAAGGACAATCTCGGAGTGGATGTGAAGCTTGCCAATATGGAATGGAACGTGTTCCAAGATGAACAAAAAGCCGGTAAATTCCAGCTTTCCAGAAGCTCCTTCCTGGCTGATTATGCAGATCCGATCAACTTCCTTGAAAACTTCCAGACCGGTCATTCCATGAACAGGACCGCCTGGAGCAATAAGAAGTATGACGAATTGATTCAATCAGCTTTGAACGAAGCCGATGAACAGAAGCGTTTCGACATGATGTATGAAGCCGAGAAAATCCTCATGGACGACATGCCAATCATCCCGGTCCATTTCTACAACTACGTATATATGCAGAATGAAGATGTGTCAGGTATCGTCCGTCATCCAGTGGGCTATATGGAGCTCAAGTGGGCGGATAAAAAATAAAAGGAGCGGGGAGGACAATGGAGGACTCATTGTCCCTCCCTCTTTTTCTACTAAAAGGATGTGCTACCTATGAAAGCTTCACCTATACAAAAGGGAGATAAGGTGGGTGTGATTGCACCGGCCAGCCCTCCAAACGTCGAAAACTTTAAAAAGGCATTGCCGTTTCTGAAAGAGCTTGGACTAGAACCTGTGATCGGAAGGCATCTCTATGAAAAAAATGGGTACCTTGCCGGGAAGGATGAAGAACGACTGGCGGATTTGCATGACATGTTCAGAGACCCCGAAATAAAAGGAATCATTTGTGCATGCGGTGGAGTGGGAACAGGAAGGATTGTTTCAGATCTTGACTTCGACCTGATCCGCAGCAATCCGAAGATCTTTTGGGGCTATAGTGATATCACTTTTTTACATACGGCGATTTTCCAGCAGACTGGTCTCGTAACCTTCCATGGACCCATGCTAAGCTCGGATATCGGCCTGGATTCTGTACCGGATTGGACAAAGAAATCCTTTGATCAGCTCTTTGACACAGAGGATGTCATTTATCCTGGATCCCTATCAACCATCGAAGCGTTGGTAGAAGGCAAAGCAGACGGGGACGTTGTAGGGGGGAACTTGACACTTCTGGTCAATTCCTTGGGGACACCACACGAAATCGATACAAAAGCGAAACTCTTTTTTATAGAAGAGATCGATGAAGAACCTTATAAGGTGGATCGGATGCTCAATCAATTGAAGATGGCGGGGAAATTATCCGATGCATCCGGCATCATCATCGGAGATTTCAAAAATTGCGAACCGGTCAAACGGGATCGGTCCCTTAGCTTGGACGAAGTGATCAGGCATCATATCATCCCCGCTGGTAAACCAACCCTGAAGGGATTCATGATCGGTCATTCCTCACCGAGCTTTGCCATTCCATTCGGAGCACGGGGCTTCATGGACACGGCGGACCTTTCCCTGAAAATCGAATCCGGCCTTCGAAAGGAGTAAGGAAGATGATCATACAGAACATCGAAACATTTCAGACATTTGTCCCTCTGATCAAGCCTTTCAAAACCGCTCTGAGGACCGTGACCGCCGCTGAAGCGGTACTTGTGAAAATCACCTGTGAAGACGGACGGATCGGGTGGGGAGAGGCACCGCCCACTGCTGTCATAACAGGGGAGACCCTTCAAAGTATAGAGGGGGCGATCCACCATCACCTCAAACCAGCCTTGATAAAAACCGAACTATTGAATCATGAGGAGCTATTCTATCGCATCCGAACATGCATGATCGGCAATGGGAGTGCAAAGGCTGCCGTTGATATGGCCATCTATGATTTGTTATCCCAACGGAGTGGACTCCCGCTCTATCAATTTCTGGGAGGATACAAGGATCGATTGGAAACGGATTTTACCGTTAGTGTCAATGAGCCTTCGGAAATGGCCGATGATGCACGGCAATACATACGAGAAGGTTTTGACGTTTTAAAAGTTAAGGTCGGAAAGGACGACATAGAAAAGGACATCCGCCGCATCCGAGCGATTCGGGAAGCTGCAGGGACGGATATACAGATCCGCTTGGATGCCAATCAAGGATGGGGGGCAAAAGAGGCGGTGCGTGCCATCAAAAAAATGGAAGACTCTGGTCTTGGAATCGAACTGATCGAGCAGCCTGTCCCCGCTCATGACCTGAACGGACTCAAATGGGTAACGGACCATGTCGATACACCGATCATGGCCGATGAAAGTGTGTTCAGTCCGTTTCAAGCACTGGAGGTGGTAAAGCACCGTTGTGCAGATCTCATCAACATCAAACTGATGAAAGCCGGCGGCATCCATCAGGCGATCAAGATCAACGTCCTTGCAGAAGCAGCGGGGATGGAATGCATGGTGGGGAGCATGATCGAGTCCCGATTGGGGATCACCGCGGCAGCTCACTTTGCAGCCAGCAGCCGAAATATAACCCGATACGACTTTGACGCCCCCCTTATGCTTGCGCACGACTTCCTTGAAGGCGGGGCGATCTATGAAGGCAAACAGATCAAACTTCCTGAAAATCCCGGATTGGGGATCAAACACATACACTTGGAGAAAGGGAGGGTAACCAATGAAGGAAAGGTCAGTAGTTAATGTGGCCGTAGCCACCTTATGGACGACACCTCAGTCCCCTAGAAAACGTGACGAAGAAATCTTGTCTGACCCTGTGGACATGGAGAAGTGGATTGCCCCGCAGGACTATGAATCGCTACTTGAGTTGTGCGACCATAATCTTATCCAATCACAGCTCTTATTCGGAACCGAAGTAATCGTGGTGAGAAGGGATGGGAGCTGGTCAGAAGTGGTCGTGGCGGAGCAGCCTTCATCCAAATGTGCAGACGGATATCCAGGATGGATTCCGAGCTGTCAGCTGAGCAGGGATGAACGAAAGGAACCGAAGGACGGGTATGCCATCGTCAATGTCCCTTTCACTGAGCTGGAGTATGAAAATGGCAGGATGAAACTAAGTTATCTGACTGCCCTTCCGGTAATCGATCAAGCGGAAGAAGTCGTTCGGGTGCAGACACCGAAAGGCCTTGGTACCCTCCAAGTGGACGATATCGTTATCTCTTCACGAACTGTACCTGATGTTCAGGGAGATGGCGCGGCAATTGTGAAGGAAGGAGAACAATTCCTGGATCTTCCCTATCTTTGGGGAGGTATGAGCGCATTTGGGTATGATTGCTCAGGCTTTTCTTACAATATGTGCCGTGCTAACGGTGTGATCATCCCGAGGGATGCAAACGACCAGGCAATCCACGGTGAGAAGGTGTCATTGGATGCATTGAAACCTGGGGACCTATTGTTCTTTGCATATGAGCAGGGAAAGGGTGCGGTTCATCACGTGGGAATCTATCACGGCAATGGCGCTATGATCCATTCTCCGAAAACCGGAAGGACAATCGAGATTCTTTCACTGAAGGGAACTTACTATGAGGAAGAACTATGTGAAGCAAGGCGCTATTGGAAAGACTAGGAGGCGGTATGGATGACCAATGAGAAGCTACTTCAAGTAAAACGGCTGAAAAAACATTTTCGATTGGAAAAGGGGAAATTGCTCAAAGCGGTAGACGACATCTCCTTCGATATATACCGGGGCGAAACATTCGGGCTCGTTGGGGAGTCCGGCTGCGGGAAATCGACGACAGGACGTACGATCATCGGGCTTTATGAATGTACGGATGGGGAAGTGGAATATGCGGGTCGCAATCTGCATGCATTGAGCTCGAAGGAACAGCATGCGTTTCACCGTAAGATCCAGATGATCTTCCAGGATCCATACGCCTCCCTCAATCCGAGATCCACCGTGAAAGAAATCATTTCTGAACCTATGGAGTCCCACAAGCTATATAAAGATAAGAAGGAACAGTTGGAAAAGGTGTACCAATTGCTTGAAGACGTCGGTCTGAACCGGGATCATGCTAATCGGTATCCGCATGAATTCAGCGGTGGACAGCGTCAGCGGATCGGGATTGCGCGTGCACTTGCCCTCGATCCCGAGTTCATTATCGCAGATGAACCGATTTCGGCCCTTGATGTGTCCGTACAAGCCCAAATCGTCAACCTTTTAAGGAAACTACAAAAACAAAAAGGCATTACCTTCCTTTTCATTGCCCATGATTTATCCATGGTGAAGCATATCAGCAATCGGATCGGCGTCATGTATCTAGGATCGATCGTCGAGCTGACTGAAAGTAAGGAACTGTACAAAAAGCCGTTGCACCCATATACACAGGCGTTATTATCCGCCATCCCGATTCCGGACCCCGACGTGGAAGACCGGAGGGAACGGATCATCCTGAAGGGGGAGATCCCAAGCCCCATTAATCCCCCCAGTGGATGTGTATTCAGAACGCGATGCCCGCACGCGATGGACGTATGTGCCGAGAAAAAACCAGCTTGGAAGGAAGTCGAATCCAGCCATTATGTGGCGTGTCACCTTTACGATGAAACCATAGTCAAAGATCATGACGAAGTCGCCGTAACCAAATGAAGGCGTCAGGCATGGAATACTTGAGAGAGGAAATGATGGGGATCGTACAGGAATGTTCCGGGAAAGTGAGCTTCTCGGTCCTCTTGGATGATGAATCTCTTTCGTGGGAGGAGGACCGACGTATATCATCAGCCAGCCTGATCAAGCTTCCGATCTTGATGGCTGCATATGAACAGATTCAGACAGGCAGGCTACGGGCTGATGCCATGATTGTACTGCGTCATGAAGATCATGTGGAAGGTGCAGGGGTCTTGAATGGATTGCACGATGGTCTGACGCTGTCCATTGAAGATTTGTTAACGCTGATGATCACTGTCTCAGACAATACAGCCACCAATCGGCTGATCGAGCTGATTGGAATGGATTCTATCAATAGGTTCTGTCTTGACTGGAATTTAAAGGGAACATTCTTGAACCGTAAGATGATGGACTTCCCATCATTGGAAATGGGAAAAGACAATTGGACGTCATCTGAGGACGTGGTCAGCTGTCTTACACTCATCAACGAAGGCCCCTTTGAAGAGGCTTCAAGGAAGAAGATGCTTACGATGCTCTCACGCCAGCAATTCCGTGATAAGCTTCCTGCCTTGCTCGGGGATGATGTAAAGGTCTTCAATAAGACCGGGGAGCTACCCGGCGTCGAACATGATTGTGCTATCATTGAGTCGGCTTCAGGTAAGTATGCTTATGTAGCAGTTCTGACTTATGAGTTGCCGGCTCCAGAGGAGGGCAGGAGGGTGATTCGGACAATGGGAAAGCTTATAGGTGATTATGTACACTCTTTCTAGCTGTCATCTGTTTGTCATAATTGTCATATAAATGTTCAGCTAGGCAGCGGGTCGTCTTACAGGAAGGCCCAGAAAGCCCTCCAAGAGGTGGGAAGGCTTGCGGCCACCATGTATCCATAGCCTATCTTTTGACCTATCAAGGTGATGAAGAGGGGCTTAGGGACGATTTATATGGTTCAGGTTCAAAGCCTTTCTCTATGAAAAACATCAGTGTTTCATGCTTCTGTAACATGCCTATCCTTTCCATCCTGTACAATTATAGGAGGGGGGATACGATGAAAGAATGGATTGTAGATGAAAACGATGTGATGAAGATGTTGGATTCATGGCTAAGGGATCCGAAACCTTTTTGGGAAGGATTCTATGAGAATCGTGAACGAAAAATCCCTATTTTCACAAACAGACCGGATGAGAACCTTGTGTCGTATGTGAAAAGTGGACAATTGAGAACGGGCAGGGCGCTGGATATTGGATGTGGTGCCGGCAGAAACGCAATCTATCTGGCCAGTAACGGATGGGAGGTCGATGCAATGGACCTTTCATCGACTTCCCTTGCGTGGGCAGGGGAGCGAGCAGAGGAAGCGGGTGCATCCATCCGCTTCTTCCAGGCAGACCTCCTCGAGCATGAAATTGAAAAGGATGCCTATGATTTTGTGTATGACTCGGGATGTTTTCATCATATTGCTCCACACAGAAGACCCCGGTACAGAGAAGTGATCATGAGGGCGCTGAAGCAAGATGGATATTACGGCCTTGCATGTTTTTGTGAAGACGGTGAGTACGGGGGTGCCACCCTCACGGATTGGGAGATTTACCGAACAGGTTCCCTCCATGGCGGGATGGGATATACGGAGGAAAAGCTCATTCGGATCTTTGAGTGCTTCACCCCTGTGGAGATACGGAAAATGGTCGGGACCGGCGATCCGGATGTATTTGAATCCGAAGGCCTATGGGCAGCATTATTCAAGCATGATCTGCACCGGTTCTGAACAAAAAGTAAAAGAGTTGGGCGCACAGGGCCCAACTCTTTTAGTCTATCAATATACTTTATCTCCATTGAAGATCGAGTTTTTCACGACCACATAATCAACGGTCCGAATGGCATCGAGCTTCGTTCCGCCTGCGTAGGAAATCGAGGACTGAAGATCCTGTTCCATTTCGGTCAGGGTGTCTTGCAGGGATCCTTTATGCTCTACGAACATTTTCTTCCCTTCGACGTTTTTCTTTTCGCCTTTTTGGAATTCAGAGGCAGAACCGAAATACTCTTTGACGCGCTTCCCATCAATTTCGGTCGTTTCGCCAGGAGATTCTTCATGCCCCGCGAATAACGATCCGATCATGACCATGCTGGCACCGAATCGGATGCTTTTGGCGATGTCACCGTGCGTACGGATCCCTCCGTCAGCGATGATGGGCTTTGTTGCCGCTTTTGCACACCATCTTAAAGCTGCCAGCTGCCAGCCACCGGTGCCAAAGCCGGTTTTGATTTTCGTGATGCAGACTTTTCCCGGACCGATCCCCACTTTGGTCGCATCGGCTCCAGCGTGTTCAAGTTCACGTACCGCCTCAGGTGTTCCAACATTCCCCGCAATAACAAAACTTTCAGGCAGGAGTTTTTTAATATGTTGGATCATGCTGATCACGGCATTTGAATGGCCATGTGCAATATCGATTGTGATGTATTCAGGTACCAACCCTTTAGAGGCCAGTTCCTCCACAAAACTATATTCTTCTTCCTTCACGCCCACGCTGATGGAAGCAATCAGTCCGCGAGCGTGCATGTCCTCGATGAAGCTGATTCTTTTCCCAGGTTCGAAACGGTGCATAATATAGAAATAGTTATGTTCTGCAAGGTACATAGCAATCTTCTCATCGATGATGGTCTGCATATTGGCAGGAACCACAGGAAGTTTAAATGTATGTCCACCCAATGTGATGGCTGTATCACATTCTGAACGGCTGTTAACAATGCATTTGGCTGGAATCAATTGAATATCTTCATAGTCGAACACGTTTTCCATCATGAACACTCCTAAACACGAATAATTATCGTCGGACGAAATTGAAATGTTCGTCCATTGGTAATGTACATGATTTCTTGACCGTTGTCAAAGTTTTTTATCAATTTAAGATGACGTGATTATAATCGATTACTATTTTTCGCAGCAGCAGGGGCAGTCGCATTCTTTTTTTGTTTCACAAAGACAGTTTGGGCAAGAACATTCGTGGACCATCAGGACACCTTCTTTCGTTTATCCACCATTATATCCAGATGAAAGAATGTTCAATCGATTTTCATTCTCCCATTGCAAATCGATCGCTAATGGATTAGAGTAAGAATAACCGTTAAATTATTTTTACCGAGTAAAAAGAGGTGTACAGTATGGCAGGAATCTATATCATCAAAGACCTTGATCAGCTTAAAGCGCTCAGCGATCCGTTTCGGGTCAGGCTGATGTTCAAACTGATTGAACGGCCGTATACGGGTCAGCAGCTGTCCGAAATCTTCGAGCTTTCACGTGCGCGGATTCATTATCACCTGAAAGAGCTTGAAAAACTTGGTCTGGCAGAAATCGTGAGAACCGAAGAGAAAAATGGCATCATTCAAAAGTTCTATCAGTCTGTGGCAACAGGATTCTATCCCCATTCAAGTCTTTTCCCACACACGAAGGAAATCAGCGATATGAAACAATATCTCATGCTTGAAATGATGGAACAGACGACATCGAAGCTATTATCTGCACCATCTGAAGCACTTGAAGATGTTGATTCGAGTGAAGATCCTTCTGAGTGGAATATGATGGCGTCATCCTGGGAAATACAAGCTTCGGAAGATACCTTCAAGTGGTACATCAAGGAACAATTCAAACTGATGGAAGAACTTGATCGCCGCGCGGAAGCAGAAGAGGCGTCGAGCAAAAAGAGATATTTTGTATCCAACTACGGTTTCCGGGTAGAAGAGCCTGTTTTTGAAAGAGTAAAAGACAAAGACCAGTGAGAAGGTCTTTTCTTTTGGCACAACGGTAAAATAATTTTAACTGAGTATATTTTTTTTACTTTGACGGTCAAAAAAAACTTACAGTCAGGAGATGGTGAATGAGATGAAAGAGCATATGTTGAGAAATCGAAACTTCAGCTTCATGTTTACAGGCAGGATCCTATCGAATATGGGGGACAGCATCTACTATGTAGCCGCCATGTGGCTTGTGTACGAACTGGGAGGGAGTGCCTTTTATACGGGGTTGGCCGGTTTCCTCACCATGCTGCCGACGGTGCTGCAGTTCTTGATTGGTCCACTGGTCGATCGTTTCAGTACAAAGAAGCTGCTGACCATCGTACAGCTGCTTCAGGCAGGATTGATCCTGATGATTCCGGTTGCCCATTTCATAGGCTATTTGAATGTGGCCGTGATCTTGACGATCATGCCGGTAGTATCCATGATGAATCAGTTTACGTATCCCGCCCAAACAGCCGCCTTGCCACGGATCATCAAAAAAGAACAGCTTGTAAAAGGGAACGCTCTGTTTACGTTCGCCTATCAGGGAGTCGACATGATCTTCAATGCCCTTACAGGAATCCTACTCCCATTGATCGGTGCCATAACCCTCTTCATGATGGATTCTGCCGTGTTCTTAGCAGCCGCATTAGTATACAGCGCCCTTCGCTTGCCGGAGAAAAAAAGTACCACGAAAAGGACGTTGAAGGAATCGACTCTTCAGTATAAGAAAGAGTTGGCAGAAGGGGTGATGATCGTTTTTCGCTCGTATTTGGCCATCTTTCTGGTCGCTTCCGTTGTTGCAAATGGTGCTATCGGTGCTACGTATGCCATCCTGCCCGTATACACTGGTGAATCGGCAGGGGCATCCTGGTACGGGTGGTACCTTGGAGCCATTTCACTCGGTCTTCTGTCAGGTGCAGCACTTGCTCCTATTCTTACCAGATTCCCGCTGGGTTTGTTAACCATTACATTGTTTTTCATAGGCGGGGGCAGCTGGATCCTGTCAGGTCTCTCGGGTGTTTCCATAATGGGGGTTGTATTATTTGGCATAGCCTGGCTTCCTATCGGAGCAACGAATATCATAACGGGGGCAGCCATCCAGTCCATCATGCCATCGCATCTGATGGGAAGGGTCTTTTCCGTGGTTGCGTCCATGAGTGCCATGGCGATGCCCCTTGGATCACTGCTGGGCGGAAGTATGGCCAATCGTTGGGGGAGCGGGACCATCTTTATTTCGGCAGCAGGCGCCATCGTCTTCATTTCGATATTCTGGTTAAGTGTCTCGAAGCTCCGCAGGCTTCCACGTTCACATGAGTTGTCTGCTGAGGATCTCCATTTACCTGAAAATTCTCACTCCACAAACATTGGATGATAATGGTAGAATAAGAAGGGGTAGTCAGTCAATGGAGGCATGAATATGATATTGAACACAACCATTCAAGAAGCAGGGTACGGCTGGGATGACCTGATTCTGCAAGACATTTCATTTAAGGTCGGGAAGGGTGAGCTTGTCGGTCTGATCGGGCCCAACGGCGCGGGGAAAAGCACAACAATCAAAACCATCCTTGGTCTTATGAAGCATGTGAAGGGAACGGTCGAGATTTCTCCCTATGCTTATATACCGGAACGTCCGATTTTTTACGAGCGGATGACGATGCGGGAACATATTGACTTTCTGTACACGACCATGGGAGGGGAGCACGCAGCCTTCGAAGAGAAAGTGACAAATCTGGTCAGCTTCTTCCGATTGACCCACGTCCTTCACCATTATCCTGATCGGTTCTCAAAAGGGATGCAGCAGAAAATGATGCTGATCCTGGCGTTTCTGAAAGAACCGGATCTGTATATTATTGATGAGCCGTTCATGGGGCTCGATCCGACTGCCGTAAAAAAACTCCTCGGTCTATTGGAAAAAGAGCGGGAAAGGGGAGCTGGCGTCCTGATGTCGACCCATATCCTTGACACCGCCGAGCGGATCTGCGACCGCTTTGTGCTGGTAGCTGAAGGGAAAATGATCGTCGAGGGGGACCTGGAGGACATCCGGAGAAAGAGCGGACTCCCTGATGGAACACTATTCGACTGTTTCGATGCATTGACAGAGGAGGGTGAGAAGGATGGCCTGGCCGATTTTTTGGCACCGATTCAAGGATGAGTGGATGCAAAAATGGAAGGTGGTCCGCTCGGTCATCGACTGGACGATTGCCCTTTACCTTGTCATCCCATTTTCCATCATGGTGCCTTTTTTCTATCGGGACTGGTGGAATGAAACGGAATCCTACTGGGCTACCGGCATTCCGATATGGATCCTTCTTTCCATATTGGGCATCATGACACTCGGGGGAAATATACGCACTTATGTCTTAGAGGCTGATCTATTGTTCCTGATAGAGAAGAAGGAACGTTTTGTGCCAATGAAAAGACTGGGCTTCATGGTCACCATGGGACAGAGTTTGATGTCACTCGTTTTGCCTGGTGCTTTAGCTCTCCCTATATTCCTGAACATATACAATGAACGCCCCTTCACACTAGCAGTGATCTTTATTCTATTATTCTCGTTGAAGTGGTCAGTGCTGCTAATAAAGAAATACATAGCGGGGAAGTGGAAGAAGGGAATCTATATCCTTCTCATGTTGGCAGCCTTTGTTCTGATTACAACTGGAAGGGATTCACCACTGCTGGCAGCCATGGCATCATTGATCCTGTTCATAATCTTAGTGGTTTACTTTTTTAAAGGGGTGAAAGGCACAGCCGATTTTCAAAACGAGGTGGAGATCGAGCAATCGGAGAGGAATCAATATGTGAATCTGGTGTACAGTCTTTCTTCTCAGATAGAAAAAGAAAAAGGAGGGAATCGTGGCAGACCGTTCATTTTGTTCAGGAATTCGAGACGAATATTCAAGGAAAGGACAGCTGAAAACGGAATCCTTGAACTAAGTTTGAAGGCGTTTTTGCGAAATGGAACCTACTTGCGGACATATATACAGATGATCTCCATCACCTCTGCCGGAATCCTCTTCCTACCACTATTACTGAAATGGTTGCTTTTTGGAGGGATTCTCATCTTCATGACCTTCTGGGTCCAGACCATTTTCAAGAAGCTCACGAGCAATCGGTTCTTCGAAGTGGCTCCTTTCGATAAAGAGGCGGAGTATGCTGCTGCCAACAGGTTCGGTAAGTGGCTCGGAACACCTGTCCTTATATGGACCGGAACCATCACGATCTGTTCAACAATCTGGTCGGTTTATTTTTAAATGAGAACTAGGAGGAGTCTACATGGTTGTATTGAAGCGAATGAGTGATAAAGAGTTTACTGCATGGTGGAAAAACAGTGTCGCTTCCTATGCAAGGGAGAAAGTGAAAGCGGGTAACTTCAAGGAGGAGACGGCGATTGAACAGTCTGAGAGCGAATTCCAAAAGCTTTTGCCACAAGGAAAAGATACACCGGATCATTATCTGTTCACCGTGATAGATGAGGGAGAACATGTTGGAATGTTATGGTTTCATGCCAATCACGAGATAAAGGAAAATTACATTTTTGATATTGAGATGCTTGAAAGCAAACGGGCCATGGGATATGGTAAACAAACACTCCAGGCACTCGAAGAGCTCAGCAGGGAAATGGGTATGGACAAAATTTCCCTGCACGTTTTCGGTCATAATAAGACAGCCATCGGACTATATACGGTCACAGGGTTTGAGACGACCAATATCATCATGTCTAAGCAGCTATAATAAGTTTTTCTAAAGGCTCCTTTCAGGAGCCTTTTCTATTGCTAATGAATCGTGACGTAATCCTCATCCACGCTATCTTGTCCTTCCTCAAACTTGAGCTTTGTCCTGAACAGGAACCTTGCTCCTGCAGGTTCAGCCGGCAGATCATTCGGAATCTGATAGACGAATGAATACATGTCCTTCTCTTTCGTCTCGAGAGCTTGAGTGATCGCCACCACACTCGTATCGAAGATTTCTTCTTTCTTACCGTTTTGATAGATCATGACAAGCTGACATTCGATTTTTGTCAGGAGCTGATCGACGATCCCACCGTTTATAAGGAATTTACCTTGCAATTTTTCTCCTTTTTGGTAGTGATCTTTTGGAAGGATCAGATCGATCATTGCTGAACCGACACCATTCAGTGACATATATTTTCGCAGTAGCATATAGCTCCTCCTTTTTTTATGAACATAAAAGACCTTTACCAAGAAGAGAAGTCACAATCAGCCACATTCTTCCGGTAAAGGTCTCGCTAGCAACACGGTTGCCGATGAAGCCGGGAGACTCTGCTCCGTAGTGACGACCTCATCGTATAAGCTACTCCCCTTTATGGGATTCAATTGAGATTATCATATGAAGAAATGTTCAATTTGTCAAATAGTAAGGTGAATGGATGTAAGCCGTTCCCAAAAGGACGAGCTCTTCATATAGTAACGTAAAAGGAGTGATGAGTATGGCTAAGGCCAGTGACTTTTTGATTGCACTTGATGACGGTCATGGAATGGAAACCCCGGGAAAAAGAACCCCTTATATTGAATCCCTGGGTAGGCAGATCCGTGAAAATGAATTCAATGCTGCAGTGACGAATTACCTTAAGATTGAGCTCGAAAGATGTGGTTTCAGAACGGTTTTGACTGCTCCTACAGATGTAGATACCCCTCTTAAAGAAAGGACAGATCTCGCCAACTCCCTGAATGCGGATGCACTTGTATCCAATCATTTCAATGCACTGAAGGACCGGTTCGACCCAGGTGGCAACGATCCGGAAGGGCATTCGATTCATATTTATCCGGGCGATGCAGTCGGAAGGCAATTTGCAGAAAAAGTAGCAAAATATATGCGTCAAAATCCCCGTCAGAAGTTCAGGGGAATCATTGAACAGAACCTCCATATCACCCGAGAGTTCAAGAATGCCGCCATCCTGATTGAAAACGGCTTTATGGACAATCGAAGGGAATCCCTCTTGATGATCGATCAAACATTCCAACAGGAACGAGCTCGCGAGGAGGCACAGGGAATCTGTGAGTATTTCGGTGTGCCCTATGTAGGAGGAAGCGCTCCTGCACCTGCACCGGCTCCATCCCCAACCCAGAAGCCTGTAACTGGGAGTGAGATTGGAAAACGTGTTGAGTCGATCTACCAAGGTGCGGATCAATTGAATTTTTATTCTAAACCGACCTTCAACCAAGCCTTCGTAGCAGGAAAACTCGCATTTGGGTATGGTTTCCCTAAAATCACAGCGAAGATTAACGTAGAAGGTGCCCAGATGTATGAAGTGCAGAATTCCAAAGGGAATACCTACTATGTGACGGCGTCCCCTCAGTTTGTGAAAGTCGTCGGTGCCGGTACCAGTACCCCTCAGCCCCCATCATCCCCGTCGATCAAAGCCATTGGAGAAATCACGATCATCGGAGTTGCGAACGCTGCCATCATACAGGACCGGCCGGATCGGCTTGCTTCCAATAATCTCGGTACCATCAATAAAGGTCAGACCATCCGTGTCGCTGGATCCGTCAAAGGGAAAAATAGCCCTAGCGGCTACTGGGAAGTTATCTATAATGGGAAACGCGCCTATATTACAGGTGAATTAGGCCAATTCCGTTCTTATTGATCATGAAGGCCCGGACATTCATTCCGGGCTTTTTTTGTGGATAAGCAGGGGCAAAGGAGAGGGATGTCGTATATGCATGTTAGGGAGGGATTGCATGTACGAATTGAAAACGAAGGAAACGGATGCGGACGTGCTGGAATACATCGAAACGTCCGTGACTGATAATCGCAGGGAAGATGCTTTCAAACTGCTTGATCTGTTTACTGAAGCCTCAGGGTTCGCGGCGAAGATGTGGGGTAAGAGCATCATTGGATTTGGATCCTACCATTATAAATATGCAAGCGGCCATGAGGGAGATGCAGCACTGGCAGGATTTTCACCACGCAAATCCAAGATTTCAATCTATTTAGGGTGTACTGGAACTGAGAAAGACCGGCTTTTATCGAATCTCGGCAAACATACTAGCGGAAAGGGCTGCGTCTATATCAATCGGTTAAGTGACGCAGACGCGGATATACTGAAAGAACTGATCCGGTTGTCGATCCATGAACTTCAAACCAAATATCCTGCAAATGGGTGAAGAAGAGTCAGTCAAAAGACTGATTTTTCTTTTTGGCATCGTTGGTAAAATGGGTACTTGCTTAAGAGATTTCAATCATATTCCAACCCGTCGCAAACTTATGGCTTGCAATCGTGGCGAATATCTTATATGATTAATCTCGAATTAAGAATATCTCAGTTCAAGATATACGAGATATTAACTCCCTAGAAAAGAAAGGAACGAATACACACATGTCTAAAGTATTGTACATCACTGCCCATCCACATGATGAGTCTACATCATTCAGTATGGCTGCAGGTAAAGCATTCATCGACTCTTACAAAGAAGCGAATCCATCAGATGAGGTTGTTCACATCGACCTTTACAAAGAAAACATCCCCCACATCGACGCGGATGTATTCAGCGGATGGGGCAAACTCCAAAGCGGAAGCGAGTTCAATGCACTATCTGCTGAAGAGCAAGCAAAAGTAGCCCGTTTGAACGAACTATCTGATCAGTTCGTAGCAGCTGACAAATATGTTTTCGTTACACCATTCTGGAACTTCTCTTTCCCTCCAGTTATGAAAGCTTATATCGATTCTGTCTCAGTTGCAGGAAAATCATTCAAATACACCGAGCATGGCCCTGTTGGACTCCTAACAGATAAAAAAGCCCTTCACATCCAAGCGCGCGGAGGCATCTACTCTGAAGGTCCTGCGGCTGCAATGGAAATGGGACATCGCTACCTTGAACTCATCATGCAGTTCTACGGTGTGCCTAGCTTCGAAGGTCTCTTCATCGAAGGACACAACGCAATGCCAGAAAAAGCGCAAGAGATCAAAGAAAACGGAATTGCCCGTGCAAAAGATCTTGCGAAAACATTCTAATAGGTGTAACAAAAAAGACCGCCAGCTGGATACCCAGTCTGGCGGTTTTTTATGAGGTGCCCCTTCTGCAGCGAAAGAAGCACCCCGTTCCGTTCGTTTATCTAGGAGGAAGGTGGGTAATGCATGTTCTATGCTGATGTTGCTTGTCCAGACACGGATCAGCCGGCGGTAGCCAATGCCGTGAAACTTTCAGGACCTACCCTAATCGTACCCAGTGCAGTGGCACTGACATAGGCGGAGTAAACCAGTGGACCACTAGCAGGGATTCCAGGATTGAAGTCAGCACCAGCGAATGTGATCAATTGTGGACCTACAATGGATAAATCCAAAACTTGCCTTGCAGTATACACTGTAATCAAACCAGATTGCTGTGTACCACGGATGATAGTGATATCAATGTTCGTCGCAATCGGAAGCAAAGGAAGCTGAACAGCCATCGTTCCTTCGAACTGAACCCTGATCTGTCCAACGGTTGCTTTCGTCACGTCCAGACCTACAACTCCAAAAAGACTATTTTGACCTACAAGGATTGGCGTTGAAATCTGTCCATACGTACTCGCATTCTGTGAGGTACGTGCATCAAGAAAAATCCCCATATTTTCACCTCCTGTCTTGTTATCTAGTACAGTATATGCATGTCCGATCAATGCGTCTGTGCACATGCTACAGTTTTAAAAAATGGATGATACCTTAAATGAAACTTTTCCAATCGCTAAACCGTATAAAGATGTAGGAACATTACATAAATTGGGGGAGTACAAATGTGGATCAGCATCGGTTTCAGCATCATCTATCTTTTTTGTATCATTTATATGATTTCTTATCGCCTGAATATAAAAAAAGCGGTTGAACGTTCAGCCGAAGCCCATTATCCGTCAGCACAAACGAAATTAGAGAATATTATCGTCCCTGACAGGTGGGAGCCCATGATCCCACTTGATAAACGTTCTAAATCCTATCGGATCGTCCATTGGGGAACACCTGCCGTCATCCTGCTCATGAGCGTTCTATTCATCCTAGTATTCGGAATGGATTTTCTGCATGGTTCATTCATAAATTTTGGTTATATCTTTTTTACCTTCTTGGTCATGATCCGGCATCAGGGAAACATCAACCTGTTGGATGATGGGGTCATCTTGAACGGGAGATTTTCCTCGTGGAATAAGGTGAAGGGGTACAAAGTTGAAAAAATCGTGAAGTGGCATGAATTATATGGTCTGGATGACCGGTTGAATAACAGCTATAAGGTCAGCCTGCTCTTGAAACGGGGCATCTTTCAGCCGAACTACGTGGTACTCACGGAAGAGCGTGACATGAGAAGTGTCGTTCAGCTTTTGGAGGATAAAGGAATAGAAGGGACAGTCGCGTATTCGCTTCCCCAAGTGGAGGTGCAGCGATGACTCTCGAGCGTGCATTTCATTCTGCCAAAGAGTTGATCCTTGACCGGTTTCCTTCTTGTCACGCGGCCTTATTGAGTGGCAGTGTCGTCCGGGGACAGGAGACAGCGACTTCTGATCTCGACATCATCGTCATACATAATGAACTCGCCTCCTCCTACAGGGAAAGCCTGATCTGGCAGGGATGGCCGGTTGAATTATTTGTCCATAACTCTACTGGGATCCTTGATTTTTTCAAGGATGATTGCCTCCGTGGCAGGCCATCACTCCCGCGGATGATCGCAGAAGGGCTGCCTCTGAAAAGTAATCAAACACTCGACTCATTAAAGGTTATCGCAAACAGACTGCTGAGTGCCGGACCGGAAAGCTGGGATGAAGATACCATTGATAGGAAGCGGTATTTTCTAACAGATGCCCTTGATGATTTCAACGGGTGTACCGACCGGGGAGAAGGACTGTTCATTGCCGGTCATCTGGCAGAACTGCTTCATGAATTTGTTTTAAGGACAAATGGATGTTGGATCGGCAGTTCAAAATGGATTACGAGGGCCCTGAGGGAGTTTGACCCTGAGTATGCACTACGTTTTGTCGATGCATTTGATTCCTATTACAAACACGGGGAGAAAAGAGCGGTGACCACTCTGGTGGATCAAGCTCTCAGTCCGTTCGGAGGCCGCTTGTTCGACGGATTTTCAATCGGGAAACCCATTGATGAGCCATCTTCCTGATCATACTAAAAAGGGTGTTCCGTTAAATACGGAACACCCTTTGCTTTTAATCAGGTATGATTTGGAAGCTGTCATGATCTTTTCGATGCATGCCTTCCTCAAATATGAGACGGGTAACGAATTTATACGAAATCCCCTCTTTACTTGGAGGGAACGTATCTGCCAATCGGCAGGCAAATTGAATTTTTCGTTGTTCTCCTGCTTTCATAATGGAAGAGCTCAGGATCGTATTCTGGTGAAGGACGGATGAACACTCGGTCTTTTCATTGTACTGCAGCAGATCTGTCTCGATCCTCTTCAGCTTCTGATCGACTTTACCGCCGATCAATTCGTATTCCCCTTTAATGAGTTCTCCTGGACAATAGGCAGAACGATGCAGTACAAGATCGATCTTCGCAGCACCGATCCCCATCTTACACATCAACTTTGCAAACATCATTCTCACCCTCGCTTTCTTTATAATATTTATCTGTTCATGGGCAGAATTATCCTCTAACAAAGCTATATTGTAAAGAAAGAAATCAATGATGTCTACACTATAATTTCGACATTTTTCGATTAACGTTAAAGCCCAAAAGAAAATATAAAATATAATGGAATAGTTGTAAAATAGAGGTAGATTAATAGAAGGACTTTCTATACAATAGGAATCGGAAGCAATCTTATCTGCCGAACGTGCAGGTAGTGAATATATCGTACAAAGGGGTTATCGAATGAAGGAAAAGAAAGCAAAGAAAAATCAGACGACGGTCCGTATGAATCTGCTGTTCGTTTCCGTGTTTTTTCTGTTCTCCATGCTCATTCTCCGACTTGGTGTCGTCCAAATTGTCAAAGGAAGTCAATATGAAGCGGAAGTATCGAGAACGGAAAACGTCAAGTCGGATAACGGCAATCCACCCCGCGGGAAGATCTATGACCGCTACCGGAATGTGATCGTCGATAACGTCCCCATGAATGCCATTACGTACACGAGCACTCAGTCGACGACATCAAAAGATATGTTGAAGGTGGCAAAGAAATTAGCCAAATTGATTGAAATCGACCAAAAAGTGATTGATAGCATCTCTGATCGGGATAAAAAAGACTATTGGTTACTTCAAAATAGCGATGAAGCCGCTAAATTAGTCACCAAGGATGAGTTAAAGAAGCTCGAAGCCAATGAAGAACTTGCAGAAGACGAGCGAAATAAAAAAGTGTACCAAATGCAGTTAGAGAGAATTTCTAAAAAACAGTATAGTTCCTATACAAATGATGAACTAAAGGTTCTCGCCATCTTCCGCCAGTTTAACACTGGATATGCCTTGTCACCTAAAATCGTAAAAAACAAAGGTGTAAGTGACGAAGAAATGGCAAGGGTGAGCGAGAACCTATCCAATCTTCCCGGAGTAAACGTAACGACGGATTGGGAGAGGAAGTACACGCAGAAAAGTACGCTCCGATCGATCTTAGGGAAAGTTTCCACAACCGAGCAGGGCATTCCAACGGAGCTGGTGGAACAATTCAAGGCTAAGGGCTACGCCATGAATGATCGTGTCGGGACAAGCTATTTCGAATCAGAGTACGAAAGTCTTCTGAAAGGGAAGAAAGAGGAGATTGAACACATTACGAAGGGTGGAAGCCTGATTGATTCAAAGCTGATCACGGAAGGACATAGCGGAAAGGATGTTTACCTTACAATCGACTTGAATCTGCAGAAAGAACTGGAAAAGATTGTTGAGGAGGAACTTAGTAAACAAGCAGCTAAATATTGGGAGTCTCCTTATTTGGACCGTGCATATCTAATCATGATGAATCCAAATACAGGTGAAATACTTTCAATGGTTGGGAAAAAATACGGTAAAGATGAAGATGGGAAAGTAGAACTACAGGATGATGCTTTAGGTACATTCACTTCCGAATATGGTGTAGGTTCTGCGGTAAAAGGTGCTACTGTATTAACTGGTTATATGACGGATAGTTTAGCTATAGGAGAAACTCTATATGATGAAGAAATTCAGATAAAAGGAACAAAACCGAAACGTTCATGGTTTTATCAGAATGAGGGCCCTCAGTACATGACAGATAAAACGGCTTTAGAGAGATCCTCAAATGGATATATGTGGAAGGTTGCGTTCAAAGTATCTGGGGTGAATTATGTAAGAAACCAACCGATGAACATCAAAAGAGAGTCCTTCGACACGTTCCGTAATCATTTTAAACAATTTGGGTTGGGCGTCAAGACGGAAATCGATCTACCAGGTGAAGCTGATGGACTACAGGGGACTGGGTATAAGCCAGGGAACTTGATGGACTTCGCGATTGGACAGTATGATACTTATACACCTATGCAATTGGCTCAATATGTATCCACTATTGCCAATGGAGGATACCGGATGCAGCCTCATATCATGAAGGAAATCAGGGAGCCAAACTATGAAAGCGATAAAGTCGGCTCCTTACTATACGAACACGAGTCTAAAGTTCTCAATAGGCTTGATGCTACTGACGAAGAGATACTTTCCGTTCAACAAGGGTTCTACAGAGTGGCACATGGATCTCAAGGAACGGCAGATAACTTTAAAAATGCTCCTTATGACGCCGCCGCAAAATCTGGTACAGCGGAAGCATTTTACTATGCCCCTGAACGCGGAAAGAACCTGGCGACCTATAACACGACGCTGGTAGGATATGCTCCATATGCCAATCCTGAAGTTTCATTTGCAGTTGTACTGCCTGCCTCTCATCAGGATAGAGACCCCTACGTCAATAAAACCATGGCCAAACGAGCCATGGACAAATACTTTGAATTGAAAAAGGAATACGAGAAAAAGGGCTACTACAGCGAATCAACAGACAAGGAAGTTATAGAAACTGAAGAATGACCAGGCAGTCCCCTATAAGGGGATTGCCTGTTTCTCTTGAAGGGGGAAATGTATTGAAAACTGAGTCGGAAATTACCGAAATGATTAAAAACGATTCATGGATGATAGAAATACTTAAGGTCACAGCTGAATTAGACCTCCCCGACTGCTGGGTATGCGCGGGCTTTGTACGAAACAAGGTGTGGAACCATCTCCATGATCGGGGATGGGAACCAATGAATGATATCGATGTGGTATATTATGACACTAGTGACACCGACGAAGAGACAGAGAAAAAGATCGAACTTCAGCTTCTGAAGTCTGTTCCCCATGCTCCCTGGTCTGTGAAGAACCAGGCAAGGATGCATGAGGTGAATGGGGATGAGCCGTATGTATCCACCGCCGATGCCATCTCGAAATTCCCTGAGACAGCCACGAGTGTAGCCGTCAGATTGAATGATGAAAATGCTCTCCAATTGCTTGCTCCTTGGGGAATCAAGGATCTTGTCAACATGGAAGTGCGGCCGACGCCACATGGATACACGGTTTATGAGAAGAGAATACAGGAAAAAGGATGGAACAAAAAATGGCCGATGGTGAAGGTCTTTTCCAGAGGGGGGACGGTGAATGACTGACGGGTACGCTCTATCCTCAAACATCCTTGAGCAATGGAAAGCACGGATCCTGCCGGAAGAGGATTGGTTTTTCTTCACGGACGATGAATGCTTCCCTTATGGAGAGATGGACGTGTTAGTGAAAGCCAATCTCTCACTGGATATTAAAACGTCGTATCTGACGTGGTCTCTTCCTGAAGGGGTATTTGTAAAAAAAATGCACCCAGGCGAATTCGAGGAGCTATCATATGAAGCCAGACAGAGAATCTCCGCAATTCAATGGGAACTCGGGAGGGGCTTAGTATTTGATCGTGAAGAAACGGAAGAATGGTTTGGTGAGCATGTACCGTCATTATATAAAGGAGCCGGAAAGAAACTCGTACTCTTCACAATCGCTTTTTGGCGTTCACTTGAGGAGCATCAAAAGGAAGGGTTTCTAAGAGCCTACAGCCGAATGTGGGTAGACGAACAACCATTATGGAAAGGGGCTCCTCCATCTTTTAAAACATTCATGCAGCGGGAATATCCGCATCTTATTCCGTATCTTGATGTTTTTCCCGACAGGAACGGGGCCAACTGCCTGGCTGCAGTCGCATTCGCCACCGACGCTTCGTCCGATCTCTATCATTGGATGCAGGCAGAGGAATTCAACCATCTGATGGCCGGTAGGGAAGAGGTCGGGGACATATCCGGAAAGGAGGTCCTGGTGTGGAGGGATTCTGAAGGGAGGATCATCCATGCGTGCTATGCGTTGAATGAGGAATTTGTTTTCAATAAGCACGGACAGACGATGTTCAATCCCTGGCAGCTTCTTACGGTGGAACGGGTGATAGGTTCCTGGGGAGAGCCGGTCATATACAGATAAGAAAAGAAGGGACCCATTAGGAGGTCCCTTCTTCGTCACTTTCTTTTTCGTTAAACCATAGAGGATCGTCGTTATCGACTTCACCATTGTAGTTGATAAACAGCTCTTCGCCAGCTTTAATATCCCGATACGCATAAAAATCGAATGTATGATTATCAAAGTTGATGTCATAGATCGTATTTGGAGTATAGGAATGGTTGAAAAGCATCCCATAACCAAGGAGAAGGGCTGTATGGTTCATGCCATACTCAAACACATAATCCGCCAAGAAGGTCTTTTCAATATAGTGATGCTCTTCATTAGGGTATGGAATTACCGGAGCCTCATGAATGAGCTCTCCTTTGGGAATGTCCTGTTTGGCAAAGACACCTCTTCTAAGTTCCCCGTCACTGACGGGAGACATTTTCACTTCAATCATCCTGACACCTGCTTTCAAAATTCTCTTCTAGATCTGTCAGGCCGACCGGCACACGCATGATTAGAAAAGGGCATAAAGGGTTTTTCATCATTGTTCCCGAGTGGCAACAATCAGAAAACCTCCTCCTTTAGCCTGACAGACTTACTAGTAAATTGCAATCGTTAAAAAAGATCTTTGAAGAAGGATTTGATGCCCCTGGCACTTCGTACAACCCAACTCGCTTTTTCAACCGTCTCATCAGCCGTTACGTCCACTGAGTAATCAGCGGGTACCCCATCAGGAATATACTCCTCTTCAGGAGGATTCTTCACCTTGAGGACGCCGACTTTTTCCCCTTTTTCAATCGGAGCGATCAGCTTACCGTCATTCGTTACTTTGTCGGGATCCAGGACCAATTCCACCTCGGTTTTTTCTTTTTGTTCTTTTGGAAGGGTCAGTGCAATCGGTTCTTTTATAGCGACACTGAGTTCTTTTTCTTTTCCGTTGTATACCTTTATGTTTCCAGGTGCTGCGGTTGCATCCTTTAGGGATAAATCCACTTCCTCGAATTCATTGAATCCGTAGTCCAGAAGCGCGGCAGATTGAATGAACCGCTCGGCACTGCTGGATTGACCATTAGCATCTTTAGCATCCAGGATGACAGATATGTAGCGGTTTCCGTTCCGTTCGGCTGTTGCCGTGAACGTGGTGCCGGCAAATGGGGTCGTCCCGGTTTTCAACCCGTCTGCTCCTTTATAATAGAAGGATTTCCCTTTCAGTAGTCCGTTTGTGCTTTTCATTGTCAATTCTTCCTCTGTGCCAGGTCTGAACTTCTTGGACGAAAGCCCGGATGTTTCAAGGGTTTCGGGATAGTCGTGGATCAGACGATAGGCAAGGGTGGCCATATCTTCTGCAGATACGACATTCTCATCATCCGGTTCAGTACCCTCCGGATACATCCCAAGCATATCGACATTGCTGAGACCGGAAGAATTGACGAAATGATAATGCTTCATCCCGAGTTCTTTCGCTTTTGCATTCATCTGCTTGACGAATTCACCTTCTGATCCGGCGACAATTTCTGAAAGGGCGATCGCTGCGCCGTTTCCGGATTTGATGACCATGGCTTCATACAATTCTTTGACTGTATAGGATTCGCCCTGCTTCAAAGGAACATTGCTCAATCCGGGAGCATTGGCGAGCTGATAAACTTTGTCGCTGATCTTGTAGGATTGATCCCATTTGATCTTCCCATCTTTAACGGCTTCTTGAACCAGATACTCCGTCATCATTTTGGTCATGCTGGCAATCCCCAGCTCTTCATGTTCATTTTCACCATACAGGATCTTTCCTGAGTTTCCATCTATTACAATGGCCGCATCCGCATGGATTTCCGGCTCCCCTGCCGCAAAGGCTTCACCTTGAAACCCGGCGACGGCAAGCATGGATACCAAGAGGGCGGATGCCGTCTTACGTCCATTCATATCTGTATACCTCCAACGTCAAGTGACTTACAACCCCGTTATTTTACCATAGTTTCAATGGGAGGGACGAGTCAGTTTGTGACAGATACAGAAGGATATGTCGGAAGAATGTCGAATGGGTAGAGAAGTCTTGTCTAAAAGGAGGGAATCATCATTCCAACTCTAAAAATCAATCTCGAAACCTCTTTGATCCCCTGGGTAGAGGATATCGCCCGCAAAAATGATAGTTCAGGCCACGCCCTCTATATTATGAAAGATGGGAAGACCGTTCTTGAACATTACGGCGGATACCACTCGTTTGAACCAGGTGCCCAAAAGGTGAATCCAACATCACGCTTTAACATCGCATCTGCACGGAAGAGTTACATAGGGTTGATGGTCGCTTATGCCCTGTATGATGGCTTGCTCAAAATCGATCAACCCGTGCACGATTATGTAAAGGTAAAGGATCCCGTATTCAGGGGGGTCTCCATCAGGCATCTCCTGACCCACACTCACGGCATCGGAGAAGGGGACAGTGGCCTGTATACGGAATTCACTCCGGGAGAGAACTGGAGTTATAACAATGTTGGGGTAGATACACTGGCGCATCTGGTGATGGAGATGTACGGTGTGACCATCAGCTCCTTCCTTCAGGGAAGAATCTTCAATCAGCTGGAGTGGGTGGAAACGGGCTGGATGACAGAAACCTCACATGAATTGGTGAAAATCATAGGCAACAGAGATGAAAAGCCTATGGACGGTCTTCATCCAGATAGCGACGGAACTAGGAAAAACTTATTTGTTTCCGCAAGGGAGCTCGCTTGGTGGGGTCAACTGCACCTTGATAAAGGGAAGGTAGGTAACCGTCAAATCGTCCCAGAAGAAGTGGTCAATCTTGCTACAAGCATCCACACGCCCGAATCGCTTCTGGATGAGTTGCCACGAAACGGGGCGTTTTGGTACGTACAGGATATACCGCGGATGAAAAGTGAAATCGGGGATGCTGTACCTGCTGGTTCCTACCAGATCCTTGGCGTGACAGGACCGACGATCCTGGTGATCCCGAAATATCAAATTGTTGCTGTCAAAATGTATAACAAAAGGTATAATTACGGAGGCGCAGATTACCTTCGATACTTGAAGGAATTCAGTAATAGGGTGGCTGACGCCTGTACATAAACGGGGGATGAATGGAATGAATGAGCAGCGAATGAGTAACTTGAAGAATTATGCGGCCCTTGCAGTCAAGGTAGGGGTGAATATCCAAGAGGGACAGGCACTTTGGATCAGTGCTCCCCTCGGGACGGAGGAATTCGTCCGTTTGGTGGTGAAGGAAGCCTACATGGCCGGATCGAAAAATGTGCATGTACAGTGGTTCGATGAAGCGGTTTTGAGGACCCACTATGAACTTGCGCCGGAAGAGACATTTTATGAGTATCCTGAGTGGCTGGCTGCTGCCCACGAATGGCTGGTCGATCACAGAGGTGCTTTTCTGCAGGTTGATTCAGGAGATCCCGATCTTTTGAAGGGAATTGATGCAGAAAGGATCACCGCCTTTGAAAAAGCGAGCGGAGATGCTCTGGACCGATTTTATGAAGCCATAGAGAACGACCACATCCCATGGTCGATCGTGGCAATCCCTTCCCAGGAATGGGCAGAGAAAGTCTTTCCCGATCTAAAGGGTTCCGAAGCAGTCGATACATTATGGGAACATATCTTCCAATCGGTACGGATGGATGAACCAGATCCTGTCGAGGCGTGGAAGAAGCATATCAATGAACTGACTTCAAGGGCAGAGAGACTGAACGATTTGAATTTAAGGGAACTGCATTATGCTGCACCGGGCACAGATCTCACCGTGCATCTGCATGAAGACCATATTTGGCTGACTGGTGCAAGCAAGACACCTGATGGAAAGGACTTCATCGCCAATATGCCTACGGAGGAAGTGTATACCGTTCCGGTCAAAAACGGGGTGAACGGGACCGTCCGTGCAACAAAACCCCTTGCCTACAACGGCAATGTCATCGATGATTTCACCCTTACATTCAAAGATGGGAAGATCATTCACGCTACTGCTCAAACAGGAGTAGAGATCCTGAAAAAAATGATCGACATAGACGAAGGCGCGGCCTTTCTTGGCGAAGTGGCTCTCGTTCCCCACGATTCACCGATCTCAAACTCCGGGATTCTTTTCTTCAACACCCTCTTTGATGAAAATGCATCCAATCACTTGGCGATCGGTTCTTCCTATCCTACCTGTATGAAGGATGGCAGTATCCTCTCAGATGAAGAAAAGGAAGCAAGGGGACTGAACGAAAGCGTGGTTCATGAAGATTTCATGATCGGTTCCGGGAGAATGGATATCGTCGGTGTAACCAAGGATGGAGAGAGTGTACAGATTTTCAAAGAAGGGAACTGGGCATTCTGATTTAAGGAAAAAGGATTAAAATATGAAACATTCTGGTAATTTAGGTTTAGTTCAAACTTCCTTGAGGTATTGAAAAACAGGGCGATTTTTCCAGTCGCTTTGTATATCCCAACTTTTAAGGAGGGTAGACTGTCCAACTAACTAAATAAGATGATTAGGAGCGATGAGTCATGAGCTGGTTTTTAAAAGGATTGAAGCAATACGCTGATTTTAGAGGGCGGGCAAGAAGGCAAGAATATTGGATGTTTACTCTTTTTAGTTTCATTTTAGGCGCCATTCTATATTCCTTACTTTTCATTGGGATTGCTATGGATTCAATGGGCATGATTGTGTTCGGATTGATTCTTTTCATCATTTATGTACTTGCACTATTTGTTCCGACACTCGCCGTCACTGTACGAAGATTGCACGATACGGGCCGAAGTGGAGTATGGTATTTCATCAACTTTGTACCATTTGCAGGAGGAATCATTTTATTGGTGTTCTGCTGCCTCGATAGCGAGAACGGAAATAATCAGTGGGGAACGAACCCAAAGAATAGCGGTAGTGCAATCGAAGCAATCTAAAAGGACAGGGAGGCCATTCCTACATAAGGAATGGAAGGATGGAATGGGCCCGCCTCATCCAACTTCCAATCTGGACGTCAGATGACAGAAAGGCCCCCCTTTTTCTATTTACAAATGAAATGGTGATGCAAAATGAGTTTTGAAGGACAAAGTATTTTACCCGCAGTGAGATCGATGAAGGATTTTGACAAAATGCTCAAAACATCATTCCAATACGGAGTATTCCTGGATCTCCACGTAGGGATGCTGAAAAGCGTATTCGACTATGCTAAAAAGGAAAAACGGAATATGTTCCTCCATCTGGATTTGATCCATGGCTTATCGAGCGATGAATATGCAACAGAATACATCTGTCAGGAAATCAAGCCGTACGGGATCATCTCCACTAAAGGGAGCGTCATTAAAAAGGCGCGTCAAAGGGGGATCTATGCCACACAGCGAATATTCGTCATTGATTCCAGTGCCATGAAAAGGAGCATTGAGCTCATTCATAAGACGGACCCCGACTACATAGAAGTGCTTCCCGGGGTTGTACCGAAAATTATTCGTGAGATAGGCGAAAAGACGGGGAAACCGATTTTTGCAGGCGGTTTGATTGATACCGTGGAGGAAGTAGAGGCATCCCTTGAAGCAGGCGCCACGGCCATTACAACGTCCAATCTCGATCTTTGGAAATATTATGATAGAAAAAATCTTATTAACTGATTGACAACGCTTCCATGTTATTTTAATATAGGGATTAAGTTAATAACCAGTGAATGAGACCTAAGAGACTCACAAGATTTTTTCCGTTTATAGCCATTATAAAAGGGATATTTCTGTGGGTCTTTTGTCTGTGAACTGGTTGTTCCATAGATCAATTGTTATACCAGAAGTTGAAAGCGGAATCAATCAAAGGGGTAACGGTATCATTCATCTATGGAATTGACTTATACTATCTTGTTGGAAAGAAGGGGTATCATGTCTCCATTTTTAGCTGAAGTGTTGGGAACTGCACTGCTTATCGTTTTCGGTGCAGGAGTGTGTGCCAACGTCAATTTAAAAAAATCATTCGCTTATAACTCCGGGTGGATCGTCATCACATTCGGATGGGGCTTGGGGGTTGCCATGGCTGCCTATGCAGTCGGTCAATTCAGCGGAGCCCATTTAAACCCGGCTGTTACATTTGGACTTGCCTTCAATGGCGATTTCCCTTGGAGCGATGTACCGATGTACATCCTTGCTCAAATGATCGGCGCCATCATCGGTTCTGCCATCATCTATCTGCATTTCCTTCCACACTGGCATGCAACGAAAGATCCAGGTGTGAAGCTTGGCGTGTTCGCTACAGGTCCTGCAATCCCACATTATTTCTCGAATATCTTAAGTGAAATCATTGGAACTTTCGTATTGGTTATAGGATTATTGACAATAGGGGCGAATACATTTGCAGAGGGATTGAATCCGTTCATCGTCGGGTTCCTGATCATCGCCATCGGTATCTCGCTTGGTGGTACTACTGGGTATGCGATCAACCCTGCTCGTGACCTCGGTCCACGTATCGCTCATTTCATCCTGCCGATCCCGGGTAAAGGATCATCCAACTGGGGCTACTCCTGGATTCCGGTTCTTGGCCCGCTATTGGGTGGATCATTCGCTGGTGTGTTTTACAAAGCATTCTTCAGTGGAACGATGACATCGGCGTTCTGGATCATCCTTGCCGTGATGGTAGTAGTATTGGTACTTGCCTATGTGGCAGACAGGAAACAATCTCTTGCTGAAAAAGCTGCATTATTAGCAGACGAAAATTGAATGGAGGAACAAAATCATGGAAAAATTCATTCTCTCCCTTGACCAAGGGACAACAAGCTCAAGGGCAATCCTTTTCAATCAGAAAGGGGAAGCGGCCCATACGGCACAAAAAGAATTCACTCAACACTTCCCGAAACCAGGCTGGGTAGAACATAATGCCAATGAAATTTGGGGATCGATCCTTGCCGTCATTGCAAGCGTTTTATCAGAATCGAGTGTAAAAGCAGAGCAAATCGAAGGAATCGGCATTACGAACCAGCGTGAAACAACTGTGGTGTGGGATAAAGAGACTGGCGATCCCGTTTATAACGCCATCGTTTGGCAGTCAAGACAAACGGCTGGAATCTGTGATGAACTGAAATCCCAAGGTTTGAACGACAAGTTCCGAGATAAAACCGGATTGTTGATCGATGCATATTTCTCAGGGACGAAAGTAAAATGGATCCTTGATAATGTTGATGGAGCTAGGGAAAAGGCCGAAGCTGGAAAACTACTCTTCGGTACGATTGACACATGGCTCATTTGGAAGATGAGCGGTGGAAAAGCCCATGTAACGGACTATTCCAATGCATCCCGTACGCTCATGTACAATATTTACGATCTTGAATGGGACAAAGAACTACTTGATATCCTCGGAGTTCCTGAGAGCATGTTGCCAGAAGTAAGACCGTCTTCTGAGGTATATGCTACGACGATCCCTTATCATTTCTTCGGACGTGAAATTCCGATTGCGGGAGCTGCAGGGGACCAGCAGGCAGCCTTGTTCGGTCAAGCTTGTTATAATGAAGGAATGGCCAAGAACACCTACGGTACAGGTTGCTTCATGCTGATGAATACTGGAGAGAAGGCTGTGAAATCTGACAACGGCCTGTTGACGACACTTGCATGGGGGATCGATGGGAAGGTCGTATACGCCCTCGAAGGAAGCATCTTTGTAGCCGGTTCGGCAATCCAATGGCTTCGCGACGGTCTCCGCATGTTCAATAATGCAGCAGACAGCCAGGCTTATGCAGAACGCGTTGATTCTACAGACGGCGTATACGTAGTTCCGGCCTTCGTAGGTTTGGGTACACCATACTGGGATAGCGATGTTCGCGGATCTGTATTCGGATTGACACGCGGTACATCCAAGGAGCATTTTGTCAGAGCGACACTGGAATCCCTTGCGTATCAAACGAAAGATGTACTGACCGCAATGGAGGCCGATTCAAACATCCCGCTGAAGAAACTTCGCGTAGATGGTGGAGCAGTCAAAAATGATTTCTTGATGCAGTTCCAAAGTGATATCCTCGACGTTCCGGTTGAGCGTCCGGTCGTCAATGAGACAACGGCCCTAGGTGCTGCGTACCTTGCAGGACTTGCCGTTGGATTCTGGAAGGATCAAGATGAAATTTCTCAACAGTGGAACATGGAGAAGCAGTATGATCCGGATATGGAACAAGAAAAACAGGAAGAACTTTACAACGGGTGGAAAAAAGCCGTTAAAGCAACTATGGCTTTCAAATAAGATGAACCTGTGATATAATGAACTCAAGTTAATAAAACGGTTAGAGACCAAGAGAGACCATTTCCACATTTATAGAGATTATTTCTATAATGCTGGTTTTGGTCTCTTTTTTTATGGTTAAAGTATAAGAGAGATTACTCATTAACCGTTTACAACCATACATTCTAGGAGGAACCACTTATGACTTTTTCCAGCACGCACAGACAAGAAGTGAAAAATGCATTAAAAAATGAACACTATGACTTGATCGTAATCGGTGGGGGGATCACCGGATCAGGTATTGCTCTTGATGCTTCCAAGCGCGGTATGAAGGTGGCGCTTGTAGAAATGCAGGATTTCGCAGCTGGGACTTCCAGCCGTTCTACCAAGCTTGTCCATGGTGGTTTGCGCTATTTGAAACAATTCGAAGTGAAGATGGTG
The DNA here is from genome assembly GCF_047915635.1 of Rossellomorea sp. FS2. Taxonomy (NCBI): domain Bacteria; kingdom Bacillati; phylum Bacillota; class Bacilli; order Caryophanales; family Bacillaceae; genus Rossellomorea; species Rossellomorea sp. FS2. The sequence goes on along the minus strand of NZ_JBLRVS010000001.1, from coordinate 1,072,783 downwards.
GCAGAAGTAGGGAAAGAACGTGAAATCGTGTACGAAAACGGTCCACACGTTACCACTCCTGAATGGATGCTGCTTCCGATGCACAAAGGTGGTACATTCGGTAAATTCAGTACGTCCATCGGTCTTAAAGTGTATGACTACCTTGCAGGAGTCAAACGCAGTGAGCGCCGGACCATGCTTTCTGTATCGGATACATTGACGAAAGAACCTCTAGTGAAGAAACAAGGTCTGAAGGGCGGAGGTTACTACGTAGAATACCGGACAGATGATGCACGTCTGACGATTGAAGTCATGAAGGAAGCCATCGCACACGGGGCAACTTCCATTAACTATACAAAATCCCAACGTTTCATTTACGATAACAAGAAAGTTGTCGGAATCGAAGCGGAAGATCTGCTTACCAATGAAACCTACGAGATCCGAGGAACAAAAGTCGTGAATGCTGCGGGTCCTTGGGTAGATGATGTACGCCATAAAGATTACAGCACGAATAACAAACAGCTGCGCTTGACTAAAGGGGTCCACCTTGTCATCGACCAAAGCAAATTCCCGCTTCGTCAGGCTGTGTACTTTGATACTCCGGATGGCCGCATGGTCTTCGCGATTCCTCGTGATGGAAAAGCTTACGTGGGAACAACTGATACAATCTTTGATAAAGATAAGGCTCATCCGTACATGACATCTGAAGATCGGGATTACATTATGAATGCCATCCATTTCATGTTCCCGGATGTGAACATCACCAATGATGATGTAGAATCAAGCTGGGCTGGTGTACGACCGCTGATCTTTGAAAAAGGGAAAGATCCTTCTGAAATTTCCCGTAAAGATGAAATCTGGGAAGCCGAAAGCGGTCTGATCACCATTGCTGGTGGTAAATTGACCGGATACCGCAAGATGGGTGAAACGGTTGTAGACCTTGTTGCAAAACGATTGAAGGAAGAAGTGAAGCGTAAATTCCCAGAGTCCACTACCAAACATATGCCGATCTCCGGGGGCCATGTCGGCGGATCCAAAAACTTCCCTGCGTTCGTGGATGAGAAAGCGAAGGAAGCGGTGCGCTACGGTCTATCTGAAGAAGAAGGACGTAAACTGGCTACCATGTACGGCTCCAATGTGGATCAGCTGTTCAAACTTGCACATGCGTATACTGGAACCTCAGGGAACAAAGAAGTACCTGCTTCCCTATATGCTCAACTGCTCTATGCCATCCAGGAAGAGATGACCGTAACGCCGGTCGATTTCTTCATCCGTCGTACAGGCGCATTATTCTTTGATCGTGCGTGGGTCGTCAAGTGGCACGAGCCTGTAATTGAAATGATGAATGGATTGCTCAATTGGACGCCTGAGCAAAAAGAGAAATTCACCAATGATCTGAAAGTCGAATTGAAGAATGCTGTCGTACCAATCGATCAGCAGTAATATGCTTAGAATTATATAAAAGGTCATTTTTGTGAAAGACTCTGACAATCCAAGCGTCTCATCTCTCTTAACGAAGCTTCATCGCTTTAAATGGATATTGAACGCAGGGGGAAAAGTCTTTACCATGAAGAATGAAATTGACCCTCATAGAAAAGAACGGCTCCCGTGATGGGAGCCGTTCTTTTTTTGATATACTTGCATTATGGGAGGGATGATATGAATCAGAAAGTGGCCATCGTGACAGGAAGTAATAGCGGTTTCGGCCTTCTCACGGCCGTAGAGCTCGCTAAAAATGGATTCAGAGTGGTTGCCACCATGAGGGATACCGCTAAGAAAGAGGATTTGCTTAGGAGTGCGTCTTCTTTACAGGTTGAAGACCGGATTTTCATCCAGGAACTGGACGTGACCTCTGCCTTGTCTCTAGAATCGTTCAAGGAGTTCCTGACTTCTCTGGATAGAATAGATGTGCTTGTGAACAATGCAGGATTTGCACAGGGAGGATTCCTCGAAGAAGTACGCATGGATGAGTTCCGTCAACAATTCGAAACGAATGTATTCGGAGTGATCGGGGTGAGTCAGCTTATCCTGCCTTATATGAGGAGGCAAGGCAGTGGAAAAATCATCAATATCGGCAGTATCAGCGGTCGGATCGGTTTCCCTGGTCTGAGCCCCTATGTATCATCAAAACATGCCCTCGCTGGACTATCTGAGAGTCTGAGGCTCGAAGTGAAGCCGTTTGGGATTGATGTCCATCTGATTGAAGCCGGCTCGTATCAAACAAACATCTGGTCCACAGGAAAGAAAATTACAGAACGATCCCTGCAATCAGAATCCCCTTATCATGCACAAATGAAAAAGCTGAATGCCCATTTGGTTGAATCAGGAGCACAGTATGGGGCCCCCCGGGATGTTTCATCTCTGGTCGCAGCCATTGCCAATGGACGTAAACGAAGATTCAAGTATGCAATCGGTAAAGGTACGGGAGTGACGATTTTAGTAAAATCGCTTTTACCATGGAAGACCATTGAGAGGATCATTCTTCATACACTAAGGTGATATCCCTTCCATATTCCTTATAGAAATGGTGAAAATTTCATGATAAAATGAAAAACGTGCAATATCCACTTCTTTATCGTGGAGAATGGAACAGACTACTACATAATCGAGAAGGAGAGTATCAAATGATTAAGCGTACAGGGGAAGTAACAATGGGGATTTTCGGCATTATTTTCTCATTCGGTTTTACCATCATGGGAATCATGGCCAATGTCCTTTTAAGTAATCCCGACTTTGTAAGAGGAATGGAGGAAGCAGAAAACGATCCTCAATTTCAGGCGGACACTGGTGGGATGAGTGTAGAAGATATGCTAACAATGATTGAAGCATCCAGTACTTATCTCATTATTCTAGGGATTGTCGCTTCCATTATTGGTTTGCTTGCGGTCATCTTCATCACGAAGAATCGAAAGCCTGTTCTATCAGGAGTACTATTCATCGTTTCGGCCTTGATTATCGGTATCGGAACGTTCGGTGCCGGATTCGTTCCTGGAATCCTCTATCTGATTTCAGGGATCATGGCGCTTGTCCGCAAACCAAAACCTGTGGACACCGTACTATAATGGCAACAAAAGAGCATCCCTTGAAGGGGTGCTCTTTTTTCATCCAATCTCAAACCATTCAATCAAACCGACAAATATGGTAGCATAGAGAAGGAAAGACCTTTAACAGCACTGGAGGAAGAATCATGAGCCGATTGGAACAATTCAAAGAATGGCTGCAACGTGAACAGATCGATGCAGCATTCATCAATTCAAGTGAAAATGTATTTTACTTAAGTAACTTTCTGACTGACCCACATGAACGTCTCGTCGGGGTCTTTGTATTTCCTGAAGCGGAACCATTCGTCGTTGCACCGGGGATGGAAGTACGCCAGGTAAAAGAAGCCGGATGGCCATATGAGGTGATTGGATACTCCGATCATGAAGATCCTTGGGACTTCGTTGGAAAAGCTATGGAAAAGCGGAACATCCAAGCTAAAAAGGTGAGCTTTGAAAAAGAAGTGGTCACCTATGCACGAAGTGAAGCATTCCTCAATCTATTCGAGTCTCCGGAGATCATCAATGCTGAAGACCGGTTGAATGACATGCGCGTTTGCAAGTCCACTGAAGAGATCGAAATCATGAGGAGAGCAGCGAAGATGGCCGATTATGGTGTGGAAGTCGGAGTCGCTGCTCTTAAAGAAGGGATTTCAGAAATGGAGGTCCTTGCCACAATCGAGTATGAATTAAAAAAACAGGGTGTCCGTGAAATGTCTTTCGCCACGATGGTCCTCTTCGGTGAAAAAGGCGGTGATCCGCATGGTAATCCGGGAGACCGTACACTAAAGGCGGGAGATCTCGTTCTGTTTGATCTGGGAGTGGTCCTCGATGGCTATACGTCAGATATTACGAGAACCGTGGCGTTCAAATCGATCTCGGATAAACAACGGGAAATATACGAAACGGTTTTGAAAGCGGAACTTGCCGCACTGGAAGCCAGCAAGCCAGGCAACCGCGTAGGGGATCTTGATTCAATCGCCCGTGCCATCATCACAGATGCAGGATATGGAGAAAACTTCCCTCACCGCATCGGCCATGGCCTTGGCATCAATGTCCATGAGTTCCCTTCCATGAGCCACACCAACGATGGAGTTCTCCGGGAAGGAATGACCTACACAATCGAACCGGGAATCTATATTCCTGAAATCGGCGGTGTGCGAATCGAAGATGATGTCCTGATTACGAAGGATGGCTGTGAAACGCTCACATCCTATCCGAAGGAACTTCAGATCATCGATTGACCTATTTACCAGCAGGGAAAATCCTGCTGGTTTTTTCATGCCAACCGAAGGATGCATGATATAATAGAAGGAAATATTCACATAAGAAAGGATAGGCCAATGAAACTTGTAATTGCCGAAAAACCCGACCAAGGTGCCACGTTGGCAAAACCATTCCCCCATACGAAAAGGCAGGGTTATATCGAAATCCAGCCCAACCCTATTTTTCCGAACGGAGCCTATGTGACATGGGCGGTAGGGCATCTTCTGCAATTAAAATCCCCTGAGAAGTATGAATCTTCTTGGAAGAAATGGACCCTCGAGACCCTCCCCATCGTACCCGATCGCTTCCAATATGAAGTGCAGCGCAGCAAAGCAAAGCAGTACAACATCATCAAAAGTCTCCTTCAAAAGGAAGAGGTGTCTGAGATCATCCATGCGGGAGATGCAGGAAGGGAAGGAGAACTGATCGTCCGAAATATCACCACCATGGCAAAAGCCAGGAAACCGATGAAAAGATTGTGGATTTCTTCCCTGACGGAAAAAGCCATCGTTCAAGGCTTTCAGAATTTGAAGGATGAAAGTGAAACCCGAAGTCTCTATCATGAAGCATATTCACGGGCATGCGCTGATTGGCTTGTCGGCATGAATGCTTCGAGGGCATACAGCCTTCTTCTGCAGGGACAGGGAATGTCGGACGTTTTTTCAGCAGGCAGGGTCCAGACACCGACGCTTGCCCTGATCGTAAAAAGGGAAGAAGAGATCGAACGATTCAAAAGTGAGCCCTTCTGGGAAGTGAAGGCCACCTTCAATATGGAAGGGAACGTATACGAAGGAACCTGGGTCAAGGATGGGAACACTCGCATCCAGACGAAGGAATTGGCTGAAAAAATTGCTGCGTTCTGTCAAAAGGGCAATGCCCGTGTAAAAGAGGTGAGGACAGAGAGAAAAGAATTTGCACCACCGATGCTTTTCAACCTATCCTCACTGCAGGCTACCATCAATAAAATGTACAAGTTCTCCCCTAAAAAAACACTGGATATCCTTCAGAAGCTATATCAAAAAGGAATCGTCTCCTATCCACGGTCGGATTCCCAGCATGTGACGAAAGGAGAGGCGGAAGCATTCCCGGAAATCCTCGCTAAGCTGAGGAAGTTCAACCCATACTCCCAATGGATCGGTGAATCACCACCCAACCTTATGAACAATAAGCGTTTCGTCAATGATCAGAAGGTATCCGATCACTATGCCATCATTCCGACGGAACAGGTAAAGGATCCTGCCAAACTCTCTGAGGAAGAACGGAAAATCTACGATGTGGTGATCCGTAGGCTGATTGCCGCTCATCACGAGAAGGCGATCATCGACTACACTTCTGTGTCCACTATCGTAGAGGAAAGGGCAGAATTTTCATCAAAAGGAAAACAGATCATTCAAGAAGGTTGGAGGGAGGTCATCGTCCCGACTGAAAAAGACCATGACGTGATCCTGCCTCCTCTTTCAGAAAATCAAGAGGGAAGGGTGACGAAGTCCTCTGTTAAGGAAGGAAAGACACAGCCTCCGAAACGGTATACGGAAGGACAGTTGATCACCCTGATGAAGACGGCTGGAAAACATATTGAAAATGATGAACTTGAAAAAGTCTTGAAGGCAACGGAAGGCCTTGGAACGGAAGCTACAAGGGCGGGGATCATCACGATGCTGAAAGACAGACAGTATATCTTCATCCAAAAGAATATTGTCTATCCGACCGATAAAGCCAGAGTGCTGATCCGAGCGGTCGGTCCACACGTCCTTGCCTCCGCTGAAATGACCGCCAAATGGGAGCAAAGACTGCAGGAAATCGGCAGGGGACAAGCCTCGGCACCTGAATTCATGGAGCAGGTAAAAAAGCTCAGTGCCAGTCTTGTCAAACAGGCCACCGAAGAATCCGACCGTTGGGATTTCAACGACCTTGATACGTCATCCATCCAGAGGGAAAGAGGGAAGGGCAAGGGAAAAAGCAGGGCAAAAACACCGGTCGGCACCTGTCCTAAATGCGGAGGAAAAGTCATTACCAAAGGAAAGTTCTACGGATGCAGTGAATATAGTAAAACCAAATGCAGCTTCAGCATTTCAAAGAAGATCCTCTCGAAAACAATTCCCCAAGCCCAAGTGAAGAAGCTCCTCAAAGATGGGCGTACGGACAGGATTGACGGTTTCAAAAAAGGAGAAAAGGAATTCTCTGCCTATCTGGGATGGGATCCCCAAGCAAGGAATATACAGTTCCTATTTGACGTAGAGTGACGTGACTTCCATCCATTCCCTCCCGGTAACATGATGGTTTGATCAAAAACATGTTTAATCCGAATGAAAATGGATAAAACATAAGAGACAGATCAACAACTTGGAGGTTTTAATGTGAAGAAGATTCTAATGGTATTGACCAATGCAAGCAAAATTGATGACGAACATGAAACGGGACTCTGGCTTTCAGAGTTTGCTGAACCATATGAAGAATTCAAGAATCAGGGATATGGTGTAGACGTGGCCAGCCTTAAAGGCGGCAGGATCCCACTCGACCCAAACAGCCTTGAAGACGGAAATCTCGTCGAAAAATGGAAAGGTGTCACGAAAGAGCTTGATCAAACCCTCGTTTTATCTCAGCTCAACATGGAGGAATATGTAGGGATTTTCCTTCCGGGAGGACACGGTACGATGTTCGATCTTCCTGACAGTCCTGAATTAAAATCTGCGCTGGCGCATTTCGCTGATAACAATAAGGCAATCGGAGCTGTATGCCATGGACCGGCAGGGTTTGTCGGAACGAAGCTTTCCAATGGCAAATGGCTCGTCGAAGGGAAGAACATGACCGGCTTTACGAACGAAGAAGAGCAGCAGACAGGGCTCGATTCCCTTATGCCATTCCTTCTTGAATCACGCCTTCGTGAGCAGGGTGCCAAGTTTGAAAAATCGGAACCGTGGAGTGACTATGTGATCACGGACGGTAAATTTGTGACCGGACAAAATCCTCAGTCCAGTCAATCGACAGCAGAAGCGTTCATCAAAGCGTTATCTTGATGTGAAAAGCCAAGGGTGAAGCCCCTTGGCTTTTTTTTGCCCTATTGACTACCTGGATATGTTAAAATTTTCTTACTAATCCAGGAGGGATGAATCATGTACTACATGCGGGTCGCTTTTCAAATTTTTGGACTGATCTTACTGTTTGAGACCGGAAAATGGCTTTCTGCCACTCTCCATCTCCCCATACCCGGTGGGATTTTAGGAATGGGAATCCTATTCATACTCCTATCAACAGGACTCGTTCATGATCAATTGCTTGCACAAGGGGCATCGATTCTTTTGAAGTATCTTTCGTTTCTTTTCCTTCCTCTGTCTGTAAGTGCCATCGTCCTGATTCCATTCATGGATCTGTATGGGTGGAAGCTTCTTATGGTACTCATCATCTCAAGCTTCATAGGATTTGTCGCTACTTCAATCCCTGCTGTGTATGCCACACGGAAAGGAAGTGCTTCCCATGAGCATGACCGGTGAGATCGTGGCGATTTCAGGCAGTGCGGTGATTTTTCTTTTAGCCAATCTCCTGTATAAAAGATGGACGAACCCGCTCCTGCTTCCTATCTTCACGTCCACACTGGTCATCATCGGAATCCTGCTGGTCGTCGGGCTTCCGTACGCACAGTACGCACAATGGACCAAAAGCGTCACCTACCTTCTAGGACCGGCAACGGTGGCACTTGCTTATCCCCTCTACCACCAGAGGAGATACCTGAAGGCATACGCACTGCCGATCGTACTCGGTCTGGTAATCGGCAGTTCGGCACAAATGACCGTTTCGTATTATATGGGAAGGTTCCTGCGTTTACCCGAAGATTGGAATCTTGCCGTCATGATCAAAACGATTACTACCCCCGTCGCACTCGGGGTGGGTGACATCATCGGGGCAAAAATCGAGGTCATCCCATCCGTTGTCATTATGACAGGAATGTTCGGAGCAATGGCCATCATTCCCCTGTTGAAAATCCTGCGAATCGAAGATGCCATTGTCACCGGTCTGACTTTCGGAGTCATCTCCCATGGTGTTGGCACGGCAAGGGCACTTAAAGAGGGGGAAGTCGAGGGAGCCGTGAGCGGAGCTGCCATGGCGTTGGCGTCCATGGTGCTATCCATTTTCCTGCCTCTATTGTTTTTCCTTTTTTCCTGATCCTATCGCTTTTAAAAACGTCATCCTTTAGGTATGATAAGGGATGGAGAATATATAAATAGTAAAGGAAGATTGTATGATAGTACGTAATGATGAAGAACTGGAAGCACTAAAAGAAATCGGCAGGATTGTCGCGGAGATCCGGGACGAATTGAGAAAACAAACAAAACCGGGAGTCACGACCAAGGAACTCGATGAGATTGCAGGACGCATGTTTGAAGAAGCGGGTGCCCTTTCCGGACCTAAAGGAGAATATGATTTTCCGGGGTACACATGCATTTCAGTGAATGAAGAAGTAGCGCATGGCATCCCAGGCAGCCGGGTCATCAATGAAGGAGACCTGGTGAATGTGGATGTATCAGGTTCAAAAAACGGTTTTTATGCCGATACGGGAATCTCATTTGTGGTTGGTCAAGGAGAAGCCGTGTTAACAAAGCTTTGTGAGACGGCCATCAAATCATTTGAAGCTGGACTGCGTAAAGCCAAAGCAGGGTCAAAGCTCAATGGAATCGGGAAGGCCGTACACAATGAGGCAAGAAAGAATGGATTCACCGTCATCATGAACCTGACTGGTCACGGAGTGGGGAAATCCCTTCATGAGAAGCCGGATCATGTTCTGAATTATTTCGATCCATGGGATAACGCCCTTCTGAAGGAGGGGATGGTCCTTGCTTTTGAACCTTTCGTTTCTACCGAAGCACAAAACGTCATCGAAAAAGGGGATGGCTGGACCTATATCACTCCAGATGGAAGTAAAGTGGCACAGATCGAGCATACGATCGTCATTACCAAAGGTGAACCCATCATCCTGACCCAATTATAAAAACGAGCGATCCCGTTAGAAGCGGGATCGCTCTTTTCCTATTTATACGATTTTGGTTTTGCCGCATTCCTGGCATTTTCGGTAGAACTTCCCGTCTTCGACCCTTGATTTAAAGACGTTATTGCCACATTCGCAGCGACCGCTGTGTTCATCAGGTTCGTCTCTATATAAAACGATTTTCTCTTCAGACATGACCGGTTCCTCCTTACTTCCATTCGTTTTTATTCTAATATAAGCGGCTAAGATTGTTAAGCCTAACTCTTAATTCTATATTTTTCCATAAAATCCAATATGTACTTAGAAAACGCTCTCTATTACATTACTGAAATATTCTTGACTTATTATTATAAAGTTCCTGTTATTGAAATGAGATTTTACTATGTTAGTATGGTCACTGTTAGCTAATACAAACTCGCTAGCTACATAAGGAGGAATTTTTCATGAAACTAAAGAAATCGATCATTTCTGTAGCAGCTTTCACCACACTCGCGGTTGCCGGTGGTGCCAGCGCATCAGCACAAGATATCGATGTCAAAAAGGGAGATACGTTATGGGGAATAGCGAAGGAGTATGGTACATCTGTTGATCAACTCAAAAAATGGAATAACATTTCCAGCGACTATATTTACCCTGATCAAAAGCTGACGGTTTCTTCCAAAGAATACTACACAGTGAAATCAGGAGACACACTCTGGGGCATCTCCTCATACTATGGTCTTTCAGTAGAAAACCTTAAAAACTGGAATGCACTGGACAACGATCTAATCGTTCCGGGCCAAGAGCTCGTTATAAACTTTGAAGATAAATCACCTTCAGCCCCTGTAAATACTTCTGATGAGGCAGCACCTGCCCAAGAAAAAGCAGAGGTAGCTCCAGAAGCTGAAGCACCAAAGGCTGAAGAGCCTAAAGCAGAAGAGCCTAAAGCAGAAGAACCTGCCAAGGAAGCCTCAACTGAACCAGCTCAAGAAGAGAGCGTGGCAAAAGAACTTTCAGTCGAAGCCACTGCTTACACGGCTGATTGTGCCGGATGTTCAGGTGTTACGGCCACAGGTGTTAACCTGAAGGAAAACCCTGATCAAAAAGTAATCGCTGTTGATCCAAGCGTGATCCCACTGGGATCTAAAGTATACGTTGAAGGATACGGCTATGCGACTGCAGCTGATACAGGCGGTGCCATCAAAGGAAATAAAATTGACGTATTCATCCCTTCTGAAGACCAAGCAAGAGACTTCGGACGTAAAACAGTAACTGTAAAAGTACTAGACTAATAGGAATCGAATCAGAGAACCATCCAAATCATGGATGGTTCTTTCTTTTTATGGTACCCCGTTTTCCTCATTTATACTCTGTTTTATAACAATTACCATTATTACATCTCTGTCATCTAACTGTCATAGAGTTATAAACAGTTTGTCATGGAGATGAGGCATGACTATGTTACTATTTCCTCTGGTTGGTTCATTAGGACCACAACTAAGGAGGAATCACACATCTATGTTAAAAGCGATTATTTCCACATTTACCCTCGCTTCCATTTTCTCCATTGGATTTGCAGAAGTATCGGCCAAAGAAAATTCCAAGGAATTAGCCCTGGCTGATATCCAACATATAGATCAGGATAACTATTTCACAGATCTCGCTGAACGCCATGAGGATTCTGTTGATGAAGTCAAAGAGCGTAAATCACTCCTTAAAGAAGGCGTCCGGAGCGAACCTGTGATTAAAAAGGAAAAAAAACCTGCATCAAAGCCAAAAGCTGAGACCCAAGAAGAAAACATAGCGAAGACTGTAACAGTTAAAGCGACTGCTTACACTGCACATTGTGAAGGGTGCATCGGTATTACCAAAACGGGGGTTGACTTACTCGCAAACCCGAATGAAAGAGTCATCGCCGTTGACCCATCCGTCATTCCATTGGGATCAAAGGTTTATATCGAAGGATATGGTTATGCTAAAGCTGAAGACACCGGAGGCGCTATAAAGGGAAACCGGATCGATATCTATATGCAGCATGAAAAAGATGCGCTGGCATACGGAGTGAAAGAAGATATCAAAGTGAAGATAATTGAATGATCCGGGGGAGGATGCCTAAATGGCATTCTCCTTTATTTTGATTAAAATGACCCATGGCATCTTCAAAAGGAATGGTTTCATACAAAAACACTCATACTAATAGCGCAAAGCTCGACAACATTCGCTTAATCGTGGTTTATAGATGTCGAAAAACGGGAATGGGTAAGAAGTATCACTCCTTGTGTCAAAATTCACAAACAATAATCTGATTGATTGTTGATAAAGTGTCTTCATTTGAAATTGTCAACATCCTCTGATAGTGTTACATGGGAGTTTTTTGTACATACCAATTTAATCGAAAGGGAGAATTTTATGAAAAGAATTTCAAACGTATTTTGGATTACCCTGGCAATCGTAGTGGTTGCCGTGGGCTTCGGAGCCATTGCTCCAGACACATTTAAAACGGCAACAGCCAACGTGCAATCATTCATAACATCGAGTTTCGGCTGGTACTACCTGATACTAGTCAGCGTCATCGTCATTTTCTGCATTTTCCTCATCGTCAGCCCGATCGGTACCATCCGGCTTGGTAAACCTGATGACAGACCGGAGTACTCCAGGGGAACATGGTTTGCCATGCTGTTCAGCGCAGGGATGGGGATCGGACTCGTCTTCTGGGGGGCTGCTGAGCCACTTTCCCATTATATGACGCCTCCACTCGCTGAAGGAGGAACAGATCAAGCGATCAAAGAATCCCTTCGCTATACCTTCTTCCACTGGGGGATACATGCCTGGGGGATCTACGCCATCGTTGCACTGGCACTAGCGTACTTCAACTTCAGGAAAGATGAACCTGCGTTGATTTCTTCAACCCTCCGCCCGATACTCGGTGATAAGGTAAAGGGACCGATTGGTACCATCATCGACGTCCTTGCAGTATTTGCAACGGTTGTGGGTGTAGCTACAACACTTGGCTTTGGAGCAGCACAGATTAACGGAGGATTATCGTACCTATTCGGAATTCCGAATAATTTTACGGTCCAAACGATCATTGTAATTGTCGTTACCGTCCTGTTCATGATTTCAGCCTGGTCCGGTTTGAGTAAAGGAATCAAATATTTGTCGAACACCAATATGGTGCTTGCCGTCGCATTGCTGATCCTTGTTTTCGTAATGGGGCCTACATTACTTATCTTGAATCTGTTTACTGATACGCTTGGTTCCTATATGCAAAACATCGTCTCCATGAGCTTCAGGATAGCCCCGCTTAATCCGGAGCACAGGGAATGGATCAATGGATGGACGATTTTCTACTGGGCATGGTGGATCTCCTGGTCACCATTTGTCGGAATCTTCATCGCAAGGGTATCAAAAGGAAGGACGATCCGGGAATTCCTTATCGGAGTTCTGCTGCTACCATCCCTTGTCAGCTTCTTCTGGTTTGCCGTATTCGGAACTTCAGCCATCGATGTTCAACAAGCTGTCAGTAACGATATCTCCAAACTGAATACGGAAGAGGTCCTGTTTGCCGTCTTTAACGGAATGCCGGGGACAACGATCCTTGCTATCATCGCGATTGCTTTGATTGGTACATTCTTCATCACCTCTGCCGACTCTGCGACATTCGTTCTAGGTATGCAGACCACTTATGGATCCAACAACCCGCCGAACTATGTGAAGCTTACATGGGGTGTTGCTCAATCCATCGTCGCGCTTATCCTTTTGTACAGCGGTGGGCTTGATGCACTTCAAAATGCACTGATCATAGCCGCTCTTCCTTTCTCCGTGATCATCGCCCTGATGATGGCATCCCTGTATAAATCCTTGAACAGGGAAAAGAAAGAACTTGGTTTGTATATCAAGCCTAAGCCTAGAAAACCGAAGGAACCTAAACCGCACAAAGAAAAAAGGCGTAAGAAACATGAACATGCCGATGAGCCTAAAACTGAATCGTAATTTACAGAAAGGACATTCCGTCAAGGGATGTCCTTTTTTCTGGTCATTTGCCTCAATTTTCTTATCTTGCGGCAGGCAGAACCCTTGAATGACAAGGCTGAATAAATGACGGAAGAAAAAAACTGAAGATGATATTAACCTACAAGTTGTCCTCTACATACATTGATATCGTAGTAAGATACTTGGAGGTGACTGATGATGTACGGATACGGATACCCTGGTTATGGATATGGCTGCGGTGGCGGCGGCGGATACGCTGGAGGCTTTGCGTTAATCGTAGTATTATTCATCCTATTAATTATCGTTGGAGCAGCATTTGTTTGCTAATGAGATAACCTAAAAGGTGCCTGGGATCACCATTACAAAAAGATGACGGTGGTCCCGGGTTTTCTTTTTTGATTGTCATGTGCACTCTTCTGTATTAAGATACATGGAGGAGAACCGACAATCATTACATAAAGGATCAGTGATATGGCTAAACAAAAGAGAAAATCTAAAAAGAAGAGAAGAATTTCTATCCTTGTGATCCTGGCGATCCCATTGCTCATTCTTGGACTTTATACCGTTCTCTACTATGAATATCCGTACAAGCTGTCTTCGATCGTTCAAACGGATGTGCCTGAAGAGTACATGCCCATCTATAAAGCGGCCGAAAAAGAGTACGGAGTCCCATGGTATCTTCTTGCCGCTCATCATAAAGTCGAGACGAGATTTTCGACCATGAAGACATTGATATCTCCGGTAGGTGCCGAAGGTCATATGCAGTTCATGCCATGTACATGGGTAGGATGGTCCCATCCGAGCTGCTCGGGACTGGGGGAAGGGGATATTCCTGAAGAAGATAAAGTAAATCCTGATGTGATTGCAAAATACGGCGGCTATGGGGTCGATGCAAATGGAGACGGGAAAGCAGATCCGTTTGATATTGAAGATGCTATATTCAGTGCTGCCAACTTTCTAGCTAATAATGGTGCTGCCGACGGCGAAATAGAAAAAGCAGTATTAACCTACAATCAAAGTGACGAATATGTGAAAGACGTGATGTATTACGCAGATCTATTCCTTGAAAAGGAAGAAGAAGACGATAAAACTCCGATGTAAAAGGCCCTTTGGGCTTTTTTTCGTCCTGGGTATTGATTGTTTGAATACGGAACATTCCGTCAAGAAAGGGGACCTCAATGAAGCAGACAGAAATCATAAGTGAATGGCAGGATGCCCTTGATATGGAGATCATTCAGATGAAGAAGAAGCAAAACAGTGGAATAAGGGTTGAGAATGGTCGATGTATCAAAAAGGAGGAAGGGAGCTATGTATATTGGTTCACCCTTCCTTATCCCCGTTCATTCCCAGAAAGCGGGTCCATTCAGATTGATTATCAGAATAAGAACCTCCAAGGGATCGTTATTTCATCGGAAGAAACCGAATGTATCATTGAACTGGATCAGTACTTGGGGGACATACTCGATTATGCCCGTCTAATTTATGAACCCTGGGAGCTGCTGGAGAAACTGTGGCAGCGCCTGGAAGACATCAAAGAAAGGCATGGTAAATCCTCCCGTGCAATCAGGACCATACAGCCCTCCGGAGTGACGCATCACCCGCCAGGTAAGCATCTTCTGCATGAAGCGTATGTAAGAAGCAAATACAATGATCTGACCTATATTTGGGGACCACCCGGTACGGGAAAGACCTATACGCTTGCCCGGGTGGCTGCTTACCATTATACAGAAGGCCAAAGGATTCTCATCCTGTCACACAGCAATGCAGCCGTTGATGTATTAATAGAAGAAATGCATCATTTTTTAACAGAAAATGATCGCTGGACCCCGGGTGAAGTCGTCCGTTACGGGCAAAATCGAAAATCACTCTCTGAAGAAGCCCGTGACGTCAGCTTGACACAGCTCCTCGAACTCCAGGACCCCAAGCTGTCAGAGGAACGGGGGAAGGTAGAAAAATATCGGATGAAGCTGAAGAAGAAACTGACAAAGAAATTCTCGAATTATGACTCAGAACGCTTGAGCCGGCTCGAGATGCATTATCAAAAAATCAAGGAAAAGCTGAAGAGGAGGGAGGGAACGGCACTAGAGGAAGCAAGCGTTGTCGGGACCACCCTATCCAAGGCCGCCATCGACTCTTTGATTTATGACAATGAGTATGACCTTGTCATCGTGGATGAAGCCAGCATGGCTTATATCCCTCAGCTCGCATTCGCGGCCACACTGGGCAAGAGAGTCATCATCTGTGGAGACTTCAAGCAACTCCCACCGATTTCCTCATCGTTTCATCCCCTTGTAAAGAAGTGGCTGAATGAAGATATCTTCCATCGTTCAGGTGTAGCAAAGGTGATCGAAGCAGGCGGTCACCACCCACAGCTCCTTCTCCTGCCCGAACAGCGCCGTATGCACCCGAGTATCTCCTCTTTTACCAACCGATATATTTATCATTCCAGGGTTTATGACCATCCTTCCGTAGCAGAGGCCAGGGCATCGATCGTCATGAAACGTCCGTTCAAGGGAGATGGTGGGATCTTGTTCGATGTTCCCCAGGTGTCTCAATGGGGCTTGACCCATAAAGGGTCGAGGTGGAATCCGATATCAGGTATCCTCTCAATTTCCCTTGCCGTTGAAGCCCTTCAGGATGGTGTGACCTCCCTAGGGATCGTTACACCTTACAGGGTGCAGGCTCAGTGGATCAAAACCCTTCTTGATGAAGGGATATCGAGGGACTGGGAAGGACCGGCACTTCAACTGTATGCCTCCACCGTTCACGGGTTTCAAGGATCAGAGAACGATATGATGATTTTTGATGTGGTGGATGGACCGAATCACGAACGTCCTGGCAGATTGCTGACGGGTAAATCGAGTGATCGACTGGTGAATGTAGCCGTAACCAGAGCAAGGGGCAAATTCATCCTGATGGGAGACCACCGTTTCATGAAGAGAAAGGGAGGCAAGTCCATGCCCCTCCGACAGCTGATCGACCATCTGGAATCTAGAGGAAGGAACACCACGTTTCAAGAAGTAGAGCCGGTTGCTACAAAACGAATCAAATGGTTTCCTTGGGGAGATCAAAAGAAATTTCTAAAGGACCTTGCATCTTCAAAAAATTCGATCCGCGTCTTGACAAGTAATCGACAAGACATCCCGCCTGACATCATGGCCCTCCTCCAGGCAGCAAGCCGGACAGTGGAGGTCACGTTCGAGGATCATGCGGGCGGGACGTCCCTGATCATCGATCAAAAGGTACTATGGATCAACCCGTTTGAGCAAGGGTCGTTTCCATTCCATCTGCGACTGTTCTCCAAAACCATATGTTCCCGATATATGGAATTGATCAAAGAATGAAAAACGATCAGGACATGGAGTCCTGATCGTTTTTACAATCAATGAAGTAGCGATCCTGCGTGCAAGATCCGGATTGTTTCTTGAAGATGATGATTTCGATGGAATGGTGCCCAAGTGTGTATGAAAGGGTATGGTGATCCAAAGAGAAAGGGAACGTCACCGACCTCTTGCACTCCCTATCCTTCAGATTGAGGATAATATGCAGAAGGTGATCCTCTTTCTTAATGATCACGGCTTCCGGATGTATGTGTTCAGTATCGACTTCCAGGATAAAGGATGCCGTCGATTCAAAGAACTCCAGGCGGAATTCCTTTTCATCAAGCTGGGCATTGGCAGGATCGAGGAACCATCCTTTCATATCCTCTTCCCAGCTTTCGAGGCGAAAATCCTCTTTTTCCTTTCCCATGTGACTACGACCCCCACTGATCTCTTTCAGCACAGTATATTCGCGGCTAAAAGAAAAGGTGAGGAATTAAAGACAAGCCGGTCAAGGACGACCGGCCTGCTTGTTACATATCGTGATGCTGGTTATGTTTTTGACGGGAGTGGTTCCGGTTTTTCACCTTATGGGACCCACTCAATGGTTTAGGCTGTCCGGATTGTTCGGGAGCATTTTTCCTGATGTCTTTCGGCGTGTGTTTTTCCATCTTTATGTGCCTCCTTGGTCCGAATGTTTATCTGTCGGTTAAAAGGGTAGTGTATTGGTGGGAAATCCCTTTTTATGATCGTTTTTCTTTTTTTGTTGTACTGTTTCTGCTTTTCTGTCAGCGGCTTATTGGACAGTTCTTCAATAACCTGTGCCTTTGCCTTGTGAATCTGCTGCATTCATGCCGCTAACCAAATGGTTGGTTTTTCTATTTCCCATGAAAACACCTTCCATATCATTAGAATGCCTCATGATGGGATCTTCTATAGGAGGGAAGAGCCACCATATTCACTTTTTCAGCATAATATTTCAAAGATGCTGACAAGTTGCGACAACGTGCAGACCCTTGATATGACAATGTTCTCTGCAGTAACCATCGCTAATGAAGGTTTTTGATAAGCAAAACTTATCAAAAACAATAACTTTATTGTTATTTACTTATGTAATCGCTTGTAATATGATAATTAGTGTGAGAAAAGTTTGACCATTTTTACAGCTTTTCTGCGTCAATGTACGCAAGCAGTCAGAGGGGGAACTAATAATGGCAAAGAATGATGTATTCAATGCACGCACTTCATTTGAGCTTGACGGAAAACGTTATCATTACTACCGTCTAAAAGCTCTTGAAGAAGCTGGCGTGACAAAAATCAACCGCTTACCTTACAGCGTCAAGGTACTACTCGAATCCGTCCTGCGTCAATACGACGGACGTGTCATCAATCAAGAGCATATTGAAAACTTAGCGAACTGGGGATCTTCCGAAGTAAAGGATGCGGAAGTTCCATTCAAACCATCACGTGTCATCCTTCAAGATTTCACGGGCGTACCGGCTGTTGTGGATCTTGCATCCCTTCGTAAAGCCATGGCTGACATCGGTGGGGATCCACAGAAGATCAATCCGGAAATCCCGGTTGACCTCGTCATCGACCACTCTGTCCAAGTGGATCAGTATGGTACAGCTACAGCACTGAAAGCGAACATGGACCTAGAATTCGAACGTAATACGGAGCGTTACCAGTTCTTGAGCTGGGCGCAAAAAGCATTTGAAAACTATCGTGCTGTTCCACCGGCAACGGGAATCGTCCATCAGGTCAACCTTGAGTACCTTGCAAGTGTTGTCCATGCCGTCGAAACAACAGAAGGCGACTTTGAAACGTATCCGGATACACTTGTAGGAACAGACTCCCATACCACCATGATCAACGGAATCGGTGTTCTTGGTTGGGGTGTAGGAGGAATCGAGGCAGAAGCAGGGATGCTTGGTCAGCCTTCATACTTCCCGATCCCTGAAGTCATCGGTGTCAAATTCACAGGTGAACTACCAAACGGCGCAACCGCTACAGACCTTGCCCTTAAAGTCACTCAGGTGCTCCGTCAAAAAGGGGTCGTCGGCAAATTCGTTGAGTTCTTCGGACCAGGAGTTGCGACACTGCCGCTTGCAGACCGCGCTACCATCGCCAATATGGCTCCCGAGTACGGTGCGACATGCGGATTCTTCCCGGTTGATTCAGAATCCCTTGATTACATGCGCTTAACCGGCCGTGATGAATCCCATATCTCCATGGTGGAGGAATACCTGAAGCAGAATGATATGTTCTTCACACCTGAAAAAGAAGAGCCTACTTACACCGATGTTGTTGAACTCGACTTGTCTACTGTAAGTGCAAACCTTTCAGGACCTAAGCGTCCTCAAGATTTGATCCCTCTTTGTGATATGAAAGAAGCATTCCATCACTCCGTAACGGCTAAAGAAGGCGTTCAAGGATTCGGTTTGGACCAAGCTGAATTCAACAAGACGGCCAAATATTCCACAGCTGACGGCAAGGATGTTGAAATGCCTACAGGTGCCATCGGAATCGCAGCCATTACATCATGTACGAACACATCCAACCCTTACGTTATGCTGGGAGCAGGACTTGTGGCAAAGAAAGCCGTTGAACTCGGCATGAATGTTCCTGATTACGTCAAGACTTCCCTTGCACCGGGATCAAAAGTCGTAACAGGATATCTACGGGATTCCGGCCTGCTTTCTTATCTTGAAGAAATCGGGTTCAACCTTGTCGGATATGGCTGTACGACCTGTATCGGTAACTCCGGTCCACTTCGTCCGGAAATCGAGAAGGCTGTATCGGATGCCGATCTGCTGTTGACATCCGTCTTGTCCGGAAACCGTAACTTCGAAGGGCGGATCCATCCGCTTGTAAAAGCAAACTACCTTGCTTCTCCACCACTCGTTGTGGCTTATGCGCTAGCAGGAACAGTGGATATCGATCTTGAGAAAGATTCACTTGGTAAAGATAAAGACGGTAACGATGTGTTCTTCAACGATATCTGGCCATCACAGGATGAAGTCAAAGACGTCGTGAAATCGACCGTTACTCCTGAGCTTTTCCGCAGGGAATATGAGCACGTATTCACTGAGAATGAGCGCTGGAATGAGATCAAGACTAGCAACGAGCCTCTTTACAGCTTTGATGAGAATTCTACGTACATCCAGAATCCATCATTCTTTACAGGTCTTGCTCCGACTCCTGAAGCGATCCAGGGACTTGACGGCCTCCGCGTCGTAGGTAAGTTCGGTGATTCTGTCACAACCGACCATATTTCACCGGCAGGGGCCATCGGCAAAGATACACCTGCAGGAAAATACCTTCGTGCCAATGGGGTAGAACCACGTGATTTCAACTCATACGGTTCACGTCGTGGAAACCACGAAGTCATGATGCGTGGAACATTTGCCAACATCCGTATCCGTAACCAGATCGCTCCTGGCACAGAAGGTGGTTTCACTACCTACTGGCCTGAAGAAGAGATCATGCCGATCTATGATGCATGCATGAAGTATCAGGAAGATGGCACAGGTCTTGCGATCCTTGCCGGTAAAGATTACGGTATGGGTTCTTCACGTGACTGGGCAGCAAAAGGTACGAACCTTCTTGGCATCAAGACGGTCATCGCTGAAAGCTACGAGCGTATCCACCGTTCAAACCTTGTCATGATGGGTGTGCTTCCTCTTCAATTCAAGCAGGGAGAAAGTGCTGAAACCCTTGGATTGACCGGTAAGGAAGCCATCTCCGTGAACATTACGGATGATGTCAAACCTCGAGATATCTTAACGGTAACAGCAGTCAAAGAAGATGGTACGAAGGTAGAATTTGACGTACTTGCTCGATTTGACTCTGATGTGGAAGTGGATTACTACCGTCACGGCGGTATCCTGCAAATGGTCCTTCGCGGCAAACTACAATCATAATATGAAAGCCCCCGTCTCGTACGGGGGCTTTTTGTATGCTCTTTTCCTCATATATGTGGACATGCCTGCATAACGTAAGAAGAGGATGTCCATGGAGGGGATTAAAGATGAAATCATTTTTCGGTTTATTACTCATTGCCCTATTGGTATACAGCCTATATGTTGAAAATCAATCTCGACCAACCGCCCTCTTGGCAGAACAACAGGGGTTCGACCAATTGGTCGATATAGAAGAAGGAGATCCGGGGGAGGTTCCCGTTGAGCATTATCCTGGACCGAATGTTGGGGACCAGGCGCTGGACTTTTCACTAAAAACGACAGCAGGCAAGACGGTCACTTTATCAGAATTACGGGGTAAAAAAGTGATCCTGAATTTCTGGGCCACATGGTGTCCACCTTGCAAGGATGAAATACCGATCTTTCAGGAATTCCATGATAAGAAGAACAAGGATGTGGTTATCATGGCAATCAACATTGACCCACAATACAACGTAAAGCAATATGAGAAAAACATGGGGATGACATTTCCCGTTTTACTCGATGAAGACGATAAAATCAATTCTGCCTACGATATTTTAACCGTACCAACGACATTCATTATTGATGAAAAAGGTGTGATCATTCATAAGAAGATCGGGGCCTTCACGTCTCTGGATGAATTGGAGAGAGCGGTGAACTGAACTTATCTTATGTTGTTTAAACAGTCTGATAATTGGCTATACTGTTTATACAACTTCCATTATGATAAGGCGGTGTACCATGAGAAGACCAAGGAAACGCAGCTTCACCGATTTAGTGAATGAAAATAAAAAGCAATTGATGCTTGATCCGGAAGCGATGAATGCCATCGAAGAACGGATCGATGCACGCTATGAAATCAAGCGTCCCTTAGACAGAGCCGAATGAACTTCGGCTTTTTTTTATGATTTTTTCTGGCAATAATTTCGCATGATCCGATTTGTGGGAATGGACAGACTAATGAGTAAGGAGGGGATATTCATGAGTAATCCGAAGCGCGACAGCAAACAGTTTGTTCCGAACCATATTGGTACCCAGCAGAGGGCTGCCGGAGGGAATAAAGGAAAACAGATGCAGGATACATCAGGGAAACATGCACAAGTGATTCAAACAAAAGGTGAATAATACTCAGAGGGGGACTTAGTATGAATCATCGTCCAGACGATCGACGAGACAATGCACAAAAGCTTCAAGGGATGGTCCAGAACACGCTGGAGAATATCGATAAAGCTGAAGAATCCATGGCTTTCACAGACAGCGAGGAACAGCTGGAATCCATTCGACAAAAGAATGAGAGACGGAAAGAAAGCATCGAAGCCTTCCGTCAAGAAATCAAGGATGAATCCCACACATGACCACAGCCACCCGGTGACAACGGGTGGCTTTCTTGTTAAGCACCACAATTCATTCCTTTCCCATGTTATGTTAAAATGGGGTGAACTGAAAAAAGAGGTGCTACTATGCAAATATCAGAAAAATCCATTGAAGTACGATATGCTGAAACGGATCAAATGGGTGTCGTCTATCACGCCAACTATTTGGTGTGGATGGAACTTGGCAGAACGAAAATAATTGAAGACTTGGGCTTTCAATATGTAGAAATGGAGCAGCAGGGAATCCTGTCTCCTGTTATCGACTTGAATGTCGCGTACAAGACACCTGTCCGTTACGGGGAAAGAGCATTGATCAAGACGTGGATCGAAGAATACGATGGCATACGCGTTACATACGGCTACGAAATCTATAACGGTGAAGGCAAACTCGCCCTGAGCGGTGAATCGAGACACGTGTGTGTCAAAAAAGATTCCTTCCGCCCCGTTTCCATACGGAAGACATTCCCGGAATGGCATGAAGCGTATGAGAAGGCGAAGAAAAAGGACTGAATGATATGGCCTTTGGTATCAACCGTACGGAGCTAAACCGATGGAAGAAGCAGGTGGCACAAGGGAAAATCGCGTTCCTGACACACTACTGGCTGGATTCCCGATTCCCGGATGCAAAAACCGTCACGAAAGCGGGATGTTCCGACCTGGATGCACTTATTCAATGGGGGAGGGGATATGGTTTGAAGCCTGAGTGGATTGATCATCGCCATAAAGGATACCCTCACTTTGACCTTCTTGGAGAGAAGCAGCTGCAGATACTCATGGCAGAGGGACTGGAGGATCACATTGACCGCTTCCATATCTCATAAGAGAAAAGGCTGACCATAATGGCCAGCCTTTTTTTCTTATGCTTTTTTATATTCGTAAGCAGGCTCTTCTCTGGAGGAATCAAATTCCACGAATAGGTCATGTCCGTCAAAAAACCACAGATCACGTTCTTCAACGAAGAAGGTCCGATCGGCCTTTTCCAACGTTTCTGCCGCTTCGATCGGCTCTTCCTTGCTGACACCTAGTGAGAAGCTGTCATGCAACGGGCTCGATCCTCCATAGCGTACATAAAAACGGACATACTCTCCTTCATCTACGAGCATTTCGTCTTTAAACCAGGCAAGTGCTTCATCTGATAGATGTATCTTCATCGATCGAGACTCCCTTCTTGATATGTATTCAACCTAAAGGTTCCTTCCCATTATAGCCTGAATGAAGCGAAACCACTAGTTATGCGCTCTTATGAACCTTTTTATTGAGCCATCCCATCGGTCATATGTGTAGTGATTTCCTTTGCCGAGTTTGAAATCAGTCCTTTTTTATGGGCCTCAGAAAGGGGGTGAAGACGATAGTTGGAATACCCCTGCTCGGACACATACGTCGGTTCGAAGTCGACTGAAGGATAAGAGAGAGTCACACGGCCATCCTGGATCGATTTATTCACCGTCACAGTGGCCATGCCCCCGATATCCTTGTAGTCATCTTTTTGTCCTGAAAGGAAATTCCCCAATGAATAAACGATGATGGCTTCACGGCCATCTTCTGTCTTCACTTTCTCAATGGGTTGTAGCACATGAGGATGGTGTCCAAAAATGACATCGACTCCATTTTCCGTCATGACTTTCCCTAATCGTTTCTGTTCTTCATTCGGGAACCGCTCATATTCATTTCCCCAGTGAAGGCTCATCACGACCATATCCACGTCAAGTTTCCTGGCTCTTTTAATTTCGTTGATCATGTTGTCTTCGTCGATGAGATTCACGAGATACTCTTTACCTGCAGGCACCGGGATGCCATTTGTTCCGTATGTATACGATAAGAGAGCAAATTTGATCCCATTGACATTGAATGTACGGATCGTATCCTGATCTTTCTGATTCTTAAATGTACCGACATAGGGCATGGACACTTTTTCATAATAATCGATGGCACTTAGAAGACCTTTTTCCCCGCGGTCAATGGAGTGATTGTTTGCCGTTGTTACAACATCCACCCCTACGTCCTGGAGTGTGTCGATGATTTCGTATGGACTGTTAAAGGACGGGTAAGTGGACAATCCGATCTTTGTACCGCCTGGTGTCGATTCCTGATTGGCAATCAGGAAATCAGGTGACTTGAGTATGTCTTTTACACCTGCAAACATGGGCGCAAAGTCGTACGAACCGTCTTTTTTCGCGTCTTCATACACCCGGTCATGCAGAAGGATATCCCCAATTCCTGCGATGGTGGCACTGGTTTCAATGGACTTATCTTTAACTTGCAACTCCCTGACTGCATGCTGATCAGAAGCGAGTCCACCTGTTTGTGTACCGGCATCATTGTACTGCATGCTCAAAAGACCTCCGACTGCAATCAGCAATAGAAAAGCAATCGCGAGCCCGATCATTTTTTTATTCACATTCATCATCCTTTTTGACTAGTTGACTTCACCCTATTTTACACAAAAAAGAAGGGAATAGGCGAAATTTTTTAAATTTATACAGGGTTCGACATGGAGGAGGAGGCAAACAAAAGAAAAAAGCCCTGAAATGGGCTTTTCGTTTGTACATCAAATCCATGTGACTTTCGGTTCGGTTTTATTTTTAATACGGACGATATTGCTTCGATGCCGGTAGATGACAAAGGCTGTAAGTATGCCTACGACGATGATGAGGGGAATGTCCCACACGATCAGCGTATAGATGAAGGCGAACACTCCTGCCAACATGGAGGAAAGCGATACGTATTTGCTAAAGTAAAGGCTGATGAAAAATACAGCCAGGAGGATGACAAACACCAGCGGGGCATATCCAAGCAGGACGCCTGCAGATGTGGCAACCGCTTTTCCTCCTCTGAAACCTGCAAAAACCGGGAACATATGTCCCACGACAGCTACGACTCCAGCAAGAAGCTGGTAGTCCTGAGTACTGGCGAAGAGTAACGGAATGAGCGTTGCGGCCGTTCCTTTAAGAATATCCATTGCGGTAACGGTCATCCCCGCTTTTTTACCCAGCACCCTGAAGGTATTGGTCCCGCCAAGATTTCCACTTCCATGTTCGCGTATATCTATTCCGTAAAAGGATTTTCCAATCCATAGTCCTGAGGGAATGGAGCCCAAAAGATAGGATAATACGAGTATAAGGGCTAAGATCATGTTCATTTCTCCTTTAATATAACTAATCCACTCTTATAGTAACATGTTTTACCTATTCATAGGGGAAAAATACTGTAAAAATTAGTACCTGTTCTTAAAAGTAGATAGTGAATCCTCTTTGTATAACATATGATCCATAGAGGCACAGTTATGTTAAAATGAATCGTTAGACTAGAAAATAGAAATGAAGGTGTCAACATGCAACTCGTCTTAGCCGCATTCCAATGGATGGCATTCATGATCGCAGGATCCATTGCCGCCCCCATTGCGATTGCCGACCTCTTCCAGCTGTCTCCTGCCGAGACGGCTGGTTTCATCCAGAGAACCATTTTTGTATTAGGTGCCGCAAGTCTGATTCAGGCGCTTATCGGGCATAGACTGCCGATTAATGAAGGACCCGCGGGTTTGTGGTGGGGTGTATTTACCATATATGCCGGATTCGCAGGAACGCTGTACGAGTCGCACAGTCAAGTGATGGGCGTTCTTCAAGGGGGGATGATTGTAAGCGGAATCATCTTTATTATCCTGTCGTTGACAGGTTTATTGAAAAAACTGACCTCTCTTTTCACCCCCACGATTACATTTGTCTACCTCATGCTCTTGATCCTGCAGCTGAGCGGATCATTCGTCAAGGGAATGTTTGGCATCCAGCATGAAGGGCAGCCGTTTGACTGGCTTGTTCTGCTCGGCAGCGCACTGACAATCCTCATCGCCCTCTATCTACAAGGGCATAAGGTTCAATGGCTCCAGAGATATTCGATCATCTTCGCCTTGATCGGCGGCTGGATCATCTTTGGTCTCTTAGGGCTGACCAAGACCACGTCTGTTTCGAGCAGCTGGTTCTCCCTTCCGGAGGTGTTTGCCTTCGGAAGACCGGTATTCGATTCGGGAATCATTGTAACAGCCATCTTCATCACCTTCCTGTTAACGACGAATATGATCGCTTCGATACGGGTCATGGAAGAAGTGATGAAAAAAAGCGGTAAGGAGGTACCGGTACGCTATACGCAAAGTGGTATTGCTGCGGGTATCAATCAGCTCCTCGGCGGAGGGTTCTCCGCGATCGGCTCTGTCCCGATCTCAGGTGCTGCAGGTTTCGTTGCTTCTACAAGGCTTTTCTCTACGCTTCCGTTTATCCTCGGAAGCATCATCATCGTCATCGCAAGCTTCGTACCGAAAGTGATGAATGTGTTCGCCAGTCTGCCGGCACCCGTCGGTTATGCGGTGACCACGGTCATCTTCATCAAGATGGTCGGCCTCGCCCTCGATGAATACAGAAAGGTCAAAGAAGTGGATCGCGTCCACTTCACAGCCGGAATCGCTTTGATCATCGGTGTAGGTGCCATGGGTGTTCCAGCCAGTGCTTTTGAAGGTCTTCCTGTCATCGCGGCATCAATTTTGAATAACGGGCTTATTCTCGGCACCATCGTAGCCATCATAACGGAACAGATTCTGATGAAAAAAAATACTTAACAAAATCAAAAGGAATTCAAGATTAGGGTGGAGAAATAAGGGAATAGTGATGTTTAAAGGAGGTTATCAACCATGGAGAATCCAAGTAGAGAAGAAATCGGTCGCATCCTGAAACGGTCGAGACGGATAGCCGTCATCGGACTGAGTGATAATCCCGCCAGGACCTCCTATACCGTCTCCCAGGCGATGCAGGCCAGCGGTTATGAAATCATCCCTGTCAACCCAACGATCGAGTCCGCTCTCGGGGTGAAGGCTGTCAGCAGTTTAAAAGACATCGAGGGTCCTGTCGATATCGTCAATGTCTTCAGACGTTCTGAATTCCTACCTGAAATTGCCCGCGAATTTGATGAGATCGATTCGCCGGTATTCTGGTCCCAGCTCGGTGTTGTGAATGAGGAGGCCTATTCCTTCCTCAAAGAAAAAGGGTATACGGTCATCATGGATCGTTGTATCAAAGTGGAACATGCCTTAACCAGATAGGATTTACAGGCAAGCGGCGAATGATGCCGCTTGTTTTTTCTGTGACATTTCTGCAGAAAAATGTTATCCGGGATTATGTAAATTCAGGGATTTTCATTTGCGAATTTCAAATATAACGCTAAAATAAAGCATAGTGGTTCACCATTTTACGGGTGAACGAACATGCGTTCTTATGATATAGTAGTACATAAACAAGTAAGTGAAAGTGTTGAAAGGGGAATGTTCGTGGCCAGTCAGAAAAAGACCATGGATTACAATGATGATGCCATTCAAGTATTAGAAGGCCTTGAAGCCGTAAGGAAACGGCCGGGGATGTACATCGGTTCGACTGATACAAGGGGACTTCATCATCTGGTATATGAAATCGTGGATAATTCGGTGGATGAGGCGTTGGCCGGTTTCGGAAACGAGATCATCGTCACCATACATAAAGATAATAGTATCTCCGTTCAAGATAAAGGGCGCGGGATGCCTACTGGAATGCACCGTTCTGGTAAACCGACTCCGGAGGTCATCCTGACGGTCCTTCACGCCGGAGGGAAATTCGGACAGGGCGGTTACAAGACGAGCGGAGGCCTTCATGGAGTCGGTGCATCCGTCGTCAATGCCCTATCAGAGTGGCTGACCGTCACCATTGAAAGGGATGGAACAAAGTATCAGCAGAAGTTCATCAACGGGGGGAAGCCTGAGACGACGCTTGAGAAGATCGGGACGACAAAAAAGACCGGAACAAAGATCCACTTCAAGCCCGATCCGACCATCTTCAGCACAACCACCTATAATTACGACACTCTTTGTGAGCGCCTCAGGGAATCAGCCTTCCTGCTTAAAGGGTTTAAAATCGAAATTATTGATGAACGACATGATCAAAAGGATGTATTCCATTATGAAAGCGGAATACAGGCGTTTGTGGAGTACTTGAATGAGGAGAAGGACAACCTTCATAAAGTCGCCTTTTTCGAAGGGGAGAACCATACAATCGAAGTTGAGTTCGCCTTCCAATTCAACGATGGCTTCTCAGAAAACATCCTCTCCTTCGTCAACAATGTCCGCACCAAGGACGGAGGAACACACGAAGCTGGAGCCAAAACGGCCATGACAAGGGTGTTCAATGAATACGCACGGAAAGCAGGCATCCTGAAAGACCGCGACAAAAATCTTGAAGGAACCGATATCCGGGAAGGACTTTCAAGCATCGTTTCCGTCCGTATACCGGAAGAACTCCTCCAGTTCGAAGGTCAGACGAAAGGGAAGCTAGGGACAAGTGAAGCACGTTCTGCAGTCGATGCCGTTGTGTCCGAGCATTTGCTCTATTTTCTAGAGGAGAATCCCGACACAAGCTCATTGCTGATCAAAAAATCCATCAAAGCCGCACAGGCGCGTGAAGCAGCACGAAAAGCAAGGGAAGAAGCAAGGAACGGGAAAAAGCGGAAGAGGTCCGAAACTGTATTATCCGGCAAATTGACGCCTGCACAATCCAGGAATCCTGAGCGGAATGAACTGTATCTAGTGGAGGGTGATTCCGCCGGTGGATCAGCAAAACAAGGTCGAGACAGGAAATTCCAGGCGATCCTTCCTCTAAGGGGAAAGGTAATCAATACGGAAAAAGCCAAGCTTGCCGACATCTTCAAGAACGAAGAAATCAACACGATCATTCATGCCATCGGCGGCGGAGTTGGCCCTGAGTTCAATGTGGATGATATCAACTACGATAAGATCGTGATCATGACGGATGCCGATACAGATGGTGCCCATATCCAAGTCCTCTTACTGACGTTCTTCTATCGCTATATGAAACCCCTTGTAGAAGCAGGAAAGGTGTATATCGCCCTTCCACCCCTCTATAAAGTGAGCAAAGGCGTAGGGAAGAAGGAAAAGATCGAGTATGCATGGACGGATGAAGAGCTGAAGGGCGCCGTCTCCAAAATCGGAAAAGGATATATGATCCAGCGCTACAAAGGACTGGGTGAAATGAATGCCGATCAGCTGTGGGAAACGACGATGGATCCCGAAACAAGGGCTCTCATTCGCGTGAAAATCGATGATGCTGCCAGAGCGGAACGCCGTGTCACCACGCTGATGGGCGATAAGGTCGAGCCACGGCGGAAGTGGATCGAAAGCAACGTTGCCTTCGGTCTTGAAGAAGAAGGAAGCATTCTTGAGAATGAGAACATCATGGTCGCAGAGGAGGGGCAATAATGACATCAGTGGAACGCTATCAAGATCTGCCTCTTGAAGAGGTCATCGGAGACCGCTTCGGTCGTTACAGTAAATACATCATCCAGGAACGCGCCCTGCCCGATGCGCGTGATGGATTGAAACCAGTTCAGCGCAGGATCCTTTACGCGATGTATGTGGACGGCAACACGCAGGAAAAAGGGTTCAGAAAATCGGCTAAAACGGTCGGTAATGTCATCGGTAACTACCATCCCCACGGAGATACATCGGTCTATGATGCCATGGTGAGGATGAGCCAGGAATGGAAAGTCCGGAAGTATCTTGTTGAAATGCACGGGAATAACGGGAGCATCGACGGCGATCCTCCCGCTGCCATGCGTTACACAGAAGCCAGACTTTCCGCCATTTCCATGGAACTTTTAAGGGATATCGACAAAAAGACTGTCGATTTCATCCCGAACTTTGATGACACCTCCGAAGAGCCCACCGTCCTTCCGTCCCGCTTCCCGAACCTGTTGGTGAATGGTTCGACAGGGATCTCGGCCGGGTATGCAACGGATATACCCCCGCATCATCTCGGAGAAGTGATCGATGCAGCCATCATGAGGATGGATTGTCCTGACAGTACGGTGGAAGAATTGATGACCGTCCTGAAAGGCCCTGATTTTCCGACAGGAGGGATCATCCAGGGCATCGACGGCATCAGGAAGGCGTACGAAACAGGCAAAGGAAAAATCGTCGTACGAGGTAAAGCGGAGATTGAAAGCATCCGCGGAAGCAAGCAGCAGATCGTCATTACGGAAATTCCATACGAAATCAACAAAGCCAATCTCGTCAAGAAAATGGATGAGTTCAGGGTCGACCGTAAAGTGGAAGGCATTGCCGAAGTGCGTGATGAAACGGACCGTCAGGGGCTTCGCATCGTGGTGGAACTTAAGAAAGATGCAGATGCCACGGGTGTACTGAATTACCTGTACAAAAACAGCGATCTACAGATTACTTATAACTTCAATATGGTGGCGATCTCGAATCGACGCCCTAAACTGATGGGACTCTGTCAGCTTCTCGATTCCTATATCGTCCATCAGAAAGAAGTCGTGACGAATCGGACGAAGTATGATCTGAATAAGGCAAAGGACCGCCAGCATATCGTAGAAGGACTGATGAAGGCACTGTCGATCCTGGATCAAGTGATTGCAACCATCCGTGCATCCAAGGATAAACGGGACGCCAAAAACAACCTGATCAGTGAATTCGCCTTCACGGAGGCCCAGTCAGAAGCCATCGTGAGCCTCCAGCTTTACAGGCTGACCAATACGGATATCACGGCGCTTCAAAAAGAAGCGGAAGAGCTTGATAAGCTGATCACAGAATTGAGTGCGATACTGGCAAGTGAGTCGAAACTCGCAAGTGTCATCAAGAAAGAACTGAAAGCAATCAAAAAGACGTTCGCCGATGACCGCCGTACCGTCATTGAAGATCAGATCGAAGAGCTTAAAATCAATCTCGAAGTATTGATTGCAAGTGAAGATGTCATGGTGACCGTCACCAGCGACGGGTACATCAAGCGGACAAGTCTCCGTTCCTACTCGGCATCCAACGGTCAGGACCTCGCCATGAAGGAAACCGACAGGCTCCTCGGCCAATACGAAATGAATACGACGGATGTCCTTCTCGTATTCACGAACAAAGGTAATTACGTTTACTGCCCGGTTCACGAACTGCCGGATATCCGCTGGAAGGACCTTGGCCAGCATATCGGTAATATCGTACCGATTGATAAGGACGAACAGGTCCTAAAAGCGGTACCGGTTAAAGAATTCGATCCATCCCTGTACCTCATGTTCATCACCAAAAACGGAATGGTGAAGAAAACAGAGATGCTGCAGTATAAGGCACAGCGCTATTCCCGTCCACTCGTCGCCATCAATCTAAAGGGGGACGATGAGCTCGTGGATGTACATGTTACGGATGGGTCACATGACCTCTTCCTTGCCACCAACAGCAGTTATGGACTCTGGTTTGCCGAAGAGGAAGTCAATACGGTCGGACCGCGTGCAGCGGGAGTGAAAGGAATCAACCTGAAAGATGATGATTTCGTCGTTTCAGGCAAGATCATCACAAATCCGGAGAAACAAGCGGTCGTACTCGCGACTCATCGCGGTGCCATCAAGAAGATGAAGCTCTCAGAGTTCGAAAAAACGGGCAGGGCCAAGCGCGGAGTCATCATGTTGAGGGAGCTCAAATCGAATCCTCACCGCGTATCTGGTGCTGAAATTGTTTCAGATAAACAAAGTGTCACTCTGCTCACCAGCAAAGGGAAGCTTGAAACGGTACAGGTATCATCAATCCGGTTCAACGATCGATACTCCAACGGCTCATTTGTCATTGATGAAGGAGACAGCGGGGCGGTAACCAAGCTGTGGGCCGAACCATTATCCGATCAAGAGTAGCAAAATAAAGCGAAATGAAAAAATCCACCCGGAGGGCGGCATGTCCATCTTCAGGGTGGATTTTTATATAGCGATCAAGGTCATAAGTCACAGGTACAGTACACATTCTGGACCGAATTACCATGGACTAATAAAGTTGGATAAGGTAAATTATAAAAAAACCTAGGGTATCTCACCCGCTTTTAGGTTTTTTCTGATTTTATGGAAAAAATGTGTAGAAAGGGATTAGACAAAAAGAATGAGGGTAAATCAACTTTGAGATTACATACGGGAGGAATTAGATGGAATTATTCAACAAAATCATGTCCGGAACGAGCGACATCATCTGGACGTACATACTTATTGCAGGTTTGATCGGACTAGGAATCTATTTTTCCATACGGACAAATTTCGTACAATTCCGATATATCAAGGAAATGGGGAGGCTGTTGACGGACAAGAATACCGTTTCGGCTGAAGGGAAGCGGGGTATATCTTCCTTCCAGGCCTTCACCATTAGTACGGCATCCAGGGTCGGCACAGGGAACCTTGCAGGGGTTGCCACGGCCATAGCTGGAGGAGGTCCCGGGGCCGTGTTCTGGATGTGGCTGATTGCCCTTTTGGGGGGAGCGACCAGCTTCATTGAAAGTACACTCGCTCAAATTTACAAGGTCAAGGACGGGAAGGACGGCTTCCGTGGAGGTCCTGCCTATTATATGGAGAAGGGACTCAATGCAAGATGGATGGGGATCCTATTCGCCATCATCATCACATTCTGTTTCGGGCTCGTTTTCAACTCGGTTCAATCCAATACGATCTCTCTGGCCATGAATGAAGCCTATTCGTTCGATCGTTTGACCATCGGCATCATCCTGGCTGTACTCACGGCTGTGATTATCTTCGGTGGCGTCAAGAGGATTGCCAGTGTGACGCAGATTGTCGTACCTGTCATGGCAATCTTGTATATCTTACTGGCATTGTTCATCTTGATCCTAAATGTGACAGAAATCCCGGGTATGATCGCCCTTATATTCGAAAATGCATTCGGTATCAGGGAAGTCGCAAGCGGATCGGTCGGAGCGGCCATCATGCTGGGAATCAAACGGGGACTCTTCTCGAATGAAGCCGGTATGGGGAGTGCTCCGAATGCAGCGGCAAGCGCAGGGGTCACCCATCCAGCAAAACAGGGACTCATCCAGACGTTAGGTGTATTCACAGACACCCTGATCATCTGTACGTCGACAGCATTCATCATCATCCTATCGAATGAGTACATGGGTGGTACAGACGGCATTCAGCTGACCCAGGCAGCCCTCACCACGCACGTAGGGGGATGGGCCAATACGTTCGTTGCGATTGCCATCTTCCTGTTCGCCTTCAGCTCAATCATCGGAAACTACTATTATGGTGAGACCAACATCGAATTCATCAAGTACAGTCCCGTCACACTCTTCCTTTACCGATTAGCGGTCCTGGGCATGGTCATCTTCGGTGCAATGGTCGATCTGCAAGTCGTTTGGGACC
Source organism: Rossellomorea sp. FS2 (assembly GCF_047915635.1). Lineage (NCBI taxonomy): Bacteria > Bacillati > Bacillota > Bacilli > Caryophanales > Bacillaceae > Rossellomorea > Rossellomorea sp. FS2. Next base: position 1,039,693 of record NZ_JBLRVS010000001.1, on the reverse strand, counting down.
TGGCAGATCTCTTCATGGGCGTGATGGCCATCATCAACCTCATCGCCATTACGCTGCTCGGTAGGATTGCCATTGCGGCTCTGAAGGATTACCGACAACAGAAGAAAGAAGGGAAAGATCCGGTCTTCTACTCCGATTCCATTAAAGGACTGAAAGGAATCGAAAGCTGGGATCCAAAACCTAAACAAGAAAAAAAGATTAACTAACATCATTCTAGTGCGTGACTCATCTCAAAAAGGTCGATTCCATTCCGGAATCGACCTTTTTATATGACCAATTATCGTTTGGAGGTCAGCGATAAAGGATTGAATGTAGCATTCTGCTGTAATGCTTTTATGCACTCAGCAATATGGAAGATCCCTTCACTGATATATTGTTGATCCACCTGAGAGATGCTGATTCTTATGGCCTCGCCTTGATTATGGGACAAGAACATCCTGGAAGTATCGGCAACCTGAACATCCCTCTCAGCGAGCATGCATGTCAGGCGCTCCGCTTTGACTCGCTCAGGTAGAAAGATGGTCAGATAAAAGCCGCTTACCGGCTTAGTATAGTGTACGTCGAGAGGCAGATACGTTTTACAGGCATCGGTGGCAAGGGAAAGTTTCGTTGCATATACCTCTTTGGCCCGTTGGATATGATAGTGGAACATCCCGTTTCGCAAATAGATTTCCAATGCTCCTTGAGTCAGAGGGGAAGTATTGAAATCCGCACTGAATTTGTACTGTGAAAAGGAGGGGAGGAGTTCCGCCGGAAGAACGACAGCAGCCAATCTCAATCCAGGAAGGAACACTTTAGAGAAACTCTTTACATAAATGACGCGATCATTCTGATCATGGGCATAGAGCGGATCGGCTTTTGGATCGGTATCGAGTTCCCCCAAGTAATCATCTTCGACTATATACACATCGTATTCCTCGGCGAGGGACACGATTTTTTTCTTTTCAGCATTCGTATAATGATGACCAAGCGGATTATGGCAGCGAGGTACGGTATAAAAGAATTTGATATCTCCTGTTTTAAACGTTCTTTCAAGCTCTTCAAAATCGATTCCATGCTTTGACAGACTTATTCCGATGGTCGGAATCCGGTGGAGCGTCAGGACATCGATCATCCCAAAATAGGTAGGTTGTTCAATGAGAATCGTTTTCTTCCCGTTCGGAAAAGGCAACAACGATAGTATATGCAAGGCTTGTTGAGAACCACTGGTGATCACAATATGATCGGTCTTGGTGAATATTTGCAGATTTTGCAGATAGCATACAAGCTCATTCCTCAGTGAAGGAAGCCCTTTGACATCATTATAAGTGAACAACTGCTCTTTATAACGGTCAATGGCTTGGTTCATGCAGTGCTGGAAATCTTCATAGGGCAATACGGCGGGATCGGGACCAGCCGATAAAAAATCAATCTGGACATCTGACATATGCGGCTTCTTGTAGTCATCGACAACAAAATAACCGCTTTTCTCCTTGGTATACAGGATATGCCTTTGTTTCAACACTTCTAATGCTTTGACAACCGTATTCTTGCTGCATTGAAATTGAATGGCCAGGGACCGTACCGATGGTAGTTTTCCACCAGAATGCAAACGGTTTTGATCCAATTCATGCATCACCCAATCTACGATGTGTATGTATTTTGTTGCTGACATGCTGCGGCTCCTCTCATCTGTCCCAGGACAGTTGACTAATTCCATCATATGAAAAATAAGCAATGCGGATTACAATCATCTGTACTTAGCATTATGAATGACTACAAAGGACTTGGGAAGGAGAAACAAGATGAAATATCCATTCAATAAGGGAATGCTCCTTGGTTTGATAGGGATCATTGCCTTCAGTTTGACGCTGCCTGCTACCCGATTCGCGGTTCCGTACTTTGGTCAAACCATTGTGGGATTGGGGAGGACGATCATAGCGGCGGTCATGGTCTGCCTTCTTTTTGCATTCAGGAAGCAGGCCTTGCCTGCCAAAGAGCATATAACCAGTTTAGTGATCGTAGCGGGAGGTGCTGTCCTGGCATTCCCCCTATTGACGACATTCGCAATGAAATCGTTGCCTGTATCCCACGGAGCTGTCGAGCTCGCTCTTTTACCGCTTGCTACTGCAGGATTCGCCATTTGGCGAGGAGGAGAGAAGCCTTCAAGACGCTACTGGACGGCCAGCTTGATTGCTGCCACTACCGTCATCCTCTATGCAGTCCATCTAGGTTTTGGTCACGTCCAGATGGGGGATATAGCCCTATTGTCTGCAGTCGTGATACTGGGGTTGAGTTATGCGGAGGGAGGAAAACTTGCAAAGGAACTGGGCAGCTGGCAGGTGATTGCATGGGCCATTCTGATCGGTGCACCATTTTTTCTCATACCGATAGTCTTGAATGTACATGTTGATATGCTGAAGGCACCACCTCTGGCGTGGTTGAGCTTGTTCTATCTTGGGGTGATCAGTCAATTCCTTGCGTATGTCGCATGGTATGGGGGCATGTCCTTGGGAGGCATTGCAAAAGTAGGGCAAATCCAATATGCACAACCCTTCTTCATGATTGGATTTTCATTCCTTTTTCTGGGAGAACCCGTCACCTGGTGGACCATTGCCTTTGCAGTCATCGTGGTCTTATGCGTCACAATTGGAAAAGATGCGCCGGTGAAGGGCGTTAAGCCGCGCTCTTCATAAAACGGTTCTTTAACCGAACAAAGAGGCTCTGTATAGTTCGCATAGTTTCCCTGCATTGAGAGAAAATACTAAGGAATATAAATAGCGGGGAGCGAATGAATGATGAAAAAAGAGTTGCTTTTTGCATTCGGGGCCTTTTTCCTGATGTCTCTGCATGCGATTGCAGGGAACAGCCTGACTGAGCCTCCTCAAACGGAGACCATGACAATCAAGACCTACAAAAAAGATGTAACTGGAGATGGTAAACGGGATATTATCAAACTGAACGCCATCCCATTTGAGCCTGATGCGCTGTTTTTAAAACAAATATGGGCCACGATCTCAACATCTGAAGGCAGTAAACTCAGAATCGATTATGAGGGAGGCTACGAACCGGAAATCACGTTTGCTGACCTCAATCATGACGGAGTCAAAGACCTTTTATACCGTGCGGCGACCGGAGGGAGTGGAGGTTTGTATAAGAATGCCCTTCATACGGCGAAAGGTGGAAAGATTCAGGAATTGGATCTTCCCTCGGGAATTACGATTGACGCACATTTTGAAGATCAGTATAAAGGGATCATTTCCTTCCCTGACACACAGCAGTCGTATACGGTAGACCTTTCGGAGCGGAAAGATGATTACGAGCGGCTTGGCATCTTTACAAAAGGCATCCTGAATGAACCGACGGAGCTCATGGTTGCACCGATTTCATTTTTTGAACCAACCAAGATACGGGGTAAGAAGGGAAAAGGGCTGAAAGGATATCAGCAGATCAGCGGTGCCTACCGTGCAGATGGTGTCGGTACGGCCACTTCTTATTGGTATTATGAAGACGGGAAGTGGAACCTCATGAAGATTGTATGGAAAACGGATCGCTAGGCACCCTACAAGCCCATTCGTCATATTCTGAAGGTATGTGAGCCCATCAATCCACAAGGAGGCTTATGCTGTGAATATGATCGATCCAGGACGTCTGCATGTCACGTACAGCCCGCCTGCATCCATTTTTGCCCCGATTGACCACAGGAGATATACTATGACTCATTCCGATTCTACGGGCGAGCTATATGTGACGATCGGCTGTGAATACGATGTGTCCGCCATCAATCCCTATATGAGGGATGAAGTACTGACAGAATGGGTGAGGGAGGATGGGCAATACCGGCTTAATGGACGCGTTTACATCTCTGGAGGGGAATTCGACCGACAGATGGCGCAGGTTCGCTACATGATCTTCAAAAGGGAGATGGGGACCGCATTAGCAGCCATCGTGAATGGTGATGCTGGATTTTTCACCTATCATCCATGGCTACTGGATGCACCCATCACGATTCATTTTGAATCGGTTTTCCCGGAGTATGATCAAATGGTTTATTTTGGAACGCCCAGACAATATGTGTGGCAATCTGAGCATAAGGATAGCTGATATCTTTATGCTTTTTTTATTGTAGTGAGAAATGGTTTTTTTTAGTATAAGAATGAACATTTTACTGTTACTGACAAAAGTGATGCTATCATAAAGCAACTATAATCAGAAAAGAATCAGCAAGGTAATGATTCAGCAAAGAATTTTTGGAACGATGAGCCATAAAGTCAACTATGCAAATAAGACTGCATAAGAAAAGATCAAGTGATATTGCTAATAGACATTATAAAGAGTAAATCCGAATTTTTATCTTGTCTCACTGAAATAAGTATACTTTTGATACGAGACATAATTAATGAAATCTACACAACTTCCTATAATAAATATTATGTAAACTAGAAAAAGCGTAACTATCTCATACCATCCATCCCCCATTTGTAATACATTAATCATGTGCTGCAGATGCCTGCAATAAGATTGATAAGGTCTTATTCTATTAACCAATATTTGATCACAAAATAAATCACTATATAGATCATATAATGCGGAAAAAATGTGTACTTCCGGTTAAAACCCTGTTTCACACCAAACTTGGTCAAAACCTTAACTATTCGAAGCAAGATCCAAACACATATAAACCCTATTAGGAGCCTGATCCATAAGATTCCCACTGCGGCATTGAACCAAGGAATAAATGCTACAGCGATTGTGAACACAATAAAGTATAAAAAATCTTCCAGTGACTGCTCCTTGTTTTCTGAGTGTCGCTGTGTATCAGCCAAAATCCTCACCTCCAGTTCTCACGTGCGAAAGAAACAGCCCGACCAAGGAAGCTATATAGGCGTACACCAGCATCGAAAATTCTCTGATTCCATAAAAAAATATACCAATCGCGCAGAAGGCAAAATAGGTTATGCTGAAATACTTCATAACTCTTTTCGGATCAAAATACATTCCAGCTAGAAATGTGATCATTGTTGAGGTAATCGCGGCTAACAATGAATATAAAGTAACGATATACAACACTCCACCCCCACTCCATTCACCTGTTTTAACTTGCGTGGCTTCTTACCATATAGTGTGACAATGTGAAGAAACGTCCTCTTAATTACATTCTCTTTCAACTACTATTCGTCACCCCTCTTTATTTTTCCTTTATTTGTATATTAGTCCATCTAACCTGCCTGGGTGAAAAGATATCGATAATCCTTTCCTCAAACTTGAAACTAAATCCCTTCTTCCTTCCCCTCCTCACATAAAAAGCACCAGTCGGACGACACTGGCTACGCAGTAATGTCCAACTGGTGCTATGAGATGGGATCGAGATCATCAATCAATCTGTATGTGTTTCTTCTTCGGAAATCTCGTTCACTTCCACCTTTAATTTTTTTATTCTACGATTTTCTACATCCTCTACAATGACTGTAAGCTTTTCATAAGAGAATTGGTTCCCTACTGCTGGTATTTCTCCAAACCTTTCAGCTACCCAACCACCGAGCGTGTGGTAGGTTGTCTCTGGTTCAGCCAGTTCGAAAAGGGTTGAAAATTGATCGATCGGGAATTGTGGATCAAAGCTGTAGGTGTGCTCTGAAATCTTCGTCACGAGCTGGATTTCCTCATCCTGTTCATCATAGATTTCACCAACGATTTCTTCTAGGATGTCCTCGAGCGTGATGATCCCGGTGGTCCCGCCGAATTCGTCTACCACGATGGCTAAGTGAACCTTCTCTTTCTGCAACTTCGGAAGCAACGAAGAGATCTTGGTTGTTTCAAAGACGAATTTGGGATCCCGGATCAATTCTTTTACGCTGACATCGCCGTATTTAAGCAGATGGGTGAAAAATTCCTTCTCGGAGAGAATACCGACAATCGTGTCGATGTCCCCATCATACACAGGAATCCGCGAAAATCGTTCTTCAAAGAAAAATTCCTTGATCTCCGAGATCGGTTGATTGATATCCACTGCCTTCACTTTCACACGTGGTGTGAGGACTTCAGAGACGGTAATATCATCGAATTCCATAGAGCGACTGATCAATTCACGCTCTTCAGAATCGATCACGCCTTCTTCCTGACCGATATCGAGCATCACTTTTAATTCATCTTCAGTGACTGAAGGCAATCCTTCTCCCTTGGCAAACATCCTCGAAACAAAGTCCTTCAGTTTGATGAATATAAAGTTGACAGGCGTCAAAAGTACAATCAGCAGATAAAGGATCCCGGAAATCGACAGTGAGTATCGCTCGGCATGCTCTTTCGCCAACGATTTTGGAAGGATTTCTCCAAACGTCAAAATCAAAAACGTCATTCCGAACGTACTGATCAGGATCCCTGCATTTCCCCCGATAAGGTCTGTAGCAAGTTTTGCCGAGATACTGGCAGCTGCGATATTCACGATATTGTTTCCAACGAGGATGGTAGAAAGGGCACGGTCAAAGTCTTCTGCGATCTTATAGGCTTTTTTACTCCCCTTGACTCCTTCGTCAGCAAAGTTTTTCAATCGAATTTTGTTGACACTTGAGAAGGCCGTTTCTGCTGATGAAAAAAAGGCAGAAAGCATGATCAACACAATAAGTATAACAATCGATAAAACAGGTAAATCGTCCAAAAAACGTTCACTCTCCTAATCGTTCAGTCGTTTTCATCCTCCTTGGATGAACTTCAGGGCATATTATACGGTTCGGTTTCCTTCCTGTACAGTAATTTGACTACTGAAACCGCTCAGCTCATACATAGAGCATGCCACGGAATCCTCTGGCAGCATAATAGGACTCCGCTCCGTTGTGATAAACGAATACCTTGTCGTATCTGCGGTCACAGAATAAAGCTCCTCCCAGATCCCTGATATCCTGAGGAGTCTGTATCCAGCTCGACGTCTTCAGGTCGAATTCATCTAGCTTCTGAAGGGATCGATACTGCTCCTCGGTCAGCATGTGGATCCCCATGGAAGCCGCCAGATCCATGGCATTGTGCTCCGGCTTATGCTTCTTCCTCGACTCAAGTGCCTTTAGGTCATAACAGGTACTTCTCCGTCCTTTGGGGCTTTCCTTCGAACAATCGCAAAACACGTAGCTGCCCCCCTCTTCTATTCCGATCACATCTGGTTCTCCCGACGTTTGCTCCATCTGATTCAATGACCATAGTTTTTCTGGTCTTTCCCACAGGGTTTGCTCGACCTTTTCCCATTCGATTCCTTCATGTCGGTGCATATGGGTATGGAAGCGATCCTTCAATGTATTTATCAGTTTATCGCTCTCCTCATGGGAAAGGTGCTTGTCTTCATTTGTGGATGCTGTCATCATTCATTCCTCCCTTTTCATATTTTTATCCGTAAGCAGACGTTCAAGATAGGGTGTTATGTAGCTGAGATATTCATCGGTAACGCCTTTCGGGAGGTTTTGAAGTGAAAAATACCTGAGATCGATGGATTCACTTCCGTCCTTCTTCATCGTTCCCCTCACGTCACCCGCTTCGTACACCGCAGTTACAGAATATAGCTCGTCCTGATTTGCCAGTTTGAAATAATAGTCTTCCCCTGAGTGGATTCCAAGCAGCTGCAACTGCCCGATTTCCAATCCGGTTTCTTCCCTCACTTCCCTGATTGCCGCTGCCTCCAGACTTTCACCCAATTCCAGCAGGCCGCCAGGAAGTCCCCAGTCTCCGTCCGTTCTTTGCTGAAGAAGAATTTCCTTGCGATGATTCAGAATGATCGCCACTGATCCTGCTAAGATAAGAGGCCTGTGCCCTACTAATTTTCGAAGTTCTTTGATATGGTCCATCCTCAGCCCCCTTTATAATGCTTATATTTATATATTATACTGGATAATAAAGCATTTTGGTGTCGGCCATGTCAAAGTGCCTTCATCTACTATAGAAAGGATGATCGAAATGATTGAACGGTTGGATCATGTTGTTCTGACAGTCGCAAGTATGGAAGACTCCATTCGATTCTACACAGTGGTACTGGGAATGGAGGAAATAACGTTTGGAAATGGTCGGAAAGCCTTGGCGTTTGGTGACCAGAAAATCAACTTGCACGAATACAAGCGTGAATTCGAGCCTAAAGCAGCCCATCCGACTCCCGGTAGTGCCGATTGGTGCTTCATCTCCAGTCTGGATCCAGACTCCCTCCAAAGACATCTCACCGCTCTTGGGATAGCGATCGAAGAAGGCCCCGTGACAAGAACCGGTGCCCTTGGCCCCATCTGTTCCATCTACATACGTGACCCGGACAACAACCTGCTCGAACTCTCTACCTACAAGAACGAATAGACAACATAGGGGGAATTGGACAGTCAGCAGGCTATCCTTTCATATCGAAGCAACATGCCACCTTCTGGCTTAGTCTCCCTATAACAGAACAAATGTTCCCTCCCCCGTAAAATCGGCACTTTCCCCAGTATCAGGACCTTAATTATCATTACTTATGACTTTTTTACATTAATTTCAAATATATTAGGGATTATGTTCTCACTAAAGGCCTTCAAATGCAAAAACTGGCCGTTCACGCCCATATCATCACGCTAGCCCATGCAGTCCCTCTCATGAAGAGGAACCGTTCAGCTCTGTTTGTGGAAATCACCGACGGAACGGACTATGGCTACAGAGCAAACCTTTATTACAGCCTCGCTAAGGTGTTCACGATACATCTTGCCGCAGTACTTGCCACAGAGCTGGCTGATAAACCATCACCGCCCTCTCCCTCACTCTAGGCTTCCTTCGCTGTGAAGCCATGCTTGAATTGTTCGGAGTGTCGGAAGAAAACTGGCAGGAAGGTGCCTCGACCGCCTCCCCCCACTTCCTTGCATCGCAATCCCCGGCATCTATCGGAGAAGCGGTGATACTTCTTGCACTGGATCCGGAGGTATCCCGCTTCAGTGGTAAATCCCTTAGCACATGGGCGCTCTCGGACGCATATGGATACACAGACGCAGATGGCACTCGTCCACACTGGGGGAACCATTATAAGGAGCATGCGGAAGGCGGAAACGAACAGCGGTGATGTACGGGTTTACGACGCTTTATGTGTACCACAACTCCTTTTCATCTCCTGTATTCATTTCAAGATGACTCTTGCCAGGATCGCTGGATGAAATTTCAATCAATGGGGTTTAGATCTGTAAAAAGGGGTATATAAGATGTATCTTAATAAGGAGGTAATCGACATGAATAAAGATCAAGTAAAAGGAAATGTAGAACAGGATAAAGGTGAAGCTAAAAAGCAACTGGGAAAAGCAACGGATGATAAATCCCTTGAGACCAAAGGACGCATGGAAAAAGGAAAAGGAAAAGCGAAGGAAGCATATGGAGATATGAAGGAATCCTTCAAAAAATAAGCAGGCATACATAAAGGGAACTTCCATATGGAGGTTCCCTTTAGTCTGTTGATAGTAGTCCCTCCCATCCCTTTGCTGATTTCGAACATACACCTACACATAAAAAAACCGATGGACCCTGACAGGGCCATCGGTTTTTAAATCAATTTTCAGCTAGCTTGGTTGTTGCTTTCGGTTCGTTTGTCTGTGGTGCGCCCTCCGGGTCCGGAGAAGGTGTGGCACGCTTGATGAAGAAGGAAAGAATCAATGCTACACCGGCTATGAAGGTGGCAACCAGGAAGGCATCGTTGATTCCTTCAAGCATTGCCTGCATGCCGATCTGAGCTTTCATTTCGGCCATGGCTGCGGCTGTCGGCTGACCACTGGTTGCCTTCTGAAGGGCTTCAGCAGCAAGCTCTTCCCCGTGAGTCGTGGTGCGCGTTGACATGACCGTCACGAGCAAGGCCGTACCGATGGCACCTGCCACCTGATTCAGCGTATTGTTCATTGCTGTACCGTGTGGATAATAGCGGGCAGGAAGCTGGTTTAATCCGTTCGTCGATACAGGCATCATGACCATGGACATTCCAAGCATCCGCACGGAATAAAGGATGATCAAATGCGTGTACGTTGTATCAAGTGTCAATTTGCTGAATGCATAGGTTGTGACGACCGTGATGGCCAAACCTGTCATGGCAAGGATGCGTCCACCGAATTTATCGAAGAGACGACCGGTGATCGGTGACATGATCGCCATGATGATAGCACCCGGCAGCAGGAGCAGTCCGGCATCCATCGGTGAGATGCCACGAAGTGTCTGTACATAGATCGGCAGTAAGATCATACCGGAGAACAACGCCATATTGACGACCATGGCAATGGCAGAAGAAAGGGCGAACATCGGGTAGCGATACACCCTGAAGTTCAACATCGGGCGCTCCTGACGTGATTGCCTGATGATGAAGATGACAAGGGAAATCACACCGATGGCAATTGCTCCGTACACATACGGGCTATCCCAGCCTTTGTCCCCTGCAGAACTGAAGCCGTAAAGGATTCCACCGAATCCGATGCTTGATAGAAGCAATGAGAAGAGATCCAATCTCATGGCAAGCTTCTCTTTTTTATCCTTAAGTCTGAAGAATCCGATGAGCAGTACGACGATGGCAATCGGCGTGATGAAGTGGAAGAGCATCCTCCAGTCATAATGCTCGATGATCCAACCGGATAGAGTCGGACCGATTGCCGGAGCAAACATAAGGATCAAGCCGAACACACCCATCGCCGCTCCCCTCTTCTCAACCGGGAAGCTTACGAGCATGACATTCATGAGTAGCGGCATCATGATGGCAGAACCTGATGCTTGAAGCATCCTTCCGCCGAGCAGGACAGGGAAGATTTCAGCAGTCCCTGCAAGTACCGTACCTGCTGTGAAGAGCAGCATGGCTGCCAAGAACAGGCGTCGAACGGAATATTTCTGGATCAGGAATGCCGTAGCGGGAATCAAGATCCCATTCACCAGCATGAAGCCTGTAGCCAGCCATTGGACAGTGGATGGTTGTACCTCCATATCCTTCATGATGGATGGCAGCGCTATGTTCAATAGTGTATTGTTTAAAAACGTGATAAAAGCTCCTATCATTAAAATGGCAATAATTCCATAAGGCGGGCGTTTACCTGTTGCATTGATTTTCTGTTCCATTTTCTCCTCCTGTACTACGGGTCTAATTTATTAGACTTCTGTTTCACAAAGTACATCATATACCACTGGTTTATAATTTGCAATCATAAAATTTCGGATTGCGTAAGGGTTTGTAGAACCCGAGTATTTGCGGTACTATTACAACTAGACAGGTAGTTTATGTATAAAGGATGATTGTATGAAAGACCGTAAGTTGCACGTGATAAAAATGTCTCATCAGCTCTTTATCGAGAAAGGATTCCTGGCCACGAGCATCCAGGATATCCTGAATTACAGCGGTATTTCCAAAGGTACATTTTACAACTATTTTTCATCTAAAAATGAATTGTTGATGGAATTGTTCAAATCCATATATATGAAGCTTGAAAAAGAACGGAATGACCTCTTGATCGGACAGAGTGCCGATGATCTCGATATCTTCATCCAACAAATCGAACTTCAGGTAGCAACGAACCGCTCGAATAAACTATTGACGTTGTTCGACGAAGTGGTCGTTCTCCATGATGAAGACCTGAAGGAATTCTTCCATCGCGGCCAGCTTCGCATGCTCCGTTGGTATTATCAGCGGTTCATTGATTTGTTCGGCGAGGAGAAGAAGACGTATTTGCTTGATTGCACGATTATGTTCATTGGTATCTTGCACCAGAACCTGAAGTATCATTCCTTTGCATTTGAAGGATCTGATGCCAATCTGCACGCCGTCGTGGAGTATAGCGTCAACCGGATCGTCCGGGTGGTGGAGGAAGCCTCTGAGTCAAGAGAGCAGCTATTCGACTATGAACTGATTGATCAATGGATGCCGGACTTCAGGGATCAGGATCCCGATTTTCAGAAGGAGCTGCATCACGTCATTCTCTCTATGAAACAGCAACCGCTTTGTGATACGCCGAGATATACAGAGCTTCTTGAATTCATTCGCGATGAAATGCTTCATCATCCGAAGCCCCGCCGCTTCCTTGTTGAGAGTGCGATGGACACATTGCGTCAGAACGACCGATTTTCCGAGGAAGCGCTGGACAAATTGAATCTTCTTATACACTCTTTTTTCGATTAACACAAGAAGCCATGCAGATTGGATCCTGCATGGCTTTCTTTATGCCAGGCTGACGAAAAAAAACGGCGTTCCCTGTCCTAATACCGTTCCATATCTGCCTGGTCCTGTGTAACAACCATAGCCTACCCCCTTTGGTGACAGGATGGGTGCACCAGGTCGTCTTGGGATGGGGGGATAGAACGTGGCAAGGGAAAATGGACCGTAGGCGTACGATGTATCTGGAGAGGTTGCCTGGCCATAATAAGGACCTTTGGATTCCATGTTGGGCATGTATTCCCTCCTCTCTCCTCCATCCTATTCAAAATGGATCCCCTGCGCTTTTCATCCTGGTCACGTTCCCATAAAAAAAGCCCTGGGGCATCGTGGCTCCAAGGCGTCTATAGTTGATAATCCAATTGAAAATCCGTGAGCACTTCGATGTGACTGAATCCTTTGCATGCATTTTCATAATGCCCCTCATTCACGAGTTCAGTGAATGACACAACCGTTTTGGTGTTCGTATCGAGATTGATGCGTTTTACTTTCAAATCCATGACGTGGTATACGTAAAGATCATTTTTTTGTTCATCATATCCGAGGATCGGACCGAAATAGGCTTCTGCTTCGATGGAAGGGTGCTTGAACGGGTAATCGTGTTGGAAGTACCATTCACAAGCGGGATAATATTTGAGAGATAAAAATTCCAACTGTTCGACTTGATGATCGATGACATCCCTGGACTTTTTCCAGTCTTGATAGAGCACTTCGGCTGTGACGATGTGGTGGTTGATCAATTCGCTCAGATGGGTCATGATGAATCCCTCCAATGGATATAGTCCTTATCTTTCGTACTTTTACTATAACGGATGCGAAGCTCCTTGTGTGTAAGGATTCCATGAAGAGTTTGTAAAGATTATAAAGATGGGCCTTATTGTTGAAAAAGACCCCTTTCACATGAAAGGGGTCCATTGTCAGTTGCTTTCTTTTCTAACCTGTTTCGTCTGCTTTTCAGCATCGTCTGCATTTTCGATTTTCTTATTGACATCATTTGTATTGTCAGAGGATTTTGCACGTATTTTTTTTAGTTCGAAGTACTTATCCATCACGCGCTTCCCGATCTTTTTATCCAAGTACGGATCCGCTACCCCGCTTGCCTGGATGTGAGAGTAAGGGATGACAACGGCATAGGACACTTCAGGGTTATCAGACGGTGCATACCCAATAATCGTTGTATTGTAGTTCAATTGACCGTTCACATACGTTTCAGCTGTCCCTGATTTACCCGACGCATCATACGGTGCACTGTTGAACTCGGTATACGCTGTTCCTCTCGGAAGATGGTACACATCGTGGAATCCAAGTTGTACATGGTTGATTTGGGCTGAAGTGGCATCTATACGATTTAACACTTTCGGCTCGTCTTCGTATACGATGGATCCCAGCCGTTTCTTATCTTCCGAGGGTTCCCTGATCTCCTTCATGACATGAGGCTCAATCCGGTACCCACCATTGGCGATTGTGGAAACATATTGAGCAAGCTGCATTGTGGTATACGTATCGAACTGGCCGATGGCATAATCCAGAAGGAAACCTGGATCCGTTGCTGTCCCTTTCAGTCCGGATGATTCACCAGGAAGGTCCAGTCCCGTCTGCACGCCCAATCCGAACTGGGCAAAGTGATTACGGAATACGTCGAATGCCTGAGGATTATTGACGATCGGTTCATTCGGCACATACTCTGCACCGGCAACTCGGAGGGCCACTTTCCACATATAAGAATTGGAAGAGATCCTGAGAGCGAATCGATCATCGATCGGCATCTGCCCATATTTGTTGAACCATGAAGATTTTACGGGTGTACCTTTGATATGAAGAGGTTCATCGACCAATGTCTCACCAGGGGTGAGATTCCCCGTCATATAACCCGTCAGGACGGTGGCGCCCTTAACGGCTGAACCCACTTCGTATGAAGAAGTGAACGTCCCGAGGGCCGCGTCCTGCAGTTCATATTTCCCCGTCTGGCTATTTTTCACATACTGTTTTCCTGCCATGGAAAGGACTTCACCGGTGTTAAGATTCATCATCACCACAAATGCCCGGTCAAGGTTCGGTGACACGTCCCTGTGGGCAACCTGCTTGGACAACTCGTCCTCAATGATCTTTTCGACTTCCCGCTGGAGGTCCATATCGATCGTCAGGACGACATCTTTACCGCTGTGGCCCGACTGCACGAGTTTGGAATCAATGACGCTTCCATTCTTCGTGATATCCTGGATCTGTTCTTTTTGTCCTTGGAGCACATCTTCATATTGCAGTTCTACGTAACTCTTCCCGACGCGGTCGTTGCGGTTGTAACCTTCGGCAAGGTACGCATCAATGAGGTTTTTCGGGAGACCTTCTTTCGATGAAGATACATTCCCAAGGATGGTCCTGAGCGTATCGTCGAATACATAAGCACGTTTCCAGTCCGTCGTGGTATTCACTCCCGGAAGTTCACTCAAGTGTTCACTGACCTTGGAGAATTCTTCTGTCGTGACGTTTTCGTTTTTGACGATTTGTGGGTTAAGGGCATATCCTCCAGCAAACTGACGATAGATCGAGATGATCTGAAGGTCTTTCTTTGTCAGGGAATCAAGTTCCTTATCCGTGATGCGGTCCAACTTCATCTTGTAGACCTTATCATTCACGTCATCCGTCGACAGTTCCTCATCCGCTTGGAGCTTTTGGATCTCATTTTCAGTCACAAGAGCCTCTGCCTTCTTCGGATGCTTGGTGATCCAGTAGTCCTTTTTGTCGCGTACGGTCACACCTTTTGTATCCATCGTGATGTACTTGGATAAGTTCGTTGCCACTTCGATCATTTCGTCGATGGAGGTCGTACTTGTCCTCGTATATGTAATGGCGTTCAGTGGAACATTGTCCACAATGACATTCCCGTAACGGTCGTAAATCTTTCCGCGTGGAACACTCGTCTTGACGACAACATCTTCCGTTCGTTCCACTTCGTTCTTGTAGTTTTCACCGTGGACGATCTGGACAAAACCCAATCTCATCTCGAGCAGGGAAAACAATAAGAACACGGAAAGGAACAACAGGTTCATCCTCATGGGAACGATGCTTTTTTTCTTGGATTTCTTGCTGCTTTTTCTCACTTTCTACGACACTTCCTTCATGTGAAAAACGTAACATTATCTAGTGTATAGAAAAATTCTTTATTTTTCTACCATTAACTTTGATCAATAATAGGAATAGGAACGTTTGCATTCTTTATTAAAATGAAAAAACCGGCAGCCATAAGAGCTGCCGGGTCTCGGGGAAATCAGGAAAATACCCGATCGATGAACGCTATTTGGTTTTCTGAAAGTGTCACGTCCATTGTTTTGAGATTTCGTTCTACTTGATCCCGTCTCTTTGCACCTGGAATGAGGACATCAAGGGAGGGGCGGGAGAAATACCAAGCAAGGACGAGTTGACTGATTTCGACCCCTTTATCATCTGCCAGCTGCCTTAGCTCTTCTACTTTTTGAAGGTTGGACTTGAATGTACTGCCATGGAAGTTCGGCATATCTTTTCTCAGGTCCCCGAACGTGTCGGTCTCCTTGTATTTCCCCGTTAGAAGTCCCGCTTCAAGGGGGAAATACGGAATGAATGTGATGCCGTGTTGTTCCGTATAGGGAAGCAGCTCTTTCTCGGCGGATCGTTTCAAGAGATTATATTCAGCCTGTAGTACGTCCACATGACCGTTCTTGTTCGCTTCCTTTAGCTGTCCAATATCGAAATTGGAAACACCGATTGCCCTTATCTTTCCTTGATCCTTCATTTCTTTCAATGCACCGACCGCTTCATCCTTTGGTGTATCTTCGTCAGGAAAATGAATATAGAATAAATCGATGTAATCCGTTTGCAGACGTTTCAAAGCCTCGTCGACGGATTGTTTAAGGAATGAGGGGGAGTTGGTGATTGTGACGTTACCATCCTCATCCAACTGATGGGCGGCTTTTGTTGCAATGGTTATTTCATCCCTCTTATAGTCTTTGATGACCTCACCAACAAGTTCCTCTGACCGTTTCGGTCCATAGATAAAAGCGGTATCAAGCAGGTTTACTCCACGATCGAGAGCAGTCCGGACGACTTTTTTTCCTTCTTCCTCATCAAGATTCGGGAACAAATTGTGCCCGCCCACTGCATTGGTTCCAAGACCTATGGGGAATACCTTTACATCTGAATGACCTAGGTTCACCTTATTTTGCATCTTGCTTCACTCCTTTGATTCAATCACTGGATGATACACTCCCCCATTTTCCCTTATCGAAGAGGAATTTAAACATATGGAATCTTTTGATTGACTATGCAAGGGGCGATTGAGTATATTTATGTAGACCAATCTCTATAATTCTTAGTAAAGGTGAGCTTTTAATGAAGACTAATCCTACGAAGCGGCTGATTCTCGAGACGGCAGCACAGCTATTTCAAAAACAGGGCTATCATGGCACCGGCATCAATCAGATCATCGAAGTGAGCGGGACACCGAAAGGCTCCCTCTATTACCATTTCCCGAACGGAAAAGAGCAGATTGCCCAAGAGGCGATCAAGCTGGTGAAAGAGCATATTGTCGAACAGACAAAAGTGGATCTTCAACAGGATAAAGATGCATCCGAAGCCTTCCAACGACATATCCTTAATATCGCTGACTTTTATGATTCTGATAACGATACGGAATGGCTGAAGATCGGGACCCTTGCGTCCGAAACAGCCGCTACGCATGAGGAGCTGCGATCAACGTGTGAACTTGCTTTCAAAGAATGGCAGGAGCTTTATGCCGAAGCGTTGACTTCAAGGGGTTACCCTGAAAGAGAGGCCATGCCCCTTGCCATCACAATCAATGCGTTGCTCGAAGGTGCCACCACCATCTCGCTGATCGCCGGAAACGGAGATACACTTCGTATCATAGCTGAACAAATACCTATCCTACTTCATAGAGAGAATTTAGTACAGGAGGACAATCACATATGAGTCATAGTCAATCGAACACCTCTTCACAGAGCGAAGGAACCTATAAGGTTCTTCCGATCCTCACATCATTCCTTATCGCCGGATTCATCGGCCTTTTCAGTGAAACGGCACTGAACATGGCATTGAGCAATTTAATCCAGGATTTCGGCATTCATGAAACAACCGCCCAATGGCTGACAACGGGGTACCTTCTCACGCTTGGGATTTTGGTACCTGTCTCTGGACTGATTCTGCAATGGTTCACGACGAGACAGTTGTTTGTCGTCTCACTGGTCTTCTCGATCATCGGGACCTTCATTGCAGCCATCGCCCCGAACTTCGGCTTCCTGATGGTGGCACGTGTCGTGCAGGCAATGGGTACCGCACTGATGCTTCCGTTGATGTTTAATACCATTCTCCTGATTGTTCCGCCACACAAGCGCGGTAAGATTATGGGGCTCATGGGACTCGTCATCATGTTTGCACCGGCGGTAGGTCCTACGCTGTCCGGCTTGATCCTTGAATCCCTGACATGGCACTGGATCTTCTGGATTTCACTGCCATTCCTGTTGGTTGCACTGGTTTTCGGTATCTTCTTCATGCAAAATGTATCGACACCGACAAGACCAAAAATCGATATTTTATCCATCATCCTGTCCACGATCGGATTCGGTGGTGTTGTGTATGGCTTCAGTTCAGCTGGTGAAGGCGGAGGTTGGAGTGAACCTGTCGTCATCATTTCCATTGCCGCCGGAGTCATCGGGCTTATCGTCTTCTGTCTTAGACAGCGAACCATGGCTCAGCCGATGCTGAACCTGAAGACGTTCAAATACCCAATGTTCGTTGTCGGATTGTTGCTTGTTTTGATCTGCATGATGGTCATTCTGTCATCCATGATCCTGCTTCCACTATACTTGCAAACGTCACTTGCCATGACGACCTTTGCCGCTGGTCTTCTCTTATTGCCGGGTGGTATCATCAATGGTTTGCTATCCCCGATCATGGGAAGCCTATTCGACCGCTTCGGTCCTAAATGGCTAGTCATACCTGGCCTTGCCATCGTCATCGCATCACTTGCCGGTTTCTATACAGTGGACCTTGATACGTCTTCCTACTTCATTGTCGGAATGCACATCCTGCTTATGATCGGTGTATCCATGATCATGATGCCCGCCCAGACAAATGGGTTGAACCAACTGCCACCTGAGCTTTATCCTGATGGAACGGCCATCATGAACACTCTTCAACAAGTTGCCGGTGCCATCGGAACGGCTGTTGCAATCTCGATTCTTTCTTCTGGCGTGAAATCTTATTTGGAAGGCGGTGCGGATCTCTCGAATCCGTTAACCCCGCTTCTTGCATTCACATCAGGTGTACAAAATGCATTCCTGTTTGCCATTATCGCTGCGGTTGTCGGATTCATCGTCGGACTATTCGTCAAGCGGGTGAAAGTCGATCATCCTATGAGCTCTTCATAACGGAAAAGGTGCACAGACTTCATACTAAGTCGTGCACCTTTTTTATTTCATTTAACTCATCTTACCTTTTCCTTCAATTCTTCCAGATCTCCTTGTACCTTTGCCAATCTGATCGAAAGAACGATCATGTTGGCAAAGGCAACGAGTCCCGCTATGCTCATGCACAATGTGATGATGCCCAATGGTCCCATGCTTCCACCTCCTTTTCAATCAGGTTTACATCCCGCCAAGAAAGATGGAATAAATGCCCCATATTCCAACCAGGAAAGGGACCATCGACAGAACAATGATCCAAATACTACGGCGCCAAGCTCCTAACGCCATTATAATAAGTCCGATAATGAGCAGAATAAAAATGATGCTAAATGTCATCTTCTACCTCCTTGCAGATGGATAAGATGAAGGGAGTTTCATCATACTATACGGTAAGTACGATCATTCATAGGATTCAAGGAGTTGCTTTTATCATGGATACGATCATCCACAGACTGGATTTCGGAGCGACAGGGCTGTGGTTCCCCATCACCGTGAGCCTGCTTTTAGCAGTATGCATGCTGATTCAGCCGAAACGATGTCTCTCCTGGGTAGAACTTTATATCACATTCGGCGTCGTTGGATTAGCTGCCTGGCTTTCAGATGTGCTGGTCATGAGGGTCCTTGACTGGGTCGATCTAGGAGACGCCAAGATCACGGGCATCGGTGAGGTGCTTAGCTATACTCTCATTCCTGCTTCACTCGCCATTCTTTACCTGAACCTGACGACTCATGAAAAGCGTTGGAGAAATTCAATTTTATTCACACTGTTATCATTTCTCATACAGGCAGGCATGGAGTATTCCGGATATATGAAAGTGGTCTCTCCCCTCATCCTATACGTATCCCCGATCTTTTATCTGATCGTATACAGGTTCATCCTGCCCATTCACCTCCGGATCATCCGAAAGCAACACTAAACCAACGGGATCTGGTGTTTTTCAATGAGTTCCTTGAACGCAGGTCTTTCGTGACCATCACGACCGATGACATGGGAAGCCGTGACAAGGGAATTGAGGACCGCCTCCTCCGTTGCCTCCCCAACGGCTCTGAACGCAGCATCCATATCATCCTCATGAATCACCGGGATGGATAGAAACTTCCCGCTTTGAAGATGCGGAATGGTGGTGTGGGTGGAAAATCCGACCACCACCTCGCCGCTCCCCGTGGTGATAATGGATCCTGTACGGGACAAGCCGGTGATGGATCGTTTGATGATCCGGTGCAGTTGCCTTTCCGATACAGGAAGATCCGTTGCGACCACAATGATGATGGATCCTTTATCCCTTTCCTCACGTTCCTGAAGGATGGCCTTTTTCAACTTCTCCCCTACAGGATTCCCTCCTACCATAAGATCGCTTAATATCCCAAAGTTTGAGAGCACGAGTACGCCAAGGGTGTAGGTGCCGTGATCGAGGGGAATGATTCGAGAGGAAGTACCTATTCCACCTTTCAACGAATAGCAGAGCATGCCTCTTCCTGCTCCCACACTGCCTTCCTCTACTTGTTCTCCAGCTTTGTGTATGGCATCGAAAACATGTTCCTTCCGAACCACCTTGGCCCTGACATCATTCAGCAGCATATCATTGCATTCACAAACGACAGGATTCACCGTCCCTGTCGTTCTGCCAATCTCCGGATTGTTATCAAGCATGTAATCTATCAGTGCATCAGCGGCGACTCCGATGCTCAGTGTATTCGTCAGGATGATTGGCGTTTCAAGTGTGCCCAGTTCATTGATCTGGATCAACCCCATGCTTTTACCAAAGCCATTGATCACATGGGAAGAGGCTATGAGCTTGTCTTTAAAGAGAGATCCCTGATGGGGCAGGATGGCAGTGACACCGGTTTGATGTGGTCCATCATCAATGGTCGTATGTCCGACAGTCACTCCCTTTACATCGGAAATGGAGTTGTGCTTTCTCGTTCTCATCCTTCCTATTTTGACTCCGTAGTCCCTGATTCGTCTCGTCATGTCAATTTCCTCCTTGTGATTTATCCACCCAGTGTACCTCTTCCAAGCAGGAATGTTTTGACCATGGCGAAAAATTCACGTATGTAATAGTTGACCCTCACTAACCATGGCGTCGGGGCTGAGTACCCAGATGGCTCAAGTCCCACATCCCTGGCCAGCATTTTGGACCGTGCTAGATGGAAGTCATTGGTCACAATCAGGACCTTTCCCTCCGTCAGCCCTTCTTCTGCCAGCAACCGCCGGGAATACAGCATATTTTCAAATGTATTGGTGGATGCTTCTTCGTATATGATCCGGCTCTCTTCGATCCCGTTTGCAACGAGATGCCGACCCATGGCCTCTGCCTCGGTGATGGATTCACCAGGCCCTTGACCTCCGGAAACTATCACAGGCAGGTCTTCCCGGACTTTCAGAATTTCTTCCGCTGTGTCCAGGCGGGATAAGAGAGTTTTCGAAGGTTCTTCTCCCTTTAAACCGGCACCAAGGATGAGCACTGCATCATAGTCTCCGGATAGATTCCCGGGTCCGTCATAGGCTTCCTTTAAGATGTATCCCTCTACCCCTGCAAACGTCACCAGAAAAATAAGATAGGCTCCACCTATCAAGCGGTAGTACCACGACCGTTTCCGTAAACGAAAAACAAACAATAGATAGATAATCAAAACATTCGCCAGTATGAACAGCAAGCCGAACGTCACACCGAAGGACAAGAACGCCACGAAAGCCCCAAGGAGGACCGGAATCAAGAAGCCTCTCTTATACTTGATTCCCGGCATCTTCATCCTTCTCTGCCGCTTTGACGCTTTTTCAATGTGTGATTGATATTATTCAAACTGATCAGAATCAGGGAGAGCATAATAAATGTCACCAGTTCCCCTGAAAAATAAGAATAGACCCCAACGATAAGCAGGATAAAGCCATACCATGTGTTACTCACGATTCATCACTCCCAAAAACACTTTTGATCCTATCCATTATTTCAAATTACTTACAATGTGACAATGCTTATTTAAAGAATGAAAACACAGAAAACACCTATTGTTATCGTGAATATTGCGATGCATCTTTTTGGTAGGAATACTGCAAACCCCTTGTGATTGAATATGGAAAGGCCTAGCCCCAAAAGATAGGAAGTCCATTCACATGAGATATTTTTGCTTGAAAGAAGAAGATGTGGAATAATAAAAGACGTCTTTTCAGCTCAGGAGTGATGAATCAAATATGAACGTAAAAAAACGAAACAACATGAAAAAATGGTTATTTTACATCGTTCTTGTTGCACTATGCGTATTATCCATCTATTTCGTCTACCATAATGAAGACTATTATGATCGATCCATTGCGGAAGTGACGGGCGTGAAAATAACCGGAACACGGGACGTCACCGACCCCAATGGGAACGAAGATCGACTGTATGAACAGGAAGTCTTTGCTACGGTGAAGAACGGTCCCGAGAAGGGAAGGAGTATTCTCCTATCCAATACGTATTCGAGGTCGAAGGCGTACGATCAAGAATACAAACCAGGCAATGACTTGTTTGTCTCGATCAACGAACAGACCGATGGGCAGGGTCAGTTAAGAGGTTCGATAGATGATGTTAAGCGTGATACATACCTCGTAATCATCGGATGGGTCTTCATTTTCCTGATGATACTTGTAGGGAAACGGCAAGGCTTATATTCTCTCGGAACCCTTTGCGTCAATGCAGTCATTCTTTCGTTCGCTCTTGATAGCTATCTGAATCATGACCGGATCGGATTGCTGGGAGTGTGCGGTCTGGCTGTGCTCCTGTTCACTTCCATCTCACTACTGTTGGTAAACGGCTTCAATCGCAAAACCTATGCAGCGGTCATTTCCACACTGGTTGCCACCTTTGTGACATTGTTGATCAGTTTCATCGTCATCAAAGCCACTGCAGCAAATGGTCTGAGATATGAGGAGATGCAGTTTCTGACCAGGCCGACCGAGACCGTGTTTATGGCTGGAATCCTTGTGGGCTGTCTAGGTGCCGTCATGGATGTGGCGATCACCCTATCTGCATCTATCTTCACCCTGTATGAAAAAAATCCTTCAATCAGTACAAAGGCTTTAAAGGAAGCGGGATTTGAAATCGGTCGGGACATCATGGGCACGATGACCAATATCATGTTCTTCGTTTATATCAGCGGTGCCATGCCCATGCTGATTCTCTACTTCAAGAATGCTTCCCCCCTTGGTTTCACCTTATCAATGAACCTCTCTTTGGAGCTTGCCCGTGCACTCACGGGAGGGATCGGTATCGTCCTGGCGATTCCTATCGGAATATTCATCTCCATCAATTTGGTTAATCGAAGGAGGGCCGTGTCATGACCGTTCAATTCATTCTGGCCGTCATTCTCTTCATACTCATGACTGTGATCGGAGGAAAAAAAGGGGCACGATCCTTTGTCGCGCTCTTCCTCAATTTCACTGTGCTCATCCTCTCGATCATCATCATGAATAACCCGGGGGCCAATCCCGTCGTAGTCACGCTCTTCGCCTCTGCATTGATCAGTTCCATCACGCTATTCTACATCAGCCGTTTTAGCACCAAGACGATAACGGCCTTCCTTGCCACCATTGTGACCACCTGCATCCTTCTCGTCTTCATCCTCCTATTTACCGATCAGGCGATGATTCAGGGGTTCGGAGAAGAAGAAATCGAAGAGCTTGCACCTTATTCTCTTTATGTAGGAGTGGACTTTGTCAAGATTGGTGCAGCCATGATCCTTATGAGCACCATTGGCGCCATCATCGATTTGACCATTGCAATAGCCTCGCCCATGCAGGAAATCAACTATCATAATCCGGATATTGATCGCCATTCTCTTTTTGCAGCAGGAATGAGTATCGGACGGGATATTCTCGGTACAAGCGCGAATACGCTCTTCTTTGCCTTCTTCGGAGGATACATGGGGCTGTTGATCTGGTTTAAGGATCTGAAGTACTCACTAGGGGATATCGTTAATTCCAAAGTGTTCAGCTCTGAGATGATCTTCATCGGCTCCTCTGCCATCGGTATGGCCCTTGCCATTCCCATCACAGCTGGCTTCACGGCTTACTTCCTTGATAAAAAGAAACAGGGCAGGAATAGAACCCTTTGATTGAAGGAGTGTTCCCAACGCATCATCTCCATAAAAAAAAGCCCCGTATATGCACGGGGCTTTGCTATGTGTTTGAGCAAGATGTACTACCAGTATTCCCTATATAATTTGATTTAATCATACTATAGTTTGATTTTAATGCCATTTTATGACGAGTGGACATCATGCTTGATCTCTAGGATATCCAAAGCTTCTTTGACGGTTCCTGTGACTGGGAGGCTGGAAAGATCGATATCCAGGTTCAAAGCTTCAAGCACGAGCTCAGGGCGAAGTCCCGTTATAAACGTTTCGACCCCAAGTAGGCCCAATACATGATGAACTTTAAACAGCGTGTCGATCACAAGATCATCTACAGAATACATACCTGAGAAGTCGATGATCAGGTGCGTAATCTGCTGATTCCGGACTTTAACCGGAATTAAATCCAACAGGGCTACGGCTTTATCATGATCGACCTTTCCGGTCAACGGGAGGATGGCGATATCATCAAGTAGGGGAACGATGGTCGCAGATAATTCGTTGATTTCCTTGATTAACTCATTCTGCCTTAGGCTTGCTTCGCGTCTCCATCCGATATCGCGTATGTAAGACTGGATCGCTTGTTTACCTGCGACGGTGACAGGATGGCAATAAAGCTCGGCTTCGACTGATGTGCCGTCCATACGATAGAGAAGTTCTACGATCACATCAGCCGGTTTGATATAAGCAGACTGTATCCGTTCTTTGATTGCCTCTCTCGATGAATCCTGGAAAATATCCAGGGGACTGAGACCGATGACTTCTTCCTTCGTTGTCCTGAAGAACGATTCTGCTGCACGATTGATATACAGGATTTGATAATCTGTATGGATGATGACAGGCTCGAGTGAATATTCGATGACCTCTCGATAGTCTATAGTAGATATGGCTTCACTCACGTTCCTCACTCCTTCTCCTCAACGATACAGGTTATCGTAAGACCACGCAAGGAAGTTCCCTCGGTTTCTCATCTTTTAATGAAGGTACTTGCTATGAAACGCGTTTCATATCGTAGTATAGATGATGGGAGGCATGAACATTTCTCCCAAGGCTCATATGAAAAGCGTGACCCTCTCTAGGGGCGTGATTGACAATATGAGCTTTCTTGTGCTTTTATGGGTTGCGAATTAATTTGTTTGAATATTATGTAAAATTATTGTATAATAGAAAAAAGGTCAAGGAGCTGATAGTCATGAAGAGGCATTTATTGAACTCACCGCAGTCTGATGAAAGCAGTATCCACTCTTTACTAGCTGAAATGATCCTGGACGAGGCTCTGCTGAATTTCCGTAAAGAGAAGATTGAACAGGAAATTGACCGTGCGCTATGTGAGAAAAACAAAGACGATTTTCTAAGATTGTGTAAAGAATTAAACGATCTCCATCGACAATATGGATATGCAATGTAGTATTTTCTAAACCATTCGTGATTGCTCTTTCTATAAATAAACGGAAAACCCCCCTGTAAATAGGGAGGTTTTCCGTTTATTTTATCTAATTGGTCATCCTCTTCCGGCTTGGAAGGAAGGATATTTCGTCATTCCACCGTCAACGAATAGTGTCACACCTGTAACATAGCTTGCCTGCTCTGAAGCGAGGAAGGCAGCTACGGATGAGACTTCTTCCGGTTTACCGATATACCCCATCGGGATCATGCTTTCAACGTCTGCACGCTGTTCAGGGTCGTTGAATTTCTCTGCATTGATTGGTGTATCCATGGCACCTGGTCCGATGTTGTTTACACGGATGCCTTTTGGAGCATATTCCAAGGCAAGTGTTTCAGTCATCAGCTTCATGCCGCCTTTACTTGCAGCATAGTGAACGAATAACGGCCATGGGATCATTTCATGAACCGAAGACATATTGATGACATTTCCCTTGATGTCGTTTTCAACCCAGTACTTGATGGCTTCTCGGCTGCCAAGGAATGCTCCGGTCAGGTTAGTATCGATGACCGCCTGCCAGTTATCCAATGATAGCTCGTGTGATGGCACTGGATTTTCGAAGCCCGCGTTATTGATCATGATATCCAGTGTACCAAATTCTTTGACGGCTGTTTGGACAAGGTTGATCACGTCGGCTTCTTTTGAGACATCACCATGAACGATGATGGCTTGGCCCCCCGCTTCTTCCACTTCTTTTTTAACTTCAAGGGCTTCTTCTTCCTTACTGCGGTAGTTGATCACAACTTTTGATTGCTCTTGTCCAAAACGAACGGCCATCGCACGACCCAACCCTTTGGATGCACCTGTAATAACGACAACTTTATCTTTTAAATCTTGATACATACTATTTCCCTCCTGTTGTTGGTTTCCTCTTTGATTGTTATTTACCAAAAGAACGTTCTTTAGTCACCTTAATGAACGCTTCATCTCCTGCACGATTGCGTGCCTCAAGGGATTGAACGGCATCTTGTCCAGCAGCGTAGCGTAACCGGTCCGTGCCATCGGTGGCTGCTTCAAAAACAACCTCCGCAATGGTGAGAGGTTCACTCGATTCGATATTGGAAACGAACCGCTCCTGGAAGGTTTCCATTCCAGGATCATAATCCCTTATGGTCTTTGATGAGGTTTTCTCCAATGATCGACCATCAAAATCAGTGGCCACTCCCCCTGGTTCAATAAGCTTTGTCTTGATACCGAGCTGGCTCAATTCAAAATACAGGGATTCGGTAAAGCCTTCTATCGCCCACTTGGTGGAATGATACAAACTTAAATAGGGGAATGCAACTCTTCCGCCCAGGGAAGAAACATTGATGAACATCCCGTCTCTATTCTTCCTGAAATGTGGAAGAAACGCTTTTGTGACTTCAAAGAGCCCGAACACATTGACCTCGAATTGCCTCCTAATCTGAGAATCCTCGGCAAGTTCGAACGGGCCCATCAGTCCGAACCCTGCATTATTCAGTACTGCGTCCACTTTTAGATAGTCGGATAGAATTTGATCTCTGGCTGCCTCGATGCTGCCAGGATCCGTTACATCCAGCCGGTATAAGTGTATATTCCCGTTTTTCCTAAGTTCAATCTCTTTTTCCGGAGTTCGCATGGTGGCCGCCACATTCCAGCCATTTTCAGCAAAGTGGAGGGCAGTCGCCTTTCCGATTCCTGATGAAGCACCGGTTATTACAATGGTTTTGGCTGTCATAAGATCACCTCATTTTTATTTCCAGAAGGTTACATCATTAACAGGCAAGCGGTAAGAAGGATACCCTTCATCAGCTGCTTTACCCATTGAAATGAGCATGATCGGCACGTAGCGATCTTTATCGAGTCCGAATTCTTCAGCGATGATCTCTTTTTCATATCCACCGATCGGATTTGTGTCGTATCCGTGAGCGCGTGCCACGAGCATCAGCTGCATGGAGACAAGTCCAGCATCGATCAGTACTACATCGCGTAAATCATTCTCAAGTTGGTTATCATAATGAGCTTTGATTTTCCCAAGCTGCATATCTTTGATTTCCTGAGGCATATATCCGAGCTCCACCGCTTTGTCATAAATGACATCGGCGTTCTCGATATTTTTCATATCACCGAAGACAGCGACCACGGCTGCGGAAGTGTCTACTTGTTCTTTGTTGAATCGTGCCATACGAGACAGCTTTTCTTTTCCTTCCGGAGTATCGACTACCATGAATCTCCATGGCTGCATGTTAACAGAAGAAGGTGCACGAGTAGCTTCCGTAAGGATCTGCTCCATTTCTTCACGACTGATCTTCACTTCCGGGTCATACCTCTTGATGGAGCGGCGGTTTAAAACAATATCGTTGAAATCATTTGGTTTCATGTGTGATGTTCCTTTCTTGGTTGAGAGTAAATTCCACAATTGATTGATGGGTCAATAATTGATACATCAAACACTATAAAACATTTAAGCATTCAATGCAAGGGAAGAGCTCAAATGAAAATATTCCCCTGATTTCAAGGATATTTCATATCATTCCCCTTCAATCGTTGACACGTCAATTAATATAAACCATCATGGATTGCATTTCAAGTGATGTGTTTCACAAACATTTCAGAGGTGCTTTTAGTATTCCCCTGTCATTGATTCATATCAAACCACACAAACATTCTTTCTTAGATGGTAAAATAGGGAACTGAACACTAGGAAAAGGAGCCCTGAATCATGAAAAAGATCATAATTGGAGGATCTGCCTCCTTAGTAGGCATTGGCATCGCAGTCGGTACCTACCTGTTCGAAACAGCTCCCTCTCCCCGCTTGCCATCAAAAATGGAAACGCCTCAGCAGCAAAAATCGCTTCCAGAAAACGGCGATACCCTTCAACCGATTGGATCAAATGGTCCTATTGGTTACGCCCTATCCGGTGAGCTCCAAATCACCTATGATGACGGAGAGCATTGGTTTCGCGTACCTATAGGAATTGAAACCCTTTTTGCCGGGGAATACAATGGACAGGAGAACGAGCTGATCGAACACAGCTTTTTCCTATCTGAAGATCGCGCTGCCTTTCTGTATGTAGAAGGAGCGGACGATCAACGTGTAAAGCTGCTTTATTCCCTTGACCAGGGAGATACATGGAAAGATGCAGATATAGGCAGGATGACAGCTCCCCGCTTCAGGAAAGTGGATTTCCTCAATGAAAATGACGGCTATGTAGTGTATACCGGCGAGAGGACCATGTCCTCAGAAGCAACGAAGGTATTTATGACGCATGACAGTGGAGAAACATGGACGGAGGTGTCCCACCCGGATCACTATCGCCTGCTGTACGACGGGAATTTCATTGACGAGAATACCGGTTTTTTATCTTATGGGATCCTAAATCCAGAAGAACCCGACCTTTATGTCACCCAAGATGGGGGACAATCCTGGGTATCAGCGAGTATTGAGATACCTGATGAGTACGATCTCATCTTTACCACTGCTGAAACTCCCTATGTAGAAGGGACTGACTTGGTTCTGTTGGTAAATCAGGGATCTAGCGGCGATTACAAAGGGGGGAAAGTGAAAGGAAAATTCATATCTAAGGATAATGGTCTCTCTTGGTCTTTCCAAAACGAGGTGGATGCAGATGAATAAAGGTAAGCTGGTTATGGGATGGTGTTGTTTTGCCTTTTCGGTTATTCTCTTCCTATTCCAAGGACTTTACCTGATCCTCCGCTTAAGATGGGGGGTTGAATATGCAGACGATCGACTCTTCTATCTCCTCACCACTTTTATCGTGGTCTTTGCCACTGTGGCCCTTCTTCTCCTGATGGATTTGAAAAGAAATGGAAAGGCGTTTCTTTTGGGGATTGCGACCATATTCATCCTTTTGCAAGGGGTCCTTTTATTCCGTCACATGAAGGATGTCAGGGAATTTGTTTCCCACTCACCGGACTGGAAGACATACTTGGTGTTGAAACAAGATCGTCTTACGGGTAAGACCGTCTATTACAGACCCTATTATGGCCCATTTGTCCAAGGGAAGGAAACGCTCCCTTTTTCAATGAAAGGAGATGCAAAGATAAAATGGATTCAAGATGATATTGTCGCAGCAACCTACCATTCAGAAGATGGTTCCATTCATCAATTCATCGGCACTTACGGAGATCGCGGTCAAGGGTCCTCCTACACGAATGTGGCATTATCCTTTCCCGGAACATGGAAAGGGGGAGATCTTACCCTTACAAGCACGACTGATGGTCTTATCCTCCAGCGTGATCATGAAGTTGAACGCTATACATGGGAGAATATCGTGCAGTTCGGTACCCTGGCAGTCGTATTGACTGAGAATGACGAAGCGCAGTGGACGATCGCCCTCGGTGAGGATTTCATCAGCCATGAGAATGACCCTGACCCCCCTGCCGGCTCCATCTACCTGTACGAGGCAACGGATGAGAATAATGAACCGGTTCCCCTCACTTTATCTTCTCCTTGATCCGTTGCATATGAATGGATGATTTTTTATTTGGAAAAGCTAATTAGCCATAGCTCTTTTCCTAACCCCATAAAGGTGAAGTTTCCTTTCACCTTTATGGGGTGTTTATCTCTGCAGTATGAGGAATGTTCATTCTTTCATAGTTACCGCTTTCTTTCCGGGACAGGCTGGCTTATAATGTTAATTAAGAATCATTCTAATTTTCATACTTTTCACAAAGTATGGTCTTCATCCCTACTTCAACCCCTTATTTTGAAAGGAGAATGGTCGATGGATCACAATCAAAAACCTGATCAAAAAGAACATAGCGCAGCGGGGCAATGTCCCGTCACCCACCACAAGGATAGTGCCATAACGACGTCAAGGTCACCACGAGGAACGACGAATAAGGACTGGTGGCCCAATCAGCTTAATCTGAATGTCCTTCGTCAGCACGATCGGAAGTCGAACCCTTATGGAGAAGATTTCGATTATCGGCAGGAATTTGCCAAGCTCGACTACGCAGCATTGAAGAAGGACCTCCACTCCCTCATGACTGACAGCCAGGACTGGTGGCCTGCCGACTACGGACACTATGGTCCCTTCTTCATCCGCATGTCCTGGCACGCGGCAGGTACATACCGGACATCGGATGGACGAGGCGGCGGTGCATCGGGTTCTCAGCGATTCGCCCCGCTGAACAGCTGGCCGGATAATGTGAACCTCGACAAGGCACGCAGGTTACTCTGGCCGATCAAGCGCAAATACGGGAACAAAATCTCTTGGGCGGATCTTCTCGTCCTGACGGGTAATGTGGCATTAGAATCCATGGGGTTGAAGACGTTCGGTTTTGCAGGTGGCCGGGAAGACATTTGGCATGCAGAGGAAGATGTATATTGGGGCACGGAGAAAGAGTGGCTCGCAGACAACCGCTACTCAGGAGATCGTGAACTGGAAGATCCCCTTGCAGCCGTTCAGATGGGACTCATCTATGTCAATCCTGAAGGACCGAATGGGAAGCCTGATCCAAAAGGCAGTGCCCGGGATATCAGGGATACCTTCGGCAGGATGGCCATGAACGATGAAGAGACGGTTGCACTCGTCGCTGGCGGGCATACATTCGGTAAAGCCCACGGTGCAGGAGATCCTTCCCTTGTAGGCGATGATCCTGAGGCTTCCACACTGGAGAACCAGGGGCTTGGTTGGATCAGCAGCTACGGAAGCGGCAAGGGCCGTGATACGATTTCAAGCGGAGTCGACGGTGCCTGGACGACCCATCCGACAACGTGGGATAACGGGTATTTCGACCTTTTATTCGGCTATGAGTGGGAGCTTACCAAAAGTGCTGCAGGCGCCTATCAATGGACGCCTGTTGATATGGGCGAAGAACATATGGCACCCGATGCCGAAGATCCATCGATCAAAGTGAAGACCATGATGACGACTGCGGACATGGCACTCAGGGAAGATCCCGCCTATAAAAAAATCTCCCGAAGGTTCCATTCCAACCCAGACGAGTTTGCTGACGCTTTTGCCAGGGCCTGGTTCAAGCTCCTTCACAGGGATATGGGTCCCAAAGTCAGATATCTTGGTCCTGAAGTTCCGAGTGAGGAGCTAATCTGGCAAGACCCAGTACCTGCAGTGGATTATGAACTCTCCGATTCAGAGATTGAAGAGCTGAAATCAAAGATTCTGGCTTCAGGATTGAGCACTAACGAACTGGTCAAGACGGCCTGGGCTTCTGCATCCACCTTCAGGGGTTCGGATATGCGCGGCGGAGCCAACGGTGCACGCATTCGCCTCTCCCCTCAAAAAGACTGGGAAGTGAATGAACCTGACCTTCTCCAAAATGTGTTGAACGTGTATGAAGACATCCAAAGCACATTCCATAAAAAGGTGAGCATCGCCGACCTGATTGTCCTTGGTGGTACCGCTGCAGTAGAAAAAGCAGCCAAAGACGGAGGCTTCGACGTACAGATCCCGTTCTCCCCTGGACGTGGTGATGCAACCCCTGAACAAACCGATGAAGAGAGCTTCGACGTCCTGGAGCCGGTTTCGGACGGTTTCCGTAACTATCAAAAGCAGGAATACTCCATCTCTCCAGAAGAAATGCTCGTTGACAAAGCGCAGCTGCTTGGATTGAGTGCCCCTGAAATGACTGTGTTGATCGGAGGAATGCGCTCGCTAGGAGCAAATTATGGGTCAAGCAAGAGTGGCCTTTTCACTAAGCAGCCTGGACGCCTGTCGCCGGACTTCTTCGTCAACCTCCTCGATATGGGAGTGGAATGGAAACGTGTTGCTTTCAATGAATATGAAGGGCGAGACCGTCATACAGGTGAGATCGTATGGACTGCTTCTCGATTCGATCTCGTATTTGGATCCAATTCGGAACTGCGTGCCATCGCCGAAGTGTATGCGCAAGACGATACGAAAGAAAAATTCGTTCGTGATTTTGTCTCGGCTTGGGTCAAAGTCATGAATGCAGACCGGTTTGATCTAAAATGATCGACATCCTGCCTCTCGGGGCGGGATTTTTCTTTGATCACATTCAAAAAGGAGCTGAACAACCATTAAAATAGAATATGAATGGATCGGCACTGGGAAAGATCACCTCGTGATCGAGACGGGAATCGGATGTCCTTACTATGAGTGGCGTTCTTTATGTGAACATCTTGCCAGCGATTACCGCATTCTGTTGTATCACCGCCAAGGATACGGCAAAAGCCCTGAATCAATACGACCCAGGGATACCACATCCATTGCCGTGGAGCTGCACGAGCTTCTTCTATCATTGGAGGTCAACTTCCCATTTACCCTTTTGGGCCATTCCTACGGTGGTTTATGTGCCCAGCATTTCACTCGCTTGTTCCCTCACCTGGTAAAACATCTCATATTGGTCGATTCCACATCCAAGAACTTCATGACACTTTATGAATTGGGAACACCCGTGTTGAATTCGTATATTGCCCTTGAACAAATGATTGAAGCAAACAAGGTTCACAGTACCAAAACTCAAGCTGAGCTCACAAATGAGATCCCATCTGATTCTGTTGAAGAGATGAAAGCTTTCTTGACCTCTCCCCTCCTGTATCAGACTGTCGCAGATGAATTTTCCCTTTGGGAACATAGCAGTGAGACCATGAAGAAGTCCGGACCTTTTCCTGATCTACCCCTCACCATTATCGCCCGCGACCCCGAAGTATCAGCCCTGCCTTTTATCAAGCATGGCATCCCTGCGGAGGAAACTTACCGGTATGAGCAACGATGGCATGAACTTCAGCAGGAATTAAGTCGATTATCGAAAAAGGGCGAGATGGTGATTGCCAAGGGCAGTGATCATGAAATCCACTTGGACAGACCCGATCAAGTGATTGAATGCCTTCTGAAAAGCAAAAAAAGTGGTGCATGGACATGAAGTCCTGCACCACTTTTCATTCTTATTCCTTACCGAATACCTTGACCACACTCAGCCATACTAAGAAAAACGATTGAAAGCAGATGATTTCATGAGAAAGTGGCTAGTGATGGTGTCAATGATGATCTTGATCATGCTTCCGGCTCCGGCAGATGCCCAGCAGGTTGAGCGAAGCATGGTCGAACCGAAGGGAGAAGTCATTTGGGAAGTCCCCATGCCTTTCAAAAAAGTTGCGATCACATTCGATGATGGACCCCACCCTGTTTATACTCCGCAGATCCTCCAGATTCTGAAATCCTATGATGCAAAAGCAACATTTTTCCTCACAGGCGAGCGGATCGAACGGTTTCCTGACCTCGTAAAAAGGGAAGTGAAAGAGGGACACGAAATCGGAAATCATTCTTTTTCCCATCCGAACTTCGGCTCGCTTTCCCTGAGGGATATTGAAAAAGAAATATCCACTACGGAAGAACTGCTGCTTCAGTTCCAGCCGGGGATACGTCCTAAATTGTTCAGGCCGCCTGGAGGGGACCTTTCCATGCCTGTGCTCGGTTTGATGAAAGAAATGGATTTAATGCCCATCCTCTGGTCATGGCATCAGGATCCGAAAGATTGGTCAGGACGTTCAAGCGAAGCCATTTCAGCCCATGTTCTCAAGAATATCCACAACGGAGACATCATCCTCCTCCATGATTCCGGTGGGAATCGGAAGGAAACCGTTAAAGCGCTGGAAACGATTTTATCTGCATTGACTGAAAAAGGGTATCAGTTTGTCACCGTACAGGAGCTGATGGAGACGGATCCGGTATTTGGTTTTTGAGATTGGCAGCTCTCTCAAGGAGATGCCATAAAGCGTTATGAAGGTTCCCAACCCTCGTCCTTTACCGTACAAGAAACAATGCAGACTGTTTACTAAACAAAAAGCATTCAAATCCGCTGACTGGCTTTTCACCTCATGCTTTGATTGAACTCATTAGCCCGAAGAAGTGTTCAGGTTTCTGGGTCTTATTTAGTTGATACCATGACTGTAATGTAGCCGGTGCAAATACATCTGCTTTTTCCAGAACCTCCCTCGCAAATTCCAGGGGAGCTACTCCTGAAGCAGTAACCAGATTACCATCGGATACGACAGGCCCCATCTCATAATGCCTTTCTCCATGATAATTCGGACAGACCATTTTCATATAGTCTGCGTCATTGCCTGTGTGCTTTCTGGAATCCAGGTATCCCATATTCGCAAGAGCTTCAGTGGCACCACAAATTGCCGCAACAATCGTTCCCAGCTCTAGAGCTTCGCCAATTTTTTTCAGTATTGGCTGATGAATGGCTTCTCCCCAAGTAGTCCCTCCAGGTAAAATGAACAAGTCCTCTCTCTCAACCATGCACTCATCCAGAGAAAGATCGGGTATGATGGACAGCCCTCCCATCGTCGTAATCATTTCTTTCGTTGCTCCTACTGTCACTACTTTTAAAGGTCCAGTATCTTTTTTAAAGTATCGGCCCGTGTTTAGTTCGGCAATCAGATATCCATATTCCCAGTCTGACATTGTGTTGAATACATAAAGATAAACGCTTGTCTGCATTCCATAGCACTCCCATCACCATTGATATAGCCTATTATAAAGGTACATCCCTGACAGCTACTGTCAGGGATGTCATCATTCTTGATGAAATGTTATTAATTCAGACAAGACCTCAACAAGTCTTTTTTTCAGACTTACAGGCTCAACAACTTGAATCGATTTTCCGTACGGTAATAGCACATTGGGGATATATGCATGTACGATGTCTTTTTCAAGAAGGAACACGGCTTGATTTGATTCCCTTTCCTGTACATAATGTCCTAAAAACCAATGTCGGCACACATCATTCAGCGTATTTTCATTCCCACTGATAACCATGCGAGTGATCCGTTCCTTTTCTTTTAGCGTCGGAAGGAGATTCTTCATGAAAAAGT
Organism: Rossellomorea sp. FS2; assembly: GCF_047915635.1. Classification (NCBI taxonomy): domain Bacteria; kingdom Bacillati; phylum Bacillota; class Bacilli; order Caryophanales; family Bacillaceae; genus Rossellomorea; species Rossellomorea sp. FS2. The sequence continues at coordinate 1,004,768 of NZ_JBLRVS010000001.1, read as the reverse complement.
CACGTGCTGAAAAATCCTCTGGTCTGCAAAAAGTCTTTTCGGTTAACCAAACACGTTTAATACGATCGACTCGAAAACTGCGGAGGTCACTTCTATGATGACAAAATCCGATCACATACCATTTATTGTTCCAATAGAGCATTTTGTATGGGTCGACCACTCTTTCATGTTTTTGTTGTTCACTACTTTTGTGATAAATCATTTTTACTGAGTACCCATCAGCTACGGCATGCTCCAACTCTTTCAAAAACGGTTCCAATGAGTGCGGGCGTAATGGACTTATGACTTCAAGACTGGTCAAATGATGGTTTACCATTCTTTCCTGCTCTTGATTTGAGTATTTACTTAGTTTTGAAATGGCCCTGTTCAGTGGTTCACCACCATAATATCCCGCTTCCTCTGCAAAGACGGCAGCATGAAACAGTGACGTTTGCTCTTCAACATCAAAAAAGAGCGGAGCCTCAATAAAATGGTTCAATAAGGTATATCCACCGTTAGGTCCTGGTTCTGAAATAATAGGTACGCCACTTGTTGAAATGGTATCGATATAACGATACACCGTCCTAATATTCATCTCCAACTTTTCTGAAATTTGTTTCGCCGTCACTTTTTTACCTGAACGGAGCATCCATAGAATCGCTAACATACTATCAATTTTGGACATGTCATCCACCTTTGTTAAGATACTCTTCTCATGTTTTGTAGACTTCTCACAGTTGATTCGTATTGATCAATGATCCTTGAGTAGCCCTTCCAGCACATAATGGCTTTCAAGTGCCTGCTCTCCTCCAATACAAGGATGCGTGTCCCCCATCACACTCTGAATGAAATGCATGACGGCATCTTCGAACCCCCGCTGCTTGAGGATGGTATCCCAGGAAGAAGGCTTGGTGACCATCCTTCTCCCTCCTTCTTCCACCTCGAGGACATTCATATCTGATACGGTCAAGATGCGTCCATCCGATATGATCTCCAACGTCTCACGCTGCGTTCCCGCCCTCCGATGCATCCCGGTAGAGCACTGCGTACCAAGTGAAGATTGAAAGGTGTGCTTTGCATGAACCAATTCATTGGATTCATTGATCACCATTGCTCCACCACTTACTATCATATTGCCATCGTCATTCAGCCAGCGGATCGTATCGACCAGATGAAGATAATCGTCGAGCATGGTGAATTCAAATGAGGCTGGACCGATATCATCCATGCGGTGCTTATCGAATCTCACCCAGGCAGGAGTTCCAGCCATGGCCTTCGCCTGGACGTAAAGGGGAGCGAATCTTCTATTGAATCCGACCATCAGTTTCCTTCCTGACTTCACACACTCGTCTACCAGTCGCTCCGATTGTTCGATTGTGGCCGCCAAGGGCTTGTCCACATACACGTCCAGCCCTTTTTGCATGAGTGCTGACACCACTTCATAGTGTGAATCCGTCGAACTATGTACGAATGCCGCATCGCATTCCTCAGCTAGATGATCAACATGATTGAAAGCTTGGAGACGGTATTCACTGCTGATCCGATTACGCTTCTTTCGGTCGGGTGTATAGATACCGGCCAACACCCACCCGGTTTCCTTGGATAGTAGAGGAAGATACGCTTTCTGGGCAATCCCCCCGAGACCCACCATCCCGATTTTCAATCGTCGCATGGAAACTCACTCCATTCATCGTTTATATGGTAAATTATTGCATGTTCCATCGGCCTCATGGTGGCCATATAGTAATCTTCTGCCGGCCAATAGCGGTTTTGGTATGCCTTAAGGATTTCACTCTCATTCCCTAAATACCCGTCACGACTGATCACTCGGCGCTTTCTGATGGGAAATGGACAGTCCACAAAAATGACGGCATCGAAATACCCGATCCATTCGGGCCGTTGAAGGAAAACGCCTTCGACCAGCACCACTGCATCTTGCTGTACATCCAACTGTTTTTGGATGATCCTATCCGTATGTTTATCGTAAAACGGAACGTGGAAAAGAAGATGTGGTGATGTGAGAAAATCAAATAAGGTACTCTTTAGGCCAATGACATCCCATTGTAGCTCATAATACTCCCGCCACTGAGGCATGCCGGTACCATAACGGTTGCTTGACGGCATGATATGATCATCAAGATGGATGAGGACCGTCTGTCGTGAACCGTCAAGCAGGTCACGTTGAATGCATTGTGCCAAAGTGGTTTTCCCAGATCCACCCAATCCATCGATTCCGATAATCGTACGGTCATGGGAGTGTCGCTTCATCAACGATTGAATCCACTCATTGAGCATGATGCGTTCCCCCTTTCAATCTCTATCATTTTATACCAGATGACAATCAATCTGGAAAAAATCTTTTCATTCACTGCAATCAGCAGGAAGTTCGGTTACAATGATAGAGAGCATTCATTATCTTTGAATAGTATTTACGTTTCCTATATATTGAGTAGAAACAGGTTTAATTTACAAGATTACGGGAGGAATTAGTATGTCAATCAAACCGAAAACCATCTTTTTGGATATGGATGGGACCATTTTGAGTTCACAAAATAAAGTGAGTGTCCAGACGAAGGAAACCATTGATGCGTTAAGGGCTCAAGGGATTTTTGTGTTCATCGCTACAGGAAGAGCCTACGATGAGATTGAAGCCATGCTGCCGGAAGGATTCAAAGTAGACGGTTTCATCACATCCAACGGAATGGCCGGCTATGTGGACGATAAACCGGTATTCGAGCATTCCCTATCACTCGATCTTGTGGAACATGTTATTGCGCAAGCAAGGAAGCATGAGATCTATTATGAGGTGTTCCCATATGGTGCCCCCCGTATTACATTGAAGCAGGATCAGGAGTATGTACTCAAGGAAGTAGCGGATCCGAAACCGGATGGAGTAGAGGAAAATGAATGGCTATCGCGCAAGAAAGCCGTCAATGAAGAGATATCCTTCAATGACCATCTGCAAGGGAAGGGATTCTCCAAATTTTATTTCTTTGCACGTACGCAGGAAAAGATTCAAAAATGGGGAGATGTCCTAAACGAAATGAAAAAGGACACAGACTTCACCCTTTCGAAGTCATCCAATCACAACCTTGAACTGATGGTGGCGGAGGTCAATAAGGCATCTGGAATCAGTGAAATGCTCGAACATTTCGGATTGAAAAACGAAGACACCCTTGCCATCGGTGACAGCGACAATGATCTTCAGATGTTTGACTTTGTGACCCATTCCGTTGCCATGCATAATGCCAAAGATCATATCAAGGATGTTGTAGATGAGGTCACGACTCTAACCTGTGATGAAAATGGAGTCAGTGATTATCTGGCAAGATTCGTAGAAAAGACCGTCACACATCCATAATGCATAAAAAGATCAGAGACTTTCTCTGATCTTTTATTGTTCCCCGATAATCTTCATCATGTCTTCTCTGGAAAATCCAAGGCTGTCTCCCGCTTTGATCATGGATTCCCTCGATTCTCTACGTTCTCTATCTGCAACATACCCAAAATACTGAGCCTGCGTTTCAAGGAAGGAAATGTCGGGATCTTCCACCAGATGATGCACAGTGTCCATTTCGAATTTGATTGAATGGTAAGAATCCCTTATGGAGCTCAGTGCATGCTGCAGTTGATCTTTCACATCGACCGGGAGATTCTCAGGTGCATCAAGTTCCCACATGGCTGATATCCCTTCGCTTGCCGCCGCACCTGCACCGGATGCCGCATCGTCGGCATCCTCCGTCCCCTCCACCATCCGATATTCTTCAACAGCCTTGACAACCTCACGATCCAGAGAGGCATAGGATCGTGCGAATTCCAGGAAGGAATCCTTCTTCTCTCCGTTTTGATGAATGGTCATCAGGGTTAACGGTAGGATGGTTAGAAGTAAAAGGCTCCCAACAAACAGAAGCCGGAAGTGTTGGCCGCTCATCTGATCACACCCTTTCGCACTACTCCATATCGTCCATGATCCTCTAATTTTGAACGGATCATGATTGAACATTGGATTAGAGATGCTGATCTCCTATTATATGAAACTAAAGGTCAAAACGATGCTTTATCATTTCGGCCGTCTCCGCTGCACTCATTATGGAATTATCAATGCGTACATAATGATCCCCGTTCAATTCTCCTTGAAACGAATTCAATCGGTAGGCAGTCATGGAATCCAACAGGTCTCTTTCAGACCAATCAACATCACGCTTGGATGGTTTGTGATTCAGCCTATTTTCACTTGTATTACGTTTCAGCCTTTCCTTTACGTCCGCTTCAAGCTCCACAAAGTATACAGAGCCTCCCCGCGATTGGAACATCATGGAGATACTCTCTATGTAGTCCCAATCTTCCTTCATATCGAAAGCCCACACAAATGTAAAAATCAATCCCTTCAAATCACTTTTGGAGATGGCGTCAAAAAGCTCATGTCGGAACAATTTGACAAGCCGCTTTCCTTCAGCGCTTCCATAATCAAAGAAATTCCCTACAAGATCGATGGTCATATGATTATGGAACAACTTCAAACCGGTGATCTTTGCAAGTTCCTGCCCGACTGTCATCTTACCTACAGCCTGTGGACCTATGATGATTACAAGTTTCATTCTTCCCCTCTCCCATTAACCCATTTTCTTTCATGTTTTTTACAAGTCCAGGGATAAACCTACATCATCATCCCTCAGAGGTTTGCTTCTGCAGAGTTCCCACGATGGCAGATGTCAATTCTTCAATGGTTTTACCCTCTGTATCCAAATACGTACCGAAGTTCCCTGTTTCATACGCAAGAAGGCAGGCATCCGTTTGCATGAAACACCAGTTATTCTCTTCTTCACCGCGCCCCCGCAGGCGTTCGTGGATGGTTTCTTTAGACGCCATGAGACAGAAATGCATGACGTCCTGTCCCTTTTGCTTAAAGCCTTCGATTATGGCGGTCAAATATTCCTGCTTCCGGATCGTCATGGGTACGATAAGGTCGGTCTGGTATCTCTCGATCAGGCGGCCTCCTACTTCAACAGTCAGTTCTCTCCACAAGTCCAGATCTTGAAAATCCCCCTCAGGAGCTTCGAGTCGCTTTCTATCCTCCGGAATCACATTCCTGAGCATATACCCCACCTCCTCCGGATCAAACAGCATCGTGCCCGGGAGACTGTCGCATAGGGAATGGGCAATTGTTGTTTTCCCTGAACCGAACGCACCATTTATCATGATGATCATACAGATCCCTCCAATTCAACAAACGTATCAATCACTTCTTTCACGGTTGTCTCTCGTTGTAATGAACCGATTCCCTGACCTGCCCACAGAGACATGCGGGAGGGATCCTCTGACTGAGTGGCGGCCTGTCTCATCGGTTTAGTCAGGATATGCTGATGGGGATAAGGAAGCACCATATGCTCGAATCTTTCGTTATTCACCATCCAGTCATTTACGATGCCCCTTGCCTTTTTACCCGTGAACAGGGATGTCACCCTTGTCTCTTCCCCACTCGACTCTATGATCCTGCGCTTATGGGAAGGATGTGCTCCGCTCTCTCTACAGAGGAGGAACGGGGTTCCGATCTGGACCGCCTCAGCACCTAAAGCCAAGGCGGCATTTAATCCTCTGTGATCGGTAATGCCACCGGCAGCGATGACGGGGATGCTCACAGCGTCTACGGTTTGGGGGATGAGGGTCATCAGCCCGATGGATGAATCGCCTTCCCCATCAAGGAAAGCCGCGCGATGGCCACCGGCTTCGCTTCCCTGCATGCATACCATATCCATGCCCCGTTCCTCCATCAGCACGGCTTCCTTCACTGTCGAAGCTGTTCCCATGAGAAGGCAGCCCTCTTTCTTCAATTGTTGCACAACCTTGACCGGAGGAAGTTGGAACGTGAATGAACACACCCTTACTTTATAATGAAGAATCAGATCGATTTTCCTATAAAAATCATCCCACTGCTCCTCGATGGTCATGAACGTTCCTGCGTGTTGTGATCCAGGGACTTTTTCCTTCCATGGATCGACATCCTCATCCTTGGGCATCTTTTCCCCGCCGGGTACGAAAACATTTACTTGAAAGAGTCGCTTTGAATGATCAGAAACGATTCGAATCTGTTCTTCGAGTGTGTCAGGTGCCAAATATCCCGAAGCCAAACTGCCAAGTATCCCCCCGTCCATGGCTGCTTTCACCATTTCCGTCGTGGTGATCCCTCCAGCCATCGGGGCCTGGATGATGGGTTTTTCCAACGATAATCGTTTCAGAAACCGATTCATGTTTCACCATTCCTTCCTTTAACCTTCTATGTATCACTTCGACCCGCATTCGACTGCTTCCTCTAATTTTCAACAAAAAAAATAACCCGCATGCACGATGCGGGTCATGGTTATCCAACTTGTTTTAATGAATCGTTCCGTGCCAACGGGGCGTGTTTCAATGAGAATAGGGAGCTCAGGATGGCGAACACCACTAAGACGGCCCCGAAGCTTGCGAGGTGTGATACATCATGGGATACGCTGACGACAGCACCTCCTAGAGCAGAACCGACGGATATCCCCACCTGCAGGGCAGACGTATTGATGCTTTGCTGAATATCCGACGTATCAGGTGCGGTTTGGATCAGATAATTTTGCAGTGCCGGGGTAAGGGCCCAGCTGAGGCCTCCCCATAGGATGGTCATGACGACGAAGAGCGGCATGAATCCTGCAGTGAACGGTATGGCAAAGAGCACGAGGGCAAACAGGACCGTTACAAGGACAATGGACTTTGACCCGATGCGGTCGCTCAGCCAGCCTCCCACCCAGTTGCCGCATACGGAGGCGAGTCCGATCAGCAGATAAAAAATCGAGATGGCTTTTGGTGAACTATCAAACGTCTGAATCAGATAGGGTGTAAAATAGGCATAAAACATATAATGCCCTGCCAGCATGAATAAGCTGATCAGATGCCCAGAAAATACCTTTGGATGCAAAATCGCTTTGAATTGTTCCTTCAGAGGCGTCACCTTGTCGACCGGCATCTTCTCCAGAAGGAACGCGTTCAGAACAATGGAAATGGCTGATAGGACAGCGATACCGAGAAAAGTCGAACGCCAGCCCAACGTCTCCGTCATGAAAATCCCGATTGGCACACCGAGGACCAGGGAGGAGCTGATTCCGACAAAAACAAGACCCAATGCCTTTGCTCGATGACTTGGATCCACAAGCTTGGCAGCAATCGTCAAGGACAGAACCACCACGAGGGCCGTACTCATGGCTGTAATGATCCGGGCAATGATGACCAATGTGAAATCAGTGCTTAAAAATGTAATGATATTTCCGATGGTAAAGACCGATAGTGCCATCAGGTACAGCTTCTTTCTCTCCACCTTGGCCGTCACCGACAGTAAGATCGGTGCTGAAATGGCATAAGCCAGCGCAAACACCGTTATGAGCTGACCTGCTTTCCCAAGGGATATATCAAGTCCCTCCGCTATATTCGGAAGAATTCCTCCGACAATCAATTCGACCAGTCCGACTGCAAATGTGGATGCAGCCAATACATACACTCTCCAGTTCATATTCCCTCACCTTTCTGTACGCCTTCCATTTTGCACAGAAAATGACAACACAAAAAATCCTGACTACAAAATGAAAGGCAAAGAATTTTGTAATCAGGATTTATCGGTTCCTGGTAGAGACCCTCAAACCATATTATTGAGGTTATACAACATATTTATTTTCTAGGATATAGTAGCATACTCCACCGACTCTTTCAACACATGGTTCAAAAGGACGAAAGCTTATGATCAGGGATTGACGATTCCACTTCCGGGTATACTAAGAGAAAATCATAGAATGGAGGAACAAAATCATGAAATTAAAAACCGCCGTCATCCCAGCATTTGCTGCAACACTCCTACTATTCGGATGCAGTAACGATGAAGTCAAGGACCCACCGAAAGATGCGCCAAAGGAAAATGAGAGCGCCAATAATGATACATCAAACGATTCCATGAATGATTCATCAAAGGATAACAAATTCGCCTTCACGAGCTTCGACTTGGATGTGGACTATGCCGACCAGCAGGACTATGAAGTGGACTATGACAATGATGAAGATGGAATGGAAGCTAGCTTCCAGGATGATATGAATGATGAAAAACTCTCTGGTGATGAAGCCATGGACAAGATCACGCCTATGCTTGAAAAGCTTGATTTTGACAAAGATACCTCCGATGAAGACGTCATGAAGCAAGTGAAGGACACCTTCTCTCTCAAGGATGATTACGAAACGTTCGAACTTGAAGTGACATTCCCTGACGGCACGGAAAAAGAATACAAAGACATGAAGCAATAATCGGAAAGCGGGAACCTGGAACAGGAACCCGCTTTTTCTGATTGATTCCGCATAATTGCTCCCGTTAACGTGCATGATACACCTAAAAAGGAGTAATCAGGATGACTTTGCATGACGTCAACGAAGCACGGCACCACTTAATGCAGACTGAAATGGCTTACTGGAGGGAGAATAACCTGTTCAGCGGACACTGGTGGTTTATCCTCATCATAAACCTGTTGTTCCTTGTGGTATTCATCATGGTAATCGACCGGTCCCGTTACACCATGAGTGCCTTTTGCCTGCTTTTATCGTTCTGCCTGGTCGCTTTTGTGAACGAAATTGGGAACTATTTCGGCTATTGGAGTTATCCCTATCAGTTCATCGGTTTCCTCGAAAGTTTCAATGCCGTAGATTTCATGACGATCCCCGTCGTCTATGCCTTGACCTACCAGTACTTCACCAAATGGAAGGCCTACCTGATCGCCTTATTGCTGGTCAGTGCGCTGATTGAATTCGTGGGCATGCCGATATTCGTCCATTTTAACTTCTATGATCTCCATCACTGGAGTCCATTCTCATCCTTTGTCCTTCTATTCATCATCGGAGTGGTGATCAAATCAATGTGTTATTTTATTGAAAGCCGCGATACTATCCTCCGTTAACCTGAACAGCTCCTGTGCCGAAAAGCACAGGAGCTGTTTTATTCGTCTATCATGCCATTATCCACTAGCCATTCATACGCAACGACTGAAACACTGTTCCCTTCGATATCCACCTTATAATTAAGCTCACGCATGATCTCACTATCCAGCTTATCAGCAAGGCGTCCGGTGATCTCTTCGATTTCGGGATACTTCTTCAGAACGTCCTTATTCACACTTACCGCTGCGCGGTATGGGGGGAAGAATTGTTTATCATCATCCAATGTCACGAGACCATAGGAACGAATCGTCGCATCCGTTTCAAAGGCCACGGATACGTCGACCTGCCCTTTATCAAGTGCTCTTTGAGTCAGCCCGATATCCATCTGGTTGATGTTCTGAGCGCCGAAATCAAATCCATATTTCTTCTCCACACCAGGCAGACCGTCTTGTCGATTGGCGAACTCTGCATCCGAGGCAATCGTGAGCTCATCAGGGTGATCATTGATATATTCCCCAAGATCGCTGATTGAATGGATGTCGAGTTCCTCCGCCTTTTCTCTTGTCATCGCCAGCGCATACGTATTATTGACCTTGGACATATTCATCCAATGGATATCGTTTTTTGCATCAAGATCCTTGACTTTCTCGAAGGTTTTATCCGGATCGGCGATAGGATCTTGCTTCATATAGGTGATCAAGGCGGTACCTGTGTATTCCCACATCAGGTCAACCTGATTATTTTCCAATGCTTTACGTACAACGGTACTGCCCAGATTATTCATCTGTTTTACCTTGAAGCCTTCTTCTTCTAATAGAAATGCGGTCATTTCAGAAAGGAGATATTGTTCAGTGAAATTCTTCCCTCCGACCGAAATCCTTTTTTCCCCGACGCCTATAGAAGAACAAGACGAGAGGATCAAGGCAAGTGATATCATGATTGCCATGCCTATCCATTTTTTCTTCCCCATCATCTCACCTCCGTTCATTACGATTCAACTGTCGCCCTTATGCCTTTTGAAATCAATTTGTTTTCCAGGAGCCTCAACCCAAAATCGACTCCGACAGCCAGCAGCGTAACGGGGATGGCACCTGAAATGAGGTAACCATTATCAAAGAGCTGTATGCCGGTGAAAATCCAAACACCCAGCCCTCCTCCACCTACTACATAAGCAAGGGCTGCCGTACCGATATTCAGAACAATGGCCGTCCGGATCCCCGCCAGGATCGAATATGCCGCATTGGGTAATTCAATTTTAAACAAGATCTGCACCCGGGTCATTCCCATCCCTTTGGCGGCGTCAAGAAGATTTTCATCGATCGAATTGATTCCTGCCACCGTATTCCGATAAATCGGTAATAAAGAATAAATGAAAAGAGCAAACACGGCTGTTTTAAAACCGATTCCCAATATGCTGATCATCAGTGCCAGGACGGCAAGGCTCGGGATCGTCTGACCGAAATTGACCGTATTCGACACGACCCATTCCGCCCTTCTGAATGACTTCCTTGTGATGAGGATGCCCATTGGGACAGCAATGACGATCGCCAAAAGCGATGAAACAAGCACAAGTGAAAGATGCTGCCGAAGAAGGAGTAGAAAGGTACTGCTATTTGTGAAAATGTAGTCATAATAATGATTCTTGATGGACCAGAACAGAAAAAGGGCCACCAGTGCATACAGGATGCAACGTACGACGAGGCTCGTCAGTTTTTTTCTTTTCATCCTATCACCTTTCCTCCATAGGAATGGATTTACCCTTTATCTCGTAGTGCAGATATTGTTGGACCCGATCAATCGTGATGGCTCCCAGACGGACTCCATGGTCATCATTGACAATCACTTGATCCGCTTCTTGATTCAAAAGCATGGAAAGCGTATTGCGTAGATCGTTCCCGACGTGAATAGTTTTGGTATCCTGAATGGTATCATCTATCTCCACTAGCCCGATGATATCCTTCAAATCTTTGATCGTATGAAGGCTCAGGCTTTTAATCGCCCGGTCTTTCCCAAAGAATTCATATACAAATTCATTTTTCGGACGTACGAGCATTTCTGAAGGAGAATCATACTGCATGATCTCCCCACCTTTTAATAAAACGATCCGGTCAGCCATCTTGATGGCTTCATCAATATCGTGACTGACAAAGAGGATCGTCTTCTTTACCTTCCGCTGGATTTGTAGAAATTCATCCTGGATCTTCTCACGTATGATCGGATCAAGTGCCCCGAACGGTTCGTCCATGAGCATGACGGGAGGATCGGCAGCGAGGGCACGAATGACACCGATTCTTTGCTGCTGACCACCGGAGAGTTCGTGGGGGTACCGCTTCCTATATTTCTCTGGATCCAGTCCGATCATGGCCATGAGCTCATTGAACCGCTCACGTTTTTGTGCCTTGCTCCATCCCAGCATATCAGGGACGATCATGACATTCTCCTCGATTGTAAGATTGGGGAAAAGTCCATTGCTTTGGATCACATACCCGATCTTCCTTCGCAGTTCAATGGGATTCAGTTCGCTGGAGTCCTGACCGTTGATGTAGATCTTCCCTTCCGAAATCGACTCAAGGCGATTGACCATGCGGAGGAGCGTCGTCTTTCCGCATCCAGAGGGGCCAAGCAGAACGACAATATGTCCTTCATCCACATTGAAATCGACCTTATTGATGGCTGTCACACCACCTTCATACGTCTTTGTAATTTGGTCAAACTTGATCATACGGTCCACTCTCCCTTCAATTGGATAGACTTTTAGGTGTAAATCGTTTTTGGATGTACATCAGGATCCCATCGGCAATCATGGCAAGGATGGCAACGGCAATCGACCCACTGATGATCAGGTAGTTGTCACCGCGGGAGATTCCCTGAGTAATGAGGACACCCAAGCCACCCGCACCAATGTAAGCCGCAATCACTCCGATTCCGATATTCATGACTACTGCCGTCCTGATTCCGGCCATGATGAGGGGAAAAGCATTGGGGATTTCCACTTTGAATAGACGTTGATGTGTTTTCATGCCCAGCCCTTTGGCGGCGTCGCGCATCTGGGGACTTACATTCTTAATCGCCGTATATGTATTACGGATGATGGGAAGCTGGGAATATAATACGAGGGCTACAAATGCGGGGACGAAACCGATCCCCTGATTGATGATTGAAAAAATGGGAATCATGACTCCGAATAATGCAATACTCGGAATGGTCAGCATGACCGATGCAACCTGAAGGATCGTTTCTGCTAGATAATCATTGGTTGTCAGATAGATCCCCAGAGGGATGCCGATGAGAAGAGCTACCAGGATCGCTAGTCCCACGAGAAGCGCATGTTCGATTGTCAGATCCACGATTCGCGGACCGTTGACATCGAGAAATGTAATCCATCTTTCCATATCTTATCCTCCTTTACCTTATTGAGAGGAACCCCAAATAAACGCTCTATTTGTCGAAATTCGGCACTCCTTATCATTACCGTACCATTTCTGGAGTAGATATGTCTAATCATTCGGAAAATTACGAGCAATTTATGTCAGAATTTCTTACATGTTTTGTAGAATCCCATTAGATCGGACTCTATAAGTCTTGGAATTTTTGCGGGTCTACCAAGAACCGAATAAAGGGGAATCAAAAAAAAGAACCCCGTCTTGAAAGGGTTCTGGATTTTTGTCTATACATCTTCTTGATCTACATTCAATTCAATCAGATTCCCATCGGGATCTTGACAAAAAATTTGTGCAAATCCACTTTTCGAGTGAGGTTTTTCAAGTATTTCGACCCCGTGTCCCTTCAGCCATGTCAAGGCTCGATCGTAATCATCCACCCTCAGGGCAAAATGACCTTCCCTGCTTGATAGAATCTTCTCTTCCCGTATCGTTTGAGAGGTCGGGTGGACGATCAAATGGAGCTGCTGATTACCAATGGCGTACCATGCACCCGGAAAGCCGAACTCCGGACGCTTGATCTCTTCGAGGCACAGTACATCTTTGTAGAACTCCTTAGACCTTTTGAGATCGGTTACGGTCAAACTGACATGGTGTAGATTCTGGTAGGTGATCATATTCGTTCACTTCTTTCGGTAGATGATTCCCTTCATTGTATCATGTTCAGGGAAACGTGGTGTATACAGAAATAAGTTAACATAATATTATTATAGTTTTAATCAATATGAACCTCTTTTGACAAGTCCTCTCTCAGCAGGAATTTTTGGATTTTGCCACTGGCGTTCCGTGGAAGTGCTGGGGTGAATCGATAGTTCCGTGGCCGTTTATAGCCTGCCAGAGCCTTCCCGCTTTTCAAAAAGTCATCCAATTCTTGAGCAGTCAATGTTTTCGACTTAGGTACGATGACGGCCGTGACGACTTCCCCCCATTTTTCATCCGGTGTCCCCAGGACAGCAACATCCGAGACTCCTTCGTGGGCGTGCAGGGCATCTTCGACTTCCCTTGGATAGACATTTTCCCCTCCTGAAATGATCATATCGTCAATCCGGTCGGCGATATAAAGGTATCCTTCACGGTCAACATATCCAAGGTCCCCAGTATGATACCATCCTCTAGACAAGGCATGTTCCGTTGCTTCGGTGCGGCCATGATACCCGATCATGGTACACGATCCCTTCACGATGATTTCACCAATTTCACCCACGGCACAGATGTCCTCTGGATCCGCCGGGCCGGACGTTCCCGGTTTCACGACCCGTATTTCATGATGATAGGCCGCTTTCCCTGCCGCCCCCGCCTTAGTAAGCTGTTCATGGGGTAGAAGAAATGCAATGGCAGGACCCATTTCCGTTTGTCCATACGCCTGTATCAGCTCGATCTTCAGTTCATCATGAAGCTTCCTCACAAGGCTCGGCGCCATTGGTGCGGCACCATAGAGCCCATTCCTGAGACTCGACGTGTCATAGTGGGACGTGCCCTCTTCTAGCAGCATGCTCCACATGGTCGGAGCTGCAAAAAGAGTCGTAATGCGCTCTCGTTCGATCGTTTCAAGGACGAGCTTTGGATCGAATTGATGAAGGATGACGTTCTTCGCGCCTGCGAGTACCCTCGGAACGAATGCACAGTGGAGTTCTGCACAATGAAACATCGGAGCCGTGACTAATCCCGCATCACCAGACCGGTATCCCATAACACCGGTCAGGATCAACGCCTGCTCCATCACGTCGCGGTGACGATGAAGCACTCCTTTCGGCCTTCCCGTCGTCCCGCTCGTATACATCATCGCATACGGATCCTTTTCATCCACTTCGACTTTTTCAAATTGAGTCGAAAAGGCCATGTCGCTCACACGCTTTGAAAAGGCAGGCGGATTCCCCCCTTCATACCAGAAGACGATTTGACCGAAATCCGGTGCTATCCCTTCCACGACGTTTTGAAGTGCTTCTTCAAATAGGAACACCTTTGGTTCGGCGTCATGCATGATGAAGGCCAGTTCATCTGAATTAAGTCGAAAGTTGATCGGGTTGATGATGGCCCCGATTTTCCCGCAGGCAAAATAAACGGTCGCGAGCAACTCGGTATTATACAGAAAGGTCGAAACCCTGTCCCCCTTCCTCACTCCTTCTGCCTGAAGTGCATTGCACATCTGGTGAACCCTTTCCTGCCATTGTCCGTAAGTCATCCGCCGTCCACTTTTCACCTCTACGATCGCTTCCTGGTTCCGGTAATTCTCCACACTTTGATCAAACATCGTTCCGGTCGTTGCGTACATCGTCTTCCCCCTCGATCGCCCTCTTTCCAGGGCTTGAATGATGCGATGCGCAGATGGATATCTATCCTATAGATTCTACGCTTGTAAGCGTTATCCTTTTTGCTGGACGATTAAATCTCAAGTGCATACAAAGAGAAAAACACCCCTACTTATGTAGACCCGTAATAGCCGCGAATAACTGTAGCGAGGCTATAGTTATTACTCTCCTCATCTAATCTCTTGAGGTTTAGGTTTGCTTGGTAATTCCAGCGCAATCCTGAGCTACTTCTATGTGCTTGTGTAAGTACACAATGTTAACGCTCACTCTTGAATTCAGTACCGTTCCGCTCCAGGACCTTTTGGAATAAAGAAAGACAGTTCTCCCGCCTAAAGTTTTTGACACACTGAGCGAGGAAACTGTTGTCCACAATATTAAAATTTTTTGGAGTAGCATCAAACATTTTTTGTAGGGATGCGTTGAATGTCATGGATCCATTGTGAATGTTGTGCTGCATCGAATTAATCATTGTATTAAAAAAAGTGTGACCCACATCAAGACTTTTAACCTTGGTGGATTCTACACCTTTTCTATTTATGAGCTTTATCACATATTCTTCATTGTTGAAGGTAATTACACTTTCATTCTGAGCTAACTCCCATGCATGGTCGTTCAATTTGTCAAGTAATACAGAAATTCAAATAGATTTTTCACCATTTACTTTTGAACTACATTTCACCTCTTGGACATGTGTGATTATAAAGCTTGCTTACAAGATCTTTAATTACTAACATAAAAGCCTTCACTTTGAGGCTCTGTTAATTACCAAATAAGTCATATTAGCTTTTGTATTTTAAAACATCAATTTTTTCTAAAACTCTTAGGTGGTTCACATTAAACCATAAGGTACTTTCTACATTAAATTCCCAGAATGGAGATCCCTCATTTAGAGCTTCACCATATATCCTGATACCATCATAGTCCTCTGTCATTTTTTCATAATCATAACAATCTAGTGTGAGAACCTGCCCAAGAAAGTAAGTACTAGCTACCTTTTTTGCTTGTTCTACAGTTTTAATGGATAGAATATTTGGATTGCCTACTACTTGTAATAAAGTTCCTCTACAACCATTTTTAAGTTCAACGAAGTCTGACTGTAACCATTCAGAACCAATTTTTTGATTATAAGAAGATGTCCATAGTCCACCCTCAGGTTTATGTAGATGATTTTTTATAGGATGGACTTGATTTAGAGCAAAATTTCTTTCTTCGTACCATGGTGTTAAGTGAAGTTGGATGTCCAATTCATCCCCGCCCTATATATTTAAGTATTGTTTATCCAAGAATGTAAAGTCGTATTTTAAAAGATGATTGAACTTATAAGAAGATCTACAATTATCTTTGTAACAACCTAAACCAAGTTTACTACAAAATCCTTAGAAAGTATCTGAAAGTAAAGAAAATGCCCCCGAAGGGACATAGTCTTTATACCCTTAGTTCCCAAGTTCATTTCATCCATTTTGCATGAATCAGGTATCCACACGAACCTTTTTAATTTGTAATCATCGCTGTGGTACATAATTAGGAAGCGTTTCATTAAATATTACACCTCCTTTATGAGTTGCTATATTAGTAAAAAATAATGCTGACTTTAATCAGGTTGTTGATGCTATTATGGCTTACATATTAATGAGAGATCCACTACTTGGAATAAATATATGGTAGGAAATATGGTGACCTGGTCTGGCACTATAGCAGATTTAGAAGTTATAAGTGACAGTATAGTTGTGTACGGTAGTCATGACTACAATGGTGAAGACTGGATGACAATAAGTACAGATAATAGGATATGATGCCCTATACGTTCATTGTCGAGTTAGAGGATGAGGGTCAGAAGAATGATCTAAAACTAGGGGGTAAAGAACTACAATATAACTAGAAACTAAATGATGGTGAAGTTGAAAATAATTAATGGTAGATGTTGGGGTAATCTCAACATCTACTTTTTTGTTTAGTGAATAATAAAAAGCCACCTAATAGGATGACTTAGCATGTAGAGGCAAGTCCTATGTGTGGGTGATTCGCTTCGTTTAGTTTCAAAGTCACAAGTAACAATTTTACAGGAAAACTACAAATATGTCAGTAAATACATATATTTCTTTTATACATAATAAAAGCCCACATAAATGTGGGCTTAATAATCTTAGTCTAATAAAGAATCGATTATCTTATTACTTTCATTAATTTCTTCAACCAATGCATAGTGCTTATCTATAAGTTCAGTGTACTTTGCAATAAATGCTGACTGCTCATCTTCACTAACTTCAGCATCTACTCCAGTATCTATTGATTCAGAATGTATCTCAGACTCCTTCGCATTATCCAAAAGAGCACTCAAAAGTTCACCTTGTTTTGAGATCTCATCTTTAAGCTTTAACATTTCCTGACTTTTGACTTTATACTGATCAGCAGCATAGACGCCATTATTTAATTCCTTCGTTAAGCTTTTTACATTACAATCAATGTCTTCACCATAATAACCATCAACCATACAAACCATAATATCTTCTTTTGCTTTGAAGTAAGAATCATCCAGCTCATCTTTATAACCACTTAGCTCTGATTCCGCATTAACGGCATCAGTTTCTTTGCTTGCGGATGATGTAGAGCAACCACCTAAGACTAAAAATGATAGCATCAAAATGATGACCCAGTATTTTCTTTCCACCGATTGAAATCCCCCTTGTAAGAAACTTCTCTATACAAGTATGTATTTTACTGTAACATGGGTTTTCTGTCATTAATTACAATAATAAGTGTAATGAAAAGGCCACCTGGTTTAGCGGTGGGTTTATAGCTAAGTTCATTTGAGCTAGTTGATCTCTGCTTAACGATTCATCACTATTCATAACCCAATGTCCAGTGGATAGCTTAAGACCGTAGCTTCTCTAGCAGTTTATCTCTTTTAGGATTCTCAATACCACTATAATGTGAAATGAATTTTTCCTGCCAAGAATTATCTTCATTTGACGTATGTTCAATTCTAAACCCAAGAAATTCATTAAGATCAGCTCTATTTACTTCAGTACTATGGTCAATTCCATTTCACTCAATATTAAAAGAAACATTCTCAACATGTGTAAAAGTCCTTAATATCCTTGCACCTTCTTGAACGATTAACTTATCAACATTGTTGCCAGTATTTAAATAATCTTCATAGGTCTCTTTTGATATAGGAGAGTCTGGATTTGTTGTTTGAAATTCACTGAAGGAGTTAAAGTAATTTAATAATAACGTTTTAGTCGCATCATCATAAATTGCATTCTTAACAAACGTTCTAGAAGTCATGACTTTCATGAACTATTCTAAAGAGTCTCTATAGCCCACAATAATACCCATCCCTTCCAATAATATATACTATATTTACCATATATTCATAAAAGCCGGTACAATTAGTAGGGGAGAGGGAGACATAACAAAAAGACCCACCCAAGTTAATGAGTGAGTCCTCTCCCCCTTTCATCACTGTTGAAGGTATTCCGATTGGTTGCACTGTTTGCATCATCACAAGCATAGATATTAAGTTGTATAAAGGATCCTGGTCGCTAAGTCTTCTCCTTTAAGAAGCAATCTAATATATCCTCCATGAGCCACATAACAAAGAGAGGGAGATGGAACTCCTCGTTATACAACTGAATGAAATGTAATCTCAGATAAGGTTTGGAGTCACCTCATTAATGGAGGAAATACCCACACCCGAATTCTCCACCCACCTGATAAAGACTCGATTATGTTCACCGCAACTTTTTAGTGTCTTTTCTCTTAGTCCTTAAGCTTTCTTTGAGGAATAAAAAAACTCATAGGCTTGTCTGATATCCATTGAGTATCTATGTAGCTCTCATTAGTTTGACGGAAAGTCACTCTCTTTTTGACCATAAAAAACGCCACCTCACTCTCTAATTATTAGAAAATGATGATGACGTATCGACTTATTATAGTCTTAAATTTGCGGGGTGTTTCAACTTCCACTGTGCCTCACGATGCCTTCTGCTCCTGCAATACAACCCTCTTCTCACGCTGACGTGAGAAGACATTGAAGAACAGATTCAAGAAGATCGCCATGAGGCTTCCTGCCACGATTCCGTTATCGGTGAGGATGCGGACCGCTTCGGGCATCTTGGAGAAGAGTTCCGGGACCGCGGTGACTCCGAGACCCATTCCGACGGAGCATGCAATGATCAGGAGATTCTCCTGTGATGAAAAGTCCACCCTGCTGAGCATCTTGATGCCGTATGCGACGACCATGCCGAACATGGCCACCATGGCACCCCCGAGCACGGCAGACGGGATGACGGTCGTGAGGGCTCCGATCTTCGGTACGAGACCGAGGATGATCAGGAAGGTTGCCGCGGCATAGATCACATTCGATTTCTTTACGCCTGAAAGCTGGATAAGCCCGACGTTTTGGGAATAAGCGGTATATGGGAAGACGTTGAAGATTCCACCTAGGAAGATGGCAAGCCCTTCTGCCCGGTATCCCTTGGATAGATCTTCCTCGCTAAGCTTCCGATTGGTGATATCCCCTAGGGCGAAATAGACACCCGTCGATTCTACCAGGCTGACCATGGCCACGAGGATCATGGTTAGGATCGCGGCGATGTCAAAGGTCGGCATGCCGAAGTAGAACGGCTGTGCCATATGGAACCAGGATGCTTCCCCTACTTCCGAGAAGTTCACTTTCCCCATGAACATGGCGGCTATGGTTCCCGCCACAAGCCCCAGCAGGATGGATACAGATCGAATGAAGCCGGTGAACATTTTGTAAAGGACAAGGATGAAGATCAGGGTCCCGAATGCCAGGAGAAGATTATCAATGGAACCATAATCTGCACTTCCCTCTCCTCCAGCCATATTATTCATGGCAACAGGAATCAGGGTGATCCCGATGATGGTGACGACAGAACCCGTCACGACTGGCGGGAAAAACCGTACAAGCTTTCCGAAAAACGTGCTGATGATGATGACGAACAAACCTGAAGCAAGGATGGAGCCATAAATACTTGTAATCCCGTATTTCGCTCCGATGGAGATCATGGGACCGACGGCTGTGAAGGTACATCCAAGGACGACCGGAAGTCCGATGCCGAAGAACTTATTTTTCCACACCTGTAGCAGGGTGGCGATCCCGCACATGAAGATGTCGATGGATACCAGATAAGTGAGTTGTTCACCCGTCAAACCGAGGGCCCCTCCAACGATCAAGGGGACAATGACGGCCCCCGCATACATGGCGAGTACGTGCTGAATTCCAAGGGAAGCGGTCTTGAGTGATGATTGCTTCATGACACTTCAGCTCCTTTTTTGAAGGTGACTTGCCTATCGTTGAGTGACTCGATTTCAGCCAGCGACTCGACCCGGTAGCCCGTATCCCTCACAAGTTTCCCGCCTTCTTGGAAGGATTTCTCGATGACGATACCGATTCCTGCCACGTGTGCACCTGCCTGTTTTACGAGCTCGATCAGTCCAAGGGCTGCCTGCCCGTTCGCCAGGAAATCATCGATCAGCAACACCCGGTCCCCTTCCTTGATGTATTGAGTGGATACGGAGATGGTATTCGTCTCCTGCTTCGTGAAGGAATAGACCTCAGCTGTGAGCAGACCTTCTGATAGAGTAAGAGATTTCTTTTTCCGGGCAAAAATCAACGGCGTCCCGAGTTCCATGGCTGCCATCACACCCGGTGCGATCCCCGATGATTCGATCGTGAGGACCTTTGTGATGCCCTCATGTCTGAAGCGCGCGGCGAATTCCTCCCCTATTGCCTTCATCAGCTGCGGATCCACTTGGTGATTCAAGAACGAATCCACCTTCAATACTGTATCTGATAATACTTTGCCTTCTTGTTCAATCTTCTTGTGAAGTAGTTCCACTGGTTTCGCTCCCTTTCTGAAAATGAAATAACCCGAAAGCATCTCTCAGAGTGAGACAATGCCTTCGGGTTATGAAAGGAAAGCGCAAAAATACGCCGCATTGCTCACCCATAGTCGATTCCTTTACGGTGAATCGGTAGAAACTTGCAGGCCGTATCCCTGCCTTTATATGAGTGTGCTTTTTATGTAGTTGATAGTACGGATTATATCGGTAAAAAAACGATTTGTAAAGGTGTATTTCCTAACGTTCGGGAGGATTTTTTAAGTTATTGTTCGCAAACGCTGAGGTTTGGCTCTATGAATAGATGCAGGATATCGAATCATCTATCTTACATAAATCAGAATCCATTCATGATTTCATCGTATTTCACTTTTCTGAACTTGTTCGCTAGTGAATAAAAAATCCCTTATGAACCCGATTGAACGATCGTCACTCATATGGGCATAGTGTCCACCAACGAGTGCTTTGAATGAAGGGTGATGGTTCTGATATTTTGAGACCTGGCGTCCCGGGTAGGAAAATGAGGGGGGATGGATCGCTTCCGACTACTTCAACAAAGTACTTCATATCCACTCACCCTCTTTCATTCGTCTCTTACCAATCTAACATATCCCAAAATATCCCCTCACAAGAAAATGACCGGCCTCCCCAGAGACCGGCTTTCCTGTTTTTTATTGGCGCATGAGTCCCTGTATGAAGAAGCGAATCCGCTCCCTCCTCTCTTGCATTGGCAGGGTATTCTTGATTCGCTCCCGCTCTTTTTTGATGACAGGCAACTTTTCCGCAATCGATTTGCACCGGTCCATGAGGATCCCGGACAAATCCTTTGCGAGGCCGGGGCTTGAGCCGGAGGTGGAAACGGAAATGGTGAGGTCCCCATCCCGTTTGAAGGACATCATCTGCATGTTCCCCTTATTACCGTCACTTGCTACACAGACCCATGTTCCTGTATCCGCCATGCCACATAGCGCTTCATTTGTGGAGGGATCATTCGTGGCAGCGATGAGAAAATGGGCTCCCTCCAAATCTTCTTTCTTAATGACGGTTTGTTTCCAAAAGAGTTCGCCATTTTCATGGAGTCGCTGTATTTCTTCAGATGCCTCCGGGCTGATGACGGTGATCACGGCTCCCTCGTTCATAAAGACGGATAGCTTGCGGAGTGCGATCCTCCCTCCGCCTGCAATGATCACCTTCTTCCCGGTAACGTCAAGCATCAGCGGCAGCAAATTGCTCACCTCTCCTATAGAGCGGACTTGAAAGGGCTTCGTGCGTACGCTCCACGAACGCTTCTCTTACTAGGTGGTTGTACCCGAGATATTTTCCGAGCTGGAGATGGGGATTTCCACTCTTCTTGATTTTCGCTTGGATGTCTTTCATCAATAGTCCTGTGAACAGGAGGTACGGGATAAAGAGGACCGGTTCTTTTGTCGCAGACATCTCCTCGAGGATACCGGAAAAGGATGGTTTACAAGCGGTCAGAAAACATGTTTGGACCGTTTTCATTCCCGATCGCTGTCGGACCTTTTCTGCAATCGCTCCGAGATCACGTTTGACCGCCGGGTCTGAACTTCCCCTCCCGATGAGGACCACATGATCAACCACGGAATTCAAGTGGAGGATGACACTTTCAATCAGCTTGTCATGAACCCCGATCGGACGCCCGTAGCTGACGGCTATCTCAGGGTACTCTCCCATACAGGTATCAATCTCTTCCGGGATATCTTTTTTCGCATGAACGGCAGTGAGTAAAAGAAGCGGGACAACGGCGATATGCGTGGCGCCTTTTTCCACGCATGCCGCGAATCCTTCCTGAATGGATGGTTCGGCAAGTTCAAGAAAACTGATTTCCTGGATCTCTGCGTCGACATGGGCTTTGCACGAGGTGATGAAGTCGACGGCTTCATCCCTCGCTTCCTTCACACGGCTTCCGTGACAGACATATAAGACGGCTTTCTTCATTTTATAATGCCTCACTGATGGCCGGTTCAGATATATTCTCAAACCATTTGATCTTTTCACGGAAACGGACGACTTCCCCGATGATGATCATGCTCGGATTCTGTATGCCTTCTCTCTCCACGACCTCCACGATATCAGCAAGCGTACCGGTGACCGTCTTCTGTACATCTGTCGTTCCCCAATGCACCAGGGCAACCGGGGTTTCGGGAGATTTACCGTAGCGGATCAGACGGTCCCGGATAAAGGGGAGGTTGCCGACCCCCATGTAGATTGCAAGGGTGTCGACCCCCTTCGCAAGACCTTCCCATTTCTCTTCATCTTCTTCCCCGTGGGCATGCCCGGTCACGAAAGCAACGCTTGCGCTCACGTCACGATGGGTGACGGGGATACCCGCATAAGCAGAAGCGGCAATGCCCGAAGTGATGCCGGGCACCACTTCGAACGGGATGGATTTAGCGGCTAGTGCCTCCGCTTCCTCTCCACCTCTTCCGAACACAAACGGGTCTCCCCCCTTCAGTCTGACTACTACCTTGGATCCCGATGCATATTTAATGAGAAAACGGTTGATAGTTTCCTGCTTCATCGTGTGATAATGAGGCAATTTCCCGCAGTAAATCAGATCGGCCCCTTCTTTCGCATGGGTGAGGAGCTCTTTGTTCACCAGCCGATCATAAAGAATCACATCGGCCTGCTGGATGGCTTTCAGCCCTTTGATGGTCAGAAGGTCCGGATCCCCTGGCCCGGCCCCCACTAAATATACTTTCCCCATTGGATCTCCTCCTTCAGTGTTTACTTTATGATGGTTTCCTTCTCGTGGAGGACGAATGCTGCTCCTCCGCCTCGCAATTTCCGTTTCTCATAAAGCGAGATGTCCACGATTTCAGGTTTCTTCAGAAAATACTTTTCTAATTCAATCTCCACCAGATCAAATGCTTTTTCATCGGAGTCTGCTGCGACCACGACGGGGGTAACAAAGGTATGGGTCGTTACTTCAAATCGATACAGATTCATCTATTCATCCCCCTTTATGCTTCCTGAAGCAACCCGTCCAGTGACTCTTGCAGATCGGCCGTTCCTACACGATTCACGTAGTCAAAGAAGGCTTCTCCCGGTTCCTTCGTATTCTTGAAGTGGATGAGGAGACCCTTTACCACATCTGAAAGCTGCTCGGCTTCCACTTTCCCCTTCAGCTTTTCATTGAACGTCCCTCCATCTTGGAGTGTACCTCCTACATAGATTTCAAAGGCCTCGATCATCTTTTTGTCCTTTGTCCGCATCTTGATTCCCTGAAGACCGATGTCGGCAATTTGTCTCTGCCCGCATGAATTGGGACACCCGACCATATGCATGCGCACCGGCACATCGAGGCTCAGTTCACGATCCAGTTCATTGGCGATCCTGCGCATTCTCTCCTTCGTTTCGACGAGGGCAAGATTGCAATATTCAATCCCTGTACAGGACACGGAATATCCGATAAAGGATAACGGGCTCGTGGAAATTCTATCGAAGATTTTTTCTTCCAACAGGGCGTCCACATGCTCATCCGGGATATTCGGAATGATGAGATTCTGTGAATTGCAGTTTCGCAGTTCCCCGTTCCCGTATTTTTTTGATATCCTTGCAAGCTCCAGCACTTCGTCGGAACTGAGTCTGCCCACCGGAACATTCAGTCCCACATAGTTCAGCCCCTCTTGCTTCTGAGGCTTTACTCCATAAAAGTAGCCAGCATTCCATCCCGTTACGGCATCCTCTCCACCATCCGGTAGCTCGACATACTCCAGTAATTTCTCCTTGAACTTCTCGGGACCCCAGTCCGCAACGAGAAACTTCAAACGTGCGAGATGCCTCTTCTCCCTGTAACCAAAATCCCTGAAGATCGTCGTCACGGCAATCGCTACTTCTTTTACCTGATGTGGATGGATGAATACATCCAGTGTCTCAGCAAGGAACGGTCTTGCTGACAGGCCTCCCCCTACCTTCAAATGGAAGCCTGCCACTTTTGTTCCGTCAATCACTTTCGTGGCCGGTACGAACGATGCACAGTTGATTTCTGCATTTGATGCATTATTGATATTAGAAGAGATGGACAGCTTATATTTTCTCGGAAGATTCGAGAAATCTTCATTAAGCTGGAAGAAATCATATACTTCCTTCACAATCTCCCGCGTGTCGAACAGTTCATCCGGATCAATGCCCGTCAGTGGATTCCCGACGATATTCCTAGTGATGTCTCCACATGCACCGGCGGAGGAAAGGCCGACTCTTTCAAGACGGTTGAAGATGTCCGGAATCTGTTCGATTTTCAACCAGTGAAACTGGATGGCCTGTCGCGTCGTGATGTCGTACACATCACGGCCGTACTCTTTACAGATGGCCGCGAGTTCTACGGCTTGATCATATGTGAGAATGCCGGAGGGGACATTGACCCTCATCATGAAATAGCCATCTTCTTTTGGACGTTGCAAATACAGGCCAGCCCATTTGAACTTATCCCACTCTTCCTTCGGGATCGATGAAAAACCATTTTTTGCGTATTCAGGGATATCCTCCAATATAGTCAAGCCATCCCGCTCAAGCTTCCATTGTTCGGTTTTATTCAATTTCTCATTTTGTTCCCAGTGCTTCTGATATGCCATGCTCTCCACTCCTTAGATCAATTGTTTGACTTGAAGATGATTCCAGATCTGCTCAACGCACTCGTCTATCGAATGTTCTTTTGTGTTCAACGTGATTTCAGGATTCTCCGGCTCCTCATAAGGGGCGCTGATGCCTGTGAAATTCGGGATCTCCTGATTCCTTGCTTTTTTGTATAGCCCTTTCGGATCCCTTTTTTCACACTCATCAAGGGGACAATGAACATAGACCTCAAGGAACTCTCCCTCACCGATCAGACTGCGGACCACGGCACGGTCTTCTCTGTACGGCGAGATGAATGCGGTGAGGACGATTTGACCGCTGTCCACGAATAGCTTCGATACTTCACCGATCCTGCGGATATTTTCTTTTCGATCCCTTTCATTGAAGCCGAGGTCGGCATTCAATCCGTGGCGGACATTGTCCCCATCGAGTACATACACTTGCTTTCCTTCTTGGAACAGTCGATGGGACAGGGCATTGGCAACCGATGACTTCCCGGAGGCAGAAAGCCCCGTGAACCAAAGGATGAAGCTGCCATGGCCATTTTTATTTCGGCGGTCTTCTTTTTTTACGGCACTTTCATGCCAGACGATATCAGACATGATTTCTCCTCCTTACTGTGATTCTTCCTTCTTCAACCCGTCGATGAGCACCTTGATGACTTCCGGTCTCGAGAAGGTGCTTGGAGGGACTTCCCCTGCCCTCAGCATGCCGCGCACCTTCGTTCCCGACAGAATGACCCGGTCCTCTTTTCCGTGGGGGCACGTTTTGGTCGTTGCCATGCCTTCACATTTCTGACAGTAGAAGCTGTGCTCGAATTTTAATGGAACGATGCCGATCTCCCTTTCCGAAAATTGTTCAAAAATCTTCTGTGCATCATAGGTTCCGTAATAGTCCCCGACCCCGGCATGATCACGTCCCACAATGAAGTGGGTGCATCCATAGTTCTTCCTTACAAGCGCGTGGAAGATGGCTTCTCGAGGTCCTGCATACCGCATGGCTGCCGGGAATACCCCCAGGAACACCCGGTCCGTAGGATAATAGTTTTTGAGAAGGACTTCATAGCTTTCCATCCTGATCGATGCCGAGATATCATCCGACTTCGTTTCTCCGACGAGGGGATTAAGGAATAAGGCATCCACTGTTTCAAGTGCCGTCTTCTGGATATACTCATGAGCCCGATGAACCGGGTTCCGGGTCTGGAATCCGACGATTGTCTCCCACCCTTTTTCCTTGAAAGCCGCCCTCGTCTCCACAGGATCGAATGAGTAGGCTTCAAATGGTTTATTCAAACGCTTATGTAGGGTGATTTTCCCTCCCACATAGATGGGGCCACGGTGGAAAAGCTTTTTGACTCCGGGATGCTCTAGGTCTGTGGTTCCGTAAACGAGCAGCGCCTCTTTTTCTTTATCCGGTGTGTAGATTTCCTGGATTTCGATCGAACCGTATGTGGTTCCGTCATACACCAGCCGGCTTTTCTTCCCGACCGTTAAGCGATCGGCGATCTCCTGTTCCACCGGGAGGGTGATCGGGATGCTCCAGACGGTTCCGTCGGCCAATCTCAGGTTCTCGACAACGCTCTTATAGTCGGCTTCTTGCAGGAACCCCGTGATGGGGCTGTAACCTCCTATCGCGATTAACTCGAGATCACTCAACGAGATCTCATCGAGGGGAATCTCCGTTTCAATGGTCTCAACTTCTTCCTCCGGTGCATATGATTGTACAAGTGTTCCTCCATGCGGTTCTAAACTCATCATGACTCCTCCTTCAATTGATTCAAATTCCTCCGCCATCTTCATGAACGGCCCGTTTTTCTTTCCGGATTGCTTTCATCAAGGATAATGCCCCTATCGTCGCAATCATGACCGAAACGGGGATGATGATGGAATAAATGTCATAGTCGACCAAAAGCTTTACAAGGAAATACGAAATACTCAATGACACAAGTGGTGAGACGATCCAGATCTTCACGATCTTTTTCACGATATCGCTCTGGATGACTTCCCTCCCGTTCCTGGCGGTGCCAAGTCCGATAATGGAAGAAGACGTCACCTGGACCAGGGGTACGGGAAGCCCGAAGATCGAACTTGTGATCACCAGACCGGCCCCTACACTAGAAATGAGGATCCCCTCTGGCTTGGTGAACCGGGTGATCTTCTTGCCGTTCGTTTCCACTACTTTAGCACCTAATAAAAGTGCCCCTATTGCGACAAACGCTCCTCCCACCCAAACGGCCGGACCCGCTTTCAGCATGCCGGCCCCAACCAGGGGACCGACGGCATTGGCCACATTGTTCATGCCCGCAGAAAAGGCCTCCAGGAAGCCCGCGAGAATCAAAACGTACCCGATCCATGTATGATTGAATGTCCACCCCCGCTTTTCGAGCCCATATAGCCCTTTAGCAAGCAACCATGTAAGAATGAACGCCGTAAACGGGACAATCACCCAAAACAACATGATGGTCAGCAGGGATTTAATGAATAGAACCTGATACGCTACCCCTACTCCCACCACAGCCCCGACCGTCACCTCACTTGTCGAAAGCGGGATTCCCATCAGATTGGCAATGAAAAGGGAACAAGTAGCGGATAAAAGAATGATGATCACTAACTTGGACGTCAGGATGGTTGATGGAATGATTCCCGACCCGATGGTTTTGACTACCTCACCACCTCCGAGGACTGCACCGGCAAGGACCCCGATGGAGCAGATGACAAGGGCTACTTTCATTTTCTTGATGGCACCCGATCCGTAAGCCACCCCCATTGTGGCAGCCGCGCCGCTTGCCCCGATATTCATGGCAAAGAATAAACTGATGATGATGGCGATGATTTCCAGCATGTCTACCCTCCTAGTGTAGCCCGCATTCCGTCTTGCCTTTGCCTGTCCATCTGCCTGATCTCAAATCATTCATATCATAAGCAGGGGATGTACAATGGGAGCACCCGATGCTCGGGTAGCCTTGATCATGCAACACATTATATGGAAGGGAGTGTTTATGGACATATCTCCATACATCCTTCCATGTCCAATGGATCAACGGACAGATCTTGATGGAACTGAACTTGTCATCTTTATTGATGAACTGTGTATCCTTCCGCGTCGGGGACTGCTCGCGCCTGAGCCCTGAAATCCAGGCATCCCCGCCTGAAAGCACCTCCTTCAACGGATCGAGCTTCCTGATCTGACAGCACTGATTCGGCTGCTTTTCCCATAACCGATCCCCAAATTGTGCTGCTTGTTCCTCGAGGGATAGCGCAGGTTTTTTCATCTCAATCTGAAGGGAAGGATACTTTTCTTCCACTTTTTTGATTGTCTCGTACGTTTCCTTGAAGTGGACATCGGTATCCAGGAAGACGATGTTTGCACTGGGATTCACCTTAGAGATGAGATCGATCAGGACCATTCCCTCGATCCCGAAGCTGCACGCGTACATAATCCTGTCACCATAATGCCCATATGCCCATTCCAAGACGTTCAGGGCCCCTTTGTAGGTGGGATCAACCCCGAAGTCCTGATCATGTTCTTTCCAATTTTCGTATGTCAACACGTTGATCACCGCTTTCCTCATGCCCAAAAGAAAAAGACATTCATGCGCAGTCAAATAAAACCTGCGGATGAATGCCTCTAGTTTTTCTAGTCAGCATGATTATTTGATTCGTACTTTTTCATTCCGTTCTAATTGAATGACTTTACCGTTTTGCACCACGATCGTAATGGAACCGAAGTCCATGTTTTCAAGCATGGAATTGATCGTATCCATCCATCCCGCCGCATTTTCCTGCTTATCCTTCTTGTTCATCGACTTCCCCCCGTTTTCAACATCTGGGTCCATGGAAAAACAGCCCCCCATTTCGGAAAGCTGTTCAGGTATCGAACCTTATCTTCCAAAATGAGTCCCATTTTGCTGGAGTTAGCACCTTACATTATGTAGGTTGCCGGGTTTCATCGGGCCAGTTCCCTCCACCACTCTGGATAAGTTATATTCATTTGAATAACTAAAATAATAACAGATAATTGAGATAAGTCAATCCGACTTTTTTTATAGGAATAATGAATTTGAACTATTTTTCACAATCTCATTTCCTCCAGGCCCTTAACACAAGGTATTCAGAGAAATTCGATTCAACCACCATTTTTTATTTGTGGGCCTATCCGAATTCTTGATTCCATTCATCCAGACAATAGTAGGCTGTGTCCGCAAACAAAAAAATCGTGATCAGGCAGCCACGATTTTCATACTTGGATAATTGATTAGGAAACCGGCCCGCCGGAAATGTACAGGATCTGACCGTTCACGTATGATGAGCGTTCATCTGCAAAAAAGGCAACGGCGTTGGCGATATCTTCCGGCTGACCGCTTCGCCTGGCCGGTATTTGATTGATACTCATGCTGACCAATTCGTCAAACGGAACACCCATACGCTCGGCGGTCTGGCGCGTCATATCGGTCTCAATGAATCCTGGTGCCACGGCGTTTGCGGTGATCCCGTAAGGACCGAGCTCGATGGCAAGCGTCTTCGTCAACCCCTGAAGGCCGGCTTTGGCAGTGGAATAATTCGCCTGTCCACGGTTCCCCAATGCAGATGTGGAGGATACATTGATGATCCTCCCGTACTTTTGCTGCACCATGAAGGTTTGGACCTCCCTCGTCATGAGGAACGCTCCTTTCAGATGGACGTCCATGACCGTATCCCAATCCCCATCGGACATTTTATAAAGAAGATTGTCCCTGATCACGCCTGCATTGTTCACGAGGATGTCAATCCGTCCGAAGCGTCCAACAATTTCCGCCACGGCTCCCTTTACATCATCCGGTTCGGAAATATCCGTGACTCTCAGAAGTGGTTCACCCTTTCGTGCGTCTTCCCCCATCAATCGAAGGGCTGAGTCATTCGTGTCCAGTACTGCAACCTGATATCCTTCCTGTGCAAGCCTTTCCACAACAGCCTTTCCGATTCCTTTAGCTCCACCGGTGACGATGGCTACCCTTTTTATATTGGTCACGTTCTGCTCACTCCTTTTGTGAATGGTTGTTCATTCAGTGGGCTGCACCCGACTGCAACCACTCTACGTATCAATTCGGCATATTATGGAATGTTCCTGCATCTCCCTTATGGATGAGCGTATTTGTGTTGAGTGAGCGCCAGGATCACGTAATCATCTTTCACTGCGTATATACAGATACAACAGGATCCCGGACGGCCGTTGGGCTTTCCAGGATCATGTTGTCACACCAATAATTGAAACAGCGTCTTATCCTGATTGACACATTGATACGCAAATCCTTTTTGATTCATCCGGTCAAGTAGTCCGGGGTAATCTTCCCTATGCTTGAGTTCGATTCCAACGAGTGCGGGTCCGCTCTCTTTGTTGTTTTTCTTCGTATACTCAAAGCGGTTGATGTCGTCATGAGGTCCAAGCACCTCATCGAGGAATTCCCTGAGGGCTCCGGCCCTTTGGGGGAAATGAACGATGAAATAATGCTGCAATCCTTCAAAGATCATCGATCGTTCCTTGATTTCCTGCATTCTGCCGATGTCATTATTGCCGCCGCTCACGACACATACCACGTTTTTCCCCTTGATCTGATCGGCATACTGATCGAGGGCTGCGAGAGAGAGCGAACCAGTAGGCTCTGCAACGATCGCATTGCGATTATAGAGTTCGAGGAGGGTGGAACATACCTTGCCTTCAGGCACCACAAGCAGATCATCTAATACCTCCCGGCAGATCCTGTAGGTGATTTCACCTACATTCTTAACTGCGGCACCGTCTACAAAGGGATCGATATCCGAAAGGGTGACATGCTTGCCCTGGGTCAGGCACTCGTTCATGGCGGCAGCTCCCGATGGTTCAGCACCGATCACCAACGTATCGGGCGAAACACTCTTCAAGAACGTCCCCATTCCCGCAGCCAACCCGCCTCCACCGACCGGAACGAACAGGTAATCGATCTGTTCGCTGCAATCATTGAGGATTTCTACTGCCACTGTCCCTTGGCCAGCAATCACATCTTCATTGTCATAGGGATGAATGAACGTCCGATTTTCTTGTTCGCTGCATAGAATGGCTTTTTCATAAGCATCATCGAATGTATCACCTGTCAAGACCACTTCCACATGTTCTCCGCCGAAGAACTTCACTTGATCCACTTTTTGCTTAGGGGTCGTGGTCGGCATGAAGATCTTTCCGTGGCTTCGTAATAGGTGACAGGAATGGGCGACTCCCTGGGCATGGTTTCCGGCGCTCGCACAGGCAATCCCGTTTTGAAGTTCCTCTTCAGACAGTTTTTTGATGCGATTATAGGCACCACGGATTTTGAATGATCGCACGACTTGAAGATCTTCCCGTTTCAGATATACGTTACACCCATATTTATCCGATAGCAGAGAATTGAACTGCAAAGGTGTATGAAGCACTACGTCTTTGATGCGCTGATTGGCGATCATAATGTCTTCCACCAATACGGTTTGACTCTTTTGCTGTGTTTGATCCATGCTTCTCTTCCTTTCTATTGCTTTTTCACACAAAAAAACCCGTCCCCTGATTAGGGACGAGTCTGCTCGCGTTACCACCCTAGTTCCGGTCCACACTGGCCCGGCACTCTATGAATCTTCTTCTTAACGGTGAAGACCGACAGAGCTTACTGTATCATTTCAGCCCTGTTTCTCGGAGAGGATCTTCAGATCATGGTATCCGCCGGTTCCCAGCAACCCGGCTCTCTTTGGGACACGTTATCATCCTACTGTTCTCGTCATTGAATATGATTCTTCAATTTTATACATAAGAGTAACAGGTAATAAAATACGCGTCAATAAGTTTATTGTCAATTTTGAATATTCCATTAATGTAAACGCAATCATTTACGCAAGCCACTTTAACTGACCCAAAAATCCCGTTTCAGAATTCTATAATCGTATCATTTCAGCTGTTTTGAAAACTCCCGGAAAGCTTGATGATTGGTCGGACCATGCCCCTCCCCAAGTTCAAGGGTATGTTCAATGGCAGAAGAAATGAACGTCTTTGCAAGCGATACTGCCTCATGGACAGTGTGACCCTTGGCAATTTGAGCCGTGATCGCTGCTGAGTACGTACAGCCTGTACCATGGGTATGTCGTGTATGGAAGCGCCTGGAAGTGAACGTGTGAAAATGCTCTCCATCATACAAAAGATCGGTCACAAGATCCGAAGCCGAATCCTGAAGATGCCCTCCTTTAATGATGATGTTATCCGCCCCCATGGTGTGGATGATTTTGGCCGCTTTCTTCTGATCTTCCATTGAATGGATCTTGATTCCTGTCATTTTTTCTGCTTCAGGGAGATTGGGGGTGATTACATAAGACAAGGGGATCAATTTATGGATCAGCGCATCGACGGCCCCTTCATGAAGCAGGGAAGCCCCGCCCTTTGCCACCATGACCGGATCGACCACCACGCGCCTCCATCCACGCTGCTCAATGGATGCAGCGACAATGGAAATCATTTCTCTGTCCACCAGCATACCGGTCTTCACTGCGTCAGGACTCAAATCCGTTGCGATGGCATCCATTTGTTCTTCCACAAAAGATGGCGGGACGGGATGAATCCCGTGGACGCCCAATGTGTTTTGTGCCGTCACTGCAGTGATGGCACTCATCCCGAACACCCCGAGTTCCTGGAACGTCTTAATATCCGCTTGGATCCCTGCACCGCCACCACTATCTGATCCGGCAATGGTCAATACTTTTTTCATCTTGCACACACTCCTGTTCATCGATGTATTTACGGTAAAGGGCCTTCGCTTCAGGAATGTCGGATGTCCCATGGATCAAGGCACGTCCATCTGAAAAAACGACCATCCGGTGCCCTTCGATGTTCACATTCACAAGGAATCGGTTAGCACTGAGGATCTGCCCCTCCTTCATCCTTTTAGTAAACGATTCGAGGTGAAGACTGAGGGGGCTTGAAGGCCTGATGTGGACGGCATCCCTCCCACAAAGGACGCTTGCCTTCACTCCCGATGTTCCTTTCAAAGCCGGAAAGGTCGGATTCGATCCGCATGTCGGGCAATCCATTTTCCGCAAGCTTTCGATGGTGACCTCACTACGGCTGTTTTCCCACAGATCAAAGGATAAGAGCGTCTTTCTCAGAGCGCCTTTTGCGCCAGTGAGGATCTTCAACGCTTCTGCGGTCTGATAAGAGGTCACCATCGTGACGGCAGGAGAGATGATCCCCTGCGATTCACACGAATCCCCGTTCACCGGCAGTACGTCCTGAAGACAGCGAAGACAGGGTCCTTCGCCAGGGAGGAAGGTATGGGTGATTCCATAGGAACCAAGGCAGGCACCGAAGATCCAGGGAATCGACCTCATCCGCGCATGATCATTCACCATGAGTCTCACATGGAAGTTATCGGTCGCATCGATCAAAAGATCCGCTTCCATTGAGGAAAGCATGCCGGGGGTGACTTCTCCCACCCTTCCGTCAATTTCCACCTGTGAATTCACTCTTTTCAACCGTCGTTCGGCGGCTGCCGCCTTTGGAAGTGAGCTCTCTGCATCGTGCTCCGTATACAGCTGCTGCCGCTGCAGATTGCTCCATTCCACATAATCACGGTCGATGATGGTGAGCTTCCCCACCCCCGACCTTGCCAACATGTCGGCAACAGAAGATCCCAGTGCACCGGCACCGATGATGATGACGCGCTTCTCCCCCAGGACTGCCTGCCCCCTTACTCCAATGGGAGCAAATAAAATCTGTCTGGAGTACCTTTCGCTTTTCACTGCATCAGTCCCTCCAATGGGCTGCTTGCTGATGCATAGGTCTTTTCCGGGATACGCCCCGCTTCACATCCCAGTCGTCCGGACAATACCGCAAGCTTCATCGCCTCTGCCATCTTCACAGGGTCACCTGCTTGAGCAACGGCCGTATTCAGCAAAACGGCGTCGGCGCCAAGCTCCATCGCCTTGGCTGCATCTGCCGGCGAACCGATTCCGGCATCGACAATGACGGGTACACGAGCCTGTTCGATGATAAAGGAAAGGTTCAGGGGATTGATGATTCCCTGACCCGATCCGATCGGTGAAGCACCCGGCATGATGGCATGAACGCCAAGTTCCTCGAGTCTTTTGGCAAGGACGACGTCATCCGATGTATAGGAGAGGACGGTAAACCCTTGACTCAGCAGTTCTTCAGAAGCTTTCAAGGTTTCCACTGGATCCGGTAGCAGGGTCTTTTCACATCCGATCACTTCCACTTTGACCATGTCACATAAACCTGATGCCTTTGCAAGCTGTGCATGGCGGACGGCTTCCGCGGCATCTTTCGCTCCGGCCGTATTGGGCAGTAAAGTGAAGCTCCCGAGATCTAATTCCTCCAGGACATTTTCCCCAGGGGAATCAAATACGTTCATGCGACGGACCGAAAAGGTGAGGATTTCCGCACCTGACGCTTTCACAGCCTTTCGCTGGATCTCCTGATCCGGATACTTCCCCGTACCGAGAAGCAATCTTGATTCAAATTCATACGTCCCTATCTTCAACATGTCAACCGCCTCCTACGAAATGGACGATCTCTACCCGATCGCCAGCATTCAATTTGATATCCCTATGCTCAGCTTTCTTCAGTATCTGTTTGTTCCACTCCACGATCAGCATCCGCTCACCAGTCTTAAGGTGGATAAGGAGGTCATCTACTGACTTCACTTGTGGTGGAACCTCGGTTTCTATCCCATTGACGTGTATATTCATAACCCAATCTCCTTTCGCAGTCCTTATCACTCAGTAGATCTGCCATCAGCACTCCAGTAATCGGAGCCAGAAGAATCCCATTCCGGTAGTGACCTGTCGCCAATGACAGTCCCTCCACATCCGGAACCCTTCCCATGAATGGGAGCCGTGAGGATGTTTTCGGCCTCGTGCCTGCCCATGCTTTCCCCCATGCGGCAGCGGCAATGCCCGGTGCAATGGTGCACGCCTTGGCAAGTAAACGTGAGACGCTCTCAGCAGCTACATCTTCACTGAACGATCCTACTTGTTCCGTGGCACCGATCGTCAATGTGCCATCTGCTTTCGGGACCAAATACACGTCATCTGATACAATCGTTCGATTCAGGAATCCCTCCTTAGGGGTCACAGAAATGCATTCCCCTTTTACCGGCGCAGCGTCCAGTTTAATTCCTACCCGTCGCAGGATATGCTGACTCCAGGCGCCACCTGCTACCACCACCTCATCACCATAAAGGGGTCCCCGCGTGGTGTTGACACCAATGACTGAACGCCCTTTCATGATGAGTGTGTTGACCTCGGTGCCTTCATGGAGTACCGCCCCCATAGTTGCTGCCGAAATAGCCAGCGCTTCTGACAGTCGAGGTGCAAGAAGATTGCCGTCCCGAGGTATATAAAGACCGCCAATGAATGAGCGGGATAAGGAAGGCTCCATTTTCCTTAACTCCCTTTCCTCCAGCCACCGCAATTCCTCCTTCATCCCCTGTGGACTGTTCGCTTCCTCTTGAAGGAGGTGTTGCTCCCTGCCTGTCATAGCAGGCATGATCATTCCGTTTTGTCTCAAACCGATATCGATTCCTGAACAGTTCAGGAGCTGTTCGGCTAGGGCCGGGAAGAGATCCCTGCTTTCTTTGGCAAGGGAGGTCATGGAGGGGTTTCCCCTGGTTTCAGTATGGACCCCCAACATTCCAGCTGCTGCACCTGAGGCTTTGCCCGCAAGCTTCCCTTTTTCCAAAAGGGTGACGTTGCACCCCTTTTTCATAAGCTCGAAGGCGATGGATAGACCAATCACACCTCCACCGACAATGATGATGCGCTTCATCGTGCTCCACCTCCCTTTAAAGATGCTCGATAATCCTCGGCCGCCCCCCGCGGATCCGTGCTGAGGAACACACCAGACAACACGGCGATGCCTGCTGCCCCTGCACGGATTACTTCAGCAGAGTTGTCCGGCGTGATCCCGCCTATTCCAACTACGGGAAATTCATCTTTTACTTTGCTGATTGCACCCACTCCGATACCGGTCTTTCCTGGTTTGGAGCCCGTATGATATATGTTCCCTAGGAGAATGGAGTCGGCTCCTGTTTTTCCTGCCGCATCTGCTTCCGCGGGACTATGCACGGATATTCCAATTTTGATCGTCGGGAACATCCTTTTGATTTCGGAGGGGGTGACGCTCCGGGATCCGAGCTGAACCCGTTCTACACCCGTCAACAAGGCTATGTCGACGCGATCATTGACAACCAGCTTCTCTGCAGGAACACCGGATGAGAGAAGCGCGAGAATGGTGTCGTATAGACAGCGCGACGACCAATTGTTTTCCCTCAGGTGAATGGCATCCACCAGGTGATGCACAAGCGAGCAGATTTGGACCACTTCTCGTGGAGACTGCTTTCCCGACGTGATGATGTGAAACTCCGGTTGGGACACTGCCATTATGCACCGGCCCCGGTTCGGGTGGTGGCCAGTAATTCTTGGAAGGGCCACCGTTCAAGGGTGAAGGCCATTTCCCAGAACTGGAGTTCATAAATGCTGCTCACCAGGAACAGTTCTTTCATGCGGGCGCGTTGAGTACCACTTGCGAGCTCTGCCAGTTCATCGAGCCTTTGGATCTGTTCCTCAACCAGCTCCCTGAACCATTCCCCTCCGTAGGTGGCGATCCACTCCTGATAAATGGGTTCTTCCGGCGTGCTTCCTTTCAATTTCTCCCCCACCTCATAGTACAGCCAGTAACAGGGCAGCAGGGCAGCAAGGATATCAGCCAGATCACCGACCTGAGCAGATCGGTACATATGAGAAGCATAGGCATACGCCGTCGGGGACGGAACGAACTGCTCCTTCTCTTCTTCTGTGATTCCGAGTTTGTCAGAAAACCCTTCATGGAGAGAAAGCTCTGCTTCGAACGTTGCCTGTGCATGGGCAGCCAATCGGGCGG
This sequence comes from Rossellomorea sp. FS2, assembly GCF_047915635.1. Taxonomy (NCBI): domain Bacteria; kingdom Bacillati; phylum Bacillota; class Bacilli; order Caryophanales; family Bacillaceae; genus Rossellomorea; species Rossellomorea sp. FS2. The sequence continues at coordinate 967,720 of NZ_JBLRVS010000001.1, read as the reverse complement.
ATGTTTGAAGATCCCCTGCTTTTGAAGCCCCCAAAGCCTGCATTTTTGAAAAATGGGTCAGATAATAGGAATCTTGCAAAACATAAAATTTGAAATTCTCAAGCGGCAAGGAACCATCACCGATTCCTTTTACGAAAGGATGTTGAAAACTCGCCTCCCAGCAATCGTCTGCAGCCAGCCGTAATTCTTCTGAAAACTTCATTCCTCTTTCCTCCTTTTGACGATCCACTGAAACGAAAAAAAGCCATTTTCCACAGAGTTGGTGGAAAATGGCTTTTTGAGAATCCGAAACGGATAGAGATATCCTCAAAACGCCACTTCCCTCCGCTGGTATCAACCAGATCAGGTTCAAAGGGTCTTGAAGTTTCACTTCAATCTCAGCCGCTATTAAGGGCCCCCCTAGTGGATCGTCATATGTAAGTTGAGTTCGATGCTATCGTAACATGAAGAGATGGATTGTCAAGTCCATCCAAGGAAGAAACTGCTTTTATCCTATGGAATCGTACAAAGGTGAGGCGTTATATAAGTTCTATTATTTTTTGAATTGGCATGTGATAAGTAGGAGTCCGTGCTCTTCGCTGCGGCCAACCGCTTTCCACGGGGCGTGCGGTGAGCCTCCTCATTCTTGCGGGGTCTCACCCTGCCCGCTTTTCCCGTTGGAGTCGGTTGGTCTCCGCTTCGAGCACTCTGTAGTGAATAGTAGGACATGTTAATAAAACTAATGGCGTGAGAGAAGTTTCCAACCTTATATTCTCATAGACTTTATATATCATGGTACCTGTGCCGTATCTAACGGTTGATATTGTCTGGATAGACGGTAAGTAGGAGTGCGTGCTTCTTCACTGCGGCCAGTCGCTTTCCATTGGGCCTGCGGTGAGCCTCCTGATTCTTGCGGGGACTCGCCCTGTCCGCTTGTAACGTTGGAGTCGGTTGGCCTCCGCTTCGAGCACTCTGTAGTGAATACTGGAAGTTACCGTAGAATGAGGAAAAGGACTTTATATATACGTTTCATTTTTTATCATTGCTGTCAACCGGTGAAGTTGTCTACCCGTTCCTTCGGTTCTCCCCATGGTGAAGGGGGGGCAGGTGTTGGATCATCATTTTCATTAAGTGCAAAGAAACAACTCACTTGAACCAGCCTTTCTCCTTCGATTGGGTAATGGCCTCGATCCTGTTTTTCACACCGAGTTTTTCAAGGATGGTTGAAATATAATTACGGACGGTTCCTGCCTTCAGGCTGAGTTCATCGGCGATTTCCTGCGTGTTTTTCCCGTCGGCGACGAGCCACAGCACTTCTTTCTCACGATCCGTCAGGGGATTTTCTTCACCATATACATCATCCATGAGTTCGGGTGCAAACATCCGCTTCCCATCCATGACGAGTCGTATGGATTGAGCAAGCTCTTCACTGGGGCTGTCTTTCAGAAGGTATCCCTTCACCCCTGCCTTCAGGGCGCGTTGAAAATAGCCTGACCGTGCAAAGGTGGTCAAGATGATGACCCTGCAGTCAGTGTCCTTCAGTCTTTCTGCTGCTTCCAGCCCAGTCATCTTGGGCATTTCGATATCCATCATGCATATATCGGGACGTAGCTCCCGAACGAGCGAGAGCGCTTCTTCCCCGTCTCCTGCCATCCCTACGACTTCCATATCATCTTCGAGGTTCAAGAGGGAACCAAGGGCCCCCAGCATCATCCTCTGATCTTCTGCAATCACGATTGAAATCAATTGTAACCCTCCCTGTTTGTATCTTTTATCACTTTAGGCACGATCATTGTCAGAGTGGTGCCATCTTCTCCGTCGATTCCAAGCTCTCCGTTCACGAAGTCGAGCCGCTCACGGATCCCGATCAATCCGCTCCCTTTTGATTTGCGGTAATCCTTAGGGATGCCTTTACCGTTATCAGAAAGAACGAATCTAAGGCTATCATGGCTTTCCACCACCCTGAGTGTACACTCTGTGGCGCCGCTATGCTTTACGATATTGGTAACGGCTTCCTTCAGGCACATACTGAGGATATTCTCAAGGAACAGCGAGATATTGGGGAGCGGTTCCTCGTATTCAGGGATGAACCGGATGTCGGCTGCTGACAGGAGCTGACGGATCCGGATGAACTCATCCTCGAGCCTGATGCCTCTCATCTGTGATACGAGGGTCCGGACTTCACTCAGCGCCGTCCTTGCCGTCTGCTGGACATCCATGAGTTCGTTCTTCGCCTGTTCCGGATTTTTCTCGACCAGTTTTCTGGCCAGATCGCTTTTCAATCCGATCAGTGATAGTTTCTGACCAAGGGTGTCGTGGAGATCCCTTGCAATCCTCTGCCGCTCTTCCTGCTTCACCAATTCTGAGATCCGTTTATTGGCATCTTCGAGCTGCTCTTCCAACTGCCCTTGTTTGTTGCGATTGAAAATATTGAAAGGAAGCAGGATCACACTGATCCAAATGATCAGGATGAAAGGAATCTGAGAGAGGAAGACCTCATGCTGGAGGACGAATTTATAATTGATCGATGCCGTCGTAAGGACCAAATGCACCACATACAGTGTCAGGAACGCCGCCCGGTTCCGTATGTTCCCATTATAGTAGGCGATATAAAAGGCAAAATAGATAAAATTGAACTGCACGGTCATGATGATGGAAATGGCGATCAGGATCCCTGTCCATAGATACACGGGCCACCTGCTCGACAGGAAGGCAAAGCGCAACGCTAGGAAAAACAGGATCGTCATGATGATCCCGGTAACGATCTCCATGGTGGAAGACGATTGAAAAATGAAGTAAAAAGGCAAGATCGACGCAATGGCCCATACATACGGCGACGTGCCTGAACCTTTAAGCTTCCCTGTGGAAACGTTCATAATGATCCCTCTTTCCCTCAAGGCATACAGCCCTTAATATTTCCTTTTTTGAATGGCTTTTTGTTTTTGCATGACCTCATACGATTTATGTATGATATCGGTTAACACGTCACCCTTATACACACGTCCGATCTTGGTGTTCTCCTGATAGTATTCGACAATCTCATCCAACTTCTCCGACGTTTCGGGATCAATCCTTACATTAAGCTGCATCTTTCCTTGATTTGACAACATTTATCTCCACCTTCTATCAAAAGTATAGCAACTGCTAGCATTTCGATAACTTAATCATATCACATGATATCAGGAAAAATCGACCAAAAAGGACAACATTTCAAAGAAATTCGATGAGAAAATTCTTCCCACCTTTACTCCGGTCTTATCACAAAAAAAAGAACACCCTTTCACCGCAGCCAGTGCCGTAAAGGGTGTTTTCACATCAGATATTTTCGTCGCAATAAGCAACCAATGCCTGCTCTTCTTCTTCCTCAAGGGCAAAATCCAAATAGGTTTCGGATCCCCGTTCGATGATAGCGTACTGAGCGAGTTTGGAAGACGCTTCTTCCCGGACATAAATGCCTTTTATATACATTCCGGATGGTGTATACAATTCATCATCTTCCGGAACCTCGATTTCAATCATCACTTCATATCGCTGTCCCGGAAGGATCCCGGTCGGGTCTTTCAATTCTTCTGCGTTCATTTGAATGATTTCCATATAAAACTTCCTTTCATACCTTTTCCTAAACACCCATTATACACGTAATCCCGTTCCTTCACACCATTCTCTTCTCATCCCCATGTTTTCTCGGTTATAATGGTGCTTTAAGGAGTGATCTCATGGAACGAAATGAAATGGAAAAGAAAATCATCGAAAACTATCAAAAAGATGAAAATATGATGATGATGGTTTTTGCCCAGTGGTGTGTGAATCAGGATCTTGATCCAGTTGCCGTTTACCTCAAAGCCTACCCGGAGCAGAGAGATAATCCTGTCCTGAAACAAATGATGGAGCTGACGGTCCCGAAGGAAGAATCCTCAGATATTCCTTACAGTACCCTTCTGGGCGTCCTCCAGTTATTCGGCAACGAAGATTTGGCCATCGCCATTCAGGAAATGCAAAAGCGCTGAAGGAAAAACCCTTGTGTACTTAATCCGTTATATACACCCATCTTTAACAATCATAATCTAGAAGCCTGGATTCTCTTCCAAGCTTCTTTTTTACATAAAATCAAAATAATAGCGGATGATGTGAAAGAAAATCGGTGCTGTATAAGCCAGACTGTCCACCCGGTTCAAGTAACTTTCCTGCAAGGAAGTGAACTTCGGCCGGTCCCCGATGAGAAGATCGCGTTTCAATACCGATACCGTAAGACTGCCGATAAAGGCACCTGTCGCAATGATTACGCCTGACAAGAGACCGAATGTTTCATTCAGTGGCGTCAGATATGGATAGAGGCTAAAGGATAAGCCCGTTGTAACCAGTAAAGCCACCATATATCCTTCCCATGTGATGGCAGGATTCGCTGTAGGAACCACCTTTAGGCGGCCGGCATAGATGGAAACCAGATGTTGAACGATGTCACTCACCTGCGTAAGGATGACAAGGTAAAGGACAAGATTGGCTCCATATTCGGGACTCGCAACTTGGAAATAGGCCAGATGGCTAAGACCGAACACCATAAGCATCAGGCCCCATTGAGTAGAGCTGACCGACCTTAAGAACCCTACGGTCCCCTTCCCCAGGATCCTCGGTAGCGGCAGAAGTAAAAAAACGTACACAGGGATAAAGACGATGAACATTCCATACCACCCAAGGTAGATCCAATAAAATTGGAGAGGTATCGATATGTATGCCCACAGGAAAATACGCCGGTCGGCCTTCCGTGTCTTCATCATGGAAAAATACTCTTTAAGAGAGAAGAAGCAAAGGATCATTAATGAGAGCATGGATACAAGAGGGTTGAAAAGGGTTGCAACCGTAAAAACGATAAACATCCCCCACCATGTTTTAATCCGCAGGGAAACACGGGAAAAATCCTTGTCCCCCTGGAACTTCCTCACTAAAATGAATGCCAGATGACCGGCTGAAAGCGTCAGGAAAATGATGAATAACGTCCAATAAGCGCTTGTGGTCAAAAATGTCCCCCCTATTGTTGAAATCCTTTAAAAGGATGGGTCATTGGTCATATTAACCCCTCAGGTTATTGTATAATGAAGAAGGTGGAACATCTACATTTTTTTAGGAGGTGCGCGGATGGAAGACCACTTTATTTATATTTTATTGACGGATACGGGCACCCTGTTCACTAAATCGATCAAGAGCTATACGAAAGCCCCCTACAATCACGCGTCCATTTCATTTGATCGGGAACTCACCGACATGTACAGCTTCGGGAGGAAGCATCCATCCAATCCACTGTCGGGTGGATTTGTGAAAGAAGATGTCCGCAGTGGTACATACAGCAAATATCCGAAGACGACCTGTGTGATATACAGGCTGAAGGTGTCGCAGAGGGATACGCAAAAAATGCTCCGGATTCTGAATGTATTCAAACGCAGCAGCAATAAGTATCTCTATAATCTATTCGGGATCGTCGGCGTGACCATGAATGAGCCGGTTGAATTCAGCAACTCCTACTTTTGCTCCCAATTCGTCGCGGAAGTATTGAGCCGGTCGGGTGTCAAGCTCTGGGATAAGCTACCCGCCCTGGTTACCCCCGAGGATTTCAGGAGATCCCCATCGTTTGAGCTGATTTACGAAGGGACATTGTCAGATTATGAACCCGTCAAAAAGCAAAGGAACCTCCCGGAATGAAAAAATCCGGGAGGTTCCTTTTGGTTATTATTCGATTGTAAAGCGAAGGAAGAAAATAAATTGATAGACCATCTCATACGCTTCCAGGAGGGTAGCTTCTTCACTGAACCCCCTCATATCATTCAATGTCAGATTAAGATCCCACAGACCATCCTCCCCGTTGAATAAAAGTTCGTAGGAGTCCTCTCCATTCGTCAGGGTCTCAGCCAGGATCTGCTTGATTTCCGGACCAAATTTCTTTTGGAGCTTCAGTCCAAGGAGAGCGCCGTAGGTTTGGAAGACGTCATTCATCTCAAGGGAGACTCCGTCAACTCCCACACGGTCAAAGCACTCCGCTTCCAGATAGACGAAGTGTTCCGGGTTTTCCTTCAGGTACCGGACAGGTTCGTCCAGTACCGCATGACCGTCAGCAATCAATTCTTCCGTTTCCTTATCGCATCGCTCCACCACTGCTTGGGAAAGAGCGGTCTTAAAATCGATGATGGTGAGTCCTTCCGGGGACTTCAAGTCATTTTGAAGGAGATACTCCATTTCTTCAGGCAGGGCTTCAATGGTACCCTCAACTCTGTCTGCCCACTCAGTCATTTTCTTTTTCATATGTAGTTCCTCCCTTATTCGGATAGTTCTTTGAATTCAGCGTATACGGGACAATGATCGCTGCCGAGCACCGCTGGTTCCATCCCGGCTGAAGCAAGTGAAGGCGCCAGGGAACGCGAAGCAATGACATAGTCGATGCGCCATCCGATATTCCGCTCCCTCACCTTGTTCATGTAAGACCACCAGGTGTACGCATCATCACGATCCGGATGAAGATATCTGAACGTGTCGATGAACCCGGCATCCAAGAGCTGCGTCATCTTCTCCCTTTCCTCATCCGTAAACCCTGAATTCCCACGGTTTGAACGGTCATTCTTCAAATCGATGGGTTGATGGGCGACATTCAAATCCCCACATAGGACGACAGGTTTATGCTCGTCCAGCTTCTTTATATATCCCCTTACCTTATCTTCCCAACGAAGGCGGTCGACTATGCGGGATAAATCCCGCTTTGAATTCGGGGTGTACATGGTCACAAGATAGAAGGATTCGAATTCACATGTAATCAATCGTCCTTCTTCTTCAACCTCTCCTTTGGCAAATCCGTAACTCACATGGAGTGGTTCCGTTTTTGTGAAGACGGCTGTCCCAGAGTATCCTTTTCTTTGAGCGTAGTTCCAATACTGATGATAACCCGGCAGATCCAACTCGATTTGACCCGCCTGGAGCTTTGATTCCTGAATGCAGAAGATATCCGCATCACTATGTTTGAAGAAATCAAGAAAGCCCTTTTTGACACAGGCCCTGATTCCGTTAACATTCCAAGAAATTAGTTTGACCATCTCTCATTTGCACCTCTGATTTCATGTTTCCGACCGTTGATCTCTGGTCGGAATCCCTGCTATTATTCTACCATATTTCAGTCACGCCAACGAAATTATACTGATATAACTTATAGTATTCCTCTTATTATTCTAATATAACGAATTCATATTCTTATTATTTTCCCATAAAAATAAGGCGCGGAAACGTTCCCTCGCCTTATTCCAACATCATTGAATTTCTACTTCGATTCGGTGGTAGAGTTCTTCTGTTATCTGCTCGACCTCATTGAAATCCATAAGGTCGACATAGATACCCTTCATCTGGTCACGGAAATCCTTTGCTTCTTTCAGCGTCTGGATCGCTTCCTTCATTTTATCTTTGTAGCCTTTTGTCGCTTCTTCAATCTCTCGACTATATGTTTCATCGGTTCCTTCCGTGATACATCGTTCATACATATCGACGATGTGATCACCTTCACGTGAAGGGAAATACTCATGGGGTGCCGTACTGTCAAAAATGGCGATCCCCTGTTCCCGAAGAATGACCATATCGAGGCTGTTCGGATCAAAGCCGCAGTGGTATACTTCCACGCTGAACCCTTTTTCTCTGCCGCTTGCCGCAATTTTCTTCAGCATCGTCGACTTACCGGATCCGGCCCTGCCCTTGATGAAGAACCTGTCATGTATCCCTTCGGTGAGGTTCTGAATATGATCGATTGCACCGACCGGAGTTGCAGCACCGAGGAATCGACGTGTAATTTTCCCTTCCGTGCCCTTATTTCCCCCTCCAAAGAAGGTGTCGATTAATTCCCCTGTCAGGGTATCGGCTTCTTCGAAGTCCATATTGGAAATGTACACTTTTTCGATATCATCATGGTCCCTTAAGGACGCTGCAAATGTATCATATGCTTCCTGACGTTTTCCGATGAACTGATTGAAATACGTCAACACGTCTTGAGTATGATCCGCTAGTTTTTCCATATCCAGGGACTTTGTGAGGTCGACCCTTTCCACGACCGCCTGGGCAACATTGAACATTTCACTGCCATCGATTACACCGATCCCCTTCTCCGGCAAAAGGACAGCATCCAGGGCATCAGGCTCCAAGGCACTATGGATGTAGTCCAAGTGATATCCCTTTTTCTCCAACCGTGTACCGATCTCTTTTAGAAGCGTCGACTTACCAGCCCCTGGACCGCCGTCGAGAATATACACCTTTTTCAACTCTTCAAAAGCGGAATCCGATAAACTGATCAACCCTTTGGCAGTGTTCCCACATGCAAAATAATGTTTAGACGACATCGAATCATCCTCTCTTCACTCTTCCCTTTATGCAGGGAAGGGAGTTCGCCCATAGTTAACCATATGTCTTACAGCCTGCCCCCGTGAATCGGGCAAAAAAAAGACGCCCTGTGACACGGGCGCCTTTCCTACTCCCTCTTATCCATGTTCTTACCATAAAAGATCTCATCCATTTCCTTCTTCAGTTTGCTTGTGATTTCATTCGCCTCTCCTTCACCGAGGCGGTCTTCCGTGTAACCGAACAGATAGTTGTTCAGATCAAATTCCTTCAACTTACATTTTGTATGGAAGATGTTCTGCGGATAGACATTCACGTCAATCATATCGTATTCTTCTTTGATCGCCTCAGGTATATAATTTTGGATGGATTGAATATCATGATCGATAAAAAGCTTGCGCCCATTGATATCCCGGGTGAATCCCCTCACTCGGTAGTCCATCGTCATGATATCCGTATCAAAGGAGTGAATGAGGTAATTCAATGCCTTTAAGGGAGATATTTCTCCGCAGGTGGACACATCAATGTCCGCACGGAAGGTACTGATTCCTTCATGTGGATGATATTCAGGATATGTGTGGACAGTAATATGGCTCTTGTCCAAATGCATGGCGGCGCTTGCCGGGAGAGGACCGGGAGATTCATCAAAATGTTCAGTGGGGACCTCGACGATCGGTCCTTCAGATACAAGGATGGTGACGCTTGCCCCCTGTGGGACATAATCCTGCTTGGACACATTCAACACATGCGCCCCGATGATATCCGATACATGTGTCAGGATGCCCGTCAGACGTTCTGCATTGTATTGTTCATCAATATATTCGATATACGCTTCCCGCTCTTCCCGCGTCTTCGTATAGCATACGTCGTACATATTAAAACTTAATGATTTTGTCAGATTATTGAATTCATGGAGCTGAATGCGCTCTTGATGAGATAAATTCATGAAACACTTCCCCCTCATTACACGTATGTGTGTATCTTACCCGAACACCCCCGAGGTAAAACAAACTGGTAATAGCTTTTTCTTTTTACTTTGTACTGCATTTGGTTAAAATGGATGTAAGAATGGAGTTGTATATCGTGAAAAAACTACTACTGCTTATCGTACTTATAGCAGCTGCATATATCACCAAACCACTATGGATTGAACAGGTTGAGGCATCCAGTCTCGGCTCCATCATGGACAAATTCCAGGAGTTCAAGGAACGGGATGACGTCCAGGGTGCGATAGACGGACTTGATCAGGGGATGCAATCCCTTCTTTCAAAGCTGGATGACTTTAAAGGGGGCAAGGAGCAGGAACCTGAAGCACAACAGGCAGAGAAGCCGGCGCTGACGACCCCGAGCAGTGAAACCTTCTCTGTTCACAATATCGAACTTGGCGCTGACAAGAAAGAGGTGGAAGAACAAGCGGGTGATCCCCAAAGGCATTCCATGAATGAATATGGTGTAGAGTGGTTCGCCTATCATGACCACTACCAGAATTTCTTCCTGGCGTCTTATGATGACAATGGAAAAGTCAATGGTCTTTACACGAATCAGGATCTGATCTCTTCAACGACCGGCATCAAAATAGGCGCCTCCAAAGAGGATGTGCGGAATGAAATGGGCAAACCACTCGAACATATCAGAAAGGGGATGACCTTGTTTCAGCTCCAGACCGACGGGGAGCATGATGTTTTCGAAGTCGACGATTCCTATGTGACGATCTTTTATGATAAGCATGAGAACAACACGGTCACAGCCATCCAGGTGATCGATTCAGGGTTGGAGAACGAGAAAAAGGATTATTACACCGAAGCCTCCGCTTCCATGAAAGAAGGATTTGAATACCAGCTTTTCGACCTCACGAATGCCATCCGGGTCCGGATGGGGGAATCCGTCCTGACTTGGGATGATCATGTGAGGGAAACCGCAAGGAAACATAGTGATGACATGGCCGAAAACAACTACTTCAGCCACACAAATCTTGAAGGGGAATCGCCGTTCGACCGGATGGCCGATGATCAGGTCGCCTTCAGGACGGCAGGGGAAAATCTTGCCTATGGACAGCTCAGCTCGATCTTTGCCCATGAGGGGCTCATGAACTCGATGGGCCATCGTGAAAACATCCTTCAGTCCCATTATGAGTTCCTCGGTGTAGGGGTTTCGTTCAACGAAAAGGCCCAGCCCTATTATACAGAGAACTTCTATAGTGAATAAACCTCATCTAGACAGCAAAAAATCCATCCTATCTGAAGGATGGATTTTTTGATTTGTCACCTACGACCGGCTCATGAAAACTCGCTCTCGATTGCAGGGTGGGAACTCTAACTTACTGCCCGGCGGTTCAATTACTTATCACCGGGTATGTCGCATCCATTTTCATCACATGTCATCCCTTGGTTCGTATTCAGGGACGTCAAAGGAGAACGGGATTCTTCTTGCCATACTTTTTGCAGGGCATCACGGAAGACCTCAGGTGGTTGAGCGCCGGAAATGGCATATTTTCTGTTAATCACAAAGAATGGTACCCCCTGTACTCCGATCTCCCTGGCTTCCGCTTCGTCCATTCGGACTTCCTGCGCATAGGCTTCGCCCTTAAGGACTTCGGCGGCCTCGTTCCTGTCCAATCCGACTGACTCACCAAGGTCGAGAAGGGTCGCTTCATCTCCGACATGCTTGGAATCGGTAAAGTGCGCTTTTAACAGCAGCTCCGTCAATTCGCTCTCTTTTCCTTTGGACTGTGCGAATTTAGTAAGACGATGAGCATCGAATGTATTCGTCGGCACACTTGTATCAAAACGGAAATCAAGGCCAACGGCAGCCGCCTGTTGGGTGAGGCTTACGGAATTATTCCTTGCCTGTTCTTCGGTGATCCCGTATTTGGACGCGATCAGCTGATGGATGTTCTTATCCGTATCCTTAGGGAAGTTGGGATCAAGTTCAAAGCTCTTGAACTCGACTTCCACCTCATCTGCATGATCAAACTGCTCAAGTGCCTGCTCCAGGCGCCGTTTTCCTATATAACAAAATGGACAAACATAATCAGACCATACTTCTATTTTCATCCCTTGCACCTCTTTACTGTTTATTCTAGAGGCATCGTACCATATTTTGAGTCATAATACCCATCATCAGCTCAGCCTTCTCCTTTTTCGTTTCGACCTGTTGCCATGGCAGCGGTCACAGATGGAAAACCCGAACTCAGGCGGCAGCTTTTTCCCGCAGCTCCTGCACGTGCGGCTGTAGGATTGAACTTCGTCTGAAAGGGTATCATGCACGCCATCTGCTATCTCTTCCCTGACCCGCTCCCAATAGGCAGCTTCTGTCTGGCGGCCTAGCCGATAGAGAAAGAGAAGATGTAAGCCCACGGATTTATACGATAGTTCCTGTTGTTCCAAATTTCGTGTCCTGATGACCGGTTCCGGGAGCTCCTCACCATCGATGATGGCATGCATGCATTGGAGCCACTGTGTAGTCAGGCGATCCTCCTTTTTGCTGAAAGGAAGGTGAAGAAAGCCGTAAAGGTCGTCCAGGGAAAGCCTGGCTTCGATGTCTGATCCCTCGATCCGTTCATACAGCTCTTTTTCCTCAATCAACGAAGCCTTCTCGGTTCCTTCAGGAGACTCGAATCGATCCCAAAGCTCGAAGAAGGTCCCCAAGTGATTACTGTAGCGCTGGAACCGTTCAAAGACCGAAGAGGTGGGTGCAACGGCAAAACGATTGAGGGGGCGGTCTTCCTGATGCAGGAGTTTTTCCATCGCTTTGACGTGCCTGCTGAATGAAACCTTACCTACTTCATAAAGCCCCTTCCGTCCAGCACGACCGGCAATCTGTTTAACTTCCTGTGAAGAAAGCCGCCTTCTCCTTGTCCCATCGAATTTCTCCGTTTCAAGGAATACGATCCTCCGGATGGGAAGATTGAGACCCATTCCGATGGCATCCGTGGAAACGATGAGGTTCGTCTTCCCTTCTATGAATTGCATCATCTGCTTTTTCCGGGTTTCAGGCGGCATGCTTCCATAGATCATACTCACCTTATGCCCGCCCGACTGAAGCCTCGAGGCTGTCTCCAGAACCTTTTTCCTTGAAAAACAGACGATCGCATCTCCATTCTTGGCGCTCCGAAGCTTGAATTCCTTTGCTTCCACCTGCAGGGGAATCTCGCGTTTATAGTGATGGACCGTAACATCTTCCTCACTGAGCAAACGGAATAAAAGCTCTTCCACATTGCTGCTGCCAATGATATGGACTTCCTTCGCCCTGGATTTGGTAATGGCCCGATACCATGCGTAGCCCCTGTCCTGATCGGAAATCATCTGGGCTTCATCGATCACAACCACGTCATATTGATCCTTCTCATGGAACATTTCCACGGTACTGGCACTATGAAGTGCACCAACAGTCACTTTCTCTTCTTCACCGGTTTTCAGATTACATGGGATTCCCTCACGATTTAGTTTATCGTAAACCTCCAGGGCAAGAAGGCGCAAAGGTGCAAGATACATGCCACTTCGGGCTTTTTTCATGCTTTCCAGTGCGGTATGGGTTTTGCCTGTATTCGTTTCACCGAGATGCAGGATATAGCGGATATTGCTCTTACCAGGGGCACTGTACTCCCGTCCAAAAATGGACTCCAGCATAGCCTCCTCTTCCCGCTGTTTCCTCTCCTGTTCTTCCCGTTCTTCCCGTTCGCGCTTTTCTCTCTCTTCCATATCTGCTGCCAAGCTGGTCAGCTGGACTTCGGGATCCCACGGTTCTTCCGCAATCTCAAGGAGGCGTTCTACCTTTTCTTCACCGAGCCAATTAAACCAGGTGTTCATCATCGACAAGAATAGCGGGTGATTCATCCTGCTCAGCCTTTCCATATTCAAGGGCTGACCGAAGGCTTCCAGATAGCGTTCGAGGTGGTCTTCCGGTAGGGCTTCAAGCAGGGAATTCATGATCAGCTGATCGGCATGATAGGAACTGAATCGCTCGTAAGGGGCCAGATACGTTTCATACTCCCAGGCATCCCGGTCCCAATTCTCACTTTTTTTATTCAGGGATCCCGTGAATTCTCCCATGAAATCATCCAGTAAAGGATAGTGTAAAGAATGGAATGCACCCTCTTCTCTTAGCTGGTCTTCCTCAAGGATGAATTTTTTCTTACTCCCGATGTCGGCTGCAACTTTCTGGGCCATGAGATAGCGAAGCTCTGCGTACCATGTAAGCTCCTTTTTCCCAACCTGGTCTTCCACCCACTGAAGGATGTCCCTTCTGATTTCCTTTTGGAGCGTGGAACGCTTTATACGAGCATGATCTTCCTTCTGTTGATCTTTGACTGCATCGAAACGGTCCTTCCACTCCTGACCGGCCTTGACTGTCTCTTTTAACCAAGCTTCTCCATCGAATGGGTCTATCTCCCTTATCTCGTTCCGGAAAAGCTGATTGACCCATTTTTTCTCCATTCCGTTCAGTTCGATTCCCCGGCTGCGGAGAAAGGCCTTTTTATGGCTGAGCATGAGGTCATTGGTTACCCTATTCAACCACGTATTGATCCACACCTGATGAAAGAAAGACCTTCTATCTGTTACATAGTCATCGAACGTCGGGCAGCTTTTTCTCTCCTGCATGTAGCGCATGATATCTTCATCTATTTTTTGTTTCGTTTCATTTATGGCTTCTTCCCTTACGTCCTGAAGCTTTTGCATGCTGTATTCCCCAATCATATTATTCTAAGAATCTTTAGTTTATCATAGTTGGATGCAGCACAAAAAGCCCGCAATCCAGCGGGCTTAGTTTTGTTCCAACCTGATTTTGATGGCATGTGACAACGACACGATCATTTCTTCCATGATTCCTTCGAATATCCTGTCCGGAACCCACTTTCGAGAGCCTTTCGGATTCATGGACAGCCATCCGTTCATGATGGTCCCCTCCGCGTCTGCTTTTGCCGTGAATTCACCACATCCTACGAAAGATCCTTTGGCATCTTCCAGAGCGAAGCTGATTTTCTCCGGCGGGATCCATTCCTTCACCCTGACCTCCGCCGTGACCGTTTTTTTTATGATGCCATAAGGGATCTTCATCTTCCATTCTACGTGATCGCGAGCAAAACGCCTGTGACCTATATACCCTGAGACGAGGGGAGCCCACTCTTCCAACTCGGATATGAAATCCCATACGGCTTCGATGGGCGCATGAACATTTAGGGAACAGCTACTTTTGACCAAAACGCTACCTCCTTGCAGTGTCTAATCAAAGACGATCGAGCAGTGGAATGAGACCGGCCAAACGATCAATCTCAAAAGTCGGAGTAACCAATTCAGGCTTCTTTTGATGATGATTGATCCAAACGGTCCTAATCCCGCATTGATTGGCACCTTTTATATCTGTATTCAGATTATCGCCTACCATGATGGCTTCTTCCTTTGCTATCCCGACTTTCTCGAGTGCAATCTCAAACATCTCGGGCTCCGGCTTTCCTTTCCCGACTGCCCCTGAAACGATGATTTCCTTGAAGTATGGGACCAATTCAGGCGTCAGTTCAAGCTTGGTATGCTGCAGATGGGGTGATCCGTTTGTCAAAAGGATCAGTTCATACGAATCTTTCACCTTCTCGAGTACATCGAATGTTTCATCGTATACAAAAGGATGCTTCTTGCGTTCTTCCCTAAAGCGTTCGGCAAGTTCTTCTCCTAGACCCTCCACCCTCACACCTTCTCGTTCTAGTCCGTTTTTCCAGGCTTCTTCACGATAGCCCGGGGCAATCCGGCTAAGCTTGGTGAAATTTTCGTCATGATCGTCGAAAAAATCCCCCCAAAGACCTTCGAATGGGTTGATCCCGATCATTTGTGTGAATTCATATGTATCATACGAGGCATAAAGCTCTCTAGCAGAAGCCCTCACAGAAGATTCCAGCTCATCAGCATCCACTTTCACCTGAGTTGCTGCATACCGGCATGTGGCACCAAATGCTTCGGAAATGCTTTTAGCATCCCATAATAACGTGTCATCCAAATCGAAAAAAATTGCTTTTAACAAAACGCATCCCTTCTCTCCACTTTGTTTTATACTCTTAAGATTACAAGGAGACGCCACATTCGTCTATAATAATCACGAGCATGCGTTTTTTTAAAGTGAAAAAGGGAACATAGTAAGTATACATATCCGTAAGAAGGAGGAATCGACATGTGGATTGTTTATATCAGCATCGCCATCGTGGTGATTGCCATCATCATGCTCGGCGTATCCATTGTCCGAACGTTAAAAACGACTAAACCGGTCATCAATCGTATGAATGAACAGGTGGAAAGCATCCAGGGAAGAATGAATAAATTGACAGACGAATCGTCCCAGCTTCAGGCCACCCAACAGGAAATCCAGAAGGATATCGAGTTCAAGAAGGATAGCATCACGATGACAGTTGAAGAAGCAAAGGATCTTCCACGCTCCATCAAATCGTTGTTTAAAAATATGAAGGCTTGAATCCCTCCTTTTGTGAGGGATTTCGTTTTGATTTATTTTGTTTACATAATATTATTATGATGTATTTGAACGATCGGTTTGCCTCTGGTATAGTTGAGGTGCCCCTCCTGGACATTCGCTTGTTGCGGGACACTTAACCATGTACGGACAGGAGGGGCACCTTTACTTGAGTAACCCCTTGGGAATCCACCCCACCCTGCCCTCTTTTTTCACCAAATCAAATCCTGTACATCCTCCATCCACCAACTGCACCCTTTCACCGCTTGTTACAGGAAGCAAGGTGCATGACACATCGTCCTTCACGTTATGACCATCATCCTCTATGTATTCATTTTTAACCCAGAACATTCTTTCCGTCTTTTTATGCATGCATCGGCTGAAATCCTCTGCCACTTCCAACCGTTCGATCTCATAATCCGGGAACGTGATGCCGGCCGCCTCTTGATTGTGCGGCATATAATCGCCTTTAACCTCGAAATCAGGAAGATGATCGACATACATGAAGGAGTATGCTCCTGATTCGATGATCAGTGCATTCAATTGTCCGGACGATTTCACGGCACAACCGCCATCGATGGAGATCATTTTCTTGTCGTGGTTGATTAATGGTGCATGGGAGAAGCCATTTTCAATGTAATTGACCACAGGCCAATGTCCAACGATGACCTGTTTACCTGCACAGTGATACCCTTCCATGAACGCCCTCTTCGTCAATGCCTCCATCCGGCTCGTTTCCTGCCACTCTTCCCCTGGGTCAATCCCTGCATGTACAAATAGATACCGTTCGCTTTCGATGGCGGTGGGAAGTCCTGAAAGCCACTCGATCTGCTTACTGAAGCTATTCACCAGGACATTCTTCATTTCTTCTATCCCCGTACCCTCTGAAAACGTCATGTCTTCTTTTATCATCCACTCATGAAAGAGGGATTTTTCTCGACGATTCAAGTACCCTATCAAATCTGGATTCAATTCCATCAAATCGTCCACCAATGTATCACAATTCCCCTCTAACACGTGTACGTTCGGGCTCTTAACTGAAAGTTCCATGATGTAATCCACCACGCCGCTGCTGTCGGGTCCCTTTTCGCATAGATCTCCGATGAACAACAACCGATCGTCTCGATGAACATGTACTTTTTGCACTAATTCCTTTAAAAGATCGAGTTCCCCGTGGATATCACCAATGACGATCACTCTGGACTTATCAGGGATACTGATTTTCTTAATTTTTTCCATACGGGACATCCTCCATAGCATTATTGGTAGCGTTCCGACCGTATATGGCCATTATCGACTTTTCTATGTATGTCTGAAGAACGGAGATGATGGATTGCTTTTAAAAGTCCAATACGCACATACATAAAAAGCCAGCCTCCTGAGAGACTGGCTTCCATGTGTGTGTTAAGAGCCACAGTTGCCGTAACGGATTATAAGAAAGTTTTAAACCACCACTCCTCAAAGTGGGTGTTTGCAGAAGGTTTCCTGCCGTCCTCTATCGTGGAGGCATGGCATTCCGACTTCGATATAAAACTCCCTATTACAGCTTAAAGGTTAAAACTTCGTTATGGTTACGTACAACGCAGCCTGTAGATAGTATAATACAACAACGCCGGATTTATTTCAACCCTTGTGCCTGATTACGCGTCGAAGACTTCTACTTTCTCCATTACGTCACCATTTCTCATCGCTTTTGCGATTTCGAGTCCAGACGTTACTTTACCGAATACAGTGTGAACACCGTTCAGATGCGGCTGAGGCTCATGGACGATGAAGAATTGGCTTCCGCCTGTGTCTTTTCCAGCATGAGCCATGGAAAGAGATCCGGCCTCATGCTTATGAGGGTTGCCTTCTGTTTCACATTTGATGGTATATCCAGGACCACCGGTACCTGTACCGTTCGGGCAGCCTCCTTGACTTACGAAGCCGGGAATCACACGGTGGAAAGTCAAACCGTCATAAAATCCTTCTTTTGCAAGCTTTTCGAAGTTCTCCACTGTTCCTGGTGCTTCATTCGGGAAAAGATCGAATTCGATTTTTTCACCCGTTTGGAATAGTATGTATCCTTTTTTCGCCATTATTAACAGCTCCTTTTTTCAAGTGATCAAGCTATATCATACCATTCCCGGGAAGGCATGTCACTCCAAGTGTCGGTGAGATTCCAAGAAACGTTCAAATAGCGGTCATGAATCTCCGTAGTCGGTGAATATCCTAGTAAAAGGACAACTCTGGTTGAGGGAGAGATGCGTGATGATGGAAGAATTATTAAGGGGGATTTCAATTGATCCCCAGCTCACGATATTGGTGCCTGCCCTATGGGTTCTCGGGTTTGCATTAAAAAAGACCCCGCATGTGGAGGACTGGTTGATCATCTGGATCCTCCTCTTATGCGGGGTGCTCGCCAGCGGCTGGAAGCTTGGTTTTGACTTCAACGGCATTGCCAACGGATTCATTGCAACTGGTGCTGCCATCACGACACATCAGTCATTCAAACAAACTTTTTTCTCCAGGGTCTCGGATCGCGGAAGGAGAGAAAAGAAGTGATTATCAGAGTTCATCGCGCTCTATTTTTTTTGAAGGACCCCGATGAACTCCCTCATATAGTCGGGAAGATCCGGTGGTCGTCTACTTGAGATGATGTGCCCATCAACGACAACGGGCTCATCGAACCACTTAGCACCAGCATTCTCCATATCATCCTTGATTCCCGGAGTACTGGTGACGTTTACACCGTCCAAGATCTTAGCGGAGATGAGAACCCAGCCAGCGTGACAGATCTGTCCGATCGGTTTCTTTGCTTTGTCCATTTCTTTAATCAGCGAAAGAATGGAGTCGTATCTTCTCAGCTTATCAGGAGACCAGCCTCCCGGGACAAGGATGGCGTCGTACTCATCAGCATCCGCTTCATGGAAACTGTGGTCGGATGTGATGGGAACTCCGTACTTACCCTTATACGTTTTGTTTTTTTCCTCTCCGGCAATATGGACGACTGCCCCTTCTTCCCTCAAACGAAGGACAGGATACCATAATTCCAGATCTTCAAAATCGTCGCTTACGAGCTGCAGCACGCGCTTACCTGTCAAACTCATCGTAACACCTCACTAAAAATAGTTTCATGTTCATTGTCGATCATTCCGTTCATTGTTGCAACTTCAGCGCTCAAGGACTTTGATCAAGGCCTGTGTCCCGCTCTCACCCTCACCAAGAGCGTCCAGTTCCTCATATAGGCTTAGAGCGAGCTCCAGACCGGGCGTCCGCATGCCCATTTCTGAGGCAGAATCGAGGGCAATCTTTAAATCCTTTATGAAATGCTTTACATAGAAGCCTGGGGCAAAGTCTCCCTTGATCATCCGGGGAACGAGGTTGCTGAGAGACCAACTTCCCGCTGCTCCGCTCGTGATGCTCCGCAGGACCTTATCCGGGTCAAGTCCAGATTTTTTCGCGTACATCAAGGCTTCGCTGACTCCGATCATGTTCGAGGCGATGGTGATCTGGTTGCACATTTTCGTGTGCTGACCCGCACCTGCACTCCCTTGTAGAACCACGTTCGATCCTACGATCTCCAGGATGGGCCGGACGGCTTCAAACGTGTCCTCCTCTCCCCCCACCATGATGGACAAGCTCCCATTTTTGGCACCGATATCACCACCGGACACGGGTGCGTCCAAACTATGTATACCACGTGTTTTCGCTTCCATGAAAATGGTCTCAGCAAGCTTTGGTGAAGAGGTGGTGAAATCAATGGCAATGGTTCCTTCCTTCATGTTTTCAAGGATGGCTCCTTTCCCGAGATAAAGCTCCTCCACATCGGAGGGATACCCTACCATCGTCATCACAATGTCGGCTTCCTTGGCGACCACTGCTGGGTTTTCCACCCAAACTGCACCTTCCTCGAGGAGATCGTCTGCCTTGGAATGCGTTCTTGTATAGATCAGCACCTCATAGCCTGCATTCAGAAGATGGCGTGCCATGCTTTTTCCCATAACGCCTGTCCCGATGAACCCGATCTTTTGATTTTTCATCTCCATCCTTCTATCTCTCCCTTCACTGTTCCTGCTAATATTTTCTTTCAAAACCATGCTTTTGTCCATGGCTGACGTTTAACTTTATGAGTCAGGGGAAAAGATACCCCAAACAAGATAAAATCAAGGAGGAGATCGATGATGAAAATCAATAAAACATTTCTTGTAGGAGCAACCGTGACGGCCGGGTCCATCGGATGGCTGCTTTCATCTAAGGAAAAACGGAATCAACTTCATAATCTCAGACACGGGATCGTCACGAAAATCAAAAAGAAGAGCCGCGACATCGTCGACAAGGGCGGGGTCCCTCACCCTCAGAATGTCGAAGACAACAAGATGGTGAGTGAGGGCGCGATGACGTCCGTACAGTATTTTAACGAAACTAAACAACATTGATGCATCCCCGGGGCATACCCCGGGGATTTTTTCATCTTTCCGTCCGATACACATAAAAGTTTCACCAATTTGTCTTATAATGGGTAAGAAGGAATGTGCAATAAGGAGAGATGGTTGATGAAACGATGGAAGATCCTTATCGTGGACGATGAGGCACCTATGAGAAAATTGATTAAACTTTATTTACATAAAGAACACTATGATTGCTTTGAAGCAGAAAATGGAATCGAGGCGCTATCGCTTTTGAAGGAGAATCCCATCGATATGATGATCGTCGACATCATGATGCCTTTTATGGATGGATATGAGCTCCTTTCAGAGGTACGTAAGACGAGCGAGGTCCCTTTTATCTTCCTTTCTGCCAAAGGGGACGATATGGATAAAGTAAAGGGACTGAAACTCGGCGGAGACGACTATATGGTAAAGCCCTTCCATGCAGAAGAACTTCTGGCAAGAGTTGAAGGGATCCTCAGGCGGTCCTATGGTCTGAAGGTGAACAATCATGCCATGTCGGAAACCTATGGTCCCGTCTCCTTCAATCTGGCATCCAGAACCGTCACCGTGGAAGAACTATCCCCCCGTCTCACCCTCAAGGAATATGAGCTCTTCTTATACCTCGCCCGCAATGAAGGCCGGGTGTACAAACGGGATCAGCTTCTAGACAAAATCTGGGGAAGCGATTATGAGGGAAGCGACAGGACCGTGGACACCCATATCAAGACACTGAGATTAAAGCTGAAGGACCATGGAATGCTGATCAAAACCGTTTGGGGACTGGGTTATAAATTCGAGGCAAGACCTTGAAAAAGCGATCCTGGACACTGAATAAGAAGGTTTCCATGCTTCTTCTTCTTAGTCTTCTTTTCACCATTTTGTTTTCCTTCCTTTTCATGCATTTCCTTTATAAGGATCTGTATATCGGGACGATGAAGGAATCGATCCTCTATCAGGGAGAGCGGACGACGGCTCATTACCACTACGGTGAAGTAAGCGGGGATATCAAAGATAAGATCCTCTGGTACAACGTCATCTCCCCCTATAAGGTCGATGTGGTGGACAGCCTCCATGAATTGAAGGAGAACTTCCCATACAAGGTGGATGGTGAGCCGCTTCTATCCAAGGAAGATACCGCTCTTCTTGATAAAGGACAACATGTGTTGAAAGAAGGGTACGTAAAGGAATTTGACCGGAATATCGTCGGGGCCGTATTCCCCCTCATGAATGAAGAACGTCATATGGGCTATATCTACATCTACATCCCTTTGGCCGAGATGACTGAAGTGTTCCAAAAAGGGATCCCGATCCTTGTATTGGCAGGAACGATGTTCTATTTCCTCTTGTTCGTCATCATCCAGTCGACACTTGGGTCGCTCTTCAAACCAGTCAAAGAGATGAAGGCATTCTCGAACAGGGTAGCAAACGGGGATTTCTCCAAAAGGCTCGATGTGTCGAGGAATGATGAAATGAGCGAACTCGGGCGGACCTTCAATCACATGGTCGACTCCCTTGAAAATCAGGAAGAGCGGAAAAGACAGTTCTTATCAAATGTTGCCCACGAGCTACGGACCCCTCTCACCTATATCGGAGGGTACACGGCTGTTCTCATGGATAAAGTCCATACGGACCCGGACGATGCGGAGGAAAGCTTAAAACTGATCCAGAAAGAAAGCATCCGGATGCAGAAGCTGATCAATGAGCTTCTCGAACTCAATAAATTGGAGGATTCGTCCTCTCATTTGGAATTCGAACCGATTGTCCTCTCAGAGCTGCTATCCGATACACTTTCTCTCGTACAGCCCCATGCACTTGAGAAAGATCTTGTACTGGAGAAGTCCTTGGACGAAGAAACGATCATCAACGGAGATCCCGATCGGATCCGCCAGGTTGTCTATAATGTATTGGATAATGCCATCAAGTACTCAAAGCCTCAAGGGAAAATCATCCTGCGGTCGTCAAGGCAGGGAGATGAAGCCCTTATCTCCATACGGGATCACGGAATCGGCATCCCTTCTTCCTCGATTCCGAGGATCGGGGAGCGATTCTATCGTTCCGACCTGTCACGCACACGAAACTCCGGAGGCTATGGTCTCGGCCTCTCGATTGCCAAAGAGATCCTCCACCGTCACGGCGGCTCCATGCAAATAGAGAGTGAGGAAGGTGCGGGGACAACGGTGACGGTGAAGATTCCTTTATTGAAACTTTGATTTCACTATCTTGCGAATGAACGAACAGTTTGATCTTCTTGCGAAATAGATACACTGATAAAAATGCTTGGATTTGCAAATACACCCTTAATGTTTCTTTAAAAGCCAACAAGCTGCCGGTAGCCGGCAGCTTGTTTTTTCACGGTGCGGAAAAAAATAAGGCTGTTCTGTATGTGAGACGTTTTCAAAGCGAATGGTCGATTTGGGAATCGTTTTTCTTTAAACGTGTGTAAAGGGCACAGGACCGTTCCTTTTCGCTACAGGCGCTTTCCGCTTCAATCCACTCTGTGGTTTTAACCAAGGTGATATTCGATCTGACTATAGAGTCATTCATTTGAATTTTAGCCTGATCTGATAAACAGTATCGCTACCTCTACTTACCATCATAATGAAATGATCTTTCCCATTAACATTAGCTACCACGTCTTAAAAAGCACACAGTGCAGTGCAGCGGAGGCCGACCGACTCCCGCGGGAATAGTGGGCAGGTGAGACCCTGCAAGCGGCGCAGCTGAAGCGGCTCACCGTCCACCCCGCAGGAAAGCGGTCGGCCGCAGCGGAACGGAACGCCCCATCTTCCATCCATATCTAATAAAAAGGTGGATGGCCAGATAGCGTTCACTCATCCAGTTCCACACAGTGCAGTGCAGCAGAGGCCACCCGACTCCTATGGGAAAAGCGTGCAGGGTGAGAGCACGCTTGCCGAAGCGGCTCACCGCACGCCCCATCGAAAGCGGGTGGCTACAGGGTACACCTTCTCCTTTCCTGCATGGGGATCATGCAGGAAACCTCTATCAAGGACAAATGAAAAAAACATGGCCAAATCGAAAATCGATTTGGCCATGTTCTTCATTCTTCTACAGGTGAGAAAAGGCTCAGCTGAACCACCCTTTAATAGACTTGAAGAAGTTCCCGATGGCTTCAATCAGTCCGGTGAAGAAGTCGGATATCTTCTGCCCGAGTCCTTCATCCTGCACAATATCCTTGATCTTGGACTGGATGTCCTTTGTCAGATCCTCAAGCTGCTGCTGCACATTATCAAAATCGATATCAAGGGAACGCATCTTTTCAAACAGATCAATGAGAAGCTGGCGATCCTCAGGTGATAACTCGATTTTCAATGTTTTTAGCTTTTCCTCGACAATCTGCTCCACCTCTTCTTTTGTCGCAGGGTTCTGTTCCGCGATTTCTTTTTTGATTTCGGTCAGGAGCTGGCTGATTTCTTCTTTATCCACACCAGAATCCTTTGCGATTTCAGTTGCGACATTCAGTTCTTCGTTGGCTACTTCCATGCGGACGGTGTCGAGCTCTTCCCCGCTCTCATCGTAGGCCTTATAAATACCTACCAGGGCAGAATGACCACTTACTTTCACTGGAGATGCGACTTCCACGACAGCATTCTCTACCCCGGCGGTTAACAGGGCATTGGCATACATCGTATCCGTCACCTCGGTGATGTTGGATGGGGTTACAATTTCCACATTCAGGCCTTCACCTTTTTCAACTCGGGTGATCTTTGCAGAAGAAAACATACGGGCATTGCGGTTCTCCCCTTCGATGTACTTGACAAGATCGTCTCCATTGGCGACGAACTCTTCCACATCTGTGTCAGCATCGATTCCCAATTCGCGCTGAACCTCTTTCTTCTGATCGGCTGTCAGTGTTTCCCCGTACACAACGATCGGCACACCGAATTTCTCGTTTATACTATCTTTGTCTTTGGAATTATCGGAAGCAAATGCACTCGTCTGAACCGTTGTCATCATCAGGGCAGCTGTTACAAACATTATGAATCTCTTTTTCATACTCATTCTCCTCTTATCATTTCGCTCCGTCACTTCATGCTTCCCCCTTCTGCATGGGTGACTCTTACTATAAGACGTGTTCCCCCTCGATGAGGTTACAGGAACTTTCAACATTATAGCATATCTGCTCCGGGAGAATGGTGGCAATCAGATTAAATAAAACCCGGTTTGACGCTTCGCCATATATTCTGCCTTCCCTCCGATGACGGCAACGGGTTCCTCTAGGTAGATCGGCACCTCCTGCCCCCACTCTGGGATATAGTCCCTGCAGTTGAATTCCAGTGCGTACAGCGTCTGGTCGGTGACAGGGAGCTCTCCTTTGATTGGAACAGGTCCTTGGAGATCGTACAATCCAATCAATGCACCGACTTCGTGGCAGTGGACCCCGACTGGGTGGGTGTAGATCATCCCCTTCAGTTCCTCTTCAGCCATCCTTGCTGTGGATCTGAGGAAGACGTCATTACCTGATACCCCGGGTTTTAATTCATCCATGATGATGTCTTCCATTCTCAGGGCCTTTTTGAATGCAGTGATCAGTCCCTGCGGCGGCTTTTCTTCCCCTGGCGATAAAACATACGCCAGCTGCTGCGTATCGGTGGCAATACCGAGATACTCGATCCCGAAGTCGAGGTGGACGATATCCCCAGGCCTGATGATTTCACCTTCGATCCGGTCCATGGCAGCTCCCTTCCGCTGTAGATCCACCGTTGGGTAAAAGGATGTCTTCAATCCGAGATCCAGCACCTTCTGACGGATCCATTCCACTACATCATCAGTCGTTGTGATGCCAGGATGGATGACATTCCTCGAAAGGGCGGTTGCGGCGATTTCCCTCGCAGCTTCCGCTATGAAAGGATACGCAGTCAGTTCCTTCCGGGTCCGCAATGAAAACCATTCGACCAACAGAGGCTCAGCAGAGATGAATCGATCGGTGTAACGAGGGACCAGCTCTGTCAATTTGGAGTAGATGGAATGAGTAAGGCCATCACATGCTGCAAATACATTGGAAGTATTAAGCGCAATGGTTTTCGGGTCCTTCTCCTTGATCATCCTGACCAGGCACTCCCACTGATCTTCGGTTGCAGGATTCCACACCCGCTCATAAAAAGGCTCAAAATCAGGATTGGTATGAATGACTGAACGTTTCAGAATTCCGCCCTCCATGGTGAAGACCAGGATCGTCAACCTCCGGGAGCTATCGATGGCAGAGGGATATAGCGTAGCAAGGGACGGATCTTCATGGTACTCCCTCCCAATTGTGACCCACATCCCGACACCATGTTTTTTCATCAACATGGGAAGCAACGTATTCAAACGGTGGAAAAGCCATCTATTCATGATCTCTTCCCTCTTCTTCAGCGGGAGTATATGTGAAGCCATTTCTTTCATTTATATCGCCCCTTTAACGTGTGTTTAAGTCTACATCGCATAGGATTCTACACATTTCGCCAAATTCCTCCTTTATGACGTTCCAATCTCCCATATATCAAAGCGTCAATACTAATCTGCCTTCGGTGGCGGATCGAAATACCCAAAAAAAAATATAATTATAGGAATATTCAAAACGTTTGTTCTCTATTTATGATACCATTCTAGTACATCATCAGAACCTGCATCATTGCGGGAAAGAGGAGCTGATCATATGACCATCGGTTCTAAAATCCGCTTTCACCGACAGAAGCGTCAACTGACCCAGGAGGAACTATCTAAGGGGATTTTATCCGTTTCCTATCTTTCGAAAATCGAGAACAACTCCATTTCCCCTTCACAGGAAATCATCGAACTCCTTTGTGAACGACTGGGGATTTCCAATCTGATGGATGACCATCGCAGCGTCCTGAAAAAACTGGAGAAATGGAATCGCCTGCTCTTATGGAATTCATTGGAGGAAGCAGACGAAATGGAGACTTCCATCAAATTACGTTTGGATAAGGTAGACGAACTCACACCCCATCTCTACTATCAGATCCTTTGTTTCCGATCCGAGCTGATTCATCTCGACCTTAAAGCAGCGCGTGTCCGATTGAATGAAATTCATAAAAGCTATCCGGACATGACGGATCTATTGAAATTCTACTTCCATAAGTATCGGGGAAACTACTATTATCTAATGAATGAATACACTAAGGCGGAGAATGAGCTGAAAGAAGCCGAGACCTTTTATGTGACGGGAAACGTCGTGAACGAAGAAGAACGGGCAGATTTATATTACCTGTCAAGCCTTGTCAAGACCCGTTTGAATCATTTTCGGCTCGCTTTATATTATGGAGAAAAAGCGTTGAACATCTTTCAAAGCGTCTACTTCCAGAAACGATGTGCAGAGGTCCATCTGCTCCTCGGCATCTGCTACAGAAGGATCGGATCTTTGGATGAAGCCAATAAACATTATGAATGGGCGGGGTATATTTCTGAAACCATCCACTATACCCTGCTCCGCTCGAAGGTGGAACAAAATCTTGGCTATATGAAGTCCCTATCCGGTGAAAGCCATGAGGCCATCCGTCACTTTTTGAGGAGCATCGACCTGAAAGTAGCGGATACGGAAGGTCAGCTTTATTCCATCCTCTCCCTTGTTAAGGAATATCATAAATTGAATCATCGTCGGGAGATGACCGAATGGCTGGATCGTGGTCTGACCCTCTGCAGCCCGGAAAATCACCCTGCGAAATACTACGAGCTATGCTATTACCGGTATGCGTCGGAAGAGTTCAAGGACGGGTTCGAACCATTTATGAAGGACCAAGCCCTCCCATTTTTCTATCGTCACGATATGAAGATCTTATATGCGACGTATTCTACACTCCTTGGCCAATATTACCAAGGGATGAGAAAATACAAAAATGCCGCCTTTTATTTCAAAGAAGCCAATGACATCTATGAACAGATGGTATCTTTTTAGGAGGTGAGAATATGAAAAAAGTGACATCTACCATCATCGCGATCTGTCTGACATCCATGGCTTTGACTGCCGTGGTCATCAACCAGGTGAACGAAGAGGAATTCCCACCATTCAGTGTCAAACAATAAAAGAACATGAAGTCCGTACCGGTCGATGTCGGTGCGGATTTTCATTTTTGGTGAAATTTTCTGAAGAAAAAGATATAGTAAGAAGGAAACATACATAAGGGGGAATCAACGTGATTCAAGAATTTCAACAAAAGCTGGAAAACTATGCAGAGCTGCTCATCAAAGTGGGACTTAACCTGCAGAAAGGCCAACACCTGAGCATACAAGCACCGCTGTCCACCGCTTCTTTCGTGAAGATTGTCGCTCGGAAAGCCTACGAAGCAGGAGCCGCCATCGTCCTTCCCGAGTTTTATGATGAAGAATTCAAAAAAATCCGTATTGAACATTCCAACGAGGAATTTCTTGAAGTATATCCAGAATGGAAAGCAAAAGGGATGATCGAGTTTGCTGAACAAAACGGGGCACTACTCAACCTGATTGCACCGAACCCTTCGATCTTAAAAAACAGTGACCCGGCCAAGGTGGCAGCATTGAATAAAGCGGCGGCCATCGCCACAAAGGATTTCTCGGCTTACATAGGAGGAGGAAAAATCAACTGGCTCATCGCGGCCCATCCGTCCGATGAATGGGCAGAAAGTGTTTTCCCAGAGCTCGACAAAGAAAAGGCACTCGATGAATTGTGGAAGAATATCTTCTACACGACACGGGCCGATCAGGATGACACCGTCGGCCTTTGGAAGGATCATATCGCCTCTCTGAATACACATGCCGACCGCTTGAACAGTCAAGACCTCAGACTCCTCCATTACAAGGGACCCGGAACGGATCTGACAATCGAACTCCATCCTGAAACCCAGTGGCTCAGCGCAGAGTTCACAAGCGACACAGGAACCAAGTTTGTGCCGAACCTTCCGACTGAAGAAGTCTTTACCATTCCAGTGAAGGACGGCGTCAATGGCATCGTCTCGAGTACAAAGCCCTTGAACTACGGTGGAACGATCATCAAAGACTTCTCCCTTACGTTCAAGGATGGAAAAGTGGTGGACTTCTCAGCTGAAGAAGGGTATGAGACGCTGAAGAACCTCCTTGACCTGGATGAAGGGGCCAGACACCTCGGAGAAGTCGCCTTGGTTCCACATGACTCCCCGATTTCGAATACGAATGTGGTTTTCAATAATACTCTCTTTGATGAAAATGCTTCCTGTCATCTTGCACTCGGCAGGGCCCTTCAGGTATGCGTGAAAGACGGAAACGGCCGCTCGCAAGATGAGCTCGCGGACATCGGCTTCAATCAGAGCGGCACACACGTCGACTTTATGATCGGTTCAGGCGAACTGTCCATTGAAGGCACCAAGGCTGACGGCACCAAAGTCAGCATTTTCGAAAAAGGGGATTGGGCAGAATAAGTTCTGTCTACCACCGATGACACAACAAATACAAAAGACCCGCCTGGATGCGGGTCTTTTCATGTCAAGATGTACACTTGCACTTGTAATCCTCGATCTCATTCACCGGCAAATGGTTTGATCACCTTCCACCCACTCCCCTCGAATAAGGATTTCAGCATCCATACATGGTCCCCTCCAACCAGAAGCAGCAGTCGGTCCCCATCACCGCACACATCGACCACATTCTTGAAGATCATCAGTTCCCTTTCAACCCACTTTCGTAAGAAATCAAAGCCGATCTGGTTTTCACCCTCAGACACCACGATGAATGATAAGTACATGTTCTCAATTTCCTTGACGATCTTTGGATCATTCAGATCTTTGTAGGATGTCATCAACGGAATATCCGGACTGATTTCCGGGGAGTGTTCTCCTATATTCTGCATGTTATGGACAATATCCGGATAGGTACGTTGAATGGTCGTGTTGAGTGTCAGCATATCTTCTTCCGTGATCCCGCCTCCCCAGTTCACCGCATAGACTTTGTCATGTCCGACATGCCTTGCCAGCCTGAAACCGATCTGCTGAATTTCATCCGGGGAATAACCCCCATGACGATCTGAATATTGCTCATTCAGTTCCTGGTCCTTTGAGGCTTCCCATTCCAACGCAATTTTTGTCGGTTTGAAACGAGCCAAGTGTTTTACCAGTTCGTTGATTTCCGTTTCTTTATGAGCGATTGTTTCCGTATCTTGTTCAAAATGGAATGTCCCCACAAGGACGATTTCTTTTTTCACTGCTACTCCCCCTTCTTCATATGCCCCCACTATTCAAGGCGACTCTAATTAAATTTTTCTCTCTCCATTCCAAACAGGAAAACGGATTCATGCCAATACTCCTCTATATTACCAATAATTACATACAATATGACAAATTAATTTCTTTTATAACATATTCAAGACTTCTCATATGGCTTACAATAAGGATATACCTTTTTAAGGGAGAGAAATGATATGTCTTTTAAATCCAAGCGGGTCTACATATGGAGTATTGCCCTCTGTTTTGTTTTCCTTATCGCATATATCCTTTTTGAATCACAGGACGTTGAGTCCAGCGAGCAGCCTCTCACGGCCGAGCAACAATATCCCACAGTGTTTGTCCATGGCTATAAAGGCACATATAATTCGTTTAAAACCATGCTTGAACGCTTCCAGGACGATCATGGATGGGGACAGAAAGTGCTTGAGATCTATGTGAGGCAGGATGGCAGCGTTGAACACGACGGAGATATCCCCAGTGACCCAAGTTCCACACCATTCGTTCAGGTCATCTTCGAAGATAACCGTGCCTCTTTGGAAAAGCAGGCCATTTGGCTTGAGAATGCCATGAAGTTCCTGCATCACGAATACGGTGTGGAGAACATCAACATCGTCAGTCATTCAATGGGGGGACTCGCTTCCACCGTATATCTTGAACAGACGAGCGAAAACCCCTTTGTTCCTAAGACAGAAAGGTTCATTACGATTGCCACTCCATTTCAGGGGGTTACAAAATCTTCTTATGACCAAATCAACACCGGTGCGGCTGTGATCGATCTTAAACCGGAATCAGGTGCCCTGCAAAAAATGTACCAGGATGCGCACCAGCTTCCTGAGGGGCTAAAGATGCTGTCCATCGGGGGAAGTGGGGACGGAGTCGTCAACACCCAAAGTGCCACGTTCAGTAAAGAAATCTTCGCAAATCAAGATGTTCAAACGACCATCGTGTACGATAACCGCATCACCCACAGCGGCATGCATGAAACGTTGAAAGTCGATAAACTCGTCGGGGAATTCCTTTGGGATCAGTGACATCCATCCATCGATGGATGTCTTTTTTTATTCTCCTTCCCCTTCCCAATCCCTTGCACCACAAGAGATTAACCTCTATACTACACATGACAGAAATCATAGATTAGGATGAAGCATATGACGAACGAGATTACGATCCAGGCAAATCCCAAACATGTAAAATCATTCAAGAAGGGGTTCCCTCTTCTCCAAAAAGAACATCTCAATACCCGAATGAGTGATATAGAGGAAGGAACCATCATCAAATTGACGGACCATGCACATTCCTTCATAGCCCGTGGATATTTCGGGAAACAAAATAAAGGGCTGGGCTGGCTTTTGAGCTGGAAGGAAACCGAAGCGATCAATGAGGACTTCATCAAGAGGAAAATTGAGCTGGCAGTCAATCAGCGCCTTCACTTTTACTTTAACGAGGACACTACCGCGTTCCGTGTTTTCAATGGGGAAGGCGATGGCTTTGGGGGATTCACCATCGATCATTTCAACGGATATTACTTGATTCAATGGTACTCCCTGGGAGCTTATTCATTCCGTGAAGAAGTCTACCGTGCCGTGAAAGACATCAAGGGATGGAAAGGGACTTACGAGAAGAAACGCTTCGCCCATGATGGGCAATACGTGGAGGATGATGACTTTGTAGAAGGCGACAAAGCGACGTTTCCGCTGCTTGTCAAAGAAAATGGCATCCAGTTCGCCGTTTATTTGAACGATGGGGCCATGGTAGGTGTCTTCCTTGATCAGCGGGAAGTCAGAAAGCGGATCATGGATGCTTATTCCGAAGGAAAAACCGTGTTGAATATGTTCTCATACACTGGTGCCTTCTCTGTTGCAGCTTCTCTTGGAGGCGCCTCGGTCACCACGAGTGTCGACCTTGCCAACCGCAGCTTGAGTAAAACGATTGAGCAATTCAGCATCAACGGGATCGATTACGAAAGCCAGAACATCATCGTGGAAGATGTGTTCAACTTCTTTAAGTATGCAGTAAAGAAAGAACGGTCCTATGACCTGGTGATTCTTGATCCACCAAGCTTTGCACGCTCGAAAAAGCACACATTCAGTGCACAAAAAGACTACCCCTCCCTTTTGAAGGATGCCATT
The DNA here is from genome assembly GCF_047915635.1 of Rossellomorea sp. FS2. NCBI lineage: Bacteria > Bacillati > Bacillota > Bacilli > Caryophanales > Bacillaceae > Rossellomorea > Rossellomorea sp. FS2. The sequence continues at coordinate 936,205 of NZ_JBLRVS010000001.1, read as the reverse complement.
TCAATCACATCTGATGGGGGCGTCATAGTGGCTTCGACCAATTGCAGTACATTCGATATGAAGAGATTCCACGAGTTCATTGATCGTGCATTCAGTGAAATGGGCGAAAAGTACACCATACTTGAGCAGTACTCCCTACCTGAAGACTTCAAAACAATGAGTCAGTACAAGCAGGGTGATTATCTGAAAGTGGCATTCATCAAAAAAGGGAAATGACGGCCATTTGGCAACAGCTTAAAAGCATACCTTGATACGAATGTCGCCATTGTGAGGGACAGGGGCCTAATGATTTCCGCCCCTGTCCTACCTGCCATGGCACAAGAATGCACAAGCCTAAAATACTGAATGTTCAGTTATTTCCCCGGAAAGCGCATGATATGACATGATTATGTTGAATAGTAGCGAAAATGGAGGGTTATTGTTGAAAAAAGCGATATTTCTGGACCGGGATGGGGTCATCAATGAAGTGAAATCGAAGCGAGTGAAATTTGTGAATCGCCGTGATCAATTTTTCTTCTTACCGAGGGTCAAAGAAGCCATAAAGCACTTGAGTAATGGAGGATATGAGCTGTTTATCGTGACGAATCAGGGAGGCGTCGGCCTAGGGTTTCTAGACCCTGGACAATTAGAGGACATTCATGCATTTATGCTGGAAGAACTCTCTTCCTTCGGTGGGATCATCAAAGAAGTGGCAGCCTGTGTACATGCGCCCCATGCAGCATGTACATGCCGCAAACCTGAAGCGGGCATGCTCCTGGATTTGGCCGAGCGTCACGGAATCAATCTGACTTCATCCTATATGGTCGGTGACCGGGAGCCGGATATCCTGGCAGGACAAAACGCCGGCTGTAAAACCATCTTGATCTCCGATGCACCGCTTCCGGGGGTGGAGGCAGATTTCGTATTCCCTGACCTGTGGGAAGCTTCCCTTTTTCTGGTCGATGATGCATCCAGCACCCTTATTCAAACGTGATTAGTGCCACGGCTTAATGCATGTAAAAGAGGCAGTCAACGACTGCCTCTTTGGGTTGATCATTTACCGGATCTGGCCATCACCATGCATTAGATACTTGATGGTCGTGAGCGCCGGCAGCCCCATCGGGCCTCTGGCATGGAGTTTTTGAGTGGAAATCCCGATCTCTGCACCGAACCCCAGTGCACTTCCATCCGTGAATCTGGTTGAAGCATTGTGATAAAGGGCGGCTGCGTCCACAAGCATCATGAAGCGTTTCGCCGTTTTCCCGTTTTCTGTCACAATCGCTTCTGAGTGCTTCGTCCCATAGCGATCGATATGTGCTGCTGCATCATCCACATTCCCTACTACCTTGACGGCAATGTCGAGACTTAGATATTCGTTGGCCCAGTCGGATTCGTCTGCTGGAATGGCATCTGACTTATGATTGACCACTGTCTCATCTCCGTGAACCGTTACACCATGTTGCTCAAGGGTATCGAAGAGAACCTTATGATTCATGCTGAACCATTTTTCGTGGATCAATAGTGTTTCTGCTGCATTACAGACAGCAGGACGATCGGTTTTGGCATTAATGATGATGTTCAGAGCCTTTTGCACATCAGCATCTTCATCAATATAAATATGACAATTTCCCACGCCTGTTTCCAGTACCGGTACCGTTGCATTGTCAACCACTGCCTGAATCAAAGCCCCTCCCCCACGTGGAATAAGGACATCGATATGCTCTTTCATCGTGAAAAGGGCATTGGTGGCTTCACGGTCGGTTGAATTAATGAACTGCACGGCTTCACTCGGCACCGCTGAATTCTTTAGGGCGTCATGCATGACATCAACAATGGCTTTATTGGACTGAATGGCATTGGAGCCGCCTTTCAGGACGATGGCATTTCCGGATTTAAGGGCCAATCCCGTCGCATCTACCGTTACATTCGGGCGGGCTTCATAAATCATGCCGATGACCCCGAGGGGGACGGTCACTTTTTCAACGAGAAGGTCGTTTTCCAGCGTCCAATCTGTTATCGTTTTCCCTGTTGGATCTTCAAGCTCTGCTACTTCCCGAAGCCCTTCGGCAAAGTCCCTGATCCTTTGTTCATCAAGGGATAGACGGTCCATGAGGGCCTCATCGAAGCCTTTTTCTTTACCGGCTTCCAGATCTTTGGCATTTGCTGCCAAGATAGGTTCCATATGATTTTCAAGATGGTCGGCAAGTTCATGGAGCACTTTGTTCTTTTCTTCGGTAGAAAGCATAGCCAGTTTCTTGGATGCATCCTGTGCCAGCTTCGCCTGCTTCTTCACATCAGTCTTTTCAATTGTTAAAGTCATCCAATACCTCCTAAAGAATTTCAATGGCTTGAGTGTCAAGACAATAGGGTCGAATTACTATTTTCATACTCCAATCGGAAGCGGTACTTCGATATGACAAACCAGTGCATCGGTTTCTACAACGATTTCATTCTCGTCAATGTCGATCGGATCTTTAAGTTTACCTGAACGATAATTGACAACACCAAGGGCAACCTGTTCATTACGCTGATCCAGGATCCTCACGACGGCCCCTTTCCTGAAGTGGCCCTTCACCGTGTATACGTCTTCGATGGTCAGACTGCCTTGTTTTCCAATCAGTCTATCTTTTGCTGCTGCGTCGATGGTGATTTCTCCCTCTGGTCCGGAGTTGAATGCAATCCATTGTTTCTTGGAATTCAAGTTGATCGAGTTGTCATCGGCTTCGAAATAGGTTCCTTTTGCCGTATGTTGGACGGCATCATAGATGATGTTATTGACACCGGACTTTCCTAGGAATGCCGGTATCCCTGAAGCCATCGTAATCTTGAAGGCATCGATTTTCGAACGCATTCCCCCAGTACCGACGGAACTACCCGGTTCTCCTGCCATTTCTTCAATGTCATCCGTGATTTCCGTTACAGAATCCAACAGGGTGGCATCCGGATTTTTGCGTGGATCCGAATCATAAAGCCCATCGATGTCCGATAGGATGATAAGCTGATCGGCACCCGATAGGGCCGCCACTTTAGCAGAAAGGGTGTCATTATCCCCAAATTTGAGCCTGTCGACAGTGACCGTATCATTTTCATTCACGATCGGGATGATGCCCCTTTCCAGTAGGACATTGATCGTATTGCGGACATTGTCATACCGGTTCTCATGTGAAAAATCACTGCGTGTGATCAAGATCTGTGATGCCACATAACCATGGGAAATGAACAGATCAGAATAGGCTTCGATCAACAGGCCCTGACCGATGGATGCCGCCGCCTGTTTTTCAGGAAGTGAACTTGGACGCGTCAGGCATCCCAGTTTACGGTAGCCAGCTGCCACCGCTCCCGAGGATACAAGGACGACCTCATGGCCGTCGTCTTTCAACCTGACAACCTCATCGACAAGACGCTCCAGTTTCTTTCTGCTCATTTCACCGTGAAGGCTTGTGAGGGAACTGCTTCCGATTTTGATGACGACTCGTTTCTTATTAATGGACATTCAATCACTCCTAGCTGATATTTCCTTATTGACTGACCAGATGTTTTTGCTTTAAAGATGAACTGATTTCTGCAGAGCGCTTTTGCGCCCCTTTTACGGCAGCTGCTATCGCTTTTCCTCCACCATTTTCATCAAGGGCACGCAGCCCCGCTGCCGTCGTTCCATTTGGTGAAGTGACGTTTTCTCTAAGTTCTGTCGGTGACTCATTTCTTTCAAGCATCATTTTAGCTGCACCATAAATGGTCTGGGCACCGATCTCCCTCGCTACTTCTGGAGACAACCCAGATTCTGTAGCCGTTTTTTCGATGTGCTCCATCAAATAATAGAAGTAAGCAGGGCCACTACCCGCTACACCTGTAAAGATATCCATTTGCTCCTCTTGAATGACGAAGACTTGACCGATTGTACTTAACAGCTCTTGCGCTTCCTCCATCTCGATTTCAGTGGTGAATCGTCCTGCTGAAATCGCCGTAGCTGATTCTTTCAGCATGCTCGATGTATTCGGCATCACGCGGATCACCGATTGACCGGCAGGGAGATTCTGCTCCATGTGGCTCGTGGTGATTCCAGCAAGGACAGACATGATGACGGTCTTATTATTGACCTTGTACTTGATGGAATCGAGGACCGTGTCGATATCCTTCGGTTTCATAGCGAGTATCAGAACATCGATTTCATCGAATGGAAGCTTCTCGCTCCCCATCGTTCTCACACCATAAAGCCTATTGATTTGATCACGCTTTTTTTGATCGCTTCGATTCGATACGATGATTTGGTCACGTGAAAGCTTTCCGCTTTGCACGGTTCCTGATATCATGGCTTCCGCCATATTACCTGCTCCCATGAATGCAACTGTTTTATTCTTTAACAAAAAATCATCTCCAATCGATTGATTCGTGGATACTGTATGTGAATGTAAGTTGATTATAAGTTGATTACCGTTTTCCGTGTTTGTATCACAACGCCAACTATCGTAACATGCTGACGGATGATATCAAGTGTAAAGCGGGAAGTAGTTAGGTATTGACCGAATGAGTAAGTGTAAGCGTTATCATTTGTGGATATATGTTCCTGAAGGAGTCTCACGCCATTAGATTCACTCTGATACCTCCTCATCCTGATCGCGTATAGGATGACTGGATCAAATGGATATCCATTCAAGATAAAATAACCTGGAATCATTAAATCAATCATTCCATCAAAAAAGACCGAGGCAGTTACTTGCTTCGGTCTTGGTCGTACGATGGAACGCTATGCGTATTTCACAACTCCACCGGGATTGCGCCTGATCATGGTCTTGAACTGGACATGGGGAATCTCCCGTCAAAGCCCATCGAAAGTGAAGGCAGTCTTTTCACCAGAGGCAGGTTAATGAGGAATACATTGCGGTTCCGGTTTTTACAATAAATATGGATTCAATCAAACTTCTTTTCTTTTTCATAATTATACGTATTAAAGTTAGAGATCTTCACATTCACATCGGTTCCTTGTAAGGACTTGGAATCCAGGAAGAACGCGTAGTGGTTTTTCAATTCTTTATATCGCTTGGGGTGACGACGGTAATATCCGTCTCCTACATGAAGAAGATCCGTCTCCTCCCTGATCCCAAACTCATAAAGGTCCCTTATATCTTTTTCGATGGATGTTCCGAGTGCTTCCTTCAAGCGATCATAAGAGGTGCTCTTTATGATTTCCACAAGCTCAGCCTGTACGTTCAGTTTAAGATCGAATTCAGGATCTTTCTCCTCTCCGTGGAAGGATTTCTTCAAGCTGCCTGCCGTCATGTAAAACACGGCCACAAGATCTCCATCAATGTACAGATCGTAATTGATCTTACTTTTACTGCTGTTCAGCCAGTTCGTGAAGATGGCCTTTTCCCCTGAAACCTTGCCTTGATATGCACCGTGTTGGAAAAGATCCAACCCACTGATCATCAGAGAAGCATTCGTATCGTCACCTTTCCAGGTGTGCCGATCGATGCTGATGATCGGAAGCATCGCAGCTCCCATCGGTTCATTATACTCCCTCCGGAATCTCATCAGACTGGTTCCCCCGATTTCCTCCCTCAGGCTCTCGTGGTTCTCTTCCGTCAGGAGAACAGTATAAATCGGGGGATAATCATACAGACCCTTGGCTGCAAACACTTCATCGAGCTTTTCATTCGTTGAGAAAATCAACAGGTTGGGTCGCAATGAACGATTACGCCCAAACACTTCCAGCACATCATCGAATGTATGTTGAAGAACATTCTCTGTGACCACCACGGACTTGATATGTCCATAAAATAGCGTAGGTTTCGACTTTTTATACAGCTTCCCGACAGCAAGATTGATGGTCTTCCCTTTGGAGACCCCGATCAGATTCGGGATCGGTTCAGAAGAACGGGTTCCTTCCTGCTTGGCCACGTTTGAGAAGTTCAACCCTTGAAGATAGATGGTAAACTCCTCTTCTGCTTCGTCATAGTCCACTCCAATGGCCACGATATAGCTGAGATCCTGGATGTTCTTAAGGCCGGAACACCCTGTCAGTACCAAGATGACGGCAGTAAGTAAAACAACCCTCTTCATTGGTTGTCCCCTCCTTCCCTCGTCTTGTCCCTTGGACTCGTGGACTTCGTTCTTGTTTTGTAAAACTGGATCGGGAGCCGGAGGAAAGATTTGAGGGCTTCTGTCCCGCTGATCGGTGCAACCGATCCGAGATACAAAGACCCAAACGAGGATTTGGACGCCAAGTAGAGGATGGTCAGGATATAGGAGAGCAGGATGCCGAGAACCCCGAACAGCGTACTCATCAATAAGACGATGAAACGGAGGGTTGTCAGTCCGCTCTTTAACGATTGATTCACCACGGTGAAGGATGAGATATAGGTGATGGCACCGACCACGAGCATCGTTGGCGAGGTGAGGCCGGCGCGGATGGCAGCATCCCCTACGATCAACCCTCCCAGTACCGATACCGTTTGCCCGATGGCGCGGGGCAGGCGTATGCCTGCTTCGTTGAAGAATTCGAAAAGGAAAAGCACAATAAACATTTCTAGAGGTGCCGAGAGCGGCAGACCGAATCGGGACGTGGAGATCGTCGCCACTAGCGGGTAGGGGATCTGCTCGATATTATACGCAGAAAAGGCGACCCACACACCGGGGAGAAAGGCAGATATCATGACTGCCACTCCCCGCAATAGACGCTCCAGTGAAACGAAGAAGTAATTGATGTTCATATCTTCTGGTGATTTCACCTGAAGCAATAGATTGACCGGCGCAATCGATACGGTCGGGCTTCCATCCACCATGAGGGCAAACCTGCCCTGGTTGAGGCTCTCTACGATATAGTCCGGTCTCCCCGTATAATCCAGGGTTGGAAAAATGGAGTAAGGATGATCCTCAATGAGTGACTCAAGTTCGTGACTGCTTGCCAGTATATCGATATCGATCCTGTCCAGGCGTTCATGAAGCTCGTCCAAGATCCGCTGATCGAGCACATCCTTCAGGTAGAGGATGGCAATATTCGTCTTGCTCCTCTTCCCGATAGTCCGTTTTTCTATGGAAAGTGCCGGGGAAGAGAGCCTTCTTCTCACAAGTGAGATATTTGTATTCAAATCTTCGACAAAGCCGTCCTTCGGTCCCCGAATGGACGTCTCCAAGGCGGATTCCTCAGGCGCACGCTTCGGTAGATCCGCTGCTTCAAGAGATGTGATCCCTTCTGGGAACAAGAATAGTGCTTTCCCTTCCAACAACAGATCGGCCAGTTGTTCACTGCTCCTATCCGTGACGTCCTCCCCTTGGAACGCCTTTTTCAGATGGTCGACAGGGAAGCTTGCTACCGCCAGTTCAGGGAGGATATATTGATCAAGATACTGACGCTTCACCAGGCTGTCAATATAGATCAGCTCACACTCGCCCTCCTCAAAGAGATGATCATTGGCTTGGAAATCATCACTGGAACTGAATAGTTCCTTCAGTTCCACCCGTTTGGACTCAATGGGGCTGTACCGTTCCTTCATCATGAGCTCACTCCTCTCTTTCTGTGCGCAAGAATCCTTGCATAGCAGGCAGTAGCCAGGATGTATATGCTGAAGAGTGCGACCGTGGCGGGGAAAAACCAGTGATACAATGCATAGTAAAAATGATAGGTATCTACGTTGATCCACATGATCATGAAGAATATCAAGTAGATTGGCACCACAACCTTCCAGGATACCCTTGTGCTCCTTAAATTGCGGTTCAAGATGCTACCAAGAAGGAACAAAAAAAGACCAATGCGGATCAGGGCGCCACACAGCCACTGATAGAGGGCAAAAAAATCCATGTGTGTAATGAACTCTCCAATCCCCATGATCCGCCATTGATCATAAGCCGGATACCGCATACTCGCTGCCTCCGATGGCCCGAATTCCATGATGGCGGCCGATAAGGGTCCCATGATGAGAATGAAAAGGATCAGTCCAAGAACAAGCAGATGGTGCAGTTTGAACTCTCCTTCACTGAAAGGATGCAACAGCAGGATCAGATACAATTCCATGAAACCGCTCAACACGTATAAACTTCCTTTGAGCACTGGTGACCACCCTTCAGAGAGGATCGGGAATAGCAGCGAGGGATCCTTCATATCTGTATTCGTGATGGCAATGAAGATCCCGAGAAGCATGACGATCGGCAGCAGCAGTCCTGCAGCTACCGCCATATATTTTACCCCCGCCCAGGTGAAGATGAAGCAGGAAACTCCCATGAGGAGCATGATGAGCTCTCTCGATACATCAGCCAAAAAATATGCCTGGAGCCAAATGACGAGATCAATGAATGTGATGTAGGCGCTGATGAACAGGAACAGGCAGATCGGCGTGAAAAACAAGATCCGGACAACGGGTCTGCCTTCAGTCAGAATATGGCGCATCATCCCTCCTTTGGGGGAATTCTTAATCGTATACTTTATGACAAGGATAATGAGGAATAAGAATGGGACAGCTGTGAGGACACTCACCCATCCATCGCGTCCTGCAGCCTGAAGGATATCGGGTATGAGCATCACATGACTCAGCAAGCCGGTCGAAAGGATGATCAATAAGCTTAATTGTCTGGGAATTAGTACGGGCTGAAGTTTGATCATGTCTGCCTCCGGAATCTTGGTTGTTTTTTCAAGTTTCCCCAGTAGGTGAAAAACGATTCCTTAAAACGATGAAACCGGATGAAGTGATTCAGCTTTTTCTTGTTATAACGACGTGGATCCACAGTCATAAACCACAAAAAGGACCAGCCCTCAGGCTGGTCCTTCGTCATTATTGTTCTTTCACTTCGTCAGAACTTTTCCCATTAAGGAAGTCCTGAAGCGCTTTTGAATTCGTTTCGAAATTGACCTCCATCACATTGCCGACGCCGCTATAGTCTGCGAACGTATACGTCCCTTCGAGAGGAAGCGTGAGTTTGTCGATTTCTTTATCGCTGCCCATCACCACATCTTTGACAATCGAAATTTGATCCATCTTGGACATATTCGTTTGGATATATGGCTGTACAGAACCCGCCAGCTTCGGAAGCTTGGTCACTCCCCCGATGGAGAGGACTTCATCCTTCAGTGCAGAAATGACTTCTTGCTGACGTTCCACCCGTCCGAAATCCGATTTGGCATCATAGCGGAACCTGGCATAGCCCAACAGTTCCTTTCCATTCAGCTTCTGGACGCCCGGCTCGAGTGACACACCGATGTTTTTGGACATGGCATGCTCGACAGTCATCTCGATGCCGTCCGGTGCAAGGATATCCACCGATTTCTCGAATCCTTTGAAGTCAGCAATCATATAATATTGAACATCGATGCCGAAGTTTTCTTTTATGGTCTGGCGGAGAAGTTCAGGTCCACCAAGGTAAAACGCTGTATTCAACTTGTACCCTTGATATCCAGGTATCTGTACGTACATATCCCTCATGAGGGACACGATTTTTGTTTCATTGGTCTTTGGATCGACTTGAGCGATCATCATGGAATCAGTACGGGATTTTTCCTCCCCCCTGCTGTCCACCCCGAGAAGCAGGATATTGATCCGACCATTTTCGTCTTTCACACCATTAAACTCGTAATTCTCGTCTATTTGATCTCCGCCGGCCGCTTTATACCCACTGTAAAACTGAACAGCCGAATATCCAACGACAGCTAGGATGATGATCAGTAACAATAATATGATCTTTCTACCGCGTTTTTTCTTCTTCGTTTTGCGATTGATTCGCGAATCCATTTCCTCACCTACTTTTGTGACTTTCAATTACAGATGCTGGATGTCTGAATGATAATATAGGAGGTTCAAATCTACAATCCTTAGTTAATGGATAGTCTAGCAGATTTCCCCACTAAAATGTTCAGTCGAAATCCTATTCTATCATAAAGAATTGGAAAAGTAAGTATGATATTAGTACTTTTTCTTCAGGAATTCATACCCCCACATCGGATGTGTACAACTTGTGACAGAGGGAAGAAAGCTCATGATTTTCCTTTGAAGAAACCATACACAAAATGGGCGATGGTCAGACTCAGGATGGCGGATAGGCAAAACGTCACAAAATGAGGACTGTATCCAATGATCTGAATGATCAATGGACAGAGTAAGCCGTAAACGAAGAAGAAGACAATCGCCGCCGCTTCAGCTCTCCATCTGCTGAAAATGACCCCGAATAGCCATACGGCTATCAATAGAAAGGCGATCTCAGTTAATGATGACGTTCCATGGCCATCCATAATCAGAAGGCTCACAGCTCCGACTGCGGCGACCAGGATTCCTCTGTATGTACCGAGGAAGGAGGCTGCAAGGAGTGGCGGCAGGCTGATCATCGTCAACTGAACACCAAGGATCGGGATATCCATGAGCCCTGCGGGAATAGCCAGCAGCAGGAAGAAAATAAAGACAGCATGCTTATTCATACGAAGTCCCTCCATTCACTCCCCCCTCTTTTATGATTCTTATAGTTCTGGATTGCTTTCCTTGTCACCTCATGGACCCCCCGGCCGATGAGTTTTCCGATGGTCGTGACAGGACCTGCGAAATGATCCTTATCCCCGGTTTGGGTTGAAGCGACGAGGATGCTGTCCGTAGGTGTACCCGTCGCACTTCCACCAGTACGTGGATCGGTTACTCCTTCATCTATGAGCGCTTTGACTTTTGCTTCCGTGGATGTAACGAGCGCTTCAATAAACGCTTCATCCGTCAAATTCCCTTCGATGTAAACCCACAGGTTAATGGTGCCGGGGGCCGGGGCGGACGGGTGGAGATAACTTGTCGAAACATCAATGGCATTGCCGGTCCCTGCCGTGACGACGATGAATACTGCCTTATCCCCATCCTGGTATCTCCCATGGGCTACCAGTGAGAGGTCGAGCGCCGTCATCATGCCGACCGTCCGTGAGGGTTCGAGATCATGTTCTTGGATGAAGCGGCGCATGTCCCCTTCATAATCAACATGTTCATACGTCGGTGGCACCCTCCGATTGATGAAATCGGCATGCCACCCGATACCGGCCCCACATATCCCAGAAGACATGCATTTCAAAGGGGTCGGGGATGCATAATGAATCACGCTTTCCCCTATGGAAAGATGTTGAGGACCCATCTTGACACGAGATGATGTTTCCGATTGGGGGATAATCATCATTTGAGGTTTGGCAACGCTAGGGTGGGCTTGCTTTTGTACCTTCGTACGGTATACTGACTCGATGTTTTCTTCTTTGAGCACCTCTTCAGGCAGATGGATGGTTTTCGTTTTACCATCCTCCAGTAACAGGAGGCGATCGCAGTAGAGACTCGCCAAATTAAGATCGTGGAAGATGGAAATCACCGTAAGGCCATCTTCGAGGGTTTGCTTTTTAATGAGGTCGAGCAGGGATTTCTGATAGGATAGATCAAGATGGTTGGTGGGCTCATCAAGCAGCAATAGTTTCGGCTCCTGGGCAAGGGCTTGTGCAAGGAAGACCCGTTGCCGTTCCCCTCCAGAGAGCTCATGAAGGTATTTGTCCTTGAACACCCCAACCCCTGTCTGATCCATGACGCGTCCCACCACTTCTTCGTCATATTCGGAAACCGTCTTGAGGAAGCCTTTTTGATGGGCGTACCGGCCAAGCATGACGGTTTCCTTCACCTGGTAGGAAAAAGTGTCTCCCGAAAGCTGTGGAAGGACGGCTACCATGCGGGCAAGCTCCTTGGCGTTGTAAGCATCGATGGATTTTCCGGCAATCTCGATTGTCCCGTCCAGCAACGGTAAAAGACCCGTCATGGCTTTCAATAGCGTCGTCTTACCGCTTCCGTTCGGACCGAGTATGCCAAAGAATTCCGATTCCCCGATGGAGAAACTGATTCCGTCGACGACCTTCCTTCCTTCGTACCCGACCGATACGCGGTCTGCCTTCATCATATGGATGCCCTCCTTTTCTTCAGAAGTATATATGCAAAAATCGGGGCACCCACCAGAGAAGTGATGACTCCGATAGGCAGCTCAGTCGGTGCAATGATGGTCCGCGATACAAGATCGGCCAGCACGAGGAATCCTCCACCTGTCAGTACGGATAGCGGCAGGAGATGGACATGGTCATGACCGACGATCCTGCGAAGGAAGTGGGGCACCACCAAGCCGACAAACCCGATTGTACCCGAAACGGCTACAGCCGCGCCCGTGAGTATACTTCCGGAGATAAGGATCAGCAGCTTCCTTTTCTGGACTGATATCCCGATGTAGCGAGCCTGATCCTCCCCGAAGCTCATCCCGTTCAACTCTTTGGCATTGAGCAGCAGCAAGAGGACGCCGACCACGAAGAATGGCAGGACGATCCCCACATACTCCCATCCTCTCATGGACACGCTCCCGAGCAACCATCCGATGATCTGCCTCAATTCCTCCCCTGTTAGTGCGATCATGAGGGAAATGAAGGACCCCAGAAACGAACTGAAGATGATGCCGGTCAGGATGATCGTTTCCACCTTCATCGTCCTTTCGACCTTTTGGGCAAACCATAGGACGATAAAAATGGTCACGACGGAAAACAGGATACTCAAAAATGGAAGCGTGAACGGACCGATGAACGGGATCGTCAAATGGAAGAAGAGCGTGACCACCGCCCCCACTGATGCCCCCGAGGAAACACCCAACGTGTATGGATCGGCAAGGGGATTCCGCAAGAGACCTTGAAAAGAAGCTCCCGCAACAGCAAGGGAGCTTCCTACGATCAGGGCCAACAGGACTCTTGGAAGCCTGATGGAATAAACGATATTAATGAACATCTGATCTACCTCGGGCGGTACAGCTCTTCCAGTCATTTTTGCCCCGATGATCTGGAGGATATCCATGAACGGGACCCGGATCGTACCGACAGAGATGGCTACCAGGATAGAGATGATAAGGAAAGCAAGGGACGCAGCGTAACTGATCCAAATTTTATTCTTTGAATAGCTCCGGATAGACCGCTTTGGCAATTTCCTCTACTCCTTCTACGATCCTTGGACCTGAACGCGTCACAAGATCGGTGTTCACATCATGCACTTCTTCGTCCTTGATGGCTTGTACATCCTTCCACGCGCTGCGATCAAGGACTTGTTGAACGGCTTGCTCACCATATGTCGTGATGATGACGTCAGGATTTTTTGCGAGGACGTCTTCTTCACTTACATTGATCCATCCTTCCTGATCTCCCATCACATTGTCGGCATTGATGGTTGCAAGCATTTCATCGACGAAGGTATTCTTGCCGGTGGAATAGATCTCAGGTTCCCCGGAAACCTCCACATATACGCTTTTCTTATCTTTTACAGAAGCGGTTTTTTCTTTGATGGACTCAATTCCATCCTTCATGTCTGAAACGACTTTTTCCGCCTTTTCATTTTCCCCAACAAGTTTTCCGATATTCTCGATTGTCGTATAGACTTTATCAAAGCTGGATGCATCACGTACGACATAAACAGGAATACCGGAATCCCTGATCTGGTCCAGACCGGCTTTTGCTGATACAGCCGTGGATTCATGGGCAAGGACGAGATCGGGTTTCATCCCTACGATCTTCTCGACATTGAATTCCATTCCGCCGATCTTCTCAATATCTGCAGCTTCTTTCGGATAGTTATCAAAATCGGTCACCCCGACGACGTTTTCACCGAGTCCCAGTTCAAAAAGGATTTCCGTATTACTTGGGATAAGGGTGACAATCTTTTCAGGTGCTTTCTCCAGGGTGATATCATCCCCGAGTGCGTCCTCTACCGTGACCGGTTCGGATACGGATTCACTGCTTTTTTCAGAGGATTTTTCCTCTGCTTTGTTGTCTGTCGTTCCACATGCTGTCAATAATCCAAGCGCTAGGAACAGGGCTAATACGATCTTGATTGAATGTTTCAATCGTTTCTCCTCCTTGTTCGTTCCAGGCGAAAGAAAAACATCCCTTCAACAGGGATGTTAGTGTAAAATGCATCAAGCACCGTACACCCTTCTATCCGCGTAGATCGGTGTGATCAGAACATGGGCAGGTCTCCTGGCTCATGAGTATGCGCTCCTCCGCCTTCCCATTTCATCGAAACAGTGGCGTTGAAGGAGCAAACCCATTTACAGTGGCGGGACCGCGCCGGAATTGAACCGGCTTCCCTATTATGAGGCGTCAAGCGCTTCACCCATGATCTTTATGTAAGATTATCCACTGAGAATTATACACAAGTTTACAAGGATAGTGAATCTTTTTTCACATCCTGCAGCTCGAGCGCCGTCTTGGAAGGGCTTTGAGAGCCCATTCATGATATAATGGACCTTATTACGAGATTCAATGGCCCAGCGCGTCAACATGATAAGGAGTTTTTTTATGTCTATTCGATATGCATTGCTCGGTTTATTGGCCAAGCAACCTCAGACGGGCTACGACCTGTTCCATACATTCAAAACCCAGCAAATCTACTATTGGAGCTCGACCCACTCCCAGGTATACAAGGAACTCGGGAAGATGGAGGAAGAGCACCTTACCACTCATGACATCGTTTATCAGGAAGGCAGCCCGAATAAGAAGGTATATACCATCACCCCTGACGGAGAACGCCACCTGATAGAATGGATGATTCATACAAAGAGCAAACCAGCCAAGATCAAGGATGAATTCCTGATCAAGACATCTGCCTTTCACGTCATTTCAAAAGAAGAAGCCATCTCTCTCCTTCAACGGATGAAGGCGCATAACGAAATGGTGGTCACCGGGACCGGGCAGTGGAAGGAACAAATGTTTCAGGGCAATAAGCCCGGTTATGGGCAGGTTGGAGAGTATTTGACGGCAGAGTATGGGATCAGGTACGCGCAGATGTATGTCGACTGGTGTGATTGGGCAATCAAGGAGATTCATTCCCTTCCTGAGGATACGGAATCTTGACTACTACTATGATTTGGAGGAAGAACTGATGAGTGCACATACACATTTGGCAACATTCGCGGGAGGATGCTTCTGGTGCATGGTGAAGCCTTTCGATGAGCTCCCAGGTATACACGGAATCGTTTCCGGCTACACAGGGGGTCACATCAAGGACCCGACATACAAAGAAGTCAAAGAAGGAAACAGCGGTCATTATGAAGCGGTTCAGATTACATTTGATCCTGAGCTTTTCCCATACGAACGGCTTCTGGAGCTGTACTGGCCACAAATCGATCCAACGGATGATGGCGGGCAATTCCAGGACCGCGGTGATCAATACCGTACGGCCATCTTTTATCATGATGAAGAACAGCGGAATGCAGCAGAAGAAACAAAAAGACAGATTGAAGAAAGCGGTCGGTTCAAACAGCCGGTCGTGACTCAGATTCTTCCAGCATCCACTTTTTATCCTGCTGAAGACTACCATCAGGACTTCTACAAAACGAATCCTGATGAGTACAAGGAAGACCGCGCGAAGTCCGGAAGGGACGAATTCATCGAAGAAAACTGGAAAAAATGAAACAAAAAGGCAGCACGGGTGTTTTCACCCGTGCTGCCTTTTTGTTTACCCGGTGGCCCTGCCGTCTTTCGCTTGTTCGTCGAGGATCAGCTCTGCCGTCAGCTGTCCGGACAAAGAAACCATCGGCACCCCTCCACCTGGATGGGTCGATCCCCCCACAAAATATACATTGGACAAGATCCGGCTTTTATTCGGAACCTTGAAGCCTCCGTTCAGCTTCCGATCCGTCACCGTTCCATAGATTGAACCGCCATTTGACCCATAAAGCTTCTGGATATCATTCGGCGTGAAGGTGTATTCGAATTCGATATGGTCCCTGAGCCCTTTCACACCCATGCGCTCCAGCTTATTCAGGATCACTTCCCTGTATGCCTCTTCATGCCGACTCCAGTCTTCACCTTTTTTCAATGGAGGAACATGGGTGAGGACGAAGAGATTCTCTTTTCCTGCCGGGGCCTGTGACGGATCCGTTTTGGAGGAGATTCCGATATAGACCGTGGGATCATCCGCCATCTTCTTTTCTTCAAAAATTTGATGAAATTCCTTCTTAGGATCTTCACTGAAGAAGAAGTTATGATGGGAAAGATGGTCATACGTCTTGTCGACGCCGAGGAGCATCACCAAGCCAGATACGGACGGTGCATACTTGGCGAGTTCCTCCACTTCCCTTTTGGCTTCTGGCATCTCACCGAGAAGTGATTGATAGGCAGGGATCGCCTCGAGATTGGATATGACAAGATCTGCCGGAACCACCTCACCTAGTTTGGTTCGTACGCCTTCTGCCCGGCTTCCCGTCGTCACGATATCCTCCACTTCACAGCGAAGCCTTACCTCGACACCAAGCTCGCCGAGAAGTTTCTCCATCGCTTCTGCGATTTTATACATTCCGCCTTTAACGTAGTGGACTCCGATACCCAATTGAACATGAGTCAACTGGGACATGATGGCAGGGGATTGATAAGGAGATGATCCCACATACATGATCAAGAAATTGAACAGTTGCCGCAGGTGCTTATCCTTGATGAACTTGCGTGTGGCGGCATCCATCGACTTCATTGGATCCATCTGGATAAGCTCCTTCACCCCATGCATCATCCTCAAATCCTGGAGACCGCTGATGCTTTTTTTATAGAAGCTTTTCATTGTCAGCTCGTACATCTTACTGCCGTAGGATAGGTATTGAAACAGTTGTTCCGCATCTTCAGGAGATTGCTTTTTGACTTCAGCAAGGAGGGTGGGAAGATCTGCTGACAGATCGATGACCTTCCCATCTTCGAAAAATGTCCTCCAGCCCGGGTCGACCCTGACGATTTCAATATAATCATGAATATCACGATCCGCATGGGCGAACACTTTTTCCAACACCCACGGCATGGTGAGAATGGAAGGACCCGTATCAAAGGTGAATCCTTTTCCGCTTCGCTGGTTGAGTTTCCCTCCGAGACGCTCCCCTTTCTCCAGTATGGTCACCGCATGACCTTCTGCCGCCAGCCTAATGGCAGCCGACATCCCTGCAATGCCTCCTCCTACTATGACTACTTTTCTCTTCATACTTCTTCCTCCTTCAATATCAGGTTTATCCGCTACCCATTCTTGCCATTTTTCACAGAATCTAATCGAAGAAACGTATGGGGAGACGTGTTCATGACTAAAATGAGCTATAAATACGATTGATTGAGGTGTATGATATGACGCTTTGGATCACGGCCATCATTCTGACATTTGTCTTATTTCCGAAGGTTCATCGTTTGAAGAAGGACATACATGTACAAAAAGCATTTCTGGTCAAAAAATGTTCCGTCATCATTCCGGCGCGGAATGAGGAAGGCACCATAGGCAGGCTTCTTGAAAGCCTCTCCAAGCAATTGGCGTCACCATTAGAGGTGATTGTCGTCAATGATGGGTCGACCGATAGGACGAAAGATGTTGCTGGTTCTTATGGTGTACACATCGTGGATACACCCCCTCTGCCTGAAGGATGGGCAGGGAAAACGTGGGCGTGTTGGCACGGGGCCAATGCAGCGAAGGGAGATATCCTGATATTTTTGGATAGTGATACATGGCTCGATAGCTCGGGACTCCTCAAGCTTTGTGAGGCCTATGAAGAGCAGCATTCTGACGGGATCCTGACAATCCAGCCTTACCATGTGATGAAGCATGGCCATGAGCCCTTCTCCCTTTTCTTCCAACTGATTATCATGGCCTCTGTACATTTCCTCGGCAGGACCCGTGGCGGCTACGGTCAGTGCATGATAAGTTCAAAGGAAAGCTATGAACGACTTGGTGGACATGAGGACATGAGAACGCAGGTGGTCGAGCATTTTTCATTCGCCAAGAAGGCTTCGGGACGCGGCGAAAAAGTGCGCGCGCTCAACGGTAAAGGAGCGGTCAACATGAGGATGTACGAAGTCGGGATCGAAGAACTGTTTTCGGGGTGGTCCAAAAGCTTCGCTTCCGGAGCGAAATCGGGGCATCCCTTTGCGACGATTCTAACCTGTGTATGGATCGGCACCCTGGTGTCACTTCTTGCTCAGGGTGTCGATCGAATGGTGGAGGCCCCTTATGTTTATATGACAGGGTATGGAGTCCTTGCATTGCAACTGTATCTGATTTCCAGGGTGATCGGGAACTTCACATTTTTGGACACCCTTCTCTTCCCCATCCATCTCCTATTCTTCCTCCTTGCTTTTACCCGGTCCTTCCTGCAGACGTTTCTTACAAAGAAGGTCAAGTGGAAAGGACGGTACATTGTTCTTGATAAAGGAAAGGACGAAAAAATGAAATGATCATCCTGTTCAACATCTTGGCTTGGTTGAGCATTCATCTCTTGACGGCTTATGGCTGTTCACTCTTGAAGGAAGGCACCCTGCTCCGCCTTACAAGTGTGTTCAAACCGAGGGGGTTCGAAGGGGACGGTTGGTTCCGGATCATGGTGGTTAGGAAGTGGAAAAGCGTCTTCCCCGATGCCGGAGCATGGTTCCGTAACGGGATCTCAAAGAAGGACATCGGCCTCAAAAGGACAAGTGGCAGGAGACGATTCCTCGCGGAGTTGAACCGGGCCGAGCTGTGCCACTGGCTCCAGCTCATCCCCTCTCCGTTTTTCATCCTCTTCGGCGGAGGAACGATCGGCTGGTGGATGGGGGCATACGGGATTGCGTTCAACCTGCCCCTGATCCTCATTCAGCGGTATAATCGCATGAGGCTATTGGGGATCATGCGAAGCGATGAACCGGTCATGCATAGTTCCCTTGGAGTTGTGCACCTTAAGCATAAGGACCGGGGAAGTCCTCCACCATGAAACGCCATCAATCGCTCGACCTCCCCGGTTCTTTCTCCCTTTCCATGAAGTGAAATATTTCCGTCGTCGGAAATCTTCCGACGATTTTTTTTATGTGTAGCCTCTCCCCCTTCAGCCATTTCGAAAAATCGATGGTCACACCCCGGGATCCGCTCCCAAGGCCCACGACGGCCGAGAGGCTTCTGCAGTCGAAGGCTACCGTATGGATTGTTCCGTTCCACTGCTCATAGTCTTTTTTGAAGATCCTGCTCTCTTCGTGATGAAAGCTTTGGAATCCCTCGATCAGTGTAATGGGACTTTCCATCATTTCATTCAAATGGACCAACCGCTCCTTGGACTCCTTGATGTGGAAACGGTTTTCCCCCAGAAGATCAGGGGATTGAAAATGATTGGCACATACGAGGCTTCCCTCTGATTCATATGATTGCACACCTCTCGGGCTTGCTTCCACCACAGCTGACTTCCCCTTGCGATCATGAATGGAATAATTGAAGCTTTGCCGGTGTGGAAGTTCACTGAGGAGGGCCACCGCTTCTTCCGTTGTGGAACAAGTATCCAGGACCATCCTCGCTAACGTCGTGCATATCAATCCTTTTCCAGGATTCATACGATTCACGAAATGGAAGCCAAGGGCCAGCCCTTTTTCATTCAGACCGTCGATCCGGCCGATACCCCTGCCCGAAAACCCGATGCTCGAATAGGCTCCTTCTGTTTGGGTCAAAAGCAGTCTTCCTTCATAGGTTTTCGGATGAAAATCATAGTTACGGACATAGATCCCGTCTTTTGCCAGTGCCGAACAGCCTGACACCGGCCAATCCGCCTGATATCCTGAATACTCATGGACGGTTTCTTCCAGAGTCCAACCGATCCCTTCGGCAAACCCGTTGATTTCCTCCCACAAAGAAGGATCATACTGCATGAAGAGATCCCTCACCTCAGACATTACTGTCGCATAGGAATTCCGGGACTTCTTTCTTCTCTCCAGATGAAAACCGTAAAGGGGGGACCCTTTTAATTGATTTCCTAGGTCCACTCCCACTTCATAGGGCGTCCCTCTTGAACCAATGACACTTGCTTTGACCAATTGCATACAGGTCGCCTTCCTTTCATATGTGGTTCACCAGTCTCAGGAAATACAGGATCCATTTTTCGTTGAACCCCCTACGGACGGCAATGTAAAAAAAGGAGCGCGAATTAGCCACTCCTTTTTCCATCAATCTTTTTTCAAATATGTCCAGCCATCTTCCTGATAAATCTTGCCTTCTTTCATCATCATGCCCAGAGCCCGTTTAAATGATGCCTTGCTCATGTTGAAACGGTCCTTGATTTCTTCAGGAAGGCTTTTGTCCCAATAGGGCATAGAGCCGTTACGCTCAAGGAGGTATTCGAAAATGATCTCGGCATCATCGGACATCTTATCCTGCTTTAATGGAAGGAATGATACATTAAGGGAACCGTCTTCCTTCACGTCGATGACTCTCCCTTCGACCATTTGACCGAGACGCGGTTCTTCACGACGCTCGTTTTCGTGGACGAAGCAGCGATAGCCCTGCTCAGACAGGAAGAAGGTGCCTACCCGAAGGAGGCGGTAAACCCTTCCTTGGATGCTTGCCCTGTTCATTTCGGAAGAAGCTCTCCTTGCTACCTGTTCGATGATGTTCTCCGTTGCCAGACGGCCATACAGCCTGTCCTGCTTATCGCGGTTCAAGGTCATGAACAGCTGATCTCCCGGTTCCGGCCACAGTGAAAAGAATTTTGGAAGGTCGTCACCAGAAACGAGGATATCCTTCGGAAGACCGATGTTGACGAATACTCCGAGGTCTTCATGCTTATCCACTACTTCTGCCCAACCGTAATATCCTAC
Source organism: Rossellomorea sp. FS2 (assembly GCF_047915635.1). NCBI lineage: Bacteria > Bacillati > Bacillota > Bacilli > Caryophanales > Bacillaceae > Rossellomorea > Rossellomorea sp. FS2. The sequence continues at coordinate 915,645 of NZ_JBLRVS010000001.1, read as the reverse complement.
CTGGATCTTCGGGATACGCATCGTCGCAGCCAGCCTTACTTCTTTATCATGATAAAGGAACACGGTCACCGTATCCCCTTCTTGAAGTTCTTCGGTCATTTCAGAGTGGTGGAGCAGCACGCGATTTTCACCATCGGTTAAAAAGAATCCGTATGGCATTTCCTGGTCGGCCGTCAGTTCCGCCACCACGCCCGGTTTTAATGAAGACATTGTATTTCCTCCTGCCGTTAACAAGTATTAAATAATCGTATTCCCTAAATATAGCCTGTTTCCTACCTTATGTATAGGGCGTCCGGCCATTTAGGAATAAAGAATCAATTTAGAAAAGAGTGAAAAAAGGAACATTTACCTCATATATTGACCCGTTTCGATGGATTTTGATATGATTCATCTATTCTGATTATAATAAAATACATGAACCCTTGTATAAGTTCAAGAATATGGCTTGAACGTTTCTACCAGCTACCCTAAATGGCTTGTCTACAAGAAGATGAATGTTTTCATATACATTCCTTTTGTAGAGTGAACTCTGGTCTGGGGCCGGGGTTTTTTTTATTGTTCTCATCCTAGGAGGGTTATTATGAAAGCATTCTTCAAATTTGAAGAACGTGGTACAAATTACCGTAAAGAAACATTGGCAGGGATTACAACCTTCCTATCCATGGCGTATATACTGGTTGTCAATCCCATCATACTAAGTCAGACCGGTATGGATAAAGGTGCCCTTTTCACCGCTACTGCGCTCTCTGCCATCGTCGGATCGCTGCTGATCGGGCTGCTGGCGAACTTCCCTGTCGGAATCGCGCCGAGCATGGGGCTCAACTCTTTCTTCACGTTTTCCGTCTGTATCGGGATGGGCGTCCCTTGGGAAACGGCCCTGACCGGTGTCTTCATTGCCGGCATCATTTTCATGATCCTGAGCTTGATGAAAATACGTGAAAAGATCATCAACGTCATCCCGTCCGATCTGAAATTCGCTATTGCCGGGGGTATCGGCTTCTTCGTTGCCTTCATCGGTTTTAAAAATGCCGGGCTGATCCAGGCGAATGCAGATACCATTGTGTCCATTGGAAATCTCGGGTCACCGGGGGCACTGCTTGCTGTCTTCGGTTTCATCGTCACTCTGATGCTCCTTGTGAAGGGCATTAAAGGAGGGATTTTCTACGGGATGGTGATCACGACCATCCTTGGCATGATTGTCGGACAAATAGATGTGCCCCATTCCGTGGTCGGGGCGGTACCAAGTCTTTCTCCTACGTTCGGAGTCGTGTTCAGCCATCTCGGCGACATCTTCTCACTGAAGATCTTCGCCGTCATCTTCACCTTCCTCTTCGTGGCGTTCTTCGACACCGCAGGTGCTTTAATTGCCGTCGCAAGTCAAGCAGGTTTGATGAAAGACAACCAGATCCCGAATGCCGGACGCGCCCTGCTGGCCGATTCCGCCTCTGGAGTGGCAGGATCCATCTTTGGTACTTCCACGACGGCATCTTTCGTTGAATCATCTGCAGGAGTTGCCGTAGGGGGACGCACAGGCTTCACCTCAGTAATCATCGCACTCGGTTTCGCTATTGCTCTGTTCTTTTCGCCGATCCTGTCCGTCATCACCCCCGAAGTGACGGCGCCGGCACTGATCATTGTCGGTGCCTTGATGGCAACAGAGGTAAGGCATATCGACTGGGGCAAGCTGGAAGTATTCATTCCTTCCTTCCTTACCATCATCATGATGCCCCTTACCTCTAGTGTCGCGACCGGTATTGCTGCAGGGTTCGTCCTGTATCCCTTCGCCATGATCGCGTCGAAAAAGGCCAGGGAAGTTCATCCGATCATGTATGTACTAGCGGCACTGTTCATCTTATTCTTCGCCGTCTCATGAATAAAGAAAGAGGACCGGAATCTCATCCGGTCCTCTTTGTTTTATTGGTTGCGATTCGGGAATACGCTGCGGATCATGCCGCTGATTTCTTCTCCGAGGCCTTCGATCGGCTGACCGTTCTTCACCTTACCGGAATAATCCTTCATGCGGTCAACGAATGCAGGGTTGGTTGAAATGTAGACGTTATGGATGCTTCCATTTGTTTCCTTTACTTGCTTCGTGATCTTGTCTTCGAGGTCCTTGCTCAATTTCCCATTATCAAGGACTGCCGCTACATAGGCATTATGGTCGGTCGCCATGACATAGGAGCTCTTTACGTTATCAAGGTTGGCAACCTTATTGGCAGCCTCCTCTGAGATGGAGTAGTTCCCATCATTCATCATTCCATCATTCATTTGATTGTTGTTATAGTCACGTTCGGCCTGGTTGTCATAGTTCACGTTTTGAAGGTTGTCATTCATTCCTTCTTTATCTGTGCCGTTTTTTGAAGCACATCCAGCTGCTGCTGCGGAGATCATCAAGATCGATGCTCCCGTAAGGATCAATTTTTTCATTTTTCTTTCCTCCTAGTTCGTATTCCTCCTTACTATCCCCGACCTTGAACTTTCTATTCATGCAAAAAAACGATCCGGACCTGATGGGCCCGGATCGTTTTTATTTCAGCTGTGTGACCGTTTATATTGATACCTCTTCCATTGAAAACGGATGAAGCATCCGATGCAGAAGCCAAGCAATGCAACGGCCGCTGATATGAACACCATGGCCGTGAATACGACCGACGCAATCGACCAGCCTGCAAGGGATGAGAGATAACCAGCAGCAAGACAAATCACCGCGATCGTACTATTGAATTTTTGTTGTTCGGCATCCTCCTGAATGTAGGTGGAGGCGTCGTTCCTTAAAAATGCCCGGCCAGCTTTCACGATCGGATTGAAGCCTAAAAAGGCACCACATGCATTGGCTGCCAATGGGATGAGCAGGTAATGTTCAACGTGAAAAATCCAGAAGCAGAGTACAAAAAATAAGATGCTCCACTGATTCAATTGGACAAGAGGCTTGGGAATCGTTTTAGGCTCCATACAAATCCGACCTTTCCGATTGGTTTTGTTACTTATCATACAGCGTTGCATCAAAATTTGCAAAACTTTTTTATCCGCTTGCATCTCTTCCTCATCTCTTGGCAGGATGCTTCTGCGTTATCCTTCATGTAAGGCTAAAAGAGCCGACTTCCCTATCTTTTTGAGCCTCTTGCATGGTATAATCTTTTAGATTGAGTATTAGGAGGGTTTCATACATGATCCAAGTATCAGATGTAAGTTTGCGTTTCGGCGACCGAAAATTATTCGAGGACGTCAATATAAAATTCACACCGGGGAACTGTTACGGCTTGATCGGGGCAAACGGTGCCGGCAAGTCCACATTCTTAAAAATATTATCAGGAGAGATCGAATCACAAACCGGCCATGTTTCCATGGGGTCAGGTGAGCGACTCGCTGTCTTGAAACAGAACCACTTTGAATATGAAGAACATGAAGTCCTGAAAGTAGTCATCATGGGACATAGCCGCCTTTATGAAGTAATGCAGGAAAAAGACGCCATTTATATGAAAGAGGACTTCTCTGATGAAGATGGCATGAAAGCAGCGGAACTTGAAGGTGAGTTTGCAGAATTGAATGGGTGGGAAGCCGAGTCAGAAGCTGCGATCCTTTTAAAGGGTCTTGGAATCGGTGAAAACCTCCATACAAAGCTGATGTCGGAGCTTACCGGTGGAGAAAAAGTAAAAGTACTCCTTGCACAGGCACTATTCGGCAAACCCGATGTCCTGCTTCTTGATGAGCCGACGAATAACCTTGACCTTCAGGCAATCCAGTGGCTCGAAGACTTCTTGATCAATTTCGAGAACACCGTCATCGTCGTATCCCATGACCGTCACTTCCTGAATAAAGTATGTACGCATATTGCGGACCTCGATTTCAGCAAGATCCAGATTTATGTCGGGAACTATGACTTCTGGTATGAGTCCAGCCAGCTCGCTCTAAAGATGGCACAGGACCAAAATAAGAAAAAAGAAGAGAAAATCAAAGAGCTCCAAGCATTCGTAGCGCGTTTCAGTGCGAACGCATCCAAATCGAAGCAGGCGACATCCCGTAAGAAATCCCTTGAGAAAATTAGCCTTGATGATATCAAGCCAAGTTCAAGGCGCTACCCTTACGTCCATTTCCAACCAGGACGCGAAATCGGAAATGACGTCCTGCGCGTAGAAAACCTCAGCAAAACGATTGATGGCGTGAAGGTACTGAACAATGTCAGCTTCATCATGAACAAGGAAGATAAGATTGCCCTTGTCGGTAAAAATGAAATTGCCAAAACGACCCTTTTCAAAATCCTCTCTGGAGAGATGGAGCCGGACAGCGGTTCATTCAAATGGGGCGTCACGACAAGTCAGGCATATTTCCCGAATGATAACTCGAAATACTTCGAAGGCAGCGAGCAGACCCTTGTCGACTGGCTCCGTCAATATTCTCCTGACGATGAGAGCGAAACGTTCCTGCGCGGATTCCTTGGCCGCATGCTGTTCTCCGGAGAAGAAGTATTGAAGAAACCGGGAGTGCTTTCAGGTGGAGAGAAAGTTCGTTGTATGCTGTCGAAGATGATGCTCAGCTCATCGAATGTGCTTATGCTCGATGAGCCGACGAATCACTTGGACCTTGAATCCATTACTGCCCTCAATAATGGATTGATCAACTTCAAAGGTGCCATGATCTTCGCCTCCCATGACCATCAGTTCGTTCAAACGATTGCCAACCGCATCATTGAGCTTACCGATGAAGGACTTATTGACAAAGAATCATCTTATGATGAATTCCTTGAAATGAGAGCGGCGCAAAAAGCTTGATAAAAGAAGAAAGCCTCGCCGGAAGCATCATGTTTCCCGCGAGGCTTTTTTTATTTGTGTTTTGCAAGGAATGCTTTGATCTGGAAATAACTGATTTCATCCGGTAAGAGCTCTTTGATAGGCTTGAGTTTATCTGAACCTGCCTCTTCCACGGCCTCCCTGATGAGCCCTTCCTCCTTTTCTGAAAACAAACGCGTCCAATCCTTACCTATCCCTTCTTCGTAGGCGCGGGCAATATGATTCTCGATCGTCGTCGAACTCATGCCTCTCCGTGAAGCAATCTGCTTTGGCTCGTACCCTTCCATGAATAGCTGATAGCTCACGATATGTGAAGGCCCATCTTCTACAATTAGTTCTCCGGACTCTTCTTCATTCACTTCCCTCTCTTCAAAGTCTGCGATTCCTTTCAGGAACGCATCTCCGTATTTAACGAGCTTATTCTGCCCCACTCCGCTCACATCGAGGAACTCATCCCGTGATTTGGGACGCTTTTCGCACATGTCATGAAGCGTCTTGTCCGAGAAGATGACAAATGGCGGAACACCTGCTCCTTCTGCCAACTCTTTTCGGATCTGGCGAAGTGATTCGAAAAGGGGATCTTCTTTCTTGATGACCCGGACCGCCGTCTTTTGGATCTTCCTTGAAACCGATCTCTGCCCCAACAGCACCTCTTTTCCCTTTGCAGACACTTTGAGGATGGGGTAGCTCCCCCCTTCCACCGCAATCACTCCTTCTGCGATCAAATACTCAATAAAAAGGGAGACATCCTTTTGCGATTGATCTTTCATGAGTCTGTATGTGGAGAGCTCATCAAATCGCCAATCCATGATTTTTTTATTTTTTGATCCGGTCAGGACCCCGGCAATCAGGGAGGTCCCGAATCGCTCATTCATCCTCAGCATACAGGATAGGACCATCTGTGCTCTGACCGTCACATCTTCCTGTTCACGGTCATCCAGGCAGTTGCTGCATTTTCCGCATCTTGTATCCCCTTCCTCTCCGAAGTAGGTGAGGATATATTGTTGCAGGCATGATTCCGTATGGGCAAAGTCAATCATATCCCTGAGCTTTTGCATTTCATTCATCTGCATATCAGGCGATAGATTCTGCTCGATGATATATCGCTGAGTCTGGATATCCTGCGGAGCGAAAAGGAGGATGCACTCACTGTCGAGTCCATCACGTCCTGCCCTTCCGGCTTCCTGATAATAGCCTTCCATATTCTTCGGCAGTTGATAGTGGATGACATACCGCACATTCGATTTATTGATACCCATACCGAAGGCATTCGTGGCCACCATGATGGATATCGAGTCGTTCAGGAAAGCATCCTGCTGTTCTTCACGGAGACGATCGGACAAACCACCGTGGTACTTACCGACTGAGATTCCCTTCCGTTCGAGAAGCTGATGCAGAGCTTCGACTTCCTTTCTTGTGGCACAGTAAATGATCCCAGAGTGATCCCGGTTCTTCTTTACGTAATCCTCCACCCATTTTTTTCGGTTTTCCCCTTTGACGACTTGGAAGAACAGATTGTCCCGTTCGAACCCTGTCAGTACCATATTCTCATCACGGATGTGAAGATGCTGGAGGATATCCTGTTGAACTTGAGGGGTCGCCGTAGCCGTCAAAGCGAGGATGACGGGGTTGGTCGGAAGTTGGCCCACGGCCGAGGAAATGTTCATGTAGCTGGGTCTGAAATCGTGTCCCCATTGGGAGAGACAGTGGGCTTCATCAACCGCTACAAGGGGGATGGGAAGGGTTTGAAGGAATCTCAGGAAACTTCTAGATTCCAATCGCTCCGGTGCGATATAGAGGAGCTTATACTCACCTGCTGACAGGCCGGTCATCGTTTCATCCGTTTCTCTTGCCGTTAGCGTACTGTTTATGTAAGTGGCTGGTATCCCTTGTTGGATGAGGGCATCGACCTGATCCTTCATCAAGGAAATCAGAGGTGAAATGACGACGGTCACTCCATCTAGGAGCAGAGACGGAACCTGGTAACAAAGGGACTTCCCTCCTCCGGTAGGCATGATCCCGACAGTATCCCGTCCGGCTAGAACATGTTGCACAATCTCATCCTGCCCGGTTCTGAATGAATCATATCCGAAATACTCTTTTAATACATTTATGGCTTGCTGCAAACCTTCGACCTCCTATCATGATTGTGGTCCCCTAATTGTAAAACAGATTTTCCTATCTGCCAATAAAGAGTCCACACTAAAAATGAACAAGGCGGTCACGGACTTCCGTGATACCGCCTCTCTTTCAAAACCACTTGATTTCTTTGGATTCCTTTTTATCTTCGTTTGGCGCCGTCCCTTTCCAGAATTGCTCCCATACGGTACGACGCGTTTCTTCTGGCTTTTTTGTGTCAGTCTCTTTTTTCACAGCCACCATGCTCCCTCCCTTGAAGTCAGAATACAATACAGTGTATTCATCAAACCGGAAAAGCGTTTAGCATTTGGGCGGGCAAAAGAAAAAAGAACCGACGATTGTCGGTCCCGATCAGGAAGTCTTCAAGGTAGGATGGGGGTTATCCACAACCTGCAGAACCTTTGTCGACTGTACCATATCTTCTTTACACAACGGACACTTAGGAGTGTCTTCGCTTTTGAAATTATCTCTCATCCAGCCTTTACAATCTTCAGCGGAACAAGCCCAAATTTTTGTTTCTTCTGTTTTAATTTCTTCCTCAACTTGATTTCTACGACCAAAAGCCATTGAATGTCCTCCTTTAAGATAAGTAGGATTTTCCCGCTAAGCTTTCTAACATGGAAAAAATAAAACTGCTGTAGATGGTAAGGGTTGATGGATATATGCTATATGTTCACTTCTATTGTACCATACTTTTACTTTTAAATATAGTGAACATCCTTCTCCTCCCTAGTATGGATGGAATCCAGGGAAAATATGCAAGATCATCTCCCTCATTTTATGATGATACACGGGGTAATATGCTCATCTCCGGGCAGGCTAAAAGGTAAATGAGTCATGTCAGGGTGATGAACATCGTGATCAAGAGTAAACAACAGAGACCTTTCGGCAGCGTTCTTTTAGACGCTCTGAATGGAAGAGTACAAACCAGCAGTGATCTCGTGATGAGGCAGTTGGAGAAGGGATCTCAAGCTTACACCATCGCTTATCTTGAAGACCTTATCGATTCACAGGCTCTGCACAGTCATATCCTTCGACCGCTCGAAGACTGGCCTGACCCCTTGTCAGACGAAGAGGTCCATGGTGTGATTTCCATCGGGGGACTTTCGACCACCGACTCCGTTGAAGACACCATCAGTCAGCTCCTCAATGGGGCTGCCATCGTCTTTCATGAAGAATCAAAGTACGCAACAATAGCGGACATCAGTGATCCCGGAACGAGGAGCCTGGAAAAGGCTGAGACCGAATCACTCGTCTTCGGTCCGAAGGTTTCTTTTACCGAGTCGATATCAAAAAACCTAAATCTGGTTCGTGCCAATGTGAACGACCCCAACTTATGCGTGGAAACCTTCGAAGTCGGAGATCGGCTGAAACGCAAAGTGCAGATGGTCTATATCAGGGACCTTGCCGACGAAGAAAATGTGAATACCTTCCGTCAGCGCATCCAGGATATTGAAGTGGACAGCATTTTGGACTCAACGGTCCTGACCCAGATGATTGAGGATAATTCCTATACGTTTTTCCCACAGTTCCTTACAACGGAGCTGCCTGACCGGGTAAGCGTATCCCTCCTTCATGGTAAGGTGGGGATCCTGGTGGACAGAAGCCCAACGGTCATCATCGGTCCCTCGACTTTCCTGAGTTTTTTTGAATCGACGGAAGATATTTATCTGCGATGGAACATGGGGACATTCCTACGCCTTGTTCGTTTCATTGCCATCTTCTTCTCGATCCTGCTTACACCCGCCTATGTGGCCGTCATTACGTATCATTACGAGGTGATTCCGTCGGCCCTTCTCGTTTCGCTCGGCCAATCCCGGTCGAATGTACCCTTCCCCCCCGTCTTCGAAGCACTCCTGCTGGAATTCATCATCGAGTTATTAAGGGAAGCAGGGGCGAGACTGCCGACCAAAGTGGGTCAGACGATGGGTATCGTCGGAGGGATCGTGATCGGACAGGCTTCCGTAGAAGCGGGATTTACAAGTAATATCCTGATTATCATCATCGCCATTAGTGCCCTGGGCTCCTTTACCGCCCCTAGCTATGCCATCGGTACAGCCGTAAGGGTTCTACGCTTCCCTCTGATTATCATGGCAGGCTTATACGGTGGCTTGGGGATGATGTTTTGTTTCTGTTTCCTTCTCATCCACTTATTAAGGCTGACCACCCTTGGAAGACCATACCTGTCACCAGCTTACCCGTTCAGGTATCAGGATTTGAAGTATAGTCTCTTCCGACTCCCCTATCAGTTCCTTTCTAAGCGACCGGTCACGAACCACCCCAGTGATGCTGGCAGGATTCCGGAAGAGAAAATCAAACATAAAAAATGATTATACGACCCGTGACGATGGAAAGGAGGGTCTCCATGAAAGTAAACCTGGATCCCCAGCCAAAATTCATGATCAACGCATTTCTAGTCATGTTCATCATTCATACATCACAGACCGGCGTCGGGATTGCCGGTCTGCCGCGTATCGTCTTCATGGAGGCAGGCAGGGATGCGTGGATCAGTGTACTCTTGACCGGTCTCTCCATCAGCCTTGTGCTTTTCATCATGGTCGCCATCCTGAAGTCATATGAGTCGGCGGATCTTTATGGCATACACAGGGATGTCTATGGAAAGTGGCTGAGTGTATTCTTCAATTGCGTGTATGTCGTCTATCTTCTGTGTGTAACGTTCATCATCATGATGAATTACATTGAGATGGTACAGGCGTGGATTTTCCCTAAGATCCAGCCGTGGCTTGTGATGGGCCTCCTCCTCATCCTGTTGGCCTATGGAGTGAGCGGAGGCTTCAGGGTTGTAGCGGGGATCTGCTTCCTCGGATTCATTTTCGCCTTTTGGCTCGTGTTCATGATCTACACCCCGGTCAAATTCATGAGCTTCAATCATTTGCTCCCCGTCATGACGGCTTCACCGGATGAACTCATGAAGGGCATCTACAAAAGCAGCTTTTCCATGGTGGGATTTGAACTTTTATTTGTATATTACCCTTATATCAAAGAAAAGAAGAAAGTCTTGAAATTCGCCTTGATCGGTTCAGGTTACACAACGATCCTATTCACGGTCCTGACTGTCGTCTCGATCGGTTTTTTCTCCCAAGAGACATTGATGAAAACGATTTGGCCCATCCTATCCATGTTCAAAATCCTCAGAATCCCGAACTTGGAACGGTTTGAATTCATCGCAGTCTCCTTTTGGATGCTTATTATTCTACCCAATATCTGCACCTACTTCTGGAGTGCCATCAGGGGGATGAAAAGGACGTTCAATGTGTCCCATAAGAAATCGATCATCATTTTCTGCCTTGCGATCTGGCTTATCTCCATCTTTTTGGAGAACAGGGTCCTCATCAATACCATTACGGACCGGATCGCCACGGGCAGTTTTGTCCTCGCTTTCATTTACCCCTTCATCCTCTTCGCCCTGGTCAAGATCAGGATGCGATTGACAAAAAGGAGGAGTCGCTCGTGAAAATGCTCTGTATCCTTTGCTCCTGTCTCCTCTTTCTTACAGGATGTCTGGAGACCAAGTACCTTGAGAAATTGGGGCTGATTACGGCTGTCGGTTACGACAAGGAAGACGATAATAAAATTAAAGGCACCACCGTTCTTTATCAATTCAACCCATCGATGGATGAAGTAGAGAAAACGCTGACCACGACTGCCCGGACAACCAAGGGAGTCAGGCTCTCCCAAAACCTTGAAACCGATCATAAACTCGTATCCGGTCAGCTCAGGGTCGCGGTCTACGGAAGGGATATCGCGGAAGAAGGGATCGCTCACCTTGTGGATACACTTGAAAGGGATTCCTCCATTGGCAATATGGTATATCTGGCAGTGGCCGATTCTTCTGCTGAGGAGATTTTGACTTTTCCATTAAAGGAAGAACCATCCAATACGGGGACGTATCTTTATAATCTCATCCAGCAGAACGTAGATGGGGAAACGATCATCGCACCGACACTGCAGGAATTCGTTACAGATTATGGTAGTGTCGGGAAGGATGCCATCCTCCCTATGTTGTCGATCACGGATGGGGACTTGGGGGTCGAGGGATTTGCACTATTTGATGAAGATCGTTTCGTACAAAGTGTCGGGAAGGAGAAATTTTTCTATATACGATCTCTTATAGAAAAATATGAAGTAGGCAGTGTAGAATTGGGGGTCCCGTTAGACCCTTTCAAGAATCATCTATCCAAATGGGACCGTGAAGATCGTACTGAGGAAAATCTGTTCATCACACTGGACAGCATACGCTCTTCCTTCAAGATCCGCATGCCCGACAGGAATCAGCCGGATTTCCACATCACACTGAAGGTCAAGTCACGCTTACTGGAAATGTCGGAGGAACTTCGTCTTGGAAATCCGAAAGTCATTGGACTGCTTGAAAGTAAAATTGATCAAAAGATGGAGGAGTCCATTAAAGATGTCCTCACTTTTCTACAGGAGAATCATACGGACCCTGTCGGATTCGGGATGAAGTATATGAGCGTGAGGGGTCATCAGGATCTGACACGTAAAGAATGGACCGATCTTTACCAAAAAGCGACGTTTCATGTGACGGTTGAAAATGAAATCGTCCGCACCGGAGTCATCAATTAAAAGGGCCGACACTGGGCGGCCCTTATCGATTGGTCATATAGTCATGGAGTTCCTTTGATAGTTCGTTGGATGGCAAATGTTCCGCCGGCTTCCCGTCTTTGAACAGGATCAGGCCGATGAATAGCTGTAAATCATCGTCACATGCCTCACAGAATTCAATTTCTTCCGGATTCCAAAAGGCAATGGAATGAACATGTTTTGCTTTCATATTTGGATAGAGGGATCGGTGATGGAGAATTTGTTCCTTATATTTTTCCATGGCTTCAACTTCATTGTCAAAGGACCATTCTTCCACGATATCCTGTTCCCAATTTTCGAAGAACCACCATGGTTCAGCATCGCTCTTCGTTTTGATCACTTTCCATTTTGATTCCATATTCCCACTCCTTCTCCCCAAATTGTACAAAAAAATAAGGAAAATGCAAAACATTTCAATTCTATCCTCTGGACGGAGACAAGTTCTTGTGCTGCGGTGCATAGTTATAGGACAAGAACGATACAGGGGTGAACCTATGAAATTTTATTCCATATCTAAAAGAAGGTTCCTGATCACAGGTATGCTGATCGTGATGATTGCTACAGGCACTCTCTGGTACCTGTCGAACCGGGATGACTATCCGACCGTTTCCCTCCCAGGCGGGAAAGCACAGGTGTTTCAGTTGGTGACGGGGGAATTCTCATCAGAACTGCCTGGTGGTAAAAAGATCGAATCCTATCGATGGGACCCGGGAACGATTGTTGTTGAAAGCGGAAAAGAGGTCGAACTCAGGATCCTCGGAGTGAATGGACATGAGCATCCCTTCCACATTGAGGGGACAAACGTGACCGGAGTGGTGAAAAAAGGGGAAGAAACGGTGGTGCACTATACCTTTGCCGACCCCGGAACGTATAAACTCGTGTGCGACCTGCATGAAACAATGGAGCAAAACGGCCCCATGATCGCCTACATTGTCGTCCAATGAGCCGGATTTTTGGTCGGGGTATCTCCCTTTCCCGCAAGACGTCTGTGCAGAGGCTCAAAATGGCCAGGTGGCGGTCCTTTGTGGGAAAATGACCAACATGGTCCAATAGATTATCATGGATTTTTCCCTGCAGAAGAAGTATACTCTAACTTGTATGACCTTTAAATAAAGGAGCCAACCTCCATTGTCTATTCTTTTTATGCAGGAGTTCATCGATTTTTATCTGAGCCCGATCCACTTCAGCATCCTGCTGTTATTCATCCTGATCCTGTTACTGAATCAATTTCCTTTCCCGTTCAAGCTTTATTCCCACTCGCCCTATAAACGGATTGATGGGATTCAACGGGTCGCGGAAGTTCAGGCAGACCAGAATGAAACCGCCGGTACCAGATTGATCAAAATGATGAAATTCCTCTTTTATCATGCAGAAAGTGATGAACCGTCCTCCTTGGATTGTCAATTCATTTAACAATCCAAACACTCAAGGAGGAACACATCATTGAAGAAATTAACCATATCACTACTTATACTCATATCCGCTATCACACTCGGGGGATGTCAGAGTGCTACGACTGACGGAGCATTCTTCCACGATTATTTCGTCAATCCATTTGCCTACCTGATCCACGAGATCGGAACATTCCTAGGTGGGAACTTTGGACTTGCTCTCATCGTGATCACGATCCTGATCCGTTTGATCCTGCTTCCTTTCATGCTGCGCACCTATAAAAATCAGCAGGAAATGAAAGTGAAGATGGACGTGATGAAGCCTGAAATGTCGGCTATACAGAAAAAGATCAAAGAAACGAAGAATAAAGAAGAGCAGCAGAAACTTCAGCAGGAAATGATGCAGCTATACCAAAAGCACGGCGTCAATCCATTGAATATGGGCTGCCTCCCTTTAATCATCCAGACACCGATCCTTATCGGCCTGTATTATGCCATCCGCTCTTCAACAGAAATTGCCGACCACTCGTTCCTATGGTTCAATCTTGGAGAGCCGAATATCGCCATGGCGGTCATCGCCGGGATTGTCTACCTCGTCCAGTCGAGGGTGACCCTGATCGGTATGACTCCTGAGCAGCAGAAGCAGATGAAGATCCTTGGACTTCTCTCACCTGTCATGATCTTCATCTTCTCATTGAATGCGCCATCTGCCCTTCCCCTCTACTGGGCAGCGGGTGGGGCCTTCCTGATCATCCAAACGCTCATCGGCAAAAAGCTGTACGCACCAAAAGCCGTTGAGAAAGAAACGAAACCAGCAAAATAAAAAAACGAGGCTGAGACAAAAGTGTCTTAGTTATAGTAAAACCCGACATCATTTTTCTAATATAAGGAAAATGATGCCGGGTTTTTCATTTGTTTCATGAGCATTTAAATTGTTTCTAGCGGTTGATTGGAGTGCAAGACGAGGACTCCTGCGGGAAGAGTAACTGATGTGAAACCCCGCAGGCTTG